>CAWILK010000015.1:0-443805 GCA_963836845.1 uncultured Alphaproteobacteria bacterium | reverse complement strand
CGAGAGCGGGATGCTGAGCCGCTTCGAGGCATTGCGCTCGGGGGAGACGCCGCTCGTCGGCGTGACGAAGAAGTCGAGCTGCTGCTGCGCCGCTGGCAGCAGGCGAAGAGCGGCGAAGGGCGGGTGGTGCTGATCTCGGGCGAGCCGGGCATCGGCAAGTCGCGGCTGACGGCGGCGCTTTCCGAGCACATCGGAACCGAGCCCCATACGCGCCTGCGCTATTTCTGCTCGCCGTATCACCAGGACAGCGCGCTCTATCCGTTTATCGCCCAGCTTGAACGCGCCGCCGGTTTCGCGCGCGACGACGGGCCCGAGGCAAAACTCGACAAATTGGCGACGCTGCTCGCGCCGGCGGCCGAGGCCGGCGACATCTCCCTGCTGGTGGAGCTGTTGTCGTTGCCTGGCGGCGAGCGTTTCGCGCCGCTCGAGCTGAGCCCGCAGCGCAAGAAGGAGCGCACCCTCGCGGCGTTGCTGCGGCAGCTCGAAGGTCTGGCCCGAACGCAACCGGTCCTGATGATCTTCGAGGATCTGCACTGGATCGATCCGACCTCGCGCGAGGTTCTCGACCTGATCCTTGCGCGGATCGACCATCTGCCGGTCCTGCTGATCGCCACCTTCCGGCCCGAGTTCCAGCCGCCCTGGGCGGGTCAGCCGTATGTCACGGTGATGGCACTGAACCGGCTCGGGCGGAACGACGGCGCGGCGATGGTCGAACGGCTCGCCGGCAATGCCGCCTCGCTGCCGCAGGATGTGATTGCCGAGATCGTCGAGCGCACCGACGGCGTGCCGCTCTTCGTCGAGGAGATGACCAAGGCGGTGCTCGAAGCCGGCATCGAGCGCGGCCGGGAGGTTGCCGCGTCGGTGCCCTCGACGGGGCTCGGTGTGCCGGCGACGTTGCAGGCCTCGCTGATGGCGCGCCTCGACCGGCTCGGCCCGGCGGCCAAGGGGGTTGCCCAGATCGGCGCCGCGATCGGCCGCGAATTCTCCTACGAACTGGCAGCTTCGGTCGCGCGAACTCTCCGAAGAAAAGCTGCAGGAGGCGCTCCAGCGCCTCGTCGATGCCGGTCTGGTCTTTCAGCGCGGAACGCCGCCCGCGGCCGAATACCTGTTCAAGCACGCGCTGGTGCAGGACGCCGCCTACGGCACTCTGTTGCGTCGCACGCGGCAGCAACTCCATGCCCGGATCGCCACAGCGCTCGAAACCCACTCCCCCGAGCTGATGGACAGCCAACCCGAACTCTTCGCGCAGCATTACGCCGAGGCCGGGCTTGTTGAAAAATCCGTCGCCTGCTGGGGCAAGGCCGGTCGAAGGTCCGCCGCCCGCTCGGCGATGGCGGAAGCAGCTGCGCAATTTCAAAAGGGGCTGGACCAGCTGGCGCTGCTGCCAGACAACCCCGAGCGCCAGCGACAGGAGCTCGAATTTCACAGTGCCTTGGGCGCGGTCTTGATTGCCGTCAAAGGCTTTGCGGCGCCGGAAACTGGCCGACGCCTATGCCCGCGCACGAGTGCTGTGGGAGCAGCTGGGTTCCCCCTCGGAGTTCCTTCAGGTTCCCTCACGGGCAGTCACTGCTATCACCTGATCCGCGGCGAATTCAATTTGGCGCAGCGCCTGGACGAGGATTTGCTGGGTCTGAGCCGTCAGCGCAACGATTCCGCCGGGCTCGTTCTGGGTCACCTGTCCTCCGGCCGAAACCTGATGTATGCCGGCAAATTTGCGGCATCCAGATCGCATCTGGAAGCGGGGCTTGCGCTATATGATCCGATCTCCCACCGTTCCCTTGTCCATCAGGCCGGAATCCACCCCAACGTAAACTCACAGTTGCTCTTGGGGATTGGCCTTTTCTGTCTTGGCTATCCGAACCAAGGCTTGGCACAAAGCAACGCAGCAATCGCTGAGGCTCGGAGGTTGGCTCATCCGCCGTCTTTCGCCCAGAGCCTAACATTTGGTGCCAGGTTGCTTTCGCTCGTCGGAGACATAGTCGGCTCGAACGAGCGGGCGGAACAGCTGGTTGCGGTGACGACCGAGCGGCGCTTCCCCTTCTACGGAGCGCTCGGAACGATCTCTCGAGGCTGGGTCAAGGTCAAAAACGCCGATGTAGCGGTGGGAATATCGCTTTCTGCGGAGCGGATTAAACGCCACCCGCGCCACCGGGGCCGAGTTGTGGATGCCCTATTATATCGACCTCTTGGCCAGGGCATGCGAGATCGCAGGACAAATCGAGGAAGCCTTGTCTCTGGTCGACGATGCATTGCAGCTCATTGAAAGGACAGAGGAACGCTGGTTCGAGGCGGAGCTGTACCGGCACAAGGGCGAACTGTTGCTGGGCCAGGGGCATGAGCCCACCGAGGAACTGTATCGCAAAGCCCTGAGTATCGCCCGAGAGCAGGAGGCCAAGCTCTGGGAATTGCGCGCCGCCGTGAGCCTCGCGCGGCTGCACCGCGACCAGGGCCGGCACGCCGAGGCCCGCGACCTCCTTGCACCCGTCTACGGCTGGTTCACCGAAGGTTTCGACACACCCGACCTCAAAGAAGCAAAGGCGCTGCTGGACAGCCTCTGATCACCGTCGAAATTCGCTAGTGTGGCAGATCACCGCCGTGTATTACCTTACCATTGTCTGGTATTACAGAGTGCGGAGATGACAAAGATCACCACCAAGGGTCAAGTGACAATCCCGAAGCGGTTACGCGACCACCTTGGCCTCAAACCCGGGTCGTCGGTCGCGTTCGAGCTGGCGGCTGATGGGCGTGTTTTTTTAAAGACGGCGCAACGGGTGGCGGAGAGCAAATTTGCTCGTCTGCGCGGGAGCGCCAAATCAGGCATGACGACCGACGAGCTGATGGCTCTCACACGAGGCGAAGACGACGGGTGATCTTGGTCGATACGAACGTCCTTTTGGACCTCGTCACCGACGACCCGGCCTGGGCCGCATGGTCTCAACAGCAGCTCGATCTCGCATCCGCCCAAGATGAGCTTGCGATAAATGACATCGTCTATGCCGAGCTATCGATCGGGTACGCGAGGATGGAGCAGCTCGATGCGATGATTCGTAGCGTTGGGCTCATCACCGCCGTGATGCCGCGTCCCGCATTGTTTCTCGCCGGTAAAGCGTTTCAACGGTATCGCTCCGCAGGCGGCCGTAGGACCGGTGTACTGCCCGATTTCTTCATCGGCGCCCACACGGTGATCGCCGAGGCCGTACTGATCACTCGCGATGCCGCGCGCTATCGCAGCTATTTTCCTGGCATCGTGCTGATCGCCCCGAATTAATCCTATTGCGGCCTTCTCGCGCCGGTCTACGGCTGGTTCACCGAGGGGCTCGACACGCTTGACCGCGAGCCGGCCTATTTTCTGGCCTCGGCATAGGGGTAGATCAGCTCGCCGGTCTTGTATTGCGGCGGCGCTAGGATCGTGACGGTCTTCGGCTCGCGGAACTGCTCGACATCGTGCCCCTTGATGTCGTGGTACTGCGCCCAGATCGGCCGCGCCTCGGTCCACTCGCCGTCGGGCCCGAAGGCGATGTCGCCCATGATCGTGTGGAAGCTGTGGCTGTGCATGTATTGGGCGAGCTTGTCCTCGTCGAGGCTGTTGGTCGCCGCGATGGCCTCGCCCAGGATCTGCAATTCGCTGTAGGCGAAGGGCGGCAGGAAATAGCCGAGCAGGTCGACCCCTTCGGCCGGCGCCTTCGCCTGGTATTTCTTGATGAAATCCATGACGCCGGGAAATTGCATTGTCGGGACCGGCTCCCACAGATCGACATTGACGACGCCGTTGGCCATCTCGCCGAGCTGCATCTTGATCGCTGCCGCCTGCAGTCCGGCAAGGCCGCCGCCGAGCATCTTTGTGTTCAGGCCAATCTCCCCGACCGACCGCAGAAAGCCGACCGTGTCGGACGGGTATGAAGCGATATAGACAAGCTCGGGTTGCGTCGCCTGCACGGCGCGAACGATCGGCGCTGAAGTCGACCGTGGTCGGCGGATAGGCCCGATCGTAGACGATGCTTATCCCTTTGGCCTTGGCGTGCTCGCGGGCGCTTTCTGCCGCCTTGTGCTGGAACTCGGCATCGGTGGCGACGATCGCGACCGTCTTCGGCTTCGGGTTCTGCGCCGCCGCCAGCTCGAACCAGCCCTGAGCGAAGGTCTTCACCGGTTCGGGGCCGAAGGGCAGCATCGAGAAGTATTTCGGATAATGGAACTTGTCGTTGGCCGCCAGCGCGAACAGGCCGAAGAACAGCCGGTTGCGCGAGATCGCGACCGGTATTGCCGGCACGACGAGATTGGTGCCGTAGCTCGAAATCAACAGGTCGACCTTGTCGATGTCGATCAGCTTGGTGTAGATCCCGGGCACCAGCGACGGGTTGCTCTGGTCGTCGTAATAGACCAGCTTGACCGGCCGGCCGAGCAGGCCGCCCTCGGCATTGACCTCCTCTTCCCAGATCTTGAAAGCGAGCAGCCCGGTCTTGCCGACGACGGCAAACGGGCCGGTCAATTCCATGCTGAAGCCGATTTTAATCGGCTCCGCGGCGCGCGCGGCCGGCGTCCCCCACGACAGCAGCGCCGCCAGGACGGCAGCGGTGAGCCCGCGTGTCAGGTGCTTCATTGCATCAGCTCCTTTACCTGGGCTGGGGTGAGATACCGGGTCTTGGCGCCGCGCAACAGCAGATAGAGCTTGGCGGTCTCCTCGAGCTCCTCGATCGCGTTGACCGCGGCGTCGAGGTTCGAGCCGGCGACGACCGGGCCGTGATTGGCGAGCAATACCGCGTGGTGCTCGCCGGCAAAGCCGCGCACGGCCTCGGCGAGCGCCAGGTCGCCCGGACGGAAATAAGGGACGAGCGGCAGCCTTCCGACCCGCATCACGTAATAGGCGGTGATCGGCGGCAACACGTCCGCGGGGTCGATCTCGGCGAGGCAGGAGACCGCGACCGAATGTGTCGAATGCAGGTGCACGACGGCACCGGTGTCATGCCGCTCCTCGTACATGACGCGATGCAGAAAGCTCTCCTTGGTCGGCGGATCACCTGAGACGAGACGCCCGGCTTGGTCGAGCTTCGAGAGCCGCGCCGGATCGAGACGGCCGAGCGAGGCGTTGGTCGGGGTCATCAGCCAGCCTTCGCCAGTTTTGACGCTGATGTTGCCCGAGGAACCGGCGGTCAGCCCGCGGGCAAAGATCGACGCGCCGATCGAGCAGATCGCCTCGCGCTGTTGCGCCTCGTTCATTTCTCTTCTCCCTCGGACAGCACCGTAAAGGCGCGCAGAAAGAAATCGGGCGCGCCGAAATTGCCGGATTTGAGGGCCAAGGCCAGCGCCGGCTCGCCGCGGCTCCCGGGGAGACTTACGGTCCACGGCACGCCGGGATCGATCTGCCGGCCGATGCGCAATCCGGTCACCCCGAGCGCCTGGACGATCGCCCCGGCGGTCTCGCCGCCGGCGATGACGAAGCGGCGCACGCCGTTGGCCGCGAGCCCGCGGGCAATCTCTGCAAGCGTCTCCTCGACGAGCGCGCCGGCGCGCTCGCGGCCGAGCCGGCGCTGGATATCGGCGACTTCGTCGGGCGGGGCGGTCGCCGATATCGCTATGGGCTCCTCGCCGAGCAGCGGCTTTGCCCAGCCGAGGGCCTCGTCGGCGACCGGGCGGCCTTCGGCGATCGCGAGCGGATCGAGTTTGAATACCGGAGCGCGCTCGCGCATATAGGCCACCTGCGCGATCGTCGCGGGCGAGCAGGATCCGGAGAGCACCGCCGCCGCGCCGCCGATCGCCGGCAGGGCATCGGCGCCGGCGCCGGTGCCGAGGAGGCCCTGACGGCGGAAATTTTCCGGCAGCCCGAGCGCGATCCCGGAGCCTCCGGTGATCAGCGCGAAATTGGCGGCCGCCGCGCCGATCGCTTCGAGATGACGGTCCTCGACCGCATCGACGATCGTGTGGCGGAACCCCTGCCGGCGCAGCTCGTCGAAGGCATGGCGGACCGCCTCGGCGCCTTGCGCGACGGTTGCTGCCGGCACCAGCCCGACGCGGCCGCGGGTCTGGCGCTGCAGCACGCGCACCAGGCTCGGATCGCGCATCGGCGTCAGCGGATGGTCGCGCATCCCCGATTCCGACAGCAATACGTCGCCGACAAAGAGATAGCCGCGGTAGATGGTTCGCCCGTTTTCGGGGAAGGCCGGGCAGAACAATGTGAAGCCGGTGTCGAGCGCCTCCATCAGCGCCTCGGCGACCGGCCCGATATTGCCGGCGTCGGTCGAGTCGAAGGTCGAGCAATATTTGAACAATATCTGGCGCGCTCCGGCCTTCCGCAGCCAGGCGAGCGCGGCGAGGCTCTTGTCGATCGCCTCCGCCGCCGGAATTGTCCGGCTCTTCAGCGCGACGACGACCGCCTCGGCGTCGCCGATCTCGGCCGTCGTCGCCGGGACGTCGATCAGCTGCACCGTCCGCATGCCGCGCCGCACCAGCGTGTTGCACAGATCGGTGGCGCCGGTGAAATCGTCGGCGATCGCTCCCAACAGCACGCTCATGGCGGCCTCCCGCAGGGTCCTGTGTTACACTAGCCCCGCGCCGTCATGCCCGCAAACGAGGACCCGCCGTGCCGAAATTCGCTGCCAATCTCAGCTTCATCTTTCAGGAGGTCGAGTTTCTCGACCGCTTCGCCGCCGCCGCTGAATGCGGCTTCAAGGCGGTCGAGTACCTCTCGCCCTATGAGCACCCGCCCGAGGTGATCGCCGAGCGCCTGAGCCGCCACGGCCTCGTGCAGGCGTTGTTCAACATGCCGCCCGGCAATTGGGCGGCCGGCGAGCGCGGCGTGGGCGCCCTTGCGGGCCGCGAGCAGGAATTCCGCGACGGGGTCGAAAAGGCGCTCGTCTACGCCAAGGCGACGAATTGCCGGCTGCTTCATGCCATGGCCGGCGTGTTGCCGGCCGCAGGCGACCGTTCCGCAGCCGAGCGCGTCTATATCGCGAATTTGCAGTATGCCGCCGAGCGGCTCGCCCGCGAAGGGATCACGGTCATCATCGAGCCGATCAACAACCGCGACATCCCGGGCTATTTCCTCAACACCACGACGCAGGCGATGTCGTTGATCGAGCGGGTCGGGCATCCCAACCTCGAGCTCCAGCTCGACCTCTACCATGTGCAGATCATGGAGGGCGATCTCGCTCACCATATCCGCAGCCTGGCCGGCCATTACCCGCACGTGCAGATCGCCGGCAACCCCGGCCGCAACGAGCCGGATGTCGGCGAGATCAACTACCCGTTCCTGTTCGACCTGTTCGACGAGGTCGGCTATTCGGGCTGGATCGGCTGCGAATACCGGCCGAAGGGCGAGACGCGCGCCGGGCTCGGCTGGGCCAAGCGCTACGGCATCGAGGGTTGAGGCTGGATCGGCGCCGTGCGTCCTTCGAGACGCGCCTTTGGCGCTCCTCAGGATGAAGTTTTTCTTAATGCTATCAATGACATCCCTCATGCTGAGGAGCGTCCGAAGGGCGCGTCTCGAAGCACGCAGGATGCGGATGCAGCCTTGGTGTAGCACCACGGGTTCCGGCGTTCGAGGTAATAGGAAAAATGAAGCGATGCGTGTCGTAATTACCGGCGGTTGCGGGTTTCTCGGCCGGCGCGTGGCGCTGGGCCTGCTCGGGCGCACCGATGTCGAGGAGCTGGTGCTGTTTGACAATGCGCCGCCGGTGCTGTCGTTGCCGGAAGACAAAAGAGTAACCCTCGCCACCGGCGATATCGCCGATCGCGAGGCGGTGCGGCGCGCGATTACTTCGGGCACCGCGACCGTATTCCACCTCGCGGCAGTGGTCAGCGGGCAGGCAGAGAGCGACACCGATCTGGGCTACCGCGTCAATGTCGACGGCATCCGCGCGGTGCTGGACGCCTGCCGGGCGCTGGGGACCTGCCCGCGCGTCGTGTTCGCGAGCTCGCTCGCGGTCTATGGCGGAGCGTTGCCGCCAGCGGTCGGCGAGGCCACCGCCTTGACTCCTCAGAGCTCGTACGGGACGCAAAAGGCGATCGGCGAATTGCTGGTCAACGATTACAGCCGCAAAGGCTTTGTCGACGGCCGGGCCGTGCGGCTGCCGACCGTCGTCGTGCGCCCGGGGCGGCCCAACCGTGCCGCGTCGGGCTTTGCGTCCTCGATGATCCGCGAGCCGCTCTCGGGCGTCGAGGCGGTCTGCCCGGTGTCGCCCGACACGATCATGGCGCTCGCCTCGCCGCGCAGCGTCGTAGCCGGTCTGCTGCGCGCTTCTGATTTGCCGGCCGACAGGTTCGGGGCGGGCCGGTCATTGCAGCTGCCGGGGTTCTCGGTCTCCGTCGGCGAAATGGCGGCAGCGGTGCGCCGCGCCGGCGGCGAGTCGGCGTATGATCGCATCCGCTGGGAGGCGGACGCGCAGATCCAGGAGATCATCTCGAGCTGGCCGCAGGCGCTGCTGGCTCCGCGCGCCGAAGCGCTGGGCTTCGTGCCGGACCGCGGCATCGACGAAGCCGTGAAGGCTTTTATCGAAGATGATCTAGAGGCGCAGAAGCGCCTCGCCGCGGGGTGATCTCGGTCGTCATTCCGACCTTGAACGAGGCCGGCAACCTGCCGGGGCTGCTCGCTGCGTTGCAGGATGAACCGACGGACAGCGAGATCGTCGTCGTCGATGGCGGGAGTGGCGACGGCACAATCGAAATCGCGCTTTCCCACGGGCTCAGCGTCCTGCAAGCTTCGCGCGGCCGCGGCAGCCCATTATGCGCCGGCGCCGCGCAGTCGCGCGGCGAGATCCTGCTGTTTCTACACGCCGACAGCATCTTTCCGGCAGGAGGCCTGCAGCGCATCGAGGAGACCCTGTCGGCCGATCCCGGCCTGATCGGCGGCAATTTCCGCCTGGTGTTCGACGGGGATTCTGGGTTCAGCCGATGGCTCACGGGTTTTTATGCGCAGATCCGATGGCTGGGCTTCTATTACGGGGATTCCGGGATTTTTGTGCGGCGGCGCGTCTATGAGGCTCTCGGCGGCTTCCGTCCGATCGCCGTGATGGAAGATTGGGATTTCGTCCGCCGCCTGCAGCGGTTCGGCAGGACGTGCTGTATCGCGGAGCCGGCGCTGATCACGTCGTCGCGCCGGTTCGAAGGCCGCCACCCGGCCGAGATCGTCTATGGCTGGGTCAAATTGCATTTTCTGTACTGGCTCGGCGTCTCCCCTGACCGCCTCGCCGAGATTTACAAGACACATGCGCCGCGCGGCGGGATTTCGTGAATTCTGTTCCGGCGGGTCGAAGGGCGCTGTACAGCCGAGCGGGCGGCATGGCAATTTTGCTGCACGGACATCAGGAGGCTCGTGCGAAGTGGCAGGACGGCTCGCAGGCAAGCGCGCTCTGGTGACGGCGGCGGGGCAAGGGATCGGCCGGGCGGCGGCGCTGGCCTTTGCCGCCGAGGGAGCGAGCGTGCTCGCGACCGACATCGCCGAGGACAAGCTCGCGCCGCTCGCCGAGGCGCTGATCGCGACCCGCCGCCTCGACGTCACCGACGAAACCGAGATCGCCGCCTTGGCCGACGAGCTCGGCGTCGTCGACGTGCTGTTCAATTGCGCCGGCTTTGTTCATCACGGCACGATCCTCGAGGTGAGCCCGGTCGAGTGGGACACCTCTTTCGTCCTCAATATCCGCTCGATGTATCTGATGATCCGGGCGTTTCTGCCGAAAATGGTGGAGCGCGGCACCGGCGCCTCGATCATCAACATGTCGTCGACCGTGTCCTCGGTCAAAGGCGTGCCGAACCGCTGCGTCTACGCCGCGACCAAGGCCGCGGTGATCGGATTGACCAAGTCGATCGCCGCCGATTTCATCGTCTCCGGCATCCGCTGCAATGCGATCTGCCCCGGGACGATCGAGACCCCGTCGCTCGGCGATCGGATCGCCGCGCTCGGCGAGCATATGGTCGGCGGCAGCGAGGCGGCGCGGCGCGGCTTTGTCGAACGCCAGCCGCTCGGCCGGCTCGGCCAGCCGGAGGAAGTCGCGGCGCTCGCCGTCTACCTCGCCTCCGACGAATCGCTCGTTCACGACCGGCACGATCCAAGTGATCGACGGCGGCTTCACGCTCTGATCCCTGGAGGAGGTTTTCGATGAAGCTTCTGCGCTATGGACCGGCAGGCCAGGAAAAGCCCGGGCTGCTCGATCGCGACGGCAAAATTCGCGACCTGTCGGGGGCGGTTCGCGACATCGACGGCGAGACGCTCGCCCCCGCCGCCCTCGACCGGCTGCGCCGGCTCGATCCGGCGACCCTGCCCCTGGTGCCCGGCACCCCCCGTCTCGGCCCTTGCGTCGGCAAGGTGTCGAAGCTGGTGGCGATCGGCCTCAACTACCGCGCGCATGCCGCGGAGGCCGGAGCGGCGATCCCGAGCGAGCCGATCTTCTTCCTGAAGGCGACCTCGTGCATCTGCGGGCCCGATGACGACGTGATGATCCCGAAGGGGTCGGAGAAGACCGATTGGGAGGTCGAGCTCGGGATCGTCATCGGCACCACGGCCCGCTACATCGCCGTCCACGACGCGCCGAAGCACATCGCCGGCTATTGCGTCGTCAACGACGTGTCCGAGCGCGAATTCCAGCTCGAGCGCGGCGGCCAATGGACCAAGGGCAAGAGCGCCGACACCTTCGGGCCGATCGGGCCGTGGGTGGTGACCGCCGACGAGGTGCCCGATGCGGGCAGGCTCGCGCTGTGGACCGAGGTCAACGGCAAGCGGGTGCAAAGCAGCAACACCTCCGACCTGATCTTCGGGATCGACCACATCGTCAGCTACCTGAGCCATTTCATGACCTTGATGCCGGGCGACGTCATCGCGACCGGGACACCCGTCGGGCGTCGGCCTCGGGATGAAGCCGCCGCAATTCTTGAAGCCGGGCGACCGCATGCGGCTTTCGGTCGAAGGCTTGGGCGAGCAGAATCAGCGGCTGGTGGCCTTCGCCGAATAGGCCCGGGTGCTTGGGAGGGCATCGGTCAAGGGCCGAATCGGGCGCTAGCACGATGTGAGTGCTAGCGCAATGCGGCGGATTTACGCTAAGGTTTACGTTCCGCGCGCTCGCCGCATTCTATTCGACGTTTAGAGGACCCATGTACGATCGCCGCCCGGGCTTCTTTCGCGAAGATCTCCCCTCTGGTCGCCGCGTCGAAGCCAAAGTCAAGTGGTTTAATGCCAGCAAGGGGTTTGGTTTTGTCACCCTGTCCGACGGATCGCAGGATGCGTTTTTGCCGATCGCGATCCTGCGACGCGCCGGCTATGAGGACGTCAGCGAGGGCGCCTCGGTCACCTGCGAGGTCACGGCCGGGGCGAAAGGGCCCCTGGTCACGACCGTCTTGAACATCGACAACAGCACGGCCACGCAGCCGCAGGGCGGGGGCGGCGGCATGGACCGCCGCGGCCCGCGGCCTTCCCAGACCATGGAAGGCGCGGTGAAATGGTTCGAGCCCGAAAAGGGCTACGGCTTCATTTCCCCGGATGGCGGCGGCAAGGACGTGTTCATCCACATCACTGCGCTGCGCCGCAGCGGCATCACCGCACTCGGCCCCGGCCAGCGGGTGCGGGCCGAGGTGGTCGAAGGCAAGAAGGGCTTAGAGGCCGATCGCATCACCTTGATCTGACTATTTGAAAGGGCCGGCGGCCCCGCTATTAAGGGGCGGCCGGTCGCATCGCGGTATCCCGGGTCGTTGTGCTCGCCGTCGAGCCCGTGCCGGACGGTACAGCCCAGGGCCCTCCGCCAGCCGACGCGGCGTCTTCGGCATCGGTCTTGGCAAGTCCCACCATCGGTGCGCCAAAGCGCTATAGTCTCCCTGTACCCCATTACGGAGAAGCAGTTGGCTCAGGCCCCTATCGATGTTGATGCTGCTCTTAAGACAGAGCAAGAACGGCTCACCACACGCAGGCAGGAACTCGAGATCGAGATCCAGGAGATCGATCAACGGCTCCGCCGCATTGACGCTTATTTCGGTACCGCGCCAGGCCCATCCCAGATTTCGCGACCGCCACAAGGCAGCCGACATCCAAGGGGTTTCGTCCAGGCAGCGGTGCTCAAGACCATAACCGAGCACCCCCAAGGAATGACATCCGCTGAGATCACCCAGGCACTGGGTTCTCAAGGTATCAGCCCACAGTCAATCGCCAACGCGCTAAGTGCCCTTAGCCAAGCGAAAAAGATCAGCTCGCAAGGCAGGGGAGGGAAATACCGTTCGGCGACAACGGAGGTGCCGACCGCACCGGATCAGCCAAGCTCATAATGCCTCGCCGCTGGAGCGCTGGCTTTCCTGAGCGTTTGCGGTCCGTATCAAATCAGCAAAGGGCATTCGATCGATCTCGTCGGGAGAAGCCGCAGCTTCCTTGAGATAGCCCCTCGGCATTTGTGGCTGAGCTGATCGGTGAACTCGAAGCGCTGGATCAGCCCGTCGGGGACTTGCTCGTCAGCAGGCTCGCGCTGCCGACGGACGGCGCCCTCGCGACCGAGTTTCGTGCAACCCTGATGCGACAACTGCGTTTCTAGGATGGCCCGGCCTTGCTGAAATGCTACCGCTGGGTTAACGAGGGGCCGGGACGCCGGCTCCGAAAGGGGGCGGCGGATCCCGCCGGTCCTTTCGATGACCAACAAGAGCGTGACGATGGACCTGCAGGACACGATCCGGACCTACCGCCTGTTTTCCGGCTCTTACGACTTTTTCTTCGGGCCGGTGTTCCACCCGGGCCGCAAGGATGCGGTGCGCATCGCCAATGATCGGCCGGGCCAGCGCATTCTCGAAGTCGGCGTCGGCACCGGGCTGTCGCTTCCCTATTTCCGGCCGGATTCGCGGGTTACCGGCATTGACGTCTCCGAAGAAATGCTCGCCAAAGCCCGTCGGCGCGCCGAGCGCCTGCGGCTCGCCCATGTCGAGGGCCTTCACGTCATGGACGCCGAGAACCTCGAATTCCAGGACAACTCCTTTGATGCGGTATTGGCGCTCTACGTCGCCTCGGTCGTCCCCAACCCGACGCGGTTTGCCGCGGAGATGCGCCGCGTCTGCATTCCCGGCGGGACCATCGTCGTGGTCAACCACTTCACCAGCGACAATGTGATGGCGCGCTTCATGGAAAAGCGCTTGGCGCGGGTCGCGCGGCACATCGGGTTTCACGCCGACTTCCCGTTCGACCGGTTTCACCGGGACAGCCGCTTGTCGATTCGCGAGGTGCGGCCGAGCAACCTGTTCGGCTATTGGAAATTGTTGCGCTGCGTCAACGCGAAGCCCGCCTCGAATCTGGGTTAGCGCGGTTTCCGAGACGGTTGCTCAGGAAATAATCAAGGCACTGTCTCGAGCGTGATGTGGTGGGTGACGGTGGTCTTCCCCGGGACAAGCCCGGGTCCGCTCGGGTTGACGATGATCTTGTCGCCTGAGAGGGCGAAGACTTTCTGGCTGTCGTAATGGGGTGCGGCAAACCGCACGGCCCCGGTGAACGGCGAGCCGTCGCTCATCACGACCGAGTAGCTTGCGACGACGGCGCCCCGGGGCGTGGTGTTGGATATTCGAGGAACTACCGGGGTGACCATTATGACCGACCGTGGCCCCTGGGGCGCGGCGGCGGCCCGAGCCTCGGGAGCCTTGGCGCTCGGTTGGACGGCCGGAGCCGAACCTCGGTCACCACGCCGCGGCCGAGCCGGGGCATTCGGCGGGGCGGCGTTCGTCGGAGCGGCCTCGATCTGCCCGTCCGCGCCGCGCCGCAGCGTCGGGACGGCTCCTCCTCCGCGCGGCAGCTCCTGGGCACCGCTCCCGGCGGTGGTCAGCACGACAGCGGCCGCGGCGAGCAACGGCCATCCAGGGCCGCGTAGACGCGCCAGCTTCACGATCGGCGGGCGGCGAAATCGATGCGGGGGTCGATCAGCATGTAGGTCAAATCGCTGATCAATTTCAGCAACAAGCCGATCAGGGTGAAGACGTAGAGGGTCGCGAACATGATCGGGTAGTCGCGGTTGATCGCCGCCTCGAAGCCGAGGAGGCCGAGCCCGTCGAGCGAGAAGATCACCTCGATCAGCAAAGATCCGGTGAAGAGGATCCCGATCAGCGCCGCGGGGAACCCGGCAACCACCAGCAGCATCGCATTGCGAAAGACGTGGCCGTAAAGCACGCGGTGCTCGGTGAGGCCCTTGGACCGGGCGGTCAGCACGTATTGCTTGTTGATCTCGTCGAGAAAGCAGTTCTTGGTCAGCATCGTCAAGGTCGCGAAGCCCGATATCACCAGCGCGGTGATCGGGAGCGCGATGTGCCAGAAATAGTCGGCGATCCGCATCGGCCAGGACAATGAGGCCCAATTGTCGCTGACTAGGCCGCGCAGCGGGAATATCGAAAAATAGCTGCCGCCGGCGAACAGCACGATCAGCAGCACGGCAAACAAAAAGCTCGGCACCGCATAGCCGACGATGATCACACCACTCGTCCACACGTCGAACCGGCTGCCGTCGCGCACCGCCTTTCTTATGCCGAGCGGGATTGAGATGAGATAGGTGACCAGCGTCGTCCACAGCCCGATCGAGATCGACACCGGCAGTTTGTCCTTGATCAGGTCGACGACGCGGCGGTCGCGGAAAAAGCTCATGCCGAAATCGAAGGTGATGTAGTTGCGCATCATCAGCAAAAAGCGCTCGAGCGGCGGCTTGTCGAAGCCGTACTGCTTTTCGAGCTCCTTGATCAGCGCGGGGTCGAGCCCGCGGGCGCCGCGATAGCGGCTGTCGTTGCCGCCCGCCTCGGTCTTGAGCTCGCCGGCCCCGCCGCTGATGCGCTCGGTGGCGCCGACCGTGCTGCCCTTGAGCTTCGAGATCATCTGCTCGACCGGCCCGCCCGGCGCCGCCTGGACGATCACAAAATTGACCACCATGATCGCGAGCAAGGTCGGAATGATCAGCGCAATGCGGCGGATCGCATAGGCGATCATGCGCCACCCTCACCCGCCTCGCTGCGCTCGGCACCCTCTCCCGCCGTGCGGGAGAGGGGGGACCAAGCCCAAAGGGCTTGGTGGGTGAGGGCGGACGCCATCACTGCTTGGTTACTTCGCCCTTCTTGGCTTCGACCGATTGCTCCGCGCCGGGATCGATCCACCAGGTTTCCATCCCAACCGCATATTTGGGCGAGACCGAGGGGCGGCGGAACTTGTCCCAATGGGCGACGCGAAACGCCGCGATGTGGTAGTGCGGAACCAGATAGTAGCCGTATTGCAGCACCCGATCGAGGGCGCGGGTATGCGCGACGAGACTGTCCCGGTCGGGCGCCCGGATCAAATCCTCGATCAGGTCGTCGACGACTTTGTTCTTGATGCCGATCAGGTTGCGGCTGCCTTGCTCGCCGGCGGCCAGCGAGCCCCAAAAATCGCGCTGTTCGTTGCCGGGCGACAGCGACTCGCCGAAGGCTACGACCGCCATGTCGTAGTCGAAGGTTTCCATCCGCTTCTGATATTGCGCGTTGTCGACCGTGCGCACCCGCGCGGTGATCCCCATCCGTTCGAGGTTTCTCGTGAAGGGGAGGACGATGCGCTCGAACTGCGGATTGTCCAGCAGGACCTCGAATTCGAAGGGCTGCCCGGTCTCGTCGTTGACGAGCTTGTCGCCCTTGAATGTCCAGCCGGCCTCCTTCAGCAATTTGAGCGCAGCGCGCAGGCCGTCCCGGATATTGCCCGACCCGTCATATTTCGGCGGATTGTATTCGGCCGTGAATACGCGGTCCGGGATTTGCCCGCGGTATTTTTCGAGGATTTTGAGCTCCTCGCCCTGCGGCACGCCGGTAGCCGCCAATTCGGAATTGTCGAAATAGCTGCGGGTGCGCTTGTAGGCGCTGTAAAACAAATTCTTGTTCGACCATTCGAAATCGAATGCATAGGCAATGGCCTCGCGAACCCGCGGGTCCTCGAACAGCGGCCGGCGGAGATTGAAGGCAAATCCTTGCATGCCGCTCGGCAGCTGGTTCGGGATCTCTTCTTTCTTGATCAGCCCGGCGCGCAAGGCCGGGCTGTCGTAGCCGGTCGCCCATTCTTTCGACGAGTTTTCGAGCCGGATGTCGTACTGGCCGGCCTTGAAGGCTTCGAGCGCGATCGTCGCGTCGCGGTAGTAGTCGTAGCGGATCTGATCGGCGTTGTAGCGGCCCTTCATGACCGGCAGAGTCGGCCGCCCAGTAATCGGCGACCCGGCGGTAGGTGATCGAGCGGCCGGGATCGACGGATTCGATTTTGTAGGGGCCGCTGCCGAGCGGCGGTTCGAGCGTCGTCTTCTCGAAATCGCGCCCCGACCAATAGGCCTTCGACAGCACCGGCATCTGCCCGAGGATCTGCGGCAATTCGCGGTTCTCGGCCGATTTGAAGACGAACCGGACACCGCGGTCGCCTTCCTTTTCGACCTTGACGACATCGCCGTAGTAGGAGCGGTAGGACGGATGGCCCTTGGCCCGCAAGGTCTCGAAGGTCCAGATCACGTCCTCGGGGGTCATCGGCGTTCCGTCGTGAAACCGCGCTTCCTTGCGGATCTCGTAGAGCACCGACAATTTGTCGGGCGCGAGTTCGATCTTTTCGGCGACGAGGCCGTATTCGCTTCCGGGCTCGTCCTCCGAGGCCACCGCCAAGGTGCTGAAGATCCCGCCGATACCGGCTGCCGGCAGGCCCTTCACGACATAGGGGTTGAGGGTGTCGAAGGTCCCGATCGCGGAAAGCCGCATCGTGCCGCCCTTTGGCGCGTCCGGGTTGACGTAGTCGAAATTCTTGAAGTCGGGGCCGTATTTGAGGTCGCCGAACAGCGACATCCCCGGTGTCGTGGCCGCGTACGCCGCCGCGATCAGGCTGCCCGTCAGAATAAGGGTCAGGACGAGTGCAGGTGCTCTGCGCATCACTTCGCTCCGCGCGACGGGCTCATCCTCCCAGCAAGGCGAGCGCTGCTTGATGCGTGCGGGGATCGCCTGCGACGAGAACGCGGCCGTCCGAGACGAGATCGAGATCCGCTCCGCGCCAGTCGGAGGCCACCCCTCCGGCCCCTGTGACGATCGGAACCATCGCGCAGAAATCGTATGGCTTGAGGCTCGCTTCAAGGACAAGGTCGATAAACCCGGCCGCGAGCAAGCCATAGGCGTAGCAATCGGCGCCGAAGCGGGTCAGCTTGACGGCTTGGGAGAGCCGGGCAAACGCGGCCGCGTCGCCGGCCTTGAACATGTCGGGGGCGGTCGCGAACAAGGTGGCGGCGGCGAGCGTCGGCACAGCTTCGGCAGCGCACCGCCGCCCTGTTGAGGGTTGTCGGCCTTTCCGCCGCGCCGACCCAGCGCTCGCGCGAGATCGGCTGGTCGATGATCCCCAATATCGGCCGCCCGCCGCGGGTCAGCGCGATCAGGGTGCCGAACAGCGGAACGCCGCTGATGAATGACTTGGTCCCGTCGATCGGGTCCAATACCCAGACGATACTCGGCGCCGTCGCGCACGCGGCCGAACTCTTCGCCGATGATGCCGTGATCCGGGAAGTGCCGCTCGATCAGCGAGCGCATGGCCGCTTCCGCCGCCCGGTCGGCGGCGGTCACCGGGCTGAGATCGGTCTTGTTCTCGACCGCCAGCGGCTGTCTGAAATACGGCCGAATTGCTTCCCCCGCCGCATCGGCGAGCTTCAATGCAAGCGCGAGATAGGCGTCGAGCTCGGTCTGCGAGACCAATCGTGCCCCTCACTCGAAAGCTAGGATTCTCCCTCTCCGCCCCTGGGGGCGGAGAGGGTCGGGGTGAGGTGGGGGAGCAACGGGCTCGGAATGGCTCCGGGGAGGCCCACCTCACCCTCCCCGCCGCTGACGCGACGCGGGCGGAGAAGACCAAGAGCGGCCGGCTGCCGCGGAGCCACCATCTTTCAGAGCCCGGCTCAAAAAGAATGCAGTGCGCACAACAGGATATCCGTCGCCCCCGTGAAAGCGGGGGTCCAGGAGCCAGCAGCTGCGGACCTGCCGCGCCTGAATTCCCCCTGCGCTTTCGCGGGAACGACGGTAACCTATTGAAACACCGAGATCCATTCCTGTCAGCCCCTCAGGCTATTTCAGGCTTTCGAGATAGGCGATGACGTCGGCGCGCTTTTGCGAGTCGGGGATGCCGGCGAAGGTCATCTTGGTGCCCTTGATCAAGGATTGCGGCTTCCACAGCCACTGATTGAGCTTTTCCGGGTCCCACTTCTCGCCCTTATGGGCCTGCATCGCGGCGGAGAATTGGTAGCCCGGCACCTCGGCCATCGCCTCCTCGGTGATGCCCCACAGGTTTGGTCCGATCTTGTTCGCCCCGCCTTTGTTGAAGGTGTGGCACGCGACGCAGACTTTGGCGATCTGCTCGCCCTTTTTCGGATCGGCCTTGGCGAGCAGCGGCCCGATCGGCTCCGGCCCGGCGGCGGCCTGACCGGCGGGCGCGCTCGGCGCGGCTTCGGCGGCGACCGGAACATAGACCGGCTGCGCGAGCTCCTTCGGGCGGACGAGCTGGCTCGCGAGGATCCCGGAGACCATCGCGACGATCATCGCCGTCAGCACCGAGGCGATGATCTTGTTCCACTCGAATGACGACATCGACGCTCCTCCGACCCTGTCGGGCCGGGAGACAATCGGAATCCCCCCGACAGCTCAACCGAAATATCACGCTTTCGGCGCCCGCACGAACCGGGCATCTTGTCGCTGTGGCCAGAGCTGCACCCGAAAACCCCATCATCGTCATTCCCGCGCGGCTCGCCGCAAGCCGGCTCCCCGGCAAACCGCTCGCCGATATCGCCGGGACCCCGATGATCGTGCATGTCTGGCGCCGCGCTGTGGCCGCCGACATCGGGCCGGTGGTCGTCGCCTGCGGCGACCAGGCGATCGCCGAGGCAATTCAAACCGCCGGCGGAAAGGCGGTGATGACCGACCCGCAGCTGCCCACCGGTTCCGACCGCATCCATCAGGCGATAACCCGCATCGACCCAGCCGCCCATTACGGCGCGATCGTCAATGTGCAAGGCGATCTGCCGCTGCTGAACCCGGCGGCGGTCCGGGTCGCGTTGGCCGGCCTCGCCGACCCAGAGACCGACATCGCGACGCTCGCGGCGCTGATCGAGGATCCGGCGGCGCTCGAGGACACCAGCGTCAACAAGGTGGCTGCCGGTTTTGCCGATCCGGCCCGCTCGGCGCGTGCCCTCTACTTTAGCAAATCGATTATTCCGTGGGGGTCGGGGCCGCATTACGAGCATATCGGGCTCTATGCCTATCGCCGCGCCGCGCTCGATCGCTTTGTCCGACTGCCCCCCGGTGTGCTCGAGCAGCGCGAGCGCCTCGAGCAGCTGCGCGCGCTCGAGGCCGGGATGCGCATCTCGGTGAGCCTCGTCGACCCGGCTTGGCTCGGCGTGCAGGTGGACACCCCTGCCGACCTCGCGCGGGCTCGAGAGCTAATGGTTCCCCGATGCTGAGACCGTGTCCGCGCCGGCTGTCCGCCGCGGCTTGGTGATGTGCTCGACAGGCTCTGAGCCTGCTGTCTATGGCCAGATTGAATATCGCCAGATCGCGCTTGCCGGCCCCTCCGGCTGAAGCTGAGCGCCGGTGGCAGGGACCCTTCTTTCTACGCCGGCGGCCCCATCCCTGGAGTGATCCTCAGCTTTCCGACCTGCTCAATATCCGGTCGGGCCCATGGGCGACTATCGTGTAGGATGAGCCGACAGCGCACGTGTCCGCGTGCGCCACCCCCGCAACACTCATGGAGGTTCAGGAATGCCCGACTCGCCCGATTACACGCCGCCCAAGGTCTGGGTTTGGGACAAGCCGAGCGGCGGCAGGTTCGAGAACATCAACCGGCCGATCGCGGGCGCCACGCACGAGAAGGAATTGCCGGTCGGCCGCCACCCGTTGCAGCTCTACTCGCTGGGCACGCCAAATGGCGTCAAGGTCACGATAATGCTCGAGGAACTCTTGGCCCTCGGCCATAAGGGCGCGGAATACGATGCCTGGCTGATCCGGATCGGCGAGGGCGATCAGTTCGGCAGCGGCTTCGTCGCGGCGAACCCGAACTCCAAGATCCCGGCGCTGGTGGACCGCAGCGGCCCGACGCCGATCCGGGTCTTCGAGACCGGCGCGATCCTGATGCACCTCGCCGAGAAGTTTCGCGAATTCCTGCCGACCGAGACCGCCGCGCGCGCCGAATGCCTGTCCTGGCTGTTCTGGCAGATGGGCAGCACGCCGTATGTCGGCGGCGGCTTCGGGCATTTCTACGCCTACGCGCCGGTCAAAATCGAATACCCGATCGACCGCTTTACGATGGAGACAAAGCGCCTCCTGGACGTGCTCGACCGCCGGCTGGCGGAAAGCGAGTACGTCGCAGGGCCGGCCTATACGATCGCCGACATCGCCTGCTTCCCGTGGTATGGCGGATTGGTCAAGTTCGGGCAATATGGCGCGACTGAGTTCCTGGCGGTGCACGAGTACAAGAACGTCCAGCGCTGGGCCGACATGATCTACGAGCGGCCGGCCGTCAAACGCGGGCGCATGGTGAACCGCCTTTCGGGCAACCCCTCCGAGCAGTTGCACGAGCGCCACGACGCCAGCGATTTCGAGACAAAGACCCAGGACAAGCTCGCCGCGAACTGACCAGGTCTTTGCTCGACGGGGCTACGCCAAAAAACGGGGCCTGCGGGGCCGCACCCGATCTCCCGGTGTCGGCCCCGCGCCGACCTTCAGTGGTCGAAGCCGAACAACGCCTGCGCGTTGTGGTAGAGGATCTTGTCGGTACCGGATTTGGGCAGACCAGCCGCTCGATATAGGCGAAGGTCTCCTTATGGGGGCGGGATCTGCGTCGGCCGCGTCGCGCGCGACCAAGTCCGCGACAATCTCGACTTCGCCTTTGAGGACAGGGGCGAGCAGCAGGTCAAGAACATCGCCCGGTCGTCCGCCGCTTCGACCTAGGTCCCCAAAAGGAACCCGCAACCTCGGCGCCACCCAAGCGTAAGCCACCGCCTCAGCGCACCGCGTAAACGTCGTAGGCGACTTCGGACCGCTCGAGGTATGCCTGCCCGATCCCGAGGCAATGCAGGCGGTTGAGCCAAAGATAATCAGGGTGGGATGTGGAAAGCCTCGGGGACATGCGGATCGCTGTCCCGCTCGCCGGAGGCCGTCCTTGCAGAAACTGCTCGTAGCCTTCATCCCCCATGTCGAGGATGCCCGAATAGGACAAGTCGAGCAACGCCCCGTCGTGGGTTTCGATCGTCGCGCGCACGTCGAGGATGGATACCCCGTCCTTGCGGATCGTCAGCCAATCGCCGCCGACCGGGCGGAGTTTTCCCGATATTCTCGGGCCAGTGACCTCGCCTCCGAGAATATAGCCATTGACCCCAGACCTTCCGGGACAGGGCCGCTCACCTCCGGCTCGGCGATTTTCACGTTGAACGACATGATGTGTTCAAGGCCATATTTAAACATAGATCGCGTCTCTCTCGTTAGGCCCAAGATTACTTTGCACCGACATCCGCCGGATGCCCCGCTGACCAGGGTCACGATGCCGATTTTGGCCTTGTCGACAAGGAAGGGCAGCCGCGACGATAACTCGGACGCCGAAGCGATTCTAATTCCAGCCTTACATCGCGTTGTAAGGCGCGTCATGCCTTGCAGATCTCGTCGTCGCTGCGGCCCAGCGCCCACAACGCGGCGCGGGTCACCACCCGCCGGTGCACCGGGTGATCGAGCGACGCGGAGGCGTGGCCGAGCGCGTCATAGACGACCCGACCGCCCTGCCATTGGCGGGTCCACAGCGTCGGGGTCCACGTGCTTCCCGGTCCAGATACGCCCGGCGCTGCGGCGCGCGCTTCGGCGAGCGGCTTTACGTCGGGCGCAATCCACATCCCGCCGTAGGCTTCATCCTCGCAGTCGAAGGACGGCAGATCCGCTACCAGCGGACTCGTGGATATCCGGGATGAATCGCGCTTCCACGGGGCCGAGCGTCGGATGGCCGGACTGGCCCCACACCCAGCGAGCACCGACAATCTCGCCCCACTCGGACCAGTCGTCAAAAGCGATAGTCGCCGAATGCATCGCCAGCAAGGATCTCCCGCCACGGAGATGCTTTCGGATGGCATCGCGGCCGGACTCTGACAGAGACAATGCCCAGCGCGGATCCGGATCCGAGGGCGGGGGGATGGCCTCAGGGTCCACCCGCCCTAATGTTGAATTCAGCATGCGCCACCGGGCAGCGCTGAACGTCAGCAAACTATACTTGCCGGTCGACAGTTTCCGGCAGCCAGCCTCAACGTCATCCTCGACGTCCGAGCCAATGCCAATGCTCGCCATTATCGCGGTCAGCGACGGCGCTTGGCTTTCTGGTGGGTGAAACGGATCGCCGAGGATGATGAGGTTTCGCATTAACCAACGTACGGGCGTGGCGTTAGGTCTGTCAAGCTGGCCAATCGCTTCGCTGACGAACCACCATCGATCTCCCTTCCCGTCTGCCGCGGCGGACGGCTCGCAAGCCCCCGCTGGCGATCTTGTCAGTCGAGTGCATCCCGCGACGGCGCCATAACCGTCGTCTGAACCGGAGACAGGAGCGCTGGATCGAATTAACTCCCATTATCGCGTCGAAACGGTAGGGTCACGACCGGTTTGGGCGTAAGCTCGACCGACAAAACCGGCAGTCGCGACATATGCCCGCTACCCACCCTTTGGAGCCATTCAGATGGAGGACAGCGGAGAACCGCTATGCTTCCGGGACGGCTGCTACGCATCGGGTCAGCTTCCCACCCCTGTCGGCCTTCCGCTCGAGAGCGTGCATGATCCGGAACAGGGGTGACGTGAATCACTTGCCGTGCGACAGGGCTCGGCAAGCCGCTTTCCAGAGGTGAATTCGCGTCCATTCCCCGCATTGTTGCGGGACACATCATTCCGCCTCAGTGGTCGAACCCGAACAGCGCCTGCGCGTTGTGGTGGAGGATCTTGTCGGTGTCGGATTTGGGCAGGCCCAGCCGCTCGATGTAGGCGAAGGTCTCCTTATAGGCCTCGTAATCCTGCAATACCGGGTAGTCGCTGCCGGTCACCAGATGGTCGGCGCCAAAGGCTTCGAGGGCGCAGAGGAACGCCGGCTTGGAGCCGTAGCAGACCGTGTCGTAATAGAATTTTTTGGCAGTGACGCTCGGCGCCTCGGCGAGGTTCGGGTGGCCGCTCGGGTTCTGGCCTTGCTTGTCGAGGCGGTTCAACAGCATCGGGATCGGCCCGCCCAAATGCGGCACGATGAACTTGATGTTGGGATAGCGGTGCGGGATCTGCTTGGCGATCATATGCAAGACAAAGGTCGCGTCCTCGAGCGAGGTGCCGACCGACGCCCGGAAATTGTAATCGACGATGAAGGGCGAGCAGATCCCCGTCCCCGCCGGATGCACGAACAATACCGCGCCGCGCCGGTTCATCTCGGCGTAGATCGGCTCGAACTCGGTTTCGGCGATCGAGCGGCCGAGGCAGATTATGTTCATGTTGACGCCGACGCAGCCCAATTGGTCGAAGCCGCGCTCCATCTCCTTCAATGCCGCGTCGATATGCGGCAACGGCAGCATGACGTAGGAGCTGATGCGGTCGGGGTAGCGGCTCGCGAACTCGGCATAGGCGTCGTTCAGCATCTTGACCGCGGTCACGCATTCCGCCTCGTCGGGCAGATAGGGCGGGTGGTTCGGCGACAACACCTGCTTCCCGACCCCCGCCTCCTCCATCAGCCGGAACCGGCCCTCGATGTCCTCGGGCGAATCCGAGAACGGGTGGCGCGCCATGCCGCGCTTGACCGGCAGATGGACCGGCGAGGCGAACCGGTCGCCCATGAACTCGCTGAAATTCTTTGGCGTGTAATGCGCGTGCACATCGCAGATCATCGAGGATTTCCTTCCTTTGCTAACGGCTTCGCCTAGCGTGGGGCGCGCTCATGGTCGCGGCGCCGGGCTGGGATTGGGGCTCGGCGTCGGTGCCGCCGGCCGCGGCGTCAGGGTCACGGTCGTCTCGTCGAAATTCGCGGTGTCCCCGGCGCGGACGGTGACCGTTCCGGTGGTCGTGCCGGGGGTGAGCACGCCGCCGGATGTGATCGTGCAGCCGAGGTCGGGCGGACGGATGCTGAATGCAGGCGCCGCCGCCTGCCCCTCGGCGTCGACGGTGATCGTCGAGGTCGTCGCAGCGGGAGCCGCCCCTCCCGGAGGAGCGGGTGCTGCCACCGGGACCGAGGCCGGGGCGGCGCGGCACCGGCGGAACACCGTCGGCCCGTTGTAGTCTTCGACGACCTCCTGATTGATCCCGGCGGCGTTGGCGCTGGTGACCGCCTTGAGCCGATTGTTGCGGTCCTCGATGGCCCGCCGATGGGTCGTCGAGGCGACCGCGGCGGCGCCGTAGGTCTGGCTCGGGAAGGTCAGGTTGCGAAAATTCTGGGTCGCGGTCAGCGCCTGCGGCAGCGCGGGGCTGGGCGACGGATGGGACGCGTTGGCGACGAACGGGCGGGCGTCGACGGTGTCGGACCAGGTCACGTGGTCCGCGGCGGCCATCGTCCCGGCGGAGTCCAGGTCCCAGCCGGCGGTCGCCGAGTCAGGGTTGTTGACGGTGATCGTCAGCGTTGTGAGCGGGCCGGTGATGGTGAGGGTCGTGCCGCTCGCGGCGGCGAACTTCTCGTTTACGTGGGAGCGCTCCAACGCGGTCTGCCCGCCCGCCGGAGAGGTGAAGGTGTGGGTGAAATCGCCGCCGTAAGAGCCTGTGACGTTTCTGGCCGAGGCCGTGGTGCCGCCGATCCCCGCCGGGATGGCGGTGAAGTTGAACGGGGCCGTTGCGGGCGAGGTGCTCTGGATCGTGACGCCACCGGGACCGGTGGCGTTCTGGCTGGCCTCGGCATGGGCGCTGCCGCCGGTCTGGCTGGCCGCCACGGTGATCGCCCCGGTGGTGTTGTTGACCGTGGTCCCGGCTGCGATCGTGGCGTTGTCGCCGACGACGGCGAGCGTCACCCCCGGCGCGTTTGCGGGGGTCTTGGTGGCCCTGAACGACAGCCCGGCGACCGGCGGGACCGTCACCCGGTCGTGGTTGACCGTGACGCCGGCGAGAGGAACGAGGCCGCCGGCCTGCCGGAAGAGGCCGCGCGGCGCCGCGAGGGCCGCGGCCGGGACGGACCCTTCCGACACGGCGACGCGCGTGTCGTTCGGCTGCCTCGGTGGGCGTGCTGATCCGCAGGTCGCCCGAGGGCGTCGGCGCCCCCGGCGGGTGGCCCGCCGCGTGGGTCAGCTCATGTGCGAGCAGCCTTCGGCCTTGCGCCGAGCCCGGGTCGAAGCGCCCCGGAGCGAAGACGATATGCCGGCCCACCGTGTAGGCGTGCGCCGCCACCGCCTGCGCCGACGCGCCGGCGCGTTCGTCGGTGTGGACGCGCACATCCGCGAAGTCCTGGCCCAGCAGCGCCTCCAACTCGCGCCGCACCCCGGCCGGCATCGGCCGGCCGTGCCCCCGCACCACCTCGTGCACGATCGCCGGCGCGGCCGCAGGCCCTGGCCCGGCCGCATGACGGTGCAGGCCGCTGGCATTGGCGCGGGATGGCGTATTCTTGGCCGTCGCGGTCTGCTGAGATGCTCTCGGCTTCTGTGCGTAGCTTCGCATGCCGAAACTCCGTTCGTGGCTTTCTGCGGGTCAGAGGAGCGGCGTGTCCGGCTCGAGCCCGAACAAAACCCGGCCCGTCGTCTCCAGCACGCGCGGATGGACCCCGATGTGCTGGGTGATCGCGTGCACGTCGCGGAATGCGCGCTCCAGCGGACAGCTCGCGTAGAGCGCGCTCGCGCCGGCCGCGATATAGAGGAGGTCGACCGCCTGGACCGCGCTGGAGACGGCGTGCGACGCGGCGAGCCGCACATGCGCGCGCGCCTCCATCGTGGCCTCGCCCTCCGCGATCAGCACTTTCCACAGCCGCTCCAGGCTGTCGAGCAGAAACAGCCGGGCCGAGCGGACGAGCGACTCTGCCTGCGAGACCCGAACTTGGGCGTCGTGGCTTTGGCGCAGGGTTTGCGTCGTCCGCTGCGGCGTCTTCTCGACCGCAATCTCGGTGAGGGTCTCGATCGCGCCGCGCGCGATCCCGAGCGCCATCGCGCCGAGCCCCGGGATGACGCGGGAGAATGGAGGGATGCGATAGCGCGGCTCCGGCAGCACATGCGGGTCGGTGAAGGACGACCCGAAGCTGGTCGGCACGAACCGGCCGCGCACCGCCACATCATGGCTTCCGGTGCCGCGCAGCCCGCCGACCGTCCAGGTGTCGATGATCTCGCATTCGGTCGAGGGCAGGATCATGAACCGGGTTTCGGGCGGCCCTGGCGGCGCCACGCGCGGCTTCCCGTCTTGCTGGACGACGCACAGCAGGACCATCCAGGACCCGAGTTCGCAGCCGCTCACCAGCGACCATCGCCCGTTCACCCGGTATCCGCCGGGGACGATCTCCGCCTGCCCCGAGGCGCGCGTGCTGTTCGCGGTGACGACAGCCGGGTCGGCATGGATGGCTCGCGCGGTATCCGGCGCGAGCTGCGCGGCGGTCCAATGGGTGTTCCCGTTCCACACGCACCACGCGACCGAGGCGTCGGCCCGGGCCAGCTCCTCCAAGATTTCCATTCCCTGCATCGGGGTCAGGTCGAGCCCGCCATAGGCTTTGGGCAGGAAAATGCGGAAAAACCCGGCGCGGGCCAGGTCGCGCGCCAGATCATCCGGCAGCCGGCGGGCCGCTTCGATACGGTCGCGCTCCGCGATGATGCGCGGCCGAAACCCCCGGGCAGCCTCGAGCAGCGCGGCATCGGGCGTCACGTGCCCGCCGGCGCAGGCTTGGAGCGCGGCTCGGGATCCGAGCGCTTGATAAAGGATTGTGACAGCGTTTCGAGGAAAGACAGGAACACATCCACGGAAAATCCGATCAGAAACGCGAGCGCCAGTGGCGGCACCGAAGCGGCTTGCCCCACCTTCCTGTCCTGTATGCGCTGTTGGGGGCATGCGCGAAGCTTCTCGGACAGTTCGAGCAGCAGATCCGAACGCGAACCCATGTACAATCGGAAGCGGATGCATGTCGAAATTGCGCCATAGATCACGGCCACCAAGTCGCGTCCGGTTTGCCCGTGCTGGCGCAGCTCCTGGAATTCCGGGATCATGTCTGTGACGATTTTTGGGATATCCGACAGCCCGGCCGGTATCGGCTTTGGGGCTGGTGGCGTGGGCGGCATCAGGCCGAAAAGAGTGTAACCTATCTCATTCCCGGTTGCGTAGATCGCTCTCATCGTGGTCGACAGCTGTTGGGTCTTCATAATTATATCCGAGTCATTGAGCTTTCCCGTATTTCCGGTAAAATTGGCTCCCAACCCATCCCGTAACTGAAATATCAGACTATTGCCCTCGTCGCTGAGGAAGCCGCGTAGCGGCTGTCGCGAAGGACGCACCCGACCCATCCAATCACCGAGAGAGCACCCCAATGAGCCCACTCCCCCTCAACGATTTCCGCGTCATCGACCTGACCGCGCACCGCGCCGGGCCGACGGCGGTGCGCCAGCTCGCCGATTGGGGCGCCCAGGTGATCAAGATCGAGCCCTCGGGCGAGCTGGTCGACGCCACCGGCAGCCGCCGCGACGGCCCCGATTTCCAGAACCTGCACCGCAACAAGCGGGCGATGACCCTCAACCTCAAAAGCGAGGAGGGCCATGCGATCTTCATGAAGCTCGCCGAGCACGCCGACGTCATCGTCGAGAACTACAAATCCGACGTGAAGCACCGGCTCGGCATCGATTACGAGGCGGTGCGCAAGGTTAACCCGCGGATCGTCTACGGCAGCATCTCCGGCTTTGGGCAGGACGGCCCCTACGAAGGCCGCGCCGGGGTCGATCAGATCGCCCAGGGGATGGGCGGGCTGATGTCGATCACCGGCCTGCCCGGCCAAGGCCCGGTGCGGGTCGGCATCGCCATCAACGACACCTCGGCGGGCCTGTTGCTGTCCTACGGGATCGTGCTGGCCCTGCTCAACCGCGAGCGCACCGGAGAGGGGCAATGGGTGCACACCTCATTGCTCGAGGCGCAGATCTTCATGCTCGACTTCCAGGCGGCGCGCTATCTGATGAAAGGCGAGGTCGCGGGGCAGGAAGGCAACTACCATCCGACCTCGCCGGGGACCGGGATGTTCCAGACCGCCGACGGCTACATCAACATTGCCGCCTCGGGCGACAATCTATGGCGCCGCTTTTGCGAGGTGGCGGGAAGCAAAGACCTCGCCCAGAACCCCGATTTCGCGACCGTGGTGGCTCGCGCCAAGAACCGCCCGGCGCTCAATGCGCATCTGAGCGACCTGATCCGCCAGCATCCGAACGCCTATTGGGTCGAACGGCTGAACAAGGTCGGGGTGCCGTGCGGGCCGATCAACACGATCGACCAGACCTTCGCCGACCCGCAGGTCCAGCATCTCGGGATCGCCCGGCCGGTGAGCCACCCCAAGCTCGGGCCGCAAAAGGTGGTCGGCCAGCCGATCCATATGAGCGGCTACCCGCAGCCTGACGAGCTGCGCCCGACCCCCGATCAGGGCGAGCATACCGACGCAGTTCTGCAGGAGCTCGGCTATGACGCGGCGGCGATCGCCGGGCTGCGGCAGCGCGGGGCCGTTTGACCCGCATTCTGCGAATGCGACGATGCG
Source organism: uncultured Alphaproteobacteria bacterium (assembly GCA_963836845.1). Taxonomy (GTDB): domain Bacteria; phylum Pseudomonadota; class Alphaproteobacteria; order ATCC43930; family CGMCC-115725; genus AP-15. Next base: position 415,184 of record CAWILK010000015.1, on the reverse strand, counting down.
GGGGCCGATCTTCGCCGGCATTTTCCGGTTCTGACCTGGTCTTGCGCGCACTTCGCAGTTTTGCCGAAAACGCATAGCGGCCGGCCGAGGAACCGAGGCTGATCCTTTCAGCGGTGCGGGCTGGTTGACGCGCCTCTGTCGGAGCTTGCTCGATGGCTCCGGTTGACCCGAACCTGATCTGACGCGACACTCCGGCTCGGGACCGTGCCGGCTCGGAGCCCTTTGGTCCAATGGGAGACTGGCCATGACCAACCTCGCGGAGCAGCGGACGCTTCCGCATGCCACGACGCGCCGCTCGCGCCGGGTGTCCATCATTTGGCTCGTGCCGCTCATTGCCGTAGCGATTGGCGGCTGGCTCGCGTGGGACACGTTGTCGAAAGAAGGGCCTACCATCAAGATCTCGTTCGAGAGCGGGGAAGGGCTGCAGCCCGGCCAGTCGCAGATGAAATACAAGGACATCGTGTTCGGCACGGTCAAGAGCCTGGAACTGGCTCCCGACCAAGACGCATGTCATCGTCACCGTCGCCACGACCCGCCAGGCTGAGCCGCTACTGACTGAAGGAACATTGTTTTGGGTCGTCAAGCCGCGGCTCTTCGCCGGCAATATTTCCGGCATCGAGACGCTGCTATCGGGCTCCTATATCGGCATGCAGCCGGCTGCGAAGGCCGGAAAAAGCCAGCGCGATTTCGTCGGTCGCGAGGACCCGCCGGTTCTCTCAGCGCTACGTACCGGGCCGCACTTTTCTGCTGAAATCGAAGCGCATCGGCGCGGTCTCGGTCGGCTCGCCGATATTTTTCCGCGACCTCAATGTCGGCGAAGTGCTCGGCTGGGACATCGCCGATATGGCGGAATACGTGACGATCCACGCCTTTGTCCGTGCGCCCTATGACAGCTATGTGCATGACGAGACCCGTTTCTGGAACGCGTCGGGCGTCTCGATCAAGCTGGGCGGGACCGGGGTCGAGGTGCAGATGGAGTCATTCAAGGCGCTGCTGCTCGGCGGTGTGGCGTTCGAGACCCCCGCGGCCGATATTCACACGGCCGCAGCCTCCGAAAACCACATCTTCCCGCTATTCGCCGACCGGGATATCGCAAATGCGGCGTCCTACACCCGGAAGATCGCGGCGATCTCGTATTTCCCCGGTTCGGTTAGCGGGCTTGCGCCGGGCGCCGCTGTCACGGTGCACGGTCTCAAGGTCGGCGAGGTGACGGATGTTCGGCTGACCTACGACCCTGCCAAGGATGTCGTCCTTGCGCCGGTCCGCTACGAGGTCGAACCGGAACGCGTCGTCGGGGTTGGCAAACGGATGTTCAAGACCGATGCCGAGGGGGTGGACGCGCTCCTCAAGAAGGGGCTGCGCGCGAGCCTGCAGAGCGCCAGCCTGATCACTGGGCAGCAGAACGTCGCGCTCGAATTCGATGCCGATGCGCCGCCGGCGGAGGTCACGATGGACGGCCCGGACTACGTTATACCGGCGACGGAAGGCGGCGGCTTCAGCGGGCTCACCGCCTCCGCCACCGAGCTGCTCAACAAAGTCAACCAGATGCCGTTCGACCAGATCGGCAAGAACCTCGACGGCATCCTCAAATCGGTCAACGATGCCGCTCAAGGGCCCGCAGTTGAAAAAGGCGATAACCGATCTCAGCGCGATGATGGCGTCGGCCCAGAACATGATCCGGAATCTCGATACGAAGCAGTTGCCGGAGCTCGTTTCCGGGCTGCAGAGGACATTGACGAGCGCCAACAAGCTCGTCCTGTCGCTCGACAGCGGCTATGGCGACAACACCAAGTTCAACCGCGATATGGACCGGTTGCTTGTACAGGCCAATGACGCGCTTCGCTCGATCCGGGCGCTTTCCGATCTGTTGGCGCGCCATCCCGAAGCGCTGATCAAGGGCCGGCCGGCCGGGCCGCTCGAATGAACGGCGCAAAGCTCGCCGCATTGGCGTTGGCGGCAGTCGCTCGCCGCCTGCTCTTCGCCGAGCCCGGTACTTTACACGATCGCGCCGGTTCCAGGGCCGAGTGCAGACCAGCGGGCCCAAAGTGATCGCGATCCAACAGATCTCGATGGCGCGCTACTTGGAACGATCGCAGATCGTCCGCTCGTCGGAGAACTATCGGCTCGATGTGATGTCGAACGATTGGTGGGGCGAGCCGCTGGGCGCCGATGCTCAGCCGCATCCTGATCGAAGAATTGAGTCAACGTCTGCCGCAAAGCACGGTCTTCAGTGAGAGCGGAGCCGTGACGGCCTCGCCAGACGCGACGATCGAACTCAATTTCCAGCGGCTCGACGAGGACGCGTCCGGCAACCTCGTCTTGCAGGCCCAGGCCAGCATCAGCTTCAAGGGGCGGCCAAACCAGACGTTGCGCAATTTCCGATTTGTCGTGACGCCGCCGACGGGGGATATACAGGGCGAGGTCACCGCGATCAGCACCGCGGTCGGCCAGCTCGCCGACGGGCTCGCGACAATGCTGGCCACCGGCCGGTAATGCGGTCCGCGGCGGATCGACCGATGACCGAACCGCAGCTGCGGGAATGCCCGGCCTGCGGTTTGATCCAAACCGTTCCGGCCCTGGCGCCGGGCATGACCGCACAATGCGTGCGGTGCCCGACTACGTTGCGGCGCGCCAGCGCCCATCGTTTCGACCACATCATCGCGCTGACCGTGGCCGCGTTCATATTGCTGGTCGTCATGTGTTCGACGACATTGATGAGCGTCGAAACCGCCGGCATCAAGCGCGCCGCGGACCTGTTCTCGGGGCCCGAAGAGCTGGTTCGTCAGAATATGGGCGAGCTCGCAGTGGTCATCATCTTCGTGACGGTACTGGCGCCGCTCATCAGGCTCCTCGGCATGCTCTATGTGCTGATCCGAGTGCACGAAGCGTCACCGCCCGTCCATCTGCGCATGATCTTCTCCTGGGCCGAGCGGCTGCGTCCATGGTCGATGCTCGAGGTCTTCGTGTTCGGCGTATTCGTCGCGTATGTGAAGCTCAGCGATCTGGTGACGATCGGGCTCGCGGCCGGCGTCTATGCACTGCTGGCGCTGACATTTGTGCTGGTCTGGATCGACTCCGCGCTCGACCGTGAGGCGATCTGGGAGAGGCTCTACCGAGGAGGTAGTCCCTGCGGCGGCTCACAGCATCTCGCAGGTGCAATCGGGTGCGAGATCTGTGGGCTGGTCAGCGTGCCCCGGCTCGATGACCTGCGTTGTCCCCGTTGCGATAGCGCTCTGCACGAGCGGAAGCCGAACAGTGTGGCGCGGACCTGGGCATTGGTCATAGCCGCGGCGGTCCTCTACATCCCGGCCAACTATTACCCGGTGCTGACGGTGGTGCAGCTCGGCGCCGGGCACCCGAGCACGATCCTCGGCGGTGTCGAGGAATTGCTGACCGCCCGCCAATATCCACTCGCGGCATTGGTGTTCTTCGCCAGCATTGCGGTGCCGATGCTGAAGCTCATCGGGCTCTCGGTCATGCTGATCACGATCCAGACCGGCCGCACGGGATGGCTGCGCGACCGCACCCGGCTTTACCACATCGTGCGCTTTGTCGGGCGCTGGTCAATGATCGACATCTTTATGGAGTCACTGCTCGGCGCGCTGGTCGCATTCGGCTCGATCGTCACGATCGAGCCCGGCGCCGGCGCCCTCGCCTTTTGCGCCGTCGTGGTTTTGACGATGTTCGCGGCCGAGACCTTCGACCCGCGGTTGATGTGGGACGCGGCTGAGAGGCGCGAGCCGGCGGGGTTGGCGCGGACGGCGCAATTGTCGGGTTGACCGGAACTCTGGGGTATTCGGGTGCAAATGGCGGACGGAACGAAATCACCCGTCGCTGCTACGACCACTTGCGCGAGAAGGGCACGATTAGCGCCGATGATGTAACCGTGCGGGCGATGCGGGAGAAGGGACTCGATCCCGAAGCCGATCGGAAATAGCGAACCGACTTCACCCGTCGCATTCTCGTCTCGCTGCACGATCTCCGTCCTGCCGGAACTGTGGAGAAAATCGGGGCGGGGCGCGGGTGCGATGGCGACTTATTGCGACATAGCGCCGTCGATAAACGGGACGGCGTTAGTTGAACTAGCGATTTTGATCTGACGGCGGACTGATCCACACAAGAGCCGCTGACGGAAGATCGAAATCATTCAGAATGTCACTAACAATCTGCGGCACGTCTTTCTGACTGATTCCTCTCCCGAAATATATAGTTGTCGTATCTGGTGGATGACCGCGATAGTGGATCAAAGCGAATGGGAAACTGTCGTTCAGCTGGAAAAAAGCACTCTCATATTCATCTAAATCGTCAATATCAGATACGAGCTTGAACCCCAACCGATCAGAGAAATAGCTGATTGGGCTTCGCACAACGGCTTGCGGCACAAAGTCCACCTGACCGAGATCGGTCACGGATACCTGTTTTAGCATCACGGCACCTTTTTGGTCACTACCACTCGGATAACCGCATATCCTTGCGTGTTGACCGATACCCCAGGGTCACCCTCGTACCAAAAGACGTTATGCGGACAAGCGCGAGAGGGCATCACGGCAGTCATGAATTCGATACCCTGAGAACTGGCCGGCAACGATCCGACATAAGCCTTAACTGAGCGAAACGAGCTCCACTGAGCAGCTCTTCCCCAAATTTCCTGGGATTGCTGCTGCAGCATGGCCACCATATCCGATTGTGTCGTTGTGTTTCTGAGACGATAATATGGGCCATACACATGTGCGCCGGACAGCATTCTCGGCCTTTTTCTCCTCGCTCGGCGCGAACAGCGTGACTTTGTTGGGCATCCATTTGCCTTGCCATCTGGCCAAACACCCTAATTAAACGCTCGCTGCACTCCGTCGGTTCACTCCAATTCCATGGAGTTCTAGCTTGTGGCGGGCGATCGGACGCAGTCAAGAACGAAGTATGGTTTAAGGGGGGTGATTTCCCCAGCTTGCCGAACATGATATTCTTCAATCTTGACCCGAGCGTGGCAAACTTGGTTAACATACACCTTGCGCAGGTCCCATTTGCGCCCGAATTCCGGAACGCTGGCGTCCCCGGCAGGACTTGAACCTGCGACCCACAGTTTAGGAAACTGTTGCTCTATCCGGCTGAGCTACGGGGACCAACGCGCAAAACATAATCCGCCCGCGCAGCCCGTGCCAAGAGCGGGCAAGATCACGCGGCGGTCTCGGCAATCTTCAGAGGCCTGCGAGTCTCGGCCGCGCCGTCCACTTGGCGGAGGAACGCTTCCATCATCGAGAGCATCCATAGCGGCGCGCTGTGATCGCGCGCGCCGGATTGATGCTGACCGATCAGCGTTTCGATCTTGGTGATGTCGAACAACCCGGAGTCTCCCAATACCGGGCCGCACAGCGTTTCCCGGAGCCGCCGGCGCAGGGGCCCGCGGAACCAGGCGGCCAGCGGGACCACAAAACCCTGCTTGGGGCGGTACAGAATCTCTCGCGAGACGTAGGGTTCGAGCGCTGCTTTGAGGAGATATTTTCCCTGGCTGCCGCGCAGCTTCAGACGAGACGGTATTCGTGCCGCCCACTCGACCAATGTGTGATCGAGCAACGGCACGCGCACTTCGAGCGAGCTCGCCATGCTCGCCCGATCGACCTTGGTGAGGATGTCTCCCGGGAGGTAAGTCTTGAAATCGGCGTACTGGACCTGCGACAGCGGGTCTTCGCTGCTGCACCGGGCCATGTGTGAGCGCAACACCTCGACGGCATTGTAGCCCTGCAGCTCGCGCAACAGCTTGGGGCTGAAGATCTGTCGCCGCAAGCCGTCGCTGCAAACCGACACGGAGGCGAAGTAGGCCTCGATCGGATCGCATGCCAGCTCTCCCAGGATCGCCTTGGCGCGCAGCGGGCGCGGCGCCCAATCGAGCTTCGGGTAGAGCGCACCGCAGAGCCCGAACAACGGGCGGCGCAGCCCCTGCGGCACCACTCTGCGCACTTGTTCTTCGAGACGATGCCAGCGGTACCGCCGATACCCGGCAAACACCTCGTCCCCGCCGTCCCCGGACAATGCGACGGTAACATTCTCGCGCGCCATGGCGCACACCCGAAAGGTCGGGATCGCCGAACTGTCGCCAAACGGCTCGTCATAGATCGTCGCCAGCCGACCGACGAGATCAAAGGAGTTCGGATCGACCTCCCGGACGCGATGCTCGGTGCGGTAGCGCTCGGCGATTTCGGCCGCATAGGCGGATTCGTCCCAGCCTTTGGACCCGAAGGCGATCGAAAAAGTGCTGACAGGCTGCTCCTGCAACCCCGCCATCATCGCCACGACGCCGCTCGAAATCGACACCGCCCGACAAGAAGGCGCCGAGCGGCACGTCGGCGATCATTCGCAACCGGACCGACTTCACGCAGCCGCGCAATCAGCTCCTCCCGGACCTCCTCTTCGCCCACCGAGGCACCGTCGACAAAGCGCATGTCCCAGTAGCCGCGCGGTTCAGGCATTGGCGCGCCGCGGCGCACCAGAAGGCAGTGGGCGGGCGGAAGCTTGCGCACGCCGAGATAGATCGATCGCGGATCGGGTATGTAGCCAAAGGCAAAGAATTCCTCGATGGCTTGCGGATCGAGCCGGCGTTCAACGGCAGGGCTCGCCAGGAGCGCCTTCAGTTCCGAGGCGAACAGCAGCCGGCCGTCGTTCAGAAAGGAATAATACAGCGGCTTCTCGCCCAGCCGATCCCGCGCCAGGAACAAGGTCTCGCGCCCGGCGTCCCACAAGGCGAACGCGAACATGCCATTGAAGTGCTCGAGGCACTCCTCGCCCCATTCCTCCCAGGCATGGACGATGACTTCGGTATCGCTGCGGGTGCGGAAGATATGGCCAAGTGCCGCCAACTCGGCCATCAGAAACTGGAAGTTGTAGATCTCGCCGTTGAAGACGACACAGATCGTCCGGTCCTCGTTGAAGACCGGCTGGTCGCCGGTAACGAGGTCGACGATCGCGAGCCGGCGGTGACCGAGCCCGATCCCTGGCGCGCAATAAAAGCCTTCGCCATCGGGCCCGCGGTGATAAAGCATGTCGGTCATGCGTCGAAGCAGACCGTCGTCGACACGGGCCCGTCCGCGAAAATCGAAAATTCCGGCTATCCCGCACATGCGCGCGCCTTCGTCAGAAGTCGATCTTTACACGGGAGCCGAACGATCGGAGAGCGTATTCGAGCGACAAGATCCGCGCGAACTGCTGGTCGTCTCGTACCCGGCTCAGCCGAAACAATCGGCTCAACCCAAGATCCTCGCCCGCGAAAACCGCTCTGCGATAGGGGGAAGCGAGGTAGCCCGGCCAATCGGTCGATGCGCGGTGAGCATATTTCAAGCGATATGTATAACGGCGCAGCCAAGGCGGGCGTAAATAGGTGGCGTAGTCGGCCAAGCGCCGAGACCGCGACGGGGGGCCGCTAAAATTATGGCCGTAAATCGAGGGATAACCGGCCAGCCGGTGATCGATTCGCCTGATCAGCTCGGCCTCGTAAGAACCGTGATTCTTCCATTCCAGGCAGAGCCCGCTGGCATGCTCGGTGATCGCTCTCTCGAGATAGGGCATGCCGGTGTAGCCGTATCGACTGGCGATGCTGTCGACCCTCCCGTCCCATGCCCGACAGCGAAACCTGTGGTAAAGCCATTCGACGGTCGGTCGCGAAAGCCGAGGATCATCGGTGCCCAATAGCTCCATGACCTTCTTCTCGAGCCCTTCGTAATATCCCGCGCTGTCGAAAGCCGATGTGCAGCTGGCCGGATCGAATTGGCTGTAGAAAGCCCAGAGGATTTCACGAACAGTGTACTCGCGATCGAGCAGATAAAAGAAATTTCGAAAGATTTCGCCGCCGCCGCCATTGAAGGCGATGGCGTCCCCGCGTACCCGGCGTGCCGATTCCCCGATCTCCGCGCCGTTGTGGAAGATGCCGGCGTAATGATAGCCGTCGCTCGCCAGGAAATTTCGCCGCGCAGTCTCGACAAAATCGGCGGGCGGAATGACCGGCCGCTCGCTCTTGTCGATCACGTCGAGCGGAAAACCCTCCCGATGGGCGATCTCCAGCGCGAACCGCACATCCTTTTCCGGCCTGCTGCCGTAAACATAGACTCTGGGCCTTGCGCCGTGACGGCGCAGGCAGGCAAGCATCAGTCTTGAAATCATAGCCCCCCGACAGCGCGCAATTCACGCGATCGCCGAAATGTTGGACCGCAGCCGCGAAATAGCGGTCGAGCAGCGCGATGCTGTGGTCGATCGACGCTGCTCGCCCCTCCGAGTTGAACGTCCGTATCACCCGGAGCGTCTGACGGCGGATTTCGAGCCCCCCTGGGCCAATAGCAATCGACGCGTCGATCGGGGCGAGCGTCACCTCGCTGAACAGCGTTTCATTGCCGGAAACGACCCCGTTGAACACGTACTCGCACGCGCTTTGCTGGGTCAGGGTCAATTTGCGGAGGGCCGAGCTAATCGCCAAGAACGACGACGAAACGATCCCGGACGCGACATTATAGAAAAGATGATACCCGCCGAAGCGGTCGAGGTTTATCTGGGCACCGCCATTCTTCCCGAACACCACAGCATAATGGCCCATGAACTCTTCTTCGGCTCCGTCGTGCACCGAGCCGGCCGCCGCCACCCCGATGCCCCGCTCGGACAAGCATGTGCCGCAGACAAAAATGAAATCCCCGTTCGGGTAGCGCTTTAAGGTAGCCGAATTGCTCTGAAAACTGGGATAAGCGGCAATGACGCACGATGCGGTCCTGACGATCTCGGGAGACGCAAAACCGAGCTCGGCGAAAGCCTTCTGCAGCTGGCGAAGCTCGTCTGCCCGATCTTCGCCCGGCTTCGTGCAAAGCAGGAAAAAGCCGCCCATCGACGGTATTCCGCCGCCCATATGCGAGAGATTGCGGGCAGCGCCGACGGCTGACTCGTCAGCTGTGCAACCAGCCATCGACGATGGGTCTTATCTCAGAACCGGAACCGAAATCGGTCAGCCATCGAAAGCGGCGGCGCTCCCTCAGCCAAACAGAGCCGTTTTCGGCCTCCGCGGAGTGCTGACCATTGGCTTTCGAGACGACCAGGCATCCGCCCTCCCGCAAATAGGCATGCACACATTCGAGGGCGCGGCAAATTTGCGGCACTTCGAAATAACCCAGGTTCAACACATTACTGGCTCGGACCGCCCCGATACGGTCCAGCAGGTTCTCGTTAAGCGTTAGGCAATCGAGTTCCAAGATCGTAATGCCCGGCTCGCGTCTGGCCGCGGGATGGACGAGCGAGATCCGCGCGTCAAGCTGCATCGACCCGCGAAGTTTCACCCGCCGCAGATAAGATCGCGCCAAAAAATTGCCGCCAGAACCCGCCTCACGCCGCGCTCTTGCGAGCCTCACTCCAAATGGGCCGAGACGCGCCATGATCGGCTCGCCGTTCGTGGCACGATATTCGACCAAAGACCCGAGGCGGTAGCGAAGCAGCCAGAGGTTCAGATCCGTGAGCAGTGCGTGCACTTCCTCGCCGAAGGCTCGACGAAGCGTCCGGACCGCGTCTACTGTGGTGATCCCGTCAGAGGCGCCGATATCGAGGAGGGTCAGCCCGCGCCGCAACTCCGGATTTATGTGCGCGCAGAGCATCTCCTCGCTGCGCTTGAGCCTCCCCCGGTTCGTCCGCTTCCAGACGCCGGCCATTCTCAGGTCGTGCAAAACGAGGCTAAACCGATCGGAAAACTCGCCCGCGGTCGAGCACGGGCCGTCAACCTGCTCTGCCAGCCTGAGGAGAGCGTCCGGATTGGCCAAGCACCTCGCTCTCAGCGCCGGAAAATTCGGCAATGCGCCGGAAACCACAAACTGGATCACGATTGCTCGATCCGCGTCAGAGCACCGTCCTTCGAGACGGCGCTACGCGCCGCCTCAGGATGAGGCACTTCGTTGATGGCATTAAGAAAAGCCTCATTCCGAGAGCTTGTGGGTGAATTGGCAGGATGCGGTGCTTCCTTGATGGCATTGAGAAAAACCTTTTCCTGAGGAAGCCGCCCCGGTCCGCGCGCCGCGCGGCCCGGTGGGGAACCATCACCACAGACCAATCCAAGGCGCTCCCGCCGCTCATTGCGCCTCTCTGTTGCAGGTCGGACCAAACACAATCGAATAGGCAGCAAACATTCGTTCTTGGGCGAATTCGGCAACCACCCTTTCCCAGTTGCTGCGGCCGAGTTCCGCGCGCTTCGCGGGGCCTTCGAGCAGCCGGGAAATCGCCAGCGCAAAGGCCTGAGCATCATCGCGGGGAACTATGAACTCGCGATTACCTTCGCACACGATGTCCTTCACGTCCCCGACATCAACCGCTGCGATGGGGCGGGCCGCCGCCATCGCCTCGAGCAGCGCGTTCGGCATCTGCTCTGTATCCGACGACAAGGCAAAGATGTCAAATGTGCCCAGAACCGCTTCGGGTGCAACCTGACCGGCAAAAATAACCCGGTCAGCGATGCCGAGCTCGACTGCGAGCCGCTCGAGAGCGCCGCGCTCGGCCCCATCGCCCGCGACGACCAATCGCAAGGGACGCGAGCCTTGAAGGCTCGCAAAGACCCGAATTAGCCGGCTGATATTCTTTTCGGGACGCAACGGCGCCACTGTGCCGATAACCAGCTCTTCGCGCCGCCGAGCAAATCCTGGCAGCCCGTCGCGAACAGGTCGGGTAAAGCGCGCGGTATCGACGCCGTTCGGTAGATACGCCACCCGCGTGGGCGGGAACCCCCAAACCCCACGCGCAAGAGCCTCCAGCCGGCGGGACGGAACGACAATCAGCTCGCATCGGCCGAGCGCCCATCGCCGGAACCACACCCGGCGCGGGATCTGCGAGTCAGATTCACCCCGTCCAAAGCCCGCTTCGAGATGCACATGCCGCGAGACCCGCCACAAGCGGCTGGCCATTGCCCACTCGATTGCTCCCCAATTATAGGTGAGCAAGAGATCGGGCCGTAAACGGCGCAGCACCCGGGTGCTGCCGACAATGGTTCCGAACAGGCCACGCGTGGAACCCGGGCCCGGCCACAGGCTCACATCGAGCCCGCCCGCGATCCCAGCTGCGGCTTCGTAGTTCCCGTCCAAGGCGATCAAAGTATGCCGGAACCGCTTGCCAAAGTGGTTGATTATGCGAACCATGCGCAATGGCACGCCACCGATCCCAAAGCTCGGAAAGACATGGAGGACATGCTCGCGGGACGGGGGGCGAAGGGCAGCACCGACCGCCGTGGAAACCTCGTGAGGAGACATTCCATTCAGCCGCAAATCGGCTTAGAGAAGGGAGACGAAGCTAAACCGGTTGCGAAAATCTTTAACTCTTATCGATAAGTTTGCCGCGTGGTTTATCACCCGCTATGTGGCATAGTTGAGGCGCAGATGCTGCCGATTTGTTACCGTCCGGAGCCCCTTTGGAAGATGCGCCTCGCCTAGCCGATCGCGGGCACCGCGCAAATCCGTCGCGCTTCGGGGCGGAGTCGCCGAAAACCGCTGCCTTCTATTGCTGAGGAATGCTCGATCCTAGCACCTGGAGCTCGATCGACTGGCCAGCCGAGCAGACCCCAATGCTCGTGGTCGTCGTCGACACTGAAGCCGAGTTCGATTGGGAGGCGAACGGGCCGCGTCGGGCGATGGGTGTTGCCTCGGTCAGGTGCCAAGATCGGGCGCAGCAGATTTTCGAACGATATAGCGTACGCCCGACCTTTGTTCTTGATTATCCCGTCAGCAGTAGGCCGGAGGGCTACGAGTTCATCCGCGATTTGCATCGCAGCGGTGTTTGTGAAATCGGCGCCCACCTTCAACCCTGGGATAATCCTCCCTTCGTGGAGCAGATGACGGACAGGAACTCTTATCCCGGCAATCTGCCCTTCGACATAGAACGCGAAAAACTGGTCCAACTGACCCTCAGCATCGAAGCCAATCTTGGGGTGCGCCCGCGCATTTATAAGGCGGGCCGCTATGGCGTCGGCATGGAAACCCCCCGCATCCTCGCCGAGTTGGGATACGAAATCGACGTGAGCGTGATCCCCGGAGAGGATTTGACAAGCAAATTCGGCCCCGATTTCTCGCATTGCGGCGTCAGCCCCTACTGGTTCGGAAACCACCCGGCACTGCTGGAGATCCCGCTTTCGATCGGGTACGCCGGATTGCTGGCAGATACAGGGCCTCTGGCCTACACCCTGACGACAAACGAGCGTCTAAAGGCGCTGCACGTACCGGGCATCCTAGCCCGGCTCAGGCTTATCGAGCGGATCAAGCTGACCCCTGAAGGCATCTCCTTCGCGGAGCAGCGGCGCCTGACGCGCGCTTTGCTGCGCAAAGGCTATCGAGTCTTCAGCCTCACATACCACAGCCCTTCGCTAGCGCCAGGCAACACCCCCTATGTGCGCAGCGAAGCCGATTTGCAGGCTTTCTTGACCCGGATCGACCAGTATTTGAAGTTCTTCGTTGAGGAGGTCGGCGGTCGGCCTGCGACACCATTCGAGGTCAAAGCTCTGGCCGAACGATATAGCGCAGCGGAATTCAGCAAGCTGGATCAGTCGCTGGCACCCGATTGCTCGAGCACGAAGCGTGACATCGGGACCGCGCCTTCAGGCAGCGCCAATGGCTCGGCCGTCGAAGACGTCGCGCGGTCCGCAGCTGCTCCCCATCCCCAACCAGGCGATAGGCGCGCGTAGCCGGTTCTCGAGCGTTCAGGGCCGCTGCAGTTTGAGACGATCAGCGATCCAAAAGCTCCTGCCCCGAAACCATCGAACGGCTCTCCGGCATGTCGACGGTTCCGCCGGCGCGGCGATGCCCCTCACCCTGGTCTTATTCACGCTAGGCTAGAACGCGGAAATCTCACTCGGCAGCGGCCAAGTGCAACCGTTGCCGTCGCAGCTCCTCAACCCGGTCCCGGGTGTACAGCTCGGTCCAGTTCGTCAGCGCGAAGTCGGTGACCTGGCGCGGGTCGTAGGGGCGGTCCGGGATGCGGATTTCCTTGCCGGCAATATGGACCGCGCGCAGCCGCCGCTTGTCCTGCAATACGCTGATGTCGGCCAAGGGCGAGGCGTCGAGCGCGATGAAATCGGCGGCGCGGCCGGGCTCCAAGGCGCCGATCCGGTCCCCCTCGGTCATAAAGCCGGCATTGACTTCGGTGGCGGCGCGCAACGCCGCGGCCGGCGTAAAGCCCAGATCCGTGACGAAGAGCTCGAGCTCGCGGGCGTTCCACTCGCCGTAAGGGGTAACCGCGAACCCGGTATCGGTCCCGGTCAGCATCGGCACGCCGGCGGCGCGCGCCTTTTTCCAATTGGCGCAGCCGATCTCGTATTCGCGCTGCGCATGCTCGGGGCGGCCCTTGAGATAGGCCGGCTCGTGCGGCTGGGTGAAGTCGATCGTGTTGCGCGGATGCGTCAGGGTCGGGGCAATCGTGCTGCCGGTCGCCAGCATCGCCTCGATGCACTCGCCGTCGAGGTGGTTGGCATGGAAGATCAGATCGACCCCGGCGCGGGCTGCGTAGAGCGTCGCCTCGCGGCCGCGGGCATGCGCCACCGCCTTTTTGCCGAGGCGGTGGATCTCGCGGACCATGATCTCGGTCTCTTCCTGCGTGAAGGCGGCGACGAGCTCGCCATTGTCGCGCCGCTGGATCCCGTCGAGCGCGATTTTGACGCAGTCGACGCCATCTTTGACCTGGCGGCGGATCTCTTCGATCGCCTCGGTGTTTCCGCTGACCAGCTTCCCGATCGAGGTTTCGGGAGCGCCGATCCAGGTCGGGTACCAATCGGTCAAACCCTGATGCGTGGTCAGATAACGCCCAGCCGCCATAACTCGCGGGCCGTCGAACAGGCCGGCGCGGATCGCGTTGCGGATCGACAGGCTGATCTGGCCGGCATCGCCCGGCGAGCAGATCGCGGTGAACCCGGCGGCGGCGACCTTTTGCGCAAAGAACATGCCGCGCAGGGTGCGGAACTCGAGCGGGCTGTAGAGATCGATGTCCTCCTCGCTCTTGGCGTTGCCGTAGGCGAGGTGGGTGTGGACGTCGATCAGCCCCGGCATCACAAAGCAATCGGAATAGTCGAGCATCCGATCGGCAGCTGCCCGCCGCGGCGAACCGGCTTCCTCGCCGGCGTATTCGATCGAGCCTCGCTCGTCGAACACCAGCATCCCGTCGGGACGGGCCTCGTCCTCGCGCCCGGTAAAGAGCTGGCCGCAGCGTACGAAGGTCTTCATTGCCGTCAACTCCGTTAAACAAACCCGCGCCGAGGCGCGATCGTATCACAGCAGAGCGCGCTGGACATAATCGCGCTTCTTATGTGTTCTACGCGCCAAACAAGTTTGTGTAGAAACCGCCGACTCGCCGATGACCAGCTTCATCCCTGCTAATTTTTCCGGAGAGATGGCGCGGCGGATACGCGACTTCGACTGGTCCGGCACCCCGCTCGGCGGCAGCGAAACTTGGCCCGAGAGCCTCAAGCTCAGCCTCGCCATGATCCTCGCCTCGGGCTTTCCGATGGCGGTCCGATGGGGTCCCGAGCTCGTTCTGATCTACAACGACGCCTATCGCCCGATCCTGCGCGACAAGCATCCCGGCGCGTTGGGCCGCCCGCTGCGGGAAGTGTGGTGGGAGATCTATCCGGAGCTCGGCCCCCTCAACGAGAGCATCCTGCGCGGCGAGCGCGAGGCCTTCTTCGCCGAGGATCACCCGTGGACGGTGCGGCGCCAAGGGCCGATCGTCGAAGACGCGCGATTTACCGTCAGCTACAGCCCGATCCCGGACGAGACGGCGCCGAACGGGATCGGCGGCGTCCTCACGACTTGCGTCGAGACCACCGAGCGGGTTCGCAAAGAGGAGGCGCTGCAGGTTCTGAACGATACGCTGGAAGCGCGAAATAGCCCAGCGCACCCGGGAACGCGACCGCATCTGGCAGGTCTCCGAAGACCTGCTCGGCGTGTCCAATTTCGACGGCTATTTCACCAGCGTCAATCCGGCCTGGACCGCCCTTCTCGGCTGGAGCGAGGACGAGATCAAGCGGATGCATGTCGGCGAGCTGCGGCATCCCGACGATGCGGCCCATTCGACGGCCGGCCGCCGGCAGCTCGCTCAAGGCGTGCCGACCGTGCGGATGGAGAACCGGTTCCGCCATAAGGACGGCTCGTGGCGGTGGATCTCCTGGACGATGTCGGTCCGACAACGGGCTGATCTATCTGATCGGCCGCCACGTGACCGACGAGAAGCTGGCGGCCGAGGCGCTGCGCGAAAGCGAACGGCGGTTCCGGCTGTTCGCCGAGGCGGTGACCGACTACGCGTTGATCAGGCTCGATGCGCAGGGTGTGGTGTCAGGGTGGAACGCCGGCGCGCAGCGGATCAAGGGCTATGCCGAGCATGAAATCGTCGGCAAGCATTTCTCGTGTTTTTACACCGCCGCGGATCGCGCTGCAGGGGTTCCCGAGCGGGCTCTCGCAACGGCAGCCCAGTCCGGCACGTACTCGGCCGACAGCTGGCGCGTCCGCAAGGACGGCTCTCTGTTCTTTGCCAGCGTCGTGATCGACGCGATCCGCGACGAGGAAGGCAAGCTGGTCGGGTTCGCCAAGATCACGCGCGACGTCACCGAGCGGCGCGAGGCCGAAGCGAAACTGCACAGCGCCCAGGAGCAGCTCGCCCAGGCGCAGAAGATGGAGGCGCTGGGCCAGCTGACCGGCGGCATAGCGCACGATTTCAACAATATGATCATGGTCGTCAGCGGCAACGCGCAATTGCTGAAGCAGAGGCTCCGCGACGCGAAGAATTTGCGCTCGATCGAGGCGATCGAGATCGCCGCGGCGCGCGGCGAGACGCTGACCCGCCAATTGCTCGCATTTTCCCGGCGTCAGGCCCTCAACCCCACGGTCATCAGCCTGCGCCAACGTCTCGCAGCCATTCATAATCTGTTGGTGAGCTCCGCCCGCGGCGACATCGAACTGGTGATCGACATCAAACGAAGCACCTGGCCGATCGCCGTCGATGTCCACGAAATGGAGCTCGCGCTGATCAACCTGGTCGTCAATGCGCGCGATGCCATGCCCGATGGCGGGACCGTCACCATCACGGCGCGAAACGTGCGATTGCACCCGGATGATACTCCGGAGCGGCTCAGCGGCGATTTCGTCGCCTTGATCGTGACCGACACCGGCTGCGGCATCGCAGCCGATGTCTTGCCAAAAGTGTTCGAGCCGTTTTTCACGACAAAGCAGTTGGACAAAGGCACCGGACTGGGGCTGTCGCAGGTCTATGGCTTGGCCCGGCAGTCGGGCGGCACCGCTACGATCAGCAGCGAGCTCGGCAAAGGCACGACCGTAACGATGTACCTGCCCCGCAGCCAACGCCCGGTCAGCAGACAATCGACAGCCGATACGGACGCGCCGGCCGGCCACGAGACCGTTCTGGTGGTCGAGGATAATCCCGACGTGCAGGAAGTGGCGGGCATGCTACTCGAGCAGCTCGGATACCGCGTCGTGGGCGCACAGTCGGCGGCTGCCGCGTTGGAGTTGCTGGCGTCGGGTGAGGAAGTCGACCTCCTCTTCACCGATGTCGTCATGCCGGGCGAGCTCGACGGCTTAAGGCTGGCTCAGCGGGTGAGAGGGGAATATCCCGATGTCGCCGTCTTGCTGACGAGCGGCTATGCGAAAGCGCTGAGCACTGTCGAGGCCGGGTTTCCGGTCCTGCGCAAGCCCTACCAGCTCGCGACCTTGGCGCGCGCGATCCGCGAGGCGCTGGACAAGCAATCGGCGCCGCTCTTGACCTGAGGCGCTCGCGAGCACGTACTAGTGGGCAGAGTCACTCATACGATTCATCAGGCATTGACCAATCGCACTCGCCTGCTCCCGCTACACCGGCGAAAGCCGGTGCCCACGGCAGCCGTGGGTCCCGGCTTTCGCCGGGAAAGCAAGAGCGGGACCGAGCTGAATCAGTTGAATGGTTCCGAGCACTAAAGGAATCGCAATGAATTGCCGCCCTACTTTCATAATTTCCGCGAAAGAGCTTGTGAAAAATGACAAGGGGTCTGTGCTCCTATGGCGCAGGGGTGACGATACTTCAGGCGGTCGCGTGAACGCAGCAGGCGGAGGTCGGACATGAAGATCGGGCGCATCGAGACCTTCATTCTCGGGACCGGCAGCGCCAAGGACCTGCTGTTCTGCCGGGTCGAGACCGAGGACGGCCTTTATGGCTGGGGCGAGGCGTACGTCACGCACGGCAAGGAGAAGGTCGTCGCGGACTGCATCGAGGCGATGGCGGCCCATGTGGTCGGCCGCAGCGTCTTCAATATTCGGCACACCGCCCAGATCATGTTCGAGGACTTTGCGATCCGGCGGATCTCGCTGGAGCTGATGGCGGCGTGGAGCGCGATCGAGATTGCCTCGTGGGACATCATCGGCAAGCGCGCCGGCTTGCCGGTCTACAATCTGATCGGCGGCGCCTCGCGCGAGCGGGTGCGGGTCTACGCCAATGGCTGGTCGCGCGGCTCGACGATCGATGAGGGGGTGGAGCGGGGGCTCGAGGTCAAGGCGATGGGCTTTACCGCCGCCAAGTTCGACCCGTTCCCGGGGCCGTGGCGCAGCTATGTCGACCGCCGCGACGAGGATTTCGCGATCGATTACGTCCGCGCGATGCGGCAGGCGCTGGGGCCCGATTTCGAGCTCTTGATCGAGGCGCACCGGCGGTTTGCGCCGGCGCATGCGATCCGCATCGGCCATCGGCTCGCCGAATTCGGCATCGACTGGTACGAGGAGCCGTGCCTGTCCGAGAACATCGACCTCGTCGCCGAGGTGCGCCGCGCGGTGCCGATCCCGATCGTCACCGGCGAGGCGATCTATTCGAAGGAAGCCTTTTTCGAGTGCCTGGCCAAGCGTGCAGCCGACATTTTGAACCCCGACATCTGCGCCGTCGGGGGGATCACCGCAATGCTCGACATCGCGGCGATGGCGCAGCCGCAGGCGGTGGTGATGTCGCCGCACAACTACAACAGCACCCTTGTCGGCCTCGCGGCGACGGTGCATCTGTCGGCGGTCATCCCGAATTTCCGCATCACCGAATATTTCGTCAATTTCGAGGATCTCTGCCGGGAAATCGCCACGGCCTCGTTGACCGTGCAGGATGGTTGGGTCGATCTGCCCACCGCTCCCGGCCTCGGCATCGACATCGATGTCCAAAAGCTGCGCGCGCACCCGCACCAGGAGGCCACCCACCGCGGCTTCCGCCAATATTGGGAAGAATTCCCGAGAAAGGGCTACACGCCGAGCCTGCGGGGATGAGCGGAGCCGCCCCGCGCCTGTGGCGCCGCTGCTCGGATCGCCGTCAGTTGTTTCCGAAATGCGCCAAGAGCCACCGCAGTGTCTCCTCCGGCGCTTCTTCGGGCACGTAGTGGCCACAAGGCAGCGCCCCGCCTGTCGCGTTGGTCGCGTAACCGCGCTGCCACACCGCGAGCACGTCGCCATGGACGCCCTCGGTATGGCTGCGCGCGCCCCAGATCACCAATAATGGCGTGGTGATCTTGCGCCCGGCCTCGAAATCGGCCTTGTCCATCTCGAAGTCGCAGGTCGCGCAAGCCCGGTAATCGGCGCAGGAGCCCTTGATGGTCTTCCAGTTGAAGCAGCGGACATACTCGGCGAAGGCCTCGGGGTCGAAGAAGCCGAGCCCGATGCCGGGCTTCGACAATTTCTTTTCCATGTACCATTGGGCCGGGACCGCCGCCAGCATGCGCTCGGGAAAGTCGTAGGGCTGCGCCATCAACGCCCAATGCCACGAGCGCAATGCCCATTCCTTCGAGGTGTGGGTCCAGATGTGGTGGTTGGGCAGGATGTCGATCAGCGCCGCACGCTTGACCCGCTCGGGATGGTCGAGGCACATGCGCGCCGTGGTGCGGGCGCCGCGGTCGTGCCCGGCGACAAAGAACTCGCGATAGCCGAGCTGCTCCATGACCTCGACCTGGTCCTGCGCCATCGCCCGGAACGAATAGTTGATGTTGTTTTCGCCGGCCTCCTCGGGGCCGACGCTGTCGCCGTAGCCGCGCAGATCGGTGGCGACGACGTGGAAACGCTCGGCGAGGCGAGGGGCGATCTTGCCCCAGGAGGCATGGGTCAGCGGATTGCCGTGCAGCAGCAGCAAAGGCGGCCCGTCCCCGCCATGCCGCAGATTGATCCGCGCGCCTGATGTCTCGATCTCGGTTCGGGTAAACCCTTCGAACATCCGCCTGCTCCTCGGTCCTGGTCGAAACGGCAAGTTAGCGATATAGCGCGCCGGGCGCGAGGGATGGCTTAGGGCCGATTAGCGGTTTACGCCTCCGGCACACCGGCTTTGCGCAGACCTTCGGCCATACGGGCGACGATCTCGGGATTGACGCCCCTCGACACATCGCGCATGACGGAAGCGACCGTCGGCTCGGGATGAAGCTCGCGCAGGCGGCGCAAACACTCTTTCGCTTCGTCGAGTCTACCGAGATGGCCGCAGAGACTGAGCTTGAAGCGAAGCGCGGGCAGCCCGCCATTTTCGCGCAATGCCTGGTCTGCCCACGGCAGCCCTGCCTCGTAGCGACCAGCGGCCAGATGCGCGAAGGCATGCGCCTGGACAAAGAGAAATGTGAGCGGGTCGCGCGGGCTCAGTCGCATCGCCTGCTGGGCGGCGAGAATTGCCTCGTCGGGTCGATTGAGAAACACCAGAACTAGCGCGCGAAGGCCGAATGCAAGGGCGAAATTCGGGTTCAGCACGATGGCGCGATCGATCGCACTCAATGCGGCATCGTTCTCGCCTGCGAGAAACGCGAGCGTAAAACCGGCAGTTGTAAGCACATGGGGATCATCCCTGGCGACGCCGATCGCCTGCCGCGCCATTTCGATCCCCTCGTCGACTTCCGGACCCGAGCTTGGAATCCAATGACGAGATCGCTGCAGGGTCCGGCAGCCGCTGATCAGGGCCATGGCCGGGGCATATGCGGATCGAGTTCGAGTGCGCGCTCTAACAGCCGCACCGCCTCGGCCAGGCTGTCTCTGGTCCTTTTGTATTCTTGTGCCAGCGCGCGCAGGTAAAGGTCGTAGGCCTCGAGGCTCTCGGTCGGTTTCCGGCTGGCGCGGTCTATCTCCGCGAGGCGCAGCTGCGGCTCGATCGCACCGACGACGCTCGACGCCACCCGGTCCTGCAAGTCGAAAATGTCGTCGAGCGCCCCTTCGAAACGGTCGGCCCAGATATGGGCGCCAGTCGCGGCATTGATCAGCTGGCCGGCGATGCGCACCCGGTTGCCGGATTTCCTGACCGAGCCTTCGAGATATCGCACGCCGAGGTCCCGCCCCGCCCGCCTAGTTACCGCCTTGCCCTTGTAAGTGAAGCCCGAATTGCGGGCGATCACGAACAGCCGAGGAAACCGCGAGAGCGCGGTAATGATCTCCTCAACCATGCCGTCGACGAAATACTCCTGCTCGAGGTCGGCGCTCATGTTCTCGAACGGCAGCACCGCGTCAGGGCTTCTCGGCAACGGCGGGAACGGCGCTCCGGCATCTCGGTGACCTCGCCGACGAAGCGGATACCCTTCCGGGTGAGGTGCGGACCAGCCGTTTGCCGTGCCGTCGTCGCCGAGCGCCCGGCGCACGGCATCGATCCGCGTGTCAGCGCCGTTTCCGATACGATCCGCCCGCACCATACCGCCTCTAAGAGATCGTCCTTGCTGACCACCCGGTCGCGCTGCTGCACGAGGAAGGCCAGCAGATCGAAGGCCCTGGGTTCGAGGTCGATAAGCGTGGCGCCGCGCCGCAATTCGCGGCGCGCGAGGTCGAGCCGATGTTCGCCGAACGCCAGAACCATGCCTGCCCCTCGCAATCCTCCCGGCCCACGTCCGTGACGAAATCATAAGAAGGAAAAAAGGCGGCCGTAAAGCATTTCGCCTGAACCAGCTGTAAGCAATTCCGTCGAACCGGGCTCGACCGAGCGCCGCGCCCGATACGATCGAGCACCAAAGTTCGGCCTAGTGTGACCCGGTTCACACGCTCCCGCCGCCCCGGGTGGATAGCGTCTCGAAACCGCGCGGCGGCCGCCGTTTGCGGCGCGGGGGAGTGAACCGATGCAGCCATGATGGATGGCCCCAATGAACAGTTTTGCGATGATCTTTGGGCATTGCGTGTGGATACCGCCATCGCCGAAGGCGGCTATGGTAGCGCTGAGCCTGTTTTTCGGTATTGGCATCAATACCGAGCCCGATATTGCCGCCGGTGAGGCGGTCCTCGCCGGCCAATACGTCTCGGCCGGCAAGACTGAAATCGAGGCGCAAAAAGAGGTCGCCTCGCTCAACGCCTGCTTTGCAAGCTACGAGGTGCCGCCCCAAAACAAAAATCACCCCGGGGATGCAGATCCGACGCAGCTCCGGCACGCGCTGAGTCGGGAGGCCAAGTAGCCGAAGAGTCTCGCCAGCGCGCTGCGATGTTCACAACGCAGGAGACGGCGGTGATATCGAGGAGGATCGGCAGGCGGGCGGAATTTAAGTTCATACCGTCCCGCCGGCCGCCAAGCGCAGGCCCGACAGCAAGAGCTCGCGATCCTCGCAGGCCCTTGCGGGTCAAGGTGCGGACCAGCCGTTGCGCGGCGCCGTTGTCGCCGAGGGCCCGGCGCACCGCATTGATCCGGGTGGTCAGCGCCGATTCGGAAACGATGCGCCCGCCCCATACTCCCTTGCAGCAAATCATCCTTGGTGACGACCCGGTCGCGGTGCTGCACGAGGAAGGCCAGCAGGTCGAAGGCCTTGGGCTCAAGGTCGATGATATCGGCGCCGCGGCGCAATTCGCGGCGCTCGATGTCGAGCCGGTGATCGCCGAACGCCAGAACCACGCCCCTCTCCCGACATGGGACGGTTAATATATCGCCAGCCTACCAGCAACTGTAGGGCGGGTGTAGCGAAGCGAAACCCGCCGATGCTCGCGCGAGGGTGGCGGGTTACACCCGCCCTACGCTTGCTCTTCCCCGGGACGAAGCGGGCAGCGTAATATGGCCGCCTCGAGGCCTGAGGTGGCGAGGGTGCGTTGGGGGACCGCCGGTTCGTCGTCGAGCTAGTGAAGCCGTCGCATTACGACGACGACGGCTATGTGATTCAGTGGTGGAAATCCTGGATCCCGTCGAATTCGCTCGCCTGCCTCTACGGCATCGCGACGGATCTCGCCGACCGGCGCGCGCTCGGACCCGATGTTGCCGTCGAGATCCAGGCCTATGACGAATGCCATACGGTCATCCCGGTCGCCCGGATCATCCGGCGGATCAAGAGCGCCGATGCCGGGCTCGTCTGCCTGGTTGGCGTGCAGTCGAACCAGTTCCCGCGCGCGATGGATCTGGCGGCGCGGTTTCGCGAAGCCGGCATTCAGGTCGCGGTCGGCGGGTTTCACGTGTCGGGGTGCCTGGCGATGCTGCCGGAACTGCCGCCCGACCTCGAAGCAGCGCAGCGGCTCGGGGTCAGCCTGTTCGCCGGCGAGGCCGAGGGGCGGCTTGCGCAGGTCTTTGCCGACGCATTCGCGGGCCGGCTCTGCGCCGATCTACAACCATATGGACGACCTGCCCGGGCTGCAGCAGCAGGTGACGCCGTTTCTGCCGGCCCGCATCGTGCGGCGCTATGGCGAGACGATCGGCGCCTTCGATGCCGGGCGCGGCTGCCCGTTCCAGTGCAGCTTTTGCACGATCATCAATGTGCAGGGGCGCAAATCGCGCTGGCGCGACGCCGACGATGTCGAGCGGCTGGTGCGCGCCAACCTCGCGCAGGGCGTCTTCCGGTTCTTCATCACCGACGACAATTTTGCGCGCAACCGCAATTGGGAAGCGATCTTCGACCGCCTCATCGAAATGCGCGAGAAGGAAGGGCTGGGGCTGCAATTCATCATCCAGGTCGACACCCTCTGCCACCGCATCCCAAACTTCATCCAGAAGGCGGCCCGCGCCGGCTGCAAGCGGGTCTTTATCGGGCTCGAGAACATCAACCCCGACAATCTGCTGCAGGCCAAGAAAAAGCAGAACCGGGTCCACGAATACCGCCAGATGTTCCTCGCCTGGCGGGCGCAGCGGGTCATTACTTATGCTGGCTACATCCTAGGATTTCCCGCCGACACGGCGGAGCGGATCGCGGATGACATCCGCACCGTGCAGCGGGAACTGCCGGTCGATCTGCTCGAATTTTTTATTTTAACCCCGCTGCCGGGCTCGGCCGATCATCAGCAGCTGTATAAAGCCGGGGTATGGATGGACCCCGACATGAACAAATACGACCTGGAGCATGTCACGACCGGCCACGCTGTGATGAGCTCACGAGCTTGGCAAGGGATCTACCGCCAGGCCTGGGATCTTTATTATTCACCCGAGCACATCGAAACGATTTTCCGGCGCGCCAAAGCTTCCGGGATCAAGCCGGTGCGCCTCCTCAACCATATCCTGCAATTTTATTTCACCTTCATTCAGGAAAAGGTGCATCCGCTGCAGGGCGGCTATTTCCGCCGCAAATTGCGCCGCGAGCGCCGGGCCGGCATGCCGCGAGAAAACCCGCTCATCTTCTATCCGAGGCGGGTGCAGGAAGTTTTCGAAACCCATACGAAGCTCGCCGCCTTTTACCTTCGTCTGCACCGCATCCGCCGCCGCGTCGAACGCGATCCGAATCCCTATGCCGACCCTGCGTTGACGCTGGTCGAGGCCGAACCACCAATTCCGGTCCGCCGCCGCCACGACCGAAACACGACCGCCGAGGTAGCTGCGTAAAGAAAGGGCCCTGAAAACCCGGTCTGATGACAATCCGCAACATACATCGTACAATTAATACTTAATGCCGGCCGAGGTCGGGTGTTCAGATGGAACGCGTAAGTTTGAGGCGGAGGCTGTCCGCGGTGCTGATCGCGGACATGGTCGGCTACAGCCGGCTGATGAGCCTCGATGAAGAGGACACGCACCGCCGGCTTTCGGATTTTACAAAGGCTGCGATCGAGCCGATCATCGCCGAGCATGGCGGCCGCTTGATCCGCGTCGCCGGGGACGGGTTCCTCTGCGAATTCGAGAGCGCGGCGGAAGCTGTCTTTTGCGGGCTCGATCTGCAGGATCGATTGGCCGGTCCAGAGGCCTCGGTCCAGTCAAATCGGCGGTTCCGGTTTCGTATCGGCATCAATACCGGCGATGTGATCATCGAAAATGGCGACATCAGCGGCAATAGCGTCAACATCGCTGCCCGATTGGAGGGATTGGCGCCGCCCGGCCAGATATATGTAACGCAAAGCGTCCGCGACCAGTTGCGGGGCCACCCGGGGTTGTCGTTTTCCGACCGAGGACTGCACCGGGTCAAGAACATCGCCTACCCGATCCGGGTCTATCGAGCCGAGCGGGTTGCGGAACAGCAACGTAGCTTAACCCCGGCCGCTATCGTTCGGCGACTGTCGCGAGCTCCGCTGCTTCGACGTCACCCATCGCTGGCGGCGCTTTCCGTTCTCTTGGTCCTAACGGCAGGTCTCACCTTAGGAGCGCTCCCGTTTCGGCTCGACTATTCGCAGGTCTCGCCGCGCGCCTCGATCATGGTGCTGCCGTTCCGCAACGCAAGCGGCGACCCCGAGGAGGACTATGTCGCCGATGCGGTCACCGAGGACCTGACCACCGATTTGTCCCGGCTCTCCGACACCTCTGTGATCTCGCCGGCCACAGCATTTACCTACAAGGGAAAGCCCGCGGATGCGCGAGAGGTCGGCCGAGAATTTGGAGTCCGGTATGTGCTGCAGGGCAGCATACGTAAATCCGGCACCAAGCTGCAGACCAACGCCCAACTCGTCGATACTCGTTCGGCGGTCCACATTTGGGCCGATCGCTTCGACAACGAGCTGCGCGATCTCCCCGATCTGCAGGAAGCGATCACCGGCCGGATCGCATCCTCTCTGCGTCTCCAGCTGGTCCAGGCCGAAAATCGCCGCGCGATTGCTCAGCGGGCGACGGACCCCGATGCCATCGATTTGAGGTTACGCGCCATGGCTCTTCTGATCGGTTCGATTACACCCGAGAACTCCCTAGCCGCGCGCAGGCACCTCGAAGAGTTTGTGCGCCTCAATCCTCAATCGGCGGACAGCTGGAGCCACCTTGCCCTCTTGTTGGTTGGATACGACTATTTGAACCATTGGAACGAAGCGAAGGGCAGCCCGGAAGGCGCCAAGGGTTTACTGCAGCGCGGAGAAGCCGCGTTACAAGAAGCGCTGAAAATCGATCCATCGAATCCTGTGGCGCACTTTGCAGATGGTTTTATCCGCCGCGCGAAGGGGGACCACGAAGGGGCGCTTGATGCCTTCGACCGGACAGTCCAACTCGATCCTAATTTCGCCTCTGCCTGGGTTCAAAAAGCCAACCAGTTGGTGATGGTAGGACGGTCGAAAGAGGCGCCGCCGCTTGCCCTGAAGGCGATAAGCCTCAGTCCCCGCGATCCGGCGATCGGCGCGTTCTACTGGGTTCTCGGTCGAGCTTATTTCGTCGTGAAAGATTACCAGTAACTCGATTGTTTGGCTTCGCAAATCAGTCGAAATGAGACCCAATCTTTGGTACAATCGCGCATATTTACTCGCCGCCTATGCTCTTCTTGATCAACAGCAGCAGCCCGAAGCGCGTGTCGCGCTCAACGATCATAATACATTGTTTGCCGGATACACGGTGCAACGCATCAGGGATCTGTATGAGAAAGAGCGGGTTCGCCCCGATCCCGGCATTCAGGCGAGCTTTCAAGAATTGTACAGGGGACTCCAGAAGGCCGGGGTCCAGTGACGATCGGCCTTTGAAACCTCCCCCAACCCCACCGGGCAATCCCATTGTGATCTGACCGGTGGTCAGCAAGGCCTCCCCAATGCGCATTCCCCTCTACCAGGTCGACGCGTTCACAAGCCGGTTGTTCGGCGGCAACCCGGCGGCGGTGTGCCCGCTTACAGAGTGGCTGCCGGATACGGCGATGCAGGCGATTGCGGCGGAGAACAACCTCGCCGAGACCGCCTTTTTCGTCGCTCAGGCGACGGGCTATCTGCTGCGCTGGTTCACGCCGACCGTCGAGGTCGAGCTGTGCGGCCACGCGACGCTCGCCTCGGCCTTTGTGGTGACGAACATACTGGCGCCCGAGCGGCGTTCGGTGAGATTCGAGACCTTGAAGGCCGGGCCCCTCGAGGTGACCCGTGACGGCGATCTCCTGGCGATGGATTTCCCGTCCTGGCCGCCGGGAACGGAAACCGCCGACCCGCGAATTCTCGACGCGCTTGGAGCGGCGCCGACGCAGAGCTTTGTCGCACGAGGCCGCACCCTCGCCGTCTACGACCGCCAGGAGGATGTCGCAGCGCTGCGGCCCGATTTCGCCGCGATGCGCCGCATCCCGGGAGCGGATGCGATCGCCACGGCGCCCGGCCGTGACGGCGTCGACTTCGTCTCGCGCTACTTTGCCCCGAACTACGGCGTGGATGAGGACCCCGTTACCGGATCAGCGCATTGCGTGCTGACCCCCTATTGGGCGGAAAGGCTGAGCAAGACGCAGCTCAAGGCACGGCAAATTTCGGCCCGCGGCGGCGAGCTCGACTGCACTCTGCGCGGGAAGCGCATCACGCTCGCCGGCCGCGCCGTCCTCTATCTCGAAGGCATAATCACGGTATAGTCTGAGCGGGGCATTCATGGCCGACCATCGCAATGATTTGGGGCAGCCGATCGGCTTTCCGCTCCGCGATTGGACGCCGCGGCCAAAGCCGCCGCGCAGCGCAATGGAAGGGCGCTTCTGCAGTGTCGAGCCGGTCGACCCGGCGCGCCACGCCGCCGATCTTCACGCCGCCAATTCCCTGGACCGGGAGGGCCGCAACTGGACCTACCTGCCTTACGGCCCGTTCGCCCGGCTCGAAGAGTACCGGGGCTGGCTCGACCGCGTTTCGGCCGCGGAGGACCCATTTTTTCACGCAATCCTCGACCAAAAGAACGGCCGCGCCGTCGGCGTTGCCAGCTATATGCGGATCGACCCCGGGGCCGGAGTCATCGAAGTTGGCGGGATCAACTATTCTCCGGCGCTGCAGCGCACCCCGGCTGCAACCGAAGCCATGTACCTGATGATGCGCCGGGTCTTCGACGAGCTCGGCTATCGCCGCTACGAATGGAAATGCAACTCGCTGAACGCGCCATCGCGCGCCGCGGCGGAGCGGCTGGGGTTCACCTATGAGGGGATGTTCCGCCAGGCGACCGTCTACAAGGCCCGCAACCGCGACACCTGCTGGTTCTCGATCCTCGACAGCGAATGGCCGGCGCTGAAGCGCGGGTTCGAGCAATGGCTCGACCCCGGCAATTTCGACGAAGCGGGACGACAGCGGGAGAGCTTGTCCGCCTTTGCGCGACGCCGACCCTAGCGCGGGCTGCAGCCGATCAATCGCCGAATGGCGGAGGCGGCCGCCTAACCGTCTCCGACGCCAGTTCGTTGTCCCACACCCCGATCCCGGCGGACCGCTCCGCCATGGTCAGAATTTCATCCCGCTCTGCGAGCTGCTGCTCGATTGCGTCGCGGGCGGTGAAATCGCGCAAGAGCAGCCACAAACCGCCCGCTTGCTGGTAGATGCTGACCTCTGTTCTGGGCTTCCCCAATCCTGGCAGTCAGTTCGATCGGCGGCCCGCCGGCGCTATGGAGCTTTTGTTCGACTGCGCGCAGAAAGTCGTCATCGTCAAACCCGGGCCCGCCCTCGCGCAGGAGGCGGCCGATGATCTGGCTGCGCGGCTGCCCGAAGAACCGCTCGGCGCTCGAATTGGCATAGGTGATGCGCAGAGCGCCGTCGACCGCGCAGACACCCTCATCGATCCGATCCAAAAGCCCCCGTGATATGGAAAAAGAATCGACTATGGCGCTGGTTGCGGGCCGCCATCGTCATTGCGATCTTGGAGCCTGGCTCAAAAAGAATGCAGTGTACACAACAGGATATCCGTCACCCCCGCGAAAGCGGGGGTCCAGGAGCCACCGCTGCGGACCTACCGCCGGGATTCCCGCTTTCGCGGGAATGACGGTAACCTATTGAAACGCCGAGATCCATTCCTGGTCAGCCCCTTGGAGGCGAGCGCAACGAGCCCACGCCAGGTCGCCGGCTATTCGGCGAAAAACCCGCGCAACGCGCGGTAGGTCTCGTCCGGCGCCTCCTCCGGGAGAAAATGCCCGCTGTCGACGGCGTGGCCCGAGACGTTCTCGGCGTGGTCGCGCCAGACCCCGAGAATGTCGTAGCCGCTGCCTTGGGCGCTGCGCCGCCCCCACAGCATCAGGAGCGGCATCGCGATGCGGCGGCCGCGGTCGGCGCGGTCGTGCTCGAGGTCGATCGTCGCTCCGGCGCGGTACTCCTCGCAGGTCGCGCGGATCGTCTCCGGGTTCCTGAAGCAGCGCAGATACTCGGCAAAAATTTCGGGCTCGAAGGCCGCCGGGTCGCGCGCCCAGGAGCCGAGGCTGTGGCGCAGGAAAAATTCGGGCTCGGCGCCGATCAGCCGCTCGGGCAGGCCGCCCGGCTGGATCAGGAAGAACCAGTGATAGCTCGCGGTCGCGGCCTTCTGGTCGATCGTCTCGAAACGGTAGAGCGTCGGCACGATGTCGAGCAAGGCCAGCCGCTCGACCCGCTCGGGATGGTCGCGGGCGAGCCGGTGGGCGACCCGCGCGCCGCGGTCGTGGCCGGCCACGCGGAACCGGTCGAACCCGAGCGCCGCCATCGTCTCGACCTGGTCCTGCGCCAGCGCCCGCTTGGCATAGTTCGCATTGCCGGGCCCGGCGGGCGGCTTCGAGCTGTCGCCGTAGCCGCGCAGGTCGGGAGCCACCACCGTGAACTCGGCGGCGAGCCTTGGCGCCACCTTGCGCCACATCAAATGGGTCTGCGGATAGCCGTGCAGCAACAGCAGCGGCGGCCCGGCGCCGGCGGTGACGAGGTTGATGGTGGCGCCCGCCGTCTCGACCCGGCGCCGCTCGAACCCCGGGAAGTAGTCGGTCACGCTACAACCCGCGCGTCGCCGGCCCCTTCAGCTCGACCGTGTTGCCGTCCGGATCGGAGATGTAGAGCGAGGGTCCATAGCCCTCGGCGCCGTACCGCTCCCTGACCTCGCCGACCTCGATGCCGTGGCGCCGCAGATGAGCCGTGATGGCCGCGGCGTCGAACCCGTCGACCCGCACGGCGAAGTGGTCCATGTTGCGGCCCGCCGGATCTGCCGCATTCCCCGGCGACGCCGATGCCGGGACGAGGTCGATCAACGATGCGCCGGCGCGCAATTGCACCAGCTTGGGCTGGTCGAGCCGGCGCTCGACATGGCAGTTCAACACGTCCTGGTAAAACGCGATCGCGCGATCGAGATCGCCGACCCGCAGCACGACGTGGTCGAGGCCGGAGATGTTGACCTTTGCCGCCGCGCCCTCCGCTTCTCTCGTCCCGATATTCGCTGAATCCGGCATTGCCCGCTCCCTTCGCTCGCGATCGAGCATTCTAGCGCGAATTGAGGGGACGGGCAGTCGGATTATTGCGGAGCGGCCTGGGACGGCTGCGCTGCGGCGCGGCGCGGATGCTGGCTGCGCCAGGCGCGGATCTCGGCGCGGTCGAGAACGCCGTCGTGATTGGCGTCCATCTGATCGAACCGCGAGGCGGCGCGTTGGCCGGCCCGCTCCTGGGCGCGGTCCATGTACTGCTGGCGGGTGGTGCCGCGGGCGTCCGTCGCGGGTCGGGCGGGGCTCGCCGCCGGAGCGGCGCTTTCGACGGCCGCGGTCTGCTGAGCCCCTTGGGCGAAGGCCGCCGCCGGCAGCAATGACAAGCCGAACAGGATGGCGATCGTGCGTGGTTTCATGTGGTTGTGCTACCTTTGCTTGATAATAATCCATATTATATCGACAAATACGTGTAAATGCAAGCGGCCTCGGCCGATGGGTTGCGTGCCGTTCATGTTGCGCCGGCAAAAAAGCCGGGCCGCTCTGCTAGAACACCGGCGGGTTCAAGGAGTACAGTCGACCGACGCATCCTTCGTCAAACTGGAGCGGAGAAAACAACATGCAATACCGCAGGATCTCGGCCGATTGTCATCTCGATATGCCGTGGATGCCGCCCGACCTGTTCGTCTCCGAGGCGCGCCGCGACTTGAAGGAGCGGATGCCTTATGTCGAGGACGGGCCGCAGGGCCCGCAATGGGTCGCCAAGAACGGCGCCAATTTCGGGTTGAAGAACGGCGTCGGGCCAGGTGGCGCGCCCTTTGTTCCGGGTCAGAACCACCGGGTCGACAAGATGGCCGAGACCGGCATGTACGAGGACGGCAAGAAGGACATCCGGCGCTGCAGCGATCCCCATCTGCGGATCAAGGACATGGACCGCGACGGGGTCGACGCCGAGGTCATCTACGGGATTCTCGGCGCCGCTTCGAAGCTCAACGACCGCGAAGCTTCGAACGAAATGCTGCGCATCTACAATGATTGGCTTAAGGAGTTCTGCCGTCATTATCCGGAACGCGAGATCGGCCTCGCCTGCCTGCCCTATGGCGACATCGGCGAGACGGTCAAGGAGATCCACCGGGTCGCCAAGATGGGCATCAAGGGGCTCGAGCTGTCCTGCTCCTGGGACATGGACCCGATGTGGCACCCGGTCTGGGAGCCGCTGTGGAAGGCGGTCGAGGATGTGCAATTGCCGCTGCACTTCCACACCTTCCCGACGACCTCGCCCAGGGCCCGCGAGGGGGTCTCGGGGCAGACCCGGCGGGCGGCGATGTTCACCGGGGTCTCGGCCTTCCAGATGGGCCTGATCAACATCATCGCGGCGCTGATCGGCGCCGGCGTCCTGGAGCGGCACCCGCGCCTCAAGGTCTCGTTCGGCGAGAGCGGGATCGGCTGGCTGCCCTATGCGCTCGACCGGATGGATTTCGAGTACGAGGACCGGTTCCGCGACCTGATCAGGATGAAGCCGAGCGAATACTGGCGCCGCCAGTGCAAGGCGACCTTCCAGTTCGACCCGATCGGCACCAAGCTGGTCGACGACATCGGCGTCGAGACCGTGATGTGGGGCTCCGACTACCCGCACACCGACGGGGTGTGGCCGGAATCCTCGAAATACATCAAGGAGCAGTTCGCCGGCCTGCCGCCGGATGTCGTGCACAAGATCACCTGCGAGAACGCCGGCAAATTCTACGGGCTGATCAACTAACAGCCACAACACGGCGGCGCCCGTGGGGAGACCGAGGGCGCCGTCGCTGTTTTCGGTGTTTTGTTTGCAGTGAAAAAACAGCCAGCCACCCCGTCTCGGCCGAGGAATCTCACGGCTTTTGAACATCTGGAGTGGCCAATTCAAGTCGGCCACGCTCTTTCTTTCCCCCCAAAGCCGCGACCAGGGTCTGCCGTGGGCACCGGCTTTCGCCGGTGTAGCGAGAGTAGGTAATAGCGGTTGGGTGCATCAATGCCCGATCAATCGGATTAAATTCCTCTGAGTATTAGCCGTCTGCGGCGGATCAAAGAATACGAGCCTCTCACGAAATTACGGCGATTTTCTGGTCTGTCCGGTTCGACGACAAGTGTCCTCAATCCGCGACGCCGGGCAACTGCCGTAGCTGCTCCTTCAGGCGCTCGAAATCGACCGGCTTGGTAAGAAACTCGGCTGCGCCGAGTCCGCCGCCCGCCGCCGGCGCTCGTCATCGCCGTAGGCGGTCACCATCATGACCGGCAGATCGGGGAACCGCTGCTTGATCTCGCCGAGCAATTGCAGCCCGTCCATGCCGGGCATGTTGATGTCCGAGAGGATCGACGATCAGCTCGGGCTCGATTTCGCCTGCGAGCCGATCCAATGCCTCCTCCCCTGAAGCGGCGAAATGCAGGACATAGGTGCCCTGGCGGGTCTCGCGGCGAAACCGCTGGCGAAAGAGTTCAGCGACATCGGGTTCGTCGTCCACGACCAGGATGCTGACACTCATCCTGAGCTGGCCTCCGTATGCGGCTGTCCGCTGCGCGCGCGGCAGGCGGATCGTGAACTCGGTGAATTCGCCGACCGCGCTGTCGACCTGATCGTGCCGCCATGCTGCTGGGTGACGATGTCATAGCTGATCGAGAGGCCGAGACCGGTGCCTTCGCCGGTCGGCTTGGTCGTGAAGAACGGCTGGAACAGCTTGTCCCTGATCTCGGGCGGAATGCCGGTGCCGTTGTCGCGCACGCGGATCTCGACCGCCTCGCCGAGATCGCGCGTCGCCACCTTGAGGACCGGCGCGGAACGTCGGCGTCGCCGCCTTCGCGCTGCGCGCTTGTTGGCGGCATAGAAGCCGTTGCCGAACAGGTTGAGAAAGACGCGGGTGATGTCCTGCGGCACCAGTTCGATCGGGGCGATGCCGCGATCGAAATCGCGCTCCAGCGTGATGTTGAAGCTCTGGTCCTGGGCACGGGCACCGTGATAGGCGAGGTTCAGCGCCTCCTCGACCAGCGCGTTGAGGTCGACTGCTGCGGCGCTCGCCGGTGCCGCCGCGCGAATGCTCCAGCATGCTCTTGACGATGCCGTCGGCGCGCCTGCCGTGCTCGGCGATCTTTTCGAGGTTGCCGGTCAGCATCTCGACGTCTCGTCGACCTCGGCGCGCTTGTCGTCATCGAGCGCCGGCAACGCCGGCGCCGCCGTCTCCTTCAACTCGTCGAGCAGTTCGACCGAGAGCCCGGCGAAGTTGTTGACGAAGTTGAGCGGGTTCTTGATCTCGTGGGCGATGCCGGCGGTCAGCTGGCCCAGCGACGCCATCTTCTCGGCCTGGATCAGGCTGGCCTGCGCCGCCTTCAATTCGCGCAAGGCGCGCTTCGGCGGTATCGCGCGCCGCGCGGATCTCCGCCTCGGCGCGCTTGCGCTCGGTGATGTCGCTGTAGATCAGCACAAAGCCGCCGTCGGGCACTGCGTTGCGGCGCACCTCGATGACCCGGCCGTCGGGCCGCGTGCGTTCGAGGCGCAATTCCTGATCGGTGTCTTCGAGCCGGCGGCTCAGTTCCGGCCTCGATGTCCTCGGCTGCCGAATTCGCCGCGCTCGGCGAGGATAGCGGATGTAGTCGGCATAGCTCGGACGCTCCGCCAGAAATCGCGTCGGGCAGGTCGAGGATCCCCTGGAAATTCAGGTTCCACGCGGTCGAGTCGCAATTCCTCGTCAAACATCGCGACCCCGTCGCGCCATGTTGTCGAAGGTGACGCGCAACTCGGCCTGGCGCTGGCGGATCTCGTCAGCAGCCGGGCATTGTCCATCGCGATGACTGCCTGCGCCGCGAAGTTCTCGAGCAGTGCGATCTGCTTTTCGGTGAACGGCCGGACCTCCGGGCGATGCAGTGATGCACCCGAGCACGTGCTCGTCCTTGCGCAAGGGCACGACAGCAGCTGTGCGGACGCCACCGAGCTCGACCGAGCACTCGGTCGCGGGATCTCCAGCTCGGTACGACGTCGTCGTCATGCAGATCGGGGACGTGGACACGGCGCTCGTCGCGCAGCCGTCCTGCAGCGTGCGACGCGGTTGCATGGGCGGAATGCTGACGCCTAATCGGCATAGCTCCGCGAGATCGTCCGGTAGCCGGCAGCGCACGCGAAATACTCGCCGTCGATAGATCGCCAGTTCGCCGATGCTGCGCCGCAAAGGCGTGTCGCCTTTTCCAGCATCGCGTCGAACACCGGCGCGAGATCGCCTGGCGAGCGGATTGATGACCTGCAGCATTTCGGCGGTCGCGGTCTGCTGCTCCAGCGCCTCGCGCGTCTCGGTGATGCAGCCGCGCGTTCTCCATCGCGATGACCGCCTGCGCCGCGAAGTTCTGCAACAGCGCGATCTGCTTGTCGGTGAATGGCTCGGACCTCCTGACGGTAGATCATCGATGACGCCGAGCAGGTCGCCATCCTTGCGCAGCGGCACGGCGAGGTACGTACGCGCCCGCCTAACTCGACCAGGGCGCGCCGGTGATCGCGGTCCCGGTCGGCTGCACTATCGTCGGCTTCGTCGACGATCATGCTGCGATGATGCGCTCGCCAGCGAGACTCGTCGGCCGTGGTGCGCCTGCGCGTCGGGACGGAGCTTCGCATGCCAGATACTCAGCAGACGCGGGTGGCACGCCCGCAGTAGCTGCACGGTACGGAACCGCTCGCCGTCATAAGTATGCAAGCTGCCGAAAGCGGCTCGCACAAGCTGCATGCGCCTTTTCGAGCATCGCGTCGAATACCGGCGCGAGGTCACCGGGCGAGGAATTGATGACCTGCAGCACCTCAGCGGTCGCGGTCTGCTGCTCCAGCGCCTCGCGCGTCTCGGTGATGCAGCCGCGCATTCTCCATCGCGATGACCGCCTGCGCGGCGAAGTTCTGCAGAGCGCGATCTGCTTGTCGGAGAATGGCCGGACCTCCTGCCGGTAGACGGTGAATACAGCCGAGCAGGGCGTCGTCCTTGCGCAAGCGGCACCGAAAGCACGTGCGAACGCCGCCGTTCGACGCATGCTTGCGTCCAGGTATCGCCCGCATGAGCTTCTTCGGCGGCCAGATCGGCGAATGTGGACGACAGCGCTCGCCGCCAGTCGTCATGCGGGCCGGTGCGTCGCGGTCCGGGACTGGGACGCGGCTGCGCGCAGATCTGTCGATGCAGGCTCGGGAGACGCCTTGCAGCGCCACCGCACGTGAATGCTCGCCGTCATAGGTCTCAAAGCATGCCGAATGGCTGCCTCGCACAGACGCGTCGCCTTCTCCAGCATCGCGTCGAATACCGGCGCGAGGTCGCCGGGCGAGGAATTGATGACCTGCAGGATCTCGGCGGTCGCGGTCTGCTGCTCCAATGCCTCGCGCGTCTCGGTGATCAGCCGCGCGTTCTCCATCGCGATGACCGCCTGGCGGCAAAGTTCTGCACTAGCTCGATCTGCTTGTCGGTGAACGGCTCGACCCCTGGCGGGCAAGCACGAATCACGCCGAGCAGCTCACCTTGCGCAGCAGCGGTACACCGAGCAGCGGTGCGCGCGCCCGCCGATCGTGCAGCTGCTTCGCGGCCGTGTACTCCGGGTCGGTAGCGCATCGTCGATCTGCACGACCGGCCATCGCAGCAGCGACGCCGCCCGACAGCGATCCGCGACCGGGCGACGACCGATGCGGGCTCGCGCACGAATCTCGTCGATACTCGGGGGATAGGCCGATGACTGCCGCACGCGATAGACTCGCCGTCATAGGTCGCGATAGATGCCGCATGTCGGCGTTGCATAGCCGCGCCGCCGTTTCGACGCATCGTATCGAGTACCGGCTGCAGATCGAAGGTCGAGCGGCTGATGACCTTCAACACGTCGCTGGTCGCGGTCTGGTATTCGAGCGACTCCTGCAGTTCGCGGTGCGCTCGCGCAATCGCCAGCAGCCGCGCGTTCTCCATCGCGATGACCGCCTGCGCCGCGAAATTCTGCAACAGCGCGATCTGCTTGTCGGTGAACGGCCGGACTTCCTGCGGTAGAGGTGATGTAGCCGAGCAGCGCATCATCCTTGCGCAGAGGCACGCAGAGGATGGTGCGGACGCCGCCGAGCTCGACGATGGCGCGGCGTATCGGATCGCCGTCCGGTAAGCGTCATCGCCTGCAGATCGGCGATGTGGACGAAGCGCTTCGCCGCGCAGCAGCCGCGCAACGGCCAGTGGACCGGCGCGGTGCGGGCTTCGCGTGCGATCTCGCGCAAACGCTTCGGGTACGCCCGCGTCGCAACGGTGCTGGAAGCGCTCGCCGTCATAGGTGCACAAGCGACCCGAACGCGGCGCCGCACAGCCGCATCGCCTTTTCCAGCATCGCGTCGAACACCGGCGCGAGGTCGCCGGGCGAGGAATTGATGACCTGCAGCACCTCGGCGGTCGCGGTCTGCTGCTCCAACGCCTCGCGCGTCTCGGTGATGAGCCGCGCATTCTCCATCGCGATGACCGCCTGCGCCGCGAAGTTCTGCAGCAGCGCGATCTGTTTGTCGGTAAACGGCCGGACCTCCTGGCGGTTGGCAGTGATTACGCCGAGCAGCACGTCGTCCTTGCGCAGCGGCACGACGAGCAACGGTGCGGACGCCGCCGATTTCGACAAGCCGCGCGCGTATCGGATCGCCAGTTCGGAGGTCAGCGATCTGGCCAGATCGGCGATGTGGACGAGCGTTCGCCTCGCAGCGAGCCTGCGCGATCGGGCCGTACGGCGGCACGGCCTGTCGCCGCAACCATCGCGAACGCGTCGGGCAGCCCGCGCGTCGCAACCGCGCGGAAGCGCTCGCCGTCATAGAGTCGCAAGCGTGCCGATGCGCAGCGCCGCACAGCTGCATGCGCCTTTTCCAGTATCGCATCGAACACCGGCGCGAGGTCGCCGGGCGAGGAATTGATGACCTGCAATACCTCGGCGGTCGCGGTCTGCTGCTCCAGCGCCTCGCGCGTCTCGGTGATCAGCCGCGCGTTCTCCATCGCGATGACCGCCTGCGCGGCGAAGTTCTGCAACAGCGCGATCTGCTTGTCGGTAAACGGCCGGACCTCCTGGCGATAAACGGTGATGACGCCGAGCAGCGCATCGTCCTTGCGCAGAGCGACACGACAAGCGCGGTGCGGATGCCCGCCGAGATCGACGAGCGCCCGTCGGATAGCGTCGCCGGCTCGGTAAGCGTCTTCCTCGCGCAACATCGGCGATGTGGACGAGCGTTCGCCGTCCAGCATGCGGCGCATCAGTGAGCCAGTGCCGGGCCGGGCGGGCCGGCTGTCGCAGCCAGTTCGCACAATGCGCGGCGGCACACCGCGCGCCGCGGCCGCGCGGAACTGCTCGCCGTCATAGGTCCAACAGGCTGCCGAACGCGGCTCGCACAGCCGCGTCGCCTTCTCCAGCATCGCGTCGAACACCGGCGCGAGATCGCCGGGCGAGGAATTGATGACCCGCAGCACCTCGGCGGTCGCGGTCTGCTGCTCCAGCGCCTCGCGCGTCTCGGTGATCAGCCGCGCATTCTCCATCGCGATCACCGCCTGCGCGGCGAAGTTCTGCAATCAGCGCGATCTGCTTGTCGGTGAACGGGCGCACCTCCTGGCGATAGGCGACGATGCGCCGAGCGAGCATCGTCCTTGCGCAAGCGGCACGACAGAGCACGGTGCGGGTGCCAGGTTCGCACGCGATCCGCACCGCCGGCGTGATCCGGATCCGCCGTCGAAGTCGGCGACGTGGACGATCCTGCGCTCGGTCAGCACTCGGCCGACGACGGTGTCCGCGGCCGGCCGGAGATACGCGCCTGGCGCAGCAGCTCGGCAAGCGGCGTTCGGCAAGCCGCGCACGCGACCGGCGGAAGAACTCGCCGTCGCAGATCGACAGGCTGCCGAAATCGGCCTCGCACAGCCGCATCGCCTTTTCCAGCATCGCGTCGAATACCGGCGCGAGGTCGCCGGGCGAGGAGTTGATGACCTGGAAACCTCGGCGGTCGCGGTCTGCTGCTCGAGCGCCTCGCGCGTCTCGGTGATCAGCCGCGCGTTCTCCATCGCGATGACCGCCTGCGCCGCGAAATTCTGCAGTAGCGCGATCTGCTTGTCCGAAAACGGCCGCACCTCCTGGCGGTACAGGGCGATAACGCCGAGAAGCTCTCGTCCTTGCGCAGCGGCACCGGAGCAGCGTTCGCGACGCCGCCGAGATCGATCAGCTGCGGTCATGCGATCGCCCGGCGATAGGCTCATCGTCGCGTTATATCGGCGATGTGGATCAGCGCTCGCCCTCAGCGAGCCGCGACCGGGTGTAGGCCCATCTCGGGCGGAGCTGCCGGCAGCAAGTCCTCGAACTGCGCGGGGCACGCCGCGCAGCGCGACCGTGCCGGAATCGCTCGCCGTCATAGGCCAAGAAGACGCCGAACGCTGCCTCGCAAAGCCGTGTGCGCCTTTTCCAGCATCGCGTCGAACACCGGCGCGAGGTCGCCGGGCGAGGAATTGATGACCCGCAGCACTTCGGCGGTGGCGGTCTGCTCGCTCGCAGCGCCTCGTCCCGCTCGGCTCTGCAGCTCGGCAAGCTGCCGTTGGAGGTCGGCAATGATCTGCTGCGGATCAGCTAACGTGCTGTCAGGCGTCGCGCTCATTTGCGGACCTCGTCGGGACCGACCTTCCGGACCGATCATACCGTGATCGACACGGGCCACCACAGGTTGTCGATGGAGCCGATCAGCGTAGCGTCGGCGAATGACCATTATCGACCTGCCCGGTCGGCTCCGCTCGTTCCACCGTGATACGTGGTCGACGCCAGCCGCGGTCTTTTCGCCGCGCGTTCGAGGTCAGAGGCCGGCCGCCCCTTTTTCCAGTCGAACAGCGGCGCGAGTTTGGCCAATACTTCGTCAAAGATCGCCGCCGGCACACTTTCGAGCTTTTGCCCGCCAAGTGCGTCGAGATCGAGGGCGCGCGGCTGATCACAGCGAACGACGCCGGTGGTCCTTGTGCCCGCGCCAGCGAGCGACACAGCAAAACCCCGGGTACGGGCGAAATTGCCACCGGTCGTGACCGGCACTACGATTGGCACCATTGTCAGCCGATTAAAGGCGCCCGGCGATACGACAAGCACGGGCCGGCGGCCCTGTTGCTCATGACCTTGGGTCGGATTGAGTGAGACCAGGTAGATCTCGCCGCGCTCCGCTACAACAGTTCTCTGCCGGCCGGCCGGGCGTCGAGCCACTCGCGGTCCTCCTGTGCCGGCTCAGCGTTAGGATCGCATTGGGCCAGCAGCTCATCGAGCGTGTAGCGGCGGCGCGCTTGCGGCTGCACGATCAAGCGGCCGCCGTCGACCATCAGGCCGACGGTGGCACCGGCTTGCAGGTGCAGCATTTCGAGAACCGCCGGGGAACGGCGAGCATAACCGAACCGCCGACTTTCCGCAGGTTGGTCGTGTGCAATGACTGCCTCCGCGATTATATCTGTATATAACATGCTCATTCTTATCGAAAGCACCACCGTCGGTCGCCGCATGGGATGGCGCAGGAGCTCCAGCCCGTTCCGGACAAGACCCGGAGCTAGCCGGCCTTGATCGAATTGAAACGGGAGCGCCTCGCCAGGCGCGAGCGAGGCGAGGCGACCGGCGTCTGGGCGTTCCGGTAGGGGAGGCCTGCCGCAAAGGCGTCCGCCACCTGGCCGGGAAATCTGACCAATATACGATCTCATAATTGCCATATTCACATTATACTCTCGAAGGCACGTGCATACGTTCGCGGGTGCGATGGCGATTTGAAGGAGTTCCCCGCAAAAAATGGCCGTGATGATATTGCATGCTGGTTTTTTAGAGAATTCAGCCCTGAAAGAGCGAACCGATGACTACAACCACAACGGGATTTCCGCTGCAGACTCGCTGCAGGAGCAGCGGCGCCGATTTAATCGATCTAGTTAGGGTTGTAGGGGGAAACGTGCCTTCTCCCTGCCCCACATGCGAGCCGCCATAGACCAAGATTGAGTCAACGCGAAAAAGTGTCCATCACCTTGATCGCGGCCGGGCCGAGCAGGACGATGAACAGCGTCGGCAGGATGAAGATGCATCATCGGGATCGTCAGCAAGGCCGGCAGCCGGGCCGCCTTCTCCTCGGCACGGGTCATCCGCGCGGTGCGCATTTCGGCAGCGAGAACGCGCAGCGACTGGGCGAGCGGCGTGCCGAACTTCGCGGTCTGCTGCAATGTATTGACGACGCCGCGGATGCCTTCGGAATCGGTTCGGGCATTGAGGTTCTCGAACGCCATGCGGCGCTCGGGCAGAAAGGTCAATTCGGCTGCGGTGATGCCGAATTCTTCGGCGAGCTCCGGCCAGGTATTGGCGAGCTCTCGCGATACCCGCACCAGGGTCGCGTCGAGGCTGAGGCCCGCCTCGGCGCAGATCACCATCAGGTCGAGCCCATCGGGCAGCCCCAGCTGGATCTGCTTGGCGCGTTTGTCGGCGACGTTCCGCAAATAGAGCTTGGGGGCGTAAAAGCCGAACAGCACCGCCGCCATCGCGGGCATGAAGCGGAATTGCGGCGCCAGCGGCATCAGGTGCAGCAGTATGGGCGTCCGCCAGAACCAGAAAGCCGAACAAGAACGGCAGGCTGATCTGCGCGAACAGATAGCGCACCATTGCGTCCTGCGACCTCATGCCGGCCCGCGCGAGCCGCTGGCGCGCTTCGGCGGCATGTCGCGAGCGCAGCAGGTTGAGGCGCGTCACCGCCTCGTGCATCAACCCGGCCGGGCCTCTGCGATGCGGGCTGCGCCGCGTTCGCGAGGGCCGTCTGGCGCAGGCTTTCCTTGCGCTGAACGATTTGCTCGAAACGCCGCTCGAATGGCCGTATTGGGACGCAACGCGTGCCACATCGCAAAGAACATGGCCAGCGCTGCCAACGAGGCGAGCACGGCGATGATGTCGTCGAGCCGCACCCCTGGAGGCAGCCAATCGGCGAGCTGAAAATCCTGAAGGCTTCGTGCTCCTCATATCTCGAACCGTGCCATTTTGGTCATGATCAGCACACCGGTCGCAGAGCATCACCAGCGCGAGGCCGTCGAGGACGAGCCCGCGGACATCGCTGTATAAGCGGCACCAGATAATGCGGGCGAGCTCAGCGCGAGCAGCACGAATGACGAGGACGGGCATTCCGCCGAGGATCATCGTCGTCGCCCTCGTCTCGCTCGACATTGCGCGGACCTTGGCGCGCATCTGCCGGCGCCGGCGCAGCACATCGGCGAGATTGGCGAGTGTTTCCGCGAGATTGCCGCCGGTCTCGCGCTGCACGCTGAGCGCGATGATAAAAAAGCGGAATTCCGGCACGTCGATGCGCGAAGCGATGTCCCACAACAGGGTTTCGAGATCGCGCCCCATGCGCATACCCGCTTCGACCCGGCCCAGCTCGTCGCCGACCGGATCGGCGATCTCATGGCCCGCGCCGATGATCGCTTCGCTGATCGGCAGCCCCGAGCGCAACGCCCGCACCATCAGATCGATCGCCTCCGGGAAAAGCGCGATAAAGGCGGCGACCCGACGCTTTCCCATCCGGCCGACGATCTTGTGGGGAAGCGCCATGCCAATCAGCAGCCCGAGCAAAAGGCTCGGCACGATACCGAGCGGCGCGGTGCAAGCGATAACGATTGCGGACAGCGCGGCCACACCAACGCACGCGATCGCGTATTGGCCGACGCTGATGGCCCGCCCGGAGCGAGCGAGGCGGGCCGCCAGTACGTCGCGACGAGGGCAGCCATTGGTGGGCGATCGCGGTCGATTTTGGGTGTCGCGCTCTGCTGCCGGGCCAGCGACCGTGTTGCGCGGTCGCAGCGGCGGGAACCACACCCTGAGCCCTGTCGCGCACAGCAGAGAGGCGCCGCTTGAAGCGCACGGCTGCTGCGCACCCTCGATCAGATGGCATGAGGCAGCCAGTCGCGCAAGATCAGCGCATGGCTCGAGTCGCACAGGCCCATTCGCTTGAACCGTCATGTCCTACGAATGGATCCATGACGGCAAATCGCTTCAGATGATCTCTAGCAGCGCCCGGTCGAGCCCGTAATACTCGGCGCGGGGCAAGAAATGGGGCCGAATGCCGCTCGATTGGAAGATGCCGCGCAATTTGCCGTCGGTCGTCTCGCCTTGGAACTGGAAGGTGAACAGCTCCTGCGTGGTGATCACGTCCCCTTCCATGCCGACGACTTCGAGGATGTGCGTCACCCGGCGGATGCCGTCGCGCATCCGGTTGACTTGCGCGATCAGATGGACGGCGGCGGCGATCTGGGTCCGCACGGCGCGCGACGGCAGGTTGATCCCGGTCATCCCGACCATGTTTTCGAGCCGGGTCAACGCCTCGCGCGGCGCGTTGGCGTGGATCGTGCTACATCGACCCGTCATGGCCGGTGTTCATCGCCTGCAGCACGTCGAGCGCTTCGGCGCCGCGGATCTCGCCGAGGATGATGCGGTCGGGACGCATCCGCAGTGCGTTGCGCAGCAGGTCGCGCATCGTGATCTCGCCGGTGCCTTCGAGGTTCGGCGGGCGTGTTTCGAGCCGCACGACATGGGGCTGCTGCAATTGCAATTCGGCCGCGTCCTCGATCGTCACCGTCCGCTCGGTCGGATCGATCAGCCGCGACAAGCGCGTTGAGCAACGTCGTCTTGCCCGAGCCGGTGCCGCCGGAGATCAGGATGTTGAGCCGGCAGCGCGCCGCGATCTTGAGCAGGGTCGCCATCTCCCCCGAGATGTTCGCCTGCTGCGCCATCGTGTCGAGGGTGATCGTCTTTTTCGAGAATTTGCGGATCGAGATCGAGGGTCCGTCGATCGCGAGCGGCGGGATGATGATGTTGACCCGGCTGCCGTCGGCGAGGCGGGCGTCGACGAGCGGCGTCGAACTCGTCGACGCGGCGGCCGATGCGCGTGACGATCTTGGTCGCGACATTCATCACGTGGTCGTCGTCGCGGAATCGAACCCCGGTCAACTCGAGCTTGCCGCGGCGCTCGACATAGACCTGTCTCGCGCCGTTGACCATGATGTCGGTGACGGTCTCGTCCTCGAGCAGCGGCTCGAGCGGCCCCAGCCCGAGCATGTCGGCGACCAGCGACTCGACCAGCTCGCGCTGCTCGAGGAAATTGAGCTGGATCTTGGTCTCGGTCAGCAAATCCTTGACCCAGCCGCTGAGCTGCGCCTCGAAGACGGCGCGCGGCATTTCGGCGGCGGCGGCAACGTCCATATGCTCGAGGACGAGCGGCTGGATCTGCGCTTTTGCCGCCTCGACCGCCGAGCGGTTGGAGAGCCGCCGCCCGCCGCTTTCATCGGCGCCGGGGGTCGGTTTCCCGGGTTCGAGGAGGCTCTTGATCAGCGCGGTGATCATATCGCGGCGCGCGATCGGGTCAGGCTCGATCCCGTTGCGCGCAAAATAGGCCTGCACTGCCGCATCGACGACCTTGGCGAGCTCGCCGCGGCTGAGAATGCTGATGCGCTCGGGGCTGAGCTCCGCGGTTAGCCGCGCGAAAAGCTCCTCTCGCGCCAGCAGCAGCCGATCCTCTTCGGAGAGCTCGGCGCGGAAACGTGGGGTCCGGCACGGCCGCGATAGCGGGGGCGACCTCCGGCGCCGACTCAGGAGCCGGAGCGGGCGCCGGCGTCCGATCGGGCGGGGCCGCGACCGGCGTCGCACGCCGCGACAGTCACGGCGATGCGAGCGTCGAGCGTGTCTTCGGCCGCGGGACGTTTGAAAAAGGCTACCATAATGAGGGCAGCGCAAAGACCCGGCGTTTCGGAGCAGCCTTCGCGGGGCCGGCCAACAGGGCGGTCAGCTGGCGCAGCTCGCGAACGATGCGCGCTGCGCGGCGCGGCGGCGGGCAGCGGCTGGCCTGAATTGGCCGCCGCGCCCGCTGATTTCGGATCATAGGGCAGGCTCGTGTCAAAGGCCTTGCCGATCCCCTTCTCGAACTCGCCCTTGCCGATCACGGCGCGCTCGCTCGCGACCCCGGCATCGACGAGCCAGAGGCGCGCCTGCGCCGCCTGATCGCGCACCAGGCTCTGCAGCCGGATCGTATCGCGCAAGCCAGCGAGGCTGCGTTCGCAAAACACGACGACTTGGCTCGCCGCGGCCAGCACGACGCGCTGCAGCGGGCTGGCGCCGCGCGGCAGATCGACCGCGACGCGGACGAATTTGCGGCGCAATTCGTGCAGCAGCATGTCGATCGCGCCGGCATCGACGGAGAGGTGCTGCGCCGCAGAGGCTTCCGCCGCGAGAACCCGGAGATTGTCGCTGACACCTTGATCATCGCTCGCTCGATGAACAGGCTGTCGATGCGCGACGGCTGTTCCAGGGCCTCGCACAAGCCGCTGCCGGGATCGAGATCGAGCTTCAGCGCGACCGTGCCGAAATGCAGATCGAGATCGACCAGCGCGATGCGCTCGCGGCGCTCGGCGGCCATCAGCCAGGCGCAGGAGACGGCCGAGGTGGTCGCCCCGACGCCGCCGCGGCTGCCAATGAACACGATCACCTGCCCGAGGCCGTCGGCGGTCGTCCCGACCGAAGGCGATGGTTTCTCCAAAACCGTGACCAGCGCCTCCCGGGTCGACGGCTTCACGAGATAGTCGCTCGCCCCGGCCGAAAGCAGGTCGCGGAATAGCGCAACGTCGTTAACGGTGCCCAGCACAACGAGCTTGAGATCGGCGCCGCCGACCGCGCGCGCCGCGCTGACCTCGGCGATCGGCGCCGTCAACTCGCCGAGATCGACGAGAAGAATGCGCGGGACGACACCCGAGCGAATGCGCCGCAACGCCGAATCGAGGGTGTCGGTCACCGTGAGCTCGTCATCCATTTGCAGCTCGCGGATCACGCCTTGGATACGATCGATCGTGGACTGCTCCTGCAGGACGGCGAGGATGCCCTCGCGGTCGGGCTTGAGCGCTGCGGACGCGGCGCGGGATGATTTCATTTACGGGGTTCCACCTCCTGCTCCGCCACCCGGTGCTCCGCCGCCTGGTGCTCCACCACCACCTCCATCGCCGCCGCGTCGAGGCGGCAAACGGCGAGGCGGTTGGCGTCGGTGGCTGTTTGACGCGATCGTTGAGGTAGCGCGCGACGGCGCCCGCCGCGGGCATGCCGTCCGCTGGCGCAAGTCTGCGACCGCTAACGAGATCAGCCGGGCTCGCCACCATCAGGCCGAGATTGGTGGCTGCGGCGCAGCCCCAATTGCTCGAGTGCATATTGGTGTATTCGGCGGCCGGCGGACTGCTCCAATTGGGACAAGGCGGCAAGGTTACCGTGTAGCGGCCGATCCCGAGGACCGCGTGGTTTGCCGGGATTGCTTCGACAGGCCCTCGATCGGCGACGA
Source organism: uncultured Alphaproteobacteria bacterium (assembly GCA_963836845.1). GTDB lineage: Bacteria > Pseudomonadota > Alphaproteobacteria > ATCC43930 > CGMCC-115725 > AP-15. Next base: position 370,479 of record CAWILK010000015.1, on the reverse strand, counting down.
TGCCGTAGGCGAGAAGTGCGCTCGACAGCGCGGCGGCACGCTGCTCGGCGAGCGCCGGGGGCCCCGCCGCGGCGATTGTTACGCGATCGGCGGGCCGAACGACACCGGTCGCCACGAGACGGTCGAGATGGGCAGCCTCGCCAGGCGCCAGCCGCGCCGAGCCAGGTGCGAAGGCGATGTCGACCCGGGTATCCGGCGCCGTCGACCCGCAAATTGTTCGGCGCTTCGCTCTTCGTATAGTCGGTGGCGCACGCCGAGAGCAGCAGCGAGCGAGAGCGCGATCGGGGCAGAGCGGCTTTTCATCGATTGCCCTCCGTCAATCCAGCCGGAAGCCGCCGGGGCCGACTCAGCCCCCGGCCGCCGGCATTGAGCGGGCCGCGTCCCGGCGCCGGCAGCCCTTGGCGATAGGTGTCGCTGAAAAACACTTGCTGCGGATCGCTCGGCATGAACGAGGCCGTCGGTCGGGGCCGCGAGCCGCGTCGGCGACGGGATTGACGAGATAGGGAGTGACGATGATCACGAGCTCGGTCTCGTTGCGCTGAAAGCGATTCGAGCGGAACAGCGCGCCGAGGATCGGAATGTCGCCTAGCAGCGGCACTTTGGAGATGTCCTGCTCGGAGGTGTGCTGCAAAAGCCCGGCAAGGGCAAAGCTCTCGCCGCTGCCGAGCTCGACCGAAGTTTCGGCGCGACGAACGGTCAAGGCGGGAATCGTGATGACGGTGTCTGAGGTGATGGGCACTGACACCGCGCCGACCGATGTCAGCGCGCTGACCTCGGGCCGGACCCGCAAATTGAGATGGTGTGCATCGATGATTGTCGGCGTGAAAGCGAGGCTGACGCCAAAGCTCTTGAATTCGACCGTGATCGTCGGGACGCCGTTGGTCGCGGAGCTGCTGCCGGCGATCGGCACCGGAAATTCGCCGCCGGCTAGAAAGCTTGCGGTCTGGCCATTCAACGCCACCAAATCCGGCTCGGCCAGGACCGTGACCAACCCTTCCTGCGCGAGCGCGTCGATCGTGGCCTGATCGCCTGTCCGGAACATGCGCCCGACGATGATCTGATTTGAGCCGAGTCGGACGCCAGTAACTGTCGTTGGGTTGTTTGTATTGATGATCAAAGTTCGAGCCGAGCTTGTGCCAGTTGACGCCAATTGCGCTCAAGGCCGTTGAGGCTGACCTCGGCGATGCGGACGTGGAGACTGACCTGGTTAGGGGTGGCGACGCTCATCCGGTTGATGACCTGCGAGCCCTTGACCTCGCCGGCGACGGCGTTGGCGAGCGCCCGCACCTTCTCGGCGCGGCCGGCGTCGGAGACGATGCCGCTGAGGACGAGGTTTCCATCGACCGAACTCGGCCGAGATCCGCTCGCCCGGCGCCAATTGCCTGAGCGAGGAGCGCAGCCGCGAGATGTCGTGCTCGACCCGGACCGGCGAATTCAGCAAAACGCTGTCGCTGGCGTCGACCGCATAGATCACGGTTTCGCCCGGCGACTTGGCGCTGATGATAGATCAACGATGGCGATTTGACCTGGACGTCGGCGATATCGGGATTGGCGATGAAGACCGTCGCCGCCGGCGCGGTGAGGCGGATCAGCGTGCCCTTGTTGACTTCGAGCACGATCGGGGCGCCGTTGGCGCCGATTTGGCTGGCGCCGCCGCCGCGGAGCGGCCGGGCGCGTTCGGCGGCGCGGTAGTGACCGAGGCGCGGCCATCAGGAGCCGATGCGGCGGTCTGCGCCGCTGCCGGCACGCCGCCAAGAGCGGCGAGAGATGATCGATCCGGCGAGACTGGCAAGCGGCAAGAAGCGCATCAAAGACCTCGAGACGCGGGTTGCGACTCTGTAATATTGTCCGATTTGCCATTTCCGCGCAATATGCTGACTCTTAGGCGCGCCTTAGGTTGTCCCTTTGGACCTCAACGGCTTCCCGAAGAAGCTGGCTGACCTCGCTGTCGAGCGTCCCGGCGCCGTCCCGAGAATCGGCGGCGGATTCTTCGGTCCGGGGCAGCGACCAGGCTGCGAAGACTGAGCGACAACTTGCCCATCTCGCTGGCCACGGCAATTATTTCGCTCTGCTTCGGGGTGACTTCGAGCGTTACGCGTTGGGCAACGACAGCTTCGCCGGCCTTACCTTCGAGCTTCTGGTCGACCGCGAGCACCCGCACGTCGTGCAATACCGTCTCCGCGCCCTTTGCGGCGGCGTATTGCCGTTCGGCCATCGCTGCCGGGCACAGTTTCCGACATCAAGATGTCGACCTGATCCCCCGGAAACACAAACCCGGAGATGCCGGAGGTGGGGGTGACCGGCACCGAGACCGCGCGCATGCCCGGGCTCAACACCGCAGCGAGAAAACCGCGGCTGCCGGGCGATACGATCTTGGCTTCGGTGATCGGGTCGCCCGCGCAAACGGCTCGCGCGCCACCCAGCCCGCGAAATCCTCGATCATCTTGGTTCCGCTCTGGGTGTATCCGCGGCCGATGCCGGCTTCGGGCCAGGCTTGCCAGGCGAGGTCCGCCGGCTTCAGGATCTGGCCGCGCGAAATCGCGCCGCGCGCGACGAGCACCGATTTTCTGCGGTGCCGGGGGCGGCGCAACCGGCGCCGCTTCGGCGACGGTGGCGCGCTGCATCAGCCACGACCGCACCAGCAATCCGGTGCCGCCGGCCAGCACGAGGGCGACGAGGAAGAGGATCAGGGTGCGGGCACGCATCGGCTTCCGTCAGCTGAGGTTCGGCGGGAGCGTCACGACGAGGGCGGCGCCGGCGATCGCGACGCCGTAGGGCACCGGGGCGGCGCGTGCAGGGCGCGGTGCTGGCGGTGCCGAGGGTCGGGGCCAGAACCGCCCGTAGCCCGATCGCGGACAGCCATAGGAGAGCTAGTGCCCCGCCGAGGAGCGCGGTGAGGGCGAGCAGCGCCGGGGTCATTCCGGAACCGGCCCACAAGGTAGCCGCCGTCAGCAGCTTCACATCGCCGCCGCCGACGAGCCCGCGCGAGAAGAGCAGCGCGCCGGCAACAAAGACAGCCGCCGCGCAGGCGGCGGCGCCGAGGCCGCCGGCAATGGTGCTGGACGGCGCCGCCGCGAGATGCACGGGCCACAGCGCGCAGAGGGCCATGACGACCGCGTTTGGGATCGTCAGCCGACGCAGATCCTCGAAGGCGGCGACCGCCATCAGCCCGGCGAAGCCGGCGAGCGGCAAGAGATGGAGGCTGAGCGACATGGGTCGGGCAAACGGCTCCCTCGGATCGGAGTGGCGCATCCTGGCGCGGGGTTAGTAAACAAAGCGCTAACCGCGCTCTCTCGAACCATCCGTCGCGTGCGAGGAAGTCGCCGTCGCCTCGACGCGCCAGAATTAAGCGGCAAGTTCTACGGGCCGTAGAGTAGCAAGAGTTCGCATGCGCCTTCGAGCGGTTTGCGGTCGATCGCTTTAAGGATCAAAGCCGGTTCTCTTTGGTGCCGCAGAAGCCGCAAAATTAACGTTAATTGTAAAGATCTGTAAACGCCTCGTTAAAATTTGTTTGCATTCGCGTCAAATTGGAGTCAGAAAAGCGTCCGGAGACAAACGTTTCACGTGCGCAAATTCTTGCCGCACAACGGCTCGGGTCGTTTTTCCCGGACTTAGTGCTGGATGCCGTCAAGATGCAAGTAAAAATCGATCAGGCGCAGTCGGCTCATGTAACAGAAAGTGGAGCAGTTGTTAACGGAAGTTACAGCAGCCGGCCGCGGCGCTCGTCCGGCTGCCTCCCCAGAGTTCTTGCGGCAGATCGAGAACGAGATCCCGTTTCTCGAGCGCACGGTGCGCCGTTGGCATCGCAACAAGGCGGATGCCGACGATCTAGTGCAGGACACCCTCGTGCAGGCTCTCGCCAACGCGCATCTTTGGCAGCCGGGGTCGGACCTGCGGGCCTGGCTGTTCACGATAATGCGCAACCGCTTTCTCGCGGGGGCGATCCGGTCGACGCGCTCGGCCGCAGCTATGGAGCGCATCGGTGCGGCCCGTTCGGTGCCGCTGGCGGAGGAGGGCGAGCTTCGCCTCATTCTGCGCGACCTTTCCGCCGCGCTGCGCCGCCTGCCCGGCAACCAGCGCTCGGCGGTCCTGCTGATCGGAGTCGAGGGCAAATCCTATAACGAGGCGGCCCACAGCATGGGAACCTCGGTCGGCGCTGTGCGCTCGCATCTGGCGCGCGGCCGCGACCGGCTCAAGACCGCGCTGCGCGGCAGCGACGCCCGCGCGCCCTTCGCGCCGCGACCGGCCGCCGCCCCGCCGGCCCTCGTGCCGCTGGCTGCGGAGTGACGCGGCCGCGACCGCCCAGGTTCCGAACGCCCCGCCCCGCTCAGGCTAGCCGGCAGGACGAGTTCCCGTGACCCGCCGGTCACGCCGGGGAGCGGGGAGACCGCATTACGCTCGTGCCGGCGTATGCCTTGCCAGAAAATCCTTGACGCGGGCTTTTGCTGATGTGAGGGCCACCCCGGTCTTCCATTCGGGGATGAACTCGCAGTCCGGGAGCAGCTTTGAGAGCTCTTCGGAAATCGGGTAGGGATGAGCCTCGTCGTTGCCGGCCAGCACCAGGCACGGTGTTTGGACTTTCGAGACGAAGTCCCGATCGACACAGTACACGAACCCGGACGCGTAGAGGTTCTGGCAGAACGCGTCCAGCACTTGCGGGGTGGCCTCCGGGTGGTCTTTGAGCGTCTCCGCCCATCCGTTGAACCGGGCGGGGCGGCCGGGCGCCATCGGGCCGACGCGGCCGATCGGCTGCGCCAGCACGGCGCTCTGGACGCGTTCGGGCTGGGCCTTGATCAGGTTCAAGATAAACGACCCACCGATGCACTGACCGTAGAGATGACAACGATCGATGCGCAGGTGGTCGAGCAGCGCGATGTGATCGGCGGTGTAGCTGTCCCAGCCGTCCCGCGCGGTGATCGGGGCGCGCGAGCGGCCGCCGGCATTGCGCTGATCCATCGCGATCACGCGGAACTCATCGGCAAATGCGGTGGTCGGGTCGATCGGCGCAGAGGGCTGGCTCCAAACGTCGATCACCGATTGCAGGCCTGCCGGCGCGAAAGTCAGGATCGGGAAACCCCGTCCGAATTCCTCATAATAGATCTGAGCGCCGCGGTGTTCAAAGCTCGGCATGTCGGGGGGTCCTTATTGAGCGGTGAGGGCCTGCAAGAGCGCGTTGCGCCGCTCACATTAATTCATCCTGCTGCGGAATACGAGGGCTCGGCCGGTCGGCGAGTGCCTGTTTCTCACGCTTCGAGAGCGCGGGCGAGCGCGCAGAACTCGGCCACGCTCAGCTCCTCGGCCCGCGCGGTCGGCGCGATCCTGGCGCGGTTCAGCAGCCCTTCCACTTGCGTATCAAGCGATTTGAGACTGGACCGCAGCATCTTGCGGCGTTGGCCGAAGGCTGCGGCAGTGACCCGCTCGATCGCCGACCGGGCTGCCGGCGCGAGCGGCTCGGACCGGGGAAGAATATGGACGACGCTCGACGTCACCTTTGGCGGCGGAAAGAAGGCGCGGGCGGGAACATCGAAAAGGATTTTCGGCTCGGCCAGCCACTGGACCAGGACCGACAATCGACCGTACGCCTTGCTGCGCGGCGCCGCGACGAGCCGCTCGGCGACTTCCCGCTGAAACATCAGGGTGAAGCTCTCATAGTGGCCGATGCGCGGGAGCCAACCGAGCAACAGCGCTGTGGCGATGTTGTAGGGCAGGTTGGCGACGATCTTTCGCGGCGGATCGGAGAGCTCGACCGGGTCGAAGGTCAGGGCATCGCCGGCGATTACCTCGAGCCGGCTCAGATAGGCGGGGGCGAGCTCGCCGAGCGCGGCAAGACAACGCGGGTCACGCTCTATCGCCACTACCCGGCGAGCGCCGGCTTCCAGCAACGCGCGCGTCAACCCGCCTGGGCCGGGGCCGATCTCGATGACGGTCGCATGGTCGAGCCGGCCGGCCGCCCGGGCGATCCGGCGGGTCAGGTTGAAGTCGAGGATGAAGTTTTGACCGAGCCCTTTGCGCGCGACAATGCCGTGCCGAGCGATGACCTGGCGCAACGGCGGGGGATCTGGGGTGTTGTTCGTCAGGCCGCGTTGAGCCGCCGCGCGGCCATTTGAGCGGCCAGCCGCAGCGCCGCGATCAGGCTATCGGCACGCGCGACGCCACGCCCGGCAATATCGAAAGCCGTTCCGTGGTCGGGCGAAGTCCGCACGAAAGGCAATCCGAGCGTCACGTTGACGCCGCCGTAAAAGTCGAGCGTCTTGATCGGGATCAGGGCCTGATCGTGATACATGCAGAGCGCGGCGTCATAGGACCGGCGCGCCTCGGCGTGGAACATGGTGTCTGCCGGCAGCGGGCCGCGCGCGTCGATCCCCAATTCGCGCAGCTCGGCGATAGCCGGCTCGATGGTCTCGATTTCCTCGCGGCCGAGCCCGCCGGCTTCGCCGGCATGCGGGTTGAGCCCGGCGAAGGCGAGCACCGGCGATGCGACACCGAAATCGCGGCGCAGCGCCGCGTCGGTCACGCGGCCGGCATGAACGACCGCTGCCGCGGACAGGCTTTCGATCGCGCGGCGCAGCGGCAAGTGGATCGTCACGGGGACGACCCGCAGCACCGGGCAGGCGAGCATCATGATCGGTGCCTCACCCGTTCCTGCGAGCTCGGCGAGGTACTCGGTGTGCCCGGGATGCGGGAACCCGGCGCGATAGAGGCTGTCCTTATGGATTGGATTGGTGACCAGCGCCGCGGCCTGGCCGTTGCGCACATCGCGAACCGCGGTCTCGATGGCGCCGAGAATAGCCGGCGCATCCGCCGGTTCCGGACGCGCCGGCCGAGCCCGGACCGGAGACCCGACCGGAAGGATCGGAAGAGCCTCGTCGAAAATTCCCACTGCTTCCCTTGGATCGTCGATCGCGCGTATCGGGACGGACCAGCCGAGATCCCGGGCCAACGACGCCAGACGATCGGGATCGTCGATCAGGTAGAAGGGCCGAATCCCGTCCCGTCGGCCGAGCCACGCCTTCAACGTGATCTCGCCGCCGATTCCGGCCGGCTCGCCCATGGTCACGGCGAGCGGAAGCGCCATCGGGATCAAACCCTCAGATCGACAAACGCCGTACGGCGCAAATCCCGCATGTAGCGCCGGGCCAGCGTATCGAGCCGCTGGCGCGTCAAAGTTTCGCCGATCTCGTCGCGGGTCGGGATGGTCGGGGCGCTGGGCGCCGCCGCCTTCTCGCACACCATGATCACGCCGACGCCGTTCTTTTGCACGATCGGCTGCGACGCCTGACCCGGCTGCAGCCCCTGGACGATGTTGCGCATCCCCGGGGCAATCTGCTCCGCCCGCAAGCGCCCTTCGCTCGAAAGCTGCGGCGACCCCTTCTCCTTGCCGATTTTCAGCAGCTCCTCGCAATTCTTTGCGGACGCCTTGGCGTTCTGCGCCTCGAGGATAGTAGCACGGCGGAGCTGCTCCGGCGCCTGCTGCGGCAATGGAAACACGATTTGCACCAGGTGCAGCAGCGAATCTTCCGGGCCGGGCGCCCGGCCCGAGCGCCTGTCGAGCACGAGCAGCAAATAAAAGCCTGATCCTGTTCGAATCGGCGGCGACAGCTCTCCCGGGCGCATCTGGGCGACGGCCTTGCCGAGCTCGGGGCTGAGCTGCTCGGCACGCACCCATCCGATGTCGCCGCCGACCGCAGCGGTAGCGGACTGTGAAAATTGCTGGGCTACCGCGGAAAACCGGGCGCCCTGCTTCATCTGCTCGGTGAGCCGTTCGGCGAGGCGGCGCACATCGTCTTCCTGTTGCGGATTGTCGACGGCCAGAAAGATTTCGGCGACCCGGCTCTGCGGCTCGTTGGCGGTTTCCTTTGCCCGCCTCAGTGCGTAGTCGATCTCTTCGTCCGACACGATGCTGGTTTGCGACAGGAGCCGCCGGACCAGCTTCGCCCACACGATCGATGCGGTCAGCTGTTCTACCAGCGCGCCGCGGTCGATGCCTCGCGCCTTGAGGAGCTGGACGAGCTGCCCGGGCTGCAGATTGTTCTGCTTTTCGATCTGCCCCAGCGCCTTGTTGATCTCCTCGTTCGTCGCAGTGATGTTTTGCCGCTTGGCCTCCTGGATCTGCAATTTCTCGTCGACGATCGTTCGCAGGACTTGAGCAGCGATGCGCTGCCGCGTGTCCGGCGTGTCCGTCAAGTTCGACGTGAGCATGACCATTCTGATGCGCGATCTCACGTCGGCGACCGAGATCGCCTCGTCGTTGACCACGGCAGCGATGCGGGTTTCGGTCACCTGCCCCGGCGGCGCCTGGGGCTGAGCCGATTGCGGTGCAGCACCGGCCGCCCCGGCGGGCGCACGCGCGGCGATCGCCGGGCCGGCAAATGCGCTCACCCCGATAAGCAGGAGGCAAAGCGAGCGAAAGACGGTCATCGATAGGGACCCACGCGGCTCTAATCGCATCAAAGGATTCTACACCCGGACGAAGCCGATGTCGCCCCTTGCCACCCGGCAATGTCGACAGCTCAAGGCAGAGCACCCGCAGCGATAGAGGCGACGGTGCCGCCGACCTCGCCGAGATTTTTGAAGACCACGCTGAACAGCACCGAGTATCCAGGAGTGACGTCGCCGCTTCTTATCCCCGACTGGGTCACCGCGCCGATGAACGCCATGCACTCGTCCTGATAAATCGCCGCCAATGATCCGTAGAGACTTGAGCTGGAAGCCTGCGGCGTCGGCACGTTGTTGACGAGGGTGGTGCTGTTGGTCAGGTTGATCGTCTCGGACGCCTGCATCGACCAGTAGCGTGTGAGCTTTGCCGTCAGCGAGAAGGAGAGCTGCTCGCGCTTTCCGTAAACCACGTTCTGGCCGGTCGCAGGGTTGGCCACAACCTCGTTCTGCAACTGCGCCGGAAGATAGACGAAATTGCCGCTGACCCGCAGGCTCTGCGGGCCGGCGCTGACGCCGACCTGCTGATTACGGTTGCTCAACGGGCTGGTGTTGAAGCGAAAGCGATAAATCAGGTCGAGGTAGGAATTGGGCGACAACACCAGGCGCCCGACCATATCGGACAGACGTTTCTCCGCACCCGAACCCGGCGGCAAGAACGGATTGGGCTGGGCACGGTAACTCTGGCCGACCAGCAACCGATAGCTGCCGCCTTCTTTGTCGTAAAGGCCGAACTTGGCTCCGTAATCGACCCGCTGACCGGTGTCGAGAATATCGTAGCCGGCCAGCCGGTCGCGACGGAACAAATCGGTGTCGTAGAGCTGGAACGCCAGGCTGTCCTCGTTCGGGATGTTCCGCCGATTGCCGCTGCTGGGCGCCGCGAACCCGCCCACGATCGGCTCGATCAGCTGAGTCGTGTCCTCGCCCCGTCGAATGAGCGGGTAGCTCCAAACCAGGCCGAGTTGGGGGAACGCGCGTCCATTGGTATAGCTGCCCGAAACCGGGTCGAGCGCCGGCATGCCGTTTGACGGAAAGAAGGCGGAAGGCAGGTCGGGGTTGGATTTGGCGCTCAAATCGGAGATCGAGTAGCCGTCGCCGCGGACGCTTGCGGTAAAATTGTATTGTCCGCCGAGGCCGTCGGTGAACCTGCGGTCCCATTCCGAGCCGAGCGACAGGCGCCTGGTGTTGGTCCCGACCTCGCGAACGATGTCGAGAAGATTGGCATTGAGGTTCCATCGTCCGCCGAACGGGTCGGGCCGGCTCTGCCAATTGCGGTTAACGACGGGCAGGACGATCGGCTGGGTCGAATCTCCGATGCCGGGCAACAGCGGCTGGAACAGATAGGCATTGACGTCCGTCGAAGCCCGCGCCTCGAACCCTTCGAGATAAGCGCGGCTGACCATCGCATTGAGCAGCGGGTTGCCAAAGCCGAAGCGCAGCAAATAGGTCTGGTCGGAGACGCGCTGGACGTCGAGCCCGGTCCGATAAGTCTCGTTCAGGTCGAACACGCTGTGCTCGTTTACGTGGCCGCGCCATTGCTCGCCTTGGCTCGAGCTGCTGTCTGCGAAACCCACGTTGCTATGGTTGAGGCTGCCGATGGCGTCGAGCGTGCCGTTGCCAAAGCGCTGCCGGTACTCGGCGACCCCGACGGGGCCCGCTCTCGTGGTAAAGCGGGGCGCGAAGGTCACATCCTTGTCGGGCCCGAGCACCAGGAAATAGGGGATCGTCACATGGGCGCCGAGTGTGTTGGAGCTGCCGACCGACGGTGGCAGGAAGCCGCTGGCGCGCTTCACCGAGGGGTCGGGCATCGAGATGTAGGGGGAATAGAACACTGGCCAGCCGTCGATCTCCATGACGCTGTCCCGGAACTCGACCAATTGCAGCTCCTTGTCGTGGTCGATCTCGCGAGCCTTCAGCTGCCAAATCGGCGGGGCGCTCGGATCGTCGCGGCAAAGATCGCACGGGGAGTACACACCGCGCTTAAGCTCGGTCCGGTTTGCGTTGGTGCGCCGCGCGGTGTTGGCCGCGAGGCGCGATCGGTCGGCGAGCAGCATCCGCACATTCTTGGCGAAAGCCTCGTTCATTGAGTCCCGCAGCTCCATGAAGTCGGCGAAGACGATCTCGCCGGTCGGTTGCGAGAGGCTGACGTTGCCGGATGCGGTGATGGTATCGGTGCGCTGATTGTACGAGACGGTGTCGGCGAGCAGCACCTGTCCGCTCTGTGATATCTCGACGTGACCGCGAGCGACCGTCAGCGCGAGCTGGTCGTCATACTCGATCTCGTCGGCGCGGAAGAGGATCGGTGCGTCGCTATCCTGGCGTGTGCCGCCGCCGATCGAGACTTGAGCATCGACGCGACCGATCACGCCGCTCATGACGAGCGCAGCCACGAGGGCGCCTGAGAGCCCCAGGGAAGCCAGCTTGCGCGCATGGTGGCTGGACCGCGCCGTCATCAGCCGTCTTCCAGATGCAGAAGCATCGAGGCGCCAAAGATCAGGCTGACGCCCGTCGGGGTCCAGGCAGCGAGAGCGACCGGCAGTTTTGCAGAAAGACCGAGCGCGAAGACGACGTCCGACAGGAAATAGAGGAGGAACCCGCTGATCACGCCGCCAATGATCATCAACGTTGCGCCGCCACGCCGCTGCATGCGCAAGCTGAAAGTCGCGGCAACCAAAACCATGGCGCACAAAAGGAGCGGCCGGGCGAGCAGCACGTTAAAGTGCAGACGGTGACGCTGTGCCGGGAAGCCAGATTCCTCGAGCAACCCGATAAAGCCAGGCAGCTCCCAAAACGACATCGTGTCGGGCGAGGCGAAGCTTTCCTCGATTTTCCGCGGGGTCAGGGTGGTGGCGACGCGCGTCTGGCTGAAAGGCTGAGGCGGCTCGCTCGGCAGCCATCTTATGCCGTTCTCGATAACCCAATCGCCGTTCTCGAGCCTCGCGCTCTGCGCGTCGATGCGGGACGTGAACTGGGTCGATTTATTGAAGAAATACAGCGTCACCGGATCAAGAACCACCTGCTGCGAAGAGATCTTTCCGGCATGAATAATGATTTGGTTGCCCTTCGCATCGCTTTGCCGCAGCCACAATCCGGCGTTGGAAAACAACAGCTGGTCCGATCCCTGCCGCAGGACGCGGCTTTCGAGCTTTTCGTAAGCTGCCTGGGTAAAAGAGGCGATCGGATTGAAGACCGTCACCGCAATGATGCCGACGAGCAGCGCCACCAGCACCGCCGGGGTCAGAAACTGCCAGACCGAGACGCCTGCGGCCCGCGCTATGACCAGCTCGTTGTTCCTGGTGAGCCGCCAAAAGGCGAGCATCGTGCCGAACAGGATGGCGAAGGGCAGCACCTCCTGGGCGGTGGCCGGCAATTTCAGGGCCGCCATCTCGAAAAGCAACGACAACGTTGCCTGGAGCTTGGAGCCGCCGCGGCGAATCAGCTCGATGTAGTCGAGCAGGAACGTGATGATCACCATCGCCCCGAAGACACCGCAAAACCACACGAAGAACTGGCGGGCGATGTACGCGGAGAAGGTTTTCGCGACCTGCAAAGACGGCCCCTTCCCGACCACAACGAACTCTTAGCGCGCTCGCCGGACGGCGAGCGCGGGGCGTCGAGAGCCGAGCCTGATCCCCCCGTGCAGCAGAATTCCAAACCCGAGCACGATCGGCAAGAGGGTCGCCGCATACATCGCCGGAACCGCTGCGATGTATCGGGCGGCGATGTTGTTGACGCCGAGATCGAGCAGCTCGAACAGGAATGCAATGCCGATCGCGGCTAGGGCGCGCGTCAATTGCCCCCGGCGATTGAGCTGCCCGGGCAGCAGGCACGCAAGAGCGATCAGAGAGAAGCTGAACGCCGATAATGGAACGAGAATGCGCTGATGCGCCTCGATGATAAACCCTCGGCGCAATGAGCTGTCGGCGTCGGGCGGAGGCGAGAACAGCTCGTCGAGAAAGCGCTCCTGCGCCTCGCGAAAGCGAACAACCGGCGCATCGTGCAGGGCGGCGAGATCGAGCGTATAGCTGTCAAAAGTGAGAAGGGACAGCTTTTGCGTGTCGGCGTCAAATTGCTGGCGATTTCCATTCATCATGACGATGCGGGAACCGGCCGGCGAATTGACGAACGCTCCGCGCTCGGCGATAATGGTGACTTGGCGCTGCGGGTTCCGGCTGTCATTGATCAGGAGACCGACCACTTCCCCGCGATCGTCCCGATTGCGGATATAAATCGTCAGCTTGTCCGAAATCGTCGTGAATGTCCCCTCCTGAACCAGGCTCGAAACGAATCGGTTGCGGATCTCGAACTGAAGATCCTTGAACGCACGGTTCGATGCTGGGAGGAAGTACGCGGACAGGCTCATCAACAGTAAAAAGGCGATCCCGGCCAGCACCAACACCGGTTTGGCGAGCGCGATGTTGCTGAGCCCAGCCGACCGCATGACAACGAGCTCGCTCTCGGCAGCGAGACGGCTGAAGGTGAAGAGCACGGCGATAAAGACGCCGATCGGCAAGACGATATCGAGAAAGCGGGGCAGGATCAGCAGCACCAGGTAGAAAAACACATCAATCGACAACCCGCGATTGACGATGAGGTCGATCAGCCGCAAGGACTGGGCGAGCCATATCGCGGCGCTGAGCGCCACCGTCACAAAGATCATGACGGCAAAGCACTGGCGCAGGATGTATCGATCGAGCCTGGTCATCGGCGCCGGATCATAAGGAGCGCGCCCCAGTCGATCCAATTGATTTCCGGGGGAGCGGCGCAGGCTGGCGCGGCGGTCGCCGCTCGATTATGTATCGCCGAGCCTTGTCGAAGTGCATGGGCTCACGTCAATTGATCGAGGTCGCGTGATGAAGATCAGCTTTGTCGAGCCTCACCAGCCCCGCTCGGGCGCTATCGTGGTCGGGGTGTGGGAAGACGGCGCAATGACGCCTGCGGCCAGGCTGCTCGACGAGGCGACCTCCGGCTCGGTCACTCGCGCGCTGTCTGCGGCGCCGCGATTCAACGGCAAGAAGGACGAGCTCCTGCCGATAATCGCCCCGGCAAATCTTTCGCTAAGCCGCATCGTCCTCGCCGGTCTCGGCAAGCCCGAGTCGATCGATGCGCGCGCCCTTCAGCAGCTCGGGGGGAAGCTCTACACGCACCTGAACGGAGCCGGAGAGAAGGAAGCCACCTTTGCGGTCGAGCTCGGGGAGGCCTCACCGATGAGCCAAGCCGACGCGGCGGCTCAGCTCGCGTTCGGAGCCCAGCTGAGCTCCTATCGGTTCGAGAAGTACAAAACCAAGCAGAAGCCCGAGCAGAAGGCGTCTGTGCGGAGCTTGGCCGTGGCGACGACCGCTGCGAAAGCAGCGCAGAGCGCATACGCGCCACTTGGGAAAACGGCAGAGGCAGTCTTTTTCACGCGCGACCTCGTATCGGAGCCGCCGAACGTGATCTACCCCGAGACCCTTGCGGCGGAGACCGAGAAACTCAGGGAATTCGGGGTCGAAGTCGAAATCCTGGACGAGCACAAGTTGCGCGAGCTCGGGATGAACGCCTTGCTCGCGGTCGGGCAAGGCAGCGCACGGTCCCCGCGCGTCGCGGTCATGGAGTGGCGAGGCGGCAAGGGCAAGCCGCTTGCGTTCATCGGAAAGGGAGTCACGTTCGATACCGGCGGCATCTCGATCAAGCCGGCGGCCGGCATGGCCGACATGAAATGGGATATGGCAGGCTCCGCAGCCGTCATCGGCTTGATACGGCTGCTCGCCGCGCGCCGGGCCAAGGTGAACGCCGTCGGCGTGGTCGGCCTGGTCGAGAACATGCCTTCAGGGACGGCACAGCGGCCGGGTGATATCGTCACTTCGATGTCGGGTCAGACGATCGAGGTCTTGAACACGGACGCCGAGGGCCGGCTCGTGCTCGCCGATGCGCTCTGGTACTGCCAGGATCGCTACAAACCGCGCCTGATGATCGATCTGGCCACCCTGACGGGCGCGGTGATCGTCGCGCTCGGCCACCACTGCGCCGGCTTGTACTCGAACACTGACGAGCTCGCCGATCGATTGATCGAAGCCGGCAAGGCCGTCGACGAGCAAGTCTGGCGGATGCCGCTTGCCGACCACTACGACCGCGAGATCGACAGTGACGCCGCCGATGTCAAAAATATCGGCGGCGGGCGCGCCGGCGGTAGCATTATCGGGGCCCAATTCCTGCAGCGTTTCGTCAATGACGTGCCCTGGGCGCATCTCGACATTGCGGGAACCGCTTGGTCGACAAAGGATGCGGCGACCGTGCCGAAGGGCGCCACCGCGTTCGGCGTCAGGCTGCTCGACCGGCTCGTTTCGCAATATTACGAGAAGGATTGAATAGGCGCCGAAAGTTGGCGGAAATCGGCTTCTACCATCTTTTGTCGACCTCGCTCGAGCGGGCGTTGCCGAGGCTCCTCGAGCGGGCTTGGTCGCAGGGGTACCGCGTCGTGGTCAGGGCGTCGTCGCCCGACCGGGTCGAGCATCTCAATGCGGCGCTGTGGCGCTACGAGGAGAGCAGTTTCTTGCCGCACGGCTCGGCTCGCGACGGCAACCCCGCGCTGCAGCCGATCTGGCTCACCGATCGAGCCGAAAACCCGAACTGCGCATCGATGATCGTGCTCGTCGACGGCCTGGAAACCGAAGATCTCGACGCCTTCGTCCGTTGCGCCGATCTTTTCGACGGCAACGATGCGGAGGCGGTCGAGGCCGCGCGGGGCCGCTGGCGCCGCGCCCAAGCAGCCGGCCACAATTTGACCTATTGGCAGCAGACCGCATCCGGCTGGGAGCGCAAGGCGTGATGTCGCGCCGTCGTGCCGCCCGTTGCCGCTCGGCCGTGCGCCCGATATAACGCCGCCGCCTCCCTCAGTGAGAGCAACGGATGACCGTCGAACGGACCCTGTCAATCATCAAGCCGGACGCAACGCGGCGCAATCTCAGCGGCGCGATCAACGACCGGTTCGAAAAACGAGGGCTGCGCATCATCGCTCAGAAGCGCATCCGGCTCTCGCGGGAGCAGGCCGAGCGCTTTTATGAGGTGCACGCCGAACGCCCGTTCTACCGTGCCCTCGTCGCCTATATGAGCTCCGGCCCGGTCGTCGTTCAGGTGCTCGAAGGCAATGACGCGGTGACGCTCAACCGCGAGATCATGGGGGCGACGAACCCGGCGAATGCCGCGCCGGGCACAATCCGCAAGGATTTCGCAGAGTCGATCGAGGCCAATTCGGTACACGGTTCGGATTCGCCGGAAAATGCGGCACAGGAGATCGCGTTCTTCTTTTCCGGGATCGAAATCTGTCCGTAGTGAAAAGGGCGGCTGACCACGCCCAGCCTACCGTCTCGACGAAGGCTGTCGCCTGGCCACCTGCCGCCGCTCCGATCCTCCTGTTTCTCCCGCGCCGTTCCGCCCCGGTGGTCGCGGCCTGGTGTGAGAGGGGCCTCGACGCCGCCGCTTTTCTGTTCTTCCCCCTTTTGGTTTTGGTGCCGCGCGGCGTCGCTGCCCTCACATCGATCGCCGGCCTCTGCGCAGCCGGGTTGGTTTTGTCGACGAGTCGAAGGAGGTTCGGCCCCACCCTCACGGTCACGGCCATATTGCTCGGCCTTCTCCTCCTGTGGGGAGCGATGTCGGCGTTCTGGTCGATAACTCCATGGCGAAGCGCAGCTGTTGCGGGGCGGCTCACCGGCCTCTTTGCCGCCGGGCTGGCGCTCGCCGCTGCAGGCGGCTCAATCACGGCGCCGCGGCGGCTGACCTTCCTGGTGGTCTCAGGATTAGCGCTCGGCCTTGCGATCGCCTGGGCTGAAGTCGCGACAGCGGGCCTTCTGGGCTCGTTTTTCACCGATCGTCCGTACCGGGCGACAAGGCTCAACCAAGCATCGATTTCGTTCGCAATCCTTCTATTGCCGGCGAGCGCCGTGCTGCTTGGTTCGGGACAAACGACCTTGGCCGTGCTGCTTGCAGCCCTCGGCGCCGCGACCGTCCTTGCGCTTGTCGGGACGGCGGCAAAGACATTGCTGCTTGCCGGCCTCGCCATGGGGTTGCTTCTCTACCGCTATCACCGCCCGGTCGCCCGCGCGGCCGCTGTGATGTCGATCATCGTCATCGTTACCGCACCGCTGAGCTTTGCGAGGCTGGAGCGGGTGCCGGAGCTCGGCGAAGCCGCCGACGGCGTGAAAATTTCCGCCGGGCATCGACTGTTGATCTGGTCATTCGCCGGCGATCGGATCGCCGAGCATCCGCTGATCGGCTGGGGCCTGGACGCGTCGCGTGCGATGCCCGGGGGCGGAGAGCTGATCAGGACCGACGAGTTGTGGATGCCCCTCCATCCTCACAACGCGGCCCTGCAGCTCTGGCTGGAGCTCGGCGTCCCTGGCGCGGTGCTGTTTGCATTGCTCGCCGGCCTCGCCTGGCGCGTTCTTGCCGCCGCTCCCTGGCCGCGCCCTTTCGCCGCTGCTGCGGGCGCCAGTCTGACCATCGGACTCGTCGGCTCCTTGACGACCTACGGCATCTGGCAGGAGTGGTGGCTCGGTGACTTATGGCTTGCGCTGTTCCTGGTGCTCGTCATGGCGCGGGCCCTCGCAGGCTCGGATGCGGCTCCTACAGCGTGAAGACCGCCAACCCGATGAGGATGATGATGGTGACGGCGAGCGCGTACTTGATCAGCCGAGTGAATGCGAGCCACGTCTGGCGATGCTGCTCAAATTGCGGATCGACTACCGCCATCCTTTCTTCACCCCTCTGAAAAACGACGCCGCAGGTATAGCCTAACTGCCGTTCGGCGCAAGCGCCTCACCGGCGGCATCCTGAGGGTTGATCGCTGTTGCTTCGGGAGCCCGCCAGCCGTCGATCTCGACTTTTTCCCCAACCACTCGAACACGGCCTTCCGCGATGAGCCGCAACGCGAGCGGGTAAAGCCGATGCTCGACGGCGAGAATTCGAGCGGACAGCCGCGCTTCATCGTCTCCCGGATGGACCGGCACAACCGCCTGGGCGATTATCGGCCCGCTATCGAGCTCCGGCCGAACCAAATGCACCGTGCATCCCGCGAAGCGCACGCCCGCTTCGAGCGCCTGCCGCTGGGCGTTGAGACCGCGGAACGCCGGCAGGAGCGAGGGGTGTATGTTGATCATCCGATCGTGCCACGCTTCGACGAAGCCGGTGTCCAGCACACGCGTGAACCCAGCCAGGCAAACGAGCCCGACGCGCCCCTCGCGAAGCCGCCTTTCCGCTTCTGCTGCAAAGGTGCCCCGTTCGCGATGCCGGATGGTGTTGGATGGAATGCCCGCTGCAGCCGCGATGCCGAGGCCAAGCGCCTCCGGGCGGTTGCTGATGACGAGCACGATCTCCGCCGGGTAGGCCGGATCGGCGCAGGCTCGGATCAGAGCCTGCAGGTTGGATCCGCGTCCGGATATCAGCACCCCCACCCTCAGTCGCCCCATTGCCGCCCTCCGGCGCAAAACGACATCCTCAACGCAAACGCCGGGCGGGTGCGGCGGCCGATGGCGTCCTCCCAAAATCTGCTGTATCACGGCTCGGCAGCGCGGGCAGCCGCGAACATATCGGATTGGAGGCGGTTTGCAATGGCTCTACGGCTGCGGACCGCGATCGCCGGAGAGCGGGCGCGCCGGCCTGCCGCCGGGATGCTCTTGCTGTTCCTGCTGGTGCTCTTTCCGGCCGGTCCGGCGTCGACGCAGGATGCGCAGGAAGCCTATTCCGCAACCGTCAAGGTCGATGCGACGGCGGACAGCGCGGTAGCGGCGCGCGAGGCTGCCCGCCTCGACGGGCAGCGGCGCGCCTTGAACGCCGTGGTCGAGCGGCTCTCGGGCTCCGCTGAAGCAAGGCCGCCGAAACTCGACGACAAGGCGATCACCGACATGGTCGACAGTTTCGAAGTGGCGAACGAGCGGATGTCGGCGGTTCGCTATGTCGCCGATTTCACCTTCCACTTTCGTCCCTCCAAGGTGCGGCGGCTGGTTCGAGTTGTCGAGCCCGCCTCTACCGACAGCCCCGGCAAGAGCGCCGGGGAGGGCAGCAAGCCCTCGGCCGAAGCCGCCAGCCGCTCGATTGTCGTTCTTCCGGTGTTTAGGGACGGAGCAACCATCGTTCTGTGGGACGATCCCAATTC
This sequence comes from uncultured Alphaproteobacteria bacterium, assembly GCA_963836845.1. Taxonomy (GTDB): domain Bacteria; phylum Pseudomonadota; class Alphaproteobacteria; order ATCC43930; family CGMCC-115725; genus AP-15. The sequence continues at coordinate 351,917 of CAWILK010000015.1, read as the reverse complement.
GTGGCGCGCCGCCTGGGCGCAGCGTTCCGGCGCATCCGGAACCGCGCGCCTCATCCTTCCGCTCGGCGACGCCAAGGACCTGGCGGCCATCGATGCCGACCAGGCCGAAGCAGGCCAACCGCAGCCGTTAACCGCGATAGCGCAACACAACGGCGGATCGGAGGTGGTGGTCGCTTCCGCGGCTGCGCGGCGCCAAGCCGGGCAGCTCGGCGGGCTCGACGTGAGCGTCAAGCGCTACAGGTCCGGGCGCCTCGTCGATACGCAAGCTAAAACCTTCGACGCAAATCCCGGCGAAAGCGAACCGGACTTGCTGGGACGGGCGGCCGATGCCATCGCCGCGGAGATCGAGAGCGGCGCGCGGCCGGCGCGTCCGGACCAGCAGGCGAGCCTCGCGGCAACCGTGCCTCTCACCAGCCTCGGCGAGTGGCTGCAGGTGCGCAGCAAGCTCACCTCGGTGGCGTCGATTCGCAAGGTCGATCTGTTGTCGCTCAGCCGTCAGGAGGCCAAAATTGAGGTCAAGTACATCGGCAGCCAGGATCAGCTGAGGTCGGGCCTGGCTGCGGTCGATCTCGATCTCGGCGGTGGGGATCCGGTATGGCGGATCCAGCCCTCGGCTGGATCGAGCGCGCGCTAACCGCAGCCCACTGAGCCAAGCGGCTAAAGATGACAATGAGTCGGGTCGGGCTGAACCTGCCGAATTTGATCTCGCTGGGCCGCCTCCTTCTCGTGCCATTGGCGATTTCGCTCATTCTCGAGGGGAGCTACTGGGCCGCTTTCTGGATCTTCGTGATCGCCGGGGTTTCGGATGCGCTCGACGGCTTCATCGCCAAACGGTTCGACCGCCGCACGCGGCTCGGCGCCTTGCTGGACCCCGTCGCGGACAAGGTTTTGCTCGTCAGCGTCTATGTCACTCTGGGCATTGCCGGCCAGTTGTGGGCCTGGCTCGTGGTCCTGGTCGTGTTTCGCGACGTCATGATCGTCGGCGGCTTCTTGCTCGTTCAAGCGATTGCCGCGGCCCCGAGACCGCTCCAGCCGCTGTTCATCAGCAAGGTGAACACTGGGGTGCAGGTCGCCCTGGTAGGATATGTCCTGGCGCGACGCGGGCTCGGCGCCGACCCCGGCTTGCTGGATGCCGCTTTGAGCATGGCAGCAGCAACGACGACGCTCGCCTCAGGGTTGACCTATCTCGTGCAGTGGGCGCGCATTCTCGGACGCTCTGAGCAGGCGTTGTGAGCTCGCTTCTGGCGCGCTGGTCCGTCCCCCGCTGGGTCGTTAGGGTCTGTCACCTCCAGTAACGGAGAATAAGTGAGTTTGATTTCGAAGCGGACCGTCCAGCTCACCTTCGATCTACCTCGCGGCACCGCGTTGGGTCGCTCCGATTTTCTCGTTTCGGACAGCAACGCGACGGCCTTCGGTTGGATCGATCGGTGGCCCGATTGGCCCTCCGGAGCGCTCGTGCTGCACGGTCCTGCGGGTTGCGGCAAGACGCATCTTGTCCATCTCTGGTGCGCGCGCGCGTCCGCTGTCGCGGTTGCGGGCGCGAGCTTGGACGAGGATGCGGTGGCGTGCCTCGTCGCTCAGCGCCGTCATCGGGTTGCCGTCGACGACGCCGATTGCGCCTGCGAGCGCGCCTTGCTCCACCTCTACAATTCGTGCTTGGAAGCCCGGGGCAGCATGCTAATCGCCGCTCGGCAGCCCGCTGCGTCGTGGACGGTCCGGCTCGACGATCTCCGTTCGCGACTGCGTGCAGCTCTTGCCGTTTCGGTGCAGCCAGCCGACGACGCGCTGCTCGGCGCCCTTCTCGTCAAGCATTTCGCCGATCGGCAGTTGCGGGTAGCGCCGGATGTAATTGCGTATGTGCTGCAGCACATGGAACGCTCGTTTGCGGCCGCGGCGGAGATCGCGGCGCGCCTAGATCAGGTTTCGCTGCGCGACAAGTGCGCGATTACCGTTCCGCTCGCGCGCAAGCTCTTGACTGAGAGCGCCGCTCACCCACCGTCATCAGCCAGCGACTCCGGCGTGAAGTAGCCGATCAGCTCGTATCGCGACAAACCGAATGCCGACCAGCCGCCGGTCACCCGAAAGCTGGCGCAGGCACCAGTCGGAAACTTGCTCGACTTCAGCGTTTGATAATTGGCTGAGTGCTTGTCGGCGAGCGCGATTGCCAGGTCGTGCAGACCGGGATTGTGCGCGATCAGGATGATGTTCGCGTCTCTCTCATCGAGCCGGCGCAAACGGCGCATCAGCTTTTCCCGACTGGCAAGGTAGAGTTCGTCCTCGATGGCGATGCGGGGCCGTGGCGCGAGCTCGGCAAGCGCCAAGTCGAGGGTCTGTCGGGTTCGCAATGCACTCGAGCAGAGGACGAGGTCGACAGAGCCGAGGGCCGCCGAAAGGTGCTCGCCGAGAGTTCGAGCCGCCTCGCGGCCGCGCCGATTGAGCGGACGTTCGCGGTCCTCGATTCCTTCCTTGTTGCTCGATTTCGCGTGACGAAGCAGGTGAAGCGTCTTCAATTATCGTCCTCCTCGCCGGCGATAACCCGCCAGCATGCAACCTCTAGGATCACCGTTGCACGAATTCCGCTGCAGCTCCATCTGTGGACGATCGGGCCTTTCGGGCCGAAAGCGGTACTGCGATGCATGACACGCTCCCAGCCGAGGAATAGGATTACTATGCAACAGTCCCGCTTTGGTTCCATCGGGAGGGCGGTGGTGAGCACGAGCGTCCAGCCGGTCCAGATCGAGTTGGTCGACTTCCATTCCGAACGGCGCTTCATCAACCGCGAGCTTTCCTGGCTTGCTTTCAACGAGAGGGTGCTCGCCGAGGCCGAGAATTTGCATCATCCGCTGCTCGAAAGACTGCGCTTTCTGTCGATCTCGGCCAACAATCTCGACGAATTTTATATGGTGCGGGTCGCCGGGCTAAAAGGCCAGCATCTCGCAGGCATCAAGCCGTTGAGCCAGGACGGCCTCACCCCGGCGCAGCAGCTCGACGCGATCAGACAACGAGCGGGCAAGCTGATGGCAGACCAGCAGGTGACCTGGCTGTCTTTGCGCCGCCAGCTCGACGAGGCCGGCATCAGCGTGATCGAGCCCACTGATCTCGAACCCGGGGATCGCGGCTGGCTCGAAGATCGGTTCATGGCCGAGGTCTTTCCGATCCTGACCCCGCTTGCGCTCGACCCGGCCCACCCGTTTCCGTTCGTCGCCAACCGCGGCTTCGGCTTGACGCTGGAGTTGGAACGGGTCAGCGACAGCGTCCGGTTGCAGGCGCTGACCCTGATTCCGCCATCGATCGACCGATTCGTTCGGCTGCCGGGAATCCGGATCCGGTTCCTCCCGATCGAGCAGATGATCGCTCTGTTCCTGGATCATCTCTTCCCAGGCTTTGCAGTCGTCTCGCAGGGTGTGTTTCGGTTGCTTCGGGACAGCGAGGTTGAGATCGAGGAGGAAGCCGAGGATCTGGTCCGCCTGTACGAGACGGCGCTCAAGCGCCGCCGCCGCGGGCATGCGATCCATCTCGCGGTAGACGCGACGATGCCGGCCGACCTTCGCCGCTTTCTGATGGAGAAGCTTGATGCCGCCCCGGCCGACGTGTTCGCCACGGATGGAATCCTGGGGCTCAACGATACCGAGGAGCTGATCATCGACGAGCGCCCCGATCTCGTCTTCACGCCCTACAACGCGCGCTTCCCCGAGCGTATCCGCGATTTCGGCGGGGATTGCTTTGCCGCAATCCGGCAAAAGGACATCATCGTCCACCATCCCTACGAGAGCTTCGACGTCGTCGTTCAGTTTATCCGTCAGGCCGCTCGCGACCCGGCGGTCGTCGCCATAAAGCAGACCCTATACCGGACCAGCGAGGACAGCCCGATTGTGCGGGAGCTCTCCGAAGCGGCCGAGGCAGGGAAGTCGGTGACTGCGCTGATCGAATTGAAGGCGCGCTTCGACGAGGAGGCGAATATCCGCTGGGCCCGGGATCTCGAACGCGCCGGCGTACAGGTGGTCTATGGTTTCCTGCAGCTGAAGACGCACGCCAAGGTTTCCCTGGTGGTGCGCCGTGAGGGCGGCCGGCTTTGCTCGTATGTCCATTTCGGGACAGGCAATTATCACCCGTATACCGCCAAGGTATACACCGACCTCTCGTTTTTCACCTGCGACCCGGCGTTGTGCCGCGACGCTGCACGCCTCTTCAATTTCATGACAGGGTATGCCAGCCCCGCTAGCCTGGAAAAGATTGCAGTGGCGCCGCTCACCCTGAGAGCGCGCCTGGTCGAGCTGATCGAGGCCGAGATCGTCAACGCCGAGCAGGGCAAGCCGGCGCAGATCTGGGCGAAGATGAACTCTCTGGTCGACCCGGCAATCATCGACCTCCTTTACCGAGCATCGCAGGCCGGAGTGAGCATCGATCTCGTCGTGCGGGGCATCTGCTGCCTGCGCCCAGGCCTGCCTGGGCTCTCCGACAACATCCGCGTCAAGAGTATAATTGGCCGGTTTCTCGAACATGGGCGCATTGTGTGTTTTGGCAACGGCAACAAATTGCCGTCCGATCGCGCGAAGGTGTTCATCAGCTCTGCCGACTGGATGCCGCGCAATTTCGACGGGCGCGTCGAGGCGCTGGTGCCGATTGAAAATCCCACGGTGCACCGCCAAGTGCTCGACGAGATCATGGTGGCGAACCTGCGTGACAGCCTGCAGAGTTGGAGCTTGTCGCCCTCCGGAGAGTACCGGCGAGTATCGGCCGACGAGGAAGCCTTTTCCGCCCATAGCTATTTCATGACCAATCCGAGCTTGTCGGGGCGCGGCAAGGCGCTGAGGCGGAGTCATCCCAGACTTGTCGCCAATTGAACCGATGTCAGGTCGGGATGCGCTCGATGCTGCCGAGCGGATCGGCGTCATCGATGTGGGCTCGAACTCGCTCCGCCTCGTCGTATTCGAGCGGCTCGGCGCAGCATTGTTTCCGCTCGTCAACGAGAAGGTCATGTGCGGTCTCGGGCGAGGAATCGCCTCGACCGGCTGCCTGAATCCTGACGGCATCGCGCTCGCGCTCGTCAATTTGCGGCGGTTCGTCGCGTTCGCGCGGGCAATCGGTGTCGATCATCTCGCCGTGCTGGCGACTGCAGCGGTCCGCGAAGCGCGCGACGGCGAAGCTTTTGCCGCCGAGGCGGCGCGGCAGTGTCAGGTCCGCGTCAAAATCATCGACGGCGTGGAAGAAGCCCGGCTCTCGGCTGCCGGCGTGCTCGCCGGGATCCCGAACGCGGATGGGATTGCAGCGGATCTCGGCGGCGGCAGCATCGAGCTGGTCAGGGTCGGGTCCACCGCTGCCTTGGCCGGCGAGGACATCGGGCGGGGGATAAGTTTGCCCCTCGGCCCGCTGCGCCTCGCCGAGCTCGGCGAGGGCACCAAGGCGCTCTCCGAGACCATCGAACGGGCGCTCGCCACGGCTCCCGTCTTGCGGGGAGCTGCGGGGAGAAGTCTATACCTGGTCGGCGGCGCAGCTCGCGCGCTCGCCCGCCTGCACATGGAGCACGCGCAGTACCCACTCCACATCATACATCGGTACACTTTCACGCGACGCGAAGCCGAGGGCTTTTTCGAGATCATCAGCCGGCAATCCCGCAAATCGCTCGAGCGGATAACCACGATCTCGCGGAAGCGCCTCGAAGTGGTGCCCCTGGCCGCGTTCGTCCTGCGCAAGCTAATTGCTGCCGCCGCGCCGCAACGAATCGTGTTTTCCGCTCTCGGGTTGCGGGAGGGCTACGCCTATGGTCTGGTTCCTCCCGAAGACCGCGTTTCAGACCCGCTGATCGCCGCCTATCGAGCGGTCGGCATGCGCCAGAGCAGGTTTCATCTCGACGGCGATCGGCTGCAGCAGTGGACGGCGCCGCTGTTTCCCGGCCTCCCGGAAGAGGCCCGTCAGCGCCATCGGGCGACTTGCTGGCTCAGCGATCTGGCGTGGAGCGAGCATCCCGACTATCGCGCCAGACAAGCATACCTCCGCAGCCTGACGATGCCGTTCGCGGGGAGCACCCACCCGGACCGCGTCTTCGTGGCAACCGCCTTGCACGCGCGCTACGGCGGCCCGGTCGAGGACGCGGTAAAGGAGCCAGCCCGACGGCTGCTCGACGAGCGGGGGACGCAGGAAGCGAGGACCCTCGGCTTGGCACTTAGGCTCGCCTACACTTTATGCGCGGGCACGATCGAGCTCTTATCCGAGGTCGGGCTCGACCGGACAGGCACTCGACTGGTGCTCGAAGTGCCCTCGAGCAGCAGCTTGTTTGGCGGCGAGACGGTGCAGCGCCGCCTCGATGCGGTCGCCCGATCTATCGGCGCCACTTCGATGCTGAGGCAGCGCGAAGCGAAGGAACTGGCCCGGGCGTAGCCGGGCAGCGCGTCAGAGGCTGCCGGAACCCTCCGGGAGTTCGACGAGAGTGATCCGGTTTCGACAAACCGTCAGGGCGAGCCGGCCATGCTTCAACGCCACGGCGTCGCCGCCGAAGATCTCGCGGCGCCATCCGGAGAGCGCGCGAACCGGCGCCTCGTCATCGGCGGCGATCGCTTCGAGATCCTCGGCCGAGGCCAATAGCTTTTGCGCCACCTGGTGCTCCTCGCAGCGGTGCTTCAGCAGGACCCGTAGCAGCTCGAGCAAAGGACCCGCGCCGGGCGGCGGATCCGGTCTGGTAGGCTTCGGCGGGTCGTGAGGCGACGGGCCGGAGAGCCCACGTCGGATCGCTTCGAGGATTTCGCCGCCGAGCTTGCCCTCCGCGATGCCTTTGCCGAGGCTGCGGGTGCGCGCCAGAGCATCGATGGTTTTCGGCACATGAGCTGCGATTTCGAGCACCGCCTCGTCTCGCATAATGCGGCCGCGGGGCAGATTGCGTTGCTGAGCCGCGGTTTCCCGCCAGGCGGCGACCTCCCGCAACACGCCGAAAAACCGCGGATCGACCCGCCCCCGCAGGCGGAACCGCCGCCATGCATCGATCGGATCACTGCGGTAGGTCTCGGGATTGGCCAATTCGGCCATCTCCTCTGCGAACCAGCTGGCCCTTCCGTTGGAGGCGAGCCGCTGCTGCAGCCTTTCGTAGACGGTGCGGAGGTGGACGACATCCGCGAGAGCGTAGCGGATCTGGCGCTCGGTCAGCGGCCGGCGCGACCAGTCGGTAAACCGTGAGGACTTGTCGAGAGCGGCCTGGGCGAGCTTGCCGACCAGGGTCTCGTAACTCGCCGAATCGCCAAAGCCGCACACCATCGCGGCAATCTGGGTGTCGAACAGCGGCGCCGGGACCGTGCCCATCATCAGATTGAAGAAGATCTCGATATCCTGGCGCGCCGCATGAAACACTTTCAAGGTGTTCTGATCGGCCATCAGCGCCAGGAGCGGCGACAGATCGATCCCCGGGGCCAGCGCATCGATGGCCACCGCTTCATCGGGGCCGGCGACTTGGACGAGGCACAGTATCGGCCAATAGGTCCGTTCGCGCATGAACTCGGTGTCGACCGCGACAAAGCTCGAACCGGTCTGTCGCGCGCAAAACTGCGCCAGCGCACTGGTGTCGGTAATTACCGTCATGATGATCGAAGCTATACATCCAAAAATCAGGCAGAGAAAACCTTAACCCCCGCGTTTGATAATCGGTTCGCCTTTTGCCGCACGCCGGCTGCGCGGGAACGCGACGGTGCCCCGCCGACCCGAGCGCCGCGACGCCGGCCCTGTGCTTCCGCCCCGCTTCCGAGAAGGCGGGCCATGCCTTGACAACCTTTGCCGTTCCATGCGGTGTTCCCGGCCTTTAGAACAGGATCCATCCTGATGCACGCCTACCGTACGCACACCTGCGGAGCCTTGCGGCTGCCGGATGCGGGAAAGACTGCCCGGTTGTCGGGATGGGTGCACCGAAAACGCGATCATGGGCAGCTGCTGTTCATAGACCTGCGCGACCACTACGGCATTACTCAGTGCGTGATCGACATCTCTTCGCCGTTATTTGCAGCTCGTCGATGCGCTGCGCCTGGAGAGCGTGGCGACCATTACCGGGCGGGTCGCCGCCCGCTCCGCGGATACGGTCAACCAGAAGCTCGACACCGGTGACGTCGAGCTCGTCATCGGCGAGATCGAGATTCAATCGGAGGCGGAGCCGCTGCCGTTCCCGGTCAACATCGAGGCCGAATACCCCGAGGACATGCGCCTCGCCTACCGTTTCCTCGATTTGCGCCGCGAGCGGGTGCACGAGAACATCATGCTCCGATCCAACGTCATTGCCTCGATCCGGCGGCGCATGATCGAGCAGGGCTTTACCGAATTCCAGACCCCGATCCTGACCGCGAGCTCGCCCGAGGGCGCGCGCGACTACCTAGTGCCGAGCCGGCTGCATCCCGGTAAGTTCTATGCTCTGCCGCAGGCCCCACAGCAGTTCAAGCAATTGCTGATGGTCGCCGGGTTCGACCGCTACTTTCAGATCGCGCCGTGCTTTCGCGACGAAGCGGGCCGCGCCGACCGCTCGCCCGGGGAGTTCTACCAGCTCGACTTCGAGATGTCGTACGTCACCCAAGAGGACGTGTTTGCCGCGATCGAGCCTGTGTTGCACGGGCTGTTTCGAGGAATTCGGCGGCGGCCGAGCGGTCACCGCGCCGCCCTTTCCCCGCATCCCCTATTCGGCGGCGATCAGCAAGTACGGCACCGATAAGCCCGACCTGCGCAATCCGCATCGAGATGCAGGATGTGACGCCGCAGCTTCGCGGATCCGGCTTCAAGGTGTTTGCCGACCAGATCGACTGCCAACGGCAACGTGCGGGTCTGGGCGATCCCGGCGCCGACAGGCGGCAATCGCGCGTTTCTGCGACCGAATGAATGCCTGGGCGCAGTCCGAGGGACAGCCGGGGCTCGCCTACATCTTTTTCCGCGATCAGCGAAGGCGCCGGGCCGATCGCCCGGAATATCGGGCCGGACCGCACCGAGGCCCTGCGAACGCAGCTCGGTCTCGACGATGCCGACGCCGTCTTTTTTGTTTGCGGCATCCCGAAGGATTTCATTGCCTTTGCCGCAGCCGCGCGGCTCAAGATCGGCCGCGAGCTGGGCCTCGCCAAGAACGCCGTTTCGAGTTCTGCTGGATCGTCGACTTTCCGATGTACGAGCTCGACGAGGAGACCGGGCAAATCGATTTCAGCCACAACCCGTTCTCGATGCCGCAAGGCGGGCTCGCAGCGCTCGAGCGGCAACGACCCGCTGACGATCACCGCGTATCAGTACGATATCGTCTGCAACGGGGTCGAGCTGTCCTCGGGAGCGATCCGCAACCACCGCCCGGACATCATGTACAAGGCTTTTGCGATTGCGGGCTATTCCGCATCCGAGGTGGAGGCGCGCTTCTCCGGCATGCTCAACGCGTTCAAATACGGAGCCCCGCCGCATGGCGGCTCCGCGCCGGGGATCGACCGCATTGTCATGCTGCTGGCGAACACGCCCAATCTTCGGGAAGTCGTCGCCTTCCCGATGAACCAGCAGGCTCAGGACCTGCTGATGCAAGCGCCGGCGCCGGTGCCGCCCGAACGGCTGAGGGAGCTGCACTCTGCGCCTCGATCTGCCGCCGTCGAAAAGCTAGAAGCTCGCGGCCCTGTGCTTCGACCACGATCAGCTTTAACCGGGAATTCCGGTGTGAAGCGGGGTAGAATGCGCTCAGCATCACCCGGAGGGGAAATCCTATGAGCAAGGGGCGTTTCGAGCCATTCGTCTGTACGCTCGCCCTATTTGTCATGGCGGCCTCGGCGATGTCGGCTGGCGGCGCCGAGATCGCCCCGCACCGGGCGCTATACACGATGACATTAGGGTCCGCGCGAAATGATTCTGGGCGTCGTCGATGCGCGCGGCACGATGGATTACGAGTGGGGCGAGAGCTGCGACGGCTGGACGATCGAGCAGCGCTATCGGCTGAAAATGCGATACGTCGAGAGCGCCGATGTCGATATCGTCTCCAGCTTCGTCACCTGGGAATCAAAAGACGGGCTTCGCTACCGCTTCAATCAGAAGCAGACGCGAAACGGAGAGGTCGACCAAGAAATCCGCGGCGAGGCAAGGCTCGACGGGCCCGGAAAAGGAGGTGTCGCCGAGTTCTCCAAGCCGCAGCCACAAACCTTGACGCTCGATCCAGATGTCATGTTTCCCAGCGCACACACGATCCTGCTGATCGATGCCGCTCACGAGGCCGAGAATTTCATCTCCCGCCTGGTCTTCGACGGCGCCACCGACGAGAATGCAGTGCAGGTTTCGGCGGCAATCGGCGTCAAGCTAGCCCCCGATCCTGCGGCTGCCGCGCGCAGCCCCTTGCTGCAGCGGCCCGGCTGGCGCATCCGCCTGGCGTTTTTTCCGGTCGATACAAATGCCGAGAAGCCGGATTACGAGCTCGGCATGCGGCTCCTCGACAACGGTGTGTCGCAGGACATGGTGATCGATTACGGCGAATACTCGATCCGCGCTCGGCTCGACGACATCGAGCCGCTGACCAAGCCGAACTGCTGACGCATGCAGAGGGTCTATGTCCTGGCCCTCGGAAGGGAGCGGCCGAAGCGCACCGAATCCTCGCCGAGCCTGCTGCGAATTTGCTCGATTGCCTCCTCGATCCGCCTCGCCCCGCCTCGTTGCTGCTCGAACAGGTTCGGCGGGTCGGCGCCGCGTGCATCGCAGAGGTGATCAGCGCCAACCCCGATCAGGCGAAACCTTGTGGCGCCGTCAGCCTCCGCCGCGAGCAATCGCGATGCCGTATGAAACAGCGAATAGGCCAGCTGGGTCGGATCCGCAATTCGACGCGACCGCGTTCGCAGCCGAAAATCGGCGGTCTTCAGTTTCAACGTGATCGTCCCGGCAGCCATCGAAGCATCCTTGAGCCGAGCTGACACGCGCTCGCAGAGCGGCCACAAAAAGGCGGACAATGCACGGGCATCCGCCTCGTCCCGCGGCAGGGTGGTCTCTGCCGAAATGCTCTGCGCCAGCGCGTGCGCCGAGACGGCCCGACCGTCTTCACCGCGGGCGAGGCGAGCCAGCCGCGCTCCGAGCCGGCCGTAGCGGGAAGCGAGCTCGCGCTCGCCGAGACCGGCGAGCTGCCCGACCAGCGTGATCCCGTCAGCGGCCAGCCGCCGCTGCATCGCGGCCCCGACACCCCAAAGCAGCGCGACCGGCTTGTCGGCGAAAAACAGCGGAGCCTGATCGCGGCTGAGCACGGCAAAGCCCCGCGGCTTGTCGAGGTCGGAGGCGATTTTTGCGAGAAACTTATTGTCGCTCAGCCCGATCGACACGGTCACGGCGAGGTCCGTCTCGATCCGCCGAGCGAGCTCAGCGAGCAGCTGGGCTGGGCAAGCGCCGTGGAGCGACTCGGTGCCGCTCAAGTCGAGAAACGCCTCGTCGATGGACACCGGCTCGACCAACGGCGTCAGCCGCCGCATCGCGGCTCGCACCTGCCCCCCGACCGCGCGGTATTTCGTCATATCCGGCGGAATGACCACGGCGTTCGGGCAGGCCGCCAACGCCTTGAACATGGGCATCGCCGAGCGCACGCCGTAGAGCCGCGCCACGTAGCAGCAGGCCAGCACGACGCCGCGAGCACCACCGCCGACAATTACCGGGCGGTCCGCGAGCTCGGGCCTGTCGCGTTTTTCCACGGCCGCGTAAAAGGCGTCGCAATCGACATGAGCGATCGACAGGCGGTCCAGCTCCGGGTGGCGGACGAGCCGCGGCGAGCCGCAAGACCGGCAACGTTGCTCGGCGCCCGGGGATGCCCCGAACGCCCCGCAATCGCGGCAGAGCGTGCTCATGACGTTTCGTCCAACGGCCATAGCCACGCCGCGCCGCGCACCCCGCTCGAATCCCCATGGGCAGGGGGAGGAGGCGGGTTACGACCCGGTCCGAAAAAACATATTGGCCCCACAGCCTGGGAACATCCTCGTATAGGGCAGCGATGGCGGACAGCCCGCCTCCGAGGACGATCGCATCCGGATCGAGCAGATTGATCACCGATGCGAGCCCGCGGGCGAGCCGACCGTATAGCGCCCGAGCGTCGCGCCGCACTCCGGGTCTCCCCGTGCGGCTGCGCCGGCGATCTGCGGTGCGCTCATCTTCCGCCCGGTATGGCGGCGATGATCGGCAACGAGCGCGGGCCCGGATAGGAAAGTCTCGACACAACCCTGCCGCCCGCAATAGCAGCGAGGCCCCGGCATCTCGTCGGCGGCCGGCCACGGCAGCGGGTTATGCCCCCATTCGCCGGCGATCGCATTGGCGCCCACGAGAATCTGCCCGCGTATCGCGACGCCGCCCCCGACACCAGTTCCGAGAATGACGCCGAATACGGTCCCCATCCCCGCCGCGGCGCCGTCGGTGGCCTCGGATAGCGCAAAGCAATTGGCGTCGTTGGCCAGACGCGTCGGGCGGCCGAGCGCCGCCTCGAGATCGCGCTGCAACGGTCGGCCGATGAGCCAGGTCGAGTTGGCGTTTTTGACGAGCCCAGTGGCCGGAGACACCGCTCCCGGGATCCCGACCCCGACCGGTGCCGGCGCGCCGATCTCTTGCTCGATCGCCGCGATCAATGCGATTATCGCCGCGACTGTCGCGCGATAATCGTGCGAAGGGGTCGCAACCCGTCGGCGGGCGTGCACCGATCCCGAGGCATCGACGGCGGCGGCCTCGATTTTGGTGCCGCCAAGATCGATGCCGATGCGGAACCGTGCTGACATGGCGCGGCTTTCTTTCGGCGGGCCTTGGTTACGGATAATTAAGCGAAATCATTTTATAGTCGCATCGGCGGACCCGCGAGCAGCACGGTTGCCGGGGTGACTCGCAGCATCTTTCTCAAGAGCCGGGGAGCATGACAATCGACCCTACGAACCCAAGAGTGGATGCCAATGGGCCGGCTCGGAAGAAAGTGTTGATCGTCGAGGACAACGACCTCAATATGAAGCTCTTCAATGATCTGCTCGTGGCCCATGGCTATGGTACACTGCAGACGAAAGACGGGGTCGAGGCGCTCGCCCTTGCCCGGCAACACCGCCCTGACCTCATCCTCATGGATATACAGCTCCCCGAGGTGTCCGGTCTCCAGGTCACCCAGTGGATCAAGGAGGATGACGAGCTGCGCATGATCCCGGTTATCGCGGTGACGGCTTTCGCGATGAAGGGCGACGAGGAAAAGATCCGGGACGGCGGTTGCGAGGCGTACATAGCAAAGCCAATCTCGGTAGCAAGCTTTCTGCAAACCGTTGAGCGCTTCCTCTCCTGAGGCGGGCGCTCGGCACCACCATTTCGGGTACGAGCCGTTATGTCTGGCCGAGTGCTGGTTGTTGACGATGTCGAAGCGAACGTAAAGCTGCTCGAGGCAAAGCTCTCGAGCGAGTATTTTGATGTGCTGTGTCGCCTATAATGGGCGCTCCGCCCTCGATATCGCCGCCTCGGAATTGCCGGACGTCATTCTACTCGACGTGATGATGCCGCGAATGGACGGCTTCGAGGTCTGCCGCGAGCTGAAGGCCGACCGCCGCACCGCCGACGTGCCGGTGGTCATGGTGACGGCGTTGTCCGACGTGGCCAATCGGCTTCGCGGTCTCGAGGTTGGCGCCGACGATTTCCTGACCAAGCCGGTCAACGACATTGCGCTATTTGCCCGGGTGCGATCGCTGGTTCGTCTGAAGCGGATGATGGAAGAGCTGCGCGTTCGCGAAAGCATTTGCGGCCGGTTCGGCGACGGCGGCGCCCCGGCCGCCGAGGAGGCCGGGCCGGCCCGGCTCCTGATGGTCGAAGACGACCCGTTCGCCGCTGCGAGAATGATCGAGACGCTGCGCCCGATCACCGGCTCGATCGCTCGTGCGTCGAGCTGCGCCGAAGCGCAGGGGCTGCTCGCCGCCGACACCGAACTGATCATCGCCAGCCTTTCGGTGCCGGGCGACCCGCTGCGGCTAGTGACGCAATGCCGCGCAAACGAGACCCTCCGCCAGCTTCCGATATTGCTGATCGCCGAGAACCGGGATCTGCCGCGTCTCGCCAAGGGGCTCGACCTGGGCGCCAACGACTATCTGATCCGTCCGGTCGATCGCAACGAGCTGCTGGCGCGAACCGCCACCCAAATCCGCCGCAAGCGTCTGCAGGACCGGCTGCAAGAGAGCTACCGCCGTAGCCTGTCGCTCGCCCTGACCGATGAGCTCACCGGTCTCTACAACCGCCGCTACCTGTTCGCGCATCTCGACGAGCTGCTCGGGCGTGTTCGCAAGGACGGGATCAGCGTCGCCGTCCTGCTGTTCGATATCGACCATTTCAAACAGGTCAACGACACTTACGGCCACGCGGCGGGAGACGACGTGCTGCGGGAACTCGCGTCTCGCGCAACAAACAGCGTTCGCAGCGTCGATCTCGTCGCACGGCTGGGAGGCGAGGAATTCGTCGTCGTTATGCCCGAAACGGATCTTGCGATCGCCGCCGGCGTCGCCGAGCGCTTGCGGCTGGCGGTCGCGAGGGAGCCCTTTACCGTCAGATCGGACGGCAGGCTGCTGCCGGTGACCATCAGCATCGGCGTGACGGCTGCAGCCGCGTCCAATGACGATCGCGACTCGATGCTGAAGCGCGCCGACGTCGCTCTCTACACGGCCAAAAGCGCGCGGGCGCAATTGCGTTGATCGTGCGTTCGCCGTATCCCGACCCGTCCTCGCTGTCTCTTTGGCGGGCGACACCGGGGTGGCGGTCGGATCGTAGGATGTCGCCGGGAAGTTCGAGCGACGCTATTTAATCTTTGGCTTCCTTGAAGAGAACGTGCTTGCGCGCGACCGGGTCGAATTTCTTCAGTTCGAGCTTGTTTGTCTTCGCTCGCGGGTTCTTTTTAGTGACGTAAAAAAAGCCGGTATCGGCGCTGCTGACCAGCTTGATAAGGACAGTGTTCGTCTTGGCCATCGAGCGCCCCTTTCTAATCTCTCGGCTAGTGTGGGACTAGAAGATATCCACTCCGCCCGCCCCTGTCAAGGCGGGCTCCGCCGGAGCCTGGCGCGGGCCGGCGCGGGGACAGATGCAGGACTTAGGGTTCGGATTGATCGCGTGGACCGCCTGGGCGTAAAGGAGGGGATCCGCGAGCAGCCGCTTGGCGACCTTGATGTCGATCTCGTGATCGCCTTGCCGCGCCGGGCAGGCGTGCCGCAGCCGAGACCAGGCCGGTTCGTCCAGCGCCGCGCGCGGACGAGGTACCAGCACCGGGTGCGACCGGCGATCCGCGTTACGCGCTGCAGCGCGATCTGGACGGCATTGTCGTCATCGGCCAGGTCGCTCGTGCACAATGTCGGCACCACGCCGTGCTCGTGCAGCATGGTATCCCGATGGGGTCGACGAGCTGCGCCCAAGTCAGTGTCAGCTCGCCGTCGTTCGGCAAGCCGCAATACGGTTTGCACCGTGCCTTTACCGTAGGAGGCGCTGCCGACAACGACTGCCCGCCCGACATCCTGCAAGGCCGCCGCGACGATTTCGGAAGACGAAGCAGAGCCACCATTTATCAGCACGACGATCGGGACCTGCGGCACGACGCTGTCGCCCGAGGCCTCGAAATACTGCCGGCTAGCGGGTGGCGGCCGACAGTCGAGACGATCGGCCCATTGGCAATGAACACATCCGAGAGGCTCACCGCCTGATCGAGCAGCCCGCCCGGATTGCCGCGCAGGTCGAGCATGATACCCCGCAGCCGCGGCCCCATCTCGCGCTGCACGCCCGCGAGCGCCTCGACGATCTGCTGCGTCGTGTTCTGGTTGAAGCTCGCCACCTGAAGGACCGACCATCCCGCCTTCCCGCGACACGTTCACGGTGGGCAGGATGACCAGCTCGCGCTGCAGGCGGTAATTGCGCTTCTGGCCGAGGCTGGGCCGATATACGGTCACCTCGATGGGGCTGAGGATCGGCCCGCGAAGCGCATGGACGACATCGCTTTGCGAGCGTCCCGCGGTCGGCACCTTGTCGATCGCGACGAGCCGGTCGTCGGGCCGGATGCCGGCCAGATCCCGCCGGCCCGCGCGGGGTCACGGCGGTGATCCGGAACTCCTCGTTCGAGACGTCGAGGGTCACGCCAATCCCGCCGAACCCGTCGCGGACGGCGCGCTGATCGCGGGCGATCTCCGGGCGAGCGTAGCGGGAAAACCGGTCGAGCGCCCCGGTAATGCCGTCGAACAGCGTCTTGTCGATCTGGTCTTCCGACATCGCTGGCAACCGTCGGCGACAGCCGCCCTTTGCAGCGGCGACCAGGCGGCCCATCAAGCCCCCCCACTCGTGCGGTTCGTCCTGCGCCGGGACCGGATAGACCGCCACCTCCCGCCCGCCATAAACAGAGGACGATCTGCGTCCTGCTCGGCCCCGGCAGTCTCGATGACCGGAAAACTTGTGTCGAGCCGCGAGAACCGAGCAGCGCCCGCGAGAATCAGCTGACGGCTGGAGACGGGCGAGATGTAGAGGTCGGTGATCTCGTCGAGACCGCGCGCGAAGAGCCGCCCGACGGGATCGCTCGGCAGCGCCTGGCGCTCGGCGCAGGCGGCGAAGCGCAACGAGGAGGACAAGGCTACTCGCCCGCGCGAGCACAGCGGCCGGACGCAACGACACGGCACTCACTCCCCAAGAGGGAAACCCCGAAACTTCCCCACAATCACCGGGCAGGACGCGCCCACCGCGGCGAGAATGCCCAGCTCAGCCATGGATACAGTAGAACACCTCGCTCCGCAATCAACGTCGCCGGCCCCTCCCGGCCAATCGAGCCGTTGGCCGTGTCGTTGCGCGCATTCCCGATCGCCGGCCGGTCCGGGCGGAGTAGCGGTGGCGGGCCGGCTCCATTTGCTCTTCGAGGCGGAATACCAGCCGGCCCCCGATGGCGTCGGCTTCGACCAGGCGCACCAGGGCTTCGTCGCCGAGCCTGAAGACGCGGCCGGAGCGCCGACCGACCAGCCGGTGCGCGATCTCGTCTCTGTCGTAATAATCGCCGGGCAAGGTCGAGATCGGGACGAGCCCGTCGGCTCCGTTGTCGGTCAGGGTGACGAAGAGCCCGAAACCGGTGACACCGCTGATGCGGGCCGTGAAGAGGCCGCCGATCGACCCGGCCAGCAGCATCGCGCGATAGCGGTCGATCGCAGCCCGTTCGGCCGCTGCGGCGCGCCGCTCGGTGGCGGAGATGTGCTCGCCGATCGGGGCCAGCCGGTCGGGGCCGGCGGCGGCCGGCAATCCGTCGAGGCCGGCGATCAACGCTCGATGCACCAAGAGATCGGCGTAACGCCGGATCGGCGAGGTAAAATGCGCGTAGCGGCGCAGAGCGAGGCCGAAATGGCCGATATTGTTTGGGCTGTAGGCAGCTTGCGCCTGACAGCGCAGCACGAGATCGTTGACGAGCGCCGCTTCCGGCGCTCCCGCGGCCCGCCGCAGCACCCGGTTGAACAGCTCGGGCTTGGGCGCCTGCCCTTTGGCGAGAGCGAGGCCGGGGATGCCGGTCTCCTCCAGAAACGGCCCGCAGCGCCTCCACCTTCTCCGGATCGGGCGCGTCGTGCACGCGGTACATGCAAGGCCGCCGGCGCGCTTCGAGCTCCTCGGCCGCCGCGACATTCGCCAGGATCATGAATTCCTCGATCAGCCGATGGCTATCGAGCTGCACGGCGCGCACCACCCCGACCGGCCGCCTCTCCGCGGTCGAGCACCACGCGATCCTCGCGGATGTCGAGCTCCAGCGCGCCGCGGTCGGCACGCGCCCGCGCGAGTGCGGCAAAGGCGCCGTAGAGCGCCGCCAGCGCATCCTGCGGCAACGCGGAGGGCGCAGCGCCGTCCCGCGCCGCCTGGACTTCCTCATAGGTCAGGCGCGCGGCCGAGCGCATCAGCGCCGCGCTCGAACCGATGGCGGCGCTTCCGGCCCGCGGCGTCGATCCACAGATGGGCCGCGAGGCAGGCGCGATCGACGCCCGGCTTCAGCGAGCAGAGCTCGTTCGACAGCGCCTCCGGCAGCATCGGGACGACACGGTCGGGGAAATAGACCGAATTGCCGCGCCGCTCGGCCTCGCGGTCGAGCGCGCTCCCCGGGCGCACATACCAGGCGACATCGGCAATCGCGACGACGAGGTGCCAGCCTCCGAGATTTTCCGGGTCGGGGTCGGGCTCGGCCCATACCGCATCGTCGAAATCGCGCGCGTCGCTGCCGTCGATCGTGACCAGCGGAATGTGGCGCAGATCGGCGCGACCCGTCAGGCTCACCGGCAGCGCCGCCTCGGCTTCGGCGAGCGCGGCAGCCGAGAACTCGGTGGGGATCTCGTAGGCGGCGATCGCGAGCAGGCTCACCGCGCCGGGGTCCGATGCGGAGCCCAGCCGTTCGGCGATGCGAGCCCGCGGGGCACCGAAACGCGCAGTCGGCAGCTGCTCGGCAATCACGAGTTCGCCATCCGCGGCGCCGCCGGCATCCCGTCCGGCCACCCGATATTCGGAGCGGTCCCGCCGGTCCGCCGGCAATACCCGGCCGCCGTCGCGGCCAAATCGGTAGGCGCCGACGATCCGCTCGCCGACCGGCGCGAGCTTGCGGATGATCCGGGCCTCGATGTCGCCGGTCTCGAGCTGCACCAACCTCGCTGCGGCGCGCTCGCCGACCGCCAAGCCTTCGGTGACCCCGTCCTCGACGAGCCGCAAAACCGGCGCTGTCCCGGGCTGCGGCCAAGCCACCGGGCGGGCGAGCGCGGCGCCGTCGTCGTCGCTGCCGAACCGCTCGACAACGGTCACCTCCGGGATCGGCGACAGCGCGCCCGCCTCACGAGGGGCATCCGGGGCTTTGGTGCCGGGCTGTTCGATTTCGCGAAGCATGTCGTGCAATTGCGGCCGGTCGGCCGGCGCTCACGCCAAATGCGCGGGCAATCTCGCGCCGACCAATGGCAGTCGGGCTCTCCCGGATGAAGGCAGCCAACTCTGCCAGCGAAGGCAGTTCGGAGGCTTTGCTACGCGATTCCACCGGCAAACCGGCTCGAAATATCCATCAATTTGGCTGCGCGCCAATCCGGGTTCGGGGCTTCTTAGAGGGTGCCGCGGAGCCGGTCTTCTTGGCTGCCTTGGTTTTTTTTACCGGAGTG
Source organism: uncultured Alphaproteobacteria bacterium (assembly GCA_963836845.1). GTDB lineage: Bacteria > Pseudomonadota > Alphaproteobacteria > ATCC43930 > CGMCC-115725 > AP-15. The sequence continues at coordinate 332,841 of CAWILK010000015.1, read as the reverse complement.
TTGCCGTTGCTCGCGGCTTTTTTTGGCGAGCCCTTCGTCGAGCGGGCCCTGCCGGCCTTGGCCCGCGGCTTCTTGCCCTTGTCGCGTTGCGCCGCGAGCAGCGCCACCGCCTCGTCGAGCGAAAAAGTCTCCGGATCGGCGCCTCGCGGGATCGAAGCGATGACGCCGTCATGGCTGACATAGGGGCCGTAGCGACCGCGATAGAGACCGACGACGCCGCCTTCGGGGTGGCCGCCGAGCTCGCGCAACAACTAGTGGGCCGCGGCGCCGCTCCGATGCGGGCTCGGCGAGCAGCACGACCGCGCGATTGAGGCCGATCGTCAGCACGTCGTCATCGGCGCCCAGCGATTTGTAGGTGTTGCCGTGCTTGATGTATGCGCCGAAGCGGCCGATCCCGGCGACGATCGGCTCGCCGGTCTCGGGATGGCGGCCGAGCTGGCGCGGAAGAGCGAGCAGCCGCAGAGCGGTTTCGAGATCGACATCGGCCGGCTGCAGCGCGCGCGGCAACGCCACCCGCTTGGGCTTGGCCTCGCCGTTGCCTTCGCCGAGCTGAACGTAATGGCCGTAAGGGCCCTTCTTTGAGGATGATCGGCAGCCCGGTTCCGGGATCGGTTCCGAGCGCGGTTTCGGGAGGAGTGTTGTCGGCCTCGCCTTCGACCGCGAGCGGTCTGGTGTAGCGGCAGCTCGGGTAATTGGAGCAGCCGATGAAAGCGCCGAACTTGCCGAGCTTGAGGCTGAGCTTGCCGGCGCCGCAGACCGGGCAAACCCGCGGATCGCGTCCGGTGCCGTCATTCGGGAAAAAATGCCGGCCGAGTTCCTCGTCGAGCGCGTTCAGCACTTGGGTGATCGTCAGATCCTTGGTGCCGTCGATCGCGGCCGAGAAATCGAGCCAGAATTTCCGCAGCACTTCCTTCCAGTCGATCCGCCCGCCGGACACGTCGTCGAGCTGGTTTTCGAGATCGGCGGTGAAATTGTATTCGACGTAGCGCTCGAAAAAGCTGGTCAGGAACGCGGTGACGAGCCGGCCCGCGGTCCTCCGGCACAAAGCGCCGCTTGTCGAGCCGAACGTAAGCACGGTCCTGCAGCACCTGCAGGATCGAGGCGTAAGTCGAGGGGCGGCCGATGCCGAGCTCCTCGAGCTTCTTGACGAGGCTCGCCTCGGTGTAGCGCGGCGGCGGCTGGGTGAAATGCTGGTTCGGCGCGACCGGCCCGCGCGCCAGCCGCTCGGTCTTGCGCATCGCCGGCAGCCGGGTCCCTTCGCCCTCCTCGTCGGCTGCCGTCGTCGTCGCGGTCCTCCTGATAGAGCGCGAGAAACCCGTCGAACACGACGACCGAGCCGTTGGCGCGCAGGCGAAGCCGGCCGCTGGCATCGGCGATGTCGACGGCGACCTGCTCGAGGAGGGCGGACGCCATCTGGCTCGCGACCGTCCGTTTCCAGATCAGCTCGTAGAGCCGGAGCTGATCGCGGTCGAGATGGCCGGCGACATCCTTGGGCTTGCGGGCGAGATCGGTCGGGCGGATGGCCTCGTGCGCCTCCTGGGCGTTCTTGGCGGGGCTGCGGTAGACCCGCGGAGCATCCGGCACATAGCGCGGTCCGAACTCGCTGCCGATCAGCTGGCGGGCCGCTGCGATCGCCTCGGACGAGATGGCGACGCCATCGGTGCGCATGTAGGTGATCAACCCCACCGTCTCGCCGGCGAGCTCGATGCCCTCGTAGAGGCGTTGGGCGATCTGCATCGTGCGGCTCGCCCCGAGGCCGAGCTTGCGCGAGGCCTCCTGCTGCAGGGTCGAGGTCGTGAACGGCGGGAACGGGTTACGCCGGACCTGCCGGCTCTCGATCTCGGCGACCGCAAATCCCGACGCGCGCAGGATCGCGTCGGCGGCGGCACGCGCCTTGGCTTCGCTGTCGAGATCGAAGCGGTCGAGCCGCTTGCCGTCGAGATGGGTCAGCCGCGCGGTGAAAGTCTGGCCCGCCTCGGTCTTGAACTCGACCTCGATCGTCCAGTACTCGCGCGCCTTGAACGCCTCGATTTCGGATTCGCGCTCGCAGACCAGCCGCAGAGCGACGGATTGGACGCGGCCCGCCGAACGGCTGCCGGGAAGCTTGCGCCACAGCACCGGCGACAATGTAAAGCCGACGAGGTAATCGAGCGCCCGGCGGGCGAGATAAGCCTCGACCAGCTCGCGGTCGATTTCGCGCGGCCGGCTAAACGCGTCGAGCACCGCGGTCTTGGTCACTTCGTTGAAGACGACGCGCTTGATGTCGAGATCCTTCAAGGCGCGGCGCGATCTTCAACACCTCGCGCACATGCCAGGAGATTGCCTCGCCCTCGCGATCAGGGTCGGTCGCCAGGAAAAGGCGGTCGGCGTTGCGCACCGCCTGGAGGATCGTCTTGACATGCTTTTCGGATTTGCCGTCGACCTCCCACGACATCGCAAAATCCGCGTCCGGCAGGACCGAGCCGTCTTTGGCCGGCAAATCCCGCACATGACCGTAGCTGGCGACGACCTTGTAGTCGTCGCCCAAATATTTGTTGATGGTTTTCGCCTTGGCGGGCGATTCGACGACGACGACTTTCATAAATCCGTTCTAGATAAGCGGGGTCTGCACGCCGAAAGACCTCGGGGAGCGTGCAATCAAGAGTTGAACTGTTAACGCAAAGAAACGAGGTTGCCGGGATGACGCTCGACCCTGCCGGCCAATTCGAGCTCGAGGAGTGAGGTGGCGACCACGGCGGCTGACAAGTGGCATTGGCGCACCAGTTCGTCAACCGCGACCGCCGTCGGTCCCAATCTTTCGAGGATCAGCTCGATCCCGCGGCATCGTCTCCGCGATGTCGCTTCCGCGCTGCCGGCGCAGGCCAATCCGGGACGCTCAGGGAATTCTGCAGCGGTGGCGGTGGGGCCGGCGGCGCGCGGCGCTCGCAGCAGCGGGGCCGAGTTGCGAGAGCACGTCGTCGGCGCTCTCGGTCAGTGTCGCGCCGTGCCGCAACAAGTCGTTCGAGCCGCGGCACCGCGGGTCGAGCGGCGAGCCCGGCACCGCGAATACGTCGCGGCCCTGCTCGAGCGCGAGGCGGGCGGTGATCAGCGAGCCCGGAGCGCGACGCGGCCTCGACCACCACGACCCCGAGAGCCATTCCGGAAATGATCCGGTTGCGGCGCGGAAAATGCCGGGCCTGAGGCTCGGTCCCGAGCGGCAATTCGGCGACGATCGCGCCCTGGCGCGCCATCGCCTCGTGCAGTCCGCGGTTTTCCTCAGGGTAGACGATGTCGACGCCGCCGGCGACGACCGCGACGCTGCCGGTGCTCAGCGCGCCCAAATGGGCGGCGGCGTCGATCCCGCGGGCGAGGCCGGAGACCACGACCAGCCCGCCCCGACCGAGGCCGGCGGCGAGGTCCCGGGCGAAACGGCGACCGTTCGCCGAGGCGTTGCGCGCGCCGACGACCGCCACCATCGGGCGATCCAGCAATTCGGCGCGCCCGATGCACGGTCAGGATCGGCGGCGCATCCTCGACCGCGGCAAGAGCGCCCGGATAGAGCGGCTCGCCCCAGCAGACGAGCCGGGCGCCGGCGCGGTGCAGCGCCGCGAGCTCGGCCTCGGCTGCAGCGCGGGTCACCGCGGTGACGATCCCCGAGCGCTCGCCACGGCGAGCGAGGCGAGGCAGCGCCTCGATCGCGGCGCGGGCCGACCCGAAGCGGCGCAGCAGCGCGAAAAAGCTGACCGGGCCGATCGTCTCGGTGCGGCACAAGCGCAACCAGTCGAGGCGCTCCTGCGGATCGAGTTCGCGTGCGGGCAGGGCTGCCTCAGCTTTTCTGTAAAGGAAATCCGGCTCTCCGTGCCGGCGATCAGCCGCCGGATGTTGGCATGGTGCCGCAGCATGATTAACAAGGCGATACCGGCGATCACTATCGCCGTCGTCCTATCCACGCTCACCGCGGCGACGGCGGCCCCGCCTGCTGACCGCGCACCAGCGCGGCGAGCGAGGAGTACTGCGACAATAGCGCAGTGGCGAGCCACAGCAGGGCGGCCAGCCGCCGCCACCGGCCAGGCGAGCGGGATCAAGACGCCGAGCGCGGTGGCGACCCCCTTGCCGCCGCGAAACCCGAGCCAGACCGGAAACATGTGGCCGATCACGGCGCAGCCGGCGGCGGCGAGCCCAGGCCTCCGGCCCCCAGCCCTGCGCGATCAATACCGCAGCCGAGCCCTTGGCCAGGTCGAGCGCGAGGGTCAACGCCGCCAGCCCTTTGCTGCCGGTGCGCAGCACGTTGGTGGCGCCGATATTGCCCGAGCCGATGCGGCGGATGTCGCCGAGGCCGGCGAACCGCGTCAGCAGCAGCCCGAACGGGATCGAGCCGAGGAAATAGCCGAGCGCAGAAGCAGCGACGATCGAAAGCACGCCGCCCTGCCCTCACCCCGCCAATGGTTGGCGCTCGAAGATGGTACGGCCGTCCACGATCGTGCGTTGAACGCTGCCTTTGACGGGTCGCCCGTCAAACGGGGCATTCTTCGACTTGGAACGGAACTCGTCGGTCGAAATTTGCCAAGGCGCATCCAGGTCGAGCAGGACGAGATCCGCGGGAGCCCCGGCTGCCAGCCGGCCCACCGGCAACCCGAGAATGCCGGCCGGGCTGGAAGTCAGCCGCCGGAGCACTTCGAGCAGGGCGAGACGACGATTGTGGTAGAGCTCGAGCGAGAGCGGCAGCAACGTCTCGAGCCCGACGATGCCGCAGGCCGCCGAGCCGAACGGCAGGCGCTTCGAATCCTGGTCCCACGGCGCATGGTCGCTGGCGATCGCGTCGATCGTGCCGTCGCGCAGCCCCTCGATCACTGCTCGCCGGTCCGGTTCGCTGCGCAATGGCGGGGAGAGCTTGGCAAAGGTCCGGTAGTCGCCGATCGCCGTCTCGTTCAGCACGAAATAGGGCGGCGCGGTGTCGCAAGTCACCGGCAGGCCTTGCGCCTTGGCGCGCCGGATCGCCTCGACGGCGGCGGCGGTCGAGACGTGCGCCACGTGATAGCGCGCGCCGGTGATCTCGACGAGGCGCAGATCCCGCTCGATCATGATGATCTCGGCCGCCGGCGGGATCGCCGGCAGACCCAGCCGGGTGGCGGTCTCTCCTTCATTGACCTCGCCCGCCCGGGCGAGGCTCGGCTCCTCGGGGTGCTGCACCACCAGCAGGTCGAAGGTGCGCGCGTAGGCCAGCACGCGCCGCATGACGAGCGCGTCCGCGACCGCCCGCACGCCGTCGGTAAAGCCTACCGCGCCATTGGCCGCGAGCAGCCCCATCTCGGTCAAATCGCGGCCGAGCAGCCCTTTGGTCGCGGCGGCATAGGTGTGGATCTTGGCGAGCTTGGCCTCGCGCGCCCGGCGGGCGAGGAACTCGACGACCGAGACATCGTCGACCGGCGGCTCGGTGTTGGGGAGCGCGGCCATCGTCGTGACCCCGCCCGCCGCCGCCGCCTGCCCGCCGCTCTCGATCGATTCCATGTGCTCGGCGCCGGGCTCGCGCAGCTGCACGCGCATATCGACGAGGCCGGGGGCTAGGCAAAGGCCCTCGGCGTGCACGGTCTCGGCATCATGCGCCGCGGCGCAGAGATCACCGCCGACCGCGGCAATGCGGTCCCCCTCGACCAGCAGGTCGCCGGTCGCGTCGAGCCCGCTTTCGGGGTCGAGCAGCCGGGCACCGCGGAACAGCAGCCGGTTCACGGGAGCGGGGGGCCGTTGCCGAGACCGCGGGGTCAGGATCTCGAGGCAGGCCATGCGCACAGCGACCCCCATCTCGACCTGCTGGCGGATCAGGCTGCGGTCGATGTCGTCGGCGATTTCGCTGCCGATCTCGACGCCGCGGTTCATCGGCCCCGGATGCATGATCAGCGCGTCGGGCTTGGCGGCGCGCAACTTGTCGTAGTCGAGCCCGAAGAAGTGGAAATACTCGCGGGTCGACGGCACGAAGGCGCCATGCATCCGCTCGCTCTGCAGGCGCAGCATCATCACGATGTCGACGCCCGGCGAGCCCCTCGGCCATGTTGTGGAACACCTCGACCCCGAGGCGCTCGATCGCCGCCGGCAAGAGGGTGCGCGGCGCCACCACCCGGACGCGCGCGCCCATGATGTTGAGGAGCGCAATGTTCGAGCGCGCGACCCGGCTGTGCAGGACATCGCCGCAGATCGCCACCGTCAGCCCGCCGAGCCGGCCCTTGCGGCGGCGGATCGCGAGCGCGTCGAGCAGCGCCTGGGTCGGGTGCTCGTGGCTGCCGTCGCCGGCATTGATGACTGCGCAATCGAGCTTTTCCGCGAGCAGCTGGACCGCCCCCGATTCCGGATGGCGGACGACCAGCACGTCGGGGTGCATCGCGTTCAAGGTCATCGCCGTGTCGATCAGGGTCTCGCCCTTGTGCATCGAGCTCGCCGCGACCGACATGTTGATGACGTCGCCGCCGAGCCGCTTGCCGGCGACCTCGAAAGAGGTGCGGGTGCGCGTCGAATTCTCGAAGAAGCAGTTGATGATCGTCCGCCCGCGCAACAGCGACCGCTTCTTCTCGGCCTGCCGGTTGAGCTCGACATAGCCGTCGGCGAGATCGAGGACGAGATTGACGTCCTCGGGCGACAGGCCCTCGATGCCGAGCAGATGGCGGTGCGGGAAAGCGGTGTTGCGGTCGGCTCCCTGCATGAGCCGGGGACTATAGGGGCGGCCTTCCCGGCCGGCAAGCGCAGCTAAGACACGTTGATTGCCGGTTGCCCCCGGGTCGCAGGCGCGCAGTGTCCTCCCGACATCGCGTGATTGATGTTCCGGGCCGAGTAAGGCATCATTGAGATAAGTCAGGAGCAGTGACCGATTTCGGACGGATCGGATATTGAGGTTTGGCAATGGGTAAGCCGACCGGCTTTCTCGAAATCGAGCGGCATGACCGGCCTTATGAGAAGGCCGATATCCGCCGCCGCAGCTGGCAGGAATTCGTCAAGCCGCTAGGCGATGCCGAAAACCGCCGGCAGGCGGCGCGCTGCATGGATTGCGGCATCCCGTTCTGCCACGACGGGTGCCCGGTCGACAATTTGATCCCGGATTGGAACAACCTCGTCTACCGCGACCAGTGGCAGGCGGCGTTGCGGACATTGCACTCGACCAACAATTTCCCGGAATTCACCGGCCGCATCTGCCCGGCGCCCTGCGAAGCGGCGTGCACGCTCAACATCGACGACAACCCGGTGACGATCAAAACGATCGAATGCGCGATCGTCGACCGGGGCTGGCGCGAGGGCTGGATCGAGCCGCTAGCGCCGGCGCGGCGGACCGGCAAGCGGATTGCCGTCGTGGGCTCGGGTCCGGCGGGTCTGGCCTGCGCACAGCAGCTGGCGCGCGCCGGGCATGCCGTCACGGTTTTCGAAAAGGCCGACCGCATCGGCGGGCTGCTGCGCTACGGCATCCCCGACTTCAAGATGGAGAAATGGCTGATCGACCGGCGGGCCGCGCAGATGGAAGCCGAGGGCGTCACCTTCCGCACCGAGGTCGAAGTCGGCGTGGACATCCCGATGGCTTCATTGCTCGGCGAATTCGACGCAATCGCGATGACCGCCGGGGCCGAGACGGCGCGTGACCTCGAGGTCCCTGGCCGCGAGATGGACGGCATCCATTTCGCAATGGATTTTCTGCCGCAGCAGAACAAGCGCAATGCCGGCGACAGCGAGGAACGCGCCGCGCCCCGAGGCACGATCACGGCCGCAGGCAAGCACGTCGTCGTGATCGGCGGCGGGGACACCGGTTCCGACTGCATCGGCACCTCGGTGCGGCAGGGCGCCGCCTCGATCACCCAGCTCGAAATCCTGCCCAAACCGCCGGAACGCGAGAACAAGGCATTGACCTGGCCGGACTGGCCTTTGAAATTGCGCACCTCATCCTCGCAGGAGGAGGGCTGCGAGCGCGACTGGGCGGTGCTGACCAAGCGGGCAATCGCCGAAAGCGGCCGCGTCGCCGCATTGGAATGCGTCCGCGTCGAATGGCGCAGGAGCCCGGACGGCCGCTTTGCAATGCACGAGGTCCCGGACAGCACTTTTGCGCTGAAGGCCGATCTCGTCCTGCTGGCAATGGGATTTCTCGGCCCCCGGCAGCCCGGCATGCTCGAGCAGTCCGGGGTCGAGCTCGATGCGCGCGGCAATGTGCGCGCCACCGCGCTCGACTACCGCACCTCGGCGCCGAAGCTGTTCGCCGCCGGCGACATGCGGCGCGGCCAGTCGCTCGTCGTCTGGGCGATCCGCGAAGGCCGGCAATGCGCCCGGGCGATCGACGAATTTCTGATGGGGTCGAGCTTGTTGCCGCGCTGACCGAGGCGCGTTTTCTCAGGCGGCAATCGCCGTCAAATGACCGCGGGCGGCATAATCGAGGATCCGCCGGTCGCGGGTCATCAAAGCGGCATTCGCGACGCGCGCCGTCGCAACGATCATTCGGTCGACTGGGTCGCGATGAAACGCTTCCGGTAGGCAGCATGCCTCGACCGCGATCTCCGGGAGCAAGGGTTCAATGGACAAGCCCGGAGCCGATACAGCTGCCGTTATCCACTGGCCTATTGGCCGGCCCAAAGCAATTCGCCCGCGCGATCCTAAAAGCGCAGCCTCCCAGACCGACATGGCCGCAATCCTGAGCTGCCCCGAGGCGGCGGCGCGGTTGATCGCCGCCCGGCTGCTAACCGCCAACTCGGAGCTAGCCAGCATGAACCAGATCCAGACATGCGTGTCCATCAGCAGCGGTCGGTGTTCAGATGTTTTCGGCATCGCCGGTCCACTCCAAATCCTCGATCGGACCGATGATGTCGCCACAAATCTTGGCCGTTCCCGCCATATAACCGAACAGGTCGACCGGTTCCTGCTCCACCGGCACAAGCTTGGCAACTGGTTTTCCCCTCTTCGTGATGGTGATCGGGCGCCGCTCTCGCGCGACTTCGTCCATCAGGCGCAGACAGTTGGCCTTGAAATCCGCGGCGGCAACGTGCCTGCTCTTGTCCATCATTCACGTCCATAGTCATAAATAGATGACTATACAGATAGTGCGACCGCGCGTTCGTGCAAGATACCGGGTGGTGCGAACTAATTGGTTTCTGGAGAAGGAACGATGCGGGGAAGCCACGACCAAGACCGGGATTGGGCAGCCGGTGCGGCGCCGGGAGGATTTCCGTCTGCTGACCGGGAAGGGCTGCTACAGCGATGATTTCAACTTCGAGGATCAAACCTATGCGGTGATGGTCCGTTCGCCGCATGCGCATGCGCACATCGTTTCGATCGATACCGGCATCGCCGCGGCGACGCCCGGCGTGCTTGCGGTGCTGACCGGACGCGATCTGCTGGCCGACGGGTTGCAGGCGATCCCCCATTCGGTCGGGACGAGGCATCCGGCCGACATTACCCTCGAAAACAAGGACGGCTCCCCGCCCTTCATTCCGCCGCATTTCCCGATGGCGGCGGATGAGGCGCACCATTGCGGAGAGATCGTCGCGATGGTCGTGGGGGCCACGCTTGCCGCCGCGAAAGATGGCGCCGAGCTGGTAGAGATCGATTATCGGACCCTCCCCGCGGTGTCCCATTCGGTGACGGCGGTGGCTCCCGACGCGCCGCTCGCGCGCCGCGGCGCGAGCTCAAACATTTCGATCGACGCCGAGGTGGGCGACAAGGCGGCCACCGACGCCGCCTTCGCCAAAGCAGCTCACATCGTCAAATTCGAGACCTGGATCCCCCGCATCGTGGGCGTGCCGATGGAGCCACGAGCCGCTGCCGGCGCCTACGACCCGGCGACCGGTCGCTACACGCTCTATGCGGGCATCGGCGGCGCCGTTCGGCCCAAGCAGGAGCTGGCCAAGATCCTGGGTGTCCCGGAAGAAAAAGTGCGCGTGGTCATGCACGAGGTCGGCGGCAATTTCGGGACGCGCGGCTCGTTCAATCCGGAATTTGCGCTGGTCACCTGGGCGGCGCGCCACATTGGCCGGCCCGTAAAGTGGACCTGCGATCGCAGCGAGGCATTCATCTGCGATTACCAGGCGCGCGATCTTGCTGTCGAGGCCGAGCTCGCCCTCGACAGCGACGGCAAGTTCATCGCGATGCGCGGCTCCAATATCGCCAATGTCGGAGCCTACCCGATCTCGTTCGGCCCGCTTGCCAAGGGGGTCGAGATCATGTCGAGCATCTACCACGTGCCGACGGTGCATTTTCGCGCCCGCGCGGCGATCACCAATACGCTCCCGACCCGGCCTTACCGCAGCTCGGGCCGGCCCGAAGTCATCTTCGTCATGGAGCGGTTGATCGACCTCGCCGCCCGGCAATGCGGGTTCGACCGGCTGGAATTGCGGCGGCGCAATCTGGTGCCGCAATCGGCGATGCCTTACCGCAACCCGTTCGGCATGGTCTACGACAGCGGCGCCTACCATCAGGTCATGGAGCGGGTGGTGGCTCTGGGCGACTGGGCCGGGTTTCCGGCCCGGCGTGCCGAGGCGCGCAGCCGCGGCAGATATCGCGGCATCGGCGTCAGCAATTATGTCGACACCGCGACCGGAACCCCGCGCGAGCGCGCCGAAGTCACCATATTGCCCGACGGCATTGTGGAGGTGGTGGTCGGCACCGTCTCCAACGGCCAGGGCCACGAGACCAGCTTTGCCCAGCTGATCGGCGAGTGGCTCGGCGTGCCGATCGAGACGGTTCGGCTGGTGACCGGCGACACCGACCGGGTATCCGTCGGGGGCGGCTCGCATTCCGGCCGCGCGCTGCGCCTCGCCAGCATCGTCATGCTGAACGCCTCGCGCGACATCATCGCCAAGGGGCTGAAGATCGCCGGGCACGCGCTGGAAGCGGACACCAATGATCTCGAATTTGCCGAAGGCCGGTTTACGGTCAAGGGCACCGACCGTTCATTGGGCATCTTCGAGGTCGCGGCCGAGGCTTTGCGGCGCAATGATCTGCCCGACGAATTGCGCGGGCCGCTAGCGGCCGAAAGCGACGAGATCGTCAATATCGCCAGCTTTCCCTATGGCTGTCACGTCTGCGAGGTCGAGGTCGATCCCGAGACCGGCATCGTCGAGATCGTGCGCTATTCAGCCGTGGACGATGTCGGGCGGGCGGTCAATCCGCTGATCGTGCACGGCCAGATCCATGGCGGCATCACGCACGGCATCGGCCAGGCGATGAGCGAGCACTGTGTATATGACCAGGAAACCGGCCAATTGCTGTCGGGCTCTTTGTTGGATTACGCTTTGCCCCGCGCCGACAGATTGCCGTTTTTTACGACTGAGCTCAGCGAAGTCCCGGCGCCGACCCATCCTTTGGGAATCCGCCCGGCGGGCGAGGGGGGAACGACGCCGGCACTCGGCGTCGTAATCAACGCGATCGTCGATGCCCTCGCCGAGTTCGGGGTCACCCATATCGAGATGCCCGCGACCCCGGAGCGCGTGTGGCGCGCTATTCGCGGCAACGGCAGCGGCTCCGAGGCGGCTTAGAGACGCACTGAACCCGTCGGCGCTCCCGGTCTTTGCTGCCGACGCCGTGATGCGCGACGCGGCGGCCGCGGCGCGGCTCAGAGCCGGTACCGGCACTCGACGGAAAGCGGCACGGCGTGAAAATCGGTCCGATTGGTGTCGAGGTTTTCGAGGTTGACGAACAGGCATTCGTCATGGACGAAATGCGGCCCGGCGTGCCATGTCGCGACGTGCAATTTGATCAGGCGGTCGCCCGGCACCCGGAAGGCGGCGATGTCCTCGACACGCGGGCGCGCGTCGTCGCCGAGATCGCCCGGCGGCGCCACGCCGATCAGCCATTCCTTGCCGCCGAGCGAGCCCAGGCATTGCGTGACCCGCCGATGGCGGGCGATCCGGGTGAAGCCGAGCCCGACATGCGGCAGATGCATGATCCACAGCCGCGGCTCGCCGTTGCCCAGGACGAGCTTGGCCTCGCTGGCCGAGGCCTCGGGGTCATAGCGGGTCTCGGCGCCCTGGCCGCCCGTCCGCAGCGGCGCGATGACCTGGCCATAGGGTGCAAACGCCTCCGCCGTCAGCTCCCTGACCTCCAGCATGTGCCGTGGCATGGTGCCCGCATCGTTCATCGTCGCCTCCGATTGATTTGGCGGCTAGATTTTGCCATACCGCCCCGCCAGTAATCAGCACTGTCGAGTGAGTTGCATCCCAGGGAGAATGCCATGCCCCCCAACACCACTGGCGAAGCCCGCGCCTATCCCCGCCCGCTGCCCAACCCTGAGTGGCTCGGCAAGCTGAAGGAGGAGATCCTCGAGCCCGATCTGCCGATCGTCGACCCGCACCATCATCTCTGGGATCACCCGGGCAGCCGCTATCTCCTCGACGAGCTTTTGGCCGACGTCAATTCGGGGCACAACATCGTCGCGACCGTGTTCATCCAGTGCGGCTCGGGTTATCGCGCCAGCGGTCCCGAGGAGATGCGCCCGATCGGCGAAAGCGAGTTTGTCCGGGGGATCGCCGAGGAGGGCGACCGGCGCGGCGGCAAGACCAGGATTTGCGCCGGCATCGTCAGCTTTGCCGATTTGCGGCTGCCGAATGTCGATGCGGTGCTCGAAGGGCAGATCGCCGCGGCCGGTGGGCGGTTTCGCGGCATCCGCCAGATCGCCGCGCACGATCCGGCGATCATCGGCGGCTCGTCCTATGTTCCGCCGCCGGGGCTGATGGACGACCCGAATTTCCGCCGTGGCCTCAAGCGGCTGCCGGCCCACAATTTGACCTTCGAGGCGTGGCTCTATCACCCGCAGATCAAGACCCTGACCGAGGTGGCGCGCGAATGCCCGGAGGTGAAGATCGTGCTCAACCATTTCGGCGGTCCGCTCGGGGTCGGGCCCTATAAGCGCGACGCGGTGTTCCCCGACTGGCGTGCCGACATCAAGGCGCTGTCGGCGTGCCCGAACGTCTATGTGAAGCTCGGCGGGTTGGCGATGATCGTCAATGCCTTCGATTTTCACCTGGCGCCACTGCCGCCGTCATCGGATGAAATGGCCAAGGCCTGGCGGCCCTATGTCGAGGCCTGCATCGAGAATTTCGGCGCCAACCGCTGCATGTTCGAGAGCAATTTCCCGGTCGACAAGGGCGCCTGCAGCTATCCGGTGCTGTTCAATGCCTTCAAGCGGCTGGCGAGCGGGCGCCTCCGCATCGGAAAAGGCCGATCTCTTCGCCGGCACCGCATCGCGGTTCTATCGGCTGGGGAGTAATCAGCGTCGAAATGGATTGCGTAAATATCGCCACCCAACTCGTCGCCCCCGCGAAAGCGGGGGTCCAGGTCGACCGCTGGGCTCTGCGGTCCCTGGGTTCCCGCTTTCGCGCAGGGCTGTCCGGGGAAAGTTGGCGCTACACTTTCGCCGCGAAATGGGCTCTCGAGGACCCGCTTTTCTCTCCTCTCCCCCCGCCGGCCGGGGCTCACCTGTGCACACATCTTTTAGTATAGGGTGCGACATTTTATTCACCCTTTGATTGGGTCTTGCGATCCTGGCGTATTGTGTGAGGTTCTGGATGCCGACCGCTACATGTTGAGGAGGGGGTCGGCATGGACGGGTTTGCGGTTGGCCAGTTCGGGGATGCCCGGCTGGAAAAATAGGACTGCGCTTGTGCAGCGCATGGTCGAGCGCTCGACCGTGCGGCTGCGGCAATTAACGTGCAATCGCGCCGAGGAGGTCAGGCTCGGGCGGTTTTTGCGCAATGACCGGGTGAGCCTGGAGGCGCTCAACCGGGGGGCCGGCGAGCGGGTCGGCCGGCTCGCGGCGGGGTGCGGTCATGTGCTGGCTATCCAGGACACCACCGAGCTCAACTTCCAGCGCCATGCCCGGCGCACCCGGGGGCTGGGCCCGGTCGGCAACGGCACCGACCAGGGGCTGTTTCTTCACCCGTTGCTGGCGATCGAGGCGGCTTGCGGGCGCTCTCTCGGGCTGGCCTGGGCCAAGCTGTGGGTGCGGCCCGGCAAGATCGTCAGCGGGCGGCGCCAGCGGCCGACGGCGCAGAAGGAATCGCAGCGCTGGCAGGAGGGGGTCGCCGCAGCCGAGCAGGTGCTGGGCGGCGCCGCGCTGGTGACCGTGGTCAGCGACCGCGAAGCCGACATTTACGAGAGCTGGGCGCGGCCGCGCCCGGCCCATCTGCACCTGCTGGCGCGCGCCGCGCAAAACCGCAAGCTCGCCGGCGGCGATTGTCTGTTCGCGGTATGCGACCGGCTGCCGGTCACCCTGTGCTACCAGCTTGGCGGTGCCGCGGCAGCCCGGCCGCCCGGCGCGGCGGGCCAAGATGGAGCTGCGCTTTGGCCCGGTCGAGCTGATGCGCCCGCGCTGGCTGCGCCGCGCGCCGCGTCTGCAGGAGGCCGCCGCGGACAGCGTCGCCCTGCATCTCGTCGATGTGCGCGAAATCGGCGCGCCCGCCGGCACCGAGCCGCTGCATTGGCGGCTGCTGACCACCCACGCCGTCGACACCCCGCAAGCCGCCCTGGAAATCGTCCAATGGTATCGCCGACGCTGGAACATCGAGCAGCTGTTCTGGACCCTCAAGCGCCAAGGGCTCGACATCGAGGCCAGCCAGGTCGAGAGCGCTGCCGCCCTTGTCAAGCTGGCCTTTCTCGCCACCGTTGCGGCGACCCGCATCATGCAGCTGGTGCGCGCCCGCGACGGCACCCAGCCGGCCCCGGCCGCGGAGGTCTTCTCCGCCGCCGAGATCGAGGCCCTCAGCCTTCATCTGCCGAGCCTCGAAGGCAAAACCGCAAAGCAGAAAAACCCTCACCCCGCCGCCTCCCTGGCCTGGGCCAGCTGGATCATCGCCCGCCTCGGCGGCTGGAAAGGATACGCCTCGGAAAGCCCGCCCGGACCGATCACAATGCGCCACGGCCTCACCAAACTCCAAGCTCTCTGCCAGGCCCGTGCCGTCATCGGAAATGTGCATAGATGAGCCGGCCGGGGGGAGAGGGCAGGGTGAGGGGGGCCGACGGACGGATTTGCGGCGCCGCCCACCTCACCTTCCCAGGCCCCAGACGTCGCGCCTGGGCCCCTCCCCCGGATCGGGTCCGGGGCAGGCTCTCTCCCCCCTGAAGGGCGGAGAGGGGCTTTTCCTCGAAACCCATCCCGCCGAATTCTGCGCTTTCGGTTGAGCTGGCGGCGATGCTGCAACCGAATTCGATTCCCGGACAGCCCTGCGCTTTCGCGGGAAGGACGATCTTTCATCAGTGCTCACCGAGGAACAAGACCATGACCGATCTGCCGACACATGTGGACATCCACGAGGAAGGCCCGCGCGAAGGGTTCCAGATCGAGCCCGGCCCGATCAGCACCGCGGACAAGATCAAGCTGATCGAGGCGCTTGCCGAGACCGGGCTGCACCATATCCAGGCCGCCTCGTTCGTCAGCCCGCGCATCGTCCCGGGCTGGGCGGACGCCGAAGACGTCGTCGCCGGGTTCACCCCGAAGGAAGGCGTCCACTACACCGCATTGTGGTTCAACGCGAGCGGGCTCAACCGGGCGCTCGTCTTCCGCAACAAGCTGACGATCACCGGCGTCGATCTCGCTGACCGCGTCGGAGGGGTTCACCAAGAAGAACCTGCACCGCAGCCACGCCGAAAATGTCGAGGCGATGAAGAAGCAGACCGCATTGCATCTCGAAAACGGTGTCGAGGTGCCGCGGATCGGGGTGATGGCGGCGTTCGGCTGCAACTACCAGGGCGACATCGCGCCGGCGCAGGTCGTCTCGACCCTGGAGGATGGTCTCGCCGATCGCCGAGGAGGCAGGGGCCGACATCAAATACTTCTCGCTGGCCGACACGATGGGCTGGGCGACGCCGCTGCGCATCGAGCGCGTGTTGGGCGAGGTGCGCAGCCGCTGGCCGGATATGCCGATCTCGCTGCACCTGCACGACACCCGCGGGCTCGCCGTCGCCAACGCGCATGCCGGGCTCAAGATGGGTGTCACCCAGTTCGACTCGACGGTCGGCGGGCTGGGCGGCTGCCCGTTCGCCGGGCAACCGAAGGCCGCCGGCAACATCTGCACCGAGGAGCTGGTGCTGCTCTGCGAGGAGATGGGCATCGACACCGGCGTCGATCTCGACGCGCTGATCGAGGTCGGCCGCATGGCCGAGGAGATCGTCGGCCACCAGCTGCCGGGCGAACTGATCCACGCCGGCAGCCTCGACGCATTCCGCCGCCGGGCCGCGGCCTGATGCCCCAAACCCCGCTGGCGACGCCGCTCGGCGCGGCATCAAGGTCCTGGAGTTCAGCCATACGGTCATGGGGCCGACCGCCGGGCTGGTGTTCGCCGAGCTCGGCGCCGACGTGGTCAAGGTCGAGCCGGCGCCGCAGGGCGACCATACCCGCGGTCTCGGCGGCTTTGGCGCCGGGTTTTTCGCCGCCTTCAACCGCAACAAGCGCAGCCTCGCGGTCGATCTGAAGCGCAAGGAAGGCCAGGCGGTGATCCATCGGCTGGTCCCGACCGCCGATGTGGTTCTCGAAAATTTCGGCCCCGGCACGATGGAGCGGCTCGGTTGCGGTTATCGAGCAGCTGGCCGCGCTCAACCCGCGCCTGGTCTATCTGGCGCTGAAAGGCTATCTCGCCGGCCCTTACGAGCATCGCCCGGCGCTCGATGAGGTCGTGCAGTTCCAGACCGGGCTTGCCTTCATGACCGGGCCGCCGGGCCAGCCGTTGCGCGCCGGCGCCTCGGTCATCGACATCATGGGCGCGGTGTTCGGGGTCGTCGCGGCGCAGGCGGCATTGCGCGAGCGCGACATCACCGGAAAGGGCCAGCGGGTCTCGAGCGCGCTCTTCGAAAGCGCCGCGTTCCTGATGAGCACGCACATGGCCGGCATGACCGCCACCGGGCTCGAGGCGCGGCCGATGCCGGCGCGTCGCGGCGCCTGGGCGGTCTACGAGGTGTTCAAAACCGCCGGCGATGGCCAGCTGTTCATCGGCGTCACCAGCGACCAGCAATGGGCGCGGTTTGTCGAGGAATTCGGATTGCAGGAACTGGCCGCCGACCCGCGCCTTAAGACCAATGTCATGCGGCTGGCGGAGCGGCCCTGGCTGATCCCGGCCCTGCAGGAGGTGCTGGCCACCTTGCCGCAGGACGAGGTGGCGCGGCGCTGCGAGCGCTGCAACGTGTCGTGGGCGCCGGTCGGCCAGCCGGGCGATCTGTTCGGCGACCCGCATCTTCTGGCGACCGGCGGGCTGGTCGATGTGTTGATTTCCCGGTTTGGCGGCGGCGACGGCAAGGTGGCCGGCCTCCCGGCCTTGCCGGTCGAGTTCGGCACCGACCGCAGGCGGCCCGGCATACGGCGGCAGCCGCCGGGCATCGGCGAGCACAATGCCGAGGTGCTGGGCGAAGCCGGCTTCACTGCCGCCGAGATTGCCGATCTCGCGGCGGCAGGGGTGATCGCCGCGCGGACCGCTGAAGATCCTGCCGTTTAATCCGCGAAGCTCGACCGCGCCGCGACCGCCCAGCATCCGCCCCGCTCGGTGACGATCCACAACGAGCGGAACGAGCCGATTGCGGAATCATCGGCCCGATAGCGGGTGAATTGCACGTCGAGGTGCACCTTGGCGGGTCCGGCAGCGATGATCTTGCGAAAATCCCATTCGCTGTGGTGCCAGTCCGCGCCGGCGCGGGCGAGAAAGTCGCCGAGATAGGCGCGAGGCTCATCCCATACCCGCATCCCGCCACCCGCCAGGCGGTAATGCGGGAAATGCAATGTCGCGAGCAATGCCGGTTCGTCGCCGGCATTCAACGCCGCCATGAAGCGATCGAGCACGGCGAGGGCCGCGGCTACCGCAGCCTCGTCGGGCTGAACCTGAGTCTGGTCGGCAACGATGGTCCTTCTCCGTCTGGCTGGCCGGAAAGGTCAGCCGACCGCGGCGCTAAAGATGCGCATGTAGTTGCCGCCGGCGATCTTCCCGGCCTCCTCGGGGGTGAAGCCGCCGCTCAGCATCGCCGCGATCAGGTGCACCCATTGCGTGTAGTCCGACACGCTTCCCGGCGTGACATGCTGGTCGGTGCCGATGCTGACGTGATCGACCCCGACGATCTCGGCCATCTCCTTGATGCCGTCGGCATATTTGTCGAGGCTCGAGAAGAAGTGCCAGATGCCGATCGAGCCGCCGGTCTCGGCGATCGCCCGCGCATGGTCGGGGCTGATCTGCCGGCCCTGCAGCGGCGTCGGACCCATCGCCTGCGACCCGTTGAGAGCGGTGTGCGACAGCAGCAGCGGTTTCGTCGCGATCTTGACCGCCTGCCTCACCATGTCCTCGGTCGCGTGCGCGACGTCGCAGACGAAGCCGAGCCGGTGGCAGGCGCGGATCACCTCGGCGCCAAACGAGGTGAGCCCCTGGTGCATGACCGCACCGGTCTGGAAATCGCCGATGTCGTTCGGCGTGTAGTGCACGAGCTGCACATGCCTGATGCCGCGCTGGTGTGCTTCCTCGAGGCGTTCGAGCTTCGTCTCCAGAAAGTCGAGCCCTTCCACGTCGCCGATGATCGCCGGCTGCCCCGCTCTATGCGCCGCCTCCAGATCGGCCGCGGAACAGGCGCGGCGCAGACCGTGGTGGGCAACCATCTCTTCCATCCAGGCGAGGCGCTCGAGATGATGCCGGTAGAGCTCACCCGGCTCGGGTGTCCGCAGCGCGGCCAGAACCCCGGCCGCATCTCTGCCGAGCACCGGGCCGTCCGGCACGTCGGCCAGGCAGGCAACCGCAAGCGATCCCGCGCGCATCGCGCCAGCGAGGTCGTCGTTCGGCGGCGCTTTCGACGTGATCCCGGTCTTGCCGCCATGAGTGTGGACATCAACGGAGATCGATTTGCGCAGAACATCGAGCGCGGCGGAGGCGGTCTCGGCCTTCCGGGCGGCGGCTGTCGAACCGCGCGGCCCGGCATCGCCGGCGAGCATCGCGCCGACCGGGGTCAGCGCCGCGCTCGAGATCCATGGTCGAGGCGCGAGAGCGTGCCCATGACCGCAGCAATCCATGTCACCCTCCTGAATTCACCCGCTCAGCCTTCGATGCGACCTAGACGTGGGGTTCTGCCTATTTCCTGACAGCCTCGAAACCAGGCATGACGAGGAGTGCGCGGGTGCCGAGCATTGGAAGCGCATTACTAGCCTAATACGTTTAGAGAGCGGCTGCCATCCGTCCGACGCCCTCGATGACCTCGTCCCAGTCGTCGATGTCCCGGTTGAGCGGGTGAACCATCACGTGCTGCACCCCTGCCCGCTCAAAAGCCGCAATCCGGTCGCGCAGCTCGCCCTGGTCCTTGCCGTTCCAATGCGTGCGCATCGAGATCGTGAATTCCGGCTCGGGCCGGTCGCGGCGCAGGCGCTGCGACGATCGGCGCCGACCTCGGCCGGCGTCAGCTGGCTGCCGTGCCAGCCGTCGCCGATGCGCACGGTGCGCTTGTACGCCGCCTCGGAGCGCGCCCCGAACCAGATCGGGATCGGACGCACGGGAAAGGGCCGCATCGTCATCTCGGTGATCTCGGCCGGGATGTATTTGCTGCGGAAGGTCACCGGGTCCTCGCTCCATACCGCGCGCATCATTGCGATGCCCTCGTCGGTGCGCCGCCCGCGTTCGTGAAACGGCGAGCCGAGCGCGGCGAACTCGGCTTCGAGCCAGCCGACGCCGGCGCCGAGGATCAGCCTGCCCTCGGAGAAGTTCTGCAACGTCGCCAGCTCCTTGGCGAGCGGCAGCGGGTGGCGCATCGGCAGCACCAGCACGCTGGTGCCGAGCCGCACCCGCTTGGTTACCGCGGCGGCCCAGGTCAGGCTCAGCACAGGGTCGAAGAACAACGGCGAGCGCGGGAAGGTGGCGCGCGGCACGATGATGTGCTCGCTGACCCAGACATCGTCGAGGCCGAGCTCCTCGGCGCGCAGCGCGGCGCGGCGGATCTTGTCCGGCGCCGCCTGCTCGCCGGCATGCGGCAGGTGAATCCCGAGTTGCATTGGCCGTTCTCCCGTGCTGGTCTCTCTGTCCGAGAATAAACGAGCCGGGAGGGGGGAGCCATGCGGTTCACCGACAAGGTCGCGGTCATCACCGCCTTTGCCAACGGCATCGGCCGCGCCACCGCCGAGATCATGGCGCGCGAGGGCGCCATTGTGGTTGGCGTCGACAATAGCCGCGACCGGCTCGAGACCGCGGTGGCCGCATTGCGCAGCAGCGGCGGCCGGGCGCACGGCAAGCTCTGCGATGCGCTCGACCAAGGGCAGGTCGAGGCGACCGTTGCGTCGATCGAGCAGGAATTCGGCGCCGTCGACATCCTGGTCAATGCCGTCGGCGGCAGCACGATCATCGCCAATTCCGGGGCCGATATCGACGAGCTGACCTTCGACGACTGGCAGCGGCTGATCGCCTTCAATCTCAACGGCACGTTTCTGTTCACTCATGCCGCCGCGCCGATCATGAAGCGGCAAAAGCACGGCAAGATCGTCAATCTCGCCTCGATCGCCGGGCGCGGCCTCAGCGCCTCGAGCAGCAGCGCGTACGCGGCCGCGAAAGGAGGTATCATCGCCTTCACCCGCAAGCTCGCCTTCGAGCTCGGGCCCTATGGCGTCACCATCAATGCGATCGCGCCGAGCCTCACCCTGACCGAGCGCATCCGCCCGCACTGGGACAGGCGGACGGCGGAGGCGCAGGCGGCCGAGGTTGCACGAACCCCGTTGCGCCGTGTCGCCGAGGCTGCCGACCAGGCCAAGGTCATCTGCTTTCTGGCCTCGAGCGACGCCGATTTCGTGACCGGCGTCACGATCGATGTGACCGGCGGCAACTGACGTTCTCGACTGTCGTGACACTCGCGCGCATAGAATGCGGGATCACGGGCCGTCTTACGGGTTGGTGCAAAATTCTTTGGGAGGAGATCCACCATGGCCGAGTACAAGCTGATTTCCGCGGACTCCCATGTCAGCGAGCCGCCGGATTTATGGGTGACCCGCGTCGACAAGAAATATCGCGACCGGGCGCCGCGCTTGGCGGTCGACCTTCCCGGCCGGGAGGGCGCCTATTTTCTCTATGAGGGCTATGCGCCGCATCCGATCGGGATCGGCCTCGGCGCCGGGAAAAGCCCGGAGGAGCTGGCGGAGTTCCTGACCAAGGCGACCTATGCCGACGCGCGGCCGGGCGGCTGGGACCCGGCCGAGCGGCAAAAGGACAACGCCGTCGACGGGGTCGAGGCCGATGTCCTCTACACGACCCTCGGCTTTCGGATCTTTTGGTTGAAGGATGCGGGGCTGCAGGAAGACTGCTTCCGCGTCTACAATGACTGGCTCGCCGAGTTCTGCAGCTACGACCCGAAGCACATGGCCGGGCTGCCGATGATCTCGCTCTATGACCCGAAAGCCGGCGCGCGCGAGCTCGAGCGGTGCACCAAGATGGGCCTCAAAGGCGCGATGATCTGGTGCTCGCCGCCGGAGGGCCAGCCCTACAGCTCGGACATCTACGACCCGTTCTGGGCCGCTGCGCAAGAGCTGAAGATGCCGATCAGCCTGCACGCGATCACCGGGATGGGCATGGAGAGCCAATACAATTGGGGCGAGCGGTATATGCGCTCCACCGTATTATCCCACGAGGTCGAGAAATCGTTCAGCGTGCTGATCTTCTCCGGCGTGCTCGACCGCTTCCCGGAATTGCAGATCGTCTCGGCCGAGAACAATATCGGCTGGATTCCCTATTACCTGCAGCGCATGGACCGTACCTTTGAGCGCCAGCGCGTCGCCGCCAGGTTCAGCAACAAGCTGAAGCCGAGCGAATACTTCCAACGCCAGATGTGGGCTACCTATATCGACGACTATGTCGGGGTCGCCAGCCGCCGGTTCATCGGCGTCGACCGGATGATGTGGTCCTCCGACTACCCGCATCAGGCATCGTCATGGCCGCATTCGCAGCAGGTCGTCGAGCGGGATTTCGGGGACGCCAGCCCCGAGGACCGGTTCAAGATCACCCGCGGCAACGCGGCGAGGCTCTACGGCTTCGAAATCTCAGCTTAGAAGACTGCCCCTGCGGCTGGAGCACCGGCCGCAGGGGCAAGATCGATCGACAGGCTCAAACGGCGGTCGCCCAAGCCTCCGAGAACAGCGCCGCCTGCTCCAAGACCGTCTGCGTCGCTTTTTCCTGCTTGTCGGGCGGATAGCCGTATTTGCGCAGGATGCGCTTTACCAGCACGCGCAGCTTGGCGCGGACGTTTTCGCGCACTGTCCAGTCGATCGTGACGTTCTTCGCGACCGTCTCGACCAGCTCGCGGGCGATCGTCTTGCAGTGTTGGCTCGCCCAACACCTTGACCGCGCTGTCGTTGGCTTCGAGCGCGTCGTAGAAGGCGACCTCATCTTCGGTGAGCCCCAGCTCTTCGCCGCGCGCGTTCGCGGCTCGCGCATGTCCTTGGCGAGCTCGATCAGTTCCTCGATCACCTGCGCGGTCTCGATGGCGCGGTTCTGGTAGCGGCGCAGCGACTGCTCCAGCATCTCGGAGAACGAGCGCGCCTGGACCACGTTGCGCCGCGACGCGAGTCTTGATCTCGCCCTTCAGCAGCTTCTGCAGCAGTTCGACCGCCAGGTTCCGCTGCGGCATGCCGCGGACTTCGGCCAGGAACTCGTCGGACAGGATCGAGATGTCCGGCTTCTTCAGTCCGGCGGCGGCGAAGATGTCGACGACCTCGTCGGAGACCACCGCCCTTCGAGATGATCTGCCGGATGGCGTGGTCGAGGTCTCTCGTCGGTCTTCCGCTCGCCCGGCGCGCTCTTCGCGAGCACGGCGCGGACCGCCTGGAAGAAGCCGACGTCGTCGCGGATCGCGCAATGCCTCCTCGTGCGGCACGGCGAGCGCGAACGCCTGCGATAGCTCGGTCACGGCCTGCAGTAGCCGTGCCTTGCCGTCCTCCTGCGCCAGAATGTGCTCCTGGGCGGCCGGCAGCAGCGACAGCCGCTCTTGCGCGCGTGCCGGTCGTCCAGCGCGACCAGTCGAAGCCATGGAAGAGGCCGCGGCAGACTTCGTACTTCTCCAGCATCAGCGCGACGGCCTCGTCCTGGTCGATCGCGGTCTCGCCCGTGCCGCCACTCTCGGTGTAGGTCGCCAGCGCCTGCTTCAGTTCGTCGGCGAGGCCGAGGTAATCGACGACCAGCCCGCCGGGCTTGTCCTTGAAGACGCGGTTGACGCGCGCGATCGCCTGCATCAGCCCGTGGCCGCGCATCGGCTTGTCGACGTACATCGTGTGCAGGCTCGGCGCGTCGAAGCCGGTCAGCCACATGTCGCGGACGATGACGATCTTGAACGGGTCGTCGGGATCCCGGAACCGCTTGGCGAGCTCTTCGCGCCGCGGCTTTGTTGCGGATGTGCGGCTGCCAATCGAGCGGGTCGGAGGCCGAGCCGGTCATCACGACCTTGAGCGACGCCCTGCGTCGTCGTCATCGCTGTGCCCAGTCGGGCCGCAGCTCGACGATTTCGCGGTAGAGGTCGACGCAGATGCGGCGGCTCATGCAGACGACCATCGCCTTGCCGTCCATCGCTTCGAGCCGGTTCTCGAAGTGCTCGACCAGGTCGCGCGGCGACCAGCTTGACCCGGCTTCTCGGAGCCGACGATCGCCTCGAGTTGCGCCCACTTGCTCTTGAGCTTTTCCTTGCGCTCGACTTCTTCGCCCTCGGTCGCCTCCTCGAACTCGGGGTCGATCTTCGGCCGCTCGGACTCCTTCAGCTCCAGCTTCGCCAGCCGGCTCTCGTAATAGATCGGCACGGTCGCGCCGTCGATCGACCGCCCGCTGGATGTCGTAGACGCTGATGTAGTCGCCGAACACGGCGCGCGTGTTGGCGTCGGTCTTCTCGATCGGCGTGCCGGTGAAGCCGATGAACGACGCGTTGCGGCAGGGCATCGCGCATGTGCCGCGCGAAGCCGTCGATGAAGTCGTACTGGCTGCGGTGCGCCTCGTCGGCGATCACGACGATGTTGCGCCGCTCCGAGAGTACCGGGTGGCGGTCGCCCTTTTCCTCGGGCAAGAACTTCTGGATCGTCGTGAACACGACACCGCCGGAGGCGACCGCGCAACTTGTCCCGCAGGTCGGCGCGGCTCGGCGGCCTGCACCGGCGGCTGGCGCAGCAGGTCGTGGCAGCGGGCAAACGTGCCGAAGAGCTGGTCGTCGAGATCGTTGCGGTCGGTGAGCACGACGATTGTCGGGTTCTCCATCGCCGGGTGCAGGATGACGCGCCCGGCATAGAAGGCCATCGTCAGGCTCTTGCCCGAGCCCTGCGTGTGCCAGACGACGCCGACCCGGCGGTCGCCGGGCTCGCCGCCTGGCTGGTGGCCCGCGTCGTACGTCCCGGCGGCTCCGTCGCCTGCCGGCCAGCCATTGCGCCGCACGCAGTGTTTCCTCGACAGCAACATTCACCGCGTGGAACTGGTGGTAGCCCGCCATCTTCTTGGCGAGCTTGCCGCCGCCGCCCACAATCCTCGAAGACGATGAAGTACCGGAGCGAGGTCGAGAAACCGACGCTTCTCGAAGACGCCCTCGAGCACGACCTCGCAGTTCCGGCATGCTGCGCCGGGCGCGTCCTCGCGCCCGCTGATCGTGCGCCACGGCTTGAACCATTCCGCGCCCGCGCCGAGCGTGCCGATGCGCGCCTGGATCCCGTCGGAAGCGACGAGCGCCGCATTGGTCGTGAAGAGTGCCGGGATCTGCGCCTGGTAGGTTTGGAGTTGCTGGAAGCGCGCGTCCACACCGTCGCGTTCTCGTCCGCCGGGTTCTTCAGCTCGATCACACCGAGCGGCAATCCGTTGACGAACAGCACGATGTCCGGCCGCCGCGTTTGCTGCCCCTCCCACGGAGGCCATAACAGGATTGATTTATGGCCATCGGTACGCCCACCAGAGCGATTTCTGCCGACTGTTCCCCGCGCAGAGATGATCGTCGTCCCAACGGGAAGCACTCGCGTAGATGAACTTTCTACTCCTTCGCGAGTGATCTTCTTCTCTGTATCCACCACCCACACCTCAGAGCCCTCTGGAGCATCGACGACTGAGAACCAGGGGATGTTGCCGTTCCAATAAGCGGCTACTGAAGTTTTCGGTGTGCCACCGCCGATTATCTCAACTGCGTCCGCAAAAGGCCGGACCTGCCAGCCCCTCGGAATATCCCCGAGCTCTTGACTCCTCGAAGCAATCCGGAAATAGGTCGGCAAGGGACCTGGGAAGCCCGGAGTCCCGCCCTTCGGCTTTGGCTCGGACGGGATCGAAGTCCGCGAACCACGATTTGAACAGCGCGAGTGCGATCCCCTCTAATGTCTCGTTTATTCGCCGGTTCAGCTCGATCTTGTCGTCCAAAGAGCCGAGGATGCGGGCGATGGCGCGTTGCTCGCAAGGGGATGGGAGCCCGAAACGAAAGGCTTGGATGCGAGATGGCGACGTGTGCTTGACCGTCGTTGCCTGTCGCGCTCGCGATAACCTCGTTTCGATATTCCCGGGAACGACAGGAGGTAATAGAGGAACCTCTTGTCCAGCTTGGCACCGGCTCTTTCACCATCGACTCTTGCCTAGCCGCTGGTTATGAAGAAACCTGCAGCCGCGGTGAGATCGAGGAATGAGGGCGGGCGTAGCCGAGTGTGTCTGCCGCTTTGCGTCAGGGTCAGTCATGGTCACAAGAAGATCATCCTCTTGGAGGATGAACTCGCTGGGGAACGGGACCGGTGTAGTACTTAAGCTTCTCGGTTTTAAATACTCGGCCGCCTATAGCGCAAATTCACCGGCGCGTTAAAAGAATATCACCGGCGCGGCTCTTTCCCGGAAAAACTACACTCCTGAAAAGCAAACCCGTGCTTGATCTCGACCAAAGTCGCCTAGCCGGTGCGTGCTGCCAATCACCCGCCATACCCAAGTTCCTTCAGGTTGGCCGCGATGGCGGCATCCAGCTTCGCGGCTTCCGCCTGCTGCTCGTCGCAGTGTCGCGGTGAGCCGCTTCATCTTCTCCTCGAACGGCTCGCCGTCGTCCTCGGCCGCCTCGGCGCCGACGTAGCGGCCCGGCGTGAGTACGTGGCCGTGCTTGCGAATGTCTTCGAGTGGTCGCAGCTCTTGCAGAAGCCGGGCACGTCCGCGTACTCGCCCGCGTCCTTGTCGCCGCGCCATGCGTGGTAGGTGCCGGCGATCCGGGCGATGTCCTCGTCGGTCAGTTCGCGGTGGATGCGGTCGACCAGCGTGCCCGAGCTTGCGGGCGTCGATGAACAGCATCTCGCCGCGGCGGTCGCGGAAGCGTGCCGTTCCTCTTGTTGCGGGCGAGGAACCAGAGGCACGACCGGAATCTGCGTGGAGTAGAACAGCTGACCCGGCAGCGCCACCATGCAGTCGACGAGGTCGGCCTCGATGATCGCCTTGCGGATCTCGCCTTCGCCGGACTGGTTCGACGACATCGAGCCGTTGGCGAGCACGAAGCCGGCCAGCCCGGTCGGGCGCGAGGTGATGGATGAAGTGCTGCACCCAGGCGAAGTTCGCGTTGCCGGCGGGCGGCGCGCCGTACTCCCAGCGCTTGTCGTCCTTCAGCAGCTCGCCGCCCCAGTCGCTGTCGTTGAACGGCGGGTTGGCGAGGACGAAGTCGGCCTTGAGGTCCGGGTGCAGGTCGTTGTGGAAGGTGTCGCCGTGCGCGATCTGCGCGTCGATGCCGCGGATCGCGAGGTTCATCTTGGCGAGCCGCCAGGTCGTGTGGTTCGACTCCTGGCCGTAGATCGAGATGTCGCCGATCTTGCCGCCGTGCGCCTCGATGAACTTCTCGCTGACTGACGAACATCCCGCCGGAGCCGCAGCAGGGTCGTAGACGCGGCCCTTGTACGGCGCGAGCATCTCGACCAGCACGCGCACGACGCGCGACGGCGTGTAGAACTGGCCGCCGCTTCTTGCCCTCGGCGCTGGCGAATTGGGCGAGGAAATACTCGTAGACGCGGCCGAGGATGTCCTTGGCGCGATCGGCCGCGCTGCCGAGGCCGATGTCGCTGATCAGGTCGATGAGCTGGCCGAGCCGCTGCTTGTCGAGGCCGGGGCGGGCGTAGTCCTTCGGCAAGCACGCCCTTGAGCGACGGGTTGTCGCGCTCGATGGCGGTCATCGCGTCGTCGACGAGTCTTGCCGATCGTCGGCTGCGGGGCGCTGCGCCTTCAGGTGCGACCAGCGGGCCTCCGGCGGCACCCAGAAGATGTTCTCGGCGCGGTACTCGTCGGGGTCCTCCGGGTCGGCGCCCTTCGCCTTCTGCGGCGTCGAGCTCGGCGTGCTTCGCCTCGAAGGCGTCGGAGATGTACTTGAGGAAGATCAGGCCGAGGACGACGTGCTTGTACTCGGCCGCGTCCATGTTGTTGCGCAGCGCGTCGGCCGCCTGCCAGAGCTTCGCCTCGAAGCCGAGGGTCGCGCCATTGTCCCGTGCCCGCGCGCTCCGGTTGTTGTTCGATCGCGCCATCGTCTCCCCTTTCTTCGCCGCTACTTAATACGTTCGCCGCTTACGGTTGGTAAATCGCCCGAAGGACGAACACGCGCCGCGCCATCATCGCGACAACATCGACCGCTATCTTATGCATTGGAATGTCACAGATAGAGTACCCCGGCTTTCCCTGCTATTTCCCCGGCGGGGGGTTAGCAGGGAAGGTTTTTTCGCTGCCAAGGCGATGAAGCTTAAACCATGTATTTGATTATGCTCGATTTCTTAAGTACCCCGCAGATTTTTTGCCTGATTTTGCGGGTCGGCAAGGAAAGTCGTGGCTGCTACTAGGCTTCGGCCGCCGCCGCGCGGCCGCTCGGCCCGGCGGCGATGTCGAACAGGGGCAGGAACATTTCCGGCTCCTGCGCGCCGGCGATCGCATAGCCGCGCTCGAGGATAAAGCACGGCACGGCGTGGATGCCGAGCCGGCGGGCCCGGTGCTCTTCGGCGCGCACCTCGGCAGCGCCGGCCTCGCTCGCGAGGTAGCGGCGCACCGCCGTCTCGTCGAGCCCGGCGGCCTGCGCGGCTGCCGCCAAAGCTTCGACATCCCCGATATCGAGCCCGTTGAGGAAATAGCCGAGGAACAGCGCTTCGACGACCTCGGCGGCGCAGCCTCCGAGCATTGCCAGGCGAATCAACCGGTGGGCCCGCAAGGTATTCGGGACGCGCCGAATGCGCTCGAAGGCGAACTCGATGCCCTCGGCGCGCCCGGCCCGCGAGACCGCCTCATAGGCCTCCTCGGCACGACGCGGGCTGCCAAATCGCGCCGAAAGGTAAAGCTCGCGCGGGATGCCGTTCGCCGGCATGTCCGGATTGAGCTGAAACGCGCGCCACGACAAGGTCGCCGCCAGATCCGGCCGAAGCGCCAGCGCGCGTTCGAGCCGGCGCTTACCGATAAAGCACCAGGGGCAGATCACATCGGAGACGATGTCGATTTGCATTTTCCTCCCGCACTTGACGTTCCCGCGGCGTCCCGGGAGGATGCCGGGACAATATTCCGGGCGGGAACATCGTTTACTGTGTCATCATCGGAAGAGCCTGACGCGCGAAATCTTTTTGACGCGCCGCATCTCGCTCGCAATGCGGCGAATTTCAGCGCGCTGACCCCGCTCGGCTTTCTCTCCCGCGCCGCGGCCGTCTACCCCGAGAAGCTCGCCGTCATCCACGGCGCCGCGCGGTTCACCTACCGCCAGCTCTACCAGCGCTGCCGGCAATTCGCCGACGCGCTCCGCCGGCGCGGGATCGGGCGGGGCGACACGGTGGCGGTGCTGGCGCCGAACGTGCCGGCGCTGCTCGAAGCCCATTACGGCGTGCCGATGGCGGGCGCCGTCATCAATGCCCTGAACTACCGCCTCGATGCGCGCTCGATCGCGTTCATCCTGACCCACGGGCAGGCCAAGCTGCTGATCGCCGACCGCGAATTCGCGCCGGTCGTCAAGGCAGCGCTCGACGAGCTCGGCGTCCCGATGCCGCTCGTCGAAGTCGATGACGGCGGCGCGGGCGCGTCGCTCGGCGGGACCGAATACGAGACGTTCCTGGCCGAAGGCGATCCGTCGGCGGATTGGGCGATGCCGCAGGACGAATGGCAGGCGATCGCCCTGAACTACACCTCGGGGACGACCGGGAATCCCAAAGGGGTCGTCTATCACCACCGCGGCGCATTTCTGAACGCCATCGGCAATGCGATCACCTTCGGGCTCGACCGCGACTCGGTCTATCTGTGGACATTGCCGATGTTCCACTGCAACGGCTGGACCTACAGCTGGGCCGTGACGGCGGTGGCCGGCACCCATGTCTGCCTGCGCCGCGTCGACCCCGCCCCGATTTTCGCGGCGATCGCCGAGCACCGCGTCACCCATTTGTGCGGGGCGCCGATCGTGCTGAACATGCTGGTCCACGCCCCCGATACCGTGAAGCGCCGCTTCGACCACGTCGTCGAGGTTGCGACCGGTGGGGCGGCCCCGCCCTCGGCGGTCATCGAGGCGATGGAGCGGATGGGTTTCCGCGTCACCCATCTCTATGGGTTGACCGAAAGCTACGGCCCCTCCACGGTCTGCGCCTGGCAAGAGGAATGGGCCGGGCTGCCGCTGGCCGAGCGTTCGGCCCGCATGGCGCGCCAGGGGGTGGGCTATCTGACGCTCGACCGCCAGCGCGTGGTCGACCCGCAGACGCATGACCGATGTCCCTGCCGACGGCGCCAGCTTGGGCGAGCTGGTATTGCGCAGCAACACGGTGATGAAGGGTTACCTGAAGAAACCCGGCAGCGACCGAAGCCGCCTTCGAGCATGGCTGGTTTCACACCGGCGACCTCGCGGTTTGTCATCCCGACGGCTATGTCGAGGTCAAGGACCGCTCGAAGGACATCATCATCTCGGGCGGCGAGAACATCTCCTCGCTCGAGGTCGAGGACGCGCTTTATCGCCATCCCGCAAATCATGGAGGCGGCGGTGGTTGCCAGGCCCGACCCGGTCTGGGGCGAGACGCCCTTGCGCCTTTGTCACGTTGAAGCCCGATGCGGGCGTCGTCTCGGCCGAGGACATCATCGGCTGGTGCCGCGCCAATCTGGCGCACTACAAGGCCCCGCGAACGGTCGTTTTCGGGCCGTTGCCAAAGACCTCGACCGGCAAGATCCAGAAATTCGAATTGCGCGAGCGGGCCAAGGAGATCGCGGCGTGACCGAGCCGCCCAGCTTCGACCTGAGCGGGCAGGTAGCGCTCGTCACCGGCGCGTCGAGCGGCATCGGGCGCCATTTGGCCGAGCTTCTCGCCGCCGCCGGAGCCAAGGTGGCGCTCGCCGCCGGACGCGTCGACCGGCTCGGCGAGGCGGCTCGCGAGATTGCGGCGGCCGGCGGACAGGGCCTGCCGATCGAGTGCGATGTTACCCGCTCCGACAGCGTCGCCGCGGCGGTCGCGACGGCGGAGGCCGAGCTCGGCCCGCTGACGATCCTCGTCAACAATGCCGGCGTCTTCGTCGCCAAGCCGGTGCTGCGAGCACACCGAAGAGGACTGGGATTACGTCCTCGACACCAATCTCAAGGGCGCCTGGCTGATGGCGCGCGAATTCGCCCAGCATCTGGTCGACTCGGCAGCGGCCGGGCGCATCGTCAATATCGCTTCCGTGCTGGGTCGTGCGCACGATCGCCAGGGTGCCGAGCTATTGCGCGGCCAAGGCCGGGGCTGATCCATCTGACCCATGTGCTGGCGATGGAGCTGGCGCGCTACGGCATTCTCGTCAATGCGATCGCGCCCGGTTATGTCGAGACCGATTTCAACCGCGACTTTCTGCGCAGCCGACGCCGGCAAGAAACTGATAGCGCGCATTCCGCTGCGGCGGCGTCGGGCAGCCCGACGATCTCGACGGCGCGATGCTGCTCCTGGCCTCGCCGGCGGGCGCCTATCTCACCGGCGCGGTCATCGCCGTCGATGGCGGCCACGGCGTCGCCGCAATCTGATCGCCCGCAAGGCGGCGCGGCGGACGACCGCCGCGCCGCCCTGGCGCGTTTTCTCGCAGCAGCGAGCGGAGCGAGCAGCGTCGAAATCGCCGAGCTCGCGCCGATGCGGGGCGGCGCGATCCAAGAGAATTGGGCGCTCGACGCGGTATTTTCAGGCGGAACGCTCGCCGGAGATCAGCGGCTCGTCCTGCGCACCGCCGCGCCGACCGGAGTGGCGGCGAGCCTCGGCCGGCTGCGAAGAATTCGCGGTGCTGAAGGCGGCTTTCGCCGCCGGCGTGACGGTTCCGGAGCCGCTCTTTGCCGACCGATGACCCTGCCGTGTTCGGCAGGCCGTTCTTCGTCATGCGGCGGGTCGACGGAACGGCGGCCGCTCATCGGATCACCCGGGATGCTGCTCTCGACCCGGCGCTCCCAGCGATTGCCGAGCGCCTTGGGCAAGAGCTCGCCCGCATTCACACGATCCGCCCGCCGCGGGCCGACCTGGCTTTTCTGCCGGCCTACGAGGATAGTCGGACCGGCGCAGCAGATCGCGGGCGTTTCGCGCCTATCTCGACCGCCATCCCGCACCGCGCCCGGTGCTCGAATGGGGTATCCGCTGGCTCGAGACACACCTTCCGCCAGCCGACCGACCCGGTGCTCTGCCATCACGATTTCCGCACCGGCAATTACATGCTCGACGGCGCCGAGCTTGACCGGAATTCTCGATTGGGAGTTCGCCGGCTGGGGCGACCCGCACGAGGATATCGGCTGGTTCTGCTG
Source organism: uncultured Alphaproteobacteria bacterium (assembly GCA_963836845.1). Classification (GTDB taxonomy): domain Bacteria; phylum Pseudomonadota; class Alphaproteobacteria; order ATCC43930; family CGMCC-115725; genus AP-15. The sequence goes on along the minus strand of CAWILK010000015.1, from coordinate 301,213 downwards.
CAAGGGCTGGCGCTTTGCGCGGCTCGACCGCGAAGCCGGCGGGATCGCCGACCGCGCCCCGTTCTACGATGGGTACGAAGGCGCCTCCGGACGTTCGATAGATCCGGAGCGGGTCTTTTTCTGGGAAACGCTGGCGAGCGTCCGGTGGGCAATTATTGCGCTGCAGCAAAGTGACCGATACATGATCGGAGGAGAGCGCAGCCTCGATCTGGCACTGACCGGGCGGCGCGCGACAGAGTGCGAGCTCGAAATCCTGATGCGGCTCGATCCGGATGGAGCACCCGCCGATGCGTGATCTGCCGACCGGGCCGGCCCTGCTGGCGCTCGCCCGGGACGTGCTGCTGAACGATCTGCTGCCGCTGTTGCCGCCGGAAGCGCGCCTCGATGCCCGTCTCGTCGCCAACAGCATGGCGATCGCCGAGCGCGAAGCGGCGGCGGGCGAGGAGGCGGCACAGGAGCTCCTTCGGCAGCTGGAGAGACTTTATGCCGACGCGGCCCTCACCCACCCAGCCCTGCGGGCTGGGCCTCCCCTCTCCCGCATTGCGGGAGAGGGTGCTGAGCGCAGCGAAGCGGGTGAGGGTCAGCCTGACGGGCTGCGCCGGCTTGCGCCCGATCTGCGGGCCGGGGCGTTCGAAAATACCGCGGATGGCGAGCGCCGCGCCCGCGACATCCTCTGGCGGCTGACGATCGGCAAGCTTCGCCAGGCCAATCCGCGGTTCCTGGCGGCCAACGGCTTCAGCTAGCGTTCGGGAGATCGACCGTGTCCCAGTCCCGTGTTCCGCAGGTGATCGATGCGTTCGCGCGCGGCGAGATCGTCGTCGTTACCGACGACGACGACCGCGAGAACGAAGGCGACCTGATCCTCGCCGCGGTGCACACGACACCCGAGAAGATGGCCTTCATCATCCGCCATACCTGCGGCATCGTCTGCGCGCCCTTGACCGGCGAGATCGCGCGCCGCCTGCATTTGGCGCCGATGGTCGCCGATAGTGACGCGATCCACGGCACTGCCTTCACGGTGTCGGTCGATTACCGCCACGGCACGACGACGGGCATTTCGGCCGAAGACCGCACCGCGACGATCCGCAACCTCGCGAACGGCAATGCCGGCCGCGCGGATTTTGTCCGTCCCGGCCATATCTTCCCGCTGATCGCCAAGGATGGCGGGGTGCTGATGCGCTCCGGCCACACCGAAGCGGCGATCGATCTCTGCCGTCTTGCCGATTTCGAGCCGGTCGCCGCGATCTGCGAGCTCGTCAATGACGACGGCACCGTGATGCGCGGCCCGCAGGTCCGGGCTTTCGCCAAGACCCACGGCCTGAAGCGCATCTCCGTGGCCGATCTGATCGCCTATCGCCAGGCGCGCGAGAAGCTCGTGACGCGAGTGGCCGAATTCTCGGTGGCCAGAGCGAAATCGGCGAGCTCGGCGGCTATGCCTATGTGACGCCGTTCGACAAGGTCCACCACTACGCCTTCGTCTACGGAGACATCGGCGACGGAACCAATCTCCCGACCCGGCTCCACCGCGCCAACGTCCTCGAGGACGTGTTTGGCGGCGCCAAGCCGATCCATGCCGCGCTGAGCCGGTTCAAGGCGGCCGGGCCAGGGCGTCCTCGTCTATTTGCGGGACGGCACGTCGGGGGTGCCGACCTCCACGGTCGGCGAGGAAACCACCGCCTCCGAGCTCGAGCGCAGCGTCCAGTGGCGCGAAGTCGGGCTCGGCGCGCAGATCCTGCGCGATCTGCGGATCTCATCGATCCAGCTGCTGGCGACCCGCTCGCGCACCTATGTCGGGCTCGCCGGCTTCGGCATCGAGATCACCGCGACCGAGCCCCTGGAGTAAGCCCGCGGCGGACGCCGGTCATTGGAGCGACCATGCGCGCACCGGCCAAGCTTCATTACGCCTGGATCGTCGCTGCGGTCACGTTTCTCGTCCTGCTGCTGACGGCGGGTATTCGCGCCGCGCCCGGCGTGCTGATCGTCCCGCTCGAAAATGAATTTCACTGGTCGCGCTCGACGATCTCCTTCGCGGTCGGCGTCAATCTTTTGCTTTACGGCCTGATCGGCCCGTTCGCCGCGGCGCTGATCGACCGGTTCGGCGTGCGCCGCACGATGGTGACGGCGCTCTCGGTGACTGCCGCCGCGGTCGCGCTGACCCTGCGATGCAGCGAGACCTGGCAGCTTGTGCTGCTGTGGGGTGTCGTCGTCGGCAGCAGCTGCGGGGTTATCGGCAATTTCCTGGCGGCGCTGATTGCCGCGCGCTGGTTTCGGGTCCGCCAAGGGCTCGTCATCGGCGCTCTTGACCGCGGCCAATGCGGCCGGCCAGCTGATCTTTCTCCCGACCATGGCGAGCCTTGCGACCCATGCCGGTTGGCGCGCGATGTCGCTGGTCCTGGCCGGCACCGTCGTGGTCTTTGTCCCGCTCATCGCCTTGCTGATGCGCAACCGCCCCGAGGATCTGGGTCTCACGCCCTATGGCGACAGCAGCAGCCCGCGGCGCGCGCCGCCCGCCGCCGACGGCAACCCGCTGACCCTCGCCTTCCGCGCCTTTGCCGAGAGCGCCCGGTCGCGCGATTTCTGGCTGATCGCCGGCAGCTACTTCGTCTGCGGCGCCTCGACCAACGGCCTGATCGGCACGCATCTGATCCCGGCCTGCGTCGATCATGGCCTGGCCGAGGTCACCGGCGCCGGGCTGCTCGCCGCGACCGGCGTCTTCAGCTTTCTCGGCGGCACATTGTCGGGCTGGCTCAGCGACCGCTGGGACAACCGGCTGCTGCTCGCCTGGTATTACGGGCTGCGCGGCCTTTCATTGCTCTACCTGCCCTTCGCCTTCGATATGTCGGTCTACGGGCTGTCGCTGTTCAGCATCTTTTACGGGCTCGACTGGATCGCCGGGGTGCCGCCGACCGTGCGCCTGCTGACCCGCGTTGTCGGGCCCGAAAGGACCGGGATCATGGTCGCCTGGATCACCGTCATTCATCAAGTCGGCGGCGCCTCAGCGGCGTATCTGGGCGGGGTATTGCGGATCTCGTTCGGCAGCTATCTCGAGGCCTTCATGTTGGCCGGGCTGTTGTGCTTTGCGGCCGCGCTGATGGCCCTGCTGATCGGTCTCGGAGGGCGGCGGGCGGCGGCCGCCGGGGACGCCGTTCCGGCCGCATGAGAGAAGCGTCTCGCGAGACGAAATGTGGCCGTGGCTGCCGACGCTGCTGGTCATTGCCGTTACCGCCATGGCGCTCACCGTGGCAGGCTCGCCGCCAGTCGGCGCGAGCGGCAGGCGAGCCTGGATGGTAGGCATAATTGTCTGTGGATGTCTCGCGATCGCCGGAACGGTGTGGCAAGGGCAGAGACGCCGGTGGTGATCAGGCGCTGCTGTCGGGAGCGACCTCCTCAACCGGGTTGCAGCAAGGGCGGGTCGAGCCGGCGTTAGCGGATCTGACGAGGCAAATCAAAGCGCTTCAGGAGCGCGTCAGCGAGCTCGAAGCAGGCGGGCAAGCCCGCACGATCCCTCAGGAGACAGCGGAAAAACTGACAACATATCTGCGGGGGTTCGGCGACCACCGAGTGATCGTCTCGTGCGCCCCCGACGATCTCGAAGCCTACCAATATGCCAACCGGCTGGTGACCATCCTCAAGGCGGCCGATTGGCAAGCGCAGGGTCCGCAGATCACCAGGATATTCGGCGATGTGCGCTCGCCCGGGATCAATTTCTACGTCGCCGGGGACGACCGTACGGACACCGCCAAGATTTTGCTGGGTGCGTTCGACAAGTTCAACATTCCCTACCAGAGCAGGGTGACCCCCAGCGGCGCCATCCCGGATCCCGAGACAGTCGAGCTGTTCATCGGCAGCATGCGATCCGGATAGAGGATCGGCAGACGTCACGCAGAACATTTCGGGAATTTGCGTGAATCGCCCCAGGGAAACCGTCGGGGTGTTTCCTCCAGCACCTGCCCCGCAACAAGGCTAGCCGGAATACCGCAAAGCCTCCCGGCGTTTTTGCCGCTCGAGTCCTCTCGAACCTCCGGCGTGGCGGAGAGCTGCCCGGTCGCTTAGCTAGCGCTGCGAAGGAGCACAGCGACGGTGGCTTGTGATGGTTAACGAAGTGTTGCGTCAAATCGTGCCCAGGACGGATTGCGAGGCCGCCGTAGCCGAGTTCATCCGGACCAGGGGCGTGACGCGGTGCCCAACCGCCTGCGTGCTGCCGACCCAAGGCGCGGTCGGCGCCGCGGACCGGGAGGCGCTCGAGGAATATGCGGCGCGCCGCGAACAGCTGCGCCGGGTAAAGCTCGCCACCCGCATGCAGCAATTCTGGGCCGTCGAGCCGGTGCAGCCGCTCGAGAAATAGCCATGCGCGACCGCAAATCTGCCCCTTCCTCGGCCGGCGTGCTATCCTACGCCTCATGGACCAGTTGTCGGATGTGCCGCCCGAGCCGGCGGAGTATTACCGTCGAAAAGCCGCCCGCGCCCGTCAGGTCGCGGAAGGGGTGACGACCCGCGCGATCAAGGCGCGCTTGCTCGAACTGGCGCTCGAATATGACAGGCTCGCCGACGGCACGGCAACTCGCGTCGGGCCAGCTTCCGACCTGCCCGACCTTTGACGCAAATCTACTGAACTACCTCGTCGGGGTAGACGCCCCAGAGATCGCCGCGCTGGACCCAGCCGGCGTGATCTGCTGCATCGACGCGGCACCAACTGCCGCGGCATTCGAGCAGGCGCGCGACGACCCCGGGCTCGGCGCGGGCGACCGCCGGTGACGCCACCTCCGGCTGACGGTGCAATGTGCGGATCCCGCCTTTGACGACGACCGCCCGCTTGCCGGTCAGCATTCGCTCGTGCACCCAGCCTTCGGTGCCCTGCCAGTCGCGGATCATCCGCCAATTCTCGAATTCGCGGACGATCTCGACCGGCATCTCCTTGCGCGTGAGGACCCATTCGATCGGGTAGTTCTCGCCGGGCCCGACCCGCAGGTTCACCTGGTCCGAGCGCAGGCTGACAAAGCGCGGCAGCTTTGGGCCGGCTTCATTATCGGCTGCGTAGGCGAGCGGCGCGCCGAGGATGAAAGCCGCGATCGACAGAGCGATGAAGGCCGCCCGACACCCGCGGACCCGGAGCCTCCTGGACATCGCACCCCGCCTCTTGCTAATGGCGGAGGTGGTCTTCTGCGGAGATCGCAACCATGCGGTCGAAACGGCCATTCGTGATCGTCACCCGCAAGCTTCCGGACCCGGTCGAGACCCGGATGATGGAGCTTTTCGCGTGCCGTCTCAACCTCGACGACAAGCCCTTGGGCAAGCGCGAGCTGATGGCCGCGGCCGGCGAGGCCGAGGTCCTGGTGCCGACGGTCACCGACCGAATCGACGCCGAGGTGCTGGCCGCGTCGGGGCCCGGCCTGAAGCTGATCGCCTCGTTCGGGACCGGGATCGACCATGTCGATCTGGCGGCGGCGCAGCAGCGCGGGATCATCGTGACCAACACGCCGGGTGTCCTGACCGAGGACACCGCGGACATGACGATGGCGCTGATCCTTGCGGTCTCGCGCCGCCTCGCCGAAGGCGAGAGGCTGATCCGCAGCGGCGGCTGGAGCGGCTGGGGCCCGACCTCGATGCTCGGCCGGCGGATCTGGGGCAAGCGCTTGGGGATCCTCGGGATGGGCCGGATCGGCACGGCGCTCGCCCGCCGCGCCAAGGGGTTCGGGCTCTCCGTTCACTACCACAACCGCCGCCCGGTCCCGGAGGACATCGAAAGCCGCGCTCGAGGCGACCTATTGGGAAAGCCTCGACCAGATGCTCGCCCATATGGACGTCGTCTCGGTCAACTGCCCGCACACGCCGGCGACCTATCACCTGCTCTCGGCGCGCCGGCTGCGGCTGATGCAGCCGCAGGCGATCCTGGTCAACACGGCGCGCGGCGAGATCGTCGACGAGGAGGCTCTGATGCAATTGCTGGAGACCCGCGCCATCGCCGGCGCCGGGCTCGACGTGTTCGAGCACGAGCCCGCGGTCGACCCGCGGCTGCGCGCGCTCGACAATGTCGTATTGCTGCCCCATATGGGCTCGGCGACGATCGAGGGGCGAATCGCGATGGGCGAGAAGGTCATCATCAACATCAAGACCTTCGCCGACGGCCACCGCCCGCCCGACCGCGTCATCGGCTCGATGTTCTAAGGTCCGGGGAATCCCCATGAGCGCACAGGCGGAGAAGAGAAAGCGGCGGCGCGGGGTCGGCGATTTCGTCAAAGGCGGCGCGCCGATCGTCGGGCTGACGGCCTACACCGCGCCGGTCGCCCGGCTGCTCGACCCGGAAGTCGATTTTCTGCTGGTCGGCGACTCGCTCGGCATGGTGGTCTACGGCTTCGACAGCACCCTGCCGGTCACCCTCGAGATGATGATCGCGCACGGCGCGGCGGTGGTGCGCGCCTCCTCGCAGGCGATGATCGTCGTCGACCTGCCGTTCGGCAGCTACCAGGAATCGCCGGAGCAAGCCTTCCGCGCCGCGGCCCGCATCATGGCCGAGACCGGCTGCGCGGCGGTCAAGCTCGAAGGCGGCGCCGAGATGGCCGACACCGTGCGCTTTTTGGCCGAGCGCGGCGTGCCGGTCATGGGCCATGTCGGGCTGATGCCGCAATCAATGAACGCCGCCGGCGGCTTCAAGGTGCAGGGCCGCGACCGGCGGCAGGCCGAGCGGGTTTCCGCCGACGCCGCCGCGATCGCCGAGGCGGGCGCCTTCGCGATCGTCATCGAAGGCACGGTCGAGCCGGTGGCGCGCGCGATCACCGAGGCGGTGCCGGTGCCGACCATCGGCATCGGCGCCTCGCCGGCCTGCGACGGCCAGATCCTGGTGATCGACGACGTGCTCGGCCTCTTCGCGCAGTTCAAGCCGCGCTTCGTCAAGCGCTATGCCGAGTTGGCGCCGCTGATCACGGCGGCTGCAGCCGAATATGCCGCTGATGTCCGGGCGCGGCGCTTTCCCGGGCCGGAGCATTGCTTCGGCACAAAATAACACCGCGCCGCCGCGAGCCTCGCAGGATGGGTTGAGCGGAAGAGGCTGGATCGGCGTCGAGCGTCCTTCGAAGCAAGCACCTCATGCTGAGAGCCTGGTGAAGGAATAGCTGCACTGCGGTAGTGCGTCCTTCGAGACGCGCCGTTGGGCGCTCCTGAGGATGAGCTACATCATTGATGATGTTAGGAAATCGCTCATCCTGAGGAAGTCGTGAAGCGACTGTCTCGAAGGACGCACGGCGCTCTTCCAGCCCAATTCCAATTCCTTCACAGGCTCTGAGGAGGCGCGATGCGCCGTCTCGAAGCCCGCACCGCGGGTGATGCAGCGATCCTTGCCCGGCCTCGATGCTAACCATCCTGCGGGTTCCGTCGCAAACCATACCCGCTGGCCGCGGATCGATCGGGCCTCGCGCGCGTATCTTCTTCGGGAAGATGACGCCCGCGGAGGAGGACGGTGAGCTGCAGGATTGAAGATTACGCGCTGATCGGGGATTGCGAGACCGCGGCGCTGGTCGGCAAGAACGGGTCGATCGACTGGCTGTGCTGGCCGAGGTTCGACTCCCCGGCCTGCTTTGCGGCGCTGCTCGGCGCCCCGGAAAACGGGCGCTGGCAGATCGCGCCCGCCGATCCGCAGATGACCGTGACCCGGCGCTACCGCGACGCGACCTTGATCCTCGAAACGCGGTTTTCCGGCGCCGACGGAGAGGTGGTGCTGACGGATTTCATGCCGCTCAGCGGCCGGGATTCGGATGTCGTCCGGATTGTCACCGGGACACGCGGCCAAGTCGCGATGCAGCTCGATCTGGTCCTCAGGTTCGACTATGGGCACATGGTCCCCTGGGTCACCCGGCTCGACGACGGGGCGCTGCGCGCGATTGCCGGCCCCGACATGGTGGTGTTGCGCACGCCCGTCCCGCTGCGCGGCGAAGACCTGCGAACCAAGGCCGAGTTCACCGTGTCGGCGGGCAAGTCGGTGCCGTTCGTGATGATGCACGTGCCGTCGCATCACGAGCCCCCGCCGCCGATTGATGCTCGCGCGGCTCTCGACGAGACCGAGGCGTTCTGGACGCAGTGGAGCAGCAGATATACGCCGGAGCACGAGCATTGCGAGGCGGTCGTCCGCTCTTTGATCACCCTGAAGGCGCTGACTTACTCGCCGACCGGCGGGATCATCGCCGCCCCGACGACCTCGCTGCCCGAGCAGATCGGCGGCCAGCGCAACTGGGACTACCGGTATTGCTGGCTGCGCGACGCCACCTTCACGCTGCTGGCATTGATGAACGCCGGCTATTACGACGAAGCGCAGCGCTGGCGCGACTGGCTTCTGCGGGCGGCGGCAGGCGCGCCGGAACAGCTGCAGATCATGTACGGGATCCGCGGCGAACGGCGTCTGCCGGAATGGTCGGTCGACTGGCTGCCGGGCTACGAGCAGTCCAAACCGGTGCGGGTCGGCAATGCTGCCTCGCTGCAGCTGCAGCTCGACATCTACGGCGAGGTCATGGATGCGGTCCATCAGGGATGGCTCGGCGGGCTCGAGCCCGAGGACAGCGGGTGGGGGTTCCAATGCGCGCTGCTCCGCCATCTCGAAAAAGTGTGGCGCTCGCCGGACGAAGGCATCTGGGAAACGCGCAGCGGGCGCCAGCACTTCACCTACTCAAAGGTCATGGCCTGGGTCGCCTTCGATCGCGCCCTGAAGGGGATGAAGAAGTTCGGCCTCGCCGGGCCGATGGAGCGGTGGCGCTCGCTGCGCGACGAGATCCATCGCGAAATCTGCGAGAAGGGGTTCAACCCCAAGCTCAACGCCTTCACCCAGGCCTTCGGCTCGGAGGAGCTCGACGCCAGCACCCTCTTGATCCCGTCGTCGGATTTCTGCCGCCCGGCGACAAGCGGGTGGCCGGCACGGTTGCGGCGATCGAGCAGCGGCTGCTGCGGAACGGGTTCGTGATGCGATACGACACCGCGTCGAGCCAGGACGGAATGCCGCCCGGAGAGGGCGTATTTCTCGCCTGCAGCTTCTGGCTGGTGGATGCCTATCTGATGCTCGGCCGGCGCCGGGATGCCAAAAAATTGCTCGACCGGCTGATGACGTTGCGCAACGACGTGGGCTTGTTGGCCGAGGAATACGACATCGGCGCAGCGCGGCTGGTGGGCAATTTCCCACAGGCCCTCTCCCATATCGCGCTGGTCAACAGTGTCCATAATCTGACCGAACCGGAAAAGCCGAGCGAGCAACGCTCGGGGCACCCCGCTTCGTGACAAATTCCCCGCGCTAACGCCGGAGCGACGCCCTACAGGCGCACGGTGCGCAGGCGCAGTGCGTTGCCGATGACGAGGACCGAGCTGGCGCTCATCGCCGCGCTCGCAATCATCGGGCTGAGCAGCAAGCCGAAGGCGGGATAAAGGATCCCGGCTGCGATCGGGATCGCCAGCGCGTTGAAGATGAAGGCGAAGAACAGGTTCTGGCGGATGTTGCGCATGACCGCGCGGCGACAGCCGGCGGGCGCGGACGATGCCCTGCAGGTCGCCTTTGACGAGAGTGACCGCGGCGCTCTCGATCGCGACATCGGTCCCGGTGCCCATCGCGATCCCGACCTGCGCCTGGGCCAGCGCCGGCGCGTCGTTGATGCCGTCGCCGGCCATCGCGACGACGCGCCCCTTTTCCTGAAGCTCCCTCACCACTGCGGCCTTCTGGTCCGGGCAGGATCTCCGCGGCGATGTCGTCGAGCCCGAGCTTGCGGCCGACGGCCTCGGCCGTGGTGCGGCTGTCCCCGGTCAGCATGACCAGCCGGATGCCCTCGCTTCGCAACGCCGTGACCGCCGCGAAGGCGCTTTCCTTGACCGGATCGGCGACGGCGACAAGCCCTGCCGCGCACGCCGTCGACCGCAACCAGCATCACTCCTTGGCCGTCCTTGCGAAGCTCTTCGGCGCGCGCAGCCGAGATCACCGAGATCGACGCCGAGCGACGGCGAGAAGCGCCCGGTTTCCGATCGCCACCCGCCTGCCGTCGACCACCCCGACAATGCCTCTTCCCGGTTTGCGAGGCGAAGTCGACCGGAGCGCCGAGCTTCAGGCCGCGCTCCTCGGCGCCCTTGACGATGGCAGCGGCGAGCGGATGCTCGCTGCCTCGTTCGAGGCTCGCGGCGAGCCGCAGCAGCTCGCTCTCGCCGAGCGCGCCGGTTGCCACGACGCCGACGAGGCGCGGCTTGCCCTCGGTCAGGGTTCCGGTCTTGTCGACGACCAAGGTGTCGACCTTCTCCATGATTTCGAGCGCCTCGGCATTCTTGGCCAGCACTCCGGCGCGCGCGCCTCGCCCGGTGCCGACCATGATCGACATCGGCGTCGCCAAGCCGAGCGCGCACGGGCAGGCGATGATCAGCACCGCGACGGCGTTGAGCAGCGCAAAACCCATCGCCGGCGGCGGGCCGATGATCGACCACACGACGAAGGTGACCAGGGCGGCGACGAGGACACCCGGAACGAACCAGGACGAAACCGATATCCGCCAGTGCCTGGATCGGCGCGCGCGAGCGCTGCGCCTCGGCGACCATGCTGAACGATCCGGGCGAGCAAGGTATCGCTGCCGACCCGCTCGGCGCGCATGACGAAAGTGCCGGTCGTATTGACGGTCGCCCCGGTGACCTTGTCGCCCGGGGCCTTTTCGACCGGCACGGGCTCGCCGGTGATCATCGACTCGTCGACGGCGCTCTGTCCTTCGAGCACGATGCCGTCGACCGGCACCTTTTCGCCCGGGCGCACGCGCAGCCGCGCCCCGGGCACCACCTCGTCGAGCGCGATTTCCGGCCTCCGAGCCATCGTCGCGAACCAGGCGGGCGCGTTGCGGCGCAAGGTCGAGCAGCGCGCGGATGGCGCCGCTGGTCTGGGCGCGGGCCCGCAATTCGAGCACCTGGCCGAGCAGCACCAGGGTCACGATCACCGCCGCCGGCTCGAAATACACCGGGACCTCGCCCTCGGGCGTCCGGAACGAAGTCGGAAACAGCCCCGGCGCTAACGCCGCCACTACGCTGTAGAGGTAAGCAACGCCGGTGCCGAGGGCGATCAGGGTGAACATGTTGAGCCGGCGGCTGACGATCGAGGCCCAGCCGCGCTGGAAGAATGGCCAGCCGCCCCACAGCACCGCCGGCGTCGCCAGCACGAGCTGCACCCATATGGCAGAGCGCGGTCGCCAGCAGGCCGGCGGCCGGCGAAATGCGTGCTCATCGCGAGAACGGCGAGCGGTGACCGACAACGCAACGCAGACCCAGAACCGCCGCGTCATGTCGCGCAGCTCGGGATTGGGCCTCGTCGGCGGCCGGCGACATCGGTTCGAGCGCCATGCCGCAGATCGGGCAGCTGCCCGGCCCGGCGCGCTGGATCTCCGGGTGCATCGGGCAGGTCCACACGCCCTCCCTCGGTGACGGGGCCAGCCGGTTCGGGACGCGGCGTCGAGTAGCGCGCCGGGTCGGCTTCGAACTTCTCGCGGCAGCGGCTGCTGCAAAAGTAATAGGCGTGGCCGGCATGCTCGGTGCGATGCTTGGCGGTGGCCGCATCGACCGTCATGCCGCAGACCGGGTCCCGCTCTGCGTCGGAAGCGGATCGCGGATTGTGCTGGTGGATTCCCGGACGCGAGAACCGCTCGGCTGTGGTCATGGCTTCGCCTGTGTCGGGGGATAGCTTCCAGGTAGCATATGTAGCCGAGCTGCGGGCCGGTCGAGGCTGCAGGCCTTTCGTGCCCCGCGCAGAGCGAGTAGGCTATCCGGCTGGGCTTGAGGCTTCGTTTCGAGCCTTGATGCGCCGCAGCAGAGCAACCCCGAGAGGGAGTGAACATGCCGACCAACCTTTACGAATTCACGACCGAAGATGTCGAATACCTCCGTCACGGCGACAGGCGGCTGATCGCGCGCCTTTATAAGCCCAAGGGAGAGGGCCCGTTCCCGGCGGTGATCGATCTGCATGGCGGCGCCTGGAACAACGGGGACCTGACCGGCACCCAGGGGCTCGACGAAACTTTGGCGAAAAACGGTTTTGTCGTTGCCTCGCTGGAATTTCCGCCATGCCGCCGACGGGTATCCGACATCGCTGATCGACATCAACTATGCGATCCGCTGGGTCAAGGCGCATGCCCGCGACCTGAAGGTCAGCCCGGACCGGGTCGGCAGCGCGGGTCAGTCGAGCGGCGGTCACCTCGCGATGCTCGCGGCGATGCGGCCGAACGATACGCGATACGCCTCCGCGCCGCTCCGGCCGGCTCGCCCGCGGCCGATGCGACGGTTCGGGCCGTGGCGATGTCGTGGCCGGTGATCAACCCGTTGTCGCGCTATCGTCATGCCCAGAAGCTCGGGAAAGGCCCGAACCCGCCGGCCTTCACCGATCGGCATGAAGGATAAGCACGACACCTATTGGAAGACCGAAGCCGCGATGAGCGAGGGCAACCCGATGCTGATCCTCGAGCGCGGCGAAAAGGTGCAGATGCCGCCGGCTCTCTGGGTTCAGGGCCGCCCTGACATCGTGCACGATTATCATGACGATGATTCGAACTTCCCGGGCAACGAGCCCGAGCGGTTCGTCTCGAATTACCGCAACGCCGGCGGCGATATCGAGATCGTCTATGTCGACAACGAGAAGCGCTCGACCAGCGCCGCGTTCGACCCGGTCGCCGCCTTCTTCAAGAAGCACCTGGGGTAAGGAAGCTTACTGCGTCCCGCTTGCCCGGCTTCCCTCTCTCCGCTCGCGGGGAGAGGGCTGGGGCGAGGTGTAGTCACCCAAAAACCTGATCCTGCGTGAAGCTGGTCCCTGCGAATTTGTGAGCGCCTCGGGCGTCGTCTCGCCGTAACGGCGAAGAGCACGCGTAGTGTCATATAGCCCGCCGCTCTGGATGAGAAATGGGGCTCAGGTCAATGCACGCCGCTCGTGGCTGACGGGCGGATAGGTCAAATGCAGAGCTTGACCTACGGACCGAATTTGCGGCGCAGCCCGCCCGCGGCGTGGTCGAGAAATAGTCGGATCTTGGCCGACAAGTGCCGACCTTCCGGATGCACAATGTGAATGGGTGCGGGCGGCGGTTCGTATTCGACGAGAACGGTCTGCAATAAGCCTGCCGCCGCGTGCGGCTCCGTCTGATAAGACATGATGCAGGCAAGCCCCAAACCGTCGAGCGCGGCGTCCACCGCCGCGGCGGTGGTGTTCACCACCAGCCGGGGCGTGACGGCTATGGAACTGACTCCGCTTGGACCGTGGAATGACCAGCGGTCGGGAATGGGTGTAACGGCTGTGCACGCCACCAAACTGTGGCTGCCGAGATCGCGCGGCGTCACCGGCACGCCGTGGCGGGCAAGGTATTGCGGAGTTGCACAAACTACGCGTCGTACCTGCCCCACTCGGACCGCCCGGAGCGAGGAGTCCCGCAGCTGACCGACCCTGACGCCGAGGTCGAGCCCCTCATCCACCAATGAGATGACCCGGTCAAGCAACAGCAGCCGAACATCTACCTGCGGGTATTCGTCGAGAAAGCTCCGCACGAGAGGGAGGACGTGAAGCCGGCCGAACATCATGGGCGCCGTGACGTTGATCCAGCCGCGCGGCTGGACCCGCTCGCCGAAATTCACCGCCTCGAGCTCATCGTAGGCTGCCAGCAATCGCCGGCCGCTTTCGAGATAACGCGCGCCGGCGTCGGTCAGCACGACCGAGCGGGTCGTCCGATTGAAAAGGCGGGTTTGCAGACGCTCCTCAAGCGCCGCGACCGCCCGGGTGACGGAAGCTGGCGAGCGACCTAACTGTCGCGCGGCTTCGGCGAAGCTCTGCTGTTCTGCGACGGCGACGAAGATCGTCAAGGCGTCGAGGCGGTCCTGCATACTGTTGCACAAACTGGAATAGAGAAACGCGTTTCGCCCAATTCAGTTGTCCAATGCAATCTCTATTTTCCGCGTCGGACACAGGCCACTGGGTCGGATATCCACTTCCCGATCAAGGAACGATTGGTGAGAAAGATGCGTGATAGCTGACGGCGCCGCCGTTCAGCTGTTCCCAGGGTTCGCCGTTGGCATAAATGCTCCAGCTGCTGACAACCCGGTATCGAAGAAAGAGAGGCCCTCTTTCGCTCAGCCAACTGATGAGCCCGTCGTCTTCAATGATCAACACCTTCTGGCCTTGGTGGAGGTGACCGAGGGAGCCAATGCCGGTTCGAACCTGGTGATAGATGAGCGCGGGCATCGCCAGCACTCAATAACAGTCCGAGCTCAAACCCGCTGTTGGGCCCCCTGCTGGCGATTGGCCTTTCAAACGCACCCAAGCCGTCTCTATCAGGAGGGTTGGAGTCCTCCAGCGAAGTTGGTCTGGCGGAGCTGATCCTCGATAAAGGCGGCGAAGGCGCGCGCTTCGCGCTGGCGCGGCGGCCCGTCGGGAATGCCGCCCACAAATCCATCGAGGGCAGGGTCCAGGCCGGCAATACCTGCTTGACCCCGCCGTTGTCGAGATCAGGCTGGAAGATCCATTCGGAGGCGACGCACAACCCGAGGCCGGCAAAGACCGCCTCGCGCAGGCCCTCCGCCGCCGTGGTCCGCACGCTGCCCTTCAGTGTGACGGTTTCCTCCGCGGTGCCGCTGCGGAGCGACCAGGTCGAGCGCCCCTGCATTGGACAGAACTCACAGGTCACAGCTTGGTGATCCAGCAGCTCAGCCGGCGCAGACGGCTCCCCGGCTTTCTCGAAATAAGGGAGTGTACCGAACACCAGTCGACGCGATTGTCCGATCTTGCGCGCCACGATCGTGGAGTCGGCGAGAACGCCCATGCGAAATCCCACATCGATCCCTTCCTCGATCAAGTCGATATCGCGGTCGTCGAGGATCGCTTCGACCGTGAGCTCGGGATGCGCTGCGAGGAATAGCGGCAGCCGCGGTATGATGTGGAGTTTGCCGAACGTGACGCCCGAGCTGAACCGCAACCGGCCCGCAAGACCGTTGCCCGCTTCGCGCGCCGCGAGTTCTGCTTCGTCTGCCGCCTCGATCGAGCGCTTGGCGCGTTCGTAAAACTTCTGGCCCGCCTCGGTCGGGGTGAGCCCGCGCGACGACCTGAGCAACAGCCTAACGCCGAGGCGCGCTTCAAGCTGGGCGATGGTCTTGGAGACAGCGGGCTGTCCGACGCGGAGCACTCTCGCGGCGCCAGAGAACGAGCCGGCTTCGACCACGCGGACGAACACCTCCATCGACGTCAACCTGTCCATTGCCATTCCTCCAAGGAATGCATGCTATCGCTCGGAGCGGCCTGCGCGATCCGCAAGGAATAGACATTTGAGCACCGCAGCGACACCGAAAGAATACATGATGAAGTCTGACAGCCGCTCCGCCGAGGCCTTCGGGCAGTTCGACATCGTCGTCGACAACGCCTGCCTTCCGAACGTGGCGCCGCCGACGCCGTGGCACAAGGACCGCCCTGCGGCTCGCAGTTCAACGGCGATGCTGGCCTTTGCTGCCGGACTCTTCGTCGCCGCCGTTGGAGCATGGGCGGCGGACGCGCCGGTGCGACCGGAGCCGACTGGCGAGCGAGCCGGCGCCGACAGCGTGCGCGTGCAACCGACTGCGAGGCAGTTCGCGCCGCCCAATCAACCCGACATCAGCGCCAGCGGCGCGCGCGCCGTCGACGAGCTATATCGCTTGCTCACCGGTCCACAGCCGGCGACCTTCCCGGATTCCGCCTCGAGCACCTCGGCTTCGAGCGGCGCCAAGCGATGACGGCGACCGGGAGCGTTAGGCACGGTAGCGATATCCTGGTCGCGGTCGGACGCACGCCCAATTCGGACGATCGCGGACAACCTCGGAGACGCGCGGCTTCGGCGCAGCTCTGCTGTTCTGCGACGGCGACGAAGATCGTCAGGGCGTCGAGTTGGTCCTGCATACTGTTGCACGAACTGAAATAGAGAAATACGTTTTCGCCCAATTCAGTTGTCTAATGCAATCTCTATTTTCCGCGTCGGACACACGCTGGACGGATATCCAAATTCCCAATGGTCCACGCTCTCGCACCTGTACAGGGAGCCGCCGATGACCACCACCAATTACCGTAAGGCCGAAGTCGAGGGCCTCAAGATATTCTACCGCGAAGCTGGTCGCGCCGACGCTCCGACACTACTCCTGCTGCACGGTTTCCCGAGCGCCGGCCATATGTTCCGAGATTTGATCCCGCTGCTCGCCGATCGCTTTCACCTCGTGGCGCCAGACCTGCCCGGCTTTGGTCAGTCGGACATGCCGCCTCGCGACGGCTTCAAATATACGTTCGACAATTTGGCAGAGGCGATCGGCCGCTTCACCGAAGTCATCGGCCTGAAGCGGTTCGCGATCTACATTTTCGATTACGGCGCGCCGGTTGGCTTGCGCATTGCCGCAAAGCACCCGGAGCGGATCACCGCCATCATCTCGCAGAACGGCAACGCTTACGAGGAGGGCCTGAGCGAGGGCTGGAACCCGATTCGAGACCTACTGGCGTGAGCCTACTCAGGCCAACCGCGATGCATTGCGCAGCTTCCTGGCGCCGGAAACAACGCGTTTCCAGTATACCCATGGCGTCGCAGATCCCTCGCTCGTGTCTCCGGATGGCCGCTCGCTGGATGATTATTATCTAGCGCGCCCGGGAGCGCACGAAGCACAGCTCGATCTGCTCCTCGACTATGCCAGCAATGTCGCTCTCTACCCCAATTTCCACGCGTACTTCCGAAATCACCAGCCGCCTTTTCTGGCGGTGTGGGGTAAGAACGACCCGTTCTTTCTGCCCGCGGGAGCCGAGGCGTTTAAGCGCGATATCTCGGGTGCCGATATCCGCTTCTTCGATACGGGTCACTTCGCGCTGGAAACGCACAGTGCGGATATAGCGGCGGCTGTCAGCGTTTTTCTCCAGCAGACACTCCGTCTGTCATCGCACGACGCATAAACCGCTCAGCACCTTAAGCCTGCGCTCTGTAGCTCCACCCATCCTGGAGGTCCTTATGCGTGCAA
This sequence comes from uncultured Alphaproteobacteria bacterium, assembly GCA_963836845.1. Lineage (GTDB taxonomy): Bacteria > Pseudomonadota > Alphaproteobacteria > ATCC43930 > CGMCC-115725 > AP-15. The sequence continues at coordinate 284,233 of CAWILK010000015.1, read as the reverse complement.
TAGTCATACAGAAGTTCGGCGGCCCCGAGAACCTGGTAATCAAGGAGCTCCCGGACCCCGAACCAAAGCCGGGCCATGTCGTCATCGAAGTCAAGGCGTTCGGGATTAACCACGCCGAGATGCACATGCGAAGGGGCGAATGGGCCGAGGCCGCGGAGGTCAGCGGCATCGAATGTGTCGGCCTTGTCAAATCCTGCCCCGGCGGCGAATTCGCGGTTGGGACCAAGGTAGCCGCATTGATGGGCGGCATGGGGCGGAGCATCAACGGCAGCTACGCCGAGTATACGCGCCCGCCCGCGGCAAACGTCGCGCAGATCGAGTCGGACCTTCCTTGGGAAGAACTCGCCGCGATCCCGGAATCCTACGCGACGGCCTGGACGTGCCTGTTCCGCAACCTCGAACTCGTCGACGGCCAAACGCTGGTCATCCGGGGGGCAATGTCATCGTTTGGACAGGCAGCGCTGAACATGGCGGTGAACGCCGGCGCACACGTCATTGCAACGGCGCGCAACCAGGATCGCTTCCAGAGGCTGGAGGCACTCGGAGCACGGCGCGTCGAAATCGAAGGCCCGGACCTGTCGGAGCGCATCGCTGAACGGAAACAGATCGATGCCGTTCTCGATCTGGTCGGCAACAGCACCATCCTGGATTCCCTCGCCATGCTTCGGCGGGGTGGGCGCGCTTGCCTGGCGGGTTTTCTAGGCGGGCTTGATCCGGTGCCCGACTTCAACCCTCTGCTGCAGATGTCGAGCGGTGTCCACTTCAGCTTCTTCGGCAGTTTTGTGTTCGGCCAACCGGGCTTTCCTCTGTCGGACGTGCCGTTGCAGACCATCGCTGATCAGGTGGCCGCTGGTCGTTACCAAGCGAAACCATCCCGGGTGTTTCGCTTTGAGGACATTCGCGAAGCGCATCGAGTGATGGAAGCGAACGAGGCCAATGGCAAAATGGTGGTGCTTGTGTAAACAACTCGTACCAGAGGTAGGGCAGATGACCGGAGTGAGATCCGCCACTGATCCGTGTGCCGGAGAGATGGCAATTGGCGGAATGCTCTCTGCTATCTGCCCTACGCCCGCTTAATCCGGGCATCGGACCATGCGATTTTATGGCGGAACGCATGGGTGGGCGCGTGCGATCGGAAACGCTCGATCATATGCCGCTGGTTACCGCGCCAGGATCCGGCGCCGAGGTGATCTTTGATGCAGTGTCCGGTTGGGCGGCGTAATCGAACACGCAGACCGGAGCAATCCGCCAAGCCGACGAATGCTACCCCGTCATGGATGTAATAAACCGGAGTCTGATGACATGACCGCTCTCCCGCTGATCGTCTTTGATGTCAATGAAACACTGCTTGATCTTCAAACCATGGAGCCAGTCTTTCAGCGCATCTTTGGCGAAAGACAGGCCATGCGGCTTTGGTTCGCCAACTTCATCATGTATTCCGCGGCCCTGACTGTGGCGGGTTGCTACGTTCCTTTCACGGACATCGGCGCGGCTGTGATGAAGATGCTGGCGGATACGCGGGGCATCAAAATTGATGACGCGGATAAGGAGGAGCTTACCGAGAAGTTTTCGACGATGCCGCCGCACCGCGAGGTGCCGGCAGCGCTGCGGAAGCTGCGCAATGCAGGTTTCCGGCTGTTCACCCTCACCGACAATCTGCCTGAGGTTCAAACCCGTCAGCTTGAACATGGCGGCATTGTCGATCTTTTCGAGCGGCGCTTCAGCGCGGACGGAGTGAAGCACCACAAGCCCTCGCGCCAGGTTTACGCCTATGTCGAGAGGGAGCTCGGAGTAGAGCCCTCGCAGCTCTGTCTTATCGCGTGCCACACATGGGACACGCTTGGGGCCGTGGCGGCCGGCTGGGAAGCAGCGTTGATCAAGCGGGTCGGCAACGATGTCTTGGGGGTCGGCCCTCAGCCGCAGTTCATCGGCGACGACCTTAATGACGTCGCCGATCAGCTCATCGACCGACACAAAAGACGGGGCTGATCAACCCACATCACCGCTTTGCGGGCCCCCACACACTTTGACCGACGTGACGGGGATGAGAACATGAGCGAAACCAGGCGAAGATCCACTGTCGTGTTGGTTCACGGCGCATGGGCTGACGGCTCGAGCTGGAACGACATTATCGGGCCGTTGCAGTCCAAAGGACTGAACGTCCTGGCAGCGCCAATACCACTGACGTCCTTGTCCGATGACGTCGCCGCACTTGACCGCGCCCTGGAGCGCACCGATGGGCCAGTGGTCTTGGCAGCGCACGCTTATGCTGGCGCGGTGATAGCGGCGAGCACCAACGAGAGGGTCCAATCGTTGGTCTTCATAGCGGCTTTGGCACCTGACGAAGGCGAGACAGTCGCCGAGGTGTTCTATCGCGAGAAGCCGCACCTGCAGGCGCCGCAATTGGCACCTGACGCACATGGCTTCATCTGGATGCCACAGGAGGCATTTGGCACGGCTTTCGCTCAGCACGCGTCCCCCGCACGGGCCGCGCTTTTTGCTGCCACGCAGCGGCCCATCGCTATCGCGTGCATTCAGGAGAAGGCTTCGAGACCCGCCTGGAAACTAAAGCCGTCCTGGTACCTCGTCGCCGAAGAAGATCGGATGATCAACCCAGCCACTCAGCGCTTCATGGCGCAACGCATGGGGGCAAAAATCCGGTCGGAGAAGGTCGATCATACACCGCTGGTGACCGCACCAGAGCCCGTCATCGAGGTGATCCTCGAGGCGGTGGCGAGCTCGACGAAGTGACCGAAATCCAAAAAGGGCGCAACCCCCGCAGCGGTCCTGACCTGGCGGTTTTGACACCCTAGCATGACCGAACCACAACCACTCTGAAGAGATCTCACAATGCGAAAGATCAGCTTCCGGAAGGCCGCCGCCGCCGGGTTCAACATCTTCTATCGCGAGGCAGGGCCGAAGGACGCACCAGTGCTCCTGCTGCTGCACGGCTTTCCGAGCGCCAGTCACATGTTCCGCGATCTCATTCCACAGCTCTCGGATCGATTTCGTGTCATTGCGCCCGACCTTCCCGGGTTTGGCCAATCGGATATGCCGGAACGGACCAAGTTCAGCTATACCTTCGACAACATTGCCGGGGTGATCGACCGCTTCACTGAAGTGATTGGGCTTGCTCACTTCGCGATCTATGTATTCGACTACGGTGCTCCGACCGGATTCCGCCTCGCCATGCGGCATCCCGAGCGCATTGCCGCGATCATCTCGCAGAATGGCAATGCCTATGCGGAGGGACTGAGCGAAGGCTGGAACCCGATCCGCACCTACTGGCAGGATCCGTCGGCGGCGAACCGCGCGGCCCTCCGGGCCTTTCTTACGCCCGAGACCACCTACTGGCAATACACCCACGGCGTCGCCGACACCTCCGCGGTTTCTCCGGATGGGTATTCGCTCGATAACTTCTATCTCGCACGTCCCGGCGCCGATGAGGTGCAGCTCGATCTCTTCGGCGACTACAAGAGCAACGTCGCGCTGTACCCGGAATTCCAAGCCTATTTCCGCAAGCACAAGCCGCCGTTTTTGGCAGTTTGGGGCAAGAACGACCCGTTCTTCCTGCCAGCCGGCGCCGAAGCGTTCAAGCACGACATCTCCGGTGCCGAAGTCCACTTCTTCGACGCAGGTCACTTCGCGTTGGAGACGCACTCCGCGGAGATCGCGGCCGCCATTCGCGACTTCCTCGACCGGACGCCACGTCTCTAATCCGGCGACGTGTAGCGCACTCAGTAGGTGCGACGAAGCGCGACTACCGGGGGTCCTGCAGAAGGTTGATCATGGATATCCGTTCGACAAACTCCATACAGCGGCGATCATCAACGTGGCGCGAGCTGCCCATCGATCTGATCAGCAGATCTCCGCTCGCCCGTTGGGCTCCGGTCCCACTGCGTCTGATCGTCGGGTACGGCTTCATGCAGCATGGCTTCGCCAAGCTGGCTCGGGGTCCGGATGCGTTCCCCGCAATATTACAGGCGCTTGGCGTGCCGGCACCGCATCTCATGGGGTGGCTCACGATCTTCGTTGAGATTGTCGGCGGGCTGGCTGTGCTTCTGGGCGCACTGGTACCGCTGGTGAGCATACCTATGGCGGCGGTTCTGCTGGTTGCCGTGGTTTCCGTTCATCTGCCCTACGGGTTCAGTTCGATCAAGCTCCTGGCGGTGACGGCTGCCGGCGCGGAGTTTGGGCCGCCGGGGTTCGAAACCGATCTGCTCTACCTCGCCTGCCTTGCGGCGCTCGTCTTGGGGGGCTCGGGGCCGTTCGCGATCGACGGTCTTCTGGCAAAGCGCCGAGAAGTCGCGCCTCCTATGTCGCGCGCTGGTGTCGCCTGCCGCCCGCTGGGGAGCGGGAGAAGCTAATCGAGCCGGGGAAGCAGGGCGCCGATGGCATCCATCGCGACTTCCTCGATCGGATGCTCCATCTATCATCCGGCGCATCAACATCTAAGCCCAGTCTACGCAGTTGCAGACTCAATACGGAGGACCGCGCTCATGCGTGCGATCGTCTTAGAGAAATTGGGGGTCTCGACAGCCTCGTTTACAAGGAGATCCCGGGTCCGGAGCCGAAGGCCGGTCACGTCGTCATCGAGATCAAGGCGTTCGGCATCAACCACGCCGAATGCATATGTGCTGGGCGAGTGGGCGGAGCTCGGGCGATTTCCAAAACCTTACGCGACCGCCTGGACCTGGCTTTTCCACGATCTGCCGATCCAGAGAAGGACATTTGCTCCCTAGCGCGACGTCGTCGTTCGGCCAAGCCGCGCTCCCGACAGACCTCAGACGGCATAGGTTATACCTAGCCGCCGACGCGGAACCGTTTAGGAGACAATCCAGATGACCGGTACACGCCCGTTCGATCCCGCCTTGTTCCGCGATGCTGCGATCGACCGTGAAACTGCAAGCCTAAACACTCAGTTGATCGAGCTGCTAACCGGCCAGCCGGAATGGTGGATTACTGGGGCTCAGGAAGCTAGGGCGGCAGGAAGACGGGGCGAAGGTCCCTTCCCGGCGCCGGTATTTTCGGATCGGGCGCGCATCATCACGATTACGGGTAAAGACGGCCACCTCATTCCCTTGCGAGTGATCTCGCCGGCACAACCTCGAGGGATCTATCTCCATCTCCATGGCGGCGGTTGGGTGCTTGGCGGAGCCGACATGCAAGATCCAATGCTGGAGCGGGTCGCCGACAATACCGGGCAGGCCGTTGTCGCCGTCGAATACCGCTTGGCACCAGAACATCCCTACCCAGCTGGGCCGGACGATTGCGAGGAAGCTGCTGTTTGGCTGGTACAGAACGGGAAGAAAGAGTTCGGGACCGACGCTCTGACGATTGGTGGCGAGTTCAGCCGGTGGGCACCTCACCGCTGTCACCATCCTGCGCATGCGGGATCGTCATGGTTACACCGGTTTCCGCGGAGCCAACCTTGTCTACGGCGCCTTTGACCTCAGCATGACCCCAAGCCAACGGCTATTCGGCGATACACGGCTTGTGCTTCGGACGATCGATATGCACCAGTTCTACAATGCGTTCCTGCCCACCATTACCGATCGGCGGGTTCCGGATATTTCACCCCTCTACGCCGACCTGAAAAACCTTTGCCCGGCGCTGTTCACCGTCGGAACCAAGGACGCTTTGCTGGACGACACATTGTTCATGCATGCCCGATGGGTGGCGGCGGGAAATGAAGCCGAATTGGCGGTCTATCCCGGCGGCGCCCACGGTTTCACGCTCTTTCCCAGCGATCTATCCAGGTCAGCCATAACCGGAATGGACGCGTTCCTGAACCGAGCTCTCGGATAAAGATGGCAACAGCGTCATGCTCGACTCCCTCGCCACGCTTCACCGCGGTGGCCGCTCTTCTTGCCGGCTGGCTTGGCGGTCTCGATCCGATTTACGACTTCAACCCGCTGCTGCAGACGGCGAGCGGTGTCTATCTGACCTTCTTCCGCAGCTTCGTGTTCCACGGCATGCAGATTGCGGGCTTTGCTGTGAACGACCTCTTCGCCGCGTATGAACGGCAGAACCCGGGCAGGCAGAAATGAGGATCGCCATCATCGGCGGAGGCATCGGTGGCCTCTCGGCCGCCCTGCAGCTGCTGAAGGCCGGTTTCGACGTCCACGTCTACGAGCAGGCGGCCGCCATCGGCGAGATCGGCGCCGGCATCCAGATCAGCCCCAACGCCTCGCGCCTGCTGGTCCGGCTGGGATTGAAGCCCGCGATGGACAAAGTGGGCGTGCGACCGCTCGCCGTCCACCAGCGCCGCTGGGATGACGGCCGCACGCTGCAACGCGCGCCGCTCGGGCCGGAGGTCGAGGCGGCCTTCGGCGCACCCTACTATCATTTCCATCGCGGCGATCTGGCGGAACTCCTGGGGACGGCCGTGCCCGCCGAACGGCTGCATGTCGGGCACAAGCTGGTCGATCTGATGCAAAAGGGCGAGCGCGTCGTGGCGCGCTTCGAGAACGGGGCATCGGTCGAAGCCGATCTGCTGATCGGCGCAGACGGCATCCATTCGCGTGTACGCCATCTCCTCTTTGGGCCGGAGAAGCCGCGGTTCACCGGCTGCGTCGCTTGGCGTGGGCTGGTGCCGGCGGAGCGCGTAAAGCATCTCAATATCGAGGTCGTTTCGCACAGCTGGATGGGACCCGAGGGCCATGTCGTGCACTACTGGGTCGCGTCGGGGCGGCTGATGAATGTGGTGTGCGTGGTCGAGCACGGTACCTGGACGAAGGAATCGTGGACCGACAAGGGAGAGGTCGCCGAGGTGTTGGGGCGCTACGAGGGCTGGCATCCTATCGTGCGCGGCCTGATCGGGGCCTTTTCCGAGACCTTCATCTGGGCGCTGCATGACCGGCTGCCGCTGCCGCGCTGGAGCGACGGCCGGGTTACGCTGCTGGGCGACGCCTGCCATCCCATGCTGCCCATGATGGCGCAGGGTGCCGCGCAATCGATCGAGGACGGCGCGGCGCTGGCGGCGTCGCTGACGACGAGGCCCGGCGACGTGACGGGTGCGCTTGTCCGCTACGAAGAGGTACGCAAGCCGCGCGCCACGCGCCTGCAGGAGGCGAGTGCGGCCAACCGCAAGCGCTTCCACTTGCCCGACGGCCCCGAGCAACAGAAGCGTGACGAGGCGTTGGCGACCTCAGGCGACCGCTCGATTGCCAATATCGGCTGGCTCTATAGGCACGACGCCGCCCAGGTGGTCTAGAGCAGAATCCGCTCAGCCGATGGTCGTCGTGCACGGGTGACAGGCTCACGGGCTAGCGCGTGATCCCGCGCCGTTCAATCCTGCGGTGACCGCAACAAACGGAGATGACGATGGGTGGTATTTCAACGCGGATGACGGAGCGCTTCGGCTGCCGCCATCCTTTCGCCAGTGCGGGCATGGCCTTCGCTGGCGGCACTGCCGACCTCGCTCTCGGGGTCTGCGCCGGCGGCGGGATCGGAGCAGTGGGTGTGGGCTTGACGCCCGCCGAACCCCTCCGCGCCATCATCCACGAGATCCGCGCGACGACCGAAGCGCCCTTCAATATCAATCTCATCACGTTTTTCGACAATGACGCACAGATCCGCGTCTGCGCAGAAGAGAAGGTGCCGATCGTCTCCTTCCATTGGGGTCATCCGTCGTCGGAACACTTGAAGCTCCTGCTCGATGCCGGGGTGTCGGTGTGGGAGCAGGTCGGCAATACGGAAGCGGCGAAGGAGGCCGTCGGCGACGGTATTGAGGTGATCGTCGCGCAGGGCTGGGAAGCCGGTGGCCACAATTACGGTGGTCTCCCGACCATGGTGTTGGTGCCAGAAATTCTCGATGCCGTATCACCCGCACTGGTGCTGGCCGCCGGCGGCATTGTGGATGGACGGGGCGTTGCGGCAGCGCTCGCACTCGGTGCCGACGGCGTGTGGGTCGGGACGCGGCTCGTTGCAACACCGGAAGCGGCGGTCCACGCCGAACACAAGCGTCGTCTCGTGGAGGGTAAGGGCGAACAGACCGTGCGTTCGTCGATCTTTGGCCCCGAATGGCCACATTTCAATCCAATGCGGGTCCTGCGGAACCGCGTGGTCGATGAATGGTCCGATCGTCTCGCAGAGGTCCCGATGGTCCGCGACAATCTCCCGGTGATCGGGCGGACGATATTTCTCGGCCAGCAGATCGCACTGCGCAAGTTCAACACAATCCTGGCGACCGACGAGACCGAAGGCGATTGGGAGGAGATGCCCTGGCTCGCAGGACAAGGGGTCGGGCTTATCCATGACATCCGACCGGCCAAGGATGTCGTCGAGACCATGATGGCGGACGCAATAGCCATATTGAAGCGGCTCTCAGTCTCCCCTTGATGGCGTGACGGTCGCCAGGTGCCCTCCAATGTCGCCTCGGTCCCGTGTTGGCCAGAACAATGCCTTCCCAGCGCGCTGGGGTCGTCTGCCGAACGCCCGGCTGAAATCCGCTTCTTCGACACTGGCACTCCGCGTTGGAAACACATGCCGCAGAGATAGCGTTACCCATCAGCGATTTTCTCGCACCTTGAACCCGAGCCGACAATCTGGAGAACCACCATGCGTGCGATCGTCCTGGAAAAATTCGGCGGCCCTGAAGAGCCTGGTATTCAAGGAGATCCCGGACCCGGAACCGAAAGCCGGGCCATGTCGTCATCGAAGTCAAGGCGTTCGGCATCAACCACGCCGAGATGCACATGCGAAGAGGGGAATGGGCCGAGGCCGCGAAGGTCAGCGGCATCGAGTGTGTCGGGCTTGTCAAATCCTGCCCCGGCGGCGAATTCGCGGTCGGCACCAAGGTGGCCGCGTTGATGGGCGGCCTGGGGCGGAGCATCAACGGCAGCTACGCCGAGTATACGCGCGCGCCCGCGGCGAACGTCGCGCAGATCGAGTCCGATCTTCCCTGGGAAGAACTGGCCGCGATTCCGCGAGTCCTACGCCACCGCCTGGACCTGCCTGTTCCGCAACCTGGAACTCGTCGAGGGCCAGACTCTGGTCATCCGAGGCGCAATCTCATCGTTCGGACAGGCAGCTCTGAACATGGCTGTGAATGCCGGCGCGCGCGTCATTGCAACGGCGCGCAACCAAGATCGCTTCCCGAGGCTGGAGGCAGCTCGGCGCGACGGCGCGTCGAGATCGAAGGCCCGGACCTTTCGGAGCGCATCGCTGAGGGAAACAGATCGATGCCGTTCTCGATCTGGTCGGCAACAGCACCATCCTGGATTCGCTCGCCATGCTTCGGCGGGGCGGGCGCGCTTGCCTGGCGGGTTTTCTGGGCGGGCTCGATCCGGTGCCCGACTTCAATCCTCTGCTGCAGATGTCGAGCGGCGTCCACTTCAGCTTCTTCGGCAGCTTTGTGTTCGGCACACCGGGCTTTCCTCTGTCGGACGTGCCGCTCCAGGCCATCGCTGATCAGGTCGCCGCCGGCCGTTACCAAGCGAAACCGTCCCGGGTGTTTCGCTTCGAAGACATCCGCGAAGCGCATCGCGTGATGGAAGCGAACGAGGCCAATGGCAAAATGGTGGTGCTTGTCTAAACAAAGCGTGCCGGGGATTTCTCGAAGAACATCCCGAACCATCGCTCCAGAAATCCTAACCACGCCTTTGACACAGGTCGGGGTTGACCGGCCCTCAGCGCTAACAAGAGCGCCCGACAGGTTCCTCATTGCCGGCGAGCCTTCGCGCTATCGGAGTGTTTCGCAATGATCATCAAGGCGTATCTGCTTTCGCTGCCGTTGGTGCTCTTCATCGGCGTCGCGGCGGCGCAACTCCCATCCTGGCCGATCGTCGACGGCCGTCAACTGCAGCCGACCCAACAGCAGGTCGACGGTAAGGTAGATAACCGGGCCCGCCAGTGGAATCGCGATGTCCAGCCGCAGATCGACCGGCTCTACGACGAGATTATGCGGGCATCCACGCCTCGGGAACGCTAGCCGTCTTCGGAGGCGGTCCGCTGGCCGGCGAGTTGGCACAAGCCTTCCGCCGTCTCGGCGGCGAGGTGGACCTGATCAGCGCCACGGCGAACCTGTTGCCCAATGATAAGCCGGAGGCCGGGGAGTTGATCCGCCGCCGGTTCGAGCGCGAGGGACTGAGGCTACACCTCGGCTCCAAGGCCGTGCCGGCGGGCGGCGGCCGCGTGACGGTGCAAGGCCCAGCCGGCACGCGCGAATTGCCTTATACCGCGTTGCTGCTCGGCACCGGACGCAAAGCGAACGTCGAGCACCTGGGTCTCGAGGCGGCAGAGGTGCGCTTCGGCGGGGTGGCGACAACGAGAAGCGCTCGACCAGCGCCGCGTTCGACCCGGTCGCCGCCTTCTTCAAGAAGCACCTGGGGTAAGCCAGCTTATTCCATCCCGCTACCCGGCTTCCCTCTCTCCGCTCGCGGGGAGAGGGCGGCAGGGCATGATCAGCGCTTAAAGAGGGCCTCGGCGCCGCGGCGCTGCCCGAGCTTGGCCCCGATCTCTGCTCTGACCCGCGCAATTTCGCTTTCGAGCTCGGCAATATAGGCCTCGAGCTCGGCGATCCCCATCAGGCCGAGGTCTTTCGGCTGCGGCGGCTTGCGGCGCGGCTCGAGCTCCGGATCGTCCAACACCTCCCATTCTCCTTTGCTGTTTCCCCGGAGCCGGCGGCATGACTATATACTCTTCCGTTGTTTTTGAGATTCCGCTGCTGGCCGGCACGATCTCCGAACCAGGATCCCAATATGGCCGCTCCGTTGATGCCCAAGGCGACCGCCGTGTGGCTGGTCGAGAACACCTCGCTGACTTTCGAGCAGATCGCGGATTTCTGCCATCTGCACCCGCTCGAAATTCAGGCGATAGCCGATGGCGAGGTCGCCAACCAGATGCAGGGCTTGGACCCGGTGGCCAATGGTCAGACCACCGCGGAGGAGATCGAACGCTGTCAGGCTGATCCCGAGGCGCGGCTGAAGCTCTCTCCGCAGGCGCTGCCGCCGCAGCTGGTCAAGCACAAGGGCCCGCGTTACACGCCGGTCGCCAAGCGCCAGGACAAGCCGGACGCCATCGCTTTTCTGCTGAAGAGCCATCCCGAGCTGTCCGAGACCCAGATCTCGAAGCTGATCGGCACGACCAAGCCGACTATCGCGGCGGTGCGCGACCGCACCCACTGGAACAGCCCGAACATCAAGCCGCGGCACCCCGTCGGCCTCGGTCTGTGCACGCTCGAAGAGCTCGATCAGGCGATCAGCCGGGCCCGCGCGAGGCGGCCCGCCGAGGCGGATGAGCTCGGCGACGAGGAAGCGGAACGGTTGGAAGGCTGATCGGCCCTAATTTCGCGCCGACTGCATGGGTTTCAGCGCGTACCCGGCTCTCGCGAGCGCCGCGTCGATTTCGCCGAGGACGGCAGGGTCCTCGATCGTCGCCGGCAGCACATAGTCCTCGCCGTCGGCGATGCGGCGCATCGTGCCGCGCAGGATCTTGCCCGATCGGGTCTTTGGCAGGCCGGCGACGACGAGCGCGGCCTTGAAGCTCGGCGACCGGGCCGATGCGCTCGCGCACCAGCTCCACCGCCTCGCGCTCGATCTCCTCGGCGGGCGCGGTCACGCCGGCCTTCAGCACCAGGAACCCCAGCGGCACCTGGCCCTTGAGCGGATCGGCGACGCCGATCACCGCGCATTCGGCGACATCGGGGTGCGCTGCCAGCACCTCCTCGATCTCGCCGGTCGACAGGCGATGAGCGGCGACATTGATGATGTCGTCGGTGCGGGTCATCACGTGGATATAGCCGTCGTTGTCGATGAACCCGGCATCGCCCGTCTGGTAAAAGCCGGGAAAGGCGGTCAGGTACGAGCGCGACGAAACGGTCGTCGGCCTGCCACAGGGTCTGCAGCGCGCCCGGCGGCAGCGGCAGCTTGACCGCGAGCGCGCCGATTTCGCCCGGCGGCGAGCTCGCGCGCGGCGCCCTCCGCCTCGGCGTCGAGCACGCGCACATCCCAGCCCGGCACGGCACGCGTCGCACGAGCCGTGCTTGACCGGCAATCGCTCGATCCCGAGGCAGTTGGCGCCGATCGGCCAGCCGGTCTCGGTCTGCCACCAATGGTCGATGACCGGCACGCCGCAGATGTGTCCTCGGCCCAGGCGACGGTCGGCGGATCGGCGCGCTCGCCGGCCAGAAACAGCGCGCGGAATTGCCGCAGATCGCGGGTGCGGATCAGCTGCCCCTCGGGATCCTCGCGCTTGATCGCGCGGAACGCGGTCGGGGCGGTGAAAAAGACCCGGACGCCATGCTGCTCGATCACCCGCCAGAACGCCCCGGCATCGGGGGTCCCGACCGGCTTGCCCTCGTACATGACCGTCGTGCAGCCGAGCAGCAGCGGGGCATAGACGATGTATGAGTGGCCGACCACCCAGCCGACATCCGAGGCGGTCCAGAACACCTCGTCCGGCTGCACTCCATAGATCGAACGCATGCGACCAGTGCAGCGCCACGGCGTGGCCGCCATTGTCGCGCACGACGCCCTTCGGGATGCCGGTCGTGCCCGAGGTGTAGAGGATATAGAGCGGGTCGGTCGCCAGGACCGGAACACAATCGGCGGGCCGGGCCGCCGCAATCAGCTCATGCCAATCCCGGTCGCGGCCGGAGGTCAGTTCGGCTTGGCACACCGGCCGCTGCAGGATCACGCAATGCTCGGGCTTTGATCGCGCCTCGACGATCGCCGCGTCGAGCAGCGGCTTGTAGGGAACGACCCGGCTGACCTCGATGCCGCAGGAGGCCGAAAGGATCACCCGGGGCTTGGCATCGTCGATGCGGGTCGCAAGCTCGTGCGCCGCAAATCCGCCGAACACGACCGAATGGATCGCGCCGATCCGAGCGCAGGCGAGCATCGCAAACGCCGCCTCGGGCACCATCGGCATATAGATCAGGACGCGGTCGCCCTTGACGACCCCGAGCGCCGTCAGGGCGCCGGCGAGGCGCGCGACTTCGTCGCGCAATTCGCGATAGGTGAAATGGCGCGATCTGACCGGTGACGGGGCTGTCCCAGATCAGCGCGACCTGCTCGCCCCGTCCCGGCGGCGACGTGGCGGTCGAGCGCGTTCCAGCAGGTGTTGAGCCGGGCCCCCGCGAACCAGCGATAAAACGGCGGCCGGCTCGCATCGAGCACGCGGTCCCAGCGCCGCTCCCAGTCGATCGCCTCGGCGGCCTCCGCCCAGAACTCCTCGGGCCGTTCGAGCGAGCGGCGGTGGATCTCGAAGATAGCCGGTCATCCTGCGTCCTCCCTTTCGCTCCAGGAATTCTTCGCGAATTCAAAGGCGCTTGCAAAGCCGCTCGACAGCGCCGCAGGCGGATGTGAAAATGGCGGCACTCAGGGAGGACAAGGATGACCGTGCAGAACCCCTACGAAATCGGCCTCGACAAGAACGCGGCGAACTTCGTGCCGCTTGACCCCGATCGGCTTTCTGGCGCGCAGCGCTGCGGTCTATCCGGACCGGCTCGCCGTTTCCTACGGGCCGCGACGCTACAATTGGCGCGAAGCGCTCGAACGCTGCCGACGGCTCGCGGCGGGGTTGGCGGCGCGAGGCGTCGGCCGCGGCGATACGGTGGCGCTGCATGGCGCCGAACATCCCCGAGGCATTCGAGGCGCATTTCGGCGTGCCGATGGCCGGTGCGGTTTTGAACGCGCTCAACATCCGGCTCGATCCCGACACCATCGCCTTCATCCTGCGTCATGGCGAGGCCAAGGTGCTGATCACCGACACCGAATTCTCCCCGGTCGTCGCGCAGGCGCTGGCGCAGCTCGATGAAAGGCCGGTGGTCATTGACATTGCCGACCCCGGCGGACCCGGCGGGGAGCGGCTCGGGGAGATGGAATACGAGGCGTTCCTCGCGGCCGGCGACCCGGCCTTCCCGGAATCGGACCGCCCGAGGATGAGTGGGACGCGATCGCGCTCAACTACACCTCGGGCACGACCGGCAACCCGAAAGGCGTCGTCCTATCACCATCGCGGCGCCTATCTGAACGCGCTCGGCAATATTCTGGTCTGGGGCATGCGGCAGCATCCGGTCTATCTCTGGACATTGCCGATGTTCCACTGCAACGGCTGGTGCTTTCCGTGGACGGTCACGGCGCTGGCCGGAACCCATGTCTGCCTGCGCCGGGTCGAGGCGGCGGCGATTTACGAGGCGATCGCGCAAGACGGCGTCACCCATTTGTGCGGCGCGCCGGTCGTCATGAACATGCTCCTCAATGCCGGCGCCGGGCTCAAGCGCTCGCTCGACCGGAGGATCGAAATGATGACCGCCGGCGCGCCGCCGCCTGCCGCGGTCATCGAAGGGCATGGAAGCGCTGGGCTTCCACATCACCCATGTCTACGGCCTGACCGAGGTCTACGGCCCGGCCGTGGTCTGCGCCTGGCACGAGCGAGTGGGACGAGCTTCCTGCGGCCGAGCGGGCGCGGCTAAAAGCGCGCCAGGGCGTCACATACCCGGTGCTCGACGGGCTGACCGTCGCCGATCCGACGACGTTGGCGCCGGTCGCGGCGGACGGCGCAACCATGGGCGAGGTCCTGATGCGCGGCAACATCGTCATGAAGGGATATCTGAAGAACCCGCGCGCCACCGAGGAGGCCTTTGCCGGCGGCTGGTTTCACAGCGGCGATCTCGGGGTCATGCATCCCGACGGCTATGTCGAGCTGAAGGACCGCTCCAAGGACATCATCATTTCCGGCGGAGAAAATATTTCGACGATCGAGGTCGAAGACGTGCTCTACCGCCACCCTGCGTGCTCGAAGCGGCGGTCGTCGCCCGGCCTGACCCGATGTGGGGCGAAACACCTTGCGCCTTCGTGACGCTGAAGCCCGGATCGGCCGCCGGTGCGGAGGAGATCGTCGCGTTCTGCCGCGAGCATCTCGCTCGCTTCAAGGTGCCGCGCACCGTGATCTTCGGGCCGTTGCCGAAGACCTCGACGGGCAAGATCCAGAAATTCCTGCTGCGCGAGCGCGCCAAGACAGCAGTCTGACAGGACTACTCTAGTCAATTGATTTCAGCTCGGCTCCCCTCTTGCTTTCGAGACTGTCAGGAAATCGCCACAACGCCGAGGATCGGCTGCATCGGCACCCTGCGTCCTTCGAGACGGCCCTTCGCGCCCTCCTCAGCATGAGGTAATTCCTTGATTTCATTAAGGAAATTACCTCATCCTGAGGAGGGCCGCGAAGGGCCGTCTCGGTGCGCCGGGAGACCGGCAAGGAGTAGTTGGTGAAAGTCCGACACGGTGAAGGAGTAGCGATCCACACCGACCCCGAGTTATGCGGGGCGCGCCGCGAGGCGCGCGCCGAAGCGTTGACAGGGGAACGCATAGGCCAGCCATTGAGCCGCGAAAATCTGCTCCGGGGTGCCGACGCCGTCGAGACAGCGGAAGGCAACACGGTGGGGGGCGTGATTGCGAGCCGCCCGACGACCCCGCGCGGTCTGAGACCCTGGCATGTGCGCACGCTCCTTGCGCGGGAACCGGGAGATCTCGTGGCCGACCACAGGCAAAAGCCGTCTGGTCCGCATCGGGAAGGCGCAGAGCCGTAGCCGATGATGCACGGCCACGAGAAGTCGGACCCGGCCATAGTAGCAGAGAACCGCGCGAACGCCGACGGGCGACCGTCGGCGGAGGGCGGAGAGCCAAGGGCCGGGGCCAAGGGGAACACGAACCAGACCGACACCCGCCGGACACCGAGCCGGGCGAGCGTGTCCCGCGGGCTGGAGCGTGTACGGCGAGCCGCCAAACAGAACAAGGAAGAGCGGTTCACCGCGCTGCTCCACCATGTCGATGCCGATCTGCTGCGGCAGGCCTATTTCTGGCTCAAACCGGAAGCGGCCCCCGGAGTGGACGGGGTGACATGGAAGGAGTACGGGCAGGGGCTTGAGGACAAGCTCAAGGATCTGCACGGGCGCGTCCACCGCGGGAGCTACCGGGCGCTGCCGGTGCGGCGGCGGTACATCCCGAAACCGGATGGACGGCAGCGGCCATTGGGCATCGCGGCGCTGGAGGACAAGATCGTCCAGCGTGCGGTGGTCGAGGTGCTGAACGCGATCTACGAGGAAGACTTCCTCGGGTTCTCGTACGGGTTCCGGCCGGGGCGCAGCCAGCACGATGCGCTGGACGCGCTGGCGGTCGGGATCACGCGCACGCGGGTGAACTGGATACTGGACGCCGATATCCGCAGCTTCTTCGATACGGTGAGCCATGATTGGCTGATCCGCTTTGTCGAGCACCGGATCGGCGACCGGCGGATGGTGCGGCTGATCCGCAAATGGCTGAAGGTCGGGGTGATGGAGGAAGGGCAGGTGACGCCGGCAACGGTGGGGACGCCGCAAGGTGCGGTGATCTCGCCGCTGCTCGCCAATATCTACCTGCATTACGTCCTCGATCTCTGGGCGCGGCAGTGGCGACACCGCCATGCCCAGGGCAACCTCATCATCGTGCGCTATGCCGACGACCTGGTCGCCGGCTTTGAGCACCGGGCCGACGCCAAGCGGTTTCTGTCGGATCTGCGCGAGAGGTTGGAAAGCTTCGCGCTGAGCTTGCATCCGGACAAGACGCGCCTGATCGAGTTTGGCCGCCATGCGGCGGCGAACCGCGAGCAGCGCGGCCTTGGCAAGCCCGAGACCTTCGACTTCCTGGGCTTCACCCACATTAGCGGGCGCACCCGGAACGGCAAGTTCTCGCTGCACCGGAAGACGCGGCGCGAACGGCTGCGGGCCAAGCTGCGCGAGGTCAAAGAGACCTTGCGCCGCCGCCTGCACGCCGCAATTGGCGAGCACGGCGCCTGGCTGCGGCAAGTGGTGACGGGCTACTTTGCCTATCACGCCGTGCCCAACAACATCCAGGCATTGAGCGCCTTCCGAAGTGGCATCCGCTGGCTGTGGTGGCGGAGCCTCCGCCGGCGCAGCCAGAAGGACCGCACCACCCGAAGGGCGATCAATCGGCTCGTCGCACAATGGCTTCCCAAACCCCGCATCACTCATCCTTGGCCCGAACAACGCTTCGCCGTCACCCACCCAAGGTCGGAGCCGGATGCCCGAATTGGGCACGTCCGGTTCTGTGCGGGGGGTGCGTAGTAATGCGCATCCCTACCGCGACAAGCACGCACGCCCTTGATGCAGCACCTCCTCACCCCAATTGCCTCACGTCGGCGAGGTGGCCGGTGACGGCGGCGGCGGCGGCCATGGCCGGGCCCATCAGGTGGGTCTTGGCGTTCTTGCCCTGGCGGCCCTCGAAATTGCGGTTCGAGGTCGAGGCGATGCGCTCGCCGTTCACCGCCCGGTCGGCATTCATCGACATGCAGTTCGAGCAGCCCGGCTCGCGCCATTCGAACCCGGCTTCGAGGAAGATCCGGTCGAGCCCTTCTTCCTCCGCCTGATGCTTGACGAGGCCCGAGCCCGGCACGACCAGCGCGCGGACGCCGTCGGCGACCCGCCGGCCCCTGGCGATCGCCGCGGCGGCGCGCAGATCCTCGATGCGGCTGTTGGTGCACGAGCCGATGAAGACGCGCTGCACCGGCACGTCGACGAGCCGCGTGTTCGGCGCCAGGCGCCATGTATTCGAGCGAGCGCTGCATCGCCGCGCGCTTCAGCGGGTCGTCGACCTGCGCCGGATCGGGCACCCGGCCCGTGATCGGCAGAGCATCTTGAGGGTTGGTGCCCCAGGTGACGTGCGGCGCGATGTCGGCGGCGTCGAGATGCGCCTCCTTGTCGAATTTGGCGCCGGGGTCGGAAGGCAGGGTCCGCCAATAGGCGACCGCCTGCTCCCAGGCCGCCCCTTTCGGCGCATAGGGCCGGCCTCTGACATAGGCGATGGTCTTCTCGTCCGGCGCGACGAGCCCGGCGCGCGCGCCCGCCTCGATCGACATGTTGCAGACGGTCATGCGGCCTTCCATCGACATGTCGCGGAAGGTGCTGCCGGCATATTCGAAGACGTGCCCGGTGCCGCCGGCGGTGCCGATCTTGCCGATGATCGCGAGGATCACATCCTTGGGGCTGACCCCGGCGCCGAGGCCGCCGTTGACCTCGATCAGCATGTTCCGGGCCGGGGCCTGGATCAGGGTCTGGGTGGCGAGCACGTGCTCGACCTCGGAGGTGCCGATGCCGAAGGCGAGGGCGCCCATCGCGCCGTGCGTGGCGGTGTGGCTGTCGCCGCAGACGATCGTCATGCCGGGCTGGCTCAGGCCCTGCTCCGGGCCGATGATGTGGACGATGCCCTGGCCGATGCTGTCGACCGGGAAATACGGAACGCCGAACTCCTTCACATTGCGTTCCAGGGTGTCGACTTGAAGTTTCGATTCCGGGTCGTCGATGCCGCGGCTGCGGTCGCTCGTCGGTACGTTGTGGTCGGCCACCGCCATCGTCGCGTCGGGCCGGCGCACCTTGCGGCCGGCGAGCTTCAGCCCCTCGAAGGCTTGCGGCGTCGTGACCTCGTGGATCAGGTGAAGATCGATGTAGATCAGGTAGGTGCCTTCGCCTTGCGGGGCGACGACATGGTTTTCCCAGATCTTGTCGAATAGGGTGCGCGGCTGGGCCATGGCTGTGTTCACTCCGGTTGATTGGTTTGGTCGACCTCGCGGCTGCGGCATCGGCGGCCGGTTCGGCCGGAGCTCGCGCGCTCGCCCGGGCTCGTTCGGCGCCGGGCCGCGCGCTGTCGCGGGCGCGCTCGGTGATGCGCGCCGCCTTTCCGGTACGGCCCCGCAGGTAATAGAGCTTGGCCCGGCGGACCACCCCGCGACGCACCACCTCGATCGACGTGATGCGCGGCGAATAGAGCGGGAAGACGCGCTCTACGCCTTCGCCATAGGAGATCTTGCGCAATGTGAAGTTCGAGTTGACGCCGGCGTTCTTGCGGCCGATGCAGACGCCCTCGAAAACCTGGATGCGCTCGCGCTCGCCTTCGACGACCTTGACGCCGACCCGAACCGTGTCGCCCGGATCGAACCTCGGCACCGGCCGGTCGGCAGCAAGCTTTTGCACCTGCTCCTGCTCGAGCTGCTGAAGAAGGTTCATCGGTCCACCTTTCTGTCCTTGACCCGTGCGCCGGCCTGCGCCTGCGCCGCCGAATAGCGCTCCCACAAATCGGGGCGGCGCTCGCGGGTCAGCCGCTCCGCCTCTGCCCGCCGCCATTCCCGTATCCGCCGATGGTCGCCCGATAACAGCACCTCCGGCACCGCCCGCCCCTGCCAGACTTGCGGACGGGTATATTGCGGGTATTCGAGCAACCCCTCGGCAAAGCTCTCCTCGGCGAGCGTCTCGGCGCCCCCGAGGACACCCGGCAATAGCCGCACGCAGGCGTCGATCAGCAGCGATCGCCGCCGGCTCGCCGCCCGACAGCACGAAATCACCGAGGCTCAGCTCCTCGATCCCGCGTGCTTCCAGCACGCGCTCGTCGACACCCTCGAAGCGGCCGCAGATCAATGTCACTCCCGGGCATCGCCGCCAGCTCGTGTACCCGCTGCTGGTCGAGCCGCCGGCCGCGCGGCGACATCAGCAGGACCGGACCCTACCCCGCCGATCCGGCAACGGCCGCGTCGAGCACATCCGGCCGCATCACCATCCCCGGACCGCCGCCGAAAGGGGCATCGTCTACGGAGCGGTGTTTATCGCGCGCGAAATCGCGGATGTCCACCGTTTCGAGCTGCCAAAGCCCTGCCCTCAGCGCCTTCCCGGCGAGCGAATAAGCGAGCGGGCCCGGCAGCATCTCCGGGAAAGATCGTCAGCACGGTCGCCCGCCAAGTCACGGCTCACCGTCGTCGAGCAGCCCGGGCGGCGGGTCGAGCACCAGGCGGCCCCGGCCGGCGCGACGATCGGGACCACCGCGCGGGTGAACGGCACCATGACCGGAGGCGCGCCGGGGCGCGTCCAATTCGAGCGTGTCGCCGGCGCCGAAATCATGGACCGCTCGCACCCGCCCCAACGGCGTGCCGTCGCCGAGCACCGCTTCGAGGCCGATCAGATCGGCGTGGTAGTATTCGTCGGGCTCGGGCTCGGGCAGCGCCGAACGGGGCAGATAAAGCCGCAGCCCGCGCAGGCGCTCCGCCTGATTGCGATCCTCGATCCCCGACACCTCGCGCGATCAATACGCCCTTTGCGGTGCCCCGCAGTCGCAGCTCGAAGCGCCGGTCGCCGGCTTCGTCCTCGACCGGCCCGTAGCCGGCGATGTCTTCGGGGACTTCGGTGAAGCTCTTGATCCGAACCGCTCCCTGCACGCCCTGCGGCCCGGTGATGACGCCGACGCAGACGCGCCGCGGATGCCCTTACCCCGGCCCTCTCCCCGCTTGGCGACGAGGAGGGCCGGGATCGCACCTCGCGTAGCCGGGCGGGTTTGCCGCTTGCATCAAGGGCCGCACGCAGAATACGAGCCCGCCATCCGTCAGCCGCGGCCCCGCGGCCGCTCCGGCTGCCTCCTCGGCTGCCTTCAGCCGCTCCTGCGCCCGTGCCTTCGGCCGCGACTTGACCGGGGTCTCGCGGATCGCGCGGCTTTTCGATCAGGCCGGCATCGCCGAGAAACCGCGCGACGCGATCGGTCGGCAACGCGCCGACCCCAAGCCAATGCTGCACCCGCTCGGCCTTCAGGGTCACCCGGTCGGCATGCGACCGGTCGAGCATCGGGTTATAGGTTCCGAGCTTCTCGATGAAGCGGCCGTCGCGCGGACTGCGCGAATCCGCGACGACGATGCTGTAATAGGGCCGCTTCTTGGCGCCGCCGCGCGCCAGGCGAATTTTCAACGACATGTGGTCACCTGATGCTAGTGTCTAAGCGGCCGCCGGGCAGCAGCGCGGCCAAGCCCGTGGCGCGCCAGCCCTTTGTGGCCCAGCTTTTTCATCTTTTTCGTGATGTCGGCCATGTCCTGGTACTGCTTCAGAAGCCGGTTGATCTCCGGCACCGTGGTGCCGGAGCCCGCCGCAATGCGCCGCCGCCGCGAGCCGTTCAAGAGCTTGGGGTTGCGCCGCTCGCCCTTGGTCATCGACGAGATGATCGCCTCCTGGCGCTTGATGATGCTCTCGTCGATATTGGCGTCCTCGCAGCTGCTTCTTGATCTTGCCGATCCCCGGCAGCATCGCCAGCATTCCGCCCATCCCGCCCATGCGGCGGATCTGACGCAGCTGGCCGGCGAGATCGTCGAGATCGAACCGGCCCTTCTCCAGCTTGGCGGCGAGCTTTTCGGCCTCGTCGCGGTCGACCGTCTCCGCCGCCTTCTCGACCAGGCTGACGACGTCGCCCATGCCGAGAATGCGCCCGGCGATCCGCTCGGCGTGGAACGGCTCGAGCGCCTCGACGCGCTCGCCGATCCCGATCAGCACGATCGGCTTGCCGGTAATCGCGCGCATCGACAACGCCGCGCCGCCCCGCGCATCGCCATCCACCCGGGTCAGCACGATGCCGGTGATGCCGGCGCGCTCGCCAAAGGTCTTGGCAACGTTGACCGCGTCTTGGCCGGTCATCGCATCGGCGACGAGCAGGGTCTCGTGCGGGTTCGCAACCTCGCGGACCGCCGCGACCTCGAGCATCAGCTCCTCGTTGACGTGGAGCCGCCCGGCGGTGTCGAGGATGACGACGTCGTAGCCCTCGGTGCGGCCCGTCTGCAATGCCCGCCGGGTGATCGCGACCGGCCTTTCGCCAGGCACGATCGGCAGCGAGGTGACCCCGATCTGGCGGCCCAGCACCGCGAGCTGCTCCTGCGCCGCCGGGCCGCTGCACGTCGAGCGAGGCGAGCAACACCTTCTTGCGATCGCGCTGCTTTAGCCGGTTGGCGATCTTTGCCGCGGTCGTGGTCTTACCCGAACCCTGCAGCCCGACCAGCATGACGACGACCGGCGGCGGGGCATTCAGATCGATCCCGTCCGCCCGCGCGGCATCGCCCTCGCCGCCGAGCACCTCGACCAGGTGGTCGTGGACGATCTTGACGACCATCTGCGCCGGCGTCACCGAGCGCAGCACCTCCTGTCCCAGCGCCTTCTCGCGGACCGCCGCGACAAAATCCCGGACGACCGGCAGCGCCACATCGGCTTCGAGCAATGCGACGCGGATCTCGCGCATCGCGGCGCCGACATCGTCCTCGCTCAGCGCACCGTGGCGGCGCAGCCGGTCGAAGACGTCGCCGAGGCGATCGGTCAGGCTGTCGAACATTCGGTCCTCAAGTCAAAAAGCGCCAGTGCGCGAAACTCGCGGACTGGCGGCCCCGGGCCCACCGGGGTGCAGCGCTCGCTTTCCTGGGAAGCGCCGGCCGAACGTAGTGCCGGTCCGCTGCAGTGTCAATTACCTGCTAGGTCGGTGGGGGCATCGCGGCGCCCCAGAGCGAAACCCCGCGGTCACTTGCTCTTCGTCGCCGTGGGGGACGAGCGTTCAGCACCCGAGGGCGCTGGCGCAGGCCCTTGCCGAGCGATGATCCTGTCCTTGATCTGGTCATAGACATGTTGTGGAATGACTTTGCGGTGGGCTAGATCGTCCTTTCCGTTGTAGGGCCGGTGAGCAACGATTGCCTTGGCACGGGCGGGGCCAACACCTGGCAGCTTGTCGAGCTCCTCGCTCGAAGCCGAGTTGATATCGATCAATCCGCCTTGCTCCTGCGATCCGGCGGACGCCGGTGGCGAGGTCGTCGGTTTGGGCGTGGTGGCCGTGGCGGCAGCGGAAGATTTGGATGATGGCGTCGTCTGTGCATCAACAGGAGACACGACAAAGGCGTTCAACAACATTGCGGCAAAAACATAACATCCCGGTCTCATTGTGATCCTCCCACCTGATCGCCCGTATTTGAACTTAATTGGGCTGCATAGCTGATGAAAGCCGCTTCGGTTCGTACGTTCATCGGTGCTGGCGGCGGCCTTTCTCCGGCGCCTTCGGGTAGAGCCTGCCTTAAGGCCCTGGGTTGGTTTCTGTGTGTCATCCTGGGTGCGAGTGTCCCCGACAACTCGTGGGGTCAACACTCAAGTGGCGGGTATAGCCGACCCGGGGGCGGATACACCTCCGGTTACTCGGCGCCGAACCGTCGAATGCCTGCCGCCAGCAGTGGCGGGTACAGTCGGCGACCGTATTCGGGAGGCGGGTATGCGACCGGTTCGCCGGGCGACAGAGCCATTTCTCGCGGCACCTCGTCGCAGGCGCTGCGGGACTACCAGGCAGCGCAGCGCTCGGCCGAGACAAATGCCCGCCGGCCGCCTGTTTATGGCGGTGGCTACGGCTGGCCAAACCAAGCCTCACGCCGGCCGCCAATTTGGCAGGGCGAGCAGCAGACAGCCAGTGCGCCAAGAAGACCGGCATTGCCTGGTTCGGGACCGTTGACGGCGGTGGCGTTGTGGGCGGCGTTGAATTCCCTGTCGTCGCCAAGCTCCGTCCAGTATTTTCATAACTACCAATATGATGCCGGCTATCAGCAATGGCGTCGGGAGGCTGATCGCGAGGCCGGTCACAACCCTACCGTCGCGGCCAAGCTCGACCAGCTCGACGCGCAGCTCGCACAAATCGAGGGTTCGCCGCGCAACCCGGCTGCGGCCGCCCCGGCGCAACCATCGCCGGCGCCGAGGGGTGGGTCGGGCTTTATCTGGCCCGTCCTGTTCGTCGGTGTCGTCATCCTGCTGCTGCTCTGGTTGTGGCGGCGCCGCATCGCCCCGCCCGCTGCCGCTGCGGCCGCCCCCGGCCTTGCCGGCAGCGCGGCGACACGGTTCCGTGTCGGCATGACGCTTCCGATCGATCCGTCCCCGTTTCTGCTGGCTGCCGGATTGACCAAGGTGCAGCCGCCGGAGGACAGCGGCGTGATCAGCGTGGAGATGGTGGGCCTGCTGCGCGACGGCGCCGCCGTGCTCCACCGGCTGTACCTGCCGGGAGGTAGAGCATTCTTTCAGCTCCATCTCGGCGCCGATGGGCAACCAGACGAATGCCGGTACTTCTCACGCCTCGACGAGGTCACCCCGGCGGACAGCCAGGAGTGGGGACTATGGCTCGATCCCGCCCAGGGCATGATCGGATGGCCCTCTTTTCAGACTAAGGACGGCAAAGGTTATGGACGGGTTTGGGCTCCGGGTGATACTCGGATCCCGCCGCGCAATCTCGAGGAAACGCGACAGCATCTCGACCGTGTCGAACAAAGGCAAATGCAAGCAATGCTGTATGGCGCCCCTACCGGCGGCACCCCCCCTGCGCCTGCTACAGAATACATCCTCGTCAGCGCCATAGAGGCGACGGGTGAGGCATGGGTGGAGATCGATGCCGGCATCGACATCAACCCGGCCGGGCTGACTTTGCCGAGCGTCCCCTTGACTGCTTAAACGGAGCCGCACATGGACCAGACCGCCAATGGCTCCGCCGCCGCCATATTCGGTGCGCTTGGCAGCGGTCTTCCGATGCTCTTGCTGCAATTCCTGCTGGTGCTGTTGCTGCTGGCGGTTGGCATCTTTGTCTACATGGCGGTTACCCCGTTTCAAGAGCGCGAGCTGGTGCGGAACGGCAATCCCGCTGCAGCGACGGTTTTAGGGGGCGCTCTGGTGGCCTTGGCGATTCCGCTCGCTGCGCTGCTGGCAACCACCGGGGCCCTGCTCGACATCCTGGTATGGGGGGTGGTAGCACTCCTGCTGCAACTAATAACGGTTACCATCGTATCGCATCTGATGCGCGGGATGCGCTCGATGATCGAGGCAGGCCAGGTTGCGGCGGCGATACCGCTCGTCGCCTCTCAACTGGCCATTGCCCTGTTGAACGCGGCCGCGATGGTCCCGGCCTGATCCACATCCAACCGAGGAGGCGGCTTATGCTTTCGTTTTTTAGCAACCTGGTCGGCGTGAAAGCGGACAAAGCCGTCCAGGCCGGCGTCGAGGCGCTCGTTCGCTGGGATCCGCAATCCGCCAGCGAAGCCGAATTGCGGACGATGGAGCAGCATCTGGACGACCTCGGCCGGCAAGTCGCGACTGCAAGACAGAGCTACGACAGAGAGCAAAAAGAAGCCGACGCGATCCAAGCGCTGTCGCATCAGCGCATGGTCGCGGCTGAGCAGCTTGAAAAGCAGATCGCAGCGGAGCCCGATCCGACGCGAAAAGCGGCGCTCGAGCGGAGCTTAGGAACCCTGGTCTCCATGCTGGAGCAGATGGCGCCCGATATGGAGCGCGAAAACAAAGACGCGGCCGACGCCAAAGACTTCCTCGAAATGCTGGAAAAGACCTATGCGGAGGCGGGTGGCAAGCTGAGGCAAGGTCGGTCCGAGCTGGAACGCGCGCGCCGCGACATGGCGCGTGCCGGGCAGCAGCGCCAGGTAGCCGAACAGCAGGCCGAAGCGGCCCGTCAGTCAGCGGGGCTGACCAGCGCGACAAGCAGCATGACAGTGGCGCTGAAAGCAATGCACGAGGCAGCGAATAGGGACCTCGCTTCTGCCGATGCGGCGATGGCGAAGGCAAAGCTGCTACGTCCGACAAGACCGGAGCAAGACGACCCGAATATCGCCGCCGCCCTTGCTGCGGCTGCCGGCAAGGCCCCAGAGCCGCAAAGTTTAAGTGATCGGCTGGCTGCGCTTCGGGCGCGGAGCGGAAGCTAGACCGACTGAAGCAAGTGAGCTCTTCGCGAGGGATGAGCCTGATTGGTGCCCCGCGGCTGAATCCGCCCTCATGCCGTAGCGCATGTGGTGCATAACGGAGAAGCAGATGCATTTCGATCTGGCGCGGATCCCGACGGCGGACGCCTACAAGCTGCTGGTCAGCACTGTGGTGCCGCGACCGATTGCGCTCGCGACCACCGTCGACAGCGAAGGGCGAGTGAATGCTGCGCCGTTCAGTTTCTTCAACGCGGTCAGCTCGGTGCCGCCGGTCGTCGTGCTGGGGATCAGCCCCGGGGCGGCAAGCGAGGACGGCTATAAGGATACCGAGCGCAACATCCGGGACAGCGGCGAATTCGTTGTCAACCTGGTCGACGAGGTGCTTGCGGAGCGGATGAACATCTGCGCGATCGACTTTTCGGCCGGGACAGGCGAGCTCGAAAAGGCCGAATTGACCCCGCTGCCTTCGGTGGGCGTGCGCCCGCCGCGCATCGCGCAGTCGCCGGTCAGCTTCGAATGCCGCCGGATCACCGGCTTGTCGCTCGGGCCGCGCTCGACGCTCGAGGTCGGGAGCGTCATCCACATTCATATCCGCGACGATCTCGTCGACCCGGCGAAGATGTATGTGCGCACCGAAAAAATGCGCCTGATCGGGCGCATGCACGGCCGCGGCTGGTACGCCCGGACGAGCGATTTGTTCCTGATGGACCGCCTCGACCTGGAAACCTGGAACCAAGAACCGCGATAACCGCGAACGGGACGGTCCCGATTCTCTTCCCGCGCCTGTGTTGCTCGGCGACCGGACCAACAGACTCTGCGGCGTAAGGGCAAAAATTTGGTGTCTCCCCTCGCCTCGGTTAAGCAACCGGAGGTGTTGGGGGACACTCGACGATGAATAAATTGACGATCGCCTTTCTGGCGGGCGCGCTCGCCTTTGCCGGATTGCCGGCGTCCGCCTTGGACCTTCCGGATTACGGCTCGAAAAACTTTACCCCGCCGAGCGGCACACCGTCTCATTTTGCGAACGAGACCGAGCCGGTGTCGGCCCGGACGGCGGACACGACTGCAAACGACTGGTCCGCCGTCGACGCGATCGCACCGCAGCGGCCGACGACCGCCGCGTCCGGATCGTCGCGGGGCTATGGCGGAGGGCGCGGCAGGCACGCTTCGGGGCAGAGACACGGGAAGTACAGCCTCGGGAAACCGCGAAGCACCGGCCATGCGACCCAATCCGCGCGCTCCAACCGCGGCGGAAGCGCGGCAGCCGCGCCGACCAGGACAACAAAGCGCGCCCCGGTGGCCGCTTCGAAGACGACCACCACAAAGCACGGGAAAGCGGGTGCACGGCAGGCCAGGGCGGGGCTCGTCTTGCCGGCGGCGCCGCCCGGCGCAACGTAACGGGACAGCCCGGCGCCCCGATCGGACGCGGCCGCCTCGGTGTTGGACAGGGCCGGCCCGCCGCCATATAAGCGGCGCGATGGGCCGGATCCCGTTTCTCAAAATGCACGGGCTCGGGAACGATTTCGTCGTTCTCGATTGTCGACGCAACGCTGTCGCGCTGGGGGCAAAGAACGTGTCGGCGCTCGCCGATCGGCGTACCGGCATCGGCTGCGACCAGCTGATCCTGCTCGAGCCGCCGCGTCATCCTGAGGCTCGCGTCATGATGCGGATTCGCAATGCCGATGGCAGCGAGGCCGAGGCATGCGGGAATGCCACCCGCTGCGTCGCCGACCTGCTGTTCAGGGAGGCGCGGGACCGGCAGGTTCGGATCGAGACCCTGGCTGGGCTGCTCGAAGCCACAATCCTCCCCGACGGGAACATCAACGTCGATATGGGACTGGCGCGGACCGAGTGGTGGGAAATCCCGCTCGCCCGAGCCGCCGATACCAATCGGGTCGATTTGGTCGTCGGCCCGCTCGCGGAGCCGGCTTGCACAAATATCGGCAATCCGCACGCGACGTTTTTCGTCGACGAAGTTGACGCGATCGATCTCGCCGGATTGGGACCGGTTCTTGAAAATCATCCGCTGTTTCCGCAACGCGCCAATATCGGCGTGGCGGCGATCCGTGACCGCAGCCACATTCGGCTGCGGGTCTGGGAGCGCGGCGCCGGCATCACCCCGGCGTGCGGCAGCGGCGCATGTGCCGCTGTTGTGGCGGCGCACCGGCGAGGCCTCGCCGAACGCAGCGCCGCGGTCGAGCTCGACGGCGGCACCCTCGACATCACCTGGCGCGAAGACGGGCATGTCACGATGACCGGCCCGGCGCAATTGAGCTTCGAGGGCTCGTTCGACCCCGAGTTGCTATCGGCGGTCTGACGGCGATGAAGGATAACCAGGTCATCACCTTCGGCTGCCGCCTCAACGCATTCGAATCCGAGGTGATCCGTCGCGCTGCGGCCTCGGCCGGCCTCAGCGGCGCGGTGATTGTCAACACCTGCGCCGTAACTGCAGAAGCCGAGCGCCAGGCCCGTCAGGCGATCCGCCGGGCGCGCCGCCGGCAGCCGGGGGCACGCATCATCGTGACCGGCTGCGCCGCCGAGATCGCTCCCGAGCGCTACGCCGCGCTGCCCGAGGTGGACTGCATCCTCGACAACCGCGCCAAGCTGCGCGCCGAAAGCTATTCCAGCGGGGATGACGCGCCCGCCGATCTGGTCGAGAGCGCCGCCCATCTCGTCGACGGGTTCGAGGGCAAAAGCCGAGCCTTTCTGCAGGTCCAGCAGGGCTGTGACCACCGCTGCACCTTCTGCGTTATCCCCTATGCCCGGGGCGCCAGCCGGTCGGTGCCGATCGGCGCCATCGCCGACCAGGCGCGCCGCTTTGTCGTTGCCGGTTATCGCGAGATCGTGCTGACGGGTGTCGACCTGACCGATTATGGCGCCGATCTTCCTGGCCGGCCGAGCCTCGGCCAGATGGTGCGCCGGCTGTTGGCTGCGGTTCCGGAGCTCGAACGGCTGCGCCTCTCCTCGCTCGATCCGGCAGAGATCGACCCCGAGCTGTGGCGGCTGCTGGGGAACGAGAAGCGGCTGATGCCGCATCTTCATTTGTCATTGCAGGCGGGCGACGATCTGATCCTGAAGCGGATGAAGCGCCGGCATTCCCGGGCGGATGCGGTCGCCGCGGCGCGGCGCGCTCGGGCATTGCGGCCCGAGGTGGCGCTAGGCGCCGATCTGATCGCCGGCTTTCCGACCGAGAGCGAGGAGATGTTCCGCCGCACCCTCGACCTGATCGCGGAATGTGGCCTCGCCTTCGTCCACGTTTTCCCGTTCAGCCCGCGCCCCGGAACCCCGGCTGCCCGCATGCCGCAGGTGCCGCCCCCGTTGATCAAGGAGCGGGCGGCGCAGCTGCGGGCGGCGGGCGAGGCGGCGCTCGCGGCGGATCTTGCGGCCCGGATCGGCAGCGAGAGCGAGGTCCTGATCGAGCGCCCCGGCTGCGGTCGGACGGAATTCTACGCGCCCGTGAATTTTGCGGTCGGCGCGGCCGAAGGGTCGGTCCGCCGCATGCGGCTGGTCGAAAGCACCGGGCGCCATCTTGTCGGAGTGCCGGTTCAATGAGGTTTTGGCGCCGCTCGACACCCGAACCCATTCCGGGGCCCGATCCGGGCGCCGACGCCCTTGCGGAAGAGGCCGAGCAGCAGCAACAAACGGTCGAAAGCCCGCCGGAAGGCCCGGCGCCCCCACCCACTCCACCAACTTCGCCCCCGTCGGCCGATGCCGAGACCGCCGAAGGGGGGATGTGGACCGGCGCTCTTTGGCGCCGCGGCGCACCGCAGCCGGGTCCGGAGATTGCCGACGCGCCGCCCGCGACTGCCGCGTCCGAAGGCGCCGAGGCGCAGGAGCGCCGCGGGTGGCTAGGCCGCCTCAGGGCGGGGATGGCGCGCAGCTCGGCGCGGCTCACCGAAGGCATCAACACGATCTTCAACCGCCGGCGCCTCGACGATGCGGCATTGCTCGAATTGGAAGAGCTGCTGATCGCCAGCGATATGGGGATCGGCCTCGCCGCCGAGGTCACCGAGGAGCTGCGCCGGACCCGCTTCAACCAGGAGGTCTCGCCCGAGGAGGTCCGCGCCGCGCTCGCCGAGGAGGTGATCCGGCTGGTCGAGCCGGTGATGAAGCCGCTGCGCCTCGACCCCGGCAAAAAGCCGTTCGTGATTCTTGTCGTCGGCGTCAACGGCAGCGGCAAGACGACGACGATCGCCAAGCTCGCCAAGCAATACCGCGACGCCGGCCATGATGTCGTGCTCGCCGCCGGCGACACGTTCCGCGCCGCCGGCGTCGAGCAGCTGCAGATCTGGGGCGAGCGCACCGGCTGCCGGGTGGTCGCCAAGCCCGCCGGGTCGGACGCCGCCGCGCTCGCCTTCGAGGCCTTCGAGCAGGCCCGCGCCGAGCGCAGCGACATCCTGCTGATCGACACCGCCGGCCGGCTGCACAACAAGGCCAATCTGATGGGCGAATTGCAGAAAATCGTCCGTGTCCTCAAAAAAGCCGACCCGCAGGCGCCGCATTCGGTGCTGCTGGTGCTCGACGCGACGACCGGGCAGAACGCCCATGCCCAGGCGGAGATCTTCCGCGAGATGGTCGGCGTCACCGGCATCGTCATGACCAAGCTCGACGGCACGGCGCGCGGCGGCGTCCTCGTGTCGCTGGCCGAGAAATACGGCATCCCGATCCACGCCATCGGGGTCGGCGAGACCGCCGACGACCTCCGCCCGTTCGAAGCCCGGGCCTACGCCCGCAGCCTGGTGGGGCTGGAGCCGTAAACCCCGGCAGGGCTCTTCGGAGAAGATCGGAGGCCAACTCTTCTTTCCCTCTCCCGCCGCGGCCTGAAGGGCGGAGAGGGGCTTTGCCCGCATAGGGTGTAGCGCACCGGCCCCAACTGCCTGTCATAAATCGGCAACAATCGTGTACTCTGGCCCGGCCGCCACAAACTGCTGTGCGCGGCTTTGATGACGAGGGCCGGGCAAATTGTCTCAAATCGCCGCCGACGCGCCGGGCAGGTCTTCGAGCTCCGACGAGCAGCGCACGATGGCGGTCGCCTGCGGGGCGCACGCCTTGCACGACGGCTACACCGATCTCCTCTACGTGCTGCTGCCGCTGTGGCAGATGGAGTTCGGCCTGGGCTATGCCGAGGTAGGCGTTCTGCGGGCGCTCTATGCCGGTTCGATGGCCGGGTTCCAGATGCCGGCGGGGGCGCTCGCCGACCGGCTCGGCGGCCCGCTCGTCCTCGCGCTCGGCACCGCGCTCGCCGGCATCGGCTATCTGGTCGCCGGGGCGAGCGCCGGCTTTGCGCTGCTGATGGTCGCGCTCGTCATCGGCGGGCTCGGCTCGAGCACCCAGCACCCGATCGCCGCCAACCTCGTCGCCCATGCCTTTGCCGGCAGGCGCTCGCGCACCGCGCTCGCCGCCTACAACTTCGCCGGCGATCTCGGCAAGATGGCGGTGCCGGCCGCCACCGCGTGGCTGGTCGCGATGATGCCGTGGCGCTCCGCGACCTCGGTGCTCGGCATTGCCGGGATCGTCGCCGCGGCCGCGGTGCTGCTGCTGGTGCGCCGGTCGCGCGGCTCGGGCGAGCCCGCGCCGCGGGCCGCGAGCGAAACCCCGGCTGTCCAATCGGCGGGGCGCGGCTTTCCGCTGCTGCTGTCGATCGGCGATCATCGACAGCGCGACGCGCATGGGGTTTCTGACCTTTCTGCCGTTTCTGTTGCGCATGAAGGGCGCCGATCTGCCGATGATCGGCATTGCCTTGACCCTGATCTTTGCCGGCGGCGCCGCCGGCAAACTGGTCTGCGGCTGGCTCGGGGCGCGCCTCGGGGTGGTGCCCGCGGTGTTCCTGACCGAGGGGCTGACGGCGGCGGGATCCTCGCCCTGCTGCCCTTGCCCTTGGAGGCGGGATTGGCGGTCCTGCCCTTGATCGGGGTGGCGCTCAACGGCACCTCCTCGGTGCTCTACGGCACTGTGCCCGAGCTTGTCGCGCCCGAGCGCCGGCAGCGCGCCTTCAGCATCTTCTATACCGGCGCGATCGGCGCCGGGGCGTTGTCCCCGGTCCTTTACGGGCTGGTCAGCGACAGCGTCGGGGTGCCCCTGATGATGGGGCTGATCGCCGCCGTCGTGCTGGTCACCTTGCCGCTCGCCTGGGGCCTGCGCCCGGCGCTGCGGCGAATTTAGAACACCGCGACCGCCTCGACCTCGATCAGGAACTCGGGCAGGGCCAACGCCGTGACCGCCACCAGGGTCGAGGCCGGCATCTTCTTGCCGAAGAACTCCTCGCGGATCGCCGCGTAATCGGCGCGGTGGCGGATGTCGGTGAGATAGGTGTTGACCTTGACGATGTTCGCCATCGTCCCGCCGCCCGCCTCGACCTGGGCCTTCAGCGCCTGCAGAGTGGCTCGCGCCTGCGCCTTGAAGTCCCCGGGATAGGCGGCGTTGCCGTTGTCGTCGTAAGCCACCTGGCCCGCAATGTAGAGAATGGTCTCCGCGCCCGCGACTTTGACCGCCTGCGAATAGGCCGGCGGATCCCACACCCCGCGGGCAGCGTATTGCTCGATCTTCGCCATATGAACCCTCCCGTCTTTGAACAGCTGCAGGCTTAGGTGGGACGCAACGCGCCGTCAACTCGCTGATTGGCTCGCGACAGTGTTGCCGCCCCCGCGCAGGGCGGACCGAACGGCGCGGAAAGTTCCCCCCTTGCTCTCGGTGTCGTCATACGATCAAGGGCCCACGGTTACGATCAACTGAGCAGCGATTGACAACCCGCTCCAGTGACGGTGTGATCTGGGGCATCGGTCACGCGCAAGAGGGAGGGAGATTTGGCCAAGTTCAGGATCGCGACGCCGGCGGGCGCCAGCTTTACCGTTGCCGGCGGCGATTACGGCTACGAGATGGAGGCGCTCGCGCCGATCGAGGCCGAGATCTTCGAGATCCCGGCGGGATCCGAGGACGAATTCGTCAGCGCCGCGCGCGACGCCGACGCGCTCTACGCCAAGGGGCGGCGCATCACCAAAAAGATGATCGACGGGCTGCAGCGCTGCAAAATCATCTCGCTCGGCAGCGTCGGCGTCGACACGGTCGATGTCGATGCCGCGACCGCCAAGGGCATCCCGGTCACCAATTGCCCCGACACCTTTATCGAGGAAGTCGCCGACCATGCGATGACCTTGATCCTCGCCACCCATCGCCGGCTGATCGAGCAGGACCGGATGGTCCGCGACGGGCGCTGGTCCGAAGGCCGGCCGGCATTGCTCAAGATCCCGCGCCTGCGGGGCATGACCTTGGGCCTCATCGCCTTTGGCCATGTGGCGCGCGCCGTCGCCGAGCGGGCGAAGCCCTTCGGCCTGCACGTCATCGCCTATGACCCCTATATCGAAGAGATCGTCATGGTCGAGCGCGGGGTCGAGCCGGTCAGCCTCCCCGAATTGCTGGCGCGCGCCGACATCATCTCGATGCACACGCCGGCGACCGAGAGCGCCAACCGGCTGATCCGCGAAGAGCATTTCCGCCAGATGAAGAAGACCGCGATCTATGTCAGCACCGGCCGCGGCCCGACGACCGACGAGGCGGCGCTGATCAAGGCGCTCGATGACGGCATGATCGCCGGCGCCGGGCTCGATGTGCTCGAGCAGGAGCCGCCGGGCGGCAACAATCCGCTGCTGCAGATGGACAAGGCGATCCTGACCGCGCATGTCGCCTCGGCGACGGCGCGGTTCGATCCGGCGCGCCGCCGCCGGGTCGGCCTCGAACTGTCGCTGGCGCTAAGCGGCAAATGGCCGATGTCCTGCGTCAACCCGTCGGTATTGGCGGGCAGCGGCCTCAAGCGCTGGCAGCCGGTGTCGATGGAGCGCGGGCCGAATTCCTGATCGGCCAAGGAAAGCTTAAACGCAGAGGTCGCGGCAGATGGATATCGGCAGACGTGTCGGGCTTCGTCGACTCTGCGCGCCTTCGGACTTCGGCATTAATGGCTTTTTTGAGCAGAGAAAAGGCCGGAAGAGATCATGGGCGCTACCCGGTACGCTATCCCGACTCCAGAATAAAGACACTCGACCCGCGCTTTACGCCGCTCGTCCTCGGCAATGCGGCGATCGAGGTGATCGCGACCGGCTGCCGCTTTACTGAGGGGCCGGTCTGGTTCGGCGACCTTCGCTGCCTCGTCTGGAGCGACATCCCGAACGACCGGATGATGAAATGGGACGAGGAGACCGGGGCGGTCAGCGTGTTCCGCAAGCCCTCCTACTATGCCAACGGCAATACCCGCGACCGCCAGGGGCGGCTGGTGACCTGCGAGATGGGCTCGCGGCGGCTGACCCGCACCGAGCACGACGGCACGATCACGGTACTGGCCGAGAGCTTCGAGGGAAAGCAGCTGACCGGCCCCAACGACGTCGTCGTCAAATCCGACAGCTCGATCTGGTTCAGCGACAACGGCGCCGGCATCCGCGGCAATTACCTCGGCCACAAGGCGCCCGTGGAAATGCCGTACCGGGTCTATCGGCTCGACCCGGCGAGCGGCCAGCTGACGATTGCGGTCGGCGATATGAAACGGCCGAACGGGCTCGCCTTCTCGCCCGACGAAAAACTGCTCTATGTCGTCGACACGCCTGGCCCGGGGCAGCGCACGATCCAGGTCTATGATGTCGTCGAAAACGGCACCAAGACCGCCAACCGGCGCGAATTCTACAGCGCCGAGCCGGGCGGCAGCGACGGCCTGCGCGTCGATATCGAGGGCAATCTGTGGTGCGCCTGGTCGGGCGGCGAGGCCGAGGACGGCGTTGCCGTGCTCGCCCCCGACGGCAAGATGATCGGCCGCATCATGCTGCCCGAGCGCTGCGCCAATGTCTGTTTCGGCGGCGTCAAGCGCAACCGCCTCTTCATGGCGGCGAGCCAGTCGATCTATTCGCTCTACGTCGAAGCCCAGGGCGCCGTCGGGGGCTAGAGACCTGACCCTGCCGCCATAGACAGGCTCGGCTGGACAGGGTTGCGGCGATTCCATTATAAGCGCCCCTCGCCGGAGCGCCCAGGTAGCTCAGTTGGTAGAGCAACGGACTGAAAATCCGTGTGTCGGTGGTTCAATTCCGCCCCTGGGCACCACCACCCGTTGGCTATGAAGATTCAGGAAGCCTTTGAGAGGTCCCCGGCCGCGCTTCGCTCAGCCTCGATCACTTCCGCCAAGCTCCGGTGCCCGGGGAAGGTCCAGTTCTCGCCGGGCAGCACCTCCCGAGCCGGACCCGGGGAGTCTGGGAATAATTCCGGGCGGGCCTTCTTCCACTTGGCCAATGCGACGCTTTTGGCGATCAGTCGGTCTTTAACGTAATCGACCAGCTTCTGCGAAGCCGTGTTCGGCAATCTGCGCCGCACCGGCGCAAGAAGTTCGATAATGAGCCAAAGCTCCCACGCGATGTCTTCAAGAGATTCTAAAAGGAGTCAGTTGAGTTTGCGGCGGTTGCGGTTCGGGCTTTCGTTTAACTGCGGTGGTCTTCATAATTGCCCTTAATATTTCTTAATGAACTGAAGCGGACTATAACACTTCATACGTCCCGAAAAACGTGGTGGACCACGTCCATTACGCGTCACAATGAATAAAATTTGTCGGAAATGCTCCGGCAACGAAATCCTCCCGCGCCGTGCTCGCCGTCGTCCGGCGGTTATCTGGGCTCCATTCCATGTGCCTTGTAGACCGGTGCGGCCGCCGGTGCGGCCAGAAAATCGATCAGCGCCCTGGCCGCTGAGCGACGCAGGTATAGGAACCGGCAGACATCAGTGCCAATTTGATCCGGCACCGGGCGAAAAAGGGGTAGGGAGGTAAGCGATGGCGGGCTTGCTCGAGGGGAAATCG
The DNA here is from genome assembly GCA_963836845.1 of uncultured Alphaproteobacteria bacterium. Lineage (GTDB taxonomy): Bacteria > Pseudomonadota > Alphaproteobacteria > ATCC43930 > CGMCC-115725 > AP-15. The sequence goes on along the minus strand of CAWILK010000015.1, from coordinate 248,901 downwards.
GCGCTGATCACCGGGGGTGGCGGCGGGATCGGCCGCGCGACGGCTCTCGCGTTCGCGCGCGAGGGCGGCCGCGTCGCGGTCGCCGATGTCGCGATCGAGGCGGCCCGCGAAACCGTCGCATTGGTCAACGCCGCCGGCGGACAGGCGATATCGCTGTCCGGCGACGTGACGCGCGATACGGACGTGCGCGCGATGGTCGAGGATGTCGTGCGGACCTATGGCCGGCTCGATTGCGCCTTCAACAATGCCGGGATCGCCGGCTACCAGGTAGACGCCGCCGGCAAGAAGACGGCGGACTGGTCCGAGGAAGCCTTTGACCGCATGGTCGCGGTCAACCTGAAAGGCGTTTGGCTGTGCATGCGCCACGAATTGAAGCAGATGGAGGCGCAGGGCGGCGGCGCGATCGTCAACACCGGCTCGATCGCCGGGCTCGCCGGCCTGCCGACCTCTTCGGCCTATGTCGCCGCCAAGCACGGCGTCGTCGGGCTGACCAAGACCGCCGCCCTCGAATACGCCGCGGCGAATATCCGGGTGAACGCGGTCTGCCCCGGCTTTATCAAGACCCGGATGACCGAGGACACGATGCGGCGGCGCGGCGAGGCGATCCTCGCCCAGGTGCCGTTCCGCCGCATGGGCGAGCCCGAAGAGATCGCCGAGATGGTCGCCTGGCTGTGCTCGGACCGCGCGAGCTATGTCTCGGGCGCCGCCTATAACGTCGACGGCGGGTGGATGGCGACCTAAACGAAGATCGTCGGGACCCAGGGCGGCGGAAGGCCCTCGCGCCGCTCCTTCGAGCGCCGTTCGGCCTCCTTCGCCTGCCGCGGTGCTTCCGCTCGCGCCTCGGGTGCAGGGGTCTGATCGCGCTCGCGCCGCAGCTCCTGCAGGCGCGCGCGGATCGTCGCAAAATCATCGGCGGCGCGGGGCCGGGACAAATCGCCTCCTAAGAGGCCGTGAGTGAATTGGCGCCGGGAAGCTCCACTGCGGTCGTGCGTCCTTCGAGGCCTCGCTTCGCGAGGCACCTCAGGATGAGGTACTTCATTGATGGCGTTGAGAAAAAGCCTCATCCTGAGGAGACCACGAAGGGGTCGTCTCGAAGGACGCAACGGCGCTGATCCAATCATTCAGCCGAAAGCCCGATTGAAGGCTGCCCAGACCGCGCGCTGCGCGTTCATCGCGTCGTCGACCGCCGGGACCATGCCGAAGAAGGCGTGGATCATCCCCGGATATTCCTTGTACTCGACCGCGACGCCGGCGCGGCGCAGCGCCTGCGCATAGCCCTCGCCGTCATCGTGCAGCACGTCGCACTCGGCGGTGACGACGATCGCGGGCGCGACACCGGCGAGGCTCGGTGCCCTGATCGGCGAGGCGCGCCAGTCATCGGCGTCCTGCGGGCTGCGCAGGTAATGATTGCGGAACCACATCATCCCGGCCTTGGTCAGGATCCCGAAGCCCTCTGCGATATTTGCTGTAGCTGTCGCCGACTAAATTGTAATCGGCGATCGGGTAGACCAGCGACTGCAGCCGCAGCCTCGGGGCGCCTGCGTCACGGGCGAGCAGCGCCACCACCGCCGCCAGATTGGCGCCGGCGCTGTCGCCGTGCACGCCGATCCGGCCGGGATCGGCGCCGAGGCTTTCGGCATTGGCGTGCACCCATTGCAGCGCGGCGAAGGAATCATCGACGGCTGCCGGAAATTTGTGCTCCGGCCCCATGCGGTAATCGACCGAGGCGACGACCGCCTCGGCGCCCGCGCACAGGTTGCGCGCGACGAAATCATGGGTGTCGAGGCTGCCGATCACATGGCCGCCGCCATGATAGTAGACGATGGCCGGCCTCGGCGCCTGGGCTCGCGGCCAGTAGAGCCGCAGACGGATGGGGCCGGGCGGCCCCGGGATCAGGCGCTCCTCGACCCTCTCGACCGGCAGCGGCTCGGCCTTGCGCGCCCGCGCCGTCGCTTCGACCTGCTCGCGCGCCTCCGCCGGGGTCAGTTCCTCGATCGGCCGAAGCTTGGCTTCGGCCATCGCCCGCAGCACGTCGCGGATTTGTGGGTGAACATTCGGCATGGGGCTTGCACGCCTTTCTTTCGGTACGGCGCAGTTCGCGACCCGGCTACGGTGTGCCAATGGGCAGCGAATCCGGCATTCGGGGAGCACATTCCTGCATCCCAGATCCAACAAGAAATCTTGTTGCCAGGCAAGCCGCCATGCTCAATCGTGTGGTTGATTACCCGATCACAGGCTTGGGAATCCCGGGGGCCGGCTGCGTCCACCACAACAGAAACCATACTTTCGGAGAATCCATCATGCCGATGCCGACACGTGTCCAATATCCCGACGCCATCGAACCGTTGGTGCAGTTCATCGAGGATACTCCGCCGGTCGAGATTCTGGACCGGGCGCTGGAAAAGCTGCGCGCCGGGGTGTCGACGGAGACCATGCTGACCGCCTCCGCCCTCGCCGTGACCCGCTCGACCGAGATGCCGCCAGGCCATCACGGCGGTCCGCTGCACCCCTTGGCCGGCCTCTACGCGATCTCGAAGACGGTCGAGCGCCTGGAGGGCGAGGAGCGTTTTGTCCCGGTCCTGCAACACGTGGCGCTGACCAACAAGCACATCAATCATCCGGCGATGGGGCCGTACGCCCTCTTCGAATTCGACGCCGGAGGATGCCGGCGGGGTCGAAGCGACGAAAGCGGCCTTCCTGAACGCGGTCGGACGCGGCGAGTGGAACAAGGCAGACCACCTTTACCAGTGGCTGTGGAATAACGCGCCGCGCATCGAGGCCTTCGATCTGCTGCTGAGCGTGGCGATCCCGAAGAATTTCAACGATGACCATTACTTCATGTTCCCCGGCACGGTGTGGCGCGCCTTTGAGACCGGGGTTCTCGACAAGGAGTTTTTCACGACCGTGATGCGGCCGGTCGTGCGCTTTGTGACCCGTTCGCCGGTCGCCCCGCCGAACCCGATGCCCTCGCCGCTGCCCGCGATCGAGGCGCTGATCGAGGAGCATCAGCTGTTGAAGCGCATCTACCGCCAGCGCAGCGGCGATGATGAAACCGCGGTGATCGGCGAGCTCGGAGAGGCGATCAGCGGCCGTCGACGTCTTTGCCGATATTCCGGTATTGATGGCAAAGGCCCTGGCCGGCGGGATTTCGCTGGACGGCGCCGGTGAAGCGCTCGTCGATCGGGGCCGCCGGCCTGTTCCTGCGCTCCCTCGGCGGCAATCCGATGGATGTCCACCTGCACACCAGCATCAATCTGCGGCGCTATCTGCTGCGGCTCGACGGGATCAGCCTCAAGAACAAATTGATGCTGTTGCTGACCTGGCAGTCGGGCCCCGAGATCCGCTCGACCGCGAACCGCATGGAGCCCTATCCGCAGCCCGATATGGCAGCGGTCGCCGCGTTGCCTCAGCGGAGCAGGAAGAGCTGCTCGACGCGATCAAGCACAGCATCTACAACCAGCCGCCGACCGATTGGTCCAAGGTGACCAATCTCGGGCAGATGCGGGCGGTGCCGGAGGTCAAGGAGACGGTCAACCTGGCGACGCAATACATGAAGGCCGGCTACGACCCGCAGGCCCTTATCGCGCGCCTCGCCGAGATCGTCTGCCACGACAATTTCACCGAGATGCACGCCTTCAAGCACCACCAGTCGATCGTCGAGGAATACCACTCGACCCGCGAGCCGTGGCGCTGGATGCACCTCGTCTGCGGCGCCCAGGCCGCGGCGATCTCCTTCGGCAAGAACATGACCATCTACGAGGATTATCTCGAACTCCTCCACGCCGCGTAATTCGGGGTAACTCACACAGGGAGGCCCCGCGCCTCCTTGTGTGGGCGTTAAAAACCCGGTCAACGCTCTGCCTCGCCAGGCTGGACGCGAAGCGACCCCCGGACACTCGCCCATCAAAGTCCGCTGCGGCTGGAAGCCTCGATTTCGCCCGTCATGACGAAGTTTCGGGGCGACCCCTTGCCACACCTCCAGGAGTACCGATTTTAGATTGGTCTGTTTCTAACTCGCGAACCGGTGGTCATGAAGATCCCGGCCGTCCACCGGGAATGAACACGGATGATGGCGCGCCTGTTTTGAAGCAGCCGATCCCTGACGCGCCCCCATCGTTGCCGACAGTCTCACCCGCAGCGTCCATCGCCGCGGTGCCGGGGCTCGCTTACGCCGAATTCGCAGGCGCGCTCAAAGACGCTCTGCGCGATTTCCACAGCGCCGACTTGCTCGCACGAAACCCTCTGCTGCAAGACGGAGTCTTTAACCTCGGCGGGTCGGCCGGCCCTCGGGAGTTGAAAGCATTGCTGACCGAGACCGTCGGTTCATTGTTCGGCAATGCGCGGGACGAGAAACTGCGGCGAGTGATCGAGCTCACCTATTTCCAACCCGCCCCGAAGCAGGAGGCGGTCGCGGATCGGCTGTCTCTTCCCTTCGGCACTTACCGCCGCTACCTCACCACCGCGCGCGATCGCCTGGCACGCTGGATGTGGGAAAGCTCGCGCATCACGGCGACCGAACCCGAGGTGGCGACTGTGGCCCCGCCGGCCGCGAAAGCAGACAGCCCGGGTGGCGAGACGGCAACCCCGCCCAAAGCCGGCGAGCCCGCGCCGCCGCGGCTCTCGGTTGTGGTGCTGCCCTTCCTCAATATCGGCGGTAACACGGAGGAGGATCCCTTTGTCGATGGCATCACCGAGACGTTGACGACGGATCTCTCGCGCTGCTCGGGCGTCTTCGCCATCTCGCGCAATACCGCCTTCGCCTATAAGGGCAAGCAGATCGACACCCGCCAGATCGGCCGCGAACTCGGCGTGCGATACGTGCTCGAAGGCAGCGTGCAGAACGCCGGTGAGCGGTTTCGGTTCAACGCGCAGCTCGTCGAATGCGAGAGCGGCGCACATCTGTGGGCCGAGCGCTTCGACAAGCAGCGCGCCGACCTCCTCGAGATGCAGGACGAGGTCACCGCCCGGCTAGCTCACACCATCCATATGGAGCTGATCGCGGCGGAGAGCCGGCGAGCGGTACGCGATCATCCCGACCGTCTCGACGCTGTCGATCACACTCTTCGCGGCTGGGCCGCGTGGAACCGACATCTCTCACTGGAGGCGGCGCGGGAGGCGCGCTTTTTTTTCGAGGCCGCACTCCGTCTCGACGAGCACAATGTCGACGCGCTGCTGGGCTTCGCGAACGCCACCATGTCGGAAGTCAACATGTACGCATCTGCCGACAGAGCCGGGCAGATCCGCGCGGCCGAGGCGGCGGTGACGAAGGCGTTGGCGGCGGCGCCGAGCAGCGCCGACGCGCATGTGACGTCCGGGACCGTCCTATTTGCAAAGCGCGCGCCTGAGCGTGCGCTGCGGGAGTTCAACTTCGCCATCGGGCTGGACGGCAATCTCGCCATAGCGCACGCCTATGTCGGCGTGATGAAGCTCTTGCTCGGGCGGGGACACGAGACCCGCGCCCATGTCGAGCAAGCAATGCGGCTCAGTCCGCGCGATCCGTTCCTCTTCCAATGGCACTTTTTCATCGGTCTTGCCGATGTCTATCTCGGGCGAGTGGTGCGTGGCATCGAGAGCCTGCGCAAGACAGTCGAAATCAACCCGAACTGGGGACACTCCCACTTCATCCTGGCCGGAGCGCTGGGGCTCGCCGGGCTGCTGGAGGAGGCAGGAGAGGTCTGTGCCGTCGCCCGGCGTCTCGCGCCCCATTTCACGATCGCCAAGTTCCACGCCGAAGCGGTGAGCGACAATCCGGTGTTCCTCGGGCAGCGCGAGCACTTCTGCGAAGGGCTGCGCGTAGCGGGGGTGCCGGAGGGTTAAAGCAAATTCCGATCAAGTGGCCCCGTCGACTTTTATCGTTATTGCGAGTTTAAAACCGGCCGGACGGCCGACCCGCTCGGGGGAGCTGTCATTGCGAGCGCAGCGAAGCGATCCGAGTGAGAAATCACTGGGCCTGAACGCACCAGCGTCCCTTTAGCGGCCTCTCGGCGGATCGGCGCGGAAATGGCGTGCGCCCGCCTTACGGCCTCCCATCCTTCCTCTTGGGGTTTGCGGCACCACGCCTGTGAGCGGACGGTGAGCAAAAACTGCACAGATTTCGGGCTGGCGATTGAGCAGTGATTTGCTCGATCAATTGCAGCGAACAGGGCGGCCCGTCAACGCGGGCCGCCCCAAGCTCGTTAAAGGAGATGCTGCAATGATCGAAGAACGTCTGCACAGCGAATTCCGACGGTCTGTGCTCAGCCATAGCCGCTACGGGCAGCGAACGGCGGTCCACTCTCCCGACCCGGTTTGGGTCTGGGGCTTCGGCATCTTTGATCCCGCTGGGCAGCCGGGAGCGCCGTCATCGACATCACCGAAACTGCCGCTTACCGAGAGGGTGCCACGTCGCGCCGAGACCTGGGGTGTCTCGCCGCTGTCGGCGATCCGACGGATCGTCGCCACCATCAGACTGCGGCGTGCCCGCGCGCGTTCGCAGCAGGAACTGCGCGCACTCAGCGACCGCCTGCTCAAGGACATCGGTCTGCGACGAGAGGATGTTGGTTACGAACTCCTCAAGCCGATCTGGTACCGCGACTGAGCCAACCCTGTGGACAATCTGAGGAGACGAAGATGACCGGTCTTGTGGGTAGGCGCGCGGTGGTGATCGGAGCGGGTATCGGCGGGCTGTCGATGGCCGGCGCTCTGGCAAAATACTTCGAGCGGGTTGAGATCTTCGAACGCGACCGCCTGACGGCGTCCGCCGCTTCGCGATCCGGCACTCCTCAGGATCGGCACCCGCATGGTCTGCTGGCGGGCGGTCTCCGGGCGCTCGGTGAGATTTTCCCGGGTTTCGAGAGTGATCTTGCGAGAGCCGGCGCTGTCCCCGTGCAGGTCGCACAAGAAGTCCAATACGAGCGGCCGGATGTCGGCGTTCTGCCAAAGCGCAATTTTGGCATATCGCTGCTCTGCGCGTCGAGGCCGCTGATCGAGCTAGTGCTGCGACGTCGGGTCGAGGCGATTTCGAACATCGCGCTGCATCCACAGCGCCGAGTTACGGGGATCGTCCCGCGGGCGTGTGATGCGGCTGTGCACGGAATTCGGTTTGATACCGGGTCAGGACGCTCCGAAACCCTTGAGGCCGAGCTGGTGGTAGATGCTTCTGGTCGCGCCGCGCTGACTTTGTCGTTTTTCGACGCTCTCGGCTGGGGCCGGCCGCTGGCGACCGAAATCGGCGTTGATCTCAGCTATGCGACCGCTGTCGTACCGATCCCCGCCAATGCGTCAGCGGATTGGAAGCTCGTCCTGACGCAGCCTGATCCGCCCTACGTTGCGCTGCACGCGGTATTGGTGCCGATGGAAGGCGGCCGCTGGATGATCGCGATCACCAACCATGGCCCAGCCGCGCGGGTGGAAACCTGGGACGCCTTCCTCGATGCGTCACGCTCACTGATCACGCCGACGGTATACAACGCGCTCCGCCACGCCCAGTCACCCGACGGCATCAGGCACTACCGCTTTCCCGCGAGCATTTGGAAGCACTTCGAACGGTTGCGGTGTCTGCCTCGCGGCGTGCTGCCGGTCGCCGATGCACTCTGCCGGTTCAACCCGATCCATGGCCAAGGGATGTCGTCGGCCGCCAAGCAGGCTCGCCTCCTGCAGGATGTGGCGGGCCGGGCGGCCGCGGAACCAGATCCTATCGCGGCATTGCAGGCGGGGTTCATGGCCGAGGTCGCGTCCGTGCTCGAAACCCCCTGGAATATGTCCACGAGCGCCGACCTCGCTTTTCCCGGGACGTGGGGCGAACGACCGGAAAATTTCGAGGAAGGGCAACAGTTCGAGGCCGCCCTTTTTCGCGCCGCCGTCGCCGATCCGATCGTCCATCGCGCGATGATGGAAGTCGCCCAGCTGCTGCGGCCACAGAGTCGGCTGCAGGAACCGGACATCATGGGACGGATAGAGGCGGTCCCCGCCAGGGCCGCCGCCTGAACGGCCCGGCAATGGGTAAACTGGAGGACAACATGGACGCGAGACCCTCACTAATGCAATCCAGCATCGTCGAACCCGAACAGAGGTTCGCGATCAACACGACGCATGCCCCAGGTCAGGCAACGGCAGATGATTCTCCTGTCCTGCATGCGGCGATCGGGCTGGCCGAACAAATCCGGGCGGCGAGCGACGAGATCGAGCGGGGCCGCCGGCTCCCGCCGGGCATTGCTGCGGCGATGAAGGATGCCGGCGTGTTCGGCATGGCGATGCCGCGCGTCTGGGGCGGTCCGGAACTGGACCCGTTGACGCAGTTCCGCGTGATCGAGGCATTGGCTATGGCCGAGGGTTCGGTCGGATGGTGCGCGATGATCGGCTGCGACGGCGGCTACATCACCGCCTTCCTCGATCAGGACGTGGCCCGCACGATGTATCCCGATTTTCGGGTAGCCACCGGGCGCCGCCGCTACGACGACCGGGCAGGCGGTGCGGGTGCCGGGGGGCTACCGCGTCAGCGGACGCTTTCCGTTTGTCAGCGGATGCCATCACTGCGAATGGGTCTGGTTGGGCTGCATCGTCACCGAAAATGGCGTCCCGCGTGTCGATGGCAATGGCGTGCCCGAGACCCGGCAATGTCTTCTGCGGTTGTCACAATGCGAAATCCTGGACACGTGGCACACCACCGGGCTGCGCGGCACCGGCAGCAATGACATTGTCGTGCACGACCAGTTTGTCGAGGAAGAGCGCTCGTTCAGCTTCCAAGACCCGAAGCTGATCAAGCGAGCGGGCCGCTTTACGCATTCCCGTTCATGTTCGCAGCGAAGGGCTCCGCGCCCGCACTGGGCATCGCTCGGCGCGCGATCGACGTGATGATCGAGAGTGCGGCAGGCAAACCGGCACGACGATATACGCTCGGTGACGGCATTGAGCCCCCCAAGGTGCTCCGCGACGATGTCTACGTCCAAGAAGCCGTCGGGCGCGCAGAGACGCTCCTCGCCGCAGCTCGGGCATATTTCTTCCACGTTATGGGCGATCTATGGGCGACCCTGGTCGACGGGCGGCAGCCTTCCGACAAGCAGATTGCACTATTCACCAGCGCCTATCCGCACGTCGTGGGCGTCTGCGTGGATGTGGTGCAGCTCGTCTACAAGGCCGCCGGCGGCGGGGCAGTCTATCAGAAGGGACCACTCGATCGCTGCCTGCGCGACGTTCTGACGATGAATCAGCATGTGATCGGGACGCTGCGAACCTACGAGATGGCCGGTCGCTTGCTGCTCGGTCTCCAACCGCTGCGCTGGCTCTTCTAAATAATTCGTTATTGGCTGGCGGGCTCGGACGGCTCCTGACTGGGGTCAGGAGTTGGATTTCTCAGCACATCGCATCTAGAAGCCTCAGGGGTTTCGTAACCCAAAGGGAGCATCCAGTATGGGTGTGAAACTACAGCGAGTCGCGACCATTACCGGCGGCGCCGAAGTCGATCATGCCATCGCCACGCTGGTTCTGGCCTTTGCCACCGATCCGGTAGCGCGCTGGATGTATGCTGACCCGCATCAATATCTGTTGCATGTTCCTCGACTTTCCGAGCCCTCGGAAGAAGCTCGTTTGAAACGGGAGCAGCGGAGCGCACCTGCGACGGTATTGGGATCGCGCTATGGTTGCCACCTGGTGTTCACGGCGATGATGGGTCGCTGGAGGCTGTTATCGCAGGTAGCATAGTTGCGGAAAAGCAAACCGCAGTTGCCGCCGTTTTCGAGCGAACGGAACACTATCGGCCGACCCAGCCGCATTGGTATCTGTCGCTCATAGGAGTCGAAGCTTTGCATCGGAACAAGGGCTGTGGTGCGGCCCTGCTGCAGCACCGCCTTCACCAATGCGACCGGGAGCACCTCCCAGCATACCTTTGGTCGTCGAACCCGCTAAATACCTCGCTCTACGAGCGGCATGGCTTTGAGATCGCGGGCACGATCCAAGTGGGTTCGTCGCCGTCCATCTTTCCCATGCTGCGCGATGCGCGCTGAAAAAGGGAGGCTGCAATGGTCACCAGAGCTGGTTTCTTGACAACACGATTTGGCGGCTATCTCCATCGCGAGGTGCCCGGCGAAGACGCAGAACTCTCCCATGTCGGCCCCGACACGCCATGCGGCGAATATTTGCGCCGCTTTTGGCAGCCGGTCTGCTTTTCCGACGAACTGAAGGACCTGCCGCATCGGGTCAAGATCCTCGGCGAAGAACTGGTGGTGTTTCGCGACCTGAGCGGCGTCGTCGGTCTGCTGGAATTGCATTGCCCGCATCGCGGCGCGTCCCTGGAGTTCGGGCTCATCGACGCCAGGGGATACGCTGCTGCTACCATGGCTGGCTGTTCGCGGCGGACGGGACCATCCTCGAGACGCCCGGCGAACCGGCGGACAGTACACTGAAAGACCGGCTGTATCACGGGGCCTATCCCACCCATGAATACGGCGGCATCGTCTTTGCCTATATGGGTCCGCCCGACCGGCAGCCGCCTCTTCCGGTGTACGACAGCTTTGTCCGGCCTGGCTATCGGCTCATGCCGGGGCAGAAATACTTCTACCCGTGCAACTGGCTGCAGATCATGGAAAACGCGATGGATCCCGCCCATACCGCGTTTCTCCACACCATCATCAGCGGCTCCCAATTCACCAATGAGTTCGGCGTGCTGCCGGAACTGGAGTTCGTCGAGACGCCGGTGGGCATGATGTCCATTGGGACGCGGCGGGTGGAACACAACATCTGGGTCCGGATGGTGGAAGCCATCCTGCCCAACCTGCAGCAGGTGGCTCCAATCTGGGAGACCGGCCACCAGGAACATCCGTTCAGCGGTCCGATGATGAGCCGCTGGATTGTGCCGATCGACGACACCAATACGATGTTCATCGAATTCCGCCATGTCAGCGAGACCGAGGGTGTCACTCCCGCGTGGTGGGCCGATCGCACGATCATGGCTCCCTGGCCAGCTCGCCGCGGACTCCTACGAAGCCGGTCAGCGGCAACCCGGCGACTATGAGGCACAGGTCTCGCAGCGGCCCATCGCCATCCACGGATTGGAGCATATCGGCGCCACCGATCGCGGGATCATGATGTTCCGGAACCAGACGAGACGCGGCATCCGAGCGGTGCAGGCCGGTCAAGACCCCGCCGGCCTGTGTCGCGATGCCGGGGCGGTCATCCCGACATACTGTAACGACACCGTCATGCGCTCGCCGCCCGATATCGACCCGGCAATGGACCGTCAGCGAATGCGCGAAACCGGGCGGCAGCTCGCCGATGGCTATCTAAGGGCCCCGCCGCTACTGGCATTTGAAAGAGCTGCCTGGCGGTAATACGCCAAGTGTACCTGAGACAGACGGTCAGATCCGGAAAAGGATAAATCACAATGAGCACCAGCAGCACCGCTGACGCCTACCTCTTCGACAATGAACTAAATAGTGAGTGGTTGCAATCAAGACCCGGCGAGCGCTTCTCAATTCGCATTCCAAGCTCGGCAACAAATGGTCGCTACTCCATTACCGAAATCCTCTCAAGCCCTGGTGACAGCACCCCGGTTCACCTTCACGAGAGAGAGGACGAGCACATCCTCGTTGTTGAGGGAACGGTGCGTGTCCTGTACGGGGACAAGACGTTCGACGCCACGGCCGGAACGATCGTTAGTCTCGCTCGGGGTATCCCGCATGCTTGGGGAAATCCCACCGATACTCCGCTTCGTTTGGTGATTACGGCCACGCCGGGCGGCATGGAGGAGGTTTTGCGATTGATTGCCACGAGTGGCGATCAACTGAATCTAGCGGCGCTTGCAGACAAATATGCGATCCGGCTCATTGGCCCTCCGCTATTGGGTATCTAAAAACGGAGTCGATAAGCGTCGCATGTTAGAGAAGCACGTATCCCCCACTGTCATCAGAAATCTGAACGCGAGGAGTAATAGCCATGAGTCACAAAGGGTTTTCCCACATTGGGCTCTCGACGCTCGACCTCGACAAGACCCGCGAGTTCTACGAGGGGGTTCTGGGCTTCAAGCCAGTCGTCGCCGACACGATAAAGGTCAAAGAGGGCGGCCGCCTTCGACACCTCTTTTTCGATGTCGGGCGCGATCAGCTCGTCGCCTTTCTCGAGCCGCAGGGCGTGCCGGACGTGCCGGCGAAATACGATGCGGGCATCAACCGCGGGCTCGGTGTACCCGCGGGCTTCTATCATTTTGCCTTCGAGGCCGGTTCGCCGGCTGGGCTGGCCGAGAAGCGCGACAAGCTGCGGGCCAAGGGAGTAGAGACCACCGAGATCGTGGATCACGGATGGGCTCAGTCGATCTACTTCAAAGATCCCAACGGCCTGTCGCTCGAATATTGCTGCATGATGCGCAATCTGACCGAGGATGACGCAACGATGCAGGAGCGCTTCACGATCCCGCGCGGCGCGCTCGAGCTCGACAACACGCTCAGCGCCAGAGTGCCCGCGACCCAAGCAGCCGGCGGCAAGCGCAAGGCTTGACGACCGCGCGCCGACAACGCGAGCGCGGTGCGCAGCACCGCTGGCGGCCGGGGAGATAGTCTCATCCCGGCCCCGCTCGCCGCTCACGCCAATGATAACCGGCGGCTCGTCGCCAATTGGAGGACAAAATGGACGCGGTACTTCCAATCAACACACTCACGCCTGACCAGCAGACCATGTTGGCCATCTGGCAGCAACATACTTACGCCGAATTCGTACTCAAAGATGCCGATGCGGCTCTCGGTACGATGACCGACCATCCCTACGTGTTCCTCATTCCGTCCGGCATAGTGCGGGTAGGTCGAGCGGCCGTGCATGAGTTCTATGCCAATCAATTCCTGCCGAACATTCCGCCAGATCTGGAAATCACCTCTCTGTCGCAGACCTTCGGCGACGATCGCATGGTCGAAGAGATGGTGATACGCTTTACGCACACAATCGACATGGACTGGATGTTGTCGGGCGTGCCAGCCACGGGTCGACGAGCCGAGTTCGCTCTCGTGGGCATCATCCGGTTTCAAGCCGGCAAAGTCGCCAACGAGCATCTCTATTGGGATCAGGCCACGGTGCTCTCTCAATTGGGCGTTCTGGATCATCCATTGGCGGCGGCCGGCGTTGGAAGTGCTGCGCAACTCCTAAAACTTCAATGACCCGGGGCGATGCGAATAGCCGCTGACCTTTGCCCATAGCTGGTGACGGGTCTGCCAGTCGTGATGCGGCCGGTGGTACGCTTTGTGACCCGTTCCCCGGTCGCACCGAACAACCCGATGCCCTCGCAGCTCCCGCAGATCGAAGCGCTGATCGAGGAGCACCAGCTGCTGAAACGCATCCGGAGCGGTTGCCCGCGGCGGTTAGCAGAGTCGAATTTCCCGCCTGTGGAGGTGCTCGCGGCCGAAGGCCCCTGAGCCGTTCCCCTTTGCCCGAACCCGTCATTGACACCGGATAGGGCGAAGCATTTGCGCCAGAACCCGTGGTTGGAAGTCGTTCCATTGCTAATCGATGCCTTCAGCCGAGATTTCGAAGCGTGGCGCACCGATACGCCGCGGCTGGCTGTGGGAGAATGGAGATCAACCCCTCTCAGGAACTTATCCCGCCGTCTCCTGCTGTGCCTGCTTCGCCTTCAACAGCGGGAAAAGGTTCGCGGCGAGAAAGTCCACGAACACTCTGAGCTTGGGAGCGAGATGCCGGCTCGAGGGCCATAGGACCCGAAGGGGTCCGGAGCGATCAGTGTAGTCGTCGAGCACGGTGACGAGTAGGCCTTCACGAAGTTGCCGGCCGTATGGCGAAGTCCGGCAGGTAGGCGATACCCACGCCTTGTTCGGCCATACAGATTAGCGGCTCAATTGTACTTGCCACGGCTGCCCTGGGCAGTTCGGTCTCGATGCCGGCATGCTCGGGCCAGAGCGGCCATCGCTCGAGCTTTCCGCTGGTCGGAAACTTGTGGTGCAGGCAGGCATGAGCCTTGAGGTCGTCCGGGATCAGAGGAACACCCTTGGCCGCCAGATAGGCCGGGGCCGCCACGAGGCGTCGGCGATATGTGCCCAAAGCCCGGGTCATCAAACGCGAGTTGCCAACCTCGGCGAAGCGCACCACGGCGTCGAAGCCCTCCTCGATCACATCGACGACCCGATCGCTGAAATCGAGATCCAATATTATCTCGGGATAGGCCCGCATGAACGCGACGAGAGTAGGCATCATCAGCATGCCGACCAATGGCAGGCTGACACGCAGTGTGCCGCGCGGGGCCTCGTGCGTCTGCGACAGTTCAAGCTCGGCCGCTTCGATTTCAGAAAAGATGCGCCGGCAGCGTTCGAGGAATAGGGCGCCTTCGGCGGTTAGCGTGATGCTGCGCGTGCTGCGATGAAAGAGGCGCACGCCGAGCCGTTCCTCCATCCGCGCCACCGCCTTGCCGATCGCCGACGACGACACGCCAAGTTGCCGTCCCGCAACCGTGAAACTTCGGGCTTCCGCCGCCTGAACGAAGGCATTCAGCGATCCTAGACTGTCCATCCGCGAACCTCCATTGCGGACAATCGAGTCCGATATGTTTGGAGCCATGGCCCATTTTTCAAACCTTCGGGAGAGTTCATCTAGGGTTCACCGGGGCGAGCGTCGTGCCGCCGGCCCAGGAAGAAAGGCATCACGATGATGACTTGCAATGGACGGATTAGGCGTGTCGAAGGAGCGACGAGATGAGCACCCCTGTTGTGTTAATTACTGGCGCCTCGACCGGCATCGGCCGCGCGGCGGCATTGGCCTTCGCAAAGGGAGGCAGCCGGGTCGTCATCTCCGGTCGCCACGAGGAAGCCGGACAAGCCCTGGCTACGGAGTTGCGCGCGCTCGGCGCGGAGGCCGAGTTTGTCCCAGCTGACGTACGCCACGAAGACGCTGTGCGGGAGTTGGTCGATCAGACGGTCGCTCGCTTCGGTCGGCTCGATGCAGCCGTCAATACCGCCGGCACCGAAGGCCACCCCGGTCCCGTCATCGAGCAGTCAGCCGACAGCTACGCAGCCACCTTCGATACCAATGTGCTCGGCACGCTGCTCAGCATGAAGCACGAACTGCGGGTCATGCTGGCCCAAGGCAGCGGCAGCATCATCAATATCTCATCGACTTACGGTCACCTTGGGGCGCGCGGTGCGTCGGTCTATTCGGCAAGCAAGCACGCCGTCGAGGGGCTCACCAAGTCCGCGGCGCTGGAGGCGGCGGCATCGGGGGTGCGGATCAATGCCGTGGCGCCGGGCCCGATCGAGACCGCGATGCTCAACCGCTTTACCGGCAGCGCCGAACGAAAGGCCGGCCTCGTGGCGGGTGTTCCGCTCCAACGTGCGGGCCAGCCCGACGAGATCGCGAACGCGATCGTCTTCCTCGCTTCGAGCAAGTCGTCCTTCACGACCGGTCAGGTGCTCTTCGTCGACGGTGGCAAGTCGGCGACATAGTCCCGCGCAACTCGACAGCCAAAGGTGACCACTATGGAACAGAATGTCCAAGTCCCGGCGAAGCCGATCAAAATCCCCGGCCCGGATCATCCGATCTCGATCGAATGCGCCACCGAGCGAGTAATCGTCTCGGTCGCGGGCCGCGT
Organism: uncultured Alphaproteobacteria bacterium; assembly: GCA_963836845.1. GTDB lineage: Bacteria > Pseudomonadota > Alphaproteobacteria > ATCC43930 > CGMCC-115725 > AP-15. The sequence goes on along the minus strand of CAWILK010000015.1, from coordinate 233,351 downwards.
TATTGCCGACACGCGCCAAGCGCTGACGCTCTGCGAGGCCCATTATCCAGCGGTCCATTACATCCCGCGCAAAGATGTCGATATGACGCTGCTGGCGCGGACAGATCGCACGACCTACTGCCCCTATAAGGGGGACGCCGCCTACTTCAGCATCCCGGCGGGCGGAGAGCGCTCGATCGACGCAGTCTGGACCTACGACACCCCCTACGCGGCGGTTGCGGGCATCAAGGACCATCTCGCGTTCTACCCAGATCGAGTCGATACGATCGAAATCCGGTCGTGAGTGGTTCTGTCACGGAAAGACCGCGCTCACCCTACCCCTTTGCACGCTAGCCGACCGGATATTCGCGGCCTTTCAAACGGGTAGGTGCAGCGCACAAGCAAATGGAGAGGGAGTGAAGGTCAATGGGTGGACTGGCGGATCGTATTCGCTATGCCCTGGCTAACCCGCTCCGCGACGACCACGCAATCGACCCGATGCGCGAACTCGCCGGCTTGCTGCGCGAGGTTGGCCTGGAACCCGAGTCCGGCGGCGGTGCTCACTCCGCCCGTCGATCTCGAGGAGGGCGGCAAAGTACAAGCTCGTGCGACCCCAACGGCCAAATCGTCATAGAGCCTTGTCACGCGGTGCACTGCTTGGCGAAGCGTGGCGCACTGATACGCCGCCGGGGAAGCCGCGGGAGGATGGAGATCGACCCCTCTTAGGAACTTAACCCGCTGTCTCCTGCTCTGTCTGCTTCGCCTTCCACAGCGGGAAAAGGTTCGCGGCGAGGAAGTCCACGAACACTCTGAGCTTGGGCCGTTCCTCCATCCGCGCCACCGCCTTGCCGATCGCCGACGACGACACGCCAAATTGCCATCCGGCAACCGTGAAACTTCGGGCTTCCGCCGCCTGAACGAACGCATTCACTGGACTGTCCATCCGCGAACCTCCACTTCGGACAATCAAGTCCGATGTGTTTGGAACTATGGCCCATTTTTCAAACCTTCGGGAGAGCTCATCTAGGGTCCAACGCGGCTAGCGTCGTGCCCGCCGGCCCCAGGAAGAATGCTATTACGACAATGATTTAGCTGATCATTGGGTCTCATTCCAAGCAGTAGCGTCAGCAACTCGGCGCCTTCCCCTGGCGGTCCAGGCAAACTCCGCGCCACGTAGACACCAACCGCTCCACGAAGAGGCGAATATCTGATGACCGAAGGCAAGAACCGCCAGTGGATTTTGCACGCTCGCCCCGCGGGCAAATTGACGGGAGAAGAGTTTCTCTGGAATGAGGCGCCTATTCCATGGCCCTCCGATGGACAGGTGCTGATCCGGACCCTGTGGCTGTCGGTCGACCCCGCGCAGCGCATCTGGATGGCGCGTGACTCCTACAAGCCCGCGGTTCCGCTTGGCGACGTCATGCAGTCCTTTGCTGTCGGGCAGGTGATCGAATCTCGCCATCCCGACTTCAAGCCGGGCGACCTCTTGCGAGGAGACTTCAGCTGGCAGGACTACCTCGTGACGGATGGCAAAGGCTTCGGCGGAATGCAGAAGGTCTCCCCCGGCACGCCGCCCAACCTCGCGTTGAGCCTGTTCGGCGTCAATGGACTGACGGCGTATTTCGGGATGATCGAGATCGGCAAGGTCAAGGCTGGTGAGACCGTCGTGGTGTCGGGCGCCGCCGGGGCCACGGGTTCCGTCGCCGGCCAGATCGCCAAGATCAAGGGCTGCCGCGTTATCGGCACCGCAGGCGGCAAGGATAAATGTGCTTGGCTGGTCAACGAGGCGCACTTCGACGCCGCCATCGACTACAAGAGCGAAGACGTCGGCGCTCGGCTTTCGGAGCTTTGCCCCAACGGGATCGACGTGTTCTTCGACAATGTCGGCGGCGAGGTGCTCAACGAGGTCCTCGCCCGGATCAACCTCAACGCGCGCATCGTGCTGTGCGGCTCGATCTCGAAATCCGACGCCGCAACGCCGCAGCCGGGCCCGGCGAACTACTCCAATCTGGTGGCTAGGCGTGCGCGTATGCAGGGCTTCACCGGGCTTGATTATCCCACGCGGGTCCCCGAGGCCTTCGAGGCGCTGAGCCGCTGGCAGCGAGACGGCAGCCTCGTGCATAAGGAGGACGTCGCGAATGGCCTAGAGAATGCACCGAAAGCGTTGCTGCGTCTGTTTGCCGGCGAGAACTTCGGAAAACAGCTCGTGAAGGTCGCCGATGCATCTGTCCAGAAGTCGCCGGCGCAATTCGTTTAATGGAAATTTCGGGCCTTCAGCTTGATCGTATCTATGTGGAGAGGAGTGAACAACATGCCCGCACCCTACACTGGCGGATGCCAATGCGGCTCAGTGCGTTACGTATTGACGACGGAACCAATACGCTTGGCCGCCTGCCACTGCAAAGAATGCCAGCGCCAATCCGGCAGCGCCTTCGGCATGTCCATGCCGGTGAAGAAAGACAGCCTGACAGTGACCGGCCTGACAAAGCAATTTACGCGCATCGCCGACAGTGGCAACGAGGTTACGGGTGTGTTCTGTCCCGAGTGCGGAGTCCGCATCTATCATGTTCTGAAGTCCGCACAGGACGTGCTTTCCCTCAAACCCGGCACTCTTGATGACACAAGTTGGCTCCGACCAGGCTACTTCATCTGGATGAAGAGTGCGCAGGGCTGGGTTCCTGTCCCCGATGGCGTCAAAGCGCTTGAGGGACAGACTTAGCGTGCAGTCTTGTACAAATCGTGTGGCGACCCCGTCAAGGGGCGGTCTTCCCGAGGCACCCTCCTCGCAGCTTTCGTTTCGTCCGAATGCCGCCCACTTTCGACCGCTTGGCATGCCGGCTTGGGAGCGCCACCGCCAGAGGGAATCTCAATAACCCAGCACAGTCACCAGACCACGCAGAACCAAACACATTGGAGTCTTACGGGCTACGCATCACGATCCTAACGGCGGTCAGCATTCTCTCCCGATAGGCGGTGAGCGTGTCAACGGAAGCCTTGATGCCCTTGGCGCTCATCAGGAGCTGTTCTGACAGTTCGGCGACCGTGACGCCGGCCTCCTCCCAGCGGTCCGCAACGCCCGCCTCCGCGAGTAGAGCGGCTACAATCCCCATCAGGTCCCGGTCCAACTGGACAAGGAGGGCGCCGGCGGCAGACTGCGCTGACTGCAGCAGTTCGAGGGCATCCTCTCGCGACGCGTTGTGAAACGCACTGCAGTGCACGGCCTCAAAGGCGCCCAGCAGGCGATCCCTGAGACTGAGGTTCCCGTCCTCCGCCGCTGCGCGGGCGGCGGAGATCAGGTGCGACACCAGATGTTGAAGAGCCTCCCTGAACAGGAGATCCTTGGTATCGAAATAGAGATACAGGCCTTGCCGGGAGACTCCCGCTGCTCGAGCGACGTCATCCATGGATGTTTTCTTGAAGCCGTACCGCAGGAAGGTCGCTGTCGCGGCCACTAGAATGGCTTCGCGCTGTGCCGAACCTGGCCCCCTGCTACTATTTACGTTCATTGGTCAGCCCCGCTTTGACTAAATCGGATGCTGCGCCAGGCGCTCGGCATCGCCGTCGGGTTGTCCAGTGCGGCTCGTCAAGTCAGGAGCTTCGCCTCGTTCGCTTCGGCGTCGCGGATAACGTCCCATGGATAATCCCAGTCCGGGCGTGACGCCTCGTCCAACTCTTTGAGATCCTCGCTGGTGAGCTTGACGGAGAGGGCGCGCAGATTGTCCTCGAGTTGCGCTTCGGTCCGCGCGCCTACGATGATGCTGGACGTTTGTGGGCGCGCAAGAAGCCAAGCGAGTGCCACAGCGGAATGAGTGGTTTCATGTTGTTCCGCAATTCGGCCGACCACGTCGAGCAGGTTCCAGTTCTTCTCGTTGTCAAAGGCCCGGAAATCATCCTGATGTACGTTGAGGCGAGATCCCGCCGGCGCCGGTCGGCCGCGCTGGTATTTTCCGGATAGAAAGCCCCGCGAGAGGGGAGACCAAACGAGAACGCCGAGCCCAAACGCCGCCGCGGCAGGAATGAGTTCTCGCTCGGCCGAGCGCTGGACCAGCGACCACTGGAGTTGGATGGATTCGTAGCGGTGAGTCTGCAGCCTATCCGCGGCCCAGAGCGACTCGACGAGGCTGTACCCCGCGTAGTTGGCGCAACCGATGTACCGAACCTTCCCCTCTGTCACGAGGTCGTCCAGCGCCCGCAGCGTCTCGTCTATGGCGACGTTTCCGTCCTGCATGTGCACCTGATAGAGGTCGATCACGTCCGTCTTCAGGCGGCGAAGAGATCCCTCGCAAGCCGTCATGATCGCCTTGCGCGAGAGGCCCCATTCGTTCGGCCCAGGTTTGCGAAGCATCCCGTGGCCGATCGGGAAGCGGCATTTAGTTGCAATCAACAGTTGGTCCCGCTTGCCGGCTACCCACTCACCCGTCAGTTCTTCGCTGCGCCCTTCAGTGTAGACGTTGGCGGTATCAACGAGGTTGATCCCGGCTTCCACCGCGCGATCAAAGACCCGCCGCGCCTCTTCCTCGGAGGACGTGACCCCTTTCATGAGCGTCTGCGACGCTCCGAATGTCATCGCGCCGAGCGAGAGCGCGCTCACGCGCAATCCCGAAGTGCCAAGTCTGCGTAATTCCACTGACCGATCTCCTGAAGTGAACTGCCGTGGAATACGATATAGACATAAAGGGCCTAATTTGTCAAATACGCTTCTGACATGACCGGTTGAGCGGAGGGGAAAGAAGCGCATGCCAAGTCGTTCCTCTATCCGCGCCACCGCCTTGCCGATCGCCGACGACGACACGCCAAGTTGCCGTCCCGCGACCGTGAAACTTCGGGCTTCCGCCGCCTGAACGAAGGCATTCAGCGATCCTAGACTGTCCATCCGCGGACCTCCATTTCGGACAATCAAGTCCGATATGTCTGGAACTATGGCCCATTTTTCAAACCTTCGGGAGAGTTCATCTGTCGAGCAACCAGGAAGGAAGTCCCAGATGAATGCAACGCAGCTCGCAAAGACGGCGAACGGGAAAGCGGTCGAAGAGTTGGACGTGCTGGTGGTCGGCGCCGGGTTTGCCGGCCTCTACCAGCTCGATCACCTGCGCAGGCTCGGTTATCACGTAAAGGTATTCGAGGCCGGGTCCGACATCGGCGGCATCTGGTACTGGAACTGCTATCCGGGCGCCCGGGTCGATTCGTACGGGCCATTGTATCAGTTCTCCAGCGAGGAGCTCTGGCGCGATTGGAATTACAGCGAGCTCTATCCCTCGTGGGAGGAGCTTCGCGCCTATTTCCGCCATGTCGACAAGAAGCTCGGTCTCAGCCGTGACATCCGGTTCAACACCCGCGTCACGGGTGCAGAGTTCGACACGGATCGCGACCAGTGGGTCGTGCAGGCCAGCGATGGCAGCGTGACGCGGGCGAAGTTCTTCGTCCTCTGCACCGGGCTCGCCGCGAAACCCTATATTCCGCGGATCGAGGGCCTGAAGGACTTCCGCGGCATCTGCCACCATACCGGCCTGTGGCCGCAGGAAGGCGTGGACTTCAAGGGCAAGCGCGTCGGCGTCATCGGCACCGGGGCGAGCGGGGTGCAGGTTATCCAGGAGGTTTACCAGGACGTCGCTGAGCTCACCGTGTTCCAGCGCACGCCGAACCTGGCGCTGCCAATGCGGCAGCGGAAGCTCGACGACGAGACCAACCGGCGGATGAAGGAGACTTTTCCCGAGCGCTTCCGCAAGCGCGCCGAGACCTTCGCCGGGTTCGACTATGATGTCATTCCGAAGAACGCGCTCGATGTTTCCGACCAGGAACGGCAGGCGACGTACGAGGATCTGTGGAACCGGGGCGGCTTCTTCCCTTGGATCGGCACGTACCAGGACATACTGAGCAACGAGGAGGCCAACGATACCGCCTATGCGTTCTGGCGCGACAAGGTGCGCGCCCGGATCAAGGATCCCGCCGTCGCGGAGAAGCTTGCGCCGATGAAGCCATTCCATCCGTTCGGCGTTAAGCGGCCGTCCCTGGAGCAGCACTACTACGAGGCGTACAATCAGCCGAACGTCCAAATTGTCGACCTGCTCGAATCCCCAATCGAACGAGTGACGCCGACGGGCGTCAAGACGAAGGACGGGGAAGTCGAGCTCGACATTCTCGTACTGGCGACGGGGTTCGATTTCCTCACGGGCGGCCTGACCAGCATCGACATTCGCGGCACGAACGGCCAGACGCTGCGGGAGAAATGGTCCAGCGGCTCGCGCGCGCATCTGGGCATGGCGAGCGCGCACTTCCCCAATCTGCTCTATATCTACGGCCCGCAAAGCCCGTCGGCGTTCTGCAACGGGCCGACCTGCGCCGAGCTGCAGGGCGACTTCGTCGTCGCGTGCATCGAGCACATGCGGCGTAACAACCTCCGCCGGATCGAGGCGACGCCGGAAGCGGAGGAAGCCTGGCGCGACCATGTCGCCGAACTGGTCGGTGCGACTTTGTTCCCGCGCGCGCAGTCCTGGTACATGGGCGCCAACATCCCAGGCAAGAAGCGCGAGATGCTGGTCTACCCCGGCGGGCTGCCGATGTACCTGCAGAAGTGCAAGGAATCCGCCGACGCCGGTTACGCCGGTTTCGTCCTGAGCTGAGCGCCGAAATTTCCGGCCGGGGGTTACAACCGCGCGGCCGGACCCATAAGGCCGACATCGAGCTACGGGCTGATTTGAAATTCAATGCACCCGTTACGTGGTCGCTGCATCGATTTTCGCCTGATTCGGGTCAACGTCTCGGGTCATCTCGTCGGCGAGTTTGCGGCCTCGAGCCGGCCGCCTGCCAAGGGCTTCGCCCGGCATTGACGCTCCGACCACGCGTTGCCGCCAACAATCAGGCGAGCCATACGCGGACGCTGCAAAAACATGGCCCAGACCCGGTGTGTCGGACGGCGTCCCACCGTCGCGCCTCAACGCGTCTCGCAGGTTATCCCGCAGGAACTCTATGAAAGCCTGCAGCGGCATCGGCACCTGTCGCCGGCTAGGATAATACAGAAAGATTGCCGCCGAGGTCGTCCGCCAGTCCTCCAGCAAGGGAACCAGCCGCCCCGCCTTGATCCCTGGCGCGGCATAACCGAGAGCCGTATAGAGCACGCCTACGCCATCCAGCGCGGCTCTGATGGCCAGTTCGGGATCGTTGACCGTTAGGCGGCCCTTCACCGCCACTTCCACCTGCCTGCCCTCCTTCTCAAATTGCCAGGGAACGATCACGCCGCTCGGGAAACGGACGCGGATGCAGTCGTGCGCCCCGAGATCCTTCGGTGTCGTCGGCCGCGGGTGCCGCGCCAGATAACCCGGCGCGGCGACGACCACGCCGCGGATCTCCTCGCCGATGCGCACCGCGATCATGTCTTGCTCGATGCGGTCGCCGGCGCGCATTCCCGCATCGAAGCGACCGGCAACGATGTCAGTCAACGCCGCGTCAACGGAGATCTCCAGATCGATCGCCGGGTATTGCGCGAGAAATCGCGAAAGCAGCGGCGCGAGCATGAAGCTGGCCGCTGGCGGCGGCACTGTGAGGCGCAACAGCCCAGCTGGCTTGTCGCGGAACGCGTTGATCGATTCGAGGGCGACGTTGAAGTCGTCGAGCAGCGGGCGTATCTGCGCCAGCAGCCGCTCGCCGGCCGCCGTCGGCGCCACGCTGCGCGTTGTGCGGTTGAGGAGCCGCACGCCAAGCCTGCCCTCGAGCTCGCGAATGGTTTCGCTCAGTCGCGAGCGGGAGATGCCCAGCTGGACGGCGGCCTTCGCGAAGCTGCGCCGCTCCGCTACGGTAACAAAGGCGTTCATCTCCGCCAGTTCCGGTCCACGCATTGATCGCTTATTCCGAATGGCTCATTCGGACAATACGGCCTTATCGAAGGAGCCACCAGCCCCTATTCTTTGACCATCGGTTTCGCCCGCTCGACGCGCCACCAAGCTCAGACCCTTGGTTTTCTGCCGCAAGCAAGGAGCGAAACATGACCGTTATTTCTGTGATCGTCGGAAGCACCCGTCAGGGTCGCTTTTCGGAAAAGCCGGCGCAGTGGGTGCTCCAACACCTCAAGAAGCGCGGCGGCATCGAAGCGCGGCTGCTCGACCTCCGCGACTTCCCCATGCCCTTCTTCGACCAGCCTGTGCCGCCTGCCATGCCGGGCCGCCCGCCGTACGAGAACGAAGTGGTCAAGAAATGGACCGCCGAAATCGCCCGGTCCGACGGCTTCATCTTCGTCACGCCCGAATATAACTTTGGCCCCGCGGCGGTGCTCAAGAATGCACTAGACTGGGTTTATCCGGAGTGGAACCGCAAGGCGGCTGCCTTCGTGAGCTATGGCGGTGCCGCGGGCGCGCGCAGCGTCCAGCAGCTCCGCGAAACGGCGATAGAGCTTCAGCTTGCTCCGATCCGCTCGTCCGTCCACATCCCTGCGGCGGTGCTCTGGGCACACTTCCGTCTTGCCCGGCTTTCAGATGATGAGCGTCGCCGTGCTTTCGGTCTTCGAATTCGCGAATAAGGAGATGGGCGAGCCGGTCTATGACGCGCATTTGCTGTCCGAGACCGGGGGGCCGATCCGCAGCTCGATCGGCATCAGCGTCGCGACGGAGCCTTTGGACGATACGAGTTTCGACACATTGTTGGTCGGCGGCAGCGCCGTGGCCGGAGCGTTGACGCCGGGCGTGATCAAATTTCTGCGCCAGGCTTTGGAGCGATCCCGGCGAGTCGCGTCGATTTGCGCCGGGGCGTTCGTTCTGGCCGAAGCCGGTCTGCTCGACGGCCGTCGGGCGACCACGCACTGGCATCACGCGCGTGAGTTGCAGGCTCGCTTCCCAAAAGTAAAGGTGGAGGAAGACCGCATTTTCATCATCGACAGCGCGGTGTGGACCTCGGCCGGGATGACCGCGGGCATCGACCTCGTCTTGGCCATGATCGAGCAGGATCTGGGCGCGGATGTGGCCCGGGCCGTGGCTAGGCAACTGGTCGTTTATCACCGGCGCGCCGGTGGCCAGTCGCAGTTTTCGGCGCTGCTGGAGCTGGAGCCGAAATCCGACCGAATCCAGAGCGCGCTCGCATATGCGAAGCGCAATCTCGATAGGCCGCTGACGGTTGGACAGCTCGCCGAAGCGGCGCATCTAAGTCCGCGCCAGTTCAGCCGCGCATTCCGCGCCGAGACCGGCCAATCGCCGGCCAAGGCGGTCGAGAACTTACGGATCGAGGCCGCCCGGCTGATGATGGAGCAGAGCCGCCATCCGATCGACGTCATCGCTCGGCAAACGGGTTTTGCCGATCGCGACCGCATGCGCCACGCCTTCCTGCGCGCCTTCGGGCAGCCGCCACAGGTGATCCGGCGAAACGCGATGCGCTGCATGGGCCTCTCCAAAGGACAAGGATGTCCCAAAACGTCGTATATATGACATTTGAGACAAACACCCGCAAGTCCAGATCTCCCTAACCGTCGTCGATCTCATCGTGCCGCGCGGCGGGAGACCAGGGAGTTTCGTCAGCCGCAGCGAGTGGTGGCGCCAACCCCGATCGCCTGTAGCAAACGGAGCTCGTCATGGGGATCGTGCGCTTTGCGCTGCGCTGGCCGTACACCTTTTACGTATTGGCTCTGCTGATCCTGTTTCTCGGCGTCACCGCCTTCCGGTCGATGCCGACGGACATTTTTCCGGAGATCGATATCCCGGTCGTCACCGTCATCTGGCAATACACCGGTCTCAGTACGCCGGAAATGGAACAGCGCGTCACGACCTACAGCGAATACGCGATGAGCACCGCTGTCAGTGGGATCAAGGATATCGAGGCGCAAACCCTCGACGGCATTTCGGTCCAGAAAATCTATTTTCAGCCGGACGTCAGTATCGATCTCGCGATCGCGCAGATCATCTCGGCAACGAACTACATCCGGCTGCTGATGCCGCCTGGGATCCAGTCGCCGCTCGTCGTGGAATACAACGCCTCCAGCGTCCCGGTGCTGCAGATCAGTCTCAGCTCGGATACCCTCAACGAACAGCAGCTCTATGATTACGGCCTCTACAATTTGCGGCAGCGGCTGGCGCCGATCCACGGCGTCACCTTTCCGACGCCGGCCGGCGGCAAATACCGCCAGATCATGGTCGATCTCGATCCGGCAAAGCTGCTGGCCAAGGGCCTCACTCCGCTGGATGTGGCGAACGCGGTCAACGCCCAGAACCTGACCTTGCCCTCCGGCACCGCGAAAATCGGTGACACCCAGTACACGGTGCGCACCAATGCGGTACCGGCGACGATCGACGAGCTGAACAATATTCCGGTCAAGTACGCCAACGGCGCCACGGTCTTCGTCAAGGATCTCGGCTATGTCCGCGACGGTTCGCTGGTGCAGCAGAACGTCGTGCGATCGGATGGGCGGCGCTCGGTCCTGCTGAGCGTCATCAAGAACGGCAACGCCTCGACCGTCGACGTCGTCAGGCAGGTCAAAGAGGCGCTGAAGGTCGCGCGCGCCTCGGCCCCGCCGGGCATGGAGATCAAGGAGCTGTTCGACCAGTCGGTGTTCGTCAGCGCCTCGGTCGACTCGCTGTTGCGCGAGGGCGCCATCGCGGCCGGTCTGACGGCACTGATGATCCTTTTGTTCCTCGGCTCCTGGCGGTCGACCCTGGTGGTCATGATCTCGATCCCGCTATCCGTTCTGTCGTCGCTGGTCGTGCTCTATTTCCTCGGTGAGACGCTCAACACGATGACATTGGGCGGATTGGCGCTAGCGATCGGCATCCTGGTCGATGATTCGACGGTGACGATCGAGAACACGCATCGCCTGTTGACCGAGGAAGGACAGCCACTGCCACAGGCAACTTTGCATGGTGCCGCCGGCATTGCCGTGCCGACCCTGGTATCGACATTGGCGATCAGCTGCGTCTTCACCTCGGTCGTCTTCCTCGAGGGCCCGGCGAAATATCTGTTTACCCCGCTCGGCCTCGCCGTCGTGTTCGCGATGCTCGCCTCCTACGGCCTCTCGCGGACACTGACGCCGATCACGATCGGATTGCTGTTGAAGGGCGAAGGTCACGGCGCTGAAGGAGGCTGGTTCGCGCGGTTCCATCATCGGCTCGAGCGTGGCTTTGATCGCCTGCGCGACGGCTATGCGGAGCTCCTCACGACATTGCTGACCCGCCGGATCATCGTGCCGGTCTTCGCCATAGCCATCCTGGGGCTTGGCGCGGTCATGTACCTGTTTGTCGGGCGCGACTTCTTTCCGGTCATCGACGGGGGGCAGATCCAGCTTCACGTCCGCGCTCCGGCCGGCACCCGCATCGAGAAGACCGAGCAGATCTTCGAGGCCGTCGAGAACAAGATCCGCGAGGTCATCCCGGCGAGCGAGCGCGACCTGATTGTCGACAACATCGGTCTGCCGGCCCGCCTCTACAATCTGTCCTTCGCCGACGGCTCGACGATCGGCATCAATGACGGTGTGATCCTGGTGTCGCTGAAGGACGGGCACCGGCCCACGGCGGATTATGTGCGCAAGCTGCGCCAAGTGCTGCCGGCAGCCTTTCCGGAAGACACCTTCTATTTTCAGGCTGCCGATATGGTCACCCAGATCCTGAATTTCGGGGTGACGGCGCAGATCGACGTGCGCACCGTCGGCTATGACCGCGTCAAAAATCTGCACATCGCGCGACAGCTCCGGCGCCGCATCGCGGCAATCCCGGGTGTTGCCGATACCCACCTCCAGCAGGAGGTCGATGCGCCGGCGTTCTTTGCCGCGATCGACCGCACCCGCGCGGCAGAGCTCGGCCTCAATGCCAGCCAGATCGCCACCAACCTCAATGTCAGCCTGAGCTCGTCCGAGCAGGTAACCCCGAATTTCTGGACCGATCCGACAAAGGGGATACCCTATTACCTGGCGGTTCAGACCCCCGAGCCTCAGGTGGCCTCGCTCAATGCGCTGACCAATACGCCGGTCAGCACCGCCCTGTCGCCGCAAGGAGATCCCGGTGCCGGGCCTGCTCAGCAATGTGGCGACCCTCACCCGCACTGCGCTGCCGACCAACGCCAACCAGGCGAATATTCAGCCGATCTACGAAGTCTACGCCAATCTCCAAGGCCGCGATCTCGGCAGTGTCGCAGGCGAGATCGGCAAGGTCGTCGCGGGGCTGCAGAAGGAGCTCTCGCCCGGCAATTCGATCCAGGTGATGGGCCAGATCCAGAGCATGAACGACGCCTTCCGCGATATGGGCATCGGGCTCCTGTTCGCCGCCGTGTTCGTCTACCTGCTGATGGTCGTGAACTACCAGAATTTCGGTGACCCGCTGGTCGTGATCCTGGCACTGCCCGCGACCTTCTGCGGCATCGTCACGATGCTTTACATTACCGATACGACACTGAGCGTCCCGTCGCTGATGGGCGCGATCATGGCGGTCGGCGTCGCCTCGGCCAACTCGATCCTGCTGGTGACCTTCGCGCGCGAGCAGCAGCTCGCCGGGATGAGCGCCTTCGATGCGGCCATCTCCGCGGGACGTACGCGGATCCGGCCGGTGCTGATGACGGCTGCCGCGATGATCGTCGGCATGATCCCGATGGCGATCGGCGGCCCCGGTGAGGAGCAGAACGCGGCATTGGCGCGCGCTGTCGTCGGCGGCCTCTTGTTCGCGACGCCAACTACCTTGCTGGTCGTGCCCTACCTCTTCGCCATGCTGCGCAAACGCAACGACGGCAAACCCGCGCAGGGCGTCTTTGCGGAGGAGCTTTAAATGCCCGACCGCGACCATCGCGTAGCTCGAGTATCCGGCGCGGAGCCGGGATATTCAGCGGCCGTCCGGCGAGCACGATCGCCGCGGTGGTTCCGGTCGACGACTGCTCGGCCTCGGCGCGCTGTTGCTGCTCCTCGGCGGTCTGGCGATCGGTGTCTGGCGGCATTACGCACGGCATCTCGAGGTCGCGGCAGCCGCAGAGCAGCATCGTGATTTCGTGCCCACCGTCCGCGTCGAAGCGGTGCGGGCGAGCCCGGGCACGATGAGTGTCACCTTGCCGGCCACCACCAACGCCTTCCAAGCCGCCAACATTTACGCCCGCGCCAGCGGGTATATCACGCAACGCAATGTCGATATCGGCTCTCGAGTGAAGGCGGGCGACCTGCTGGCGGCGATCACCGCCCCGGAGCTCGACCACCAGATCGCCCAGGCCGAAGCCGGCCTGGCTCAGGCCAAGGCATCGCGCCGGCAAACCAAGGCGAACCGTGAACTGGCCCGGGTCACCTGGGCACGCAATTCTGTGCTGGTGAAGCAAGGCTGGGCGACCCAGCAGCAGGGCGACACCGATCGCCTGAACTATGCGGCTCAGCAGCAGGCGAAACAGGCTAATGACGCCGCCATCCAATCTCAGGAGGCCCAATTGCTGGTGCTGCGCCAGCAGAAGGCCTATCAGCGGGTCGTCGCCCCGTTCGACGGCGTCGTGACCCGACGCAACATCGATGTCGGCAGCCTGGTCCAGGCCGATGCGACGAGCGGCACCTTCATGTTCACGTTGACCCAGAGCGACGTCATGCGGATCCGGCTCTACGTGCCGCAGGACGCGGCGATCGGAGTGAAGCCCGGTGTCGATGCCGTGGTCCGGGTGCCCGAGATCCCCGACCACACCTTTCCGGGCAAGGTCGCGCGGATCGCCGACGCCCTGATCCGGCCACCCGGACCTTGATGACCGAGATCGACGTACCCAATCCTGACGGAGAGTTGAGCCCGGGAACCTACTGCGCGGTCGAGCTCAAGATCCCGCGCCGGACCCCGTCACTGATCGTGCCTGCAGGGTCGATCGTCTTCGACCGCGACGGCCTCCACGTGCTGGTGGTCGAGAACGGCGTCGTGCACAACCGCAAGGTCACCGAAACTCGCGATTTGGGAACCGAGGTCGAGATCAGCGACGGCGTCAAGCAGGACGACCAGGTGGTGCTCAGTCCGCCGGTCGATCTCGAGGACGGCAACAAAGTACAGGTCCGCGCGACGCCAACGGCCAAACCTGCGTCCTGACTGCGGCCTGTTCACGTCGCCGCCAACGTTCAAACAAGTAGCTTAGAAGGAGGTATCGATATGCGTGCCGTTCAGCTCACAGCTTTTGGCAATCCTGTCGATGGTCTCAAATATGCCGACATTCCCGAGCCCGACCCTGCCGGTGCGAACCAGGTCCTGATCGGCGTCGAGTTCTCCCCTATCAACCCGAACGACCTCATGGTCGCACAGGGCATCTATGCGTTTCGCCCCCCGCTTCCGGCCGTCATCGGCAATGAAGGCGTCGGCCGGGTTCTCGCCCTCGGGCCGGGGGTGAAGAGCGTCAAAGTCGGCGACCGGGTCCTGGCGCCGCCTTCCAGCTTCACTTGGAGGGAGCGGATGGTCATACCGGCAGGCGGCCTTTCGGCTCTGTCTTCCGACTCCGACCCGCAGCAGTCGGCGATGCTGGCGATAAATCCCCCGACGGCGGCGCTGCTGCTCAGCGAGTATGTCAACCTGAAGCCGGGCGAATGGATTGTGCAGAACGCCGCCAATTCCGGTGTCGGGCGATGGGTGATCGCCTTCGCGAAAAAGCGTGGCCTGAAGACCGTCAACATCGTCCGGCGCCCGGAGCTCGTGGCCGAGCTCGAGGCGATCGGCGGAGACGTCGTCGTTGTCGATTCTCCGGATGTCTCGGAAAGGATCAAAGCGGCTGTCGGTCAAGCCGAGCTCCGCCTGGCGCTTGATGGCGTCAGCGGCCCGGCCACGGGCGTGCTCGCAGCAGCGCTCTCGCCCCGCGGCACGCTCGTCAGCTTTGCGGCGATGAGCGAGGGTCCGATGTTTATCAACCCGCTGGATTTTATCTTCAAGCCTCTCACGATGCGGGGCTTTTGGCTGGGTCACCCGGAAGTTGCGGCCAAGATTGCGCCAGCAATCGTGCAGGCGGCTACGATGATCGCCTCCGGCCAGGTGCACATACCAGTGGCCGCGACCTACCCCCTCTCCTCCATCAAAGACGCTGTCGCGCATGCGCAACGCGGCGGAAAGATCCTTCTGGACGTTCGCGGAGCATCTACCTGACCTCGGTATCGGCAATGCAGAGTAACACACCGTCGCTGCGGGAGCCTCGCCATACCGTCGGAGCACGCCCATGAACCCACCGCTTCCTCCCTTCACCGCCGAGACCGCCGCTGAGAAGGCTCGCCTGGCCGAAGACGCGTGGAATACGCGCGATCCGGTTCGCGTCGCGCTCGCCTATACGAGCGACAGCCGCTGGCGCAATCGCGCCGAATTTTTAGAGGGCCGCGACGCCATCAAAGCCTTTCTAACACGCAAATGGCAGCGTGAACTCGACTACCGCCTGATCAAGGAGGTCTGGGCCTTTCGAGAGAACCGCATCGCCGTGCGCTTTGCCTATGAGTGGCACGACGACAGCGGCAACTGGTTCCGCAGCTACGGCAACGAGAACTGGGAATTCGACGAGCATGGACTGATGCGCTTGCGCATCGCCAGCATCAATGATCTGCCGATCAACAAGAGCGACCGCAAATACCACTGGCCGCTCGGCCGCCGCCCCGACGGTCACCCGTCCCTGAGCGATCTCGGCCTTTAAGCGGAACCCAGTCCAGCAGGATGAATAGACATGAAGACTCTCTATCGAATTGGCCAAATCGTGCCGTCCTCAAACATCACGATGGAGACGGAGATCCCTGCAATGCTGCAGGCGCGCCAACTGATCCGGCCTGAACGCTTCGCCTTTCACTCTAGTCGTATGCGCATGAACGAGGTATCAAAGGACGAATTGGCATCGATGGATGGCGAGTCCGATCGCTGTGCACTGGAACTCAGTGACGCACATGTCGACGTGATGGGCTACGCATGCTTGGTGGCGATCATGTCGATGGGCCTTGGTTACCATCGGGCGTCGCAGGAGCGCCTAGAGCGGATTACCCGTAACAACAATGCGGCGGCGCCAGTCGTGACCAGCGCAGGCGCCCTGGTCGACGGCTTGAAGGTCATGCGCGCGAAAAAGATCGTGATCCTGACGCCTTACATAAAGCCACTCACGAAACTGATCGTCGACTACATAGCTAACGAGGGATACGACGTTCTCGACTACGTAGCGCTCGAGATCCCTCATAACGTCGACGTGGCGCGGCACGATCAAAACGAGTTGCCCGGCATCATGCAGGGTATGAAGATCGCAAATGCTGACGTTCTTGTCCTATCTGCCTGCGTGCAGATGCCGTCGCTAGGCGTTGTTCCGAAGGTTGAAGCACTTACGGGTAAGCCCGTGGTCACTGCTTCGATTGCAACGGCATATGCTTTGTTGCGTGCACTTAATCTCGAACCAGTCGTTCCTGGTGCCGGCGCCCTGCTGTCTGGCGCCTATTGAGGCACCATCGTGTCGAGCAAGCCGACAGGCAATCGCCGCCGGTGTCAGACGTTGACGGTGGATCGACCTGCCAGCCGAGGGCTCGGGCGATTTGCGGCAACAGTCAGGTGAGCCCATCGATCACCGCCATCGCGGGATCCTGGGGCTTTGTGGCCACCGTAAAAGGCGAACTTAAGATCATTCGATGGCGAGACCGAGCCGCTGTCCCTGACCATCTCGTGTAACCAATCGGGAAATACCATGGCCTTCACGATCAAAGTCAACGGCGTCGATCGGACGGTCGATGTCGACGGCGACACGCCGCTCCTCTGGGTATTGCGCGACGTGCTCGGCATGACCGGCACGAAGTTCGGCTGCGGCATGGCGCTCTGCGGCGCCTGCACGGTGCATATCGACGGCGCCGCCACGCGTTCCTGCATCACGCCCGTCGACAGCATCGGCGGCTCCGAGATCACGACGATCGAGGCGATCGGCGCGACAGCGGCGGGCGCCAAGATCCAGAAGGCCTGGCTCGACCGGGAAGTCGTGCAATGCGGCTACTGCCAGTCGGGCCAGATCATGTCCGCCTCGGCGCTGCTGGCGAGCAACCCGCATCCGACCGATGCCGATATCGACGACGCGATGTCCGGCAACATCTGCCGCTGCGGGACCTATGTGCGCATTCGCGAGGCGATCAAGCAAGCCGCGCAGTCGAGCGGGCAGGGAGGCTGACATGATCCACGATCGCAATCCTCCGATCAGCCTCTCCCGGCGCAGCTTCCTGCAGGCCGGAGCGGCCGCGGGCGGAGGCCTGCTGCTGAGCCTGAGCCTGCCGTTCGCAAACGGCGATGCCGAAGCCGCCGAGCGCCGAAGGCTTCGCGCCCAACGCCTTCATCCGCATCGACAGGCGATGGGCAGATCGTCCTGACCATGCCCTATGTCGAGATGGGCCAGGGCACCTACACCTCCATCCCGATGCTGATCGCCGAAGAGCTGGAGGTGGACCTGAAACAGGTGCGGCTGGAACATGCCCCGCCCAACGAAAAGCTCTACGGCAATCCCTTGCTGGGCGGCGTGCAGGCAACCGGCAACTCGAACGCGATACGCGCGGCGTGGCAGCCGCTGCGCCAAGCCGGCGCGACCGCGAGAACCATGCTCGTGGCGGCGGCGGCAAAGCGCTGGAATGTCGATCCGGCGTCCTGCCGCGCGCAAAGCGGTGAAGTGCTTCACGCGCCGACGGGGAGAAGCGTCAAATATGGCGAGCTTGCCGCCGACGCCGCCCGCATGCCGGTGCCCGAAAACGTCGCGCTCAAGCGACCGGAGGATTTCAAGCTCATCGGCACGCCGGCCAAGCGTCTGGACACGCCGGCGAAGGTCAACGGAACGGCCGTCTATGGCATCGACGCTCGGCCGCCGGGCGTGAAGATCGCGACGCTTGCGCAATCGCCGGTCTTCGGCGGCCGCGTGAAGAGCGTCGATGACACGGCGGCCAAGGCGGTCAAGGGCGTGCGCCAGATCGTACGGCTCGACGATGCCGTCGCCGTCGTGGCCGACCATATGGGGGCCGCGAAGAAAGGGCTGGCGGCGCTGGTGATCGAATGGGACGACGGGCCGCACGCCAAGCTCAACACGCAAGACATCGTCGACGAGCTCGAAAAGGCGACGCTCAACTCGGGGCCGGTTGCGCAGAACATCGGCGATGTCGACAAGGCCATGGCGAGCGCCGTCACCAAGGTCGAGGCGACCTACCAGGTTCCGTTCCTCGCGCACGCGACGATGGAGCCGATGAACTGCACGGTTCATGTCCGCAAGGACGGCTGCGAAATCTGGGTCGGCACCCAGGCCATCGCGCGCGCCCAGGCGGCGGCGGCGAAGACCGCCGGCCTGCCGTTGGACAAGGTCGTGGTCCACAATCATCTGATCGGCGGCGGCTTTGGCCGGCGGCTGGAGGTCGATGGCGTCATTCGCGCCGTCCAGATCGCGCAGCAGGTCGACGGCCCGGTCAAGGTCGTGTGGACGCGCGAGGAAGACATCCAGCACGACATGTACCGGCCCTATTTCTTCGACCGGATGTCCGCCGGTCTCGATGAGAAGGGAATGCCGGTCGCCTGGAACCATCGCTTCGCGGGCTCCTCGATCATCGCGCGATGGCTGCCTCCGGCGTTCAACAATGGTCTCGATCCCGACACCACCGAAGGCGCGATCGATCTGGTCTATGCCCTGCCGAACATGCACGTCGAATATGTGCGGGTGGAACCGCCGGGCATTCCGACGGCGTTCTGGCGCAGCGTCGGGCCGTCGCACAATGTCTTCGTGACCGAAAGCTTCATCGACGAACTGGCGGCGGCGGCGAAGCAAGATCCGGTCGCCTATCGGCGGGCTCTGCTCGACAAGTCGCCCCGCGCCAAAGCTGTCCTCGAGCTTGCCGCGGAAAAGGCCGGCTGGGGACAGCCGTTGCCCAAAAGGGTCGGCCGTGGCGTCTCCGTCCAGTTCGTCTTCGCGACCTACATGGCGCAGGTTGCCGAAGTCGAAGTGTCGAAGGACGGCGCGGTTCGTGTCCGGCGCGTCGTCTGCGCGGTCGATTGCGGCACCGTCGTCAATCCCGACACCGTCCGGGCGCAGATCCAGAGCGCGATCATCTTCGGCATCACGGCGGCGCTCTATGGCGAGATCACGCTGAAGGACGGCCGCGTCGAGCAAACCAATTTCGACACCTACCAGATGCTGCGCATGAACGAGGCGCCGGCCATCGAGGTCCACATCGTCCAGAATTCCGAGCCGCCGGGCGGGATGGGCGAGGCCGGGACTTCGGCCATCGTCCCCGCAGTCACCAACGCGATCTTTGCGGCGACCGGCAAGCGCTTGCGAAAGCTGCCGATCGACATCACCGCGTTGAAGCAGCCGGTGTGACGGTCACCAATTTGGGGCAGATGCGGGCGGTGCCGGAGGTCAAGGAGACGGGTCAACCTGGCGACGCAATACCTTGAAAGCCGGTCACGACCCGCAGGCTTTTATCGCGCGCTTGGCCGAGATCGTGTGCCACGACAACTTTGCCGAGATGCACGCCTTCAACACCATTAGTCCATCGTCGGGAATACCACGCGACCAGCTAGCCGTGGCGCTGGATGCATCTCGTCTGCGGCGCCCAGGCTGCGATTCCGGCGATCTCGAGGAGTATCTTCCTCCAGGCGCCGCGTAGCTCGGGGTAGGCGGGGACGAGGCGCCTTGGCGCCCTCACCTGCCCACGATATTGAATTCCGGCTCTCCGCTTTGCCACGGCCGGAATGACGAATTTTCGGGTCCGCCCGCTCTTCTCCGGAAGCTTGCAGCTACGCGGGGCGGAGGCGCTTCGGCGCCTCAGACCCGTTCGAGGACGGCGGCGATGCCCTGGCCGACGCCGACGCACATCGTGACGAGCGCGTAGCGGCCGCCGGTGCGCTGCAGTTGGCGCGCGGCGGTCATCGCGATGCGCGGACCCGACGCGCCCAGCGGATGGCCGACCGCGATCGCGCCGCCGTTCATGTTGACCCGGCTGTCGTCGAACGGCAGCTCGAGCCCGCGCAGGCAGGACAATACCTGGGCGGCGAAGGCCTCGTTGATCTCGATCACGTCGATGTCGGAGAGGCTGAGCCCGGCGCGGGCCAGCGCCTTTTTCGAGGCGGCGACCGGCCCGATCCCCATGATCCGCGGCGGCACCCCAGCGACGGCGCTGGCGACGACGCGGGCGAGCGGCTCGGCGCCGGCCGCGTCGCCCGCCTTGCGGCTGGCGACGATCATCGCCACCGCGCCGTCATTGATGCCGGAAGCATTGCCGGCGGTCGTCACCCCGCCCTCCTGCAATGGCCGCAACTTGGCGAGCGCCGCCAGATCGGTCTGCGGGCGCGGATGCTCGTCCTCGGCGACCTTGACCGGCCCGGTGCGGCCGCCCGGCACCTCGACGCCGAGGATCTCGCCCTCGAAGAACCCGTCCGCCTTCGCCGCGGCGTATTTCCGCTGCGAGGCCGCGGCGAAGACATCGCAGGCCTCGCGGGTGATCTGGTAGTCGCGCGCCAGATTGTCGGCGGTTTCAGGCATCGTGTCGGCGCCGAACTGGCGCTCCAGCCTCGGGTTCGCGAAGCGCGCGCCGATCGTCGAATCATAGACCCGGCCGTCACGGCTGAACGGGGTCTCCGCCTTGTTCATGACAAAGGGCGCCCGGCTCATGCTCTCGACGCCGCCCGCGACCATGATGTCGCCTTCGCCGCAGGTCACCGCCTGCGCCGCCATCACGATCGCATTGAGCCCGCTGCCGCAATTGCGCTGCAATACCGAGCCGGCAACCTCGATCGGCAACCCCGCGAGCAGCCCGGCATGGCGCCCGACGCAGCGGCTGTCCTCGCCGGCCTGATTGGCGCAGCCGACGACGACATCCTCGATCTTTTCGGGGTCGAATGGGCTTTGCTTGACGACCTCGGACACCACCGCGGCCAGCATGTCGTCGGGCCGCATTCTGGCGAGCGCGCCGGCATGCCGGCCGAACGGGGTGCGCAGAGCGTTGTAGATATAGCCGTCGAGCATGGTCGGTTCCTCCTCGCCGCATCTCCGCCTGCCGGCCGTCGCCTGTCAAGGCCTGGATTTAGCGATGGCACGGAACCCGCCGGCCGGTTATCTCGGCCGTGTCCAAGGCGGGAACAATTCTTCGGGATCGTTGACCCAGACAAACGGCACACCGTGCTGATCCGCACAGTCGACGGCGAACCGGAACTCCGCCTCGATGGCGTTGCCGGGCTTGCTCTCGTCGGTTGCGGCTCCGGTTTCGGGATAGCGCCAGCCGGCCAGCGCAAGATCGGGGTCGGTCGGGCTGCGATAGACCCTAAATTCGATGTACCGGGCGCCGCCCGCCTCTTCCTTGCCTTCGATCACCGCAACCACAACCATCTCCTCGTTTTCAGCGGCAGCTGATTAGGCAGAGCGTTGCCGCGATCCCGAGACCTTGTCATCTGCTTTTTGCTCAATTGACCAGGCCGGGCCGCTCCCACTCCTCGCAAACCAGGCTGTGCCGCTCTTGGGGCGAATGACGGGCGCGCTCCGACTGCCAGAGGCTCGCGGGCGCCAGCCGCGAGAGGGCCCAAACGGCGGTCGCCCGGACCAGCGGCGAGCCATCGTCGAGACAGTTCCGGGCCGCGGCGATCAGTTGCGGATCCCCAGGGTCGGCATTGCCGATCGCGATCAGCACATTCCGCAAAAACCGGTCGCGGCCAGCGCGCTTGACCGGCGATCCGGCAAAGAGACTGCGAAAACCGGCATCATCCAGCGAGGCGAGCTCGGCGAGACGCGGCGCCGTCAGCTCCTCGCGCGGCAGGAAGTCCGGCTCCCGCGACGCCCGGGCGAACTTGTTCCACGGGCAGACCGCAAGGCAATCGTCGCAGCCGAAAATCCGGTTGCCGATCAGGGGGCGCAGCTCGACCGGGATCATCCCCTTGTGCTCGATCGTCAGATAGGAGATGCAGCGCCGCGCATCGAGCCGGTGCGGTGCGGGAAATGCTGCCGTCGGGCAGGCGTCGAGGCAGCGTCGGCATGAGCCGCAATGGTCTTCTTCCGTAAGATCGGGCTCCAGCTCGAGGCTCAGATAGATTTCGCCGAGGAACAGCCAGGAGCCGAATTCTCGCGACACCAAATTGGTGTGCTTGCCCTGCCAGCCGAGGCCGGCGCGCTCCGCGAGCGGCTTCTCCATGACCGGCGCGGTGTCGACAAAAAGCTTCAGCGCCCCCGGCCAGCGTTCGTCGATCCAATGCGCCAGAGCCCTCAGGCGGCGCTTCAAGGTGTCGTGGTAATCGCGCCCGCAGGCATACACCGACACGACCCCGCAATCGCGTTTGTCGGCATGCTGCAGCGGATCTTCCGCGGGTCCGTAATTGACCCCGAGCACGACGACGCTGCGCGCCTCGGGCCAGAGCTGTTGCGGATCGCCGCGCCGCGCGGCCGTGCCGGCGAGCCAGCCCA
The DNA here is from genome assembly GCA_963836845.1 of uncultured Alphaproteobacteria bacterium. Lineage (GTDB taxonomy): Bacteria > Pseudomonadota > Alphaproteobacteria > ATCC43930 > CGMCC-115725 > AP-15. The sequence continues at coordinate 211,064 of CAWILK010000015.1, read as the reverse complement.
TATCGCCGTGATAGCCGCGCGCAATGAATTCGCTGAGCCCGGCCCGGGCCTCGGCGTCGAGCCGCGCCTCGGCAAAGCCGACCGCATCGAAGCCGGATGCGAGCGCCTGATCGCGGATCGCCTCGCGGATCGGGTCAGCCATCCGCCGCCTCAGCCGCGTCCGCGATAGGGGGCCACCCCGGGGTCGGGAAGCCACAGCCCGCCGGGAGGCTCGCCGGTCTGGTAGAAGACGTCGATCGGGATGCCGCCCCGCGGGTACCAATACCCGCCGATGCGCAGCCATTTTGGGGCGACAGCCTCGACCACCCGGCGGGCTATCGACAAGGTGCAATCCTCATGGAGCGCGCCGTGGTTGCGAAAGGCCCCGAGATAGAGCTTCAAAGACTTGCTTTCGAGGACCGATGCTTGCGGGACGTAATCGATCACGAGGTGGGCGAAATCGGGCTGCCCGGTCACCGGGCAGAGCGAGGTGAATTCGGGGCAGGTGAACCGGACGAGGTAAAGTAGCCCGGGGTGCGGATTCGGGACCGTTTCGAGGACCGCCTCATCCGGCGACTGCGGCAATGCCGAGCGATGACCGAGTTGGGTGAGGCTCATTCCGTACTCGCAAAATCAGCAGCGAAGCTCGCCAGCGAGCCGGTTTCGATCGCTGCCCGCATCGCCGCCATCAGATCGGCATAATAGTGCAGATTGTGCGCGGTCAGCAGCATGCTTCCGAGGATCTCGCCGGCGCGGCTGAGGTGATGGAGATAGGCGCGGCTATAGCCGGTGCAAGCGGGACAGCCACATTCCGGATCGAGCGGCGCCGGGTCGTCGGCGTGGCGCGCATTGCGCAGGTTGACCGTGCCGGCCCGGGTGAACGCCTGCGCGGTGCGCCCCGAGCGGGTCGGCAATACGCAGTCGAACATGTCGATCCCGCGCATCACGGCGCCGACGAGATCGGCCGGCTTTCCGACACCCATCAGGTAGCGCGGACGCTCCTCCGGCAAGGCCGGCACGGTGGCGTCGAGCACCGCAAACGTGGTTGCCTGGCCCTCGCCGATCGCGAGCCCGCCGACGGCATAGCCGTCGAAGCCGATGTCGATCAGCCGTGCCGCGGAGCGCAGGCGGAGCTCTGGGTGAACCCCGCCCTGGACGATCCCGAAAATCCCATGCCCCGGCCGCTCGACAAAGGCGCCCCGCGACCGCAATGCCCAGCGCATCGACAACTCCATCGAGCTCTCGACGGCCTCGGGCGGCGCGGGGTACGGCGTGCATTCGTCGAGCGCCATCGTGAGGTCGGCGCCGAGCAGGTGCTGGATTGCGATCGAGCGCTCCGGCGTCAGCTCGTGCAGGCTGCCGTCGAGATGCGAGCGAAATGTGACGCCGGCTTCCGCGATGGTGCGCCGGGCCGCGAGCGACATGACCTGAAAGCCGCCGGAATCGGTCAGCACCGCATAGGGCCAGTTCATGAAGCGGTGCAGGCCGCCGAGCGCGGCGATGCGCTCGGCACCGGGACGCAGCATCAAATGATAGGTGTTGCCGAGCACGATCCGCGCGCCGGTCGCGGCAACACCCTCGGGGCTCATCGCCTTCACCGTTCCGGCCGTGCCGACCGGCATGAAAACCGGTGTCTCGATCGCCCCATGCGCAGTGGCGAGGCGTCCGCGCCGCGCCGCGCCGTCGCGCGCCAGAACCTCGAAGGCGAGGCTCATTACCTCAATTACCCGACCGCTTTTCCCGCTCCGCCCGCAGGGGCGGGGAGGGAGCTTCGTCCGCTGTTCTCGATCAGGCAGGCGTCGCCGTACGAAAAGAACCGGTAATCGGAGGCAATTGCGTGCGCATAGGCGGATTTGATCCGGTCCAGCCCGGCGAGCGCCGCGACCAGCATCAGCAGGGTCGAGCGCGGCAGGTGAAAATTGGTCAGCAGCATGTCGATAACGCGGAAGCTATAGCCGGGCATGATGAATAGCCGGGTCTCGCCCGCAAAGGGCCGCACCTCACCGGTTTCCGCGGCGGTGCTTTCGAGAAGCCGCAGGCTCGTCGTCCCGACCGCGACGACGCGGCCGCCCCTACGTTTGGCGGCGGCGATCCGTTCGACGGCGGCAGGTGGGAGGCTCCCCAATTCGGCATGCATCCGGTGGTCGCGCGGATCCGCGGCCTTTACCGGCAAGAAGGTGCCTGGCCCGACATGGAGCGTCAGCGTCGTCCAGTCGATCCCGCGGCGGGCAAGCGCATCGAGCAAAGCAGGCGTGAAGTGAAGTCCCGCGGTCGGCGCTGCCACCGCACCCTCGGCGCGGGCGAAGATGGTCTGATAGTCGCCCAAGTCGCGCGGATCGCCACCGCGCTGGCGCCTGATATAGGGAGGGAGCGGCATCGCGCCGTGGCGGGCGAGCATCTCGCGGAAGGCCGCGCCCTCGATCTCGAACCGCAGGGTAAGATCGCCTTCGGGATGCTTCTCGTCCACGGTCGCGGCGAACTCTCCGCTGAAGACAAGATGGTCGCCAGGCCGTACCCGGCGCGCCCCCTTCGCGAACGCCCGCCATGACCCGCCGCCGAGGTCGCGGCAGAGAGTGATCTCCACCGTAGCCTCGCCGCGGCGGCCGATGAGCCGCGCCGGGATCACCTTCGTGTCGTTGAAGACGAGCAGGTCCCCGGGGGCGAGCAGCGCCGGCAGATCGGCAATGCGCCGATCTTCGAGCCCGCCCGACGCCGGGATGACGAGAAGCCGTGCCGCATCGCGCGGCTCGCAGGGATGGAGCGCGATGCGCTCGCGCGGCAAATCGAAGTCAAATTCGTCGAGGTGCATTGCGACTATTCGGCCGAGACGATCCCGGCATCGGCTCAGGACTAGGCTGGGCGCTCGAGCACGGCGTTGAACAACCGGGTTCTGTCCTCTTGCAGGTTCCTGGCGGAGTTCTGCGCAATCTTTTCCCAATCGCGTCCGATCAACAGGTGAATCCCGAGCGGCGGCAAGGAGGTGGTCGCCCTCTCTGCCCGCGCCAGGGACGATTCCAATGCCTGCCGGGTCGTGTCCTGCCAGGCGATCACGCGAAAGCCGGCCGCCTCCAGCTTGGTGCGCGCCGCCTCTGGGGACAGCAGGAAGCTGATGCCGGCGTGCCGCGCCCAGGGCACCGGGTAAAGCGGCGCGCCGCCCTCGCCGGCGGCGACTTCCTGCAATGCGAGCCGGCCGCCGGGCTTAAGGACGCGGTGCATTTCGGCATAGAGCCGGTCGCGGTCGGCAATGTTCATCGCCGCGTTCTGGGACCACGCCACGTCGAAGCTCATCTCCTCGAACGGAAGATCGAGTGCGTTCCCTTGACGGTAGCCGACCTTGCCGGTCAGTCCGGTGAGCCGGGTCAACATCTCGGCGACCCGCACAAATTCGGCGGTCAAGTCGACGCCGGTGACGTTGCAGCCATACCGGTAGGCGAGAAACCGCGACGGTCCGCCGATCCCGGAGCCGATATCGAGCACCCGCTCGGCACCGGTCAGGCCGACGAGCTCGGCAAGCCGGATCGTCGCCGGGCGCTGGCCGCCATGGAACTCGTCGACCGGAGCGAGGTCGTCGGGCGTCAGGTGCTCGAGGTCCTTGCCCGCCTGGTTCAGCGCCGCGAGAATGATCGCGCCGAGATCAGGACGCGTGTAGTGGGCAGCCACCGTGTCTCCGGAGACCTCCATTCCGCCCTCCTGGTTCCCGCCTCTGTTCATCGGCAACACTGTAGATCGTCGCAGGACGCTTCAACAGACATGGTATCCAAGCAGCCCATTTTGCGCCTCTGCCGGATGGGCAAAGCTGGCGCGGCCCGTGACAGCGCGTCGAAGAAGGAGTTCGGCTTATGCGTCTCTTGATCGCGATGATGAAGCACGAGACCAATACCTTCTCGCCGGTGCCGACGCCCTTGGAGCGGTTCGGCAACGGCCCGGGGCCGCTCTACGGCGAGACGGCCGTCCGTGCTTACCGCGGCACCGGGACCGGGCTGGGGGCCTATCTCGATCTCGCCTCGCGCGAGCACGCAGAAATCGTATTGCCGATCGCCGCCAGCGCGCCGCCGAGCCGGCCGGTCGAGGATGCGGCCTATGCCCACATCACCGAAACGATCCTGGAGGCGGCGGCGCGCGGCGGCTTCGACGGCATCATGCTGGACCTGCACGGCGCGATGGTCACCAAAAGCCTGGAGGACGGCGAGGGGCAGTTCCTGAAGCGATTGCGCGCGATCGACCCCAAAACCCCGATTGCCGTCTCGCTCGACATGCACGCCAACCTCTATGACGAGATCATCGCCAATGCGACCGTGGTGACGGGCTACCGCACCTACCCGCATATCGACACGTACGAGACCGCCAGGTTGGCGGGCGAAATCCTGCTGCGCACGATCCGCGGCGAGGTGAAGCCGGTCATGGCGTGGGGCAATGCGCCGATGCTGCCGCATGTGATGCGGCAAGGCACCGACGATCACCCCAACAAGGAATTGCAGCACCGCTGCGCCGCGATGACCTCCGAGGGTGCCTTGGCGGCGAGCCTCTTCACCGGCTTCCCCCATGCCGACATCGCCAACGCCGGGCTGAGCGCGGTGGTGGTCACCGACGGCGACCAAAAGCTCGCCGAAGATTTGCGCGACGAGTTGCTGGACCGGGCATGGGTCGAGCGTGAGGCGTTCGTCTACCAGATCGAGCGATTGCAGGAATTGGTCGCCCGCGCCAAGGCAATGCCGCCGGGCACTGCAGGCGAGGGGCCGATCGTGCTTCTCGATCACTACGACAACTGCGCCTCGGGCGGCACGATGGACACGACCGTGGTGCTCGCCGAGATCCTGCGGCAGGGGCTCGAAGATCGTCGCCGTTTTTGCGATCTACGATCCCGAGGCGGTCCAGCAGGCGATCGACGCCGGCATCGGCGCCCAAGTCAGCCTGTCGGTCGGCGGCAAGATCGAAATGCCGGCGATCCCGGCCGAGAGCCCGCCCCTGATCATCTCCGGCGCGGTGAAGACCATCTCCGACGGCCGCTATCGTAATCGCGGGCCGATGGGCCGCGGCGTGCGGATGGAGATGGGCCCCGCGGTGGTGATCGACACAGGTGCGGCCGAGATCGTGCTGATCTCGCGCCATGTCGAACCCTCCGACCTCAATTGCCTCTCAAGCCTCGGCATCGACCCGCTGCAAAAGCGGTATGTCATGCTGAAGAGCCGCATCCATTGGCGCGCCGGGCTTGGGCCGATGGCGAGGGCGGTCGTCGATTGCGCCGGGGTCGGGGTCTGCACCTCCGATTACGGCCAGCTGAAGTTTACGAAAGTCCGGCGCCCGATCTACCCCCTCGACCTACTTAACCGCTAGCGCTTTACGGGTCGGACGAGCACCCTGCGTCCTTCGAGACAGCCGCTGAGCCTGTCCTCGGGCCGCGCGGCGCGCGGACCCGGGGGCGGCTTCCTCAGGATGAGGTTTTTCTTAATGCCATCAAGGAGATACCTCATCCTGAGGAGGCGCGCAGCGCCGTCTCGAAGGACGCACGATCTTCGTGCAGCCTCGCTAACACCGATTCATTCACAAGCTCTCAGGCGAGCAGCCCCCGCAACGGCGGCGCACCGGCGCTGTCGGGGAAGACGACCGATTCCAGCTGCTGCCGGTCGGCGCAAAGGTGCTCCTCGAGCAAGCCCTTCAGAACTGCGCGAAGATCGGCGGTTGGCCTGAGATCCCGGTTCTCGTGCAGATCCCCGGGCTTGAGACCCGGCCAATCGGCGATGACGCGCCCGCCCTTCAGCGCGCCGCCGACCAGGAGCGCCACGCTTGCGGTGCCGTGGTCGGTGCCGTCAGTGCCGTTGAGGCGGGCGGTGCGGCCGAATTCGGTGACCAGCGCGACGACGGTCTCGCGCCAAGCCTCGCCCATATTCGTCTCGATCGCCGCGAGCGCGCCGTCGAGCGCGCCGAGGAGGCTCGCCAGCCGCCCCTTGACCGCGCCTTCGTTGACATGGGTGTCCCAGCCGTCATAGGCGAAGGCGCCGACCCGCGGGCCCTCCGCCCCGGCGAGGAATTTCGCCGCAGCCCCGGCAGTGTCGGAAAAATACGCCCGCACCTGGGCGACACCGCCGCCCTGGGCAGCCGGAAGCTCCTCGCTGGGCGCGCTGCTGATCCCGCCGGCGCGGGCGATCGCGGCGAGCCCGATGCGCTCTTCGAGCACCCGAGCAAAGGTCGGGTCGGTATGCCGGTAGAGGTCGAGCAGGCGCATCGTCGTGTCGTCGCTGACCGGCGGCAGGCGCGGCGGGACCCAGGACAGCACCGGCGCCGGGCCGCGTACGACGAGCGGCGTGATCGGCCCGACCGCAAAGGCTTGACGGCCGGTCAGCGCCGCTTGCGCTCGTGCGGGCGCGGCGATGGTGCGGTTGAGCCATCCCGTGTCGGCAATGCCCGGCCGCGGCAGGCCGCTTTCGAGCACATCCTGACCGTCGAAATGCGAACGGTCGCGGTAGGGTGTTGCGACCGCGTGCACGACAATCGCCTGGCCCGCTTCGTACATGCGATAGAGGTTCGGCATCGCCGGGTTCAGCGCGAAAAAGCCGTCGAGCGGCAATCCCGGCTTCTCGCCATCCAACTGCAGACCATTGTCGCCGCGCAGTTTTGCCCAATCGGGGTCGCCGACCGGCGCGACGACGGCAAGCCCGTCAAGCCCGCCGCGCAACACGATCGTCAGAAAACGCGGGTCGCGGCCCTCGGCCCGCGCCATGCACGGCGCTGAAGCCCAGGCGAACATCACGCCCGAGGCACGCAGCACATCGCGGCGCGTCGGGGCAAGCAGGCCTACGCGCATCGTCACCTCCGCTGGAATTCGGGAGCCATCAGCAGGAAAGTCAGCGCCTGCGGCTTGCTTTCGGCGGCCGTGATGGCGCGGCGGGTCTCCGCCGAAGCGAGCGGGCCGAGGGCGGTTTCCGCCACCGCCTGGGGGTCGAGGCCGTCCGCCACGCGCTGCGCAAAGACGTTGGCGATGTCGAGCCGCTGCGCCAGGCCGTCGAGCCAAGCCGCATTGTCGTCGGAGAAGCCCTTCGGCGCCGGCGGACGCCACAGCGGCTCGCCGAGCAGCCCCGTCCCGCCGATGATGCGGGCAATGTCGCCACGCAGCGCGGTCGCGCGCAATGCGGCAACGATCCACTCGCCCGGCCGCTTGATCTTGGCCTGCTCCGGGGACCAGGATTCCGGTGACGTGGCCAAGGCCAGCGCGACTTCTTTCAGGTCGCCGTCGGTGTCGAGAAAGCGTCGGGTCAGCCGGTCGACAAGCGCCGGCGGCGGGTCGTCGGCAATGAAATGGCGCGCCAGCTTGGTCGCGACATGCCCCGCGGTGGCGGGGTGGCGGGCGAGGTCGGTGAGCACTGCCCGCCCTTGCTCCGCCCCGGTATCCGGGTAGGACTTGCCAACAACGATCTGCGGTCCCGGCTCATGGGCGCGCTTGAGATAGACGAACTCGCCGCCATGGTCCGGGTTGGTCGCGGTCGGCAGGATGGTCCAGCCGGTCAGGGCCTTGGCGAGATTGGTGACGTCATCCTGCGTATAGACGCTGCGCACCCCGAGGGTATGCAACTCGAGAATCTCGCGCGCGAGGTTCTCGTTGAGGCCCTTGTCGCGGTTCAGCCCGGCGATCGAATCGGGGCCGATCGACTGCGCATTGTCGAGGTAGATCAGCATCGCTGGATGCTCCTCGACAGCGAGGAGCATGTCGCTGAACCGGCCAAGCACGTGCGGGCGGATAGCCTCGCGCTCGTAGCCGCCGGCCATCACCGTCTTGTCGGCATTGACGCAGAAATGGTTCGACCAGAACCAGACCAGCCGCTCCACGAAGCCGATCTCGGCGTCAAGCGCCGCATCGATGCGCGCCCTCGCCTCGTCCCGGAAGAGCTGACGCGGCAGCGGCACCGCCTCGGCTTGAGGTGGCGGCGGCTCCGCGCTCTCCTTGCCGGAGGCTTCCATGGCGGCCTGCGCCCCCTGGCGGCGCTGACGCTGCCGCATGGCATTGCGCTCGGCTCGGTACTCGAAGACTGCCCGGTTGGCGGCGGCGCTCGTCGGCAGATCCGCTCTCGCGATCTGCCCCGCTCCCGGCCGGTCGAGCTCCGCGACCAGCGCGCCGCGGGGGTCCGAGGCGATCGATTCGATCGACCCGGGTCGCGCGCCGAACCCGAACCGGTGCAGCGCCAGGACCGCCGCCTTCGGGTCGCCAGCCATCTCGCGTCCTCCCGATCGCCGTTGACGCGTTATAGGCAGCAACTCTGGGTTATATCTCCCTGTTTTCTGATCGGGTAGACCGGCTCACCCGTGCTCCAGCCCGAGCAGGCGGCGGGCCAGGGTCAGGTGCGGCTTGTCGACCATCTTGCCGTCGAGGGCGATTGTCCCGGCACCGGGATTTTCGGCGAAGATCGCCACGACTTTGTGGGCCCAGGCGCGCTCTTCCTCGCTGATCGAGAAAGCGCTGTTGATCACCGCGATCTGGCCGGGATGGATCGCCATCTTGGCGGCAAAGCCGGAACGCCGGGCGGCGGCGCACTCGACGGCAAGCCCGGCCTCGTCCTTGAAATCGGTATAGATCGTATCGATCGCCGCCGCGCCGGCGGCCGCCGCGCCTGCCAGACATAGCGAGCGAGCCAACCGGTAGACATCGTCGTACGCGCCGTCGAGCCGGCGATTGTTGCCGCCGAGGCAGGCCGCCAGATCCTCCGCACCCCAAGTGAGGGCTTCGAGGCGCGGCGACACGCCGGCATAGCCGCCGAGGGCAAACATCGCGGCCGGGGTTTCGGTCGCGATCGCGATGACCCGGATCGTCCCGACCGCGATCCCGAAGGCGGTCTCGAAGGCGGAGAGGTAATGGTCGAGGGTCGCCAAATCCTGCGGCAGCGATTTCGGCAGCAGCACCCCGTCCGGCTTTCCCGGCGCGACCGCCGCGAGGTCATCGAGCGCCGCCCCGCTCGACAGCGGGTTGATCCGGACGTAGCGGCGGAACTCGGCGGAGCTGGTGGAAACGAGAAAATCCCGCGCCAGCTGCCGCGCTGCCGGACGGTTGGCCGGCACCACCGAATCTTCGAGGTCGAGAATAAGGGCGTCGGCCCCGGATTGCGGCGCGCGGGACAGCTTGCGTTCGCTGTCGGCCGGGACAAAAAGCAGCGAGCGCATTCATCCCTCCGTCGAACGGCATTTCATCAAACCGGCGCGCCGGCAGATCGCGACGGTCTCGCCGCGCTGATTGACCCCCTGGTGCTCGAACTCGACGATTCCAGCGTCGGCGCGCGACCGGCTGCGCCGCTTCGACAGGACGGTGGTGCGCGCGCGCAAGGTGTCGCCGTGAAAAACGGGCTTCGGGAAACGGACGTCGCTCATCCCCAGATTGGCGACGGTGGTTCCCAGCGTCGTCTCGCCGACGCTGATCCCGATCACCAGCCCGAGGGTAAAGAGACTGTTGACGAGGCGCTGACCGAACTCCGTCTGCCTAGCGAATTCCTCATCCAGGTGCAGCGGTTGCGGGTTCATCGTCAAGGTGCTGAACAGCACGTTGTCCATTTCGGTAACGGTGCGGGTGATTGCGTGCTCGAACACCTGCCCTTCTTCGAATTCCTCGAAGTACAAGCCCGGCATGCGCCTCTCCTCTATCGGGACGGACCGTGGGACGGTGCGGGAATTCCGCTCGACCCGGACGGTGGAAAAACATAGCATGCGCGGGGCCGGAAGAGGATCGAGGGGGCGCGCCCGGCAAATCCGAGGCGTGAATACGGGACGGAAACGGGTCGGGAATGGACATCAGCCAGTTTATTGCTGAAAACGGCGCCTGCTTTTACCTGATCGCGTTTCTCTGGACGTTCCTCGAAGGCGAAACCTTTGTCCTCTTTGCCGGGTTTGCCGCAGCACAGGGCCTGCTCAACCCGGCGGTGCTGCTGGCGGCCGTATGGCTCGGCAGCTTTTCCGGGGATCAGACCTATTTCTGGATCGGCCGGTGTTTCGGGCTGCGGTTGCTGGACCGATTCCCGAAATGGCGGCACGGCGTCGAATCCGCGTTGTATTGGCTCGAACGGTACAACACCGGCTTCATCCTGACTTTCCGCTTCATCTACGGCGTACGCAACTTTTCCTCATTTGCAATGGGAATGAGCGCGGTCCATTGGAAGCGCTTCATGATCCTGAATTTCCTCGCTGCCGGGGTTTGGGGGGCAAGCTTCGTCGCGGTAGGCTATTTCCTCGGCCACGCGTTCCGGGCGGTGTTGGGCCATCTGGTCCGCTCCTTCAGCCTTGTGATGCTGATTGCCTTTGTGGTCTTCGCCGTCGCGGTTTGGCTGTTCCACCGGTTGCAGAAGCGGCGGCAGCAGCTCAGGATGCCGCCGGGCGCGAAGATCGTGATTCCGCCGCCTTGATCGGCGAGGTCAGGGGAGGATCGCTATCGGAGTGCCGATGCCGATGCCGAGGACGCCATCGGCTCGGCCCGAATTGACCGCGATCTCGGCAAGGCCGTTCGAGTTCTCGTACCAAAAGGCGTCACCCTCCGGAACATCCGAGAAGGTTCGCGCGCGCCGCAGCACGCGGCCCCGGACCGAAACGCGCGCCCCATCGGCCAACAGCGCTGCTCTCAGACCGGTCATCGCGTTGCCGTAGCGGTCGATATAGACGATCTCCGCCAAGTCGTCCGGCCAATCGGGGCGCCGGCTGAGCCTGCCGGGCTGAGCGAAATCGCCGGGCATTTCGCCTCGGGCGAGCCGGCCGGCCGCCGGCGCGAACAAGTCGCGTCCGTGAAAGCTCGCCGATATCCCCGGCCGATGCTCGACGATCTCCCAACATCGGATGCTGCCGGAGCGGCGTGCGGCCAGCTCGAAAAGGCCATTGTCCGGGCCGACATACCAGCGCCCGCCGGCTTCGACGATCACCGCGGCGCGGGACCCGCCGACGCCCGGATCGACCACCGCGAGCAGCACGGTCCCCGGGGGAAACCACACCCCGTATGCGGCCAGCAGATATGCTGCCGGCTTGGGCTGCGCCGCAGGCGCGTCGGCGAACAGGTCGATCACCGGAACGCCCGGGGCAGTCTGGCACAAAACGGCTTTGACCTGGCCGGTGTAGGGCCCCTCGAGGCCGAAATCGCTGAACAATAGGATCATTCAACCGCCCTTCTCTGGTGCGCCGAAGGCGACATCCATCTCACCACGCTAACGCTCTGATTGCGCTAATTCTTGACCAGTTCTCCAGATTTGTCATCCAACCTTCCAATATAGCGGCAAACGACACCGGGTTTCACCAATCCAGGGTTGGGCTATTGCCGATCGTATCCAGAACAACTTCCGTTTGTACTTCGGGTGATCAAAAATCGATGACCAAGGCCAGGTTTGTTGCTCTTGATATCGACGGGCCAGGGGGTATGCTGTTGTCGCGGACGTTGATTGGGGGATCTTCGATGAAAAGTCTTGTGTTGGCCGCGGCGCTGGTTGCCGCGGCGTCAGTTGCCACGGCATCGGCTGCCGACCGCAACTGCTATTCTGCAGCGGATATCGAGGCCGAACAGGCGATCCTGTTTCAAACCGATCTGATGGTGATCAGTTCGGCATGCCGGGATACGGTCTACGGTGAGTTTCGGGCCAGAAACAAGGATGCAATCATCCGTTATCAAAACATGATGATCGATCGTTTCCGCCGAACCGGTTCCCGCAACCCGAAGAGCGCTTACGACACGTGGCAGACGAGCCTCGCCAATGAGGCGGCCCGAAAACAAGCCATCATATCGACGACACAGTTTTGTCATCAGGCCGCCGAAACGCTCAAGTTGGCGAGCACACTCGATTCGAAGGGGTTCCACGAATACGCGGTCGCTCGCTCGGCGAACGGCACGCAGCCGAGATGCGCTAAATAGCAGTCGACGGTTCTGCGGCAACGCCGGGCTGTAGCCGGAGGCTACGAAGAGCGCCATGCCGGCCGGGGGGAGCCGGCATGGCGCTTGCGGACCCGATCCGATCGAAGCAGGGCAGCGGTTGAGGGACTGTCCTGCGGCGGCTCGGGTCCAATCTTTCCCTCGCAATAGTGTTGAACGCGGGGTGAGGCTGCCCGGTTCCGCTCAGCGTCGGGAGCCGCGGCGCAGTCCAATTGTTCCGAGCATACCCGCCGCCGAGAGTGCGGCCATCGAAAAATACGCACCTCCTCCGTAAGCCGAATAAAGAGCCGCGGCCAGCAGCATGACGAGCCCACTCCCCAAGCCCGAGGACACGGCGGCGTAAATGCTCTGCGCGCTCGCCGCCGCGGAGAGGGGCACGTTTCGCGACAGGAAATGCATCGCCCCCAGATGGCTGGCCCCGAAGGTGAAGGCGTGCAGGAGCTGCAGAGCGGCGACCGAGGGCAGCCCCGACAGCCATCCGGCAAGGGTCCAGCGCAGGATCCCCGCGGCACCCCCCAGCATCATCAGCCCGACCGGGCCAAACCGCGCTGCCAACCACTCGCCCCGCCAGAAAAGCACGATCTCGGCAAGGACCCCTTCCGCCCACAGTAGCCCGATCGTCGCGTCGGAGAAGTCGAGGGAGCGCCAATAGAGAGTCCCGAATCCGTAATACACTTGGTGGCTGGCCTGGAGCGCGGCGGCCGCTCCGACAAAGTTCCAGAACCGCACGATCTCGCATGACGACGCGCGCCCCCGAGAGGTGGCTCCGGCCGCCACCAGGACCGGGCGAAAACGGGAGGGCGAGGCATGCAAGCAGAACGAGGGTGGAGGCGCCGAGCACCAGCAACAGCACCTCGTCTCCCGGGTGTGAGGCGAGCATGACGCCGCCGGCCACCGAGGCGAGAATAAAGGCGACCGAGCCCCAAACGCGCACCCGCCCGTAATCGAGCCCCGCAGAACGGCAAGTCGCGAGAGTGACCGTGTCGCCGAGCGGCATCAGCGCCGATTGCGCCGCAAGCGCCACCAGATTGAGCAGCACCAGGGTCCAGAAAGGGCCCGCCGGCCACAACCCTGCATAGCCGGCGAGAGCGGTTGCGGCGAGCACCCCCATTATGCCGCGGCGTGACATTCTCGACCGGTCCGCGACCGCGCCGATTGCCGGGGTCGCGAGCACCTTCACCCATAGCGTTGCAGCAAGCACGACACCGATCTCGGTGGCGGAAAGGCCGCGAGCGGAAAGCCAGACCGGCCAGAACGGGAGCTGGATTCCCGCCACCAGAAAAATCGCCGCGTAAAACGCCGAAAGGCGCGCAGCCGGATGCAAAACGGCGGCTCTCGACATAGCGACGCCTCGACGCTGCGCTGATCAATGCTTATTTGGCGAAGGTGCTGATCGGGGTTAATCAACTCGGAACACTACTGTCGGTCGTCATCATCGACATAGTGCTCGCCGGCGACAACGCGATCGTCGTCGGGATGGCGGCAGCTGGGCTTCCGGCCCAGCGGCGCCGGACGGTCATCGCCTTAGGCATCGCGGCCGCCACCGTACTGCGCATTCTATTTGCCTATTTCGCAGTGCAATTGCTCGCAATCATCGGGCTGACCCTGGCAGGCGGGGTGCTGCTGCTTTGGGTCTCCTGGAAGATGTACCGCGAGATACGCGAGACACAAACCTACAATCACCTGGCCGCGGCCGAGGTCGGCTGGTGCAGCGGCCAGGCGCGTAAGCCGCGGACGAGTATGATAGACGCCCTGACTCGGATCGTGGCGGCCGATGTCTCGATGTCGCTCGACAACGTGCTCGCGGTCGCCGGCATTGCGCGCGACCATTTCTGGCTGCTGGCGTTCGGGCTCGTCCTGTCGGTCGCGCTGATGGGCGTCGCTTCGAGCTGGATCGCGCGGCTTCTCGACCGGATGTTCTGGCTTTCCTGGGTAGGGCTCGGGATCATCACCTTTGTCGCGCTGCGGATGATCTGGGATGGCTCGTCGGAGATCCTGAAGCAGGCGGCGGCGTCGACATTCTCCTCCTTCTGAACCCGCTGCTGAACCCCGCAAGTTCTCATCCGCGGCTGCATGCGCCGCCTCCGAGCACGCAAAATTTGGCGCAATGCGGGTGGTTGAGCGGCACAGCGACGCTCGCCTCTGCGAGAGTGTGGCCGAGCTCGAAACGCGCATCGTAAGGCAGCAGGGTGCAGGCAACGACCGACGGACGACCCGCCTCTTTGCGTTTTACCACCATGCGGGAGGTCGCGCACATGACCGAGAGCGGGGATTTGCCGAGAATGCCCCAACATGCCTCGGTGATTTCCGGAACATCGCTCGCCGCATCCATCTCCGGGAACACCATCAGCGCGACCGGGTCGTCGGCATCGATCGAGACGCCGGTCTCGGCGAACAGCGCGGCAAAGCCGCGGCGGATCGTCGACTCCGGCTCGCCCGAAAGCTGCCGGCTGGCGACGTGCAGCGAAAACCCGTTGTCGAGCCAACCACTTCAGCCCATCGATGGTCGGCTGCCAGCTGCGCTCGCCTCGCTCGGTCTCATGCACCCGGCGACCATAATGATCGATCGAGACGCGGATCGTCAGCCGGTCGCCATAGCGCTGCTTGAGCCGCAGCAACGCCGGCTTGCACTTGTCCATCGGCTTCATCGCATTGGTCAGCACCAAAGCGCGCAGGCCGCGCGACAGTGCATCCTCGAGCATCGATGCCAGCTCGGGGTTCATGAACGGCTCGCCACCGGTGAAGCCGATCAGCGACGTTGTGAACCCCCCGGCGGCAATTTCGTCTAGGTATTCCGCCACTTCGGCTGCCGTCAGATAGACCAGGCGATCGTTCTTCGGCGAGGATTCGATGTAGCAGTGATGGCAGGTCAGATTGCACAGCGTGCCGGTGTTAAACCAAAGCGTATCAAGGGATTGCAAAGCTACATGCGCACGCCTTTCGCCCTTTGCGGTGCGAAACGGATCCTGGAACTTGCGAGGATCCATCTGCAAAATCGGCGGCTCGCTCATGCCCGTCCTGTGCGCGAAAATAAAGCTGCAACGATTTTAACGAAATATCCCGGAGGTGTTCTCGACGAAGATTTGAAGCATATCAAACTCTCGTGAGGCCGCAGGCCGAGTTGCAGCCTGTTGATAACCCGGTTACGGTCGCCATCTAGAACTTTTTTCGCGCGACAGGACATGGAGCAATCGATACCGCGCCACATTAGGCTGACTTCCCATCCCGGAATGGCAGGTCAGGGGGCAATCCCGCTGCGTTGGGGCGCGTCGAGCCCCGCCGAACGCGGGCCCGTCGTCGCGAGCCCCGCCGCGCCGCGCTATCGCAACGCGGTCGGCTCTTATTCCGGAGCTTACGCGGTCTACCGGGCGCTCGCGGTGGCGACCCGCGCGCTGGCGCGGGACCACCGCCCCGATCTTACCGACACGGCGCCGGCGGCGCTGATCGCGCCGCAGCCGCAATGGGCCGATCCCGCGAAGATCGTCTCGCTCGACCCTTGGGGTCACCTCGTCGGCGAGGTGTTCGCCGACGAGATCCGCGCCGGCATTGACATCCGCCCGACGATTGCCATTACCCGGGCGCGGATCGACATGCCCGAGCTGCGCCCGCTGCTCGCCGATGGGCGCTTGCGCTCTGACGGCCGGGTGCTGCTCGACAATGGCGAGATCCGCGTCACCAAGGCGGCGATCGATCCGGTTTGGCACCTGCCCGGGCTCGCGGCCCGTTTTGGCGTCGCCGAAGCCGACCTCCGGCGCACCCTGTTCGAAGAGACCGGCGGGATGTTCCCCGAGCTCGTCACCCGGCCCGACATTGAGGTCCTGCTGCCGCCGATCGGCGGCATGACGGTTTATCTGTTCGGCGAGGTCGAGCGGATCGGCGATCCCGGCACCGTCATCGCCTGCCGGGTGCACGACGAGTGCAACGGCTCGGACGTCTTCGGCTCCGACATCTGCACCTGCCGCCCCTACCTCGTGCACGGCGTCGAAGTCTGCGTCGAGACGGCGCAACAGGGCGGGCGTCGGGATCATCGTCTACAACCGCAAGGAAGGGCGGGCGCTCGGCGAAGTCACCAAGTTCCTGGTCTACAATGCCCGCAAGCGCCAGGCGGGGCGGCGACCGGGCCGACACCTATTTCCGTCGCACCGAATGCGTCGCCGGCGTGCAGGACATGCGCTTCCAGGAGCTGATGCCGGACGTCTTCCATTGGCTCGGGATCCGCCGCATCGACCGCTGGGTCTCGATGTCGAACCTCAAGCACGGCGCACTGACCGCGCAAGGCATCGAGGTCGTCGAGCAGGTAGCGATACCCGGACGGGCTGGTGCCGCTCGATGCGGCGGTCGAGATCGCGGCCGAAGAAGGCCGCCGGCTATTTCGCGCCCTCGGGCATCCCGGATCTGCAGGAGCTGAGCCGCCCGCAAGGCCGTGCCCTCGACGAATGAGGTTGTGACGGCGCAAGCGGCGGCGCTGCTTGAGCGCGGCTGCCGTCCGCGAGCGCTGCGGCATCGTCCTTGCCGCGGCAGAACGCGGCGAAACCCGGCATTTCCGGCTGGTCGCCGCGCGGCTCGATGAGGCCGTCGCCCGTGTTGTCGATATCACACGGCGGCGCTACCCCGATCTCGCCGTTCCCTATCACAGCCGCTGGCGTCATTTCTCCGCCGGCGGCCTCGACCGCGCTGCGCTGGTTGCTCCGGAAGCCGGCGCGGCCGAAGCCGCAAGGGCGCGGATCGATCTCGCCATCGTCTCGGTCCTTCTCGACGCCGGGGCGGGGGCGCGCTGGCGTTTTCACGAGGACGCGACCGGTCAGGTGTTGTCCCGCTCGGAGGGGCTCGCCGTGGCGAGCCTGCGGGCGATGCAGTCGGGGCTGTTCTCCGGCGACCCCGGCAATCCGTGGCGGGCCGATGCCGAGGCCCTGTTGCGGATCACACCTCCCCTCCTCGCCCGCGCGTTTCAGCATCGCCCTGGAAACGAGCTCGTCGGGATCGAAGGGCGCGCCGCGCTGCTGCGCCGGGCAGGTGAGATATGCGCCGCCTCTCCGACCCTGTTTGGCGCGCCGGCGCGGCTCGGCAACCTTTACGACTACTGGTCGGCGCGCGGCGAGGCGCTGCCTGCCGCGAAGATGCTGGTCACCCTGTTGCAGGCTTTTGGGCCGATCTGGCCGGGCCGGCTCAGCCTCGCCGGCGTCCCGCTCGGCGACTGCGGGGGCCACTCGGCGGTCCCCGGCGACGGGCTCGTGCCGTTTCACAAGCTCAGCCAATGGCTCGCCTATTCGCTGGTCGAGCCGCTCGCAGCAGGCGGATTGCGGGTGACGGAGCTCGACGGGCTGACGGGTCTCGCCGAATACCGCAATGGCGGCCTCTTCCTCGATTGCGGGGTGATCGAGCCGCTCGACCCCGCCCTGTTGCAGCGCCCTCTCGACCCGCAGAGCGAACCCGTTGTCGAATGGCGGGCGCTAACCGTCGCGCTGCTCGATCGCCTGGCGTCCGGGGTTCGCGAGCGCCTCGGCAAGAGCCCGCAGGAGTTCCCGCTTGCCTGTGTGCTCGAAGGCGGCAGCTGGGCGGCCGGGCGGGAGATCGCGCTCGAGCGCCGACCGGACGGGAGCCCGCCCGTCACTGTCCTCAGCGACGGCACCCTGTTTTAGGAGCATCAGCATTATGCAGCAGGACCGGCCGGGTTTGAAGGTCGTCGCCCATCCTCTGGTGCAGCACAAGCTGTCGCTGATGCGCGACCGCAATACCTCGACCGCAGAATTCCGGCGGTTGCTGCGCGAGATCAGCCTGCTATTGGCTTACGAGGCGACGCGCGAGCTGCCGCTCGAAGCGAGCGAGATCGACACGCCACTCGAACGGGGAAGCTTCCCGCTGCTCGCCGGCAAGAAGCTCTGTCTCGTCTCGATCCTGCGCGCCGGAAACGGCATTCTCGACGGCATGCTCGATCTCCTGCCTTCGGCGCGGGTCGGGCATATCGGGATCTACCGCGATCCGCGAACCCTGCAGGCGATCGAGTATTACCTGAAATTGCCGGACGATCTCGCCGAGCGCGACGTAGTCCTGTGCGACCCGATGCTGGCGACCGGCAACTCGGCGGTGGCGGCGATCTCCCGGCTCAAGGAGCTGGCTGCCCGGTCGATCAGCATCGTCTGCCTCGTCGCCGCGCCCGAAGGGGTCGACAAGCTCTTCTCGATCTTCCCGGATGTGCCGATCGTCGCGGCGGCGCTCGACCGCTGCCTCAACGAGCACGGCTATATCCTGCCCGGTCTCGGCGACGCGGGCGACCGCCTCTTCGGCACGAAATAGCGGGCTACCAAGCCGCGTCGAGCAATTCCCGGATCACCGCGGGGCCGTCGATCTTGCGCGGGTTGGTATGAATCCAGCGGTCGTGCATCGAGTTCTCGGCGATCAGGTCGAGCTGCTCGGGCTTGACATCAACGTCTCTCAACCGGGTCGGCAATCCGAGATCGGCGATCAACCCCGCCACCGCATCGGCGGCGGGCTCGTCAGGCCGGCCGAGCGCCTCGCTGACCCGGGCCTGCTTGTCGGCGTTCACCGGGTGGTTGTAGCGCAGGACGTGGGGCAGCATGACGCAGGAAGTGTAGCCGTGCGGGACACCTGCGGTGCCGCCGAGCACGTGCCCGATCCCGTGGCTCGCGCCTTTGCTAACGCCGCTCTGCGAGCCGACCATCGACATCCAGGCGCCGATCTGGCAATCGAGCCGTGCCTCGTGGTCTGCCGGGATCGGCCTTGACCGCCCGCAGCCCTTTCCCCAAGAGGCGCAGCGCGTGGTAGGCCGCCCCCTCCGAGAGCGGCTGGCCGTTGACCGAGCAAATGTCCTCGACGGCATGGTCGACGGCGCGGATGCCGGTCGACAGAAACAGCCACTCGGGGGTGTGGAGGCTCGCCTCCGGATCGAGGATGACGGTGCGCGGCGTCATCAGCGGATGGCTGTAGCTCTCCTTGACGTGCCGCGCCGTGTCGGTGCAGCCGGCCGACGCGGTGAACTCACCGGCCGACAAGGTCGTCGGGATCGCGATCGACCGCACGGCCGGAGCCTGCGACATCGGGGCGGCGCGCCGTCCCATCGGCGGCGATGACGGCGCGGTATCGGTCGAGCTGCGCCGGCTCCGGTCACCCCGTTGCCGAGGCACAGGCCGACCATCTTGGCGGCGTCGGTGACCGATCCGCCGCCCAGGGTGACGAGAAGATCGGCGCCGCGCTTGCCGAGCCGCATTGGCGGCGTCCACCACATCGATACGCGGCGTGTGGGCGCCGATTTTCGCGCAGACCCCGGCGATGCGGTTGCCGAGGACCTGGCGGAGCCGGTCGACATTGTCGGTGGTGCGGGCGAGCGTGCCGCTGGCGAGGATGAAAACCGCGCGGGCGTCGAGCCGGTCGACCTCGTGCGCCAAGGCCTCGGCGAACGGCTTGCCGAAGACGACGCTTTCCATCTGCGGAAAGCGATAGGCCCCGCTCAACATTCGACTTCTCCGCTGTCGGGCCCCCACCCCGACCCCCCCCTCGCGGGGGAGGGTTAGCGTGGGGGCTGGGTCGGCGAGGCTGCTACATCGCAGACATGCGGGCGGCGCGGCGGCGGGCCAGCGGCGTGGCGGGCTCGGGAGCCGGTGCCGGCGGGTCGATCCGCTTGGTCGAGCGCGGCAAGGTCCAATCCCACTCGTCCGCGCCCATCTGGTAGTGGCGATTGTTCTGCGACGGGTTGCGGTTGACCATCTTGCGGTTGTACAGCGGATGGGTGAGGCTGCGGACCTCGTGCTCGATCGTGAACAGGTGCTTGCCGGTCTCGAGGCAGACGATGTCCTGCCAGCGGTACTGGTACTGATCGCTCTCTTCGGTGATCAGCCCGCGCTTTTCGAGCTCGTCATGCGGGCCCGAGAATTCCTGGGCATAGACCTGCAGGTGATGCCCGTCGAAATCCGGCAATTTCTGGTCGGTCTCGCGGAAGACGAGCTCCTGCTTATACCCGGCGCTGACATGCGCGGCGCGGCCTTCGCCATTTTCCTTGACGCAAGCCGGCGTGTAGAAGATCTCGCGGTAGAAGCGCGCGATGCCGTCCGCGGTTCCTTCCGGCACGGTGAACTCGACATAGCCCATGCCGAGATTGATCGCACCGAACCTCTCCTCGTCCGGCTCGTAGAGGCGGAACTTGTTGCCCCACGGGCAGGTCGCCTCGACATAGGCGTTGTGCTGCTTGCAGTCGAACTTGGTGTCGGCAAGCTTCTTCTTGGCCTCGCCGAGCCGTTCGCACAGCTCTTCGAGCGACGGGACCACGAGGCCGACATGGCCGCGCAGCACATTCGGGTCGCCGGTCGGCAGATGGAACTGGCTCTTGCCGACATTGACCCACATGTTGTTGGTGCCGGGGAACATGAAGGGGTCGCGGGTCAGGCCTAGCGCCGACAAATAGAACTCGGACGCCAGGCCCTGATTGTTGATCCTGAGATTGACGTGCTCGAGGCCGACGAGGTTGCCGAGATCCTCGGCCGTGCGATCGTAGGGTTGTTGCGCCATTAGGGTCCTCCAAATTTGCCGATCAGCCGGTGCCGAACGGTCTTGCCGTGTTTCGGCGTGTAAAGCGCCGCCATCAAAACAGCTTTTCGAACCTCTCGTCCACCGGAACCCGATATCCGTTGGCCAAACTGTTGGTTTCATTCGCCATGCCGACGATTGCCAGCAGCTCGCCGAGCATCTCGGCCGTCATCCCCTGCTTCTTGGCGGCGGCGCCGTGCGAGGCGGTGCAATAGGCGCAGCCGTTGCTGGCGCTGACCGCGAGATAGATCAATTCCTTGGTCAACGGGTCGAGAGCGCCCGGCGCCATCACCTCCTTGATGCTCTGCCAGGTGCGCCGCAAGGTCGCGGGATCGTTTGCCAGCGCCTTCCAGAAATTGTTGATCCAGTCGGTGCCGCGCGTCGTCATGATGTCGTCGTAGACGGCGCGAACCTCCGCGCTCGCCTCATTGTATTCGATCAGCCGCACCATCGTCACTTCTGACCTCTCCGCGGCGGCGCCGCGCAGCTCGCCACCCAGCCGCCCGGACAGAAACATCCCGAACATACGAAAATCGCTGACCAGCGACCAGAGCGGATGGCCGAATGTCTCGGGCCGATTATGCTCGAATTTCAACATGGCCGAGCCAGGCCAGAGCATAGCCGGCAACCGGGGCAGCGGCCAGCCAGCGCCAATCGCGCTCGACCTGGCCGTGGCGAGTCGCCGCCACCGCCAGAGAGGTGCCGAGTAGTGCAACCCGCGGGTGCGCGGGTCGGCATGCGCCGCGAGATAGCGCCGCCAAAACTCTGGGTAGGTCATGGCACGCGATCCTTGTAAAGCGCTTGCCGCCATCGTAAGTCAGCGGCCATAATCCTCATTCTGCCCGGCGGAGTTGCGAGATGGGTTTCAGAGTAGCGGTGGTCGGCGCGACCGGCAATGTCGGGCGCGAGATCCTGACCACCCTCGCCGAGCGCAAGTTTCCCGCCGACGACGTGGTGGCTTTGGCCTCGTCGCGCTCGATCGGCCGCGAGGTGTCGTTTGGCGAGGATGACGTCCTCAAGATCCAAGGCCTCGACACCTACGACTTCCGCGGCATCGACATCGTGCTTTCTTCGCCCGGCGCCAAGGTGTCGGAGGTGTTCGCGCCGCGCGCAACCAAGGCCGGCGCCGTGGTCATCGACAACACTTCGCGCTTCCGGATGGAGCCGGATGTGCCGCTGGTCGTGCCCGAGGTCAATCCGCAGGCGATCGCCCAATGCACCGAAGCGCGGCATCATCGCCAACCCGAACTGCTCGACCATCCAGATGGTCGTGGCGCTGAAGCCGTTGCACGACCTCGCCCGCATCAAGCGGGTAGTCGTCGCGACCTACCAGTCGGTTTCGGGGGCGGGGCGGGCCTCGATGGACGAATTGTTCAACCAAACCCGCTGCGATCTACGTCAACGACCCGATGAAGCCGGAGCACTTCACCAAGCAGATCGCGTTCAACGTCATCCCGCATTGCGACATCTTCATGGATGACGGCGCGACCAAGGAAGAGTGGAAGATGGCGGTCGAGACCCGCAAGATCCTCGACCCCGACATTGCGGTCACGGCGACCTGCGTGCGGGTTCCGGTCTTCATCGGGCATGGCGAGGCGATCAACGTCGAGTTCGAGGCGCCGCTCGGCGAAGAAAAGGCGCGTGCCGCGCTGCGCCAGGCGCCCGGCGTCACCGTCGTCGATCACCGCGCCGACGAGGGCTATGTGACCCCGGCCGAGGCCGCCGGCGAGGACGCGGTCTATGTCAGCCGCATCCGCCGCGACCCAACGGTCCCGCATGGGCTCAATTTGTGGGTCGTCGCCGACAATCTGCGCAAGGGCGCCGCGCTCAACGCCGTCCAGATCGCCGAGATCCTGGCCAAGGATCATTTCGGCGGCCGGCGCGGCGCGCGCTCCAATGTCCAGCCGCTGCGCCGCGCCGCCGGTATAGTGGGCGGCGATCCCCGGATCTCCCTCCCTCTCCGCCCCGAGGGGCGGAGAGGGTCGGGGTGAGGTGGGGGAGCCGCGAACCCGGACCATGACGCAGCCCACCTCACCCTCCCCGCCGCCACGGATCAAGTCCGTGGGCTGAGGCCCACGACGCGACGGGTCCCCTCCCTCTCCCCGCAGGCGGGCGGAGAGGGCATCGGGAAGCCCGTATCGTCTGGCTCACCGAGGCCCGACCTGTTTCTCGGGTGCCGCCTCACTCCCGCTCACCCGGCGCCGCCTCGAAGCCTTCCGCCGCAACCGCCGCGGGTTCTGGTCGCTGTGGATCTTCCTCGCCCTCTTCCTCGTCACCCTCTTCGCCGAATTCATCGCCAATGACCGGCCGATCGTCGTGCGCTACGACGGCGCGTGGTACTTCCCGGTCTTCGCCGACTACCCTGAAACGATTTTCGGCGGCGAGTTTCCGACCGCCGCCGACTACCGCGACCCGGCGGTCGCAAAAGCTGATCTCGGAGAAGGGCTGGATGGTCTGGCCGCTGATCCCGTTCAGCTACAACACGATCAACTACAACCTGCCGAGCCCGGCGCCCTCGCCGCCGTCGAGCGTCAACTGGCTCGGAACCGACGATCAAGGACGCGATGTGCTCGCGCGGCTGATCTACGGGTTTCGCATCTCGGTGCTGTTCGGCCTCACCTTGACCGTGCTGTCCTCGGTGATCGGGGTCGCCGCCGGAGCGGTGCAAGGCTATTTCGGTGGCCTCGTCGACCTCGGCTTCCAGCGCTTCATCGAGATCTGGTCCGGGCCTCCGGTGCTTTATCTGCTGATCATCATGGCGAGCTTTATCGAGCCTAATTTCTGGTGGCTCCTGGGCCTGATGCTGCTGTTTTCCTGGATGGGGCTCGTCGATGTGGTGCGCGCCGAGTTCCTGCGCGCGCGCAATTTCGATTATGTCCGGGCGGCGCGGGCGCTCGGCGTCTCCGACCGGATCATCATCCTGCGCCATGTCCTGCCCAACGCGACGGTGGCGACGATCACCTTTCTGCCCTTCATCCTGAACGGCTCGATCACCACCTTGACCTCGCTCGATTTCCTCGGCTTCGGCCTGCCGCCGGGCTCGCCCTCGCTCGGCGAATTGCTGGCCCAGGGCAAGGCCAACCTGCAGGCGCCGTGGCTCGGCCTCACCGCCTTTTTCGTGCTGGCCTCGATGCTGAGCCTGCTGATCTTTGTCGGCGAGGCGGTGCGCGACGCATTCGACCCGCGCAAGGTGGTGCTGTGAGCGAAGCGGCGAGACGGCTCCGCTTCTCGAGCTCCGCAACCTCAGCGTCACCTTTGCCGGGCGCGGCGGCACGCCGCCGGTCGAGGCGGTGAAAGCCGTGTCGCTTCACCCTCGACCGCGGCGAGACCTTGGCGTTGGTCGGCGAAAGCGGCTCGGGCAAGAGTGTGACCGCTCTTGTCGGTGCTCCAGCTCCTGCCTTACCCGGTTGCGGCGCACGGATCCGAGAGCAGCATCCGATTTGCCGGCGAGGAACTGGTCGGCGCCGCACCCGAGCGGCTCGCGCCGGGTGCGCGGCAACCGGATTGCGATGGTCTTCCAGGAGCCGATGACGTCGCTCAACCCGCTGCACACGCTCGAGCGGCAGATCGCGGAAACCTTGCTGATCCACAAGCATATGGGCGGCGGCGCGGCGCGCAAGCGGACGATCGAGCTGTTGCGGCTGGTCGGTTTGCCCGATGCCGAGAACCGGCTCGGCGCCTATCCGCATCAGCTGTCCGGCGGACAGCGGCAGCGGGTCATGATTGCGATGGCGATCGCCAACGAGCCCGACATCCTGATCGCCGACGAGCCGACGACCGCGCTCGACGTGACGATCCAGGCGCACATCCTGCAATTGCTGAAGGATCTGCGCGACCGTTTCGGCATGGCGTTGCTGCTGATCACCCACGACCTGACGATCGTGCGCAAGATGGCCGACCGGGTCTGCATCATGACGGCAGGCGAAATCGTCGAGGCCGGTCCGACCGAGCGAGATCTTCGCCCGCCCGCGCCATCCCTACACCCGCCGCCTGCTTGGCGGCGGAGCCGAAGGGCGTCGCCGCGCCCGCCGACGCGGCGGCGGCCGAGATGATCGAAGGCGAGGAGATCAAAGTCTGGTTTCCGATCCGCCGCGGGGTGCTGCGCCGCATCGGCGGTTATGTCAAGGCGGTCGACGGCGTGTCGTTGCGGGTGAAGCAGGGGACCACGCTCGGGGTCGTCGGCGAGAGCGGCTCGGGCAAGACCACGCTGGGCCTCGCGCTGCTGCGGCTGACCGAGGCCGAGGGGCGGATCCGCTTTGCCGGCCGGAACATCGTGGCGCTGACCCAGCGGCAATTGCGGCCGCTGCGCCGCGAAATGCAGGTCGTGTTCCAGGACCCCTATTCGAGCCTGTCGCCGCGGCTCTCGGTCGCGCAGATCGTCGAGGAAGGGCTGAAGGTGCACCGCCTCGCGGCGAGCCCGGCCGAGCGCCGGCGGCTGATCGAGACCGCGCTCGTCGAGGTCGGCCTCGACCCTGAAGCGGCCGACCGCTACCCGCACGAATTCTCGGGCGGCCAGCGCCAGCGCATCGCGATCGCCCGCGCGCTTGGTCCTGAAGCCGCGCTTTGTCGTGCTCGACGAGCCGACCTCGGCCCTCGACATGTCGGTGCAGGCGCAGATCGTCGAGCTGTTGCGCGAATTGCAGGCCCGGCACGGCCTCGCCTACCTGTTCATCAGCCACGACCTCCGGGTCGTGCGCGCCCTGGCGCACGAGATCCTCGTCATGAAGGACGGCAAGATCGTCGAGGCGGGCTCGACCGAGCAGGTCATGACCCGCCCCGAGCACCCCTACACCCGCTCCCTGATGGCCGCCGCCTTCGACCTCGCCGCAGCGCCCGCCTAGGCTCGCCTGCCTCAATCGAGCACCTCGAAATGGGCTTCCGTCGGGCGCATTTGGAGGCCGTTGACCGGCAGCAGATCCTGAGGGCAGGCGGAGAAGGCGATCGTGCAATCGATCTCCGCACGCAATCGTGACATAGCTGCCGGGGGTGCTGACCGGGGGCGGATCTCGACGCGGTTGCCGTCGACCACCGGGATGTTCATGAACAAATTGAGCGGCGCCGGAGTCTCCGGCGGTTCGAGCCTCAACTCCGCCAATGCCGCCCACAGATTGTCAGTGCAGCTGTCATGATATTCCCGGCAGCCGAGCGCTTCGTAGCGCCAGCGGTCGCAAGCGGCGAAGAGCGTGTCGTGAATGCCGCCCGAAGTGTCCTCGACGAGGGTGAGGATCGGCCGTCGCCGGTTGGTGACGAGCGTGTCGCCGGGTGCGGGAATGAGATGCCCGAGCGCGACGCGGCTGTGCTCCATCGACATGAACTCGCGGATGTCGTTCGCGGCGAAGGCCCAGGTGTCGACGACCTGCTGGCCTCGGGAGTTGATGACCTTGATCCGTTGTCCCGCCCGAACCTGCACCGCTTTGCCTTTGCGCGCCGGGATCTCGATCATCGTGGCTCTCCGCTCGGGGGTGGACTATCGACCAGCTTAGCGGCGCTTGCTAGGCTCAGAAAACCATTTGTAGCGAGGCCATGGAGGCCGCAGTGACCGACCTTCGCACCCTGGCCGCGCGCGAGGCTGCCCAGCAGATCGCGGCGCGCCGGATCACCGCCGAGGCATTGGTCGGGGCCTATCTCGATCATATCGCGGCACGCGAGCCAGCAGTCGGCGCGTGGCAGTATCTCGACCGGGAGCAAGCGCTGGCGACGGCGCGACAGCGCGACGCCGAGGCGCCGCGCGGCCCGCTCCACGGGCTGCCGATCGCGGTGAAGGATCTGATCGACACCGCAGATATGCCGACCGCCTACGGTTCGCCGATTTATCGCGGCCACCGGCCGAACGCGGACGCCTCCTGCGTGGCGCTCGCGCGGGCAGCCGGTGCGGTCGTCCTCGGCAAGACCGTGACGACCGAGTTCGCTACCTTCACTCCGGGCAAGACGGCCAACCCGCGCAATCCGGCGCACACGCCGGGCGGCTCGTCGAGCGGCTCGGCGGCGGCGGTGGCGGACGGCATGGCGCCCCTCGCTTTCGGCACCCAAACCGCCGGCTCGGTGATCCGTCCCGGGGCCTATTGCGGCTGCATCGCCTACAAGCCGAGCTTCGGCTTGATCAACCGCGCCGGGGTGAAGCCGCTCGCGGACACCCTGGACACGGTCGGCGTGTTTGCCCGCTCAGTCGAGGATGCCGCCTTCTTCGCCGGCGTCCTCTCGGAACGGCGAGCCCTGCGCCAACATAGCGCCGCCGCCGCAAGCGCCCGGTTTCGGGCTCTATCGCACCCCGGTCTGGGATCAAGCCGAGCCGGCGACGGCGGCTGCCCTCGACGCGGCGCGGACCGCGCTCGAGCGCGCCGGCGCCGTCGTCACCGAATTGCCGATCGCTCCCGAGCATCAGGGGCTGACCGAGGCGCAGGACACGATCATGTGGTTCGAGACCGTGCGGTCGCTCGCCTATGAGCGGATCGAGCACAGCGCCGAGCTGTCGCCGCGGCTGGCGCAGCTGATCGATACCGGGATGGCGATCGGGGCCGAGGCTTACGAGCGGGCGCTCGCTTGCGCAGACGAGGCGCGCGGTGGGCTGGATGGGTTCTTTGGTGCATGCGACGCCGTTCTCGTTCCGGCCGCGCCGGGCGAGGCGCCGGCCGGGCTCGGCAACACCGGAAACCCGGTGTTCAACCGAATGTGGACGCTGCTCGGCGTGCCCGGCGTCGCATTGCCGGCGCGCTGGGCCGAGAACGGGCTGCCAACCGGCGTGCAGCTGGTCGGCCGGATGCACGACGATGCGCGGCTGATGGTCTGCGCCGCTTTTCTCGAACAGGCGCTCGCCCGCGGGGCATGAGAATCGCTTTCGCGATCGTCCGCTGCTTTGCCGCGAGCATAACGTTGAGCGGCTGCTCCGCGCTCCAGCCTTATCCGACCTTCCCGGCTACGCTGCGCCCGGGCGAGATCGATGCCGGGCCGCGGGTAGCGGTCTGTTACGATGCGCTCGTCAGCACCCTCGACCAGGTGCAGTCGGCGGCGCAGCAGGAATGCGCCGCAAATACCACGGCCGCGCCGCTCCGGACCGATTGGTACATGCAGTATTGCCCCCTTCTGCTGCCGGCGCGCGCGACATTCGCTTGCGCACCGAAGAAATAGTTCCCTCGCGTGATTGGGTTTGACAACCGCCGAAATCGGGGTAAAACTTAACCGTTGGGTTAAGTTTTTTGGGGAAGGAATGAACATGCTCGACCCGGAGAAATCATTGCATACAAGTCGGTCCCTCTACGTCCGCCTGGGCGGTTACGATGGGATTGCGCATTTCGTTCGCGAGCTGATGCCGCGGCTGAGAGACGATCCAAAGCTTGGCGTCTATTGGAAGGGCAAGTCGCTCGACAGCCGCCGCCGCGGTGACAAGCTCCTCACCGACTTCTTGTGCGCCGCATTTGAGGGTCCCGTCGAATATTTTGGCCCCGACATGAAGACCGCCCATCAAGGGCTCGGGATCACTGAAGAG
The DNA here is from genome assembly GCA_963836845.1 of uncultured Alphaproteobacteria bacterium. Lineage (GTDB taxonomy): Bacteria > Pseudomonadota > Alphaproteobacteria > ATCC43930 > CGMCC-115725 > AP-15. The sequence continues at coordinate 183,186 of CAWILK010000015.1, read as the reverse complement.
GAGTGGAACCAGACGTTGGCCCATATTGCAGCCAGCCTCGACGCGGTCGGCGTGGCCGACAATGACAAGGTGGAGTTCTTGGAGTGCGCTGCCGGTTTGAAACCGGAGATCGTAGAAGCAGGAAGCCCGGCCTAACTGTGAGTGGTAACCGTCGCGGTGGCGTGTCGGCACTTCGCGACGCCGCGTCGGCGCTGCGCGATGCCGCGACGGGCGAGGCCGAGCCGCTCGACGCGGTTTTCGGCGCGCTGTCCGATCCGATCCGGCGTGGGATGCTCGCGCGGCTCACCCAGGGCCCGTGCTCGGTGACCGAACTCGGCGCGCCGTTTTCAGTTTCAGCGCCGGCGATTTCGAAACACCTCACGGTGCTCGAACGCTCGGGCTTGATCGAACGGTGGAAAGTCGGCCGGGTACATTTCTGCCGACTGGTCGCCGCGCCGCTACAACGCGCGGGCCGTTGGATCGAGCAGCACGAGGCCTTTTGGGAGCGGCAGCTCGATGCTCTCGAAGGTTATATGAATGGGGAAGAAGAAAAATGCAGGGAGCCATTGACGAAAACCATCTCGCCATTCGCGTCACACGATACTTCCGCGCACCACCCGAAAAAGTCTTCCGCGCCTGGACACAACCGGAAGCGCTGAAAGAGTGGTGGTGTCCAAGCGGCTGGAAAGCCGCGGCAATCGAGGTCGATTTGCGGGTAGGTGGGGAGTATCGCATCGCCATGAGGCGGGCCGGGGATAGCACAGAGGTTTCTGTCTCGGGCCATTTCCTCGAAGTGCGCCCACCGGAGCGGCTGAGGTATACGTGGCGGTGGGAAGGCGCCTTTGAGCGGATGCCGGACACCCTGGTGACGGTAGAGTTTTTAGTATCCGGGAGCGGGACCGAACTGACCCTGTGCCACGAGAGCTTCGTCGATGCCGAAGTCAGGCTGCAGCACCGGAGCGGGTGGATTGTCGCGTGTAACCGCCTAGAACGATCTTTGCCGGCGGCGTGAACGGGGCGATCTTTGCGGATACGCGACACCTCGCCCAGTGCAGTATCGCCCGCGGCCATGACATGGTGAAGCTCGAGGCTGCTCATAGCGACGATTGACTACGAAAGCTTTTTCAAAGAGCGCCTCGACGCGTTGCGCGCCGAGGGGCGGTACCGGGTGTTCGCCGATCTCGAGCGGCGCTGCGGCCGGTTTCCGCGGGCATTCGATCACCGGATCGGCGGCGAGGTCACGATCTGGTGCTCGAACGACTATCTCGGCATGGGGCAGCACCCGGCGGTGCTGGCGGCAATGGAGGAGGCGTTGCGGGCGGCCGGCGCCGGCGCCGGCGGGACGCGCAACATTTCCGGAAACAACCATGTGCATCTGCTGCTCGAGCAAGAGCTCGCCGATCTGCACAGGCGCGAAGCGGCGCTCATTTTCACGTCGGGCTATGTCGCCAATGACGCCGCGCTGTCGACCCTGGCGCGCGAATTGCCCGGCATGGTCGTTTTTTCCGATGCGTTCAATCACGCCTCGATGATCGCCGGCATCCGCAACAGCCGCGCCGAGAAACACATTTTCCGCCACAACGACCCAGCCGATCTCGCTCGGCTGCTCGATTGCGTGACGCCGGACCGGCCAAAGCTGGTCTGCTTCGAGTCGGTCTATTCGATGGACGGCGACATCGCGCCGATCGGCGAATTGTGCGATGTCGCCGAACGCATTATGGCGCGATGACCTATCTCGACGAGGTGCACGCGGTCGGGCTCTACGGGCCGCGCGGCGGCGGCATCGCAGAGCGCGACGGGGTCATGCACCGCCCGACCGTGATCCAGGGCACGCTCGGCAAGGCCTTCGGCACGATCGGCGGCTATGTCGCGGGCTCGGCGGCGCTCGTCGATTTCCTGCGCAGCCATGCGCCGGGCTTCATCTTCACGACGTCTTTGCCGCCGGCGCTCGCGGCCGGGGCGCTCGCCGCGATCCGCCATTTGAAGGGGAGCCAGATCGAGCGCGCGCGGCACCAGGAGCGCGCCGCGAGCTTGAAGCGCCGCCTTGCCGAGGCCGGCCTTCCGATGCTGCCGTCGCCGAGCCATATCGTGCCGGTGATCATCGGCGACCCGGAGCGCTGCAAAGCCGCCTGCGACGAGCTGCTGCACCGCCATCGGATCTATGTCCAGCCGATCAACTATCCGACCGTGCCGCGCGGCACCGAGCGCCTGCGCCTGACCCCGACGCCGTTGCACAGCGATGCGGACATGGAGGCGCTGGTGGCGGGGCTCAGCGACGTGTGGAGCCGGCTGACCCTGCGCCGCGCCGCCTGATAAACGATCGCCGATCAAGCAGAGAATCCACCGATGCGTTACACGGTCGTCTTGGAACAGGAACCTGACGGCGGCTACGTCGTCAACGTCCCGGCTTTGCCTGGATGCGTCATCCATTCCCGCGAAAGCGCAGGGCTGTCCGGGGAAAGTTGGCGCTACACTTTCGCCGCGAAATGGGCTCTCGAGGACCCGCTTTTCTCTCCTCTCCCCCCGCCGGCCGGGGGGAGAGGGCAGGGTGAGCGACTGTCTGATCTGTCAAGCGGGATTAGGAAAATTGCATCGGACATCGCGAGCTTTGGCGTTGAGGCGGACGAGAAGTTTGCGGGCGAGCGCGACGCGGATGACCTTTTTGGGCTTTCCGGCGTGGGTCAAGCGGGCATGGCAGTCGGTGAAGTCGGAATTGTATCGGCGCACCAGGTCGGCGACGACAAAGAGGATCGAGCGGATGGCGCTGCGGCCGCCGCGCACCGGGCGTTTGCCGTTGAGCTTGCCGCTGTCGCGGGCGATCGGGGCGAGGCCGGCGAGCTTGGCGGCGGCTTTGTTCGACAGGGTGCCGATTTCGGGCAGCTCGGCGAAGAGGCAGGCGACGGTTCGATCGGCCACGCCTTTGATGGTGCGGAAGCTGGCATCGAGCTGTTGCCACAGCGGATCGCTGTCGATCAGCTGGGCGATCTGCCCTTCAAGGCTGCGGATTTGCTTCCTGAGGAGTTGCAGGAGCTCATCGAACGAGTGGCGCACCTCGGGGTCGGTCACCAGACGGCGCTGGTTGAGTTGGGCGGTGCGCAGCTCGGTGAGTTGGCGCAACCGGGTGACCAGCGCGGTGAGCCGCTGCTGGGCGTCCGAAGCCGGGGGTTGCGGCGCGATGTGTTTGACTTCGGCAAACCAGGCGATGACCCCGGTATCGATGCGATCGGTCTTCTCGAGAATGCCCATCGCCTCGGCAAAGCGGCGCACCGCCCGCGGGTTGACGATGGCCGCCGGCACGCCCGCGGCCCACAGCAGGCCACAGGGCAGCCTCTCATACCCGCCGGTCGCCTCCATCGCAACGAAGGCGACTTGGTGTTCCTTGCAGAAGGCGGCCAACCCGGCAATCCCGGCGGCGCTGCGTTCGAAGCTCTTGACCGGCCCGTCGCGGCCGAGCCGGGCTTCCAGCGTGGTCGAGCTGACATCAACTCCACAAATGAGGTTCGTCACGGTAACCTGCCTTGTCCATGCGATCGACAATCGAGCGACTGTTCGGTCGTGCGTGACACTGCGGCAGGCGGTCCCAAGGCTCACCCGCGGTTGTTGCCTGAGGGGGCACGGGCGTCGCCCGCCGCGCACGGGGTCCGGTGGCCACCGGACCCCGTGCCGCGCCGCTCTCATCACAACCCGGCGCCAAATTCCAGATACAAGGGGGGCCGACGGACGGATTTGCGGCGCCGCCCACCTCACCTTCCCAGGCCCCACGGATCAAGTCCGTGGGCTGAAGGCCCACGTCGCGCCTGGGCCCCTCCCCTCTCCCCCCTGAAGGGCGGAGAGGGGCTTTTCCTCGAAACCCATCCCGCCGAATTCTGCGCTTTCGGTTGAGCTGGCGGCGATGCTGCAACCGAATTCGATTCCCCGGACAGCCCTGCGCTTTCGCGGGGGTGACGGATAGGTCATGCTAACCCTCCGCCGCGCCGCCTGAACCTCCTCGCCCGGTCAAGTGCCGACCGCCAGCGGGCTCGACAGCTTTTTCAGGGCGGCGATGACCGATAGCGGCGTCAGGCGCCCGGTGCGCGGGTTCTCGGCGGACGGCACGTTCTCGATCTGCATCGACAAGCGGGCGGCGGCAGCCTCCACCTCGATGCGGTGAATATTTCGCGTGACGCCTGGGTCGGCCCAGATCTCGATTGTGGTGCGGTCGGGGCCGATCCCGGCGAGAGCGAGCGCGGCGGCGACATTGACATTGGCCGGGAAGCCGCGGGCCGCTTCGCGCGCCGTGCCGGAAAAGACGCGTTTGGGCTCGGTCACCCCGGAGACATCAATGCCGTTCTCCTCGAGATAGGGCGCACCGAGGAGACCGCTGGGCGGCTTTCGGGTGACCATATTGACGCGCGAAATTCCGCCCTCCGCTGCGGCGGCGACAGCATCGAGCCCGAGCAGGGCGCCCGTCGGCACCAGTATCCGCCCACCATGGCGCCGTGCGAGGTCGATAAGGTCGAGATTGTCGAGCAGCGCCCCGCAGCTCAACACGACGACGGTGCGCCCGTGAGCGAGCGCCGGCTCGGCGATGCCGCGCAATAGGGCTGCCGGCGCGCATTCGACGACGATGTCGGCATATTCCCATAGCCGCGCCAGCGGCGCCACCGGCACCGGCCGCGTGAAATCCACCATTGCCGCCTCCGCCCGGGCGGCGTCCCGCGCGGAGACGGCGGTCAGCTGCAGCCCCTCAATTCCTCGATCGAGACGGCGGGCCACGACTTCCCCGATCGCGCCAAACCCGCCGATTGCAATCCCCTTCATAATCCCTCGTTCCGGGACCACCGGCATGGTCGCCGTGCCATTCGTCTCCATAGCAGGTCCTCCGCCTAGGGCGAATATTTCATGCTAGTTGTAATAGGCGTTTTCAACCATGCAGTTTACATTGCAACAGTGTTAACCTCTTCGGCGAAGGTTGGAAGGGTTTTGTCTCGCGCCCTTGTCCCGTGCTCGATAGTGCTGCCGGCCCGGGCCGATGCACGCGCAGCGTCTTGGAGTGTGAGCTACTTCACAGCTGTCGAGCCGATCTATGAGGTATTCCACGAACTCAGTGGGGAGCCCTTAATGCCATATCTGCGCGCACCGGCAGCAAATGTATGTGAAGCGCGTGATCAGATGCGACAGATGCTATCCCTTCGCTCATTATCATCCGCAGCTTGGCGTGCGCGGGTAGCTCTTGTCGTATTGCTCGTCACCGGCTGCGAATCCGTCCCGAAAGTGGAGCTGGCCGCCTATACGGGGACGTACTCCGATGTCATAGGGGTCACCAACGGCGTGCTAGACATCATCGCGCCTTACGAGCGGGTGGTGATGCGTGTTGCTTCCGAGGGGATTCCGGCACCGCCGCCATCCAGGCCAAGCGCCGCTCGTTCTCGCATCGGCCGCGATGCGTCGTTGCTCGCCGATCACAATGCGGCGGGCTCGTCGAGGCCGCCGCCCGCCCCGATCCGTCCTTGCTCGCCGATCCGAGTGCGGCGGGCGCGTCGAGGCCGCCGCCCGCCCCGATCCGTCCTTGCTCGCCGATCCGAGTGCGGCGGGCGCGTCGAGGCCGCCGCCCGCCCCCGATCCGTCCTTGCTCGCCGATCCGAGTGCGGCGGGCGCGTCGAGGCCGCGGCCCGCCCCCGATCCGTCCTTGCTCGCCGATCCGGGTGCGGCGGGCGCGTCGAGGCCGCGGCCCGCCCCCGATCCGTCCTTGCTCGCCGATCCGAGTGCGGTGGGCGCGTCGAGGCCGCGGCCCGCCCCCGATCCGTCCTTGCTCGCCGATCCGAGTGCGGCGGGCGCGTCGAGGCCGCGGCCCGCCCCCGATCCGTCCTTGCTCGCCGATCCAAAGGCGGCCGGAACAGTCAGACCATTGACGAGCCCCGGTCCGACCCGGCTTGTAGAACCGGAGGTTGTTAGGGCAAATCCCCCGGCCTTTCTAACCACGCTCACTGTCGGGAGCCGATGCCGGTTGGTCGGGGGCGCCGATCCGTTCTGTTACGAAATGCGGGATGCTTATGCGGATATTGGCGACCCGCCTCTCGTCGGGGCCTACCGGAATCTTTCCCGCGTCGTGCTGCGGTTCAACACCCTATTGGTCGCCTATGCGGGCGGGATCAGCGGGAGGCTGCTGCAGCGGGACATCGATGCGCTCGCCGCTTCCGTGAATGAACTGGCGCCAATAGCGAACATATCTGGTGCGGGTGCGTTCACCGCCAGTTTCAACGGGATCGTCGCTGTCCTGAAGCCTCTCGCAGGCGTCGCCGGCCAAATCAATGATCGTGCCCAGCTCCGCAATTTCCTGCTGAGCAACTATGAGACACTCGATCAGGCTCTTGCGTTGATGGCGATGAATTCTGTCGAGCTTTACGGGCTCGTAGCGGTCGGGACGAATTTTTTTCGCCGCATGAGCGCTCCCGGAGCCGACACCGCTTTGCTGACGCGGCGCAGGGAGATCCGCCGGCTGATCGCCAATTGGACCGTGCTGCTCGATGACACTCGGCGCTTGCTGCGTGAATTGAAGGTGGCCGTTGAAATCCCCAACGGCCTGGAGACGCAGCTCTATAACCTTGATGCCACAGTCAAGACCAGAGTTGATACCACCATCGTTAAGAAGGAGATCGCTACTTTGGGAACACCGGCTTTTGGACCCTGATGTTCCTTGATCGTGGAGCTAGACACCAGCTGAATGGGAGACACCCATGCCTGAGGATTTGATTGATCTCAGAAACGAACTGTTGGCGGCAACCGACCAACTGCTGGAAGAAAGAAACGCTGCCGCGGCTGTCAACGACCGGGCCAAGGTCGCTGTTGCAGAAGCGGAGTTCGACCGTATCGGGGTGGTTTTGGCCACTGTCGAATTCGGTATTGCCAACCGACAAGCTCTCAACATGAACGCCGTGGCGGCGCGATTGCAAGAGAGCGTCGAGGCGGAGCGTGCCATCGGGCTGTCGGCTGCTGCGGACGCGCTTGCAAAAGTGGTGAGCCGGGTACGCGGGCCCGTCCCGGATAGTACGGCACCGGCAAGCCCGCCGGCTGGACCACCGCCCCAGTCCCCCGTTTCGGGCGGTATTCGTGCAAAGCCCGGCAAACACCAGGCAGTAATCGACAAATTGATCGCCGGCGCCGCCGCGCAAAATCTGGACCCAATGTCGGTGCTGACCATAGTCGCCATTGAAAGCGACTTCAATCCAACGGCCGCGAACCCGGTCAGCTCTGCGGGGGGCCTGTTTCAGTTCATCGATTCGACTTGGGTGGGCGCTGGCGGCGCACAGTTCCCTGGTCATGGCGGAAGGGGCAATGGCCATGCTGCGGCAGCCCCAGTCGATGATCAGATCGCCATCGGCTGCAGGTTCATCGCCAAGACGATCTCAGATCTCGAGGCCCGGCTCGGCCCAAAGCCGAGCCTGACGAGAACCTACATGGCGCACCAACAGGGTTTGGGGGGAGCCCTGAAGATCCTCCAGGCAAATCCCACTGCATCGATCGAATCCGTCATCGGCGTCGATGCAGCCCGCAATAACGGGTTCGACGGTTTAACCGTCGCGCAGACGATTGCGAAATTCGACGCCGTCGTCCGCAGCAACGAAGACGAAGCACGCGCCCTGGTTCACGACGGCGGCGCGGTCCGGTGACGGCGCGCCTGCCGCAGCGCCTCCGGGCAGCTCCATCGGCTTCAAGGCGGTTCACGTTGCGCTGACTGAATTGGAGATGTTCGCCCGGCAGAACGGTAGGGTTCTAACCGAGTCGGAGGAGCCGTTAAAGCAGCGGGTACTCCAGTATTTCAGCATGGTTGGCCGCTCGGATATCGTCGATCCCAGTGCTGAGCCCTGGTCGGCTGCATTTATTTCGTTCGTCATGATGACCGCCGGCGCAACCTCGGACCAATTTCCCTTCTCGCCATCACATCACAATTACATCTTAGCGGGTCTCAACAACCGAATGCGAAACAATCTCAATGCCCCGATCGTCTATTTCGACAAGAATGAAACGGCCCCGAAGGTAGGTGATTTGATCGGCTTTTCTCGAACTGCTGAGGTCAGGAGCAGAGCAGATCTCGAAAGGCGACTGCCCAACACCTTTTTTCCGTCGCACACCGATCTCGTGATCGATGTTTCGAACGGAAAAATCAAAACCATAGGCGGCAATGTCAATCAGACGATCCTGACCCAGACTGTGATGACCGACTCGAGCGGCAGAATTGATCCGTCAGACGAGCACTTTTTTGTGCTTCGAACCAATTTCTAATTCTGGGTGGTGGCCCCCCTCACGGGGGCCCCGGATCGTGCTTCAATAAGATTTCGGCAAGCCCAGCACGCGTTCGGCGATGTGGCACAGGATCAGCTGCGGGCTGACCGGGGCGATGCGGGCGATCTGGATCTCGCGGAAATAGCGCTCGACATGGTATTCGCGGGCATAGCCCATGCCGCCATGGGTCATGATCGCGGTCTCGCAGGCGCGGAACCCGGCCTCGGCGGCGCAGTATTTGGCGGCATTGGCATAGGCGCCGGCATTCCTCGCCGCGGTCATAGGCGGCGGCGGCGCGCAAGACCATCAGCTCGGCCGCTTCGAGCTCGATCCAGCGCTCGGCGAGCGGATGCTGGATCGCCTGGTTCTGGCCGATCGGCCGGCCGAAGACGACCCGCTCCGTGGCATAGCGGGCGGCGCGGTCGAGCGCGGCGCGGCCGAGCCCGACCGCTTCGGCGGCGATCAGGATGCGCTCCGGGTTCATGCCGTGCAGGATGTAGTGGAAGCCCTTGCCCTCCTCGCCGATGCGGTCCGCGACCGGCACCTTGAGCCCGTCGATGAAGAGAAGGTTCGAGTTCGACCGCCTTGCGGCCCATCTTGGGGATCTCGCGCACCTCGACGGCGCTGCGGTCGAGATCCGTATAGAACAGGGTCATGCCCAATGAGGGCCGCGCGACCTCCTCGACCGGCGTCGTGCGCGCGAGGATCAGCATCTTCTCGGCGACCTGCGCGGTCGAAATCCAGATCTTGCGGCCCGACAGGACGTAATGGTCGCCGTCGCGCACCGCCCGGGTCTTGAGCCGGGTCGTGTCGAGCCCGGCATCGGGCTCGGTCACCGCAAAGCAGGTCTTCTCCTTGCCGGCGATCAGGGGCGGCAGAAAGCGCTCCTTCTGCTCGTCGGTGCCGAACACCACCGACCGGATGCAGCCCGAAGATGTTCATGTGGATCGCCGAGGCGCCGCTGAACCCGGCGCCCGATTGAGCGACCGCCTGCATCAGGATTGCCGCTTCCGTAATGCCGAGCCCGCTGCCGCCATAAGCTTCCGGCATTGCAATTCCGAGCCACCCCGCCTCGGCCATCGCCTGGTGGAACTCGTGCGGGAAACCGCCCTCCTCGTCCTTTCTCAGCCAGTACTCGTCGCCAAAGCGCTCGCACAGGCGCGCAACTGCGGCGCGTATCTCCTGCTGCTCCGGTGTCAGGCAAACTCATCTCGCTCTCCGATCGGATGGCGGCCATGACATTGGCCCCGTGCAATACGCGGAGAATGACGATCGTTCGCGGATCTCGACGATATTTGACGGCGTAGACGACCAGATAAGGCAAACCGATAATCATCAGCTCTCTTGTGCCGGACGATCGGCCCGGCCTGCCCGGGAAAGGGAAGTCGCCGAGCCGCTCCACAGCGTCCACTATCGCCGCCCGACCGACGATGCGGCAACCGGGTTGTCGGCCGCGATCCATCCAATAATACCAAGGAAATCATCGTTTGCCGGCTGGGTCCAGCGGATGGTCATGGATGGCGTTTGACGATCCGCTCGAAGGCCTCCACGACCGTCGTATGTTCGACGACCTTGCCGTCCCGCAGAGCCTGCTTGCCTTCCTCGACAGCCGCGAGGAATTGCTGCTCATTGGCGACATAGAACCGCAACGCCTCGTTAATGAGCCACGATTTGCTGCGCCCGGTTGCGGAAGCCAGCCGGTCGAGCTCACCATCGAGATCGGCATCGACGCGAGCGGCAATGGTGACAGATTTCGCCATATGATGCCTCTTTCGGCAATGTTAAACAATGTTTGCATCATATTGCAGACCTGCCTTCAGAACAAACAGGACAGAAAGCGCGAGAACCCCGCGAGATCTTTTTCTTTTGGATGGGAGTGTTACACTGGGAACTGATGAGCGATGCGCTCGCGGTTGAGGTCGAGCAGCCGGGCAAGCGCGTCCTCCTCATCGATGTCGGCGGGCCAGCCATAGGCGGCGGCGACCGCCGCGTCGAGGTCGCGATGCAGTTGTCGAGCCAGGCCGGCCGCTCGTTGTAGAGATTGGTCAGGGTGCGCTTTTTCAGGATTGCCGCGGCCTTCGGGCTGACCGCTACGATGCGGTCCGGAAATCCCGGCACGACCTCCGGCACGCGCTCGGCAAGATCGGCGGGTTGAGCCACGCCTCGCGCAATTCATTGAGCCGCCGCGCCGCTTCGGCGATCCCAACGGCGCGCGGATCGTCGGCATACTCGGCCGCCGGCCGGTTCGGCGTCAGCCCTTCGGGGAAGGGGAACGTCTCAAAAGTCGTGGAGGGGGTATAGCGCGGGTCGTTCCCAACACCAAGCCATGTGCAAAGACGAAGTGCCCACGCCTCGTGGAAGCGGCTGTGCCCGTTGATGTCACAGACTGGCCCCGGTCATCAACCGGCGATCGCCGCAATTTTCGGGACCCTTTCTCTCCGCCGCCAGCGCGGGCGGCTTATAATATCATCGGTCGAAGTAGATCGCGGAGCCCATCGTTGCCGCTCGACATCGTCTCCAGCGTCTGCCCGCATGATTGCCCGAGCGCCTGCGCGCTCGAGGTCGAGCGGCTCGACGGCGGCCGCATCGGGCGGGTGCGCGGCGCCGCGGCGCAGACCTATACGCGCGGCGTCGTCTGCGCCAAGGTCGCGCGCTATGCCGAGCGGCAGCACCATCCCGAGCGGCTCTCCCGGCCGCTGCGCCGGGTCGGCGAGAAGGGCGTCGGCAGCGCGGCTTTCGCGCCGATCTCGTGGGACGAGGCGCTCGACGAGGTCGCCGAGCGGCTGACCCTGGCCGCCCAGCGCCATGGCCCGGAAGCGGTGTGGCCCTATTATTATGCCGGGACGATGGGGCTGGTTCAGCGCGACGGCATCAACCGGCTGCGCCATGCGATGCGCTATTCGCACGAGCACCTCGCGATCTGCAACATGCTCTCCGATGCCGGCTGGCTCGCCGGCGTCGGGGCGAAGCGCGGGGTCGACGGGCGCGAGATCGCCCAATCGGATCTGATCGTCGTCTGGGGCGGCAACCCGGTCTCGACCCAGGTCAATGTGATGACCCATGTCGTCGCGGCCCGGAGGGAGCGCGGCGCGAAGCTCGTGGTGGTCGACCCTTACCGCACCGCGACCGCAGAGCAGGCCGACCTCCATTTGGCGCCGCTCCCCGGCACCGACGGCGCGCTGGCCTGCGCGGTCATGCACGTGCTGTTCAAGGAGGGCTATGCCGATCGCGATTACCTGGCGCATTACACCGACGACCCCGAGGGTCTCGAGGCCCACCTCGGCGACGCGCGACCCCCAATGGGCGGCGCCGATAACCGGGCTGTCGGAAGACGAGATCCTCGGGTTCGCCCGGCTCTACGGCCGCACCAAGCGCAGCTATATCCGGGTCGGCTATGGCTTCTCGCGGTCGCGCAACGGGGCGGCACAGCTGTTTGCCGTTTCCTGTCTGCCCGCGGTGACCGGGGCCTGGGCATATGAAGGCGGCGGGGCGCTCTATTCGAACCTGGGCCTCGTCGCGCTGGACCTCACCCTGATCGAGGGGCGAGACCTCTAGACCCCACGACCCGGATCCTCGACCAATCGCGGATCGGCCCGGTACTGACCGGCGACCGGCGCGATATCGGGGACGGGCCGCCGGTCACGGCGTTGTTGATCCAGAACACGAACCCGATGGTGGTCGCGCCGGAATCGGCTCTGGTGCGACGAGGCTTCGAACGCGCCGACCTGTTTGTCTGCGTGCATGAGCAGTTCATGACCGAGACCGCGGCGATGGCCGACATCGTTCTGCCGGCCACAACCTTTCTCGAGCACGACGACATCTATCCGGCAGGCGCCCATACCTATCTGCAGATCGGCCGCGCAGTCCTGCCGCCCTATGTCGAGTGCCGCTCAAATCATGAGGTGATTTGCGGGCTCGCCGCGCGGCTCGGGGCTCGCCATCCAGGCTTCGCGATGAGCGCGCTCGCGCTGATCGACCGGACCCTGCGACTGAGCGGGCTGCCCGGCATCGACAATTTCCCGGAAGGGGGTGGGCTCGATTGCTGCCCGCCCTTCGAGACCGGCCATTTTCTCGACGGTTTCGCGCATGCCGACGGCAAATTTCACTTCCGCGCCGATTGGCCGGCGATCGGGCCCGAACACGCGAGCTTGCCGGCGTTCCCTGATCATGTCGCGATCACCGATGATGGCGATCCGGAGCGGCCGTTCCGCCTGGTTGCGGCGCCGTCGCGCTCCTTCCTCAACAGCAGCTTCAACAACACGCCGTCGAGCATCGTCCGCGAGGGTCGGCCGACGGCCTTGGTCCACCCCGAGGCGCTCGCCGCGCTGGGGCTGCAGGACGGCGGCCGGGTGCGCGTCGGGAACCGGCGCGGCAGCTTGGTCGTCCACGCGCGAGCCTTCGACGGCTTGCAGAAGCGGGTGGTCGTCGTAGAAGGGCTGTGGTCGAATGACGCGTTCGAGGAGGGTATCGGGATCAATCTCTTGACGAGCGCCGATCCCGGCCGGCCGCGGGGCGGCGCCGTGTTCCACGACACCTCGGTATGGCTCAGCCCAGTGTAGAGGGGCAAGGATGAGCGACGGCAACAACCGGCTCCCGACCGAAGCGCGCTCTGCCGAGGTCGACCAATTTCTCGACAACCTGAAGAAGGCCCCGCCGGCCCACCCGGGGGGCCGTGGGCGCCTGATCTTCGCGCTCGACGCCACCGCCAGCCGCGAGCCGACCTGGGACCGCGCCTGCCGTATCCAAGGCGAGATGTTCGAGGCCACCGCGGGGTTGGGCGGGCTCGAAATCCAGCTCGTGTTCTACCGCGGGTTCTCGGAGTGCAAATCGAGCCGGTGGATGACCACGGCGGCGGATCTCCACCGGGTCATGCGTGCAGTGTTCTGCGTCGGTGGGGAAACCCAGATAGAGCGGGTCCTGAGCCATGCGATCCGTGAAACCCGGGCGCGAAAGGTCAACGCGCTGGTCTTTGTCGGCGATGCGATGGAGGAAAAAGTCGACCGGCTGTGCCGCCTGGCCGGTGAGCTCGGCCTGCTCGGCGTGCCGATGTTCCTGTTTCACGAGGGCCGCGACCGCACGACGGCGGCGGCCTTCAAGCAGATCGCCAGCTTGTCGAGGGGAGCCTATCTGAGTTTCGACCTGTCGAGCGCCGATCGGCTCAAGGAGCTGCTCGGCGCTGTCGCGGTCTATGCGGCCGGCGGCTACCGCGCGCTGACGGCCTATGGCGACAAGAAGGGAGGGGAAATCTTGCGGCTAACCGCCCAGCTGCGCGAGTGAGCGCCGGCGATGTTGTACCTCCTCGGCGGGTTCGCCGTCCTCAGCGGCTTCCTGCTGCTGATTTACCTGTTCGTCAACGCCGACCCGGCGCGGCTCGCCCGCGGCCTCAAGGTCAGTGGCATCATCATCGCGATCGCCGCGGTCGGCACCCTGGCCATTTCCGGTCGGCTCGCCGCGCTGCTGATGCCGCTCGCCATGCTGATGCCGCTGTTGATCCGGGTCCGCCATATTCTCGACCGCTACCGCCCGCCCGATGCCGGTCAGAGCTCGACGGTGGCGACCGCGTTTTTGCGCATGACCCTCGATCACGATACCGGCAGGATGGAGGGGACGATCCTGCGTGGCCGCTTTGCGGGAATGCGTCTGGAGGAGCTCGGCCCGGCCGATCTTCTGGCGTTGTTGCGCGAGTGCCGGGCGGAGGATGAGGAGGGCGCACGGCTGCTCGAAGCCTATCTCGACCGCGCCCATCCGCAGTGGCGCGACGAGCTCGCCGGCGAGCGCGCCGCCGGTGGGACGGGGGGCGGCAGCGCCCGGCCGGCGAGCGGCGATATGAGCGTCGAGGAGGCTTACGCCGTACTCGGCCTTGCACCCGGCGCCGACGACGAGGCGATCAAGGAGGCGCATCGCCGGCTGATGGTCAAATTGCACCCCGACCATGGCGGCTCCGACTACCTCGCCACCAAGATCAACCGCGCCCGCGACGTGCTGCTGCACCGATGAGGGGCAGGTCCGCCGGCCCTACCGCCTCCTCGCGAGCCGTTGCCTTTCAAACGCAGTCGAAATGGCCGTATTGCTCGCCAAGGCCGAAATTGGCGGTTTTCCGAAGCCGGGCGGCTTTGTGATGGGCTGCGCATGCCTGCTGCGCGAGCTCGGCTGCTCGCTCGGCGCCACCGGCGCGGTAACGCAAGGTTACCGAACTCGCGGTGCTTTGCACGATTGCGGGGCCGGAACATGCGGCGACAGCGGCCAGGAGGCATCCGGCCCAGAGCAAGGGGAGGCGATCCAAATCTATCACCGCGACAATAGCTACTCGAGTTTATCGAATAGCAGGATGAGCAGGAACATAACTCGAAGGCCGTGGGTTGGCTCTAGAGCGCGGCAATTGTCAGCGCTTAAATATTGGAGGAGGAGATGAAAAAAATCATCCTGGCCACTGCTTCGGTTCTGGCAGGCCACGGGGCTTGGGTGGTTTCCGGGCCGTAATCCTTTAATGTCTCGTTGAGCAGGATCAAGGTCGAGGCGAATTGGCGGATCTGTGAATCGGTGGCGTCGAACGCGTTCTTGACGCTCGCGGTGAGCAATCCCAGCACCAGCGCCGCCAGCACCGATATCATGCCGGTGGTCAGCTTGACCGCGTCACGCGACTCCGAAGTGCGATGATGCTCGGGCAGGCGCGGGCTCAGCCATTGCCCGAAGCTCGACCCGGCAAAAACGCAGAGGAAAACGATGGCTGCCGTGAGCAGGGAGGACATCGACCGGCTGTCGGCAGGGGGTCAATCCGGTCGCCGCGGGCGGATCGGGCTGAGCCTCGCCGGCAAGGCCAGGGCCAGGACCAGGCTGACGACCGCGACGAGCCCGGCGATCAGATAGACGACGTGCAATAAGTCGCCGACCGCTTCGGTCAATCGGCCGAGCTCGGCCGCACCGAGGCTCCCGCGCGCCGCCGGGGCCAGCAGGCGGTTGACCGCGTCGCCGGCTTCCGGCAGCTGGGAATAGATCCCGAAATTGAGGATCGCGCCAAACACCGCGGCGCCGACCGATTGCCCGACGATGCGCATGAACATCGTCGCCGAGGTCGCCATGCCGCGCTCGTTCCAGCCGACGCTCGCCTGGATCGAGACGATGAAGGCGGTATTGCAAAACCCCATGCCGATGCCGAGCAAAAAGGAACCGCCCCCGGCCCATAGCAGACCGCTGGCCGGGGTCAGCAGGATCAGCATGATGCTGCCGGCGACGAGACACAGCCCCCCGATCGAGGCCGACAGGCGGTACGAGGTGCGGATCATCAGCCGCCCCGCCGCCATGCTGGCGAAGGCCCAGCTGACCGAGGACGCGGCGAGCACCACCCCTGCCGCGGTCGCATCGCGCCCCATCGCCCCCTGGACATAGGTCGGCAGAAATCCCGAGACCCCCATCATCAACGCGCCATTGAAGAACCCGGCTAGACAACCGACCGCCACGACCCGGTTGCGCCACAGCTTGAACGGCAGCATCGGCTCCGCGGCGCGCCGCTCGAGCAGCGCCAGGGTGGTCATCGCGGCTGCGCCCATGATAGCGAGCGCCGCAAGGCTGACCCCGTCGGACTTGCCGACCTGGACGAGGGCGAGCATCGGCGCGCCGACGCCGAGCATCAGCAGGACCGAGCCCAGGTAATCGACGCGGTGCGGGCGCGGCTCGCGCTGCTCGTGGAAATAGAGGCCGAACATCACGAAGGTCGCCGCGCCGATCGGCAGGTTGATCCAAAAAACCAATGACC
Source organism: uncultured Alphaproteobacteria bacterium (assembly GCA_963836845.1). Taxonomy (GTDB): domain Bacteria; phylum Pseudomonadota; class Alphaproteobacteria; order ATCC43930; family CGMCC-115725; genus AP-15. Next base: position 167,192 of record CAWILK010000015.1, on the reverse strand, counting down.
AGCTGATGTGCTCGACGGCAAAGGCGCCGAGGGTCGGGCCGATGACCGCGGCGACACCGAACACGCCGGAGACGTAGCCCTGCATCCGCGCCCGTTCCACCGGGGCATAGACGTCGCCGATGATGGTCGTCGCGATCGGTTGGATCGCGCCGGCGCCGATGCCTTGAACTGCCCGGAACAAGATCAGCGGCACCATGCCCCAGGCGCAGCCGCACAGCAGGGAGCCGAGGAGAAAAATGCTGGTCCCGGCGAAAAACACCCGCTTGCGGCCGTACAGGTCGGCGAGCCGGCCATAGATCGGGATCGTCACCGCCTGGGCCAGCAAATAGGCGGCAAAAGCCCAGCTGAACAGGCGGAAGCCGCCGAGATCGGCGACGATTGTCGGCATTGCGGTCGCGACGATGTAAGCGTCGGTCGCGACCATGAAGATCGCCAGCATGACCGCCGCCATGACGAGCCGCCGGTTGGCGCGGGCGGCGGCCGAGAGCTGCTGCGCGAAATGCTCAGTTGTAGCGGGCTGGTCGAGCAAGACGCCTCCGATGTAACGGCGGCCATTATCGGGAAACCGGCTTGCTCAACAAGACGGCAGCATGCGCATCAGGGATGCACAGGATCTAGGCAGAAGACGCAGCGGGCGTCAGGCGGTGTTCAGCGCGCCGTAGACTCCCTGCTCGAATTCGCCGTGGAGACGCAGGACGGTCGGATCGGCAAAGGGCAGGATCTGGGTCAGGATCACGCCGGTGACCTGCATCCGCGGGTCGATCCAGTAATAGCTGTTGAAGAGCCCCGCCCAGGTCAGGCTGCCGGCGCTGCGGCCGTGCTGGCCTGGCGCCATGGTGATCATGTAGCCGAGCCCCCACCGGCAGGGACTGCCGGGGAAGAGATCGAGATCGTTCGTCAGGTTGGGCATCGCGCTCCGCCACCGGCCGGCAGCAAGCTCGCCGGTGTGGTTTTGCGCCATCAGCGCCACGGTGTCGGGCCGCAGCACCTGAGCCCCGTCGAGATGCCCGCGGCCGAGCAGCATCTGCAGAAAGCGCAGATAATCCGGCCCGGTCGAGTAGAGCGCGCCGCCGCCGGCCCAGAATTCCGGGTTGGCCGGCGGCATGTCGAGCTCGATCGGCGCGAGCGACCCGTCCGCCTCGCGGCGGTGGACCGTCGCCAGCCTCGATTGCTGATCGGCGGAAAGCGCGAAGCCGCTATCGGCCATGCCGAGCGGGCCGAAGATCCGCTCCGCGAAGCAAGCGTCGAGTGGCTTGCCGCTGACCGCTTCGACGATTCTGCCGGCCCAGTCGATGTTGATCCCGTATTCCCAGCGCTCGCCCGGGTCGAACAGCAACGGCAGCCGCAGCGCGGCGAGCCGGCCGGTGCTGGTCGACGGCATGCCGGTTTGCTGGACGTAACGGATCAATTCGGGGCTCAGCATCTCGTAGCCGAACCCCGCCGTATGGGTCAGCAGCCGGCGCATGGTGATTGGCGCCGTGGCCGACCGCAGGCGCGGCGCGCCCGACGCCTCGAACCCCTCCAGCACCTGGGGCGAGGCGAGCTCCGGCAGAATATTCGCCGACCGGCTCGTCCAGCTCGAGCCGGCCCTCCTCGACGAGCTGCATCGCCGCGACCGAGGTGACGGCCTTGGTCATCGAGGCGATGCGGAACACCGTGTCGCGCGTCATCGCCTTGCCCCGTGCGAGATCGCGGAGGCCGAACGCGCCCTCGTAGAAGGCGCCGCGGTCGGTCGCCGCCATCGCGACGACCCCCGGCACCTCCTTGTTCTCGACGGCCCGGCGCAGCGCCGCATCCACACTGGTGAGCATTTCCATCAGCGCCGCCGCGGCGAGGCGTCCTTGGCGAGCTGCGAGGTGATGTCGGCGAAGGTCACCTCGAGCGAGGTCATCACGTCGATCACGGTCGGGGCGCGCGCCGCGAGCGCTTCGCGCAACGCCGGCCCAAGCGCCGCCGGGTCTGTGATCCGCACGCCGCGGCAGCCCATCGCCCGGGCGATCTCGGCATGGTTGAAGTCGTTGAACTCGGCGGCAAACGGGCCCGAACCGTGCAGAACCCAGCCGAGCGCCTTGTTGTTGAAGACGACGGTGATGATCGGGATGTCCTGCTCGATCGCGGTCATCAGCCCGTTCATCGTCATCGCAAAGCCGCCGTCGCCGCATACCGCGACGACCGGCCGGTCGGGATGGACGAGCTTGGCGCCGAGCGCCGCCGGGATGCCGAACCCCATCGGCCCCGAGCCGGCGGCCTGCAGAAAGCCCTCATGCCGCTTGGTCTGGTAGAAATGCGTCATCATGATCCGGTTCTCGCCGGCATCGCAGGTGACGATCGCATCCTCGGGCAGGTTGCGCTGCAATTCGCCGATCACCCGCTGCGGCAATATCGGCTGGTCGTCGGCGAAATAGGCGCGGTCGTTGAAATAGCCGAGCCGCTCGCGATGCGCGGCGACCCGCTGCTCGGCCTCCAGCCGGCGTCTCCCCCTTTGCGAACCCATCGCCTGCCGCAGCTGATCCAGCGCCATCGCGGCATCGCCGATCAGCACATGCTCGGCCGGGTAGTTCCACGAGGCGTTGCGCGGCTCGATGTCGATCTGCACGAAAGTCTGGCGCGTCGGGTCGAGCAATGCCCGGTTCTCCCAGGCGGTGTCGCTCGGCGACAATTTCGAGCCGACGACGACGACGAGATCGGCTTCGGCGACGCAGGCATTGGCCGCCGCAGTGCCGAAAGTGCCGAAGACGCCGAGCGCCAGCGGATGGGTCTCGGCAAAGCACCCCTTGCCGGCGGCGGTCGTCGCCACCGGAAGGCCGGCCGTTTCGGCGAGCCCGCGCAGCTGATCGTAGGCCTGCGCGATGCGAACGCCGTTGCCGGCGATCAATACCGGCTTTTGCGCGCCGAGCAACGCCTCGGCGGCGGCTTCGACGGTGCGCGCCTCGGCCGGCGGGGGAGGGGAGGGGAGATAATGGCGGGTCGGGTAGAGCATCGGCTGCGAGTCGGGAGCCACCGAACCCGCCAGCGAAGTCATGGCTGTAGAGCACGGCGACAGGCCCCGGCTGCCCGGCGAGCGCGTGCTTGATCGCGAGCTGCGTCGCCTGCACCGCGGCGATCGGGTCATGCGCCTGCATCACGTGCTTGGTGACGCCGCTGAAGGCGCGGCGCGCGTCCCAGCTGCCCCAATCGCCGGTCGCCTGCTGGTAGGGCGCATGCAGCGTAAAGCGCGGCGCGTCGCTGAAATCGGTCAACAACAGCATCGGCGAGCTCGACAGATATGCCTCGATGGTGCCGAGAAGGCCGTTGCCGAGCACCCACGGCCCTTGCCCCAGCAATACGCCGGGCCGCCGCGTCAGCCTTCCATAGACCTCCGCCATGACACCGCCGAGCGACTCCTCGCGCACCAATACGGTGCGGACCGAGTTCTGGTATTGGCTGAGCCCGGAGACGATCCGGCCGGTATGCCCGCCCGAGATGCCGAACACCATCTCGATCCCGGCCTCTTGCAATACCCGCGCGACCAGCGCATTGGCCGGCGTCTCTTCGGTCAGCATCGGCTCGATCGTCATCGCATCCTCCTCCCGCGGGATCTCGAGTGTCGCAGCTTGCCCTCCCCGGCAGCCGAAGACAACGCACATCCGAAAAGGCTCTTAGGAAATCAACCATTGGCTGGAGCGACCCCGTGCGTCCTTCGAGACGGCGCTGCGCGCCTCCTCAGGATGAGGAATTTTCTTAATGCCATCAAGGAAGTACCTTATCCTGAGGAAGCCGCCCCCGGGTCCGCGCCCCGCGCGGCCCGAGGACAGGCTCCACGGCTGTCTCGAAAGACGCATAGTGCTGGTCCCGGCGCCGGGAAGACAAGGAGGAGAGCGCGGTCAATGATCCGAATGCACCTGAGCACTTAGAGGCGCGGAGACGGCGGCCGGCGGCGAAGCGGAAAATCGCCGCAATGGCGTGATAGCAGTGGGCTGTGGCGGGGTCGGTTTTGCATCGATCAGGCATCTCGGCGTCGTGCAACCAATCGGAGAATCCCGCTGCAGACCCGCTGCAGGAGCAGCGGGGAGGTGATTCATTGGACAACCTTTGATTGCAGCTTGGGGTGAGGCTCGGCGATCCGGGCGGGCTCGGCTATTCTGCGATCTCGAATGGGGATTCGGCAAATTGCGGCACGAGGAGAATGCGAGATGGAATTGAGCCTGATCGTTCGCGGCCAGCATCCGGCGGGCGAGGATATGCGCGCCCGTCTCGCAGACGACATCGACCTCGTCATGCGCGCCGAGCAGCTCGGCTTCAACGCGCTCGTCAAGGGCTCGCATTACAGCGCGCACCCGCTGCAATCCCTGCAGCAGATCCCGTTCCTCGCCCAGGCCGCGGTGTTGGCGCCGAGCCTGCGACTGGTCTGCGGGCTCGTGCTGCTGCCGTTGCACAAGCCGCTCGAAGTCGCCGAGCAATTGGCGACGCTCGACATCATGTGCGGCGGGAAATTGGTGTTCGGCTGCGGCATCGGCTATCGCGACGTCGAATTCAAGGCGTTCGGGCTGACGCGCAAAGAGGCTGCGCCGCGCTTCGAGGAGTGCCTCCTCGCCGTCAAGCGGCTATGGACCGAGGAGTTTGTCGATATGGCGGGGTCGCATTTCACGCTCGACCACGCCAACAGCACGGTGAAGCCGTTGCAGAAGCCGATGCCGCCGGTCTGGATCGGCGCCAATGCCGATGTTGCGATCCGGCGCGCGGCGAGGCTGGGGGATTGCTGGTACATCAACCCGCACAGCACCTTGACCACCCTGGCGCGGCAGATGGAAATCTACAAGCGGGCGCTCGACGAGTTTGGCAAGCCGTTCCCGGCTGAAATGCCGATGCGCCGCGAGGTCTTTGTGGCGCGCAATCGCGACGAGGCGATCCGGTTGGCGCGGCCCTATCTCGAAGTCAAGTACAAGACCTACCGCGAATGGGGCCAGGACAAGGTCATGCCGAAGGGAGACGATTTCGACCACGGTTTCGACGAGCTGACAGAAGACCGTTTCCTGATCGGCTCGCCGAGCGAGGTCGCGGGCCGGCTCGTTGGGCTGCAGCGGCGCTTTGGGGTCAACCATCTGGTCGCCTCGGTGCATTGGCCGGGCATGCCCAACAGCCTCGCCCTCGAGCAGATGCAGATCCTCGCCGAAGAGGTGATGCCGATGGTCCGCCGCGCGAATTGATCGCCACATTCCTCCCTCTCCGCCCCTGGGGGCGGAGAGGGTCGGGGTGAGGTGGGGGATTCCAGAGCGCCCGCCGATTCCCACCTCACCCTCCCGCGCCGCTGGCGCGGGCCCCTCCCTCTCCCCCCGCAAGCGGGCGGAGAGGGGCAGATGCTGATTGAGGGACGGGATGACAGATCTCAATGCTGATTACGTCATTGTCGGGGCCGGGTCGGCGGGGTGCGTGCTGGCCGCCAGATTGAGCGAGGACGGCGCGCGCGTCGTCTTGCTCGAAGCCGGCCCGAGCGACTGGCACCCGATGATCCACATCCCGGCGGGCGCCTTGCATCTGCGGGCCAATCCGCTGGTCAACTGGAATTACTACACTGAAGCCGAGGAGAGCGTCGCCAACCGCTCGATTGCATTGGCCGCGCGGCCGGGTGATGGGCGGCACCAGCTCGATCAACGGCATGCTCTATGTCCGCGGCAATCCCGGCCGATTACGACGGCTGGGCGCAAATGGGGTGCCGCGGCTGGAGCTATTCGGATGTCCTCCCGTGCTTCAGGAAATCCGAGCATTACGTGTCGGGGACCTCGGAGTACCGCGGCACGGGCGGCCCGCTGCTGGTCGAGGATTACCGGACGATCCTGCCGTTGACGCATCGCTTTGTCGAGGCCGCGCAGCAGGCGGGGTTTCCGTTCACCCCCGATTACAACGGCGCGCAGCAGGAGGGGGTCGGCTATTCGCAGATGACCCGCCGGGGGCGGTTCCGCGGGTCGACCGCGCGCACCTATCTGGCGCAAGCGCGCCGGCGGCCCAACCTGCGGGTCGAGACCAAGGCGGTCGCGACGAGGCTGCTGTTCGACGGCAGGCGCTGCGCCGGGGTCGCCTTTCGGCAGAACGGCAACGACCGCCGGGTCATTGCGGCGCGCGAGGTCGTCGTCTCCGGCGGCACCGTCAACTCGCCGCATCTGCTGCAGATCTCCGGCATCGGCCCGCCCGATCACCTGAAATCGATCGGCGTCGAAGTGGTGCACGAATTGCCGGGTGTCGGGGCCAACCTGTCGGACCATTTCGCGGTCCGCGTGACGCACCGGGTCAAGGACGAGGTTTCGGTCAACCAGATGGCGCGCGGTCTGCGGCTGGCCCGCGAGGTCGGCCGCTATGCCGCGACCGGCCGCGGCGCATTGACCTTTGGCGTCACCACCGCGATGGTGTTCTGCCGCAGCCGCGAAGGGCTGGCGAGCCCCGACCTGCAATTATTGTTCACGCCGGGGAGCTACGACCCGAACGGCATCGGCCGTCTCGAGCAAGAGCCTGGTATGACGATCGTCGTGTGCGCGGTGCGGCCGGACAGCCGCGGGACGATCATGGCGCGCTCGGCCGACCCTCTCGCGGCGCCGGCGATCCGCCCGAATTATCTTTCGGCGGCGAGCGACGAGCAGGTCCTGCTCTCCGGGACCCGCCAGGCGCGGCGGATCTTTGCCGCCTCGCCGCTCGCCCGGCACAGCGCCGCCGAAACGATGCCCGGCCCGGCGAATGATTCGGATGACGCCTTGATCGATTTCATGCACCGCGCCGGCATGAACCTGCACCACCCGGTCGGCACCTGCCGGATGGGCGAGGACCCGATGGCGGTTGTCGACTCGCGGCTGCAGGTCCGCGGCCTCGCCGGGCTGCGCGTCGTCGATGCTTCGGTGATGCCGACCGTGACGACCGGCAACACCAACGCGCCGACGATCATGATCGGCGAAAAAGGCGCCGCGATGATCCGCGAAGACGCACGGGCGGCCTGAAAATGAAATTGCGCAGAAGCATCGCGGCCGCGCTGCTCGCCGCGACCGTTGCAGCAACAGCGGCCGGTGGCGCCTTGGCCGGCACCACCACGATCCAACGGTCGATGACCACCACAAACGGGTCCGGGGCGTCCTGCAGCCAAGCCAATGACTGCGGCAGCTGCAGCATCAGTTGCCCGATGGGGAAATCGGCGATTTGCCAATCGGGTCCGGACCGTCCGGCCGATGGTCAAAACCGCGCGCGCTGCGCCCCGCCGACCTGCTTCTGCCAATAGCCTCCATCTTGCCGGTAGGGATGCGGTCCCCTCTTTAACCAAGTGACGTAGCCGCCTCGATGCTATAAGCTGAAGTTCCATGACGCGGTTCATCTTCATTACCGGCGGCGTGGTCTCCTCTCTTGGCAAGGGTCTCTCGGCGGCGGCGCTCGGGGCGCTGCTGCAGGCGCGTGGGTTTAGGGTCAGGCTGAGGAAGCTCGATCCCTATCTCAACGTCGATCCCGGCACCATGAGCCCCTACCAGCACGGGGAGGTCTTCGTCACCGATGACGGCGCCGAGACCGATCTCGATCTCGGGCATTACGAGCGCTATGTCGGGGTGGCGGCGCGGCGCAGCGATTCGGTCACCACCGGCCGCATCTACTCGACCGTGATCGGCCGCGAGCGCCGCGGCGAATATCTCGGCGCGACGGTCCAGGTCATCCCGCACGTCACCGACGCGATCAAGGAGTTCATCCAGGCCGATCTCGACGGCGAGGATTTTGTCCTCTGCGAGATCGGCGGGACGGTCGGCGACATCGAGAGCCTACCCTTCCTCGAGGCGATTCGTCAGCTCGGCAACGAACTCGGGCGCGAACGCGTTCTTTTCGTGCACCTGACCCTGGTGCCGTGGATCGCCTCGGCCGGCGAGCTCAAGACCAAGCCGACCCAGCATTCGGCTAAGGAATTGCTCGGCCTCGGCATCCAACCGGACATCCTGCTATGCCGTTGCGAGCGGCCGATACCCCCCGCCGCCCGCAAGAAGATCGCGCTCTTCTGCAATCTGCGGGAAAGCCGGGTGATCCCGGCGCTCGATGTCGACACGATCTATGCGGTGCCCGCCGCCTATCACGCCGAGGGCTTCGACCGGGAGGTCTGCGAGCATTTCGGCCTCGATGCGCCCGAGCCCGACCTCGAGCGCTGGAGCGAGATCGTCAGCCGCATCTACAAGCCCGAGGGGCGGGTGACGATCGCTGTCGTCGGCAAGTACACGCACCTGCCGGACAGCTACAAATCGCTGGCCGAGGCGATGACCCATGGGGGGATCGCCAACAATGTCGGGGTCGATCTCGACTGGATCGATTCGGAGGTGTTCGAGGCGGAGGGGCAGGCGCTCCATCAGCTCGACGGCGTTCACGGCATTCTGGTGCCCGGCGGGTTTGGCGAGCGCGGCTCGGAGGGCAAGATCGAAGCCGCCCGTTTTGCCCGCGAGCGGAGGATCCCTTATTTCGGGATCTGCTTCGGCATGCAGATGGCAGTCGTCGAGGCGGCGCGGCATCTCGCCGGCCTTCGCGGGGCGGGCTCGACCGAGTTCGGCCCTTGCGACCATCCGGTCGTCGGGCTGATGACCGAATGGATGCGCGGAAACACCGTGGAGCGGCGCAACTCGCAAGACGACCTTGGCGGCACGATGCGGCTCGGAGCCTACGAAGCGGTGCTCGCACCGGAAAGCCGGGCTGCGGAGATCTACCACAGCACGCGGATCAGCGAGCGGCATCGTCACCGCTACGAGGTCAACATCGGGTATAAGAAGGCTCTCGAAGCCACCGGGCTGCGGTTTTCCGGCATGTCGCCGGACGGCCTGCTGCCGGAAATCCTCGAGCTGCCCGACCACCCCTGGTTCATCGGCGTGCAGTTTCACCCCGAGCTCAAGTCGAAGCCCTTTGAGCCGCACCCGCTCTTCACCTCCTTCATCCGCGCCGCGCTCGACCAGTCGCGCCTCGTCTAAAACCTCTAAGACCATTGTCATTGCGAGCGCAGCGAAGCAATCTCGCCGGGATTGCTTTGTCGCCTACGGCTCCTCGCAATGACAATCGAAGCCCCCCGTCACGTAGAAATCGGCGATATGACCCTCGGCAATGATTTGCCGCTGGTGTTTATCGTCGGGCCGAACACGTTGGAATCGCGGGCCCACGCCCTCGAGACGAGCGCGGCGCTGGCGGAGATCGCCGATAGGCTCGGGGTCGGCTTGATCTACAAAACCTCGTTCGACAAGGCGAACCGCTCGTCGCTGCACGGCGCGCGCGGCATCGGCCTCGAAGCGGGGCTGCCGATCCTCGCCGAAGTGCGCGAGACAACCGGCTTGCCGGTGCTGACCGACATCCATGCGCCCGAGCAATGCGCACCGGTCGCCGAGGTCGTCGATGTTCTGCAAACCCCTGCCTTTCTCTGCCGCCAGACCGATCTGCTGTTGGCGGCAGGCGCCACCGGCAAGGCGATCAATGTCAAAAAAGGCCAGTTCCTTGCCCCCTGGGAGATGACGAACGTCGCCGCCAAGATAGCGTCCACCGGCAATGAGCGGATCCTGCTGTGCGAGCGCGGCACGAGCTTCGGCTACAACACGCTCGTCGTCGATATGCGCGGGCTGGCAATCATGGCGCAAACGGGCTACCCGGTGGTGTTCGATGCCACGCACGCCGTGGCGCAGCCGGGGGGCCTGGGCGACCGCTCCGGAGGGCAGCGCGAATTTGCCCCCGTCCTGGCGCGCGCAGCGGCAGCGGTCGGTGTCGCCGGCATCTTTATCGAGACCCATCAAGACCCGGACCGCACCACCACAGCGGAAGGGCCGACCATGGTGCCGCTGCGGCAGTTGCCGGAGCTGCTCGAAAGCCTGATCGCCTTCGACCGGCTCGCCAAGGCAAGAACTTGCTCGCTCTTCCCCGCCGGGCCGCACGCGGCGCTTGCGGGGGAGGGCTAGCGGCGGGCGACCAGGAAAAAAGGAAGCGGCGGCAACCGACGGGTCTGCACAATGGATATCGGCTTTACCGAGGAGCAGGAGCTGCTTCGCGAAACGGCGCGGCGGTTTCTCGAGAGCGAGTGCACGACGCAGTTCGTCCGCCACAGAATGGCGGAGCCGGCCGCCATCACCGGAGCGTTTTGGCAAAAGCTTGCCGAGCAGGGCTGGCTCGGCATCGTCTATCCCGAGGAGCAGGGCGGCAGCGGGCTCGGGCTCGTCGACCTCGTCGTATTGATGGAGGAAATGGGGCGTGCGGTCATGCCCGGCCCGTTCCTCTCGACGGTCTTGCTCGGCGGCGCCGCGATCGACGAGGCCGGGTCGGCCGAGCAGCGCCGCCATTGGCTGCCGCAGATAGCCGAAGGCCGCACCAAGGCGGCGCTGGCCTGGACCGAGCCCAACCTGCGCTGGGATGCCGCCGGCATTGGCTTGCAGGCGCGTGAGACGGCGGCCGGGGTCGCTCTATCCGGCACCAAGCTTTTTGTCGGCGATGCGCATCTCGCCGAAATCATCGTCGTCGCCGCGCGCAGCCGCGACGGCAGCACGATGGAGGACGGCGTCAGCTTATTTCTCGTGCCGAGAGATGCCCCCGGTGTCTCCGTCACGGTGTTGCCGACGATCGACGACACCCGCAAATTGTGCGAGGTCAGCCTCGACAATGTCGCGCTGCCCGCGTCCGCATTGCTCGGCGGCAAGCACGAGGGCTGGGCGCCGTTGGCGCGCGTCATTGCGCGGGCGACGGTCGCATTGGCGGCCGAGATGTGCGGCGGCGCGCAGCGGGTGCTCGACATGACTGTCGACTACGCCAAGATCCGCATTGCCTTCGGCAAGCCGATCGGCAGCTATCAGGGGGTCAAGCACCAGGCGGCCGACATGCTGGTGGCGATCGAGAACGCGAAGTCGCTGACCTATTACGCGGCCTGGGCGCTCGACCAGGGCCTCGACGAAGCGCCGATCGCGGTGTCGATGGCCAAGGCTGCCGCATCAGACATGTACCGCAAGGTCGCCGGCACCGGCATCCAATTGCATGGCGGCATCGGGATGACCTGGGAGCACGATTTGCAGCTCTATTTCAAGCGCGCCAAAGCATCAGAGGTGGCGTTCGGCGATGCCACCTGGCACCGCGAGCGGGTCTCCCAGCTGATGGCGCCGGCTTAAAGAAAATCGCGCACCCGTTCGAGCTCATCGAGAGCCGACGCGGGCGAAACCATCAGCACCTCATCGAAGCCGATCTGCTCGATCCGCTTGAGGCGCTGGCGCGCCTCCTCGGGCAGGCAGACGAGCGAGACCTTGGCGCGCTCCGCCAGGCTGCCTGGTTCGGACCGGGCGCTGAGGTCGACCACGACATTGGCGAGGACGGCGTTGGTGCCGCCCGCCTCGCGATAGAGCCGCATGCCGTTTTCGAGATCCTCCCAGCTGCTGTAGAGCCCGGAGGCGATCCAGCCCTGGCATTGCTTCGCGGCATAGGCGATCCAGCGCGGGTTGCGCCAGGCCCCGAGCAGGACCGGCGGCCCACCCTCGCAGCCCGGCCACGGCGACAACGTCCCGCCGTTGACCGGCTCGCCGCGCCAGGCACGCCGCATCGTCTCGAGCGAGCTCATCAATGTGCGAAAGCGCCGGTCGTAATCGGCGCCGAGCAGGTCGAAATCGGCGCGCGTCGAGCCGCTGCCGACCCCAAGACGCAGGCGGCCTCCCGACAACGCCTGAACCGACTGGACGCGATGGGCCAGCTCGATCGGGTTGCGCAGCGAGACCTGCAACACCGCGGTGCCGAGCTCGACCCGTTGCGTCGCAGCGGCCAATACCCCGAGGGCGACCAGCGGGTCGAGGGTCGGCCGGCCGCGTCCCAGAGAGTTGGTCACCCAGATCCCGGGAAACCCGCTCCTCTCGATCCGGCGAGCGTAATCGACGATGCGGCCGAGCGGCCGATCCCGGGCCTCGCTGCCGGGACGCATAAAGGTTACGACACTCAATCTCATGACCACCTGCCGAACCGAACCCCTTCGGCCAACAATGCGATACATCCGCCGCGCCGCCAACCCCCGAATGGTGCCGGCTATACCCCGGCGATCGGGTCGAGCACCTGCCGGTCGGGCGGCTTGTAGTCCTGCGGCAAGGTGCCGGTCTCCTCCATGATGGCGTTCAGCTTTTTGAGCAGCCGCTCGTATTCCGCCTTGTACCGCGGAAGCAGCTTGCCGAAGGCGAGGTTATGCGAACTCGGTCGGGTCGTTCTTGAGGTCGTACATCTCGTAAATGTATTCACTCGGCTGCTGCCACGGCGCAAAGTACAACGCGAATTTCCAGTGCGTTTCCCGAATGCACCGGATGTGACCTGCACCGGTAAGTGGCGGGCTTCCGAACTGGTCGTCATAGGTAAAGAGGATCTCGTCCTGCACGTGCTGGTGCGGGTGCCTGAACAGCGGCGTGAGGTCGCGCCCCTGCAACGCCCATTGACCCTTTTGGCCCTCGAGGCCCACCACGGTCACGAGCGTCGGCAACAGATCGATGAGCCCCGCCGGGCAGTCGGTTTCCAGCGGCTTGGGGAACAGAATGGGATTGGAAAATACCATTGGGATGCGGATGACCTCCTCATAGGCGGTGTAGTCCTTCTGCCGCAATCCGCCATGCGACATTGCCATCTCGCCATGATCGGCGATCCGGATGATCAGCGTGCTCTCTGTAAATCCGTGCGCTTCCACGGCGTCGAGGATCTGCATCACATGGGTATCCGCCAGGGCGGTCAGATAGGCATAGAAGCGCGCGTAAAACAGCGCGCCGTTCGATTGCGCAAACGGCCACAGATTGTTCAGATCGGCGAGAAACTCGGCCTGGATCGGAGGCTTGGTCGACAAGTTTTCCTTGAAGGTCGGCGGTAGGCCGATCGGCAATGCCGCAAAATCGGAGAGCTGGCGTGCCGAGCGCCTACGCGCTCGGATTGGGAGCGCTGGCCGGCGCCTATTGGATCGGCATACCGCTCGAGGCGGTGATGCTGCAGGTCTCGAGCGGGGTCAGCAAATTCGCCATGCTGACCATCCCGTTCTTTGTGTTGGCCGGCGCGATCATGGCCGAGGGCGGCATGGCCCGCCGGCTCGTTGCCTTCGCCAATGTGCTGGTCGGCGTGGTCCGCATCCGCGGCGGCCTTTCGGCGGTCAATGTGCTGGCGACTACCTTTCTCAGCGGCATTTCGGGCTCGGCGGTGGCCGACACCTCGGCGATCGGGTCGGTGATGATCCCGCAGATGGAAAAGACCGGGTATCCGCGGGTCTTTGCCACCAATGTGACGATCAGCGCCTCGGTCCAGGCATTGCTCGTGCCGCCGAGCCACAATGCAGTGATCTATTCATTGGCGACCGGCGGCACGATCTCGATCATCAGCCTGTTCATGGCAGGGGTCGTTCCCGGGCTGCTGCTCGGAGCCTCGCTGGTCGTGCTGTGCCTCGTGCTCGCCTATCGCCACGGGCATCCAAGGGGCGAGGCTGTGCCGCTGCGCGAGGCGGTCAAGATAGCCGTCGACGCCTTCTGGGGGCTGGTGACGCTGGCGATCATTCTGGGCGGCATCCTCGGCGGCGTATTCACCGCGATCGAGGCTGGCGCCGTCGCCTGCCTGTGGGCCTTCTTCGTCACGATGTTCATCTACCGCGATTACCGTTGGCGCGACCTGCCCGAATTGATCCACCGCACGATGCGCACGGTGGCGATGGTGATGGCCTTGATCGCCTTTGCGTCGAGCGTCGGCTATGTGATGGCGCTGATGCAGGTGCCGGCGCGGGTCACCGCCCTGTTGCTCAGCCTGTCGAGCGACAAGAACGCGATCCTGTTTCTGATCAACATTCTGCTGCTGGTGCTCGGCTGCCTGTTGGACATGGCGCCGTCGATCCTGATCGTCACGCCGATCCTACTGCCGGTAATGATGAAATTCGGCGTCGATCCGGTGCATTTCGGGATGATCATGCTGCTGAACCTGGGGATCGGGCTGTGCCATCCGCCGGTCGGCGCGATCATCTTTGTCGGCTGTGCCGTGGGCCGCGTGACGATCGAGCAGGTGGTCCGCGAGATCTGGCCGTTTTACGCCGTGATGTTCTTTGTCCTGATGCTGGTGACCTACATTCCATCGATCTCGCTGTGGCTGCCGAGAATGCTGTCGCTGTGATCCTCGGGAAGGGTGTTGGTTTGCCGATTGAGCACAATTCGTAGTTAATTTGGCTGATTGGGAATTGCTATTCCGGTAGAATTGGGGCACTCTATCTGAGGCATCGTTATGTCCCCCAACGATGCACATTGGCTCGCCGGACCGGCACATCGGCGGGCCGCAGAAGCCCCGGTCTTCCCCGGCCGGGGCTTTTCTGCGTCTCTCCCCGGCCAACCAGTGTACGCTATCGATCGGCGCCCGGCCTGGCCCTAAGATGTCGGCGTCGCAGCCCCTTTTTGCGAGGAGCCGGTGATGGCGCTCGACAGCGATGCCGAACGAGTTCTCGAGATGGTGCGGCTCTCCGGCCGGCCGCCTTACGAGACGTTGAGCCCGCCCGAGGCGCGCGCCCTCTTTCTTGCCGCGCGCGAGGTGCTGGCGCCCGAGCCGGCGCCGGTCGCCGAAACGTGGGAACTTTCTGCGCCGGGCGAGAGCAGCTCCGAAATCCCGCTGCGGCTCTACCGGGGCGCCACGGCCGCCTCGGGTGGGCTCCTGCCGGCGCTCGTTTATTTTCATGGTGGCGGCTGGGTGATCGGCGATCTCGATACGCATGACAGCCTGTGCCGCCACCTCGCCAATGCGGCCCGATGCATTGTTGTCTCGGTGGATTACCGGCTCGCCCCGGAGCACAAGTTTCCGGCAGCGGTGGAGGATTGCTACGCTGCCACCCGCTGGGTGACCGAGGCCGCCGGAAGGCTCGGCATTGACGGCGGGAGCATTGCCGTCGGCGGCGACAGCGCGGGCGGCAACCTCGCAGCGGTGGTCGGCCTATTGGCGCGCGACCGAGGCACCCCAAAGATCTGCTATCAAGCCCTCTTATACCCGGCGGTAGAGTGCGCGATGACCCATTCGTCGCATCAGCGCTTCGCCGAGGGATACCTCTTGACCCGGGCGACGATGCGGTGGTTCTACGGCCATTACTTGAGGGAGCCGGGCGAGGTGGGTGATTGGCGGGCCTCCCCATTGCGGGCCGCTGACCTCTCCGGCTTGCCCCCGGCCTTGGTCCTGACCGCCGGCAACGATGTGCTGTGCGACGAAGGCGCGGCCTACGCCCGACGGCTGCAGGAGCACGGCGTCGCAGTCGAACTCCGGCACTACCCGGACCAGATCCACGGGTTTCTGACGATGGGCAAGATCGTCAGGGCGGCGCAGCCGGCGCTCGACCAGATCGCCGCCGGGTTGCGGGCGGCCTTTGAGAGAGCGTGAGGCGGCCCTCGCCGGCGCTTTCAGGATGAACCGGTCTGGTATGGCTCGTCGTAGATTGCCGTGCGCAATGAGCCGCCGTCCCGCACATACCCGCGGTACATCCCGGCCGTGCTGAAGGGCAGGCTGAGCGCACCCGTTCGATCGACGGCGATGACCCCGCCCGAGCCGCCGGCGGCGGCGAGAGCGTCGACGACCCCGCGCGCCGCCGCTTCGAGCGCTTGACCGGCATGGCGCAGCCGGGCAGCGATCTCGAACGCGGCGCCGTATCGGATAAAGAACTCGCCGTGGCCGGTAGCAGAGACCGCGCAGGTCGCATTGTCGGCATAGGTCCCGGCGCCGATGATCGGGCTGTCGCCGACCCGCCCGGGGGTTTTGCCGGTCATCCCGCCAGTCGAGGTCGCCGCAGCGAGATTGCCCTCGCGGTCGCGAGCGACCGCGCCGACAGTGCCATACCGCGAGGGCTCGCGATGCCCCGATGCGAGCTGGCGCTGCAGCTCCCGCCAGCGGGCTTCGATGCGGAAATAGCCCGGATCGGCGAAGGGGACGCCGTGCTTCCGGCAAAATTCGAGCGCCCCGTCGCCGATCATCAGCACATGGCGGGATCGTTCCATGACCGCTCGGGCTGCCAAGACCGGATTGCGCGGCCCGAGAATGCCCGCTACTGCGCCCGCCCGCAGATCCCTGCCATCCATTATCGAGGCGTCCATCTCCTGCGTTCCGGCGCAGGTGAAGACGCTGCCCCGGCCGGCATTGAACAAACCGTCGTCCTCGAGCGCCACGACGGCCCCGGTCACCGCGTCGAGCGCGCTGCCGCCGCCGGCGAGAACCTCGCGCCCCGCCGCCAGGGCGCGGCGCAACCCCTGATGGTAAGCGGCGGCCCGAGCAGCGCTCGTCTCGTCCCGCGAAACCGGCCCGGCGCCGCCATGAACGGCAAGGACAAAGCTCGTTGCGGCGGGGTTCATCGACGGCGCACCCTGCGAATTCGGACCCGAGTGAATCCGCCAATGCCGAGTTGCGCATTGGCGATCATC
This sequence comes from uncultured Alphaproteobacteria bacterium, assembly GCA_963836845.1. GTDB lineage: Bacteria > Pseudomonadota > Alphaproteobacteria > ATCC43930 > CGMCC-115725 > AP-15. The sequence goes on along the minus strand of CAWILK010000015.1, from coordinate 150,819 downwards.
AGGCGCGCCGGCGGATGACGCCGCGAGAGCTGTTGCGGCTCGGGCTGGTCGGTCTGGGGACATCGGTCGTCCCGCTCGACACCGCGGTGAACATCGCGTTCCCCGACATTACGGGGAGCTTCGGCCTGCCGATCCAGATGATCCAATGGGTCGTCATCTGCTATGTCCTCACTTACGCGAGCCTCATGCTCGCCTTTGGCCGGGTCGGCGACATCCTCAGCCACGGCAGGGTATACCGCATCGGCCTGTTGTGGAGCGGTGTCGCGTATCTTCTTTGCGCCGTGGCGCCGGGCTACGGGTGGCTGCTGTTCTGCCGTTTTCTGCAGGGCGTCGGGGCCTCGCTGATCGTCAGCTGCGCGCCCGCCTTGGTGATCGGCCTCTTTCCCGAGGACAAGCGCAGCCGCGCCGTCGGCGTGTTCACGCTGATGTACGCGCTCGGGTCGGCGGCCGGGCCCCTCGTCGGCGGGATGCTCGTCGAGCTGTGGGGGTGGCCAGCGGTGTTCTGGTTTCGTGCGCCGATCGCATTAACCGCGCTGGTGTTCCTCAGGGGATTGCCGCCGGTATCACGACCGCAACTGCGTGAGCCGGTCGATGTCGTCGGCGCCGCCCTCCTCGCGCTCGGAATCAGCGGGCTGTTGCTGTCGTTCAACCAGCTCCAGCACCCGGCGCAGCAAGGGATCGCAGCTTTTGGGCTGCTGGGAGGCGCGGGAGCGGCGCTCTTCGGGTTCGTGCGTTGGGAGCAGCGCGCCGCCCAGCCGATCGTCAGGCTCGAATTCTTTCGCCGTAAGGGCTTCGCCGCCGTCAATCTCGCCAGTGTCGCGATATACCTGACCAGCTTTTCGGTGCTGTTGTTCGGGCCGTATTATCTCGTCCGATATGCCGGGCTGCCGGTGCCGGTCGCAGGCGGCATTCTGGCCGTGTCCTTTCTCGGCAACATCATCGCCTCCCCACTGGCCGGAGCGATCGTCGAGCGGGTCTCCGCGGACCGCGTCGCCGCCCTCGGGGGCGTCCTCGGCGGGACCGGCCTGGCGCTGATCGGCGGCTGGCGGCCCGGCAGCTCCGGCCACACGGCGGTGCTCCTCGCTGCCCTGCTGCTGCAGGGGTTTGGCGTCGGCCTCTTTCAAGTCGCCTATATGGACATCGTGATGCGCACGCTGCCGCGGCAACACCGCGGGGTGGCAGGGAGCATCGCGATGCTGAGCCGGTCGCTCGGGACAGTCACCGGAGCGACCCTGCTCACCCTTCTCTTCCACGCCGCCGAAGCATTCTCCGGCGCTGGCGGGCCGCTCCCGGGGGATGGCTTCCAGCAAGCCTTCAAAGCGACGTTCTGGGTCGCGGCAGCTGTCTCCGCAACGGCCGGCCTGCTCGTCCTGCTGGTGTCGAGCCGCCGCGGGTAATCGGCGTCGTTCGAGCGTGGGTGCGGTGTCGCGTGGTGCGCGATTGCGACGCTCGTCAGCCACGCGTGGCGGGCAATCGGAACCTCGCTCAGCTCCTTCCTGTTTCAGGCTTAACCGTGCGAAGGCGCGGCTACCTCTCACAATCAGGGATGTCGCATGGAGAGGGGGGGGGGGGCGCGGGGGGGGGGGGGGGGCGGGGAAAACAGGGGGGTAGCCCGGCATCGTGTCCGGCCGCAGCCTGGCGCGGCTTTGTCGCGAGCGCCTGCCGCGGCGCCTGCCCCGTGCTGTGGGTCGTCAGCGAGGTCGGAGCGATGGCGACCGACCTTGCCGGGCTGCTCGGCGCGGCGATCGGCTGCGCGCTTTTCCTCGGGACGTCCTTGTTGGCCGGGGCCCTTATCGCCGCGGGGAGGGGGCCGGTCGGCTCGCAACGCTGCTGCTCGCCGACCTGCTGCTGCCAAATTAAGCGCGCTTGCCCCCGAGAGCGGCGGCGAAGCGGACGATCCGCCGGCCAGCCTCGGCAAGACGGGGTTCGGGAGCGGTTAACGAAACCCGCAAATGACCGGCGGCGCTCGGCCCGAAACTGTCGCAGGGCAGCACAGCGACATGCTCCTGCGCGCAGGAGCTCGCGGGCGAACGCCTCGGAGCCGAGACCGCTGCTGCGGATGTCCAGCATCACGAACATGCCGCCTTCGGGCGGTGTGACCCGGCAGTTCGGAGCTTCCGCCAGATATGCCCGAGAGCAGGCCGGCGCGCGCGCGATAGGCGTCGCGCAGCGCGGCGACATCAGGCAGCTCGATCTCGAGCGCCGCGCAGCACGCCGTCCTGGATGAAGGCCGGGCTGCCGTAGATCATGCACAGGAGCAGGTTGAAGAGATGCTGCGACAACGTCAGCCGGACCGATGATCCAGCCAAAGCGAAAGCCGGGCATCGCATGCGATTTCGACAGGCTCGATACGACGACGGTGCGCTCCGCCATACCGGGCAACGACCACGGGCTGACATGCGGCCGGGCGAAGGCAAGGTCTTCGTAGACCTCGTCCGAGAGGAGCCACAGATCGCGGGCCTGGCAGAGCTCGGCGATGCCGGCGATCTCCGCCGCCGTGAACACGACACCCGGTCGGGTTGTGCGGGCTGTTGATCCAGATCACGCGGGTGCGCGGCGTGACTGCGGCGGCGATCGCGTCGAGGTCTGGGTGAAAGCCCCGTTCGGCCCGCAACGGCACGGTCACCAGGCGCGCGCCGCTCGCGCCGATTACCGCAGCGTAGGTGTTGTAGATCGGCTCGGGCACGATCACCTCGTCGCCGGGGCCGGCAAGGCATTGCAGAGCGCAGAAGATGCCGCCCTGGGCGCCGGGCGTGACGACGACATTCTCGGCGCTGCACGGGCTGCCCGGTCCGCCGCTGGAAGCGCGCCGCGATCGCCTGCCGCACCCGCGGATAGCCGACGATCGCGGAATAGCCGGTGCGATGCCGGCGCAGCGCTTCGATCGTCGCTTCGATCACGGGCGCCGGCGGCGACTGGTCGGGATCGCCGACGGTCAGCATGATGACCTCCTGGCCGGCGTCGCGCAGACGCGCCGCCTCGATATGCACGCTCCAGGCAGCGGCGCCGCGGCCCGAAATGCGATCGACCCGTGGTGAGTACCGCACGTTCTCGCTCCTCGACAGCCCTCCTCAGGATGAGGTTTTCTTAATGCGATCAAGGAGTACCTCGTCCTAAGGAGTGCACGGCGCGTCTCGGAGAACGCACGATCTTCGTGAACCTCCCTGCGCCAATTCATTCGCAGCGCTCTCAGGCTAAGTAGCTGATACGGCTCCCGGCGGACAGCGCAAACGGGTATCCTGGAAAAGAACTGGCAGAGAGACGGATCGATGAGTTTGCGATCCGAGATCGTGCGGCTGGGGATGCGCTGGCTGATCAAGCGCCGCAATTATCGCGAGCTGACGATCGAGCAGCATCGGCGGTTCGCACCTGGCCGCCGAGCGGCTGGTTCCGAGCCGCCCTCCGACCACGAGGACACTTAATGTCGATGCCGGCGGGGTCGGGGCCGATCTGATAGCCACTCCCGCCTCCGAAGATGACCGGCATGTGCTGTTTTTGCATGGCGGCGGCTTCATTATCGGCTCCCCCGCCCTCTACCGCCACGTCACTTGGCGCATCGCAACCGACGGCACGCGCGCGAGTGCTCGCGATCGATTATCGGCTGGCTCCCGAACACCCGTTCCCGGCTGCGCTCGACGACGCTGTCGCGGCTTACCATTGGCTGCTGGCCCGGGGCGCCGATCCCCGGCGGATCGCGGTGATGGGCGATTCGGCCGGCGGAGGGCTGGTCTTTTCGCTGATGCTGCGGTTGCGGGACGAGGGATCCCCTCTGCCTGCGGCCGCTGTCGCTTTGTCACCCTGGACCGATCTTGCGCTGACGGGGCCGTCGCTCCGGCTCAACGCGGTATCCGACCCGCTGCTCAACGCCGAGGACCCCCCGCACTTCGTCGCAAACTATCTCGCCGGCGCCGACCCTCGGACACCCTACGCCTCGCCGCTATACGGCGATCCCGCCGGACTCCCGCCAACGATCATTCAGGTGGGCAGCGACGAGGTCCTGCGCGACGATGCCGTGCGCATGGCCGAGCGCATGCGGGCGGCGGGATGCCAGGTCGAGCTCGAAATCTGGCCGCGAATGCCGCATGTTTGGCATGCCTTCGTGCCGCTGATTCCGGAGGCGCGCCAGGCGATTGAGCGGATAGGGGCGTTTGTACGGAACCGGACGAGCTACGTCGCCGCTGCCTGTCTCGCCCGCTCGGCCCCGCCGATGATCTGAGCAATCGGCGGAGCGTGCCGGAGAGCGGTTATAGTCCCCCAGCTGAGAGCCAGGGTGCCGGCGAACACGACCGCGCCCTTCAGGATGGCGGGCAGGCCCACATCGGCCAAGGCGAACTGCAGCCAGACGACAAACAGGTAGTGAACGAGATACATCCCGTAGGCGCTCTCATTGAGGCCGGTGAGAGACGGCAAGCGCCGGGCGGCAAAGCGCAGCACGATCGCCAACACGGCGACGCAGTTGACGGCACATGCCATGACGAAGCTGAGATCGGCGAACGCCTGCAGAGCCAATGACGCCTGCGCGCCTTCGGCCATTGCCAAGCCGGTGAGCCCCATCCACGCGAACAGGGTCACCGCAGCCGCGACGGTCCAGAGCAGCCAGTGGCGTGCCAGCGCTCCGTCGGCAGCCAATACGCCGCCCTCGATCCCCTTGGCGCCGAGCCCGACACCAGCAAAAAAATAGAGGGCGTAATGCAGCGGGCGGCTCAGCTGGAATGCGAACGGCCCCTTGTCGAACCAAGCAGAGGGCGTGAAGAGGAAGGCCAGCGGGAGGTACGCCACGGCACCCACCACAAGGAAGCAGGCGAAGCATGCCGCCGGATGAGCTTCTGCAGCCGAACCGAGGGCAGTCAAGAATTTGCCCAGCCGGAACCCGAATTGATGGAGGGCAGCGGCGAAAACATCGGCTACGAGGAGGAGCCACAGGAACCACATCGGGCCGCAGGGCCAGAACGGCAAGGCCAGCCAGTGCCGCCAATAGGAAGCCGCGCTGGGGTCGGCCGCCGTTTGCAGGTAAGTCGGATAAAGCGCCGGCGGCATCAGGAACATAACGACAAAGACGAATGGCACGCCAAGGCGCAAAACGCGGCCGTAAATGAATCCCAGCGGCCCCCTCCTGTCGAGGCTTCGCCACACGAACAGGCCCGACAGAAAAAAGAAAAGCGACATCAGGAAGACGTCCTGCCAAGCGCAGAACAAGTCGAAGCCGACGAACCGCTCGGTATCCACTATTGGAAAGGCACGCCAGAGGTAGGGCGGGCTCATCAAACGAATAGGGCTTGGACGGAAGGAACTGCAAATAGGCGAGCACCGAGTGAAACGATAGAACGAGGAGGATGACGAAGGCGCGTAAATTGCCGAACGCCAGGCTCGAGCGCGGCATGACCGAGCTCCCCGCCCCTCTCATGCCCGCCGCTCGTCCTGGTGCGCACGCTCGATTGCGGATGCTGGCGCGAAGGCCTTATCGGCCCGTGTGTTCTGGGGCTGGATCAACCTACTCTGTGCCGGCTGCACCGCAGGCACTGGCCCGACGCGCCGTACCTTCCACACCGCCCGGCTGCGCGGCCGGCCCATCAAGGCCGGCTGGAACAGCACTGCCGCCGCCATCGTGCAGACGAGCGCTAAAGCCATCAATTTGCCCATGCTGGACGTGGCGGGGTCGCTCGACAGCCATAGGCTGCCGAACGCCACCGCCGTTGCCAGCGCGCTGAAGATCACCGCCCGCGTCAGCGTCGACTGGACCAGCGAGGTTTTTCCGCTGCGCCAAGCCATGATGTAATAGATCTTGAAGGCAACGCCGACGCCCAACAACAACGGCAGGGCGATGATGTTTGCGAAGTTCAACGGGATATCGAGGGCGACGCACAGCTCCAGGGTCACTACGCCGGCGACGAGCAGCGGGATCAGCGTCAACAGAACATCGGCGACCCGCCGCAGCGTGACCCAGAGCAGCAGCGCAATCGTGGCGAGCGCGAAGATGCCAGCCTCGATAAAGGCGCGCACGACCGTATTGCCTGCCTCGTACATCAGCACGGCCGGTCCGGTGGCGGTCGGCTCCACTTTCAACACCGAGGTGACGAACTCGCGCAGTGCTCTGGTATCGTCGGGATCGCCCTTCGGCAAAACCTGCACCCGCGCGGACCCGTCCGGGGCTATCCAGGCTCTCTTGAGCTCGGCGGGCAGGCTCTCCAAGTGACCGGCTCAGGCCTCAATTGCTCGCGTAATCGAGCGAGCGACACGTGTAACGGCTTCACGATCGCCGCCTCGACCTGCCGGCGGATCGGGGGGCCCGCTTCCGCCAGTTGCGTCAACAGACCGGAAAGGCGTCTTGCCGCCTGGGCGCCGGGTCCCTGGCCATCTCCGGCGACCGCCGACAACCCGTTGGCGGTCGACAGCAACGCCTCGATATCCTCCGTGCCGGTTGGCGGGGCAGCGATGGTGCTCGGGTTTATCGATGGCTCGATCGCAGCGGCCGCCGTTTGTATCAGTTTGAGCTTTTGCTCCTGATCCGCGGGGATCAGGCTGCCGATCGTCATCGTGCGCGCGACTTGCGGCAGGGAGGACAGCCGCCGGGCGAGCGCTTCTGCCCCCGGCCGGTCTGGCGCTATGATCTCGATTGCGTTGGCGCCGGTCTGGACATCCCGCCGCAAGTCCAGAAAGGCGGCGACTGACGGAGCTTTCGGATCGCGCACATGGAGCGGGTTGAAATCGAATGGCAGGAACGCCAAGAGCGGCGACGCGAGCACGACGAGCGCGGCCGTCGAGCCGATTACCGGGATCCGGTATTTCGTCAGGAACCGGTCTACCGAGGCGAGTGCTGCGAAGCCCATTGGCCGCGGCTCGGGCGGCGGTTTCAATACCGTCAACAGCGCCGGCAGAAAGGTGATGCTCGTCGCAAACGCGATGATCATTCCGCAGCCGGCGATCTGGCCGAGCTCGGAAAGACCGCGATACGAGGTTGGCAGAAAAGACGAGAACCCTACCGCGGTGGCCGCCGCGGCGAGGGCAAGGGGCGCGCCGGCCTTGCGCCCCGCGCTGCGCAACGCCGTGCGCAGATCGCCGTATTCGTGGCGTTCGGCGCGGTAGCGGACGCTGAATTGCAGCCCGAAATCGACACCCAGGCCGATAAACAGCACAAAAAACGCGACCGAGATCACGTTGAGCGCGCCGACCAGGAAGAGGCCAAAGGCTGCGGAGATCGCCAAACCGACGAGCAAATTGGCGGCGACCGCAAAGATGATTCGCGCCGAGCGGAGCGCCAGCCACAGGATCACGACAACAGCGGCAATCGAGACGGCGGCATTGAGCCAAGCATTATCCTTTATGGTCGCAAACTGGTCGTCATTCATCGGCACCAGGCCGGTCAGGCGCACCCGAGCTTGGTATTCGTCGTCGAGCCGCAAATCCCGTACCGTCTCGGTTACGGCATCGCCAGCTGCGCGGCCGGGCTGCAGCGCGCCGTAATCGAGCACCGGCTCGATCTCGATGAACCGACGCGACTCCTGCGGATCTACCGGGCGTCCGCTCGCCAAAGCCTGCCACGAAAAGCTCGTCGGCCGGGCCGAAAGGGCGTCTTCCACGGTATCGGATGCCATGGTCATCGGCCGGGTCAGATCATCGAGCTGAATCTGCCCGTATTGGACGCCCATCAGGCCCAGAGATAATGCTCCCAGCGCCCCTCTGAGGCTCGGGTCTCCGGCCAAGGTCTGCAGCAACGGATCGGCTTTGACGAGGCTATCAGTCAGCCGTGCCACTTCGCTCGTCGGCAAGAACAACAGCCCGTTATGCTCGAAGAACGCGCTGCCCTGCAGCTGGCGGACGGCGCGAAAATTTTCGGTGCGGGAGGCGAGAGCGGCCGCGAGCCTCGCGGACGCTTCATCGGCCAGCTCGGGCGATGGAGCATCGACGACAGCGAGCATCTCCGATTGCGGAAACGACTTCATGTGCTCGAAGGCGCGCTGCGCCCATGCCAGATCGGGTGGAAATAAGTCTTTAACGTCGGTCTTGATCGCGAAATGCTGAACTGTGTAGAGCGAGGATGCTGCGGCTAATATCAACCCCAACGCGATTACCCACCGTGCGTAGCGGCAGCAGCAATCGACGATCCGAAATACCAAGTTCGACATATCTCCGCCTTTGCCGGCGCCGGGTGCGGTTGGCCGCCCACTTTAAGGATCGCGGGGTTAACTGGCGGTTCACGGTGGCGATGAAGCCAGTCGCATCCGCAGATGTGTCGATTCTAGAAACCCGCGAAGAAACCGCTCGGTTCCCGGTTGCACGGCCCGCGAAGGGAGGCGGGCGCCTTCGGCCGCCTCACAGCGAGGCTATGGCTGGTCTTAGTCTTAGTACCCGAGCGCTGCCCCGGCCGGCCGTCGCGGGTCGCTCACGCCATAAAGACGGCCGTTGGCGATCTTTATCAGTTCAACCGCGCCCCAAGGTTTCTGCTCGACCAGCGCGTAGCCCATTCGGGCGAGCTGCCCCATGACGCTAGCGGCGAGCCCGGACTGTTCGAAGTAAACCTTTTCCGGCTGCCCTTGATGGTGCAGCCGCGGCGCGTCGACCGCCTCCTGGGGGCCCATGCCGTAGTCGATCACGTTCATGATCGTCTCCAGCACGGTGGTGATAATGCGCGAGCCCCCAGGGCTGCCGAGCACGAGGACCACCCGCCCATCCTTTTCGACCAAGGTCGGCGACATCGAGGACAGCGGCCGCTTGCCGGGAGCGACGGCGTTGGGCTCGCCCTGAACCAAGCCGTAAAGGTTCGGCGCTCCCGGCTTCACGGTGAAATCGTCCATCTCGTTGTTCAGCAGAAAGCCCGTGCCCGGCGGCACGACGGCGGCTCCGAAATAGCCATTGATCGTGTAGGTCACCGCAACCGCGTTGCCTTCCGCGTCGACCACCGAATAATGGGTCGTCTCGGGCTTCTCGGCCGGCGCCGACCCCGTCGCCGTTGCTCTTACCTGCCGGTCGATTTCACCCCTAACCGCGGCGGCGTAGTCCTTGGACAGCAGCTGCTCCAGCGGATTGTGTACGAATTCGGGGTCGCCGAGACGGGTATTGCGGTCGAGATAGCCCCGCCGCATCGCTTCCACCATCCAGCGGACCGCTGAGGCCGATCGGAACCCGGCGGAGGCGATGTCGTATCCTTCGAGGATGTTCAAGATTTCACAGATAATGACCCCGCCCGAGCTCGGCGGCGGCGCGGAGACGATCGAATACCCGCGGTAGGAGCAGGTTAGCGGCATCGTCTCGACGACAGAGTAGGCGGCGAAATCGCGTGCGGTCAGAACCCCGCCCTTCTCGTTGCTCGCCTTCTCGACGGCTGCCGCGATCGGCCCCTTGTAAAAGGCATCCGGACCCCGTTGTCCGATCATTTCGAGAATTGCCGCCAGATCGGTCTGAACAAGGCGGTCGCCTGGCTGGAGGCGCGCGCCGTCCGCACGCAGAAAAATCTTCGCGGCAGCCGCATCCTGGCCCAGCCGGTCCGCTTTGGCATCGAGGATTTCGGTGTCGGCTCGGCTCAGGATAAAACCGTCGCGCGCGAGCGCGACTGCCGGAGCCATGAGCGCAGCCCGGGGCCACCGGCCGTATTGCGCCGCGGCGTGATCGAGGCCCATTACCGTGCCCGGGACGCCGGCCGCGCGGTATCCATATCTGCTGAGCTCGTCGATCGGCGTGCCGTTGCTGTCGAGATACATCTCCGCGCTTGCGGCGGCGGGCGCAGTCTCACGAAAATTGAGGAAGGTCTGGCGCCCGTCCGCGAGGCGGATCGTCATGAACCCGCCGCCGCCGATGTTGCCGCAGCACGGATCGACCACGGCGAGCGCGTAGCCGACCGCGACCGCCGCATCGATCGCATTGCCGCCCTCGGACAGAACGCGCACCCCGACCTCGGAGGCGAGACGATGGGCCGTGACGACCATGCCGTGCTCGGCCTCCACGGCTGAGCGCCCGCCTGCATGCGCCGCCGCAGCCGCAAGCATTCCCGCCAATGCCAGCCCGGGGATCGCGATCAAGTCGCGGAGGAAAGCGAGTGGCCTCTTCCGAGGCAATTGGGTCGGGAAGCCGGCTTGCGGCTGCGCTCGCGCAGCGTGAGCCTCTCCGGCTCCGCCACCGCCTCGAGGGCGGCTTTTTCGAAGTCTCAACGAAGCGCCTGGTATAGACGCTCGTCGTAGAGGGCGCCGGACAGCGGCGTGAGTTTCTGCCGGAAGTCCTTCGTGTGCGCAGCTGTGATGTTCGCGTCGAAAGCGCTGCGATCGCGCCAAGCTTCGACCAGGGTGAAGTGATTGGGCCGGCTGTCCTGCTGCAGCACGTCGAACCGCAGATTGGCGAAATCTTTGCGGCCGGCTTCCGCCAGCTCCTTGACCAAGACGATGCCCTGATCCTTCCCGGTCGGCACGACGTCGACATGAGTTAGCACAAAGACAGCACCGGCTCCCGCCGGCCCTTTCGGCGCAACGACCGAAAGAGCCCCCGAAGGCCGCACATCCAGCGGGCTCGCGAGCAGCGGCTGCAGCTTTTCGCGCAGCGCGCTCGTCGCGGCCGAGGAGCCATGCGCCTCGGCAGCCTTCTTGTCGCGCCACGCCTCAACGATGGCAAACCGGTTGGGCCGTCCGATCTCCTCGAATGAGTTGAGGGATGCGTAGCCGTCCTCGGCGCGGCTGGCGCCGGCATATTGGCGTAGCATGTCGGCGGTTTGCGCCGCCGCGGCTGGTGCAACCTCGAAATAGGCAACCAGATAGACGGGGGCGTTCACCGCATCCTCCGCACGCAACGAGGCCGATGCCATTACTGCCGAGGCGGCGAGACCAAGGATCAGAGGAAAAATGTGCATCGCTCGCCTGCCTTCGACATCGGAACGGCCAAGCTTAGGGGCGGTGGCCGGCAAAGACAATTGCCGTCAAAGCTCGATGTAGCTGACGGGTGATTTGTCCGGAGTTTGTAGCGCGCGATCTGTCCGGTTTTAGAACCGCTCGAAAGGGGGGCGGGGAATGGGCCGGACGGGGGTGCTGCAAGGGGTGCGACAGATGCGGTTCGAGGGGTTGCTCGACCGGCATGAGCGGGGCGAGCTGAACCAGGAGGAAGCGGCGGAGATGCTGGGGATCTCGGAGCGGACGTTTCGCCGCTGGCGCGCTCGGCTGCGCGACGAGGGGCCGGGCGGGTTGCTCGACCGGCGGATCGGCAAGCCGTCGAGCCGGCGCGCGGCTGCCGAGGAGATCCTGCGCATGCTGGGGCTCTACCAGGAGCGCTACAGCGACTTCACCGTGAAGCACTTTCACGAGCAGCTGAGGAAGCGGCACGACTACAAGCTGGGCTACACGGTGACCCGGCTGTCGCTGCAATCGGCAGGGCTGGTGCGGCCGGCGCCGCGGCGCTCGGCGCACCGCAAGAAGCGGCCGCGCCGTCCGCTGCCGGGCATGATGCTGCATCAAGATGCCTCGCGCTTTGCTTGGCTGCCCGAGGATGGCCGGCAATACGATCTGGTGGTCACCCTCGACGATGCGACGAGCGCCATCTACTCGGCCTTTCTGGTCGCGGAGGAGGGCACGCAATCGAGCCTGCGGGCGATCGCCGAGGTGATCGCCGCGCACGGGCTGTTCTGCGAACTCTACACCGACCGCGGCAGCCACTATTTCCATACGCCCAAGGCCGGCGAGCCGGTCTCCAAGACGGTTCGCACCCAGGTGGGGCGGGCGCTGGCGCAGCTCGGCATCCGCCACATCGCGGCCTACTCGCCCGAGGCGCGCGGCCGATCCGAGCGGGCCTTCCGAACGCTCCAGGACCGCCTGCCCAAGGAGATGGCGCTGGCCGGCATTGCCACCCTCGAGGCGGCCAATCGCTGGATCAGGCAGAGCTATCTGCCGGCCTACAACGCCGCCTTCGCGGTCGCCCCAGAGCAAGCGGGCAGCGCTTTTGTCGCCGACCGCACCGGCGCAGCCCGGGAAATCCTGTGCCTTCAGGAAGAACGGCGCGTCGGCAACGACAACACCGTCAAATGGCGCCGGCTCACCCTGCAGATCCCGCCCAACCCGCTGCGGCCGCACTTCGTGCGCGCCGTGGTGCGCGTCCACGAATACCCGGATGGGCGATTGGCGGTCTTCCACGGACCGCATCGCCTGGCCGAATACGATGCCGAGGGACGACCCCATGACGACGCCAAATTGGCTGCCTGACCCGCTTCGGCAGCCGCCCTGTGGATTTATGGATAACTCTGCGAGTTACCCACAACCCCACAGGGCCATCATCATCAGAAAGCGGTCAATTGATGCGCTACAAAGAGCGGTCAACTTGACGCGTCAGCTACAGGGATGCAGGCGCATACCGAGGAGCACCGGAACAGCGGCGCGACCCACCTCACCCTCCCAGTCCTTCGGGCTGGGCTCCTCCCCCGGATCGCGTCGGGGCAAGCTCTCTCCCCCGGCACCGGGCGGAGAGGGGCTTTACTATCGCCGCCTGAATGCGCAACGCAGCCTTGCGCTGACCCGCCGCGGCGTTGCCGGGTGTGGCGAGGCGTGAGAATTTGGGCAGATGAACCCGCGATCTGCCGCTTTGGCGCTCAGCTTTTCGAGCATCGGCCATTTTTTTGCGCATTTGCTGATGCTGCTCTTCCCGACCGTCCTGCTTGTCCTCGAGGGGCGCTGGGGGATGTCGTATGGCGACCTCCTGTCGCTCTCGCTCGGCGGCTTTGTGCTGTTCGGCCTCGGCGCCTTGCCGGCGGGCTGGCTCGGCGACCGGTGGAGCGCCGAGTTGATGATGGTCATCTTCTTTGTCGGCACCGGCGCCGCCACCATTGCCACCGGTCTGGCAGATTCGCCTCTGGCCCTGGGGCTCGGCCTCGCCGCAATCGGCCTGTTCGGCTCGATCTACCACCCGGTCGGCACGGCGTGGCTGGTGCGCAATGCGGCGCGCCGGGGACGGGCGCTCGGCGTGAACGGGATTTGCGGCAGCGTTGGCCTCGGCGCCGCGGCCTTTGTCGCCGGCGCGCTGGCGCAGGCGATCGGCTGGCGGGCGGCCTTCATCATCCCCGGGGCGCTGTGCGCCGCGACCGGGCTGGCGCTTCTGTGCTGCATCCGCGGCGGCAGCGTCGTCCCGGCGGGGGTCGACCGCCGGCTCGAGCCGGAAGCCTCGCGCAACGACGTCGTGCGCACCTTTATCGTGCTGTCCTTTACGATGCTGGCGGACGGCACGATCTCGCAGGCGATCCCGGTCGCGCTGCCGAAGGCGTTCGCTGCCGGGCTGACCGGCCTCACCGATGGCGGGACCCTCGATGCCGGCGGCTTCGTCAGCCTTGTCTTTCTGGTGGCCGCGACGGCCCAGCTGGCCGGCGGCTGGCTCGCCGACCGCTTCGCGATGAAGGCGGTCTATGTGCTGGCCTGGGTCGCTCAGGTCCCGCTCTTTGTAATCGCGGCCCATGCCCGCGACCTGCCGCTGCTCGGCGCCATGATCGCCGTCAACTACCTCGCGGTGCTGTCGATCCCGGCCGAGAACGCGCTGCTCGCCCGGTACACCCCGGCCAAGTGGCGCGCCACTGCCTATGGCGCCAAGTTCCTGCTGGCGCTCGGCGTCAGCACGATCGGGATCAAGCTCGTCGCCGTCATCTATGACGGGACCGGCGGCTTTGCGCCGCTCTGGCTGATCCTGGGCGGCTGCGCCGGTTTTGTCGCGCTCGCCGCTCTGCTGCTGCCCGGCCGGTTGCGCCGGCCGCCGCTCCTCGCACCGCTGCCGGCCGAATAGGCGCTCGGGCGCTGCGCCCAAATGAGCGCGCTGTCGTGGACCGCGCTGCTCGCGCCCTTTCGGGTGCGCAGCTTCCGCTTTCAGTGGCCCGCCGATCTGCTCACCTCGTGGGCCGGCGAAATGGAGAACCTGGTGCTCGGCTGGTACATACTGGTCGAGACCGGGTCGGTGATGATGCTGACCCTGTTCTGGGCATTGCAGTATCTCGGAACCTTGTGCGCGCCGATCTTCGGCATGGCCGGCGACCGGCTCGGCCAGCGGCGCGTGCTGTGCCTTATGCGGGTCGCTTGCGCCGGCCTTGCGCTCGTTTTCGTGGCATTGGCCTTCGCGGGCGTATTGCGCCCCGTGCACGCCTTTGTCATCGCCACCTTGTCGGGCCTGATCCGCAGCTCGGACCAGGCGGTGCGCAACGCGCTGGTGGCGGCGACGATGCCGGCCGACCGGTTGATGGCGACGATGGGGGTGTCGCGCACCACCGCTGATTCGGCGCGCATCGCCGGTGCGCTTGCCGGAGCCGGACTGTTTGCCGCTTTTGGCATGGGGGCTGTCTACTTGGTGATCTCCGCCTTCTACGGATTCGGTTTCGTGCTGACCCTAGGGGTGGCGCCGGCGCTGCCCGCGCCCGATCCCTACGGGATCCGGCGGCCGTCGCTGTGGCATGATTTGCGGGAAGGCCTCCACTACGTGTGGGACACGCCCTGCTCCCTGGCGGCGATGTGGCTGGCTTTCCTCGTCAACCTGACGGCGTTCCCGTTGACCAGCGGGTTGCTGCCCTACATCGCGAGAGACGTCTACCAGATCGACCAGACCGGCCTCGGCACTCTGGTCGCGAGCTTTGCGCTCGGCTCATTGCTCGGGTCGATCGGGATTAGCCTGGCCGGCCGCACCCTCCGGCCGGCGCGCATGATGCTGGTCTTTGCGGTCGCCTGGTATGCGCTGCTACTGGTCTTCGCGCTGATGCCCGGGCCCGGCGGCGGCCGGCTGATGCTGATCCTGGCCGGTATCGCCCAGAGCCTCAGCCTCGTCCCGATGTCGGTCTTGCTGCTGAACAGCGCCGGGGCGCGGTTCCGCGGCCGCGTGATGGGGGTGCGCATGCTGGCGATCTATGGCGTGCCGCTCGGGCTTTTGGCGGCGGGCGGCCTGATCGAGCATATCGGCTTTGTGTCGACGGTCGCGCTCTATTGTCTTCTCGGCATCGCGCTGACCCTGCTGATCGCGCTGCGCTGGCGAGCCGATCTCTGGCCGCGCGACGCACCGGCCAATGCACGGTAAGCCTCGGCCTTTGACAAATCCGCGAGGCCTTTGGTATATCAGCCGCGTTGGGGAGTAGCGTCCGCCTTCGAGGCGGGACCGTGTCAACATGCTCGCGCCCTTTTGCGTGGCACGGTCAGCGGCAGATCTCTTCTGCGGCTTTGCGAGACCAGCACGTCGCCAAGCTCGATCCGGCCGGGCTTTGGCATGGCGTGCTGTTCTTGTCCGGCGGTCCTCTCCAATGAACCCTGTGATGACGCTAGCTTTGGCTTTCAGCATGTCAGCCGATGCCTTTGCCGCTGCGCTGGGCAAGGGAGCGGCGCTTGAAAAGCCGTGTTTCGCGGATGCGGTGCGCGCAGGCCTCGTCTTCGGCGCCATCGAAGCGATCACGCCCGTGAATCGGCTGGTCGGCCGGGATCACGGCGAGCCGCCTGATCGCTGCGTTCGATCATTGGATCGCGTTCGCCGTGCTCGGCGCCATCGGCAGCAAAATGCTTTGGGACAGCATGCGAGAGGGCCGGCAAAAGGTGACGCGGCATTCGCTGACTGTGTTGGTTTCGACCGCCATCGGGACGAGCATCGATGCCATGGCGGTGGGCGTCACCTTGGCTTTGATAGAAGCAAACATCGCCGTGGCAGCACTGGCGATCGGAACGACAACGTTTGCGCTGACGACGCTCGGCATTTTGGTGGGCCGAATGGTCGGCGCAAAATTCGGTCGGGTCGCGGAGGCAGTCGGCGGCCTCGTATTGATCGCGATTGGTATCAGGATCCTCGTCGGGCACACCCTGGCCGGCTGATGCCGAACGTAGCAAGCGTAGGGCGGGTGCAACCCGCCGCCTTGCGCATCATCGGCGGGTTCCGCCGCGCTGCACCCGCCCTACTTTGAATGCTGCTCTCCCACCCAAGTCCTTTCTTGACCTGCCTCTTCCAGGTACGTTGCGGCCCGATTAGAGGAGGCGGCATGGTCGAGGCGACCGCAAACTTGGATGAGATCCGCACCCTGCTGGCCCATTTGCCGGGACCCGACCTCGAGGCCGGCGCGGCTGCGGCGGCGCGCCAAGCGATATTGACCAAGCCCGCAGGCTCGCTCGGGCGCCTCGAGGAGCTGGCGATATGGCTTGCGACCTGGCAGGCGCGGCACCCGCCGCGTCTCGGCCATCCGCTCACCCTGGTCTTCGCCGGCAATCACGGGGTGGCGGCCCGCGGCGTGTCCGCCTATCCCGCCGCAGTCACCGCCCAGATGGTCCAGAACTTCATCGCCGGGGGTGCGGCGGTAAATCAGCTCTGCCGGGCTTTCGACGCCGGTCTCAAGGTTTACGAGATGAACCTCGATACGCCGACCGGTGACATTGCCGTCGAGCCGGCGATGAGCGATGAGGAATGCGCCAAGGCGATCGCCTACGGCATGATGGCGGTCGAGCCCGGCATCGACGCGCTGGCGCTCGGCGAGATGGGGATCGGCAACACCACCGCCGCAGCCGCGCTCTGCGCCGGGCTGTTCGGCGGCGCGGCAGAGCTGTGGACCGGGCCGGGAACCGGGGTCGCTGCCGCCGCTCTCGAAGCAAAGCGCCGCGTCGTCGAGCAGGCCGTCGCCCGCCATCGCGCGGCGGCCGCGGACCCGTTCGACATGCTGCGCCGGCTCGGCGGGCTCGAGCTGGCCGCGATCACCGGGGCCGTCATTGCGGCGCGGCTCGGCCGCGTCCCGGTGGTGCTCGACGGTTTCGCCTCGACCGCGGCGGCGGCGGTGCTGTTCGCCGCCGACCCTCGCTCCCTCGATCATTGCGTGGTGGGGCATGTTTCCGCCGAGCCGGGGCATCGTCGGCTGCTCGAACGCATCGGGCAGCGGCCGCTCTTCGATTTGGGCATGCGGCTCGGCGAGGCATCGGGGGCGACCCTCGCCGTCGCATTGCTCAAGGCCGCGATCGCCTGCCACAACGGCATGGCGACTTTTGCCGAAGCCGGCGTCAGCGGCCCGAGCTGACCAAAGGAGGATGGCTTTAGCCTTGTTTCGTGCCCTGCCGCTGGTTCTTGCCCTTGCCGTCGTTTCGGCGGCAGCGGCTGCGCGGGGCGACGAAGAGGCCGTGCGGATCGCCTGGTTGTCGCATGCGGCGAAGCGGAGCTGGCCACTCTCCTATCTCGATCAGCCGCCGCCGGACGAAGGGATCCAGGGCGCACGGCTCGGCGTCGCCGATAACGAGACCACCGGCCGGTTCACCGGCCAGTCCTTCGCCCTCGTAGAGGCAATCGTTCCGCAAGGCGGGGATGTTGCGGCCGGTTTCCGCGAAATCGCGGGGAGGGGCGTGCGGCTTGTTGTGACCGATCTCTCGGCGCCGGAGCTGCTGTCGGTCGCCGGCCTTCCGGAAGCCGGCTCGACGACATTCTTCAACACCGCGGCCGCAGACGACCGGCTGCGCGGCGCGGACTGCCGCGCCAATATCCTGCACCTGATGCCGAGCCGGGCGATGCTCGCCGACGCGCTCCTGCAATACCTTGTCGTGAAGCGCTGGCGCGATATTCTACTGATCGTCGGCCATGGCGAGGGCGACCGCGAGTTTGCCGCCGACATCCGCCATGCCGCGCTCAAGTTCCAGGCGCGGATCGTCCAGGAGAAGCCGTGGACCTTTGTTCCGGGAGCGCGCCGGGCCGATACCGGCCACTTCGCGGTCGAGGCAGAGGTCGCGCGCTTCACCCAGGGCATCCGTTACGACGTGCTGGTGGTCGCCGACGAGGCGGACGAATTCGGCGACCAGCTCTCCTACCATGCCTTCGACCCCCGCCCGGTGGCGGGAACTCAGGGGCTCGTTCCGACGGCCTGGGCGCGGCCGCACGAGCAGTGGGGTGCGACGCAATTGCAGAACCGCTTCCTGCGGCAGGCCAAGCGATGGATGACCGACCGCGATTACAACGCCTGGATGGCGGTGAGGGCGATCGGCGAGGCCGCGTCGCGCACCAAATCGGCCGATCCGGCGGAAATCGTCGGTTTCATGCGGAGCGACCGCTTCGAATTGGCCGCCTTCAAGGGCGCGCGCCTGAGCTTTCGATCATGGGACGGGCAGCTGCGCCAGCCGGTATTGCTGGCCGATGCCCGCTCGCTGGTCTCGGTCTCGCCGCAGCCCGGGTTTCTGCACCAATTCTCCGAGCTCGACACGCTCGGGACCGACAAGCCGGAAACCAAATGCCGAATGGGTTGATCGCGACCATCGCCATCGACTGGGTTCGAACGGGTAAGGCTTAGGGGCGGCCGTCTGCCACGGCCTCCTCAAAGGCCGCCAAGGTGGCCTCGATCACGTCTTTCGGCAGGTCGCGGGTGATGAACACCATGCGGGTGCGGCGATCCTGGCTCGGCCATTCGGGCAACAGCACCGGCGGGTGGAAGAGGTGCTGCACGCCGTGCAATACGACCGGCTGGTCGGGGCGGTCGGACAACGCCACGATCGCCTTCATCCGCAACAGATCGTCGCCGCGCATTGTCGCCAGCCCGTCGAGCCAGGCCGACAGCGCCGCCCAGGAGACCGGCCGCTCGCGGGTGATGCAGAAGGCGCGAATGCGGTCGTCGTGCCGGTTGACGTCGAGATGCTCGTGCCCGTGCTCGTGTTCATGGCCGTCTGAAAAGGCCTCGTCGCGCAGCCAGCGCTGCACATCGGCGCTCTTCGCCACCGGGTCGTAAAACCCGATGTTGAACAGCGCCGCCGGATCGACCGCCCCCTGCGCGACCGTCAGGATCGGCGCACTGGGGTTCAGCGCCTTCAGCCGCGCCTCGATCGCCTGCCGGGCCGCCGGGTTGGCGAGATCGGCCTTGGTCAGCAATAGCCGGTCGGCGACCGCGGCCTGCTTGACCGCCTCGGGCTGCCGGTCGAGCGTGCCGACACCGTTGACCGCGTCGACCGTCGCCACCACACCGTCCAACATATAGCGCGCCGCGACGATCGGATCGGTCATCAAGGTGTGCAGGATCGGCGCCGGATCGGCGAGGCCGGTGGTCTCGATTGCGACCCGGGTGAAGAACGGCACCTTGCCCTTGACCCGGTCGACAAACAGATTGGTCAGGGTGTCGACGATGTCGCCGCGCACCGTGCAGCACAGGCAGCCGCTGTTGAGCAATACGACATCCTCGCTCGACTGCTCGACGAGAAGATGGTCGAGGCCGATCTCGCCGAATTCGTTGACGATGACCGCGGTCGCCGCCATCTCGGGCTGCCTCAGCACGTGGTTGAGCACCGTCGTCTTGCCGCTGCCGAGAAAACCGGTCAGCAATGTGACCGGGATCAGCGAGGACGTTTCGGTCGAGGTCATCGGCGTGCTCTCTCGCTCAAAGTCAGAAGGGGTATGACACAACATGATCCGGCGCGGTATCGGCCTGTTGCCCGCGATCCTGTTGCTGTTGCTCGCTGGTTCGATCTCGCACTCGGCGCCGAGCGGCTCGCGGCTCCAGGTCGTCGTTTCGTTCAGTATCTTGCAGGACATCGCCAAACAGGTCGCTGGCGAAGATGCCGAAATCCTCACCCTGATCGGGCCCGATGCCGACGCGCATGCCTTCGAGCCGAGCCCCGATCAGGCGCGCCTGCTCGCCGCTGCTCAACTCTTCGCCGTCAATGGTCTGGGGTTCGAGAGCTGGCTGGCGAGGCTGACCCGCTCGGCGCAATTTCGCGGGGCCGTGGTCGTGGCCAGCGAGGGAATTGATCCACTGACCGGAGCGGAACCCGGCCATGCGCAGCCGCTGCCCGATCCGCACGCCTGGCAAGACGTGCGCAATGCCGCGGTTTATGCGGAGAACATAGCGCGGGCCTTGGCCGATGCCGATCCGGCCCATGCGGCGGCGTATCGGCAGCGGCTGCGCAACTACCAGGCCGAGCTCGAGGCGCTCGACAGGCATGTGCGCGACGAGCTGGCGGCGATCCCCCAAGCGAAGCGCCGGGTGATCACGACCCATGCCGCGTTCGCCTATTACGGCAAGGCCTATGGCGTTGCGTTTCTCGCGCCGGAGGGCCTCAACACCGACGCCGAGCCGTCGGCCAAGGCGATTGCCGAATTGATCCGCCAGATCCGCCGCGAGGGGATCAAGGCCTTGTTTCTCGAAAACATCGCAGATCCGCGGCTCGTCCAGGAGCTCGCCCGCGAAGCCGGCACGAGCCTCGGGCCGCCGCTCTATTCCGACGCGCTGTCGGGGCCGAACGGGCCAGCCCCGACCTATCTGCGGATGATCGAATACAACACCGATGCACTAAAAGCCGGGATGCTCAAGAATTAGGCCCGGACCGGGCGCTGACGGAAACGCGCGCGAAATCGTCGACAACACGCGCCTTCGGGAAATATCGGGTGGCTTCCTCGACGATCTCCTCGGGCTTGTAGCGGCCGGAGATGTGGGTCAGCAGCAATTCGCCGATTTCCGCCTGATAGGCCAGCCGACCGGCTGCCGCCGCCGTCAAGTGCCCGCGGGCGCGCGCGAGCTCCGCGTCGCGTTCGAGAAAGGTCGCTTCGATCACCAGCGCGTCGGCGCCACGCACCGTCTCGACGAGGCTGGCGATCTCCTCGACATCGCCGATGACCGCGAGCGTCGCTCCGGGAGCAGGCTTCCCCCGAACCATCTCGGGGGTGACCCGGCGGCCGTTGGCGAGCACGACGGCATCGCCACGCGCCAATGCGGCGCGCTCGCGGCCGGCCGGGACGCCGAGCGCGTCGAGCCGCTCGGGCAGCAGCGGATGCCGGGGCTCGTCCCGAAACACATAGCCGAGGCTTTCGGTGCCGCGATGCGCCACCGGAAAGGCCTCGAGGCTCCAGCCCCGCCGAGCGAGCACCGGGCCCGGGGAGACCGCGCGCAGTCGATAGCCGCCGTCGCCCTCCGGGCCGATCGCGTCGGCGAGATAGCCGCGGACGAATGCTACCGTCTCTCCGCTGCCGATGATTTCGACAGTGCCGCCGACGCGGTAGAGAGCGAGGGTTGCGAGCAGGCCCGCCAGCCCCAGCACGTGGTCGAGATGCGCATGCGTCAGCAAAACATGCTGCAAGCCGCGAAAGCCGAGCCCGGCGCGCATCAACTGGCGCTGCGTCCCCTCGCCGCAATCGACGAGAAACCGGTCGGCGCCCCGGCCGACCAGCAATGCCGGCAGGCCCCGCTCGGCCGAGGGCACCGCTGCCGCGGTTCCGAGAAAGACGAGCTCGAACATCGTCCGTCTAAGTCTAAGGTGGCCGGGACCCGAGCCGGTATGAATTCGTCATGATTTACGCTAATTCAGTTGTGGCGTGGAGAGTAGCTCGAATTGGGGCACGGCACCTCGCGATCGGATATCGACGACCCCGGCAGCACCATAGACAGGAGACCGAGATGGCTGTTGTAGCGTTGCTGCAAGCAGAGGCTGGCAGCGCACCCAGCGGAACGGGCAGCTTCAGTTATTTCACCAATTTCCGTGTAGTGGTGGAAAATCTCGCATTCGCAAAAATCGTCGGCATCTGGGGCCGCAACGCGTTTTCCGGAGTGTGGAGCCTGTTTCCCTGCATCTTTGATCGTTCGGTTCCGAACAATCTTGAAGTCTGGCAAGCGCATGTGAGCTCGACGGAAATCGATATGTTCGATGCCAGATACGAGGTGTTGGGGAACGTCCACTGGGACAATAACGGCGGATTCAATTATGGTCTGGACAACGCAGCCGCGCATACCGACGGGATCGGGACGGCGGTCATCGGCCCCAACGTGCTCGCTGTTGCGCGAGGAGTGGAGCCCGGCGGAACGTTGAACGTCGAGGTCCTGGTGAAAAACCTGGCGTTTGCAAAGCAAGTGGCGATTGTCTACACAGTCAACAACTGGGCGACGTTTGCCAATGCATTCGGCGTCTTTCAGCGCGGTTTTCCGCCAGCCACGACGCCTCACCAGATACAAGCGGAGCTATGGAGGATCTCTGTCGGGCTGGCGCCGGGCGCATCGGGTAAGTTTGCCGTGTTCTATGTGGTCGGCGGCGCAACGTATTGGGACAACAATTTCGGCCTTGATTACACGTTTTAGCAATTTACGCAGGCGACGCACCTTTCAGCGCACTGCTGCGATCGTTATCGCCGACAGCAACCAGCCGTTGCGCCGATAATTACCGCTCACTTAATCTGCAGCGGATCTGCAGCAAAACTCTTCTTCAGGTTGCGAACGACGTCTCATTGGAATACTCGCCCGTATCAGCCATCCGGACCTCCTCCTTCCCGCGGTGACCCTCGTTCTGACGCATTATGCACAGAACTTTGGCATTATCTGGACCACGATTGTTGCATTGAGGTGTCTCGGTATCAGGAGGCCAATAACCTACGCTGCTAAGGAGCTGCAAGGGCGTCTTCATCGATTTCGTGCTGGTGAAGTAAACCATCAGTGAACACCTGACTATTTGTTTCGTAATATAGGCGGTATTGCAATTTCCGAGTATCCGGGCGAAACCAGGCGCCCATTCCGGATCCACCACCGGATCCGTGATACACCACATCATCAAAGCCAAAGCGGTCCCCGCCGCCAGCATCCGAGCTCAGGTAGTGCATCGTGAATGTCTCGGAGTGAATGAGATTGTCGTCACCATCGAAGATATGGACGTCCAGCCATACGTTTTTCTCAAACGCCAGATTGCGTACCGAGGATTGCACGGTCAATACCGTGCGCAGCTCGCTGCCGACCGGAAACTGAGGCGTGCCGAAAAAGTGTTTCATCTTCCGTGCCGCGTCCGAGGCCAGGTACACCATTTCCAAGTTCGATATCGCGCCCCTACGGTAGCTCACCGATTGGCTTGGGATCGTCGGCACCTGGGAGAGAACAGGATACCAATAGTTCTGACCAAACCGGCTGTCCCAAGCACTGCAACCGAAGACATCGCTGACTTGGAACCACAGCTCTACAGCTTGGGCGTCAGTGGGGACTCCAACTTGGACTGGAATCAAGCCGGTTGGAGTTCCAGGCGTCCCGCGAGAGATCACTGGCTTTTGATAATACTGCTCGCCCGGGTGGAAATCAAACGAAAGCCCCGATCTCCCAAACCGGCACCCCCAGCCGCTCTCCGCGGCATTGAGGGAGGCGGGCGGGATCATAGTCTACCGTAAGCACTCCTCCCGGCTGAATATAACCGCGGCGAGATTGCGTCCAGTCGCTACGAAAGCGAAGTCCCTAAATCCGAACTCATTGGGCCGGTCACGGGTTCCGCGGCGTCTCCCGCAGATCTATTTGATGCCATGATTTTGCTCCTCTTTCGAACGGATGCCGCGCCTCACGAGCTATCGGTATAGGCTCTTGAGAAAAGCTATTGTCTAGCAGCTGCCGCGAGCGCACGGTCTCAGTTTTAACTGCGCGCGCCGTTCAAGTCAGGGCGTATTTTTTAAAACTCCCATGTTATCCTCCGCTCGCAGTTCATTAAGAGCATAGGAGCAAGACTGGGATAATTCCGGAGGGGGCTCATAACTTAGAACATCTTGTAATAATGGAACCGAGGCTTTATCGCGTAGATTTCCTAGTGCTTCCGCGGCATGACTACGCACGAGGACATCATCTGTAGCATCCGCTAGAATTTTACGGATGGTATCGGCAAATCTATCTTCTCCAATAAATCCGAGTGTGACAGTCACAAGTCGCAACACAACACCATCCTAGGCGGGCGGCTAACGCTAGCAGGGTGCGGAAAAATGCAGGAACGTCGTCATTCCGGGGCGCGGGCTTTGCCTGCGAGCCCGGAGCCCAGGAACACGAACTAGAGAAATCAATAGCTTGGCCTGTGTTCATGGGTTCCGGGCCCGGCCCCGATGGGCCGTCCCGGAATGACACGCGAGTTTTTCAGCACCCTGCTAGATCCATGGCGACCCAAGCTGGTGTGAGACCGTCAATCCAAACGCTCCCGCTCGCCTTCCATCATATTCATATCAGCGGGACCACTCTCATCGTCCGCCCCCAGGTGTTGACAAATCCAGATCAACCTGGTACCAATTGCTAGAGTAGCATCTCATTTTTGATGCTTCGCGGCTCAGGTCTTGATCCGGACATTTGCAAAGGCGACGGCGCCGGTATGGGTCTGCAAGCCGATATAGCCTGAGTTCGGGTCGACGCTCGGCGGATTGCCTCGAACCGTATCCGTCGGGCTGCGCAGAAACCTTGTCGATTCCTTTCCATTGAGCCGGACGACATACTGCTGACCATTGACCTCGATCTCGTAGCGGTGCCACTGCTCGGCCGCAAGATTGGCATGGTTCTGATAATTCTGCTGGCCAGGCCCGATGCCCAGGGTTTTGATCTTGTAGATAGCCCCGGTCCTGGAAAAGAACGAACCGTCGGGCTCGCCAAAACGGGTATCGCCTCTCGCCTCCTCGTCGATCTGGACCTCGTATCCTGTGTGGACCGCAGTAAAGGCGGCGTTGTTCGGCGGATCGACGGGATCGGGCGCCGGGTCGGGCAGGCGCGGATCGCGGAAGCGGATAAAGACGCCTGAGTTGTCGTTGTTGTTACCGCGCGGATGCGGCAATAGGAAATCCACCCGCAACACGAAATTCTCAAACGGCTGCACCTTGTAGAACAGCAATCCTATTCCCCGATTGTCCTGCTGGGCGGTCAGGGTTCGACCAAACCGGGCGAAGCTGCCGCCGCCGGCCGTCTGCCAGTTTGCGAACTGTGCGTCGGTGCCATCGAAGAGATAAGTGAAGGCTACTTCCGGCGTTGGCGCCGGGGGGTCGGGCAACAGGTGATCGCCGAGCCGGCGCACCAAAGCAATCCCAGTCAGCATCGGATTTGGCGAGCCGATCGTCGGGAACAATGCGGGTCCCACGACATAGGCATTCGCGACGCCGTGAAACCGGCCGTTGGCATCGGTTACCGATTGGTTTGGGTCGTCCCCCATCCGCATGGTTCCGGCTTCGTGGTGGGTCGTCCCCAGACCATCTCGGCGGCCCACTCCGCTCGCATCAGAGAATTTGTAGGGCAGGATTGTGGGCAGCATGTTCGGGTTGACGTTTGTCCTGATCACCTGCCCGTTCTTGATGACATCGATGTTCTGGCCATTGGCAAAGACCATCGCGGCATCGTCGGACGCCTTATCCATCGCGTCCCACAATGCGCTGTCGCGCGCGCTCAGCTGGATGTTCACGAATGCCCGACGAGTTTGGAATTCATCGTTCTGCTGTGGATCGAGATCGAGCGTGACCGAGTTTCCGAAATCGCCATCCTGCTTTGGTTGCGTTTCGCCGATGCCGCGGATCGTCAGCACGACGCTTGCGTCGGTCGCGTTCTTGTGAGCCTCGAAGGTGTCGATATCGGGGATCTTTTTGAACAATTCGGCTTCGGAATCGGTGCCGCCCGCGGTGAACCCCGACGCAGTGATCTGGAAATGGAAATGCCCGAATCCGTCGGATGATCCGTCGGGCTTCTTGAACTCATGGCGGCCTTTGACGAACAGCGCCGCCGCTTCGAGTGCCTTCGCAGTCGCCGGCAACCCCGAAAACGCCGCGCGCGGGACACGAATGTCGATATTCGAACGCAAATGGACCAGGAGGTTCCTGCCGGTCCTTCCATCGGTGCCGAAGGAGAGCAACGCGAGACGCGCGCTCTCTACCGTGCCGAGGGCGATAATCACTTTGGCATCCGGCGATACCGGCACCGGTCCCCGCTCGGTGACGACTTCGCTGATCCGTCGGCCGCCCATATCGGTCACCGTGTTCAACTTTATGACATGGCAGCGGGCGACGTACATCAGCCGCTTTCTGACATCGTCGAAACCCGATTGGCTGGCCGCCTCCCGCGCCGCTTTGGTGATCAGCGGCACTGTGCTGAACTTGTTGAACGGGAAATAGCCCGCATGGCCTGATTGTCCTTGCACCGCCAGTGGCGCCTCGAGTTTTGCGAGGTTGCGAAGTTCCTGTTCCAGAGCCGCGGTATTTGCAGGGAGCGGATTTGGCAATGCAACCCCGAGGAGCGCGGCCAAATCGTCCAATGTCACGGGCGTATCGCTGTACGCGACCGCAGGATGGTCCGGCAATGTCGTGAGATTGATCGCGTCGCCGACCGTCGAGATTCCGTCGAAGAGCTGCTTGCGCATGGCATGTTGCAGATCACCGAAAATGAAATCGTTTGTCGCTGTGACCCCGATCTGATCGCTCGACTGCCGGAAATAGCCTTTGCGTCCGTCCGGAAATCTGCTCGGCCGCAGATCATCGAGAACCGTCTGCGGCCAGACCGGCGTCGGCGTCTCCGAACCCAGCAATGTCGGCGACCAGCCGCCCCAAAATACAGAGCGTCCGCCGACGCAGTACGCCAGACCGGGAAAGCCAATCGGGTCGCTCGAATTCCACGCAAGTCCCCATATTTCATTCTGCGGCTGATGATCCTTTCGGGGGCTTCCGGCATTGAGGCCGAGCGCCGGCAGATTTTGCACATGTTCCGGCAATACGAAAGGGCCACCATCCAGCACCAGGATGCGCTCGCTGCGGTTGCTGCTGCGAAACCAGAGATGCTCGGCAATCGCGGAGCCGAACGTGCCGCCGCCAATGATGATGAAGTCGAACGGTCGAAGATCCCCTCGCGGCGGCAGCCCCGCGGCGGCACGTGCATTGGGATCGATCGTGACGATCATCTCATCGAAGCTATTGCAGATATAGCGGCCGAGCACATCGCGGGTGAACGTAGTGAATTCTGTCATAAGGGGCATGACTGTCTCTCCCGTGTGCGAATGGTCTGTGGTGTATTTCTGTGATACTGGCCTTCACTATTTTCCTGGGTCAGATCAGGATCATTCGGGATACTTGGGCCACTGAACGCACCCTTTTTGGATTTGACGGCGAGCTTACACCAGCAGCCGATGAGTGAGTGTGACGCGCGTCACACCCAAAATTTTTTGCTCTGATGTTCCTGCCGAGCTGACCCATACGCGGCGGCGCGCAGCCGTGCGGTGCGTGTCACCGCTGCTAGATCATCGCAACCAACAACGCTTTACCTCTCCCGGCCAATGAGACGGTCGGCTCAAACGCTAATTTAACCAAATTTTACGGAAAGCATATGCCTAGTTCTATTTACGGCCGGGAGGTCGAAATTGCCTTTGCCGGTGCCCGCAGCGCAACCTGCCCCACGGTCCAAGTAGAGGGCCGCGACGTCGAGATCCCTTGCCCTTTTCCCTCGCCGCAGGATTGGCGCGACCGGTGGATCTATTTCCTGCTGGTCGACCGCTTCAACAACCCCGACCGTCCACCGGCCGCTTCCTGGAACCAGCCCTTTGGCGGGTTCCAGGGCGGCACATTGGAGGGCATCAGGCGGCGCCTCGGCTATCTCCAGCGGCTCGGCGCCGGCGCCATCTGGCTGAGCCCGGTATTGCAGAATTGCCAGGCGCAGGACGGCACCTATCACGGCTACGGCATTCAGCATTTTCTGCAGGTCGACCCGCGTTTTGCGTCCAATAAATCGGACCCCGACGGCGAGCTGCGCCGCCTGGTCGACGAGGCCCATGCGCGCGGCATCTACGTGATCATGGACATCGTGCTGAACCACGCCGGCGATGTCTTCGCTTATGTGCTCGACGACGGCTCCGCGGTGTCCTCCGCGCCGTGGCGCGACGGCGGCTATCCGATCCGCTGGCGCGGCGCCGACGATCGGCCCGTGCCCGAATGGTCGAACGCGCCGCAAAACGGCGACGCGCGGCTCGGCCCGGCCGCCGCGCTGTGGCCGGACGAGCTCCGGTCCAACCCGGCGTTTCGGCGCAAGGGCAGGGGCGGCGAGGCGGGCGGCGATTTCGAATCGCTGAAAGAATTCGTCAGCGACCGGCCCGAGGTGCGCTCGGCGCTGATCCGCTGCTATCAGCATGCCGTCGCCAAATGGGACATCGACGGCTTTCGCATCGACACCTTGAAATACATCGAGCCCGGTTTCGCTCTGACCTTCGGCAATGCGGTCCGCGAATACGCGCTGGAAATCGGCAAGAAGAATTTCTTCACTTTCGGCGAGGTCTATGACGACGAGTACAAGATCGCGCAATTCATCGGCCGGCGCACCAATGACGACGGCGACATGGTCGGGGTGGACGCCGCGCTCGACTTCCCGTTGTTCTTCCGGCTTCCCGGCGTGGCGAAGGGGCTCGTGGCGCCGACCGAGCTCGCCGCGGTCTACGAGTTGCGCAAGCGGGTCGAGCAAGGCGTGATCAGCTCGCACGGAGAGGCCGGCCGGTTCTTCGTCACCTTTCTCGACAACCACGACCAGCACAACCGTTACCGCTTTGTCGATCCCGCCGACCCTCGGCGGTATGACGGTCAGGTCGCGGCGGCGCTCGCCTGTCTCTTTTCGCTGCAGGGCATCCCTTGCGTCTATTACGGAACCGAGCAAGGCCTCTCGGGAAATGGCGGATCCGACCGGGACGTTCGGGAGGCATTGTGGGGACGCCCCGGCGCCTTCGACGAGAGCGACAAATTCTATGTCATGCTGCGCGACATTGCCCGGGTTCGCGCGCAAAACCCGGCCTTGCGCTACGGCCGCCAGTATTTCCGCCCGGTCTCGGGGGATCGCCGCGTGTTCGGGCAATCGAGCTTTGCGCCCGGCGTCGTCGCCTTCTCGCGCATCCTGAACGAGAGCGAGACCGTCATCGTCGTGAACACGAACCCCGGCGCCGGCGTCGAATTGTCGGTGCTGGTGGATGCGGGTCTGAACCCGCCCGGCGCCGGTTTCGCCACGCTATACTCGAGCACCGGAATTGCCGCGACTTGCCCCGTCGAAGAGATCGCCGATGCCGAAGTCAACGACCACGGCACATCGCGCGGCAGGGTGCATGCGATCCGCGTGGCGCTCGCCCCGGGCGAGGCCCGGGTTCTCGCCCGGCCGCGGTAAATTCGTCAGCCCTGGCGCGCCGAGCCCGCAGCTGGCGGCGCCGGGAAAAGCTCTCGCGTCCACCCGTTCAGCCAATAGCCGAACAGGCCGGCCCACTCCTTGCCGGCGAGCGTCGTGCTTCCAAGCCCGTCGAGCAGGCTGAAGCTTGGCCGAAGACCGGTCCTCGGATCGACCTTGTAGTCGACCGGATAGGGAATCACCGGCCAATCGACCGCTTCGAACGAGGCCACCGCGCGCGGCATATGAAAGGCCGAGGTCACCAGCAGCCAGACCTGGCCGGGCTTGGGCCGCAGCAGGCTCTTGGCATAAACCGCGTTCTCGTGGGTGCTGCGCGAGCGCTCCTCGAGCACCACCCGCGCCGGGGCGATCCCTTCGGCCACGACGAAGGCCGCGGTGGCGCGGGATTCGGCGAGCCCGACCGTGATCAGCCCGCCCTCGCCGCCGACCAGGGCCAATTCGGCTTCGGGATGCAGTCGCGCCAAGGCAATTCCGCCGAGCACCCGCGCCACCGAGCTGTTGAATACGGTCTCGCCGTAGGACAGCGACAGCGCCGGGTCGACGGCGCCCCCGAGCACCAGAATGCCGTCGATCCTTTCCGGCAACACCGCGGGCCGCGGAAAGCGCTCCTCCAACGCCAGCAGCATCGCCGGGCCGATCGGCGCCACGGCCAGCGCCAGCAGGGCCAAGGCGACTAAGGCGACAAGCCCGGCGCCGCGGCGGCCGCGATACACGAACGACAGCACGACGCCGGCGAGGAGCGCCAATAACAGCAGGTTGCCGGGCTGAAGAACCCCCCAGACTATTTTGCCGACCGCGAACATCCGAGACGCCACAAGACCGCGCCAATCCTACTGGCGGGAGCACCGCGAAAAAAATCCCTTTTCCGGCCGTTAACGCTGGTGCCTCGAACCCATGGTGTTACACCGGCGAAAGAAGCTGTCAGGAAATCGACGATTGGCTGGATCGGCCCGGTGCGTCCTTGTATGTCGCCGGCGGCAGCGGGGATCCCGGTTATGGTGTCAATCCAAGCCTGCCCCTGGCAGTGAACAGGGGCGCCGCCGCGGTTTGCCTACGCATCGTGCGAGGCGCGAATGACGAGCCCCCCTGATCGCCCAGAATGGCTGAGCCGAGTGCTGCATAAGGCTGACCGTAGCGACCTCATCATTCTCTCCGAAGTCAGCATCGCGCGGTCAGGTCTCAAAGATCAGGCATGTAGTCGTGCCGCGCGCAAGCGAGCGACCGCTGAAAACGCGTGGGTCCAGGTCGAGAAACCCCTGACGGCAGCCTCGACGGAGCCTATGATGGGGGCCTGACACAGTAACGAGCGGGTGCCGCGGCATGAGCGAGGTTCACCATTACATCGACGGCAAGAGCGACGCGGGGGCGAGCGGGCGCTGGGGCGATGTCTTCAATCCGGCGACCGGCGAGAAGAGCCGGCGGGTGGCCTTTGCGAGCGCCGCCGAGGTCGACCGCGCGGTCAAGGCCGCGGCGGCGGCTTTCCCGGGCTGGGCCGCGACCCCGCCGCTGACCCGCGCGCGCATCCTGTTCAAGTTCCGCGAATTGCTCGACCGCGAGGCCGGGGCCTTGGCGCGGCTGATTACCGACGAGCACGGCAAGGTGCTGTCCGACGCCGCCGGCGAGGTCGTGCGCGGCACCGAGGTCGTCGAATTCGCTTGCGGCATACCGCATCTCTTGAAGGGCGAGTTCACCGAGCAGGTCGGGCGCGGCATCGACAGCTGGTCGCTGCGGCAGCCTTTGGGGGTCTGCGTCGGCATCACCCCGTTCAATTTCCCGGCGATGGTGCCGATGTGGATGTTCCCAATGGCGCTCGCCTGCGGCAACACCTTTGTGCTCAAGCCCTCGGAGCGCGACCCCTCAGCCGGGTTCCGCATCGCTGAATTGCTGACCGAGGCGGGCCTGCCGCCCGGCGTCTTCAATGTCGTCAACGGCGACAAGCAGGCGGTCGACGCGCTGTTGCAGCACCCCGATGTTGCTGCGGTCAGCTTTGTCGGCTCGACGCCGATCGCCCATTACATCTATTCGACCGCGGCGCAGAGCGGCAAGCGGGTGCAGGCGCTGGGCGGCGCCAAGAACCACATGGTGGTGATGCCCGACGCCGATCTCGACCAGGCGACCGATGCGCTGATGGGCGCCGCCTACGGCTCGGCCGGCGAGCGCTGCATGGCGGTGTCGGTCGCGGTCGCGGTCGGCAATGCCGGCGACCGGCTGATGGACAAGCTGGTGCCGCGGGTGCGCGGGCTCAAGGTCGGCCCCGGCACCGACCCCGAGGCCGAGATGGGGCCGCTCGTCACCGGCCAGCATCTGGAGAAGGTGCGCTCCTATGTCGATCTCGGCGTCGAGGAAGGTGCCAAGCTCGTGGTCGACGGGCGCGGGCTCAAACTGCAGGGCTACGAGAACGGCTTTTTCCTCGGCGGCTGCCTGTTCGACGAGGTCAAGCCCGAGATGCGGATCTACCGGGAGGAGATCTTCGGCCCGGTATTGTCGGTCGTGCGCGCCCCCGATTTCGACAGCGCGACCAAGCTCGTCAACGACCACGAATACGGCAACGGCGTCGCGATCTTCACCCGCGACGGCGATGCCGCGCGCGAGTTCACCAACCGCATCCAGATCGGCATGGTCGGCGTCAATGTGCCGATCCCGGTGCCGATGGCGTTCCACAGCTTTGGCGGCTGGAAGCGCTCATTGTTCGGCGACATGGCGGTGCACGGCATGGAGGGCGTGCGCTTCTACACCCGCCTCAAGACCGTCACCGCCCGCTGGCCCGCCGGCATCCGCGCCGGCGCCGAATACGTCATGCCGACGATGCGGTGAAGGTCCTCGCGGCTGGCCGGCGACAACCTCCAGTTTAGTGCATCGCCCTGATCGGCCTGTTTTTTCAGGAAAAAGATCAGGCCCGATTCCCGGAAGAGTTTTAGTCAGGCCGTGATGCGACTCGACCGATCTTGCAGGATTTGCCGTCACGTGCGCTGCGCGCCTATCGTTGGGTTTCGCTGGCAACCTACCGTGCGATTATGGCAACTTTAGTGGTGCCGTTTCCTGACTGGCGTAGCGATTAGCGATCAAAACGGCGGACGATTGGCATGGTTGGCGTCCATGTGCCGACCCCGGTCCCGATGGCCTTCCACAGCTTTGGGGGCTGAGAAGCATTCGCTATTCGGACATGGCGGTGCACACATGGAGGGCGTCCTATGGGGAGAGGCTGCCGCGAGCGCCATTGGGCTTGTTCTCCCGTTTCCGGCGTCTTTCGACATCGAAATGGCGCCAAGCCGGGACATGGGCTGTCATCAGCGCCTTGAACAGGCGGCCGTGGGTCGGGAGCCGAAGGTGGAGCAATTCGTGGGCGATCACAAAATCCTGAAAGCCTGGCTCCTGTTCGATCAAGTCCTTGGCGAGGGTGATGATGCCGGTTGTCGAACACGAACCCCATTTCCGCGTCATCCGCTGAACGCGGATGATCCGGGCCTCGACCTTCAGACGCTGTGACCAATGTAGACACCTTCTCGAAAGCTGCGCGCGGCCGTTGTCACGCGTTCGCATGATCCGATCCGCCGTTGAGAAGAATGGCGAGAACCGCCTCGACAATCCGCCCTCTGTCCTCCTTGTCGATAGTGAGCAGCGGACGATAGAGCGCGGCGCGGAGCCGCCGCCGCTCGTCATCGTTGACCGGCGCGTTCGGGAAACGCGCGAGTAAGGTTTCGGCCTCCTTTGCCAGTTCGACGCCGGATATGCCCGCCTTGGCGAGCGCCTCATCATCCTTCAACGTACCAATAAACCCCGAAGGCGCGGGCCGACAGGCCGCTGTCCTTCGGCTGCCTTGAGGCGCGTCCTCCTTCTCCTTGGCCAGGGCCGCGAGTAGTCCATCGCGGCCAGACCCGTGGTCTTGCGATTCTCCAGCTCCTTGAGGATGCGGTCGGCCCGCTCCTTCGAGCGGCCGCAGCATCGGCGCGGTCGCCGGTATCGTCGTCAATCTCCTTATGCAGGCCGCGCACGAGGTTGAAGACCTTGCCTTCGTCGGAGCCCGTCTCGCTGCGAAGGCCTCCAAGGTCTTCACGTCGAACGTCACGGTCTTGGTCAGGCGGCCGAGCCCTTCCTGCGTCGCGCTTCTCCTCGATGAGGCGCCGCGTCTTGTACGCGAGATCGGCAACGAAGCCGACCTGTGTCGGCATAGGCGTTGCGCACCGCCGCGTAGAGCTTCGCGAGGCGCTTGTAGCTCTCGATGTGGTCGCGCAGCTCGGGTGAGGGCGAGAGGATTTCCCACAGGCTCTCGATCTCCTTGTAGGCCTCGAAGAATGCCTTGCGGGCTCGGGGTCGAGGAACCGGCCGTAACGACTCTTTCGAGCTGTTCGTCGGCGCGCCGCCGTCGCCGGCGTCGAGATACTCCGCTTCGCCTTCGCAATCTTCTGCCGAGAAAGTCCTTCAGCAGCAGGTCGAGGTCTTCGATGACGCCGCTCACGTCGGCGCGAGTCGAACTGCAGCGCCTTCTTCAACTCGCGCAGCACGCCGACGAAGTCGACGACGAGGCCGACCCGCTTCTGCACCCCCTTGGCATCGACATAGGGCCGGTTCACCCGCGCGATCGCCTGGAGCAGCACGTGGTCGCGCATCGGCTTGTCGAGATACATGCAATAGAGCAGCGGCGCGTCGTAGCCGGTCAGCAGCTTGTCGGTGACGATCAGGATCTTCGGGTTCCTCGTTCGGCTTCTTGAACAGCAGCCGCACATCCTCCTCGCGGTCTCGATGAGCTGCAGCTCGGCCACCAGCGGCCGGTCGATGACGTCGGCGGCGTTTCTCGGTGTAGACGGCTTCCGACCATTCGGGCGGCAGAGTTTGTCGAGCGCCCGCTTGTACTTGGCGCAGGCCTCGCGGTTGACCGCGACCAGAAACGCCTTGTAGCCGAGCGGGCAGCACGTTCTCCTTGAAATGCTCGGCGACGAACGCCGCGACCTTCTCGACCCGATCGTCGGCGTCGAGGAAGGTACGCAGCCCGACGGCGCGGTCGAGCACCCGGTTCAACTCGTCGATGTCCGTGACGCCCTCGGCCTCGGCCAGCTCGAAGAATTCCTTGTCGAGCCGCTCGGCCGGCACGGTCATCGTCGCTCGGCGCCATCGTGTGGCGGATCGGCAGCGTCGTCTCGTCCTCGATCGACTCGCGGATCGAGTACTTGTCGAGGTAGCCCTGCTCGTCGTCGGTGCCGAAGATCTTGAACGTGCCCTCGCCCTGGCCGTCTTGCGCGATCGGCGTGCCGGTGAAGCCGATGATCGTCGCGTTCGGCACCGCCGCCATCAGGTAGGTACCGAGGTCCTTCGCGACCGAGCGGTGCGCCTCGTCGATGAAGACGTAGATGTTGTCGCGCGTGCTAGCTGTCCTTGTCGATCTCTTCGAACTTGTGGATCATCGAGATGATCAGGCCGCGGATGTCGGCTTCGAGCAGGTCCTGGAGCTCGGCCTTGGTGTTCGCGCGCCACACTGGCGATGTCCTGCTGCTGCATCTCGCCGAGCAGCCTTTCGACCCATCCCTTGCAGCTGGCCTTCCAGCTCGGTGCGGTCGACGACCAGGATCACGGTCGCGTTCTTGAAGCGCTCCTTTCTCTCGAGGATCAGCGGCGCCGCGGTGAGTAAGGTGAAGGTCTTGCCCGAGCCCTGGGTGTGCCAGACGAGGCCGCGCGTCTTGGCGGGGTCCTCGCAGCGCGCGACGATCTTGTCGATGGCGCGGCGCTGGTGCTGGCGCAGCACCGATTTCCGCGTCTCGCCGTCCTCGACGTAGAACAGGATCCAGTGCTGCAAGCGTGCGCAGGAAGTCGGTCGGCTCGAAGAACGCCTGCACCGCGAAGCGGTAGGTTTCCTCGGGCTCTGCTTCCAGCGCGCCATGTAGCGCCGGTTGGCGTTCCAGGTTACGCCGTACCAGTAATCGAGCAGGTGCGTGACGTTGAAGAGTTGCGGCGCGCCGAGCAGCTCGGCGTCTCCATTTCGTAGCGGCGCAGTTGCTTGATGCCGCGCTCGATGGCGCCGCCGTCCTTCGGGTTCTTGTGCTCGACGATGCAGACCGGCATTCCGTTGACGACGAACATCACATCGGCGCGATTGCCCTTGCGGGCCGGCGGCTTCGAGCGTCCACTCCCAGGTGACGTGAAACGCGTTCTCGGCGGGGTGCTCGAAATCGACGAGCTGTGACACGGCGGTGACGCTTCTCGGCCTCGTCGTACCATTGCCGCTCGCCGCGCAGCCACGCGAGCATCTCGCGGTTGCCCTCGACGGTCGGCGGGATCGCCTCCAGTTGTCTCGATGACCTGCCGGATCGCGTCGGCCGACAGCCACGGATTGAACTCCGCGAGCTTCGCCTCCAGTTCGTCCCGGAAGAGCATGCCGGCTTCGCCGCCGCGCTTCTGCTTGGCGTCGTCGGGCGTGATGCGGCGTCCAGCCGATCGCGGCGGCGTGCGTCACCATCGGGAACTGGACAGTGCCCGCCTCGCTGATCTTTAGCTGGCTCATGCGGCTTCTGCGCCCGTGCTCGGGGCGAGCGCCGACAGGTCGAGATCGCCGACGCGGATCTCGCCGGTCATCAGCTTGTGCAGCAAGCGCCTTGAACAGCTCTTCGAGCACTGCGCGCTTTCTTCTGTGGAAATCAATCTTGCGGTCGATGGCGTCAAGAATCGCCATGATCTCCAACTGCTCATCGAGAGTTCTGGGCGACGGGATTTTCATGTCATTTTTCATTAATCATCCCCTGCGTCACCAGCGGCTGTCCGGCCATTCGCTTGAACCGATTTAGGTCGAAATACTCAAGAAAAGCCGCAACAAAACCCAAATCAGCATCGGTATTGTGCCACTCCTTGGCATACAGCGCGTTATCTGTGATCCAGACCTTCCCTGAGGCCGTATGGACCGCGCCGCAGTATTCCCCAACACGACCGATAATGAGGGTCCTCGGGGCATCGAGAAGATGCTTTCCCGAGTAGCCCATGACGCCGTTGCCACCTAGAACCGGAAATGGCCTGTCATTATCTGGAGTTTCGGAATAATCGCTCGGTCGGGTTTTCCCACTGGTAAGCCTAAAGATCTCCTCGCAAGGCGTGAGTTGCCAACTCTCCGGCACCGGGCCGATCTCGGTCTCTTTCTGCGCCTCGCCCCTCATCCCGCGGGTGAACAGCTCCCGCATCGCCGCGCGCTTCAGACTTTGTGCCGCAAACTCGCATTGGGTCTCGGCTAGAGAAGCGCGCCGAATGGCCTCTAATGCATCTGCAATCGCCGTTTGTTCGCCACGATCAAAGGCAGGGATCGGAAGGTCGAGCACAACGTCGTCTTCCGGCCGACCGCTTCGCCCGGTCGTGCCTTCCATGCGCTCTGCGACATGGTGCCGAACGTCCGGATGCAGCAAATAGAAGAAGAGGAGCCTCGGATCGTGCTGAGGTCCCCGAGGGTGCAGCGGGATGCCTCGGTGGTTGCTATCCGAACGGCCCCGGTAGATCTAGCGCCAGGCCTGTTTCCGTTCTCAAAAGAGGAGTGATCTTAGCGACGAGCACGTCTCCGCGTTCAAAATAGGTGCCGCTGGCGATCACCTCGGCGTGCTTCCCATTGAAGACCGGCGTGTAGGTGCCATCCTGAGGGATCGCTTCCATTGCGGCAAACGGGACCGCAGAAACCGAGAAACGGTCGAGGCTGCGCGTTCTTGGTGACTTCATAGCAGTCACCAACCCAAGTCGACTTATCGTCGGCCGCCACCGAGATCGGCCTCAAGCAGGCTCATCGACGACCCCCGCCAAGAGTGTCGAAATCGTCGCCGACAGTCGATGGGCTTCGGTGTCCAACTCGATCAGCTTGCGGACAAATGCGCTTATCGAGCCGACTTCGGTCGAACTGGATGTCCCACCCACCGACTAGGGCTGAGGTTGTAGTCCGCCTCTTCGGCCTGCTGCCGCGTGATGACAGCGACCTCGCCCTCGACCAACGCGCCTCTTCAGAAATGCGGCGGCGAGCGGCTGGATATCGTCTTCTGGAATGAAGTTCTTCGGCCGGCCCTTCGTGAACCGCTCGCGTCGCGTTTAGCAAGATGATCTTGTCCTTGCGGCGGCGCTGGCTTGCGCTTCGACAGGACGACGATGACGCCGGCGCGCCGTCGTGTTGTAGAAGAGATTGTCCGGCAGCAGGATCACGCCGTCGATCAGTCGCGATCGACGAACCACTTGCGGATATTGCGCTCCTTGTCCTCGTTCTTCGAACCCGAGCCGCGCGTCACCGCGCCGGTGTCGAGCACCACCGCCGCCCGTCCGCGTCGTTGAGGCAAGCGATCGTGTGCTGCAGCCACGCCCAATCGCCCTTGCCGGTGGTGACGCCGCCCGGGTGGGAAGCGGTCAAACGGGTCGTCGGCGAAAGATTCGGGTTGAATGGCTGGTTCCACATCGGGTTGGCGACGACGATGTCGTAGCTGCGGATCAGCTTGCTGTCGGCGGTCTTGAACTTCGGGTTGATCATCGTGTCGCCGCGCGCCATTTCGACATCCATGTCGTGGATGATCGCGTTCATCTGCGCGACGGCGTAGCTCTCGGCCTGGAGTTCCTGGCCGTACAGCTTGAGCGGCACCTTGCTCGTCGGGTCGAGTTCGCGGGCGACGAGCTGAAGCTTCACGAGCAAGCCCGCCGAGCCGCAGGCGTAGTCGTGGCAGTCCTCGCCGGGCTTCGGGCCGCATGATGTTGCGCCATCAGGAATCCGACTTCGGTCGGCGTGAAGAACTCGCCGGCGCTCTGGCCCGAGCCTTCGGCGAACTTCCGCAGCAGATACTCGTAGGCGCGGCCGAGGAAATCGGGCTGCACGTCGGCGAGGCCAAGGCGGTAGCGCGGGTCGGAAAACGTCTCGACCACCTCGCGCAGCTTGGCCGGGTTGATGTCGCGCTCGCCGTTGCGCTCGGCGGCGAAGTCGACGACGTCGATGACGCCCGACAGCGACGGGTTGTGCTCGCACGACCGCGCGCACCGCCTTGGTCAGGTGCTCGCCGATGTCCCTGCGGCCGCGTCGTGCGGCCCCGATCGTCGTTCGGCCAATCGTATGGCTCGCGGCCGCTGATGACGCCCACCGCGCCTCGGGCGGCAGGTAGAACCGCAGCAGGCCGTGGTCGGTCTCCGCGATCTCCAGCGCCGTCGTCGCGGTCGCCATATTCCTCGGCCAGTCGGTGCGATCTCGTCGTCGAAGACATCCGACAGCCGCTTCAGGAATAGGAGCGGCAGCAGTAGTCCTTGAACTTGCCGCGTCCTTTTCGCCGCGGATCGACACGCCGCGTCCCACAGCATCTGCTCCATCGGCTTGGTCGCGGCACCGCGGCGGCACGCTTACGGCGCGGAACGTCGCTCCGTCGTTGGCAACGAGCCTTGCGGCTCATCGAGATTGAGCCCAGCCTCTTGCGCCAGCGCTCTGATTGCGGCTTGAGCCGCACTTCTGGGGCGCGTTAGCTCCTGCCTCCCAGCGGTTGACGGTTGCGAACGAAACACCCAGCCTTTCGGCGAGCTGTTCTTGCGTCAATTCGAGCGTGGCGCGTATCGCGCGCAGCGCCCTCGGTGCGTCTGCATTTATCATATTTGTCATATATGTTATATCGCACTCCACGTCAATGACAGCCGTTCTCGTAGTCCTGCAGTTTGAGTCCGCGGCCGTCGACGACGAGCTTGGCGCCTTCCTCGACGCCGAGGTCGACATAGGACCGTACCTTGTCGAGGTGCTGGTTGGTGACGAGCCGGCCCATCTGGACCTCGGTTGCGGTGCCAAGTTCCGACCTGTGCGGGTGGCCACACAGGGCGGGCGACGGCCACGTCGAAGGGAAATTAAGGGTTTGCGGGATAGAGGAGCGATCTTCGAGACGGTCCTCTTGGATGCGGGTCAGCGCGGTTCGCCTGATCTCTGCGGGTAGAAATCCGGACACAGCGGCCCGCCGGCTCGCCCATTGATTTCGTCTCGCCACGACCAATAAAGTCAGTAAACAGCGGATTTGCGGAGTAATGAACGATATACTCAAAATTCCGCAACTCACCATTGTGACCCTCAGGCATCCGGTCGACTGCAAGGACGGTGTCCTGCCCGAAGGCGGTAAAGGGACCGTCGTTCACGTTTATCGCGACGGCGAGCATTATGAGATCGAGTTTGCGGAGCCCTTCCCTTGCACGGTCACGCTTCAGCGCGACGACATCCATCCCGAATGAGCCAACTGCCAAGGGTCGCAAACGCGATCCTGGACGATCGGAAGATCACCCAATATCTGCTGAGTACTGTTCATCCGACCGGGGCATCCAAGGCAAAATTCTTCATGTCCTTCGGTTTCTCGCCGGGCAATTGGGTTGAACTCAAAAGCGCATTGCTGAGCCATCCGCGGAACAATCAGGTGATCAGCCAAGCGAGCAGTCCGTTTGGTCAAAAATTCGAGGTCAGTTGCTCGCTCGTAGCACCGGACGGCCGAAATCCTTGCATTATCTCGGTATGGATAATCGAACCGTCCGATCCCAATCCGAGGTTCATCACCGCGTATCCGAACCCTTGAGCGTGCGAGCGCGTCCGGGCGCTTAAAGTCGGCCCCGGCACCGACCCGGAGGCCGGAGATCAGGTGACCGCTCGGCACCAGGCCAGCATCACGCACGAAGTGCGCTCCAAGTCGATCTCGGCGTCGAGGAAGGGGCGAAGCTC
This sequence comes from uncultured Alphaproteobacteria bacterium, assembly GCA_963836845.1. Taxonomy (GTDB): domain Bacteria; phylum Pseudomonadota; class Alphaproteobacteria; order ATCC43930; family CGMCC-115725; genus AP-15. The sequence goes on along the minus strand of CAWILK010000015.1, from coordinate 111,346 downwards.
GTCGGTCGACGGGCGCGGGATCGGTTCGTGCACATCGTCGGGGTCGGCGGCGATGCTTGCTTCAAGCTCCTGCGCAGTCGTCCCCTTGACCGCACCCCAGTCCGTGCCGCTCTCGCCTCGCGCCAGCAGAGCGTCGATTTCTTCAGCCGTATAGCGCACGATATCGCCTTTTTCTCTTCATCACGCAGCCTCTCCTCATGCGTAATGATTCGAATGGCCACGCCGCGCCGCGTCCAAACAATCGCAATCATTTCGCCGTCGAGTTCGCCAATGCTGATCCATCGCTGCTCCCCGCCTCGCGGAGAGGGCGCGGTGCAGATTGGGCGGCCGTCAAACAGCCGGTGCCTGTTCGGGAACATTCCCAGCATTCGTTCTTCCGCCGACCGCCCGGCGCCGAGCACGTGGTGCCGAGATGCGCCGATTTTGCGCCTGCAATTCCTCACTGGTCATCTCTCAACCAGCGGCGTCGCCGGTAATCCGATCCCGGCTCTCGCCTTCGCTCCAGCCCTTACCGGCCGGTCGTAGCGTTACCGTGTCGGTGAGTAGGGCCGCATCATGTCGTTGTCCTCGTGGTCGAGGATGTGGCAGTGCCAGACATAGCCCGGGCCGAGGGTGGGATCGAACGGGTACAGGTTGACCCCGGGCTTGGCGGCCTGCACCGCGGCGTCGGTCGGGGCCCAGCGCACGACCAGTCGCGTGACCTCGCCGGGGAAGCTGCGGATCGTGTCCTTCCAGCCATCCTCTCCCGTCAAACGCCGACGGCACCTCGCCGCCATGCAGATGCGTCACGATCGGCGGCGGGCCCGCATAGGGGTCGAATGAAGCCATCTCCCGCAACGGGTCGGCCCAGTGAAGCGTCTGGTCTATTGGCAGGCAGCGCTGCAGCAGCGGCTGGCGCGGCAGATTATTGCGATAGGACACGGTTGTCGGGGCGCCGCGTTGCGCCTCGATCGTAAAGCCCGGGTAGTGCGCCGGCGCATCGCCGACCTTGTACCCCCAGACCAAGGTCCCCTGGTCGAACGGCGCCGCCAGCTCGGGATAAAAGCTCGCCGGCAGGACGTATTGCCGAAATTCCTCGACCGAGACCGCAACGTTGGGCGCTGCGACCCGGGCCCCGTGAAGCGTTGTGAGCGGTTCGACATATTTGGGAATGTCGGATCCGGGAAGCGCCATGCGGGCCGTCGCGGCCGATGCGCTCGTATTGCGTATCGGCCCCCCGCGGCACAGCGCTCCCGCAGCGATCCCGATATTGCGGCCCCGCGGCGGGTCGGGCAAGGGGTGCAGGCCGCTTACCCGCGGCGACAGCACGCCGGCTCCGCCTGCCATCAGCAGGAACGACCGTCGCATCATTATTACCCCCGAAGGTGCGTTCAGCTCAGAACGGGATCTCGTATTCGAGGCGCCAGCGCACCGTCCCTCGCGGGGTCGCCTGGGTCAGCCCGAACAGATACCCGACCTCGTATTTCAGCTTGCCATAGGGCGCGAAATTGTTGAGCCCGACAAGGACCGGCCCGATCCGGTGCTGCTGGTCGGCGGGCTTGCCCGGGTTCATGATCGCGTCGATCAGACCGTAATACTCGAACCCCGGCTGGAACAGCGGATTGACCAGCAGCCGCGATTGCCACGCGGTGAAGAGCTCGGTCGCATCGGTCCGGTTGTTGCCGATGGTTCTCGTGAACAGCAGGTTCAGGGTGTGCAGCGCGCCGATTCCCGCAACTTCGCCGAATTCGCTCTGGGCGAGCGGCCCGAAGGTGAAGGATTTCGGGTCGCCGCGGTGGACCGGATGTTCGTATTCGGCGAACATGGCGAGGTCGCCAAAGTATTTCCCGGTCGGCGTCAGCTGCAGGTAGCTCTCGATCTCGGTCGCGTCGTAGGTGATGTTCTGGCCGTTTGGCGCCTGCAATTCGTTGCCGAGCTCGACAAACCAGTTGGGCAGAGGCCCGAAGCCGTATTCGGTGGTGTATCTCTGGTTGTTGCTCAGCCCGCTCTTGGGCTTGTCGAAGGTGATGTCGCTGAAGTGCTCGATCTCGACCTCCCGGTAGTCGACGACCGGATAGCGCACCTTAAACTGGGCGTGGGCGGCGGAGCCCGCGCCCATTGCGCCGAACATCAAGATGATGAGCAGCGGGGTCGCAGCGCCGCGGCTCAACGACACTGGTTGGTGCGGCGGGATCGGCTTGCCGGCCGCCCGGGTCAACAGCCATATGCCAGAGAGGGTGACGAGATAGAACAGGATCTGGATGCCGTCCGGGCGCGAGACATAGCCGATCAGCGTGTGCAGGGCCTTGCCCAGGACGCTGTCCTCGGTCAGCACCGCCGAGGTGTTCCACACCGCCTCGCCGAGAGCCGGCAACAGGTCGGCCTGGACCAAAAACCCTGCGGCTTGCGACGCCATCCCGGCGGCGAGCAGCAACACCATCCAGCTGGTGACGACGAACAGCCGCCGGGTCGGAATGCGCAGCAGGCCGAAATAGAGCGCGGTGCCGACGGCGACACCCCCGACCAGGCCGAGCGTCCCGCCCAACATCAAAGAGGCGGCGCTGAGATCGCCGCCGGTCGCGATGCCGTAAAGGAAGAGGACGGTCTCCGAGCCCTCGCGCAGGACGGCGAGGCCGGTCACCACCGCCAAGACATAGAGCGGCCGAGCGCCGGAGGTCACGGCATCGCCGACCGCCCGGGCGGTGGCGGCGAGCTCGCGCCCGTGCCGCGACATCCAGATGTTGTGCCAGCCGAGCATGGCGACAGCCAACAGCAGGATCGTCGCGTTCATCAGCTCTTGGCCGATCCCCGAGGCGGCCGCGGCGATCTTCGCGGCGAAAAGGGCGACCAGGGCCGCGCCGGCAACACCCGCCGCCAAGCCGCAGGAGACCCAGATGCCGCGCCGCGGGGCGCCGGCGCTGGCCGCCATGACGATGCCGACGATCAAGGCTGCTTCCAGCACCTCGCGAAAGACGATGATACCCGTGCCGAGCATTGCCGTGTTCCCCCGACCTACTTCGCCACGATGTGGCCGCGCGCGGTCTTCGGGTTGAAATCGCCGAAGAACTCGTACCGCCCCGGCTTCACCGGCCCGATATAGACGGTGACTTGCTGCCCGCCGGGGATCACCTTCTCGCGCCTCAGCTCGGTGCTTTCGAATTCCTCCGGGGTCGGGTCCTCGTTTTTGACGATCAACGCGATTTTTTTGCCGGCGGGGATCTCGATTTCAGCCGGCTGGAACTTGTGGTCCTTGATCACCAGCGTGTAGGTGGGTTCCTGCGCCACCGCGCTGCCTCCTACTGCCGCAATGACGACAAAAGCGAGAAGTGCGGCACGGGGCATGATGAACCTTTCTACCGGTAGCGAATGCGAATAACTCGCAAATTAATCCGGTTCATTCAAACGCGCAACCAAATTTCATCGGCGGAAAGGAACTAAGCTGTGGCCGCTACCCAGAGCCGCTGAATCGCACGATAGCCAATCGGGATGACCTGCTGCGCGGCGCACCAATCGGCCACGGCGCCCGACAGAAACAGCGCGTATTCGTTGGTCCGCCACGGCGCGTGCTGCGGAGTGATCGCCTCGACGTCGCCGGGCGCGGTGCAGTGCAAGGCGAAATGCGTCACGCCGAGTGGGAGCTCTTCGATGAGCTTGCGATAGCCGGGCTCGACCGCCCGGGCCGCCACGGGCAGGGTGCCCCGGATATGGTCGATGACCGGCAATCCGTCACGCTCCAGCCCGGCGACCGTCGCGTCGTAGCTCTCCGGATCCGGCGCGAAACGGATGCGGCGCGGCAGGACGGGGACGAGGCCGTATTCGCGCCCGAGCCGGACATGCAGGTCGAGCAGCTCAGGGAGCATCGCCGCCGCCATATGGGCGTCGATATGGGTCGGGTCGATCCCCGCCAAGCGCGCCCGGTCGATCTGGGCGCGCAGCTCGGTTTCCGCCGCTTCGGGCACCAAATGGGCGCGCAAGCTCGCGACGTCGCGCCAGAAATAGCCGTCATCGTCGATCAGCCCGGAGGCCCGGCTCACGGTCGAGATCGGCGCCCATCGATAGTGTTCCCACTCGCTGGTCAAGGTCAGATGCACGCCCAGATCGAGAGACGGATCGGCGGCTGCAGCGTCCGCTATCTCGCGGAACCAGGGGCAGGGCGCCATGATCGAGCCGCAAGTGACAAAGCCTCGTTCGGCAAGCGCCAGAAAGCCACGGTTCGCTCCGTGACACATCCCGATGTCGTCGACATGAAAGATGGCGGCGCGTTCGACGCCTAGGGCGCGGGCAAGGGTCATCAAAGCGATATTACCACACCGCAAGAACGCGAAACTTGCCGAACGGGGTTGCCGTCCACACTTGATTCGCCTCGGTGACAAAAGAAATCCGTCGCGATGAGCGAAGCCAGAAACCTGTTCGCACTCTTGCAGCAGTCGGCCGATCCCCGCACCGCAACCGCGATCGAAGAGCTCGTCCGAGACGCCCCGGACCGGGCGCTCTGCCGGATCAATGTGCTGGATTTTGCGGCGCAGACCGGGGTCGACGAAGAGCGGGCGATAGCCGCCTTTCTTCATGCCGCACGGCTCGGCATCTTCGAGCTTTCGTGGAACGTGCTGTGCCCGAGCTGCGCCGGCGTTCTCGATGCCAGCGCCACGCTGAAGAGCGTCAACCGCGAGCAATATCATTGCGCCTGGTGCGCGGCCGGTTACGAGCCCGTCCTCGACGAGGTCGTCGAGGTGACGTTCACCGTCAACCGCCGGGTGCGCAGGATCGCCGGGCACGATCCCGAGGAGCTGCCGCTCGCGGAGTATCTCCGCCAGATATTCTGGAGCTCCGCGATCGATCTTCCCGAAGACCTCGACCGCCAGATCCAGGAGATCACCCTCGACGCCGTCGAGCTGCCGCCGGGCGACAAGGCTCTCCTGTCGCTGCAGTTGCCGGCGGGCTTTGTGATCATCCTCGACCCGGTGACCCACACGACGCAATTCCTCAACGCCGAGGGCGAGGCGACGCGCGAGCGCCAAAACCTGTCGCTGGTGTTCGACAAGGTGCGGACAGCGACCGAAACCATCGGGCTCCGCCCGGGGCCGCTGCGGCTGTCGCTCGAAAACCGCAGCGCCTTTCGTGTGCTGCCGGGACTGTGGGTGGCAGGCGACAAGCTGGAAAAGCTTCTCGGCCGGCGGAAGCCCTTTCTGACCGCCAAGCGGCTGCTTACCAACCAGCTGTTTCGCGAGATCTACGGAGCCGACGTGATCGATGTCGATCAGCGGCTCAAGATCACCAGCCTGACCTTCCTGTTCACCGACCTGCGGGGTTCGACCGAGCTCTACGAGCGGGTTGGCGATCTCGTCGCTTTCGACCTCGTCCGGGCGCATTTCCAGGTGTTGAACGAAATCGTGGGGGCCGAGGCGGGCGCGGTGGTCAAGACCAGCGGTGACGCGGTGATGGCGACCTTTCCCACCCCCGACCGTGCGGTCGCCGCGGCGCTGCGCATGCGCGAGGCAATGCGCGATCTGAGAGCCTATAGCGGCGACGGCCTGATGCTGAAGATCGGTATCCACGAAGGCCCGTGCCTGGCGGTGGTGCTCGACAACCGGCAGGATTACTTCGGGCGCACTGTAAATATTGCGGCCCGCGTGCAGGCGCTCGCCGACTTCGCGCTCGATCCTCGCCACGACACCAGTCGTTACCCACCCGAAGGCCTCCAGCCTCCTGGCAGCTAGTGGCCTTGCGCCGCAGGCGCAGCAACGCGCGCTGCGCGGCGTCGCCGACGAAATGGCGGTTTACGAGATTCCGTAGCAATTCCCCGGAGCAATTCCCCGGAGATCCGAGGCGTTAGAGCACGATTTGCCGATGAGCGAAGCCAAGAACCTGTTTGCGGTGCTGCGGCAGTCGACCGGCGCAAGCGCGGCGTCGGCCGTCGAGGAGCTGGTTCGCGACGCTCCCGACCGCGAACTCAGCCGCGTCAATGTCCTGGATTTCGCAACCAGACGGGGCCTCGACGAAGAGCGCGCGATCGCAACCTTTCTGCATGCTGCCCGGCTCGGCATTTTCGAATTGTCGTGGAATGTGCTGTGCCCGGGCTGCGGCGGGGTGCTCGATACGAGCACGACACTGAAGAGCGTCAACAAGGAGGAATATGACTGCGCAATCTGCGCGGCCGGCTATCACCCGACGCTCGACGAGATGGTCGAGGTTACGTTCACGGTGAGCCGGCGCGTCCGCCGGATCGCGGCGCACGATCCGCACGACCTCTCCTTCGCCGAGTATTTTCGCCAGATCTTCTGGGGTTCCGGCTTTGACGTGCCGGACGATCTCGAGAACATCCTCGATGACATCGTTCTCGACGCTATCGAGCTGCCGCCGGGCGAAAAGGCGCTCCTTTCGCTGCAATTGCCCGCCGAGTTCGTGATCTTGATGGACCCCGTCACCCACGGGACGCAATTTCTCGATGTCAAGGGCGAGCCGACGCGCGAGCGCCAGAGCGTCTCGCTGGTGTTCGACAGGGTTCGCAGGCCGACCGGAACCACGGCCTTGCATCCCGGCCCGCTGCGCCTCTCGCTCGAAAACCGCACCGACACGCGGGTATTGCCGGCGCTGTGGGTGGCGGGGGACAAACTGCACGAGCTGCTCGGCCGCCGCCGGCCGTTCCTGACCGCGAAGCGCTTATTGACCAACCAGGTGTTTCGCGACCTCTACGGCACCGACACGATCGACATCGAGCAGCGGTTGAAAATCACCAGCCTGACCTTTTTGTTCACCGATCTGAAGGGCTCGACGGAGCTTTACGAGCGGGTCGGGGATCTGGCCGCCTTCGACCTGGTGAGAGCGCATTTCGGGGTGCTCAACGAGATCGTCGCGGCCGAAGCCGGCGCCGTGGTCAAGACGATCGGCGATGCGGTGATGGCGACCTTTCCCACTCCCGACCGTGCGGTCGCCGCGGCGCTGCGGATGCGCGACGCCATGCGCGCTCTCAACGATGGGCGCGCCGGCGAAGATTTACGGCTCAAGATCGGCATCCATGAGGGGCCGTGCCTCGCCGTCGTGCTCAATGACCGTCAGGATTATTTCGGGACCACGGTGAATATCGCCGCCCGCGTCCAGGCGCTGGCCGATTCACACGTGATCCTCGCGACCGGCGCGGTCGTCGACCATCCGCAGGCTTTGAGGCTGCTCAAGACCAACGGCCTCGATCCGGTGTCGCAGCATCGGGTGCTGCGCGGCATCGCGGACGAGGTTGCAGTCTACGAGATCCCCTGACCAGGTCGAAAAAATTGGTAAATCTGTGAAGCGGCTCACATCCGCCGAGGGGGATTCGAGGTACTGACACGGCGAGGCCGGATCACGGCTGTCGGGGAGGCTGGCCATGTCGGAAAATTCGGGCAACACGTTTCAGATCGGTTTGGCATTGGCAGGCGCCATCTCGGCCGGCGCCTACACGGCGGGCGTGCTCGATTTCCTGTTTCAGGCGCTCGACGAGTGGGAGAAGCTGCGCGGCAGGGCGGATGTGCCCGACCACCGCGTGGGTCTCAAGGTGGTCGCCGGCGCCTCGGCCGGCGCCATCACCGGGGCGCTGGGCGCGGTCGCCCTCGCCCGCGGTCTGCGGCCGCAAAAACTGACGGCGGAAGAGCTGCGCGACTTGCATCTGAAGGAGAACGTCGAATACCAGACGCTGCGCTGCGTTCTTCCATCGCTTTACGAAACCTGGGTCACCCGTCCCCGGGTGGTCGCGGAGAATGGCGGCATCGACTTTCTCAGCAACGAGGATCTCAAGCGCGGGTCGGTGCTGTCGCTGCTCAACGCAGAGCTGCTCGACGACATCAAAAAGGCTGCGCTGCTCGGCAATGGCAGCGCGGCACAGCCGCCTATTGCGCGGCCGCCGTACCCCTACATTGCAGAGCCGCTGCACGTCTACATGACGGTGTCGAACCTGCGAGGCATCCCGTTCAAGGTCGGGTTCGGCAACAGCACCTACGGCATGCAGACCCATGGCGACCGCGTCCACTACGCGATAACCGGGTTGGGCCAGTGCAATGGCCGCAGCAACGATTGGGTCGACAATGACAAGCGTCTGAGCCTCTGCGTCGACACGTTGCCGAAAGGGGGCGACAAATCGGCGCTTTCACCCGAGTGGGACCAATACGGGACCTGCGCGCTAGCCTCGTCGGCTTTCCCAATCGGGCTCGCCTCGCGCGGAATAGATGTGCCGCTCGAGCAATACAAATGCCGGAAATATCCAATCCAGGTGACCCAAGGGGTCAGCATCGAGCCCGATTTCCCGGAGGCGTGGCTATCCTCGGCAAAGAGTTTCGCGTTCCTCAATGTCGATGGCGGGCTGATCAACAACAACCCGTTCGACTATGCCCAATATGCGCTGATGGGTGGCTACGAGGCGGGCAAAGCAGACGGAGCGATATCCGACAGCGCGGTCATCATGGTCGCGCCATTCCCCGAACCGCCGGCCTTTCTGCCGGATGGCCAACCCGGCCCGGACCTCGCCAACATCATCCGCGCGCTGTTTCCGACCCTGATGAACCAGGCCCGCTTCCGGGTAACGGAGCTCGGCTCAGCACTCAAATCGAGCGACTACAGCCGGTTCCTGGTGGCGCCTCACCGCAAACTGCCGGACAGCGACGCCGAGGAGCGCTACACCATTGCGTGCGGCTTGCTTGGCGGGTTCGGCGGTTTTCTCGACGAGAAATTCCGGGCGCATGACTTCCAGCTCGGGCGCCGGAACTGTCAGGCGTTTCTGCGCTCGACCTTCGGCCTGCCGAAGGAAAATCCGATCGCTGCCGGCATGATGGACCAGGCCCGGTATCAGATCGCGGCCGACGTCGATAACGGCCTGCCCGAGAGATACCCCGTCATCCCCCTGGTTGGCTCTGCCGATGACGAGGTGGCGCTGCCACACTGGCCGCGGATGGGGCAACCGGAGCTGGAAGAGATCTTGAAAAGAATCGCGGACCGTTTCAAGGCGGTCGCCCCGCTATTGGTGCGGGCGCAGACCGCCAGCCCGCTGCTGCGTTCAATCGCCGGCGTCGGGCTGCTGCTCGGCCGCAACAGGGTGCTCGACTATATCCGGCTCGCCATCCTCTCCGATCTGGTCCGCCGCGACCAGATCGCGGGCTGGGAGCTGCCGGCGGAAATGTCGCAGCGGCTGCAGAGAGCCTGGGGCGGGAAGGATGGGAAGCAGCGCAATACATCGGACGATGTGCGCCAGGTGCTGGCCGAGCTCGCCAGCCCCGCGTTCAGCTCTCGCACTGTCGCAGGGATCGCCGCAAAGACGCACCTCGACCCCCGCTTTGTCGCAAACGCGCTGGATGAGCTCGCCCGGGTCGACCCGCGCAAGCCGTTTTCCGTGTGCCGCGTCGGAAAGCAGGAAGGCGCGGAATTGTTCACGCTCGCTTCGCGCGAGCCCAAGGGCTTTTGGTCGTTGCCGGTGGTCAGCGCGTTTGGAAATTGGCTCGAGCCCCCCGCGACCGATCTCAACTCGGCAGGAAAGCAAATCGGGAATTGAGCCTGAATCAAATATGGGCTGCCGGCGGGCTTTAGTTAAAAAGACCTCGACACCCACGAAGCGGCGCTTTTATCATTAACCAGATTATCCGCCGCCTTTGGCGGTCGCAGCAGCGGGGCGTGAATTGGACGGGAAGTCTCTATCGAAATCGAAGAAGGGGGTCGTCATGCCGGTTGAAGACAGCCTGAAACGGATCGAAGAGCGGTTGACGAGATTGGAGGCCGCTCTGGCGCAGCAGCCGGGGGCACCGGGCGGATTTACCGTTCCGGGCGGGGCGGTCGTCGATCCCGCGCCATGGCCACGAGCGGGGTGGGCCATTCAGCGTCCGATCCCGAGCCCCGTCGTCGATCCTGCCCCGTGGTGGGCTGGAGGCTGGGGCCCGACCCGGTGGCCTGTTCCGCACCCGGTGGTCGATCCCGCGCCATGGCCCAACTACGTGGTCGATCCGGCCCCGTGGGGCGGAGGGCATCTGCCAACCGGGACGGCGGCGAGCACGCTCTTTGGGAGAATTGGCCACGTCGGCGATCCGCCGCCGATCGACGTGAGCCGGCTGAGCGTCTCTCAGCTCGAATCGGCCCTGCATACGATAGCGGCCGAACGTGCTCGGCTTGACGCAACCGAGCAGATGATCAAGCAGCAGCTGGAAAAGGCGAGGCAACAGGGATAGCAGCACCCGATCGGAGACGGAGAGGAGGGGCCCGCGAAATGCGACGACGGCTCTCGGATCCGGTAGAGATCCCGCTACTCGATCAAGGGGCCGCTCGCAGAAGGTTCTCCTGATCGGTTTCCAGGATCAGGACAATCTCGGTCTGCGCTATCTGATGTCGGCGGTGAATGCCGCGGGCCATCGCGCCGACATCATGACCTACGGCTCCGATCCCGAGGCGATCCTGAGGCGAATTCGGCGCGACGACCCTGATGTCGTGGGCTTCTCGCTGATCTTTCAGTACATGGCTCCCGATTTCGCCAGGGTGATCGGCGAGCTGCGCAAGGCTGGCGTCACCGCCCATTTCACGATGGGCGGCCATTACGCGAGCTTTGAGCCGGCGGAGATTCTCGAGCGCACGCCGGGGCTCGATTCCGTGGTTCGGTTCGACGGCGAAGTGACCTTGGTAAAGCTGTTGCACTGCCTCGGCACCGGCTCTGATTGGCGCGATTTGCCTGGCATCGCCTTCCGGTCAGGGTCCGGTGAAATCAAGGTTGCGCCATTGGGCCGCGTGGTCGAGGAGCTCGATATCCTTCCCTTGCCCGACCGGGAGTTGATCGACTACGAGAGCCATCCGATGCCGACGGCGTCGATCCTCGGCAGCCGCGGATGCCCGTGGGATTGCTCGTTCTGCAGCATTCGCCCGTTCTACGAGGAGCAGGGCGGGCCGCTCCGCCGGCTGCGCAAGCCCAAAGCGATCGTCGACGAGATGATCGACCTGCATGTCGCCAGGGGGGTCCCGATCTTCCTGTTTCAGGACGACGATTTCTTGGCGGGCGGGCGCAATGTGAAGCGCTGGGCGGTGGAGATTGCCGACCTCATAGCAGAGGCGGGGTTCGCCGGCGAAATCGCCTTCAAGATCAGCTGCCGCTCGGACGAAATTGAAGAAGACATCCTCGAGCGGTTGATCGCCGGGGGGCTGACGCACGTCTATATGGGGGTCGAGTCGGGAGACGAAGAGGGTCTCCTCAACATGAGCAAACGGCTGAAGCCCGAGGCGCATTTGCGGGCCGGCCGAATTCTCAAACAGTTCGGATTGTCCTTCGACTTCGGCTTTATGCTGGTGGATCCCTATTCGAGCTTTCGCAGCATTCGGCAGAACATCGATTTCCTCGAGACTTTTATCGGCGACGGCTGGACCGTCGCCCCGTTCTGTCGGATGCTCCCTTACGCCGGAACACCGATCAAGCGCCGGCTCGAAGCGGAAGGCCGCCTGCTCGGCACGGCGTTCGAGCCCGACTACAAATTCCTCGATCCGAAACTGGACCATTTTTACGACTGGATGGTGAAGACCTTCTACCAGCGAAATTTCACCAATCAGGGGCTTTGCCACATTTTGCGCGGCCTGCTCTTCGAGGCGCATCTGCGGTTGCCCGCCCGGCAGCGGGTCTCGGACGGGCAGCGGGCATATCTGCATTACTTGACCGCGATCTGCAACCGCACCGCATGCTACACGCTGCGCTGCGCCGTCGACCACATCGCGGCGACGCCGCTGTCGAAGCTCGAGCGGGATACCGGCTATCTCGACCGCCTGACGGAGCATGAAGGACGCGAAGAGCAGCGGCTGCTCGGCGAAGTCGCGCAATATTACGAATGGGTTCACCGCGACCACAGCCCCATACCAGGCCCGGTGGGCGGGTTCGAGAAGTCCTGGACGTTCTACGAAGGCGACCGCGAAGCGGCAGGCATCGGCGCGGCCCTGAGGTAACGGCGGTGCGTCCTTGACGCCAATCGACGTCGCTCTCGTATGCATGCCTTTTGTCGAGGTGCAGCGGCCCTCCATTGCGCTCGGCCTATTGCAGGCCTCGCTGGCCGGCACCGAGATCCGCAGCGAAGTCGTCTATGCGAATTTCGGTTTTGCCGAGACCATCGGGCTGGTCGCCTACCAGGCGATGCAATCGGCGCCGACCGACCATTTGCTCGGCGAGTGGTGCTTTGCCGGCAGCCTGTTCCCCGGCGCTGCCGGCGACGAAGAAGAATATTTGAACCTGGTTCTCGATGTGCGTTGCCAGGGCTTCCCGGCGCAGCCCGAGAGGCGCAAGGACCTGATGCGCTGGGTGCGCAGGCAAGCGGGCGAGTACATAGAGCGGCTGGCGGAAGCGATCGCCGCGCGCCAGCCCCGCATTGTCGGATGCAGCTCCTCGTTCCAGCAGCACTGCGCTTCTCTGGCGCTGCTGAAGAAAATTCGCGAATTGAGCCCGGAGACCGTCCTGCTGATGGGCGGCGCCAATTGCGAAGGCGAGATGGGTGTGGAGACGCTGCGGGTGTTCCCTTGGGTCGACTGCGTCGTCTCCGGCGAGGCGGATGCGATTTTCGTCGATCTGTGCAGGGCGCTGCTCGACGATGGCCGCGCGGTGCGGCCTGGTGCGCTGCCCGACGGGGCAATCAGCCAAGCCGATTTACGAAGCACCTTCGACAAAGGGCCGTGCCGGCTCCCGCGCCCCGTCATACGCGATCTGGACGCATTGCCCCTGCCGGATTACGGCCACTATTTCGCGACCCTGAAAGCATCAAGCCTGTCCAGCCTGATCGAGCCGGGGTTGCTGGCCGAGAGCTCCCGAGGCTGCTGGTGGGGTGAGAAATCCCACTGCACATTTTGCGGCCTCAATGGGATCGGGATGACATACCGCTCGAAATCCGCCCAGCGTGTGCTGACCGAGCTCGCCGAGCTTTCCGAGCGGTATGGGATCCGGAGCGTCCAATTTGTCGACAACATTCTGGACATGTCGTTTTTCAAGACCGTGCTGCCGCAGCTCGCAGCGGCGGGCGGCGGCTACTCGCTGTTTTATGAGATCAAGGCCAATCTGAAGCGCGAGCAGGTCAAAACCTTGGCAGCCGCCGGCGTGCATTGGATTCAGCCGGGCATCGAGAGCCTCGACGACAATCTGCTGCGGCTGATCGGCAAGGGAAACACCGCGGTGATGAATGTTCAGCTCCTCAAATGGTCGAGCGAGTTCGGCATCCATCCCGCGTGGAACATGCTCAGCGGAATCCCCGGCGATTGCGACAGCTGGTACGCGGAAATGGCCAAATGGCTTCCGGCGATCTTCCATCTGCAGCCGCCGACGGGAGTGGTTCGGATCCGCTACGACCGGTTCAGCCCCTACCACACGCGCCCCGAGGCGTTCGGCCTCGCGCTCGAGCCGAGCCGGGCTTACGGGTATGTTTATCCATTGCCGAAAGAATCATTGATGCGGCTCGCATACTCCTTCGAGGATGGCGGGGAGCGAGGGTCGCACATCCATCGCGCTGTGCAGCAGCAGCCCGGGCAGCAGGCGCTGCAAGAGGCGGTGCAGCGATGGAACGATCTCTGGCAATATTCGAGGCCGGTATTGCACGTCGACGACAATGGCCGTCATCTCCGGATCACCGACACGCGCCCCGGGGCTCGCCGGACGAGCTGGACGGTTCACGGATTGGCGGCCGAGATCTATCGCCTCTGCGATTCCGCGCAGACCCCCGCGGCGCTCTTGAAGCAGCTCTCGGCGCGTCTTGGGACCGCCGTTTCGGCGCATGAAGCCGAAGCGGCGCTCGAAACCCTGTGCGAAGCGAACATGCTCCTGCCTCTCAACGGCAGGCTGCTGTCGCTCGGGGTCGCTCAAGCCCCTCTCGCGGCGTGAGCGTCCGCAGCATCCCTCACCCGCCATCCCCCAGGCGTTCGGTGGGATGGCGACGGGCTACCTGGAGCACCCGAACATTTCGGCGAACCTTTTCTGGGAACAAGCGTTGTTCACCTTCGGCGCGAGTTCGACAGCTCGACACAAACCGTGCGGTCTCTGTTCTCGGCGAGTGACGCGACACACGGGACGGAGTTGTGGGTCAGCGATGGGACCCCTGCCGGCGCCTCGCTGGTGGCCGATATCGGTCCCGGCCCGGTGTCCTCGGCGCCGCACAATTTCCAGACGCTGAACGCTTAACAACCTGGTTTATTTCGACGGCAGCGATGCTTCGCACGGAGCCGAGCTGTGGCGGACGGACGGCACCGCAGCGGGCACCGTCAGGGTGGCGGACATCAATCCCGGGGCTGGCAACTCCAACCCGACCGGCCTCCAGGCGGTCGGCGGCTCTGTTGTGGCGGAACAGCAGCGGCGCGGTCGCGGTCTGGGAAATCAGCGGCACCAGCATCATCGGCGGCGGCACCCTCGCCAACCCCGGCCCGGCCTGGCACGCCTGATACGCCTGATCGGATCCGTCGGGGCGCGCGGTTACTGGGGCTTGCGCTCTGCTCTAATTGCTTCCCGCACACTGCCAAACCGGAGCGGTGTCGAGCGCCGCTGCGGCGGGCCCCCATATTCGCCGCGTTCGGCGCTGAGCTTCTTCATCAGCCGCAGCCGCGGGCTCTGCGACGCATGCCCCGAGATGCCGTGCTTGCGGCTTCCCATTCCACCGCGGCCTTGCTGCATCCCGATCTCCGGTCAGGCGAGGCTCTTGGACACCATCTCATAAGTGTTCTTGCTGAGTTCGGGGGCGGCCAGCACGCGCTCCAATTCGCGGCGCATCAGGGCCTGGCGCGCCGGGTCGTGGCGGCGCCACGCGCCGAGCGGCTGGACGAGGCGCGCCGCCGTCGTCGGGTTGAGCGGGTCGAGGGCGATCACCTCGTCGGCGAGCAGCACGTAGCCGGCGCCGCCTGCCGCGTGAAAACGCAGCTGATTGGCTAGCGCGAAGGTGCCGACGAGCGCGCGCACCCGGTTCGGGTTCTTGCGCTCGAAACCGGGGTGCCGGGTCAGCTCCCGCACCCGTTCCGGCGTTTGCGGCAGGGACGAGCGGGCCTGCAATGCAAACCATTTGTCGACCACCAGTGGGTCTTGCGCCCACTGTTGATAAAAGCGGTCAAGCGCGGTCGCGCGCTCGGGCCGATCGAGATCGGCGAGCACTGTCAGCGCTGCGAGCACATCGGTCATGTTGCGCCCGGCCTCGAACTGCGCCATCGCCAGCGCCGCGCCCTGCTCGGGATCGGCGGCGGCGAGATAGGCGAGGCAGGCGTTGCGCAAGGCGCGCCGGCCGATCGAGGCGCCGTCGATCCGGTATGGGCCGGTATCTTCGTATTTGGAGTAGGCCGCTGCGAGCTCGGCCGTCAACGCTTGTCCGAGGGCCGCTCGGGCGGCCTCGCGCGCATGGTGGATCGCATCGACATCGACCACGGCGAGCTGGTCGGCGAGAAACGCCTCGCTCGGCAAGGTCAACGCCTCGGCCGCAAAGGCGGGATCGCGCTCGCCATCGGCGAGGGTGCGCCGCAGCGCCGCAGCGAGGTCGGGATCGAGCGGGGCAGGGGGGTCGCCGCGCTGGTCGGCGGCGATCCGGTCGAGCAGCAGCCTGGCGGCGACCTGCTGGCCGGCTTCCCAGCGGGCGAAAGGCTCGGTGTCGTGGACCGCGAGGAATTTGAGCCGGTCGAGCGAGATGCCCTTGAGCTTGACCGGCGCCGAAAAGCCGCGCAGCAGCGAGGGCACCGGCGGCGCCGGCACATCGACAAACCTGAAGCTCTGCCGCGCCTCGGTTAAAGGCAGGACGCGGGTGCCGGCTCGGCCCGCCGCTTCGCCATCGAGCCGCATCGGCAGCTCCGCGCCGCCAGGGTCGAGCAGCCCGATCGCGAGCGGGATCAGCATCGGCTCCTTGACCGGCTGGCCGGGGGTCGGCGGGACCCGTTGCTCGGCGGTCAGCTCGTAGCTCGCGTCAGCCGGATCCCACCGGTCCTCGACCGAGACCTCGGGGGTTCCCGCCTGCTCGTACCAGCGCTTGAACCGGCCGAGATCGACCCCGCTCGCCTCCTGCATCGCGGCGACGAAATCCTCGATCGTCGCCGCGTGATTGTCGTGGCGGCGGATGTACAAATCCATGCCGCGGCGGAAGCCTGCCTTGCCGGTCAGGGTATGGATCATCCGCACCAATTCGGCGCCCTTGTTGTAGACCGTCGGGGTGTAGAAATTGTCGATCCTGATATAGCTGTCCGGCCGCACCGGATGGGCGAGCGGCCCGTCATCCTCGGGGAATTGGACCGCCCGCAGGGTGCGCACCTCGGCGATCCGCCGAACCGCTCGGCTGCCCTGGTCGGCCGAGAACTCCTGGTCGCGGAACACCGTCAGCCCCTCCTTCAGCGAGAGCTGAAACCAGTCGCGGCAGGTCACCCGGTTGCCGGTCCAATTGTGGAAATATTCGTGGGCGATCACCGCCTCGATATTCTGATAGTCGATGTCGGTCGCGGTCTCGGGCTTGGCCAGCACATAGCGCGTGTTGAAGATGTTGAGGCCTTTGTTCTCCATTGCGCCCATGTTGAAGTCGCTGACCGCGACGATGTTGAACACGTCGAGGTCGTATTCGAGGCCGAACACCTCCTCGTCCCAGCGCATCGCCTTTTTCAGCGACGCCAAGGCGTGCCCGCATCTGTCCTCGTCGCCGCGGCGCACCCAGATGGCGAGCGCCACCTCGTTCCCCGAGCGGGTCGTGAACCGGTCCCGGACCGCGACCAGGTCGCCGGCCACCAATGCGAAGAGGTAGGAGGGCTTGGGATGCGGATCGACCCATTTCGCCCAATGCCGGCCGTCTTCCGCTGTGCCGCTCTCGACCGGGTTGCCGTTCGACAGCAGCACCGGAAACCGCGCCTTGTCGGCGAGAATGGTCGTCGTGTACCGGGCCATCACGTCGGGCCGGTCGACGAAATGGGTGATGCGCCGGAACCCCTCGGGCTCGCATTGGGTGCAGAAATTGCCGCCCGACATATAGAGCCCGGACAGCGCCGTGTTGGCCTCGGGAGCGATGCGGGTCTCGACATCCAAGGTGAAGGCGTCCGGAACATCGGCGAGGATCAGGCCGCCTTCGGTGGGCAGCTGGTAGCGGTTGGCGCCGAGCATCTCGCCGTCGAGCGCCAATGACAGCAGCTCGAGCTCCTCGCCGTCGAGGTGCAGCGGCGTTCCATGCTCGGCAGCCTCCGGGTTGCGCCGGATGCCGAGCCGCGATCTCACCCGCGTGTCGTTTGCGCCGAGGTCGAAGACGAGATCGACCGTGTCGATCAGGAAGGCCGGGGGCCGATAATCCGCGAGCCTTACCGGCGGAGGCGGTGAAATTTCGGGCGCGATGTCCATCATGGGCCATGCTCGCAGACGAGATCAGCGGTCAGCCTAACCTTTTGGCCGCTCGATGAAAATGCTTCGGATGGCGGTAGCCGGCCGCTCGGCCCGATGCGCCTCTCAGCCATGCCGCCCGCAACCATTTGCCGTCGCCCGCTCCGATCCGGCTTGATCGAGGCTGCCAACCGGCGGTATCACGCCGGACTGTCCGGGGGCGCTGAGGGATTGGAAAGGAAATCCGCGTAGCCTCGGCTTGCCGCTCTGTCTGGCGCGAGCCCGGCTCGCATTCGAGGCTGCGGCGGGGATGATCCCCGCCCGATGGTGTTGCTAGCAAGACCGACTGATCGAGCTAATGGATGCCACCTACGGCCGTTGTTGAGCGCGATGCTCATACGGCGATCGGCCAAAGCCTGACCGTCGCCGCGCTCGGCGTCGTCTATGGCGACATCGGCACCTCGCCCCTCTACACCGTAAAACAATGTTTCGCCAACCACGCCGTCACCGAGCCGCGCGTCTTTGGCGTTCTGTCGATGATTGCCTGGGCGCTGACCGTTGTCGTCACGCTGAAATACGTGATCGTGCTGATGCGCGCGGACAACCGGGGCGAGGGCGGGATCCTCGCCTTGACGGTTTTGGCGTTGCGCGCGGCCGGGGCGCGGCCGTCGCGCTGGATGCTTTGGGCCGGGCTGTTCGGCTTGGCGCTGTTCTTTGGCGACGGCGTGCTGACGCCGTCGATTTCGGTGCTGAGCGCGGTCGAAGGCTTGAAGGTCGCGACCCCGGCGCTCGAGCCCTATGTCCTGCCGCTGACCCTGGTTCTGCTGATCGGCCTGTTTCTGCTGCAGCGCCACGGCACGGGCCGGGTCGGCGGGTACTTCGGTCCGATCATCATCATCTGGTTCGGCACGATCGGCGTGCTCGGGCTCGTCGAGATCGCCCGCAACCCCGCTATCCTGAAGGCGCTGAATCCGCTTTACGCGATCGAGCTGATCGTGACCGAGCCCGCGCAGGCTTTTCTGCTGCTCGGCTCGGTGGTGCTGGCGGTGACCGGGGCGGAAGCACTCTATGCGGATATGGGGCATTTCGGGCCGGCGCCGATCCGGCGAGCCTGGCTGCGCTTTGTGTTCCCGGCCTTGCTGCTGAATTATTTCGGACAAGGGGCGCTGCTGCTGGCCAATCCGGCGGCGATCGAGAACCCGTTCTTCCTGCTGGCGCCGGACTGGGCGGTGTACCCGCTCGTCGGGCTCGCCTCGACGGCGACGGTCATCGCCTCTCAAGCGGTCATTTCCGGCGCCTTCTCGCTGACCCGCCAAGCGATACAGCTGGGCTATCTGCCGCGAATGCAGGTTCGCCACACCTCCGAGCAGACGATCGGGCAAGTTTTCCTGCCCGGCCTGAACGGGATGCTGCTGGTGGCGGTGGTGGTGACCGTGCTCGGGTTCCGCTCCTCCGATGCGCTCGGCGGCGCCTACGGCATTGCCGTCACCGGCACGATGACGGTCGACACGATCCTCGCCTTTGCCTATTTCAGCCTGGGGGCGCGCTGGCGATTGTGGCAGCTGATCCCGCTGTTTGCGCTGTTCTTGTTTGTTGATCTCTCCTTCTTTGCCGCCAACATCCTAAAGATCGAAGAGGGCGGCTGGTTCCCGCTCGTCATCGGCGGCTGCATGTACGTCGTGATGATCACATGGATATGGGGGCGGGCGCGCATCTCCGCGCAACGCGCCAGCTTGGGTCTGCCGCTCGCCACCCTGATCGATACCTTGCGCCCGGATAGCCCGGCACGCGTTCCCGGGACGGCGATCTACATGACGGCGCGCGTCGAGAACGTCCCGGCAGCGTTGCTCCACAACATGAAGCACAACAAGATATTGCACGAGCGCAACGTGCTGATGAACGTGCATACCGAGGACGTTCCGCGGCTGCCCGAGGCGGAGCGGCTCGAGATCCATCATCTGGGGCAGAACTTCCACACCGTGAGGATCCGCTACGGCTTCCTCGAAGAGCCCGACATCCCCCGCGCCCTCGCCTTGTGCCGGGTGGGGGGGTTTCGCTTCAACCTGATGGAAACCTCGTTTTTTGTCGGCCGCGAAAAGATCGTGGCAAAGCGCGGGCCGGCGCTCGCCGTCCCGTTCAAGAACTTGTTCATGCTGCTGTCGAAAATGGCGCTCGACGCGACCGAATTCTTCCGGATACCGGTGAACCGGATCGTCGAGCTCGGCGGCCAAGTCGAGCTCTAAAAAAATCCGCTCCGCCCTTCAGGGGGAGAGAGCCTGCCACGGACATGATCCGGGGGAGGGGCCCGCGCCGCAGGCGCGGGAGGGTGAGGTGGGTATCGGCAAGCGCTCTGGAATCCCCCACCTCACCCCAAACCCTCTCCGCCCCCGGGGGCCCCCGGGGGCGGAGAGGGGGCTATCCGGCGCCCCGCATTCGCGCAGGACGGATAGCGTAGCGATGCGCGTGCCTGAAACCGCCTAGTGAATGTCCTCTTGCTCCTCGAAGGCCTGGCGCAATCGGGCGACCGAGAAGCCGGGGGCTTTCGAGGCGTCGATGATCACCTTCTCCCGCCGGGTGAGCAGATCGACTGCGGCCGGGATTTCCTTGACCGCCTCGGGCGGGATCACGACGGCGCCGTGCCGGTCGGCATGGATCACGTCGTTGGGCGACACGGTCATGCCGGCGACGCTGACGGTGCCGCCGTAATCGACGAGGTGGACATGCGCATGCGACGGCATGATCGAGCCGGCGAGCACCAGGAAATCGGGCGCCATCGCGTCGAGATCGCGAACCGAGCCGTCGGTGATGACCCCGGCGCAGCCGAGCCCCTTATGGACATGCGTTTGCACCTCGCCCCAGAACGCGCCGAACCCGGTATCGGGCGCGTCGATGTCCTGGATCACCGCGATGCTCGGCAATGGCTCGGCGGCGATGTGCTCGTAATAGCCAAGCCGCACCTCCTTGGCCTCCTCGCGGCCGCGCGGATGCGGCTCGCGGGCGCGGATGATCGCGGTTCGCGCAAAGGCGACGACCGGCTTCATCTCGGGAAAGGCGGCGAGCAGCGGGCGGCGGGTGAAACCCATCGCGCGCCGCGCCGGAACGACGATCTCGAGCGCGTTGCAAATCGTCGGCGTGTCGAACGCCCTCAAGGCGTCGAGATCGGCAAGCTCAGGCAGGCGGGGCATGGCGGGCTTCCTCGGACCATGGTCTCGGGGGCCAGCCTTTATTGGGATCGGCTGCCCGCAGCAAGGGTTTTCCCGCTAGGTGCTGATCATCAGGCCGAGCGGAATGGCGAGCGACAAAATGACGAGCGCGATCGCGAACCAGCGCTCCGCCCGGCTCCATCGCTTCCAATCGGCAATCCAGTCCTGCACGACAATGCCCCCATCCCCATCGGCCTTCGCGTCAGGTGTATCTGAGCCGCGTGGAAAAATTTCGACCGAACTATGGCCTTGCGGTGATAAAGGGAACGTAAAATCGCCCAAAATGTTTACGCCTGCCATGGAGCGGGAAATGTACGACGCTGATCGCGCAAGGAGCCTGCGGCGGCCCCCTGGCCTGCCCTTCAAGATCGGGAAGCTGGGGCATGTCGTCCTCAATGTGCGGGACGTCGAGCGCTCGGCCCGGTTTTACACCGAGGTGCTCGGGTTCGAGATCTCCGACGCCTACCCGGAGGAGATGGTCCCGGGCGGCATGGTGTTTCTGCGCTGCAATCCCGACCATCACGGCGTCGCGCTGGTCGGCTCGCTGACGGAGCCGTCCGCCAATGCCGATCTGAACCACATCGCATTCGAGGTCGCGACCCTCGACGAGGTCGTGCGCGCGCACGACCATTTGCGCCGGCACGGGGTCGAGATCGACTTTGCCGGGCGGCGCCGCGCCGGGTGCCAAATCGCCGTCGAATTCCGCGACCCCGACAATCATCGGCTGGAGATCTATTGGGGGATCGACCAGATCGGCAGCGACGGTCGCGTCCGCCCTCCGAGCGAGTGGAAGGGCGCGCGCACTCTCGCGGAAGCGGTCGCCGATCCGGTGCGCGGGCAGGACACCACCTTGCACGATCCCTCGCTGCTCAAGGGCTGAGGCTCGGCGCGGGCACGGTGGATCGATGATCGCGCGCCTGCCGATCGCGGCCGAGGATGCCCGCTACACGGTCACCGTGCGCGGGCTCGTTCTGCCCTGCAGCATCGGGATCCGCGCACGCGAGCGCGAGCGCCAGCAGCGCGTCCGGGTATCGGTGGAGCTCGTGGCAGCCGATGCCTTTCCCGGAGAGGAGCGCCGGCGCGTCATCAATTACGAGAAAGTGGTCGCCGCAATCCGGGAGATTGCCGGCTCCGGGCATATCGAGCTGTGCGAGGGCTTTGCCGAGCGGGTCTGCAGCGCCTGCTTTACCGACCCGCGGGTCGAGCGGGTGCGCGTCTGGGTCGAAAAGCTCGATGTCTTCGCCGAGGCCGAGGGGGTCGGCGCCATTCTCGAACGCAGCCGCCCTCGGGGGCGCTGAATTCTACGCCGCAGCGATCGCCCGCCATACGGCGACCGCCTGGCGGGTCTCCGCCGCATCGTGAACCCGCAGGATTTGGACGCCTTGCTGCAGCCCGGCAAGCGCAGCGGCAAGCGAGCCCGGCAGCCGCGCCTCGGGCGGCTCGCCCCGGCTCAGCCGGGCGATCGTCGATTTGCGCGAGACGCCGAGCACGACGGGACAGCCGAGCGCATGAAACGCGCCGATCCCGGCCAGCAATTCGAGATTGTGCGGCACCAGCTTGCCGAACCCGATGCCGGGGTCGACCGCGATATTCTCGCGCGGGATCCCGGCTGCATTGCAGGCCGCGATCCGCTCTTCGAGGTAATCAAGCACCTCCACGAGCGCGGAATCATAGACCGGGTCGCGCTGCATCGTCGCGGGCGCGCCCCGCATGTGCATCAACACGACCGGGCAGCGGTGGCGGGAGACGATGGCAAGGCTTCCCGGGTCGGAGGTCAGCGCCGAGACGTCGTTGACGATGCGAGCGCCGGCGTCGAGCGCCGCCTCCATGACCTCGGCATGCCGCGTGTCGATCGACACGGCGGCACCCAATCCGGCAAGTGCGCGCACCACCGGCTCGATCCGGCGCAGCTCCTCGCCGGGCGCGAGCGCGCCGGCGCCGGGCCGGGTCGACTCGCCGCCGACATCGACAATGTCGGCGCCTCCGTCGAGCAGCGCGCGGCCCCGTGCAACAGCGCTCTCCGTGCCGAACCATCGGCCGCCGTCCGAGAAGCTGTCCGGCGTCACGTTGAGAACGCCCATGAGCAGGGGACGGTCTAAAGCGAAGCCCGCCCATGGCGACCGCTGCGCCGAGAGAAAGCCGAGCTGCCGGCGGACGCGCTCGGCGAAGCGCGCGCCATCCTTGGTCACCCAGGTTTCGAGCTCGGCGATCGGGGCTGTCACCGAGACCGGGCGCCGGTCGGCTCCGAGCCCGACCAAAGCCGCCAGGGTGAAGCCGAGGCCGGTGCCGGCGAGCGCCCGGGCCTCGCCGGCGGCGATGGCGTCGGCGGCTGCCCGGCCGCTGACGATCCCCAGCGGGCGCAACCGAAGGGCTTCCGAGCCGATGCCGGCGAGCGGCGCCCAGTCGATACTGGCGCGGCTGGCCTCGGTAACCACTACCCGTTCTATTGAGGGGCCGGCGGCAGCGGCGCCCGCTGCACCGGCGCGCTGCCGGGAGGCGGTGGCGCCGGAGGCGGGCCCAATGGGGTGGGAGCGGCGCCGCCCGGCGCCGGGGGTGGGGGCGGCGGGTAGGGATAGCCCCACGGATAGGCCGCGGGGTAGGGATGGCCCGGGTAATAACCGTAGGGGTAGTAATAACATCCCGACAGCAGGCCGGCACCGGCCAGCGCAATCACCACCATCCAGCGCAATCGACGAGGTTTCCTCACGGCAACTCCAATCCTGAAAAGTCCGGGCGGCGCTTTTCGAGAAACGCCCGGACCCCCTCGACGAATTCCTCGGTTGCCGCGCATGCGGCAAAGCTTTCCGTCTCGCGCCGCAATTGCGCATCGAAACCGTCTCCGAGCGTCGCCTGCAGCAGCGCCTTGGTGCGCGCACAGGCATGGGTCGGGCCGTTCGCCAGCCGGATGGCGAGCGCCATCGCCTCGGCATCGAGCGCGGCCGGCGCCACCAGCCGGTTGACCAGGCCGAGCTGCAGCGCGCGCGGCGCATCGAAGCGGTCGCCGAGCAGCATCAGCTCGGCGGCCTGCTTCAGCCCGACCGCGCGCGCCAGCAAAGCCGTGAGCCCGCCATCCGGGCTGGTGCCGAGATGGATGTAGCCGGAGGCGAAGATCGCGTCCTCGGCAGCGAGCGCCAGATCGGCGGCGGCAACGAGGCTTAGCCCGACGCCGGCGGCGGCTCCCCGCACCGCTGCGACAACCGGTTTTGGCATATGCCTCAACCGGACCAGCAGCGGGTGAAGGCTGTCGACGATGCCGTAGAGCGCCCGGCGCCGCTCGGCGGGCGGCAGGCCGATCAATTCGCCGAACATCGTGATGTCGCCGCCGGCGCAGAAATGCGTGCCGGCGCCCCGCAGCAGCACGGCACGCACCTTGCGGTCCTCGGCCGCTTCGGAGGCCGCCGCGGCGAGCTCGGCGATCAATTGCCGGTCGGCCGCGTTGAGCACCTCGGGCCGGTTCAGGATTATCTCGAACACCGCTTCATGCCGCTCAACGACAACGCTTGGCATCGCTCGGCTCCTCGCGCGCTTCGGCCTATCATGGCCCGGGCTTCGAGGGAGAGGATATCATGGCCTATACGATCCTGCGCGGCGGCCGCGTGCTCGACATCGCCGCCGGCACGGCGGACCCCGCCGACATTCTGATCGAAGACGACACGATCCGCGAGATCGGCCCGCCCGGCTACGCCGTCCCGGATGGAGCTGTCGAGATTGGCGCGGCGCGCCGGCTGCTGCATCCGGGCCTCGTCAACGCGCACACCCACGGCCACGGCAATCTCGCCAAGGGGATGGGCGACCGCTGGACGCTCGAGCTGCTGCTGTCGGCGGCGCCCTGGATCACCGGCAACCGCAACGCCGAGGACAAATACCTGTCGACCCAGCTCGGCGCGGTCGAGATGGTGTTGAAGGGCTGCACCGCCTGCTACGACCTCTCCTTTGAATGGCCGTTGCCGAGCGTCGAAGGGCTGAGCCTCGTCGGCCAGGCCTATGCCGATGTCGGCATGCGGGCCGTCATCGCGCCGATGGTCGCGGACCGCAGCTTTTACGAGGCGATACCGGGGCTGCATGACGCGTTGCCGGAGCCGCTCAAGGAGCGGGTCGCCGCGCTTCGGCTCGCGCCCCGCGAGGAGACGATAGCGGCGATCCGCGCCGCGCTGCGCGGCTGGACGTTCGACCGCGACCGGGTGCGTCCCGCGGTCGCGCCGACCATCCCGCACCACTGCTCGGACGCCTTCATCCTCGATTGCGCCGGCCTCGCGCGCGAGTTCGGCGTCGGGCTGCACAGCCATGTCGCCGAATCGAAGGTGCAGGCGGTGACCGGGGTCCGGCTCTACGGCCGCACGCAGACCGCACATCTCGATCGGCTGGGCGTTCTCGGCCCGCATTTCACGGTGGCGCACGGCGTGTGGCTGGACAACGAGGACATGGCCCGGCTCGGCGATCACGGCGCCTCGGTCGCCCACAATCCGGGGAGCAACATGCGGCTCGGCAGCGGGCTCGCCGATACAAGGG
This sequence comes from uncultured Alphaproteobacteria bacterium, assembly GCA_963836845.1. Classification (GTDB taxonomy): domain Bacteria; phylum Pseudomonadota; class Alphaproteobacteria; order ATCC43930; family CGMCC-115725; genus AP-15. The sequence continues at coordinate 86,383 of CAWILK010000015.1, read as the reverse complement.
CGATGCTCGAGCGGCGGGTCAATCTCGGGATCGGCACCGACGGGGCGAATTGCGCCGACAATCAGAACATGTACGAGGCGATGCGCCTCGCCTCCTTCGTCTCGAAAGTGCAAGGCCCGGAGTGGCAGCGCTGGCTGACGACCCGCGAGGCGGCCTTGGCGGCAACCGAGGGCAGCGCCCGCGCGATGGGCTTTGGCGAACGGATCGGGCGCCTCGCGCCCGGCTGGAAGGCCGACATCGTGATGCTCGATCTCGACCACCCGAACTGGCTGCCGTTCAACGATCCGGTCAACCAGCTCGTCCACACCGAGGACGGCACCGCGGTCGCCAGCGTCATGATCGGCGGCCGGCTGGTGGTCGACAACCGGCGTGTCCTCACCGTTGATCTGGAGAAGCTGCGCGACCGGGTGGCGGCGTCGCGCGACCGCCTCGCCGCCGCCAATGCCGACAACAAGCGCCTCTATGAGGCGCTCGAGCCGGTGGTCGGCAGCTACTGCCCCGGTCTCGCCCGCACGCCCTACCACGCCCACCGCTACGGCGCGCGGGCGGAATAGCCGCTATTTCCGAAGCGAGCGGCGGCGCGGGCTGGGTTACCCGCCTTCGCCCCGCATCTTCTGGTATCGGCCGACATCGACGATCTCGGCAATCGTGCCGTCCGGCGAGCGGAACTTGACGGTTCCGGAATCCGGCTTTGACAGCAGGGTCCCGCCATTGGCCTCGATCTTCTCGATAAAGCTCTTCCGGTCCTCGACTTCGATGCCGAAATGGTGGATTGCCGGGCCTTCGCCGACGAGCTTGGCTTCCTCGTCCTCCTCGCTGTCGTAGACCATCAGCGCAAGATCGACATAGCCGTCGGTCAGATGCCGCGAAATATGCCCGCGCGAGCGCCCGGTCCCGACCTGGCGAAACCCGAAGACGTTCTCATAGAATTTGGTCGCACCTTCGAGGTCGGTGACTTTCAGCGCCAGATGATTGATCCGCGGCATCGGCTTGCTCCTATTTCTTGACCTTCGAATAGGGTTCGATGACCTGCCCCGTGCTGTATTCCGCCGGTTCCAGGATCGCCTCGGTCTTGGTGTCCCTGAACTGTTCGAGATCGGTGCCCTGGATATCCTGAAACTGCACCTCCAGGACCCGCGGTTTCGACCATTCGCCGTCCTTGCCGAAGCTTATCTCGCCGACGATCGTGTCGAAGGGATGGCTGCGGATGTAGTCGGCGAGCTTGGCCTGGTCGAGGGTTTTCGCGCCTTCGACCGCCGCGCCGAGCACCTGCAGGTTGGCGTAGGCGAAGGGCGGCAGGTACCAGCCGAGCGGGTCGATGCCCTCGCCCGGCGCCTTGGCCTGGTATTTCTTCAGGAACTCCATGATGCCGGGGAACTGCATCTTGGGGGCCGGGATCCACCAATCGTAGTCGAGGATGCCGTTGAGCTTCGGCCCGAGCTGCTGCTTGATCGTCGTGAATTGCAGCCCGACCATGCCGCCGCCGAAATACCGGGTGTTGAGGCCGATCTCGGTGGCGGCCCGCACGATGCCCGACGGAATCCGGCGGGTAGGAGGCGACGAACACCACCTCGGGATTGGTCGCCTGCACGGCGTGGACGATCGGCGAGTAATCGGCCGTCGAGGGCGGGTAGCTCTTGTCGTAGACGATCTTCAGCCCGAAGGACTTGGCCGTATCGCGTGCGCCCTCCGAGGCATTTTTCGGATACTCGGCGTCGGCGGCGACGATCGCGAGCGTCTTAGGCTTGGGCTCCTTCGCCATCACGACCTTGAAGAAGGGCTCCGAAAACGCGTGCTTGGGGTCGGGCCCGGTCGGCAGCATCGAGAAGTATTTGGGATAATGGAATTCGCTGTTTACCGCGAGCCCGAAGAGCCCCAGGAACAGGCGGTCGTGCTGGATCGCGACCGGCATGGCCGGGGCGATCATGTTGGTGCCGTAGCCTGAAACGATGAGGTCGACCTTGTCGACATCGAGCAGCTTCGTATAGATCCCGGGCACCGTCGGCGGGTTGCTCTGGTCGTCGTAAAAGATCAGCTTGACCGGCCGGCCGATCAGGCCGCCCTTGGCGTTGACGTCGTCCTGCCAGATCTGCATCGCGAGCAGAGCCGTTTTGCCCGCGGCGGCGAGCCCGCCGGTCAGCGCCATGCCAAACCCGATCCTGATCGGCTCCGCCGCCTGAACCTGACCGGCAGCGAAAATAAGGGCGGCGAGCGCCGCCGCTCGGGCAATCGGGTTGCGTTTTGGCTTGCGCTTCATTGGTTCCTCCCTGGTCGTTCGTAACTGGTATTGTTATGCGGTCGCGGTCCCCCCAGTGGTTCCGCCGGCCGGCACCTGGGCGACGGCAAAGCCGCCGCTGAATGACCAATCCGGATGTTCCGAGCGAAGCGTGTCGCCGTGAATGACGAGGTCGTTGACCCCGATCGCGGCCGGCGAATGGAGGCTCAAATTGCCGGAGGCGTCGATATCAAAACCGTATTTGACGCTGTCGATCCGGGTGACCGTGCGGCCGCGCACCCCGGTCAGCGACAAAGTCCCATCCCAGCGGACATTGTTCCGGCTGCGGCTCGGATTGTCGCTAAAGGTCGCGGTTTCTCCGGCGTCGCTGAAATAAAACGGCTTGTCGTCGCGCGGCGGGATGAAATCGACATAGGGCGGGCTCTGCCCGAACAAGGGCGCGTTCGTGTCGATCGTCTGGACCCAGCGCAGCCCGTCCGGGTAGTCGGCCGTCCCGGCCGGGTTGCCGCCGGACACCCGGATGTGGATGCCGCGCCCGCTCGGCTTTCGCTCGAACACGTCCGGCGCCAGCGCGTCCTGATCGTCTTCCAGGTCTTCGAGGCTGCCGTCGCGCCCGCCCCGCCAATGGATCGGTATTTCCGAGAACTCCCGCGACACCACCGGCGCACCGATAGAATGCGCGGGACGGCTGGCCGCAACGGCGCCGGGTGCGCTGCGACTGCGTGAGGCGGTCGCCGTCTTCCTCGCGGCGACCGGCGCCGATGTGACCTTTGCCGCGAGCATGACCGCAAACTCCCTCGCAGAGCGCTAGCCCGCCGTGCTCCACGATGCTCCGGTTGCGCGGGTGAAGCGGGCGACGCCATCGGGGCCGAGCACGCGGTCGAGCCCTCCCTGATACATCAGATAATGCAGATGCGCGAGAGCCTCGCCGAGCGCAAAGGCCGTCTGATGCTGGTCGAGCTTGCGCCGGAACAGCACCGGCAACAGCTCCACCGCGGTCTTCGGCGCCTCGCAGGCGGCGAGCACCTCGTCGCAGCGCGCCCGGTGATGGGCGGCGAGGCTGTCGATGCGCGCATGCAGCCCGAAAAACGGCAAATTGTGCGACGGCAAGACCAAGGTCTCGGGCGGGACCGCCGCCTTCAGCTTGTGCAGCGACGACAAATAGCGGGCGAGGGGATCGCCGTCGGGCTCGTGCGCCTGGACGCTGACATTGGGCGAGATCTTGGGGAGCACCTGGTCGCCGGCGATCAGCACCCCGCTCTCGGCGCAATAGAGGCAGGCGAGCTCCGGGGCATGGCCTTCGCCGACGACGACCCGCCACTCGCGGCCGCCGATCTCGACCGCCATCCCGTCGGCGAGCCGCTCGAAGCACGCGGGCACCGACGGCACGCCGCGGCGGTAGCTCGTTTCGCGCTCGCCGAAGAGCTCGCTCGATGCCTCTGTCGAGGCCGGCGCGCCAGGCGAAGTCGCGGCGCAACGGCGCGAAATCCTCGGCGCCGCGGCTCATCACCCGGGCATAGAGCCATTCCTTCTCGGTGATCCATAAGGGCGCCCGCCAGCGCTCGGTCAACCAGCCGGCGAGCCCGATATGGTCGGGGTGATAATGCGTGACGACGACCCGGTTGACCGGCAGGCCGCCGAGCCGCTCGGCAAAGATTTGCTCCCACCGCTGCCTGGTGTCGGGCATCGCGTAGCCGGCGTCGACGACCGTCCAGCCCGGGCCGTCCTCGAGCAGCCACAGATTTATGTGGTCGAGGGCGAATGGGAGCGGCATGCGCAGCCAATAGACGCCAGGGGCGATCGCGATCGTCTCGCCCGGCCCCGGGGCGGCTGCAACCGGAAACTGCAATGGTGTCATGCTGCCGTCCATAATCGATGCTTTTCTCGGTGGCGAATTGACCGCCGAATTTGGACGGTGCATTAAGGCGCGACAAGCGAGAAGCCCGCCGGTGAGCAATGCGCCGACGGCGGGCTCGCGGGTCCCAGCAAAGCGGTTCACGATGCGCGATTTCAATGTTCCTGGGCCGATCGGCGGCGATGGCGGCGAACGGCATGGCCGCGACCTCGCATCCGAGGGCGACGCTCACCGCTCTCGACGTGCTGCGCGCGGGCGGCAATGCGGCCGATGCCGCGATCGCCGCGGTCGCGATGCAATGCGTCGCCGAGCCGCAGAGCACCGGGATCGGCGGCGATTGCTTCATCCTCTATTCGCGGGCAGGGGCCTTGCCGGTGGCGCTCAACGGGTCGGGGCGCGCCCCGGCAAAGGCCACCGTCGAGTGGTATGTCGAGCGCGGCATCAAAGAAATCGGCGTGCAGACGCCGCACGCCGTGACCGTGCCCGGCGCGGTCGACGCCTGGTGCACCTTCAACCGGGAGTACGGGACACGGCCGCTCGCCGAATTGCTCGAGCCGGCGGCCCGGGCGGCCGAGGAAGGCTATGTCGTGACCCCGCGGATCGCCGCCGATTGGCACCGCACCCAGGAAAAATTGCGCGATCCGGTGACGGCGGCGCTGTTCCTGCCCGGCGGCAACCCGCCGGCCGCCGGCGATCGGATGCGCAACCCGCCGCTCGCCGCCACCTTGCGCCGGATCGGGCGAGAAGGCAGAGCGGCGTTCTACGACGGCGCGGTGATGAACGAGATCGTCGCCCGGCTCAAATCGCTGGGCGGGCTCCACGAAGAAGAGGATTTCGCGGCGCAAAGCTCGAACTGGGTCGAGCCGATCCATGCCTCTTATCGCGGCTATGAGGTCTACGAATGCCCACCGAATGGGCAGGGGATGGCCGCGCTGATGATCCTGCGGACGCTCGCCGGCTATACTCTCGGCGGCGATTCGTTCAGCGAGGCCGACCGGCTGCATCTGCTCGCCGAGGCGAGCAAGGCGGCTTATTGGGTGCGCGACAATTTCATCTGCGACCCCGAGCATGTCTCGGTCGATGTCGACGATTTTCTGTCCGAAGCGCGCGCCGAGCGCTCGCGCCGCACGATCGCGCTCGACCGTGCGATGCCGGGGCCGCGTTGGGGCGATATCGAGCACAAGGACACGGTCTATCTCTGCACCGTCGACCGCGACGGCAACGCCTGCTCCTTCATCAACTCGCTGTTCTCGTCCTTCGGGACCGGCATCCTGGCGCCGGAGAGCGGGGTGCTTCTGCACAACCGCGGCACCGGCTTCCGCACGATCCCGGGCCACCCCAACGCGATCGCGCCGCGCAAGCGGCCGTTGCACACGATCATTCCCGGCATGCTCGTCAAGGACGGCCGCGCGGTGATGCCGTTCGGGGTGATGGGCGGGCACTACCAGGCGGTCGGTCACGCCCATTTCATCCACCGCATGCTCGACCGCGGGATGGACCCGCAGCAAGCCGCCGAGCAGCCCCGCATCCTGCCGCTCAACGGCGTGTTGCAGGTCGAGCGCGCAGTCCCCGAGCCGCAGGTCGCCGATCTCGCGCAGCGCGGGCATGAGATTCAGATGCAGGCTGTCCCGCTCGGCGGGTGCCAGGCGATCTGGATCGACCGCGAGCGCGGTGTCCTGATCGGCGGTTCCGAGCCGCGCAAGGACGGCATGGCCCTCGGCTATTGACCGACGGCGCTGCCGAAATCGGCTTCCGCGAAATCGCAGGCAAGACCCGGCTCGACCATCTCTACCAGCGCGACCCGCTGCGCGTCCTGTTTCCGAACCCCGCCGCCGGAGACGCGGCGCTGGCGGTGCTCGTCACCACCTCGGGCGGGCTCGTCGGCGGCGACCGGCTCGACATCGCCGTCCGGTTGGCGCCGGGGGCGGCGGCGCACGTCACGGCTTCGGCCGCCGAAAAGATCTATCGCTCGGCAGGCCGGACCACGGTCATCGCCCAGTCGCTGTCGATCGGCGCTGCGGCGGCGCTCGAATTCCTGCCGCCCGAGACGATCCTGTTCGAGGGCGCGCGCCTGCGCCGCGCCACCAGCGTCGAGCTTGCCGAGGGCGCCGCGTTTCTCGGCGGCGACATCGTGGTCTTTGGCCGCCGCGCCCGCGGCGAGCGCTTCACAAGCGGATTTTTCCGGGAGGTGTGGGAGGTGCGGCGCGACGGCGCCCTCCTCTGGGGGGACGCGCTGCACCTCGAAGACGATGTCGGGCGGATCGTCGACGATCCGGCGTGTTTCGACGGCGCGGCGGGGTTCGCCACGATGATCTTGGCCTGCCGGCAGGATCCCCGCGATATGCTGGACCTCGCCCGCGCCGCGCAGTGCGCCGGCGAGGCGCCGGGGTTGCGCGCCGGCGTGACCGCGGTCGCCGGCGTGCTTGTCGCGCGCTGGCTCGCCGCGGACGCTGCGCTGTTGCGCCGGGCCTATGCCGATCTGGCTTGCCATTTCCGCTCGACGGCGCTCGGATTGCCGCCGAACTTGCCCCGGATTTGGCACGTTTGATGCTGCGAGGAGGCCGATGAACCTCACGCCGCGCGAGAAGGACAAGCTGCTGGTCTCGGTCGCCGCGATGGTCGCCGAACGGCGCCTCGAGCGCGGCGTCAAGCTCAACTACCCCGAGGCGGTGGCATTGATCACCGATTACGTGCTCGAAGGGGCGCGCGACGGCAAGACCGTCGCCGAATTGATGCGCGACGGCGCCACCGTCATCCGGCGCGACCAGGTCATGGAGGGAGTGCCCGAGATGATCGGCGAGATCCAGGTCGAGGCGACCTTCCCGACGGCACCAAGCTCGTCACCGTCCACGACCCGATCCGCTGAGGGGAAGAGGATGAGGAACACCCGTCGTTGCTGCCCCCACCCTCCTGCTTCTGGACTGCACAGGCTGCGCTCAGGCCTGACGTTTTCCCTCTCCCCCCGCCGGCCGGGGGAGAGGGCAGGGTGAGGGGGGCCGGCGGCCCGGTTTGCGGCGCGACCCACCTCACCCTCCCACGCCTGCGGCGCGGGTCCCTCCCTCTCCCCCCTGAAGGGCGGAGAGGGGCTGATCGCCCCAATATTCACTCCACGGTTCAACAGAACGACACTCTCGCAACCGCATTCGGTTGGTGGGAAAAGATCTCGCGATGATCCCCGGAGAGATTTTCTCCGCACCCGGCGACATCGAGATCAATGCCGGCCGGCCGACCGTGACCGTGACCGTCGCCAATACCGGCGACCGGCCGATCCAGGTCGGCTCGCATTACCATTTCTACGAGACCAATGCGGCGCTCGCCTTCGAGCGCGAGCAGGCGCGCGGCTGCCGGCTCGACATCCCGGCCGGGACCGCGACGCGCTTCGAGCCGGGGCAGAGCCGCGAGGTGAGGCTCGTCGCCTATGCCGGGGAGCGGCGCGTCGTCGGCTTCAACGGCAAGATCAACGGCAAGCTCTGATGGCGGCGACGATCCCGCGCGCCGCCTATGCCGCGATGTTCGGCCCGACCACCGGCGACCGGCTGCGGCTCGCCGATACCGACCTCGTCATCGAGATCGAGAGCGACCGCACGATCTATGGCGAGGAGGTCAAGTTCGGCGGCGGCAAGGTGATCCGCGACGGGATGGGGCAGGGGCAGGCGACCCGCGCCGAGGGCGCCGTCGACACCGTCATCACCAACGCCGTGATCCTCGACCATTGGGGCATCGTCAAAGCCGATATCGGCATCCGCGACGGCCGCATCAGCGGCATCGGCAAGGCCGGCAACCCCGACATCCAGCCCGGCGTCGATATCGTGATCGGGCCGGGCACCGAGGCGATCGCCGGCGAGGGCCGCATCGTCACCGCCGGCGGCATCGACTCGCACATCCACTTCATCTGCCCGCAGCTGGTCGAGGAGGCGCTCTACAGCGGCATCACGACGATGCTCGGCGGCGGCACCGGGCCGGCTGCCGGCACTGCCGCGACGACCTGCACGCCCGGGCCCTGGCATCTTGCGCCGCATGCTGCAGGCGGCCGAGGGCTTGCCGGTCAATCTCGGCTTCTTCGGCAAGGGCAACGCCTCGGACCCGCGGGCGCTGGTCGAGATGGTCGAGGCCGGCGCCTGCGGGCTGAAACTGCACGAGGATTGGGGCACGACCCCGGCGGCGATCGACACCTGCCTCGGTGTCGCCGAGCAGCTCGACATCGCCGTCGCGATCCACACCGACACGCTGAACGAAAGCGGCTTTGTCGAGAACACGATCGCCGCGTTCAAGGGCCGCAACATCCACGCCTTCCATACCGAGGGGGCAGGGGGCGGCCATGCCCCCGACATCATCAAATTGTGCGGATTGCCGAACGTGTTGCCGTCCTCGACCAACCCGACCCGGCCGTTCACGGTCAACACCGTCGACGAGCATCTCGACATGCTGATGGTGTGCCACCATCTCGACCCGCGCATCCCCGAGGATGTCGCCTTTGCCGAGAGCCGCATCCGCCGCGAGACGATCGCCGCCGAGGACATCCTGCACGACCTCGGCGCGTTCAGCATGATGTCGTCCGACAGCCAGGCGATGGGCCGGGTCGGCGAGGTCATCATCCGCACCTGGCAGACCGCCGACAAGATGAAGCGCCAGCGCGGCCGACTGCCGGAGGACAATGACCGGTCCGACAATTTCCGGGCCAAGCGCTACATCGCGAAATACACGATCAACCCGGCATTGACGCACGGCCTCGCCGAGCACATCGGCTCGGTCGAGGTCGGAAAACTCGCCGATCTGGTGCTGTGGTCGCCGGCCTTCTTCGGGGTCAAGCCGGACCTCGTGCTCAAGGCCGGCACCATCGCGGCGGCATTGATGGGCGACCCCAACGCCTCGATCCCGACCCCGCAGCCGGTCCATTACCGGCCGATGTTCGGCGCCTTCGGCCGCGCATTATCCGCGTCCTGCATCACCTTCTTGCCGAGCGTTGCGATAGACCGCGGAATTCCAGAACAGCTAGGCCTGCAGCGAATGGTTCTGCCGGCGCGCGGCATCCGCGCAATCGACAAGAAGCGCATGGTCCTACAACGACGCGACGCCCAGTATCGAGGTCGACCCGGAGACCTACGAGGTGCGCGCCGACGGCGTGCATCTGACCTGCGAGCCGGCCACGGTATTGCCGATGGCCCAGCGCTATTTCCTGTATTGATGTAGGATGATTACAATGAGGCGGCGAGACGATGAGAGAGATGGGTCTTCTCGCTGTCTCACTGTCTCATTGTGAACCCCCTGATGCGGCGGGCGATTGCGGTGCATCGGCGGGGGATCTGGCCGGAAGATATGGCGCTCGACACCGTGACGCTCGCCTATCTCGACCGGCATCGCCGCCGCATCCGCCTCGTCGCCGGTTCGGGCGAGGCCTATCTATTGGACCTGCCGCGGGCGCATCACCTGGTCGAGGGCGACGGTCTCGAACTCGAAGGCGGCGGCTATCTCCGGGTCCGGGCAGCCGCAGAGCCGGTACTCGAAATAACGGCTGCCGATCCGGCAGGTTTGCTGCGCATCGCCTGGCACCTCGGCAACCGGCACCTGCCGCTGCAAGTCACGGGCGAGCGGCTGCGCATCCGCGCCGACCATGTGATCGCCGAAATGGTGACCGGTCTGGGCGGCCGGATAATCCAGCTGGAGGCGCCCTTCGACCCGGAAATCGGCGCCTACGCCGCCGATCATCATGCCCATCAATGACCCGCAAAGCCCCTCTCCCGTACCGCGGGAGAGGGGCTTTGACGGCCGGCTCTTTCGGCTGCTGGCGTGGCTTTCGCCGGGGTTTCCGATTGGGCGCCTTCAGCTTTTCGCACGGGCTCGAAGCGGCGGTGGAGGGTGGTTGCGTCGACGGTCGATGCTCATTGCAACAATGGATCGGTGCGGTCGTGGCATTCGGCAGCGGCCGCATCGATGCCGACATCCTGCGCGACGCGTATCGCGCGGCGGTGGCCGGGGACATTGACGGCGCTGATCCTGGCTAACCGCCGCGGGGTGGCGTTTCGGGCGACCACCGAGATGGCGCTCGAAAGCGCGGCCCAGGGCGCGGCCTTCCTCGATACTTGCCGCGCCGCTTGGCCCGACCCGTTCCTCGACCGCTGGTCCGCGGCGCTCGACGGCGGCCGATGTCTGCTATGCCGCCGCAGTTGGCGCTGCGACAGCGCGGGCGGAGATCCCTCTCGAATGGGCGCTGACCGCGTATCTGCAGGCGATGGCGGCCAATTTGGTTTCCGCCGGTTTGCGGCTCGGCATCATTGGGCAGACCGATGGCCAGCGTATCCTGGCTGCGCTGGAACCGGTCATCGTCGCGGCGGCTGCCACCGGCGCAGTAAGCCGCGGCCCGGAGGCGTTCGGCAGCGCCACCTTCGCCGTCGATCTCGCCTCGATGGCGCACGAGACCCAATACACGAGGCTGTTCCGCTCATGACCAATCCGTTGCGCGTCGGGATCGGCGGCCCGGTCGGATCGGGCAAGACCGCACTGATGGACTGGCTGTGCAAGACGATGCGCGGCCGGTACGAGATCGCCGCGATCACCAACGACATCTATACCCGCGAGGACGCCGAATTCCTGACGAGCAGCGGCGCCTTGCCGGCGGAGCGGATCCGCGGCGTCGAGACCGGCGGCTGCCCGCACACCGCGATCCGCGAGGACGCCTCGATCAACCTCGCCGCCGTCGCCGAGATGAACCGCCTGTTCCCGCATCTCGATCTGCTGCTGATCGAGTCCGGCGGCGACAATCTCGCCGCGACCTTCTCCCCCGAGCTCGCCGACCTGACGATCTACGTCATCGACGTCGCCGCCGGCGACAAGATCCCGCGCAAGGGCGGGCCCGGCATCACCCGCTCCGACCTCCTCGTCATCAACAAGATCGATCTCGCGCCGCTGGTCGGCGCCAGCCTCGACATCATGGACCGCGACGCTCGGCGCATGCGCGGCGAGCGGCCGTTCGTCTTCACCAACCTCAAAACCGGCGAGGGCGCCGCCAGCATCGTCGAATTCCTCGCGACCCAGGGCGGGCTCGCTTTGAGCGCGGCCGCGCGAGGCGTATAAGAAGCAACGGGGGATTGAATAACTGCGGCGGCCCGTGTTCCGCGCGTCCCCCCGGGATGGGCCGCAGCGGACAGGAGGTCGTCATGGCGCTGAAGGGTGTGCTGCGTCCCGGTTATATCCAGATCCGGGTGCTCGATATGGATGCGGCGATTACCCATTACGTGGATCGCCTCGGTCTGCACGAGGTCAGCCGCGAGGCCGACGGGCGTGTCTATCTACGCGCCTGGGACGAGTTCGACCGCCACAGCGTGGTGTTGCGCCAGGCGGATATGCCGGGCATGGACTATGTCGGGTTCAAGGTGGCGAGCGCTGCCGATCTCGACTCTTTCCATCAGCGCATCGCGGAATACGGGCTCGAGGTCGAGGAGATCCCTGCCGGCGAACAGCCGGGCCTCGGCCATCGCTTGAGCTTTGTGGTCCCGAGCTGGTCACCGCATCGAGCTATTTGCGGAAATGGCGCTGTCGGAGAACGGCCCGATGACGCAAAATCCGGAAATATGGCGCGACGAGCCGCACGGCATGCGGGTCACCCGCTTCGATCACTGCAACCTGCACGGCCCCGACATCCCCGGCGTCGTTAAATTCTTCACCGAGGTTTTGGATTTTTCGCTGACCGAGGCCGCCGAGACGCCGGACGGGGTGGTCGCGGCTTTTCTCAGCTGCTCGAACAAGGCGCACGACATCGCGTTCATCAGGCGCCCCGAGCCCGGCAAGTTTCACCATGCCGCCTTCTGGCTGGATTCCTGGCACGAGGTAGGGCAAGCCGCAGACATAATCGCCCGCCACGATATCCCGCTCGACATCGGGCCGACCCGCCACGGCATTACACGCGGTCAAACAGTCTATTTCTTTGACCCGTCCGGCAACCGCAATGAGGTCTTCGCCGGTGGATTTATTTACTATCCCGACAATCCGCAGCGGGTGTGGTCGATGGACAAGATCGGCAAGGCCATTTTCTATTACCAGAGAGAGCTCAACGAGCGCTTCATGAGCGTGGTGACCTAAAAACAGCCCGTCCCCGCCATCGAGCAGGGCAGCTATCCCATTAACGGTTAACGAAGGGCTTTTTCGCCGACTGCCCGGGTGTTAGCATCAAAATAGACAAAGCTCTCCTGCCCATCGGGAGAAATATCGGGACCGGCGCTTCAAGACGCCAAATCCCGGGAGGAAAAAGCGATGGCGACAGCCGAAACCCCTGTCGGCGTGCTGTCTGACAGCGATCACCGCTCGCAATTGCGCCGCGCGGTGATCGCGAGCACGATCGGAACCACGATCGAATGGTACGATTTCCTGCTCTACAGCATCGTGACCGGGCTGGTCTTCGCCAAGCTCTACTTCCCGGCCTCGGACCCGTTTGTCGGCGCGATGCAGGCCTATGCGATTTTCTTTGTCGGGTTTGTCGCACGCCCGGTCGGGGCCTTTATTTTCGGCCATTACGGCGACCGGATCGGGCGCAAGGCGGCATTGATCGCGACATTATTGTTGACCGGCCTGGCGACCTTCGCGGTCGCGCTGGTGCCGAGCTACGAGCAGATCGGCATCTGGGGCGCGATCATCATGATCGTGCTGCGCTTTATCCAAGGCGTCGGGGTGGGCGGCGAATGGGGCGGCTCGGTCCTGTTGTCGATGGAATGGGCGCGCACCAACGCCAATCGCGGGTTTATCGCCTCCTGGCCGCAATTCGGCGCTCCGTGCGGCCTGGCCCTGGCGAATTTGGCCGTGCTGTTCTTCAGCTGGCTCTCCGGCGACGAGTTTCTGAGCTGGGGCTGGCGCATCCCGTTCTTCCTCAGCATCGTCATGGTCGCGATCGGGCTCTATATCCGGCTCGGCATTTTCGAGACCCCGGTCTTTGCAAAGATCATCGCGGAAGAAAGGGTCGAGCGCGCACCCTCGGTCGAGGTCATCAAGCGCCAGCCGAAGGAGGTCATTCTGACGGCGTTTGCGCGCATGGCCGAGCAGGCTCCGGGGTACGTGTACACGGCCTACATCTTCACCTACGGAACCGCGGTGCTGGGCGCCTCGCGCGATTTCCTGCTGGTCGGGCTCCTCACCACCTCGATCCTCGGTTTCTTGTGGGTCCCGGTTGCCGGGCATTTGTCCGACCGGTTCGGCCGCAGGCGCAAATACATTATCGCTGCCGCGATCAGCGGGCTTTTCGGTTTTGTGTACTTTGCGCTGCTCGACACCCGCTCGCCGACCTTGATGTTCATCGCGATCGCGGCGTCGTTGCTCCCGATTATGAACCTCTACGGCCCGCAGGCGGCGTTGATCGCCGAGTTCTTTTGCGCCGCGGCTGCGCTACAGCGGCGCCGGGCTCGGCTATCAGCTCGCCTCGATCATCGCCGGCGGCCCCGCACCGTTTATCGCGGCGGCATTGTTCGCGGCCTTCCATTCGGGGTTCGCGATCGCCGTTTACATCTTCGGTTGCGGCATCATCAGCATCATCGCCGCCGCCTTGCTCAAGGACTACACGAACAAGGACATCTCCGAGGAATACGACCAGATCCGGTCCGCCCGAGCGAGCGCCGAGTAGTCAACCGCAATATTGGGTTACGAGCAGCAGAACATCAGCCGCAGAAGCGGGGAGGGAGCTGATGACAGCAACGGGCATGGCCGCAATACCGCTGACCGACGCCGAGCACAGCCGGCAATTGCGCCGCGCGGTGATCGCCAGCACGGTCGGCACGGTGATCGAGGCCTACGATTTCCTGCTCTATGTTCTCGTCGCCCCGCTCGTCTTCGCGCATCTGTACTTTCCCGCCTCCGACCCGCTCGTTGGGACATTGCAGGCCTTCGGCATTTATGCCGTCGGCTTTATCGCCCGCCCGGTCGGGGCGGCATTGTTCGGCCATTACGGCGACCGCATCGGCCGCAAGACGACCCTGATCGCGACATTATTGCTGACGGGGCTGTCGACCTTCGCCGTCGGCTTCGTGCCGGGCTACGATACGATCGGCATCTGGGGCGCCGTCATCCTGACGATCGTGCGCTTTATCCAGGGTGTCGGCATTGGCGGCGAATGGGGCGGCGCAACCTTGATGTCGATGGAATGGGCGAAGACCGACGCCCATCGCGGCTTTATTACTTCATGGCCCCAATGGGGCGGCCCCGCCGGATTGTTCTTCGCCAATCTCGCGGTATTGGCGTTCAGCGCGATCTCGGGCGACCAATTTCTCGCCTGGGGCTGGCGCGTGCCGTTCTGGCTGTCGATCGTCATGGTCGGGATCGGCCTCTATATCCGCCTCGGCATCCTGGAGACCCCGACCTTCGCGCGGATTCTCGAAGAACGCCGCGTCGAGCGCATGCCGGTGCTCGAAGTACTCAAACGGCAGCCAAAGCAGATCATATTGACCGCATTGGCGCGGATGGCGGAGCAAGGTCCGTTCTACGTGTATGCGGCCTTTTTGTTCACCTATGGAACAACAGTGTTGCACAGCTCGCGCGACCTGTTGCTGACCGCGCTGCTCACTGCAACCGGGCTATCGGCGGTGACGATCCCGCTCTCCGGGTATATCTCGGACCGCATCGGCCGCAAGCGGATGTACCTGATCGGCGCGGTCGCGACCGGGCTGTTCGGCTTCGTCTATTTCGCGATGATGAACACCGCCGTCCCGGGCTGGATCTTTCTCGCGATCGTGCTGTCCTTCATCCCGCACGACATGATGTACGGCCCACAGGCGGCCTTGATCGCCGAATGCTTCACCCCGCGGCTGCGCTACAGCGGCGCTTCGCTGGGCTATCATCTGTCCTCGGTGCTGGCCGGCGGGCCCGCGCCGCTGATCGCGACGGCGCTGCTGGCCGCTTTCGGCTCGGGCTATGTGATCGCGCTCTACGTCCTGTTCTGCGCGATCGTCAGCATCACCGCCACGGCGTTTCTTCCGGACTACACCAACCGCGACATCTCGCAAGAGCACGACGCCGAGGGGTCTATCGCGACGACCGCCGCGTAGCGCTCCGCGGTGGTTTGGAGCCGGCGGGCATTGTGTTCGGCTCAGGGCTCGTCCACCAGCTTGTAGTCGAAGTCGCAGTGGCTGGCCCCCTGCATGATGGTCTGCGTGCGCGTGAGCCTCAGGCGCTTGTCGTAGCCCTCGCAGAATGTCGCGTCACGCTGGCACGAGAGCAGGTGACCGATCTCGCCCAACCCCATCTCGCGGTACATCTCGGCGTAACGGCACCGCGTGACATTGAAGACGTAGCTGGTCTCGGTCTGCTCCTTCACCTCGGTCTCCAGCGCACCGCCGAGCCTCCAGAGCGCCTGGCGGTCGATAAAGGTCTGCATCGATGTCTGGCCGCCGACCTTGGCGGCAAACTCGGCGGCCTGCTCGATCGAAGAGCTGCGCACGGCATCGGCGATCGTGCGGCGCGCCACCTCCTCGCCTTGACTTGATTTCAGCGTATCGTAGACGTGCTTGAGGATGGCAGCTTCGATCCGGCGGCGCTCGAGCATCGGGATCGGGGGCGCGTTGGCGGGTGTATCATCGGGCATCTGAGTTCTGCCTCCTGTGCTGGCGGATACGCTTCCCTCGTGGTGTGGTCCGACGCCGGCCAAATCACAGGAACGACGCCCCGGCGCCGAATAGCGTCGCTGCGCCGATCAGGAAAATCGGATGGACGCCCCGTAACGAAACCGCAAAGACGAGCATCGACCCCACCAGCAAGGCCCAATGAATATCCATCACGGGCCCCGCGAGCGCCAGAAGCGTCACGCCGAGCAATCCAACAGCTGCCGCAGCTGCGAAGCGGCCAAAGGCCTGAAACCAGTTTGAATCCTTGAGTGTGGCGACAAGCTGGGCGGAGAAGCCGGCGAGAGCGACAGGCACGGCGAAGACAGCCATTGTAGCCGCCACCGCTCCCGGCACGCCGGCAACGTGATAGCCGATGAACGCCGCAAGAATCAGGATCGGGCCCGGGGTCGCATAGGACAGGCCTACACCCGTGGCAAACTGAGCGGGGGTGAGCCATCCAGTGTCTGCCACAGCCAAGCGTTCGACGAGCGGCAGGGCTGCTTGCCCGCCGCCGAAGGCAAGCGCGCCTATGACAAGAAATCGCCCGATCAGCTCAAGCATGGCGTTGTGCCCGATCGATCCCGATGCCAACAACTCCTGCCGCCGCAACGACAATCGCGGCGTTGACGAACAGGCCAGCGCCAAAAGCGGCTACCAACATGGCCATCAGAAATGGCGACCGCGCCTCGCTGCGAGCCAAACTCCACAGCGCTGCCGCGAGGAGCCCGACGACCGCTACTTGCAGGCCGGTCAATGCCCCGCGCACCCAACGGTCATCAGGCAACGCGAGCACGGCAGCAGCTGCGACGGTCATGACGACGAGCGCAGGCAAAAGGAACGCGGCCGTCGCAACAATTGCACCGGGCCAATGATTGATGCGCCAGCCCAAGGAAGGTGACGACCTGGACCACCGTCGAACCGGGCAGCGGCTTTGTATACGCGAGCGCTTCACCTACATCGGCCTGTTGCAGCCAGCCGCGCCGCTCGACAAGCTCGCGTTGCAGAAGCGCAAGCGTTGCCCCGAGGCCCCCGAATGCGACGGCGCCGATGGTTAAAAAAGCCCAGGCGAGCTGGGCTGTGCCGGGATGGTTAGCCATGCCTTCCCTCTGCCGATCGCGCCTCTGCCGAAGAAGAGGATTATGGCGGAATGGTCGACAGTCATGCCATCCTTAAATCGCCGCCGGCTTGACGGGTCACATTCCGGGCGAAGTGTAGATCGCCAGATGGATCCCCTGTCGTGCCGCCTATCTTCCTATAACCCATAAAGTTCTGGTCGCGCTTGCGAGCCGCCCGCTTCCAAGCCACATGCCCCTAACCCAATGGAGATCAGGGATGTCTCTCTTCAATGTCGGTTTTGTCATCTTCCCAGAGCTCACCCAGCTCGACTTTACCGGCCCGCTGCAGGTCCTGGCGCGGTTGCCTCAGTCGGCAACCCATATCGTCGCCAAGTCCGAGGCTCCCGTGGCGAGCGACTGCGGTCTGAGCTTTTTGCCGACGCACACCTTCGCGACCTGCCCGCCCCTCGACTTGATCTGCGTACCCGGTGGCAGCGCCGGTGTCGTCAAAGCGATGAATGATCGGGACACGATCGAATTCGTTCGCCGGCAGGCCGGCACGGCAAAGTACGTGACCTCGGTATGCACCGGCGCCTTTGTGCTCGGCGTTGCCGGATTGCTCGAGGGGCGGCGTGCCACCACGCATTGGGCCTTTACCGAACTGCTGCCCTTGGTCGGCGCCACGCATCAGAAGGCCCGCGTCGTCAAAGATGGCAATGTGATCACGGCAGGCGGCGTCACCTCAGGGATCGACTTTGGCCTCAGTGTGGTGGCGGAGATTGCGGGCGAGACCGTGGCTCAGGCGATCCAACTGGGGATCGAGTACGATCCGGACCCGCCATTTGGCTCCGGCCATCCCGACCGCGCGCCCGACGCCGCCAAAGCCGCGGTGTTCCCCCGTTATGAAAAGGCTAGAGCGGCATTTCGCGACGGTATCGCTCGCTCATCTGGGGTGTAAGGCGGCTCGGCTCCGCAGCAATCCCCAAATTGTCATATTCGCATCGTATAGTAACGATGTTCGCAATCCGCGATCGAGCGGAGCCCTGCCGTCGCGACATGCTCACCCACAACCATTGCGGGATCTGCCGCTGCTGATCCGCTGCAGGAGCAGCGGAGGGTAATATTCTTGCTCAATGTAAGGTTGTGACGCGCCCGATAGCATCAGCTGTGCGCTTCGGCGTCGAGCAGCTCGAGGGCCAGCTGCAGCGCCGCTTCTCGCACGGCCGAGCGGTCGCCGGAGAATACGCGGCGCTCGGTTCGGCAGATGCCCGTCGCGCCGCGCGAGGCCGAACAGCACCAGCCCGACGGGCTTTGTCGGGGTGGCGCCGCCCGGCCCGGCGATGCCGGTGACCGACACCGCCAGATCGACCGGGGCGTGCGCTATGGCGCCCTTCGCCATCGCCTCGGCGGTCTCGGCGCTGATCGCGCCATGCGCGGCGATGGTTTCGGCCGGCACGCCGAGCAAATCCGATTTCGCTTCGTTCGTATACGTCACGAACCCGCGCTCGACGACATCGGAGGATCCGGCGATCGCCGTCAATGCCGCGGCGACCATCCCTCCGGTGCAGGATTCGGCGGTCGCCAGTCGCCAGTTGCGCGCACGACAGGCGTCGAGGACGGATTGGGCCAGTCTCAGGGTTTCAGGCTCGAACACCGGTTTCTCCACTCCAGGGCAGCCGCACCGTCGCGACGGCCTGCGCGGCGATCCCCTCGCCGCGGCCGGTGAAGCCGAGCTTTTCGGTGGTCGTCGCCTTGACGCTGACCCGGCCCGGCGAGATGCCGAGGATCGCGGCGATGCGCTCGACCATCGCCTGGCGATGCGGCCCGATCTTGGGCCGCTCACAGATGATCGTGACGTCGACCGCGGCGATGGCGCCGCCCTGCGCGCGGACGAGGTCCGCGGCATGGCGCAGAAACCGGTCGGACGCGGCGCCGCGCCACTGCGGGTCGCTCGGCGGGAAATGCATCCCGATATCGCCCGCTCCGATCGCCCCGAGCAGGGCGTCGGTCAGGGCGTGCAGCCCGACATCGGCGTCCGAGTGGCCGGCGAGGCTCATCTCGTGAGGGATCTCGACACCGCATATCCAAACGCGGTCCCCCGGCGCGAAGGGGTGGACGTCGAAGCCCTGGCCGACGCGAATGTCGCCCTGCCGCCACGATACCAGCCGCTCGCCATCGGCAAGGTCCGCGGGTGTGGTGATCTTCAGATTATCCTCGCTGCCTTCCACCAGCAGCGGCATCAGCCCCGCCGCCTCGGCGACCGCCGCATCGTCGGTCAGGTCGCGCCCGGCGGCCGCGCGATGGGCGGCAAGGATCGCGTCGAAGTGAAAGCCTTGCGGGGTCTGCGCCCGCCACAGGCCGGAACGGTCGATCGGTCTCCCGGATCGTGCCGCCTTCGGCGCGTTTGATCGTGTCGCGCAACGGCAGGCAAGGGATCGCCGCCGCCGCGCGGTCGAGCCCGTCGATGACCCGGCCGACCAGCCCCGAATCGGGAAACGGCCTCGCCCCGTCATGGATCAGCACGCGGTCGGGCCGATAGGCGGCCAGCGCCTCGAGCCCATGCCGCACCGAATCCTGCCGGGTCGCGCCGCCCGGGACCGGCGGCAGCACGCGGATCCCAGTGACGGCGCGATCGAACAATTCCCTGTCCTCGGGCCGGATCGCCGCCAGCACCCCCGAAAGCCGGGGGTTGCCGGCGAGCGCCAGGACAGCGTGACGGAGTACGCTGCCACCGCCGAGCGGGAGGTATTGCTTGGGCACCGCCCCCCCGAACCGGCTACCCCGGCCGGCCGCGACGACGAGGGCGTAGACCGAAGCCATCGGCAAACTCTATCCCAGCATCGACCCGTTCGCCACCGGCCGCTCGTTCAACTCTCGATGTTGCGGCGCAAAAGGAAAGGCAGTACAATTCTGCCTAATCCTTAGGCAAGCTTCCGCTATGCGTAATCGATGAGCATTTTGATCGGCTCGCTTACCCTCGAAGACCCGGTGATCCTGGCTCCGATGTCGGGGGTCAGCGACCTGCCGTTCCGGCGTCTCGTCAAACGGCTGGGGGCGGGGCTGGTCGTCTCCGAGATGATCGCCAGCGAGGCGATGATCCGCGAGACGCGGCAATCGATGACGATGGCCAAGACCTGCGAGGACGAGCAGCCGATGGCGGTTCAGCTCGCCGGCTGCGAGCCGCGGGTCATGGCCGAGGCGGCCAAGCTCAATGCCGATCGCGGCGCCCGCATCATCGACATAAATTTCGGCTGCCCGGTAAAAAAGGTGGTCAACGGCCATGCCGGCTCGGCGCTGATGCGGGACGAGGCGCATGCCGCGCGCATCCTCGAAGCGACGGTCAGGGCGGTGGAGCTTGCCGGTCACCTTGAAGATGCGCACCGGTTGGGACGACGGCAGCCGCAATGCGCCGCGGCTGGCGCGAATTGCCGAAGCCTGCGGCATTCGCATGATCAGCGTGCATGGCCGGACCCGGTGCCAGTTCTACAACGGGTCGTCCGATTGGAAATTCATCCGCGAGGTCAAGGACGCGGTCACGATCCCCGTCGTCGCGAACGGCGACATCGCCACGCTCGACGACGCCGACCGGGCGCTGCGGGAATCGGGGGCCGACGGGCTGATGGTCGGGCGCGGCTGCTATGGGCGGCCCTGGTTCGTGCGCCAGGTCATCGAGTGGCTCAAGGGGCGCCGGCGGGTGCCCGACCCGCCGCTCGACGCGCAGCTCGATATCGTGCTGGCTCATTACGAGGACATGCTCGATCACTACGGGACCGCCGTCGGCGCGCGCATCGCCCGCAAGCACATCGCCTGGTATTCCAAGGGGCTTCCGGGCTCGGCGGAGTTCCGCGCGGCGGTCAACCAGACGATCGACACGGATCGGGTCCGCGCGCTGATCCGATCCTTTTACGAGCCGCTTCTCGTCCGCAAGGCGGCTTGACCGATGGGGCCGCTGCGGCGTCGCGGGTTGGGACCGGCGCCGGGCAGGCGATGGGCTGCGGCGGCAAATGCGGAGCCCGAGCCATCGGTGATCCTGGCAGCCCTCGCCGACCCGGTGATCGTCATCGACCGGAGCGGGCATATCCGTTTTGTCAATCCAGCCGCCGAACAGTTTCTCGGGGCCGGCGCCGCCGCGTTGCGCGGCAGCATGGTGGCCGAGTTCCTGGCCTCGCACAGCCCGCTGCTGTCGCTGATCGAACTCGGTATGGAAGGTCGGCAACACGGTCTCCGAATACGACATGCTGCTCGAAGGGCCGCGGTTCGGCAGCCGTTCCGCCACGATCCAGGCGGCGCTGACCGGGGAGGGGGCGGATTTGCTCGTGCTGACCCTGCACGAGCGCTCGATGGCGGAAATGATGGACCGCCATCTGACCCACCGCAGCGCGGCGCGGTCGATCACCGCGATGGCCGCGATGTTGGCGCACGAGGTCAAGAACCCGCTCTCCGGGATCCGTGGTGCTGCGCAGCTGCTCGAGCAGGATGCCGACCCGGCGGGCCGCGAGCTCACCCAGCTGATCTGCGACGAGACCGACCGGATCGTGGCGCTGGTCGACCGCATGGAAGCATTCTCCGATCATCGGCCGATCGATCGCGAGACGGTCAATATCCATGAGGTGCTCGAACGGGTGCGCAAAGCCGCGCAATCCGGTTTCGCGCGCCATGTTCGGGTGGTCGAGGAATACGACCCCTCGCTGCCCCCGGTCCATGGCAACCGCGACCTGTTGGTTCAGGTGTTTCTCAATCTCGTCAAGAACGCCGCTGAGGCTTTGCCCAATGCCGATGGCGAAATCATCCTGACGACCGCGTACCGGCACGGTCTCCGGGTGACCGGACCCGGGGGCGAAGGGCGTCAGCACCTGCCGCTGATGGTCGCGGTCGCCGACAACGGGGCAGGCATTCCGGAGGATTTGCGCCCTCATCTGTTCGAGCCGTTCGTCACGACCAAGCGGAACGGCACTGGCCTCGGTCTTGCATTGGTCGCCAAGGTGATCAGCGACCATGGCGGCGTCATCGAATTCGACAGCCAACCCCGGCGAACCGTGTTCCGGGTGTTTCTGCCGGTGGTCGCGCAAGACGGTAGCGGATGATGTCTTCGACGATCCTGGTGGCCGATGACGATCGCGCGATCCGGATGGTGCTCAATCAGGCGCTGATCCGGCTCGGGCACGATGTGCGGATGACCGGCAATGCCGCCACCCTGTGGCGGTGGGTCGCGGATGGCGAGGGGGATCTCGTCATCACCGACGTGATCATGCCGGACGAGAACGGCCTCGAGCTCATTCCGCGCATCAAGAAGATCCGCCCGGAGCTGCGGATCATCGTCATGAGCGCGCAGAACACGCTATTGACCGCGGTCAAGGCGACCGAGCGGGGCGCCTTCGAGTACTTGCCAAAGCCCTTCGACCTGCGCGAGCTGGTCAGCGTCGTCGAGAGGGCGTTGACGGCGCCGCGCGACGCGCCGCCGCCGTCGGCCGAAGACGACGCTGAAGACCAGCTGCCGCTGATCGGCCGCTCGGTGGCGATGCAGGAAATCTACCGCATGCTGGCCCGCCTGATGGGCACCGATCTCACCGTGACGATCATGGGCGAGAGCGGCACCGGCAAGGAATTGGTCGCCCGCGCGCTGCACAATTACGGCAAGCGCCGCAACGGCCCGTTCGTCGCGATCAACATGGCCGCGATCCCGCGCGAGCTGATCGAAAGCGAATTGTTCGGGCACGAGAAGGGCGCCTTCACCGGGGCGACGACGCGCGGTATCGGGCGCTTCGAGCAGGCGCAGGACGGCACATTGTTTCTCGACGAGATCGGGGACATGCCGATCGAGGCGCAAACCCGGCTGCTGCGCGTATTGCAGGAAGGGGAGTTCACCGCTGTCGGCGGGCGCGTCCCGATCCGCTCGGATGTCCGCATCGTCGCGGCGACGCATCACGATCTGCGGCAGCTGATTCGGCAGGGGCTGTTCCGCGAGGATTTGTTTTATCGGCTCAACGTGGCGCCGATCCGTCTGCCGCCGCTGCGCGAGCGCAGCGCCGACATCCCGGCTCTGGTCAGGCATTTCGCGGCGATGGCGGTGCGCGAAGGCCTGCCGATGAAGCGGCTCGACGATGCCGCGATGGAGCGGCTGCGCGCTTACCGCTGGCCCGGCAATGTTCGCGAGCTCGAAAACCTGGTGCGGCGGCTGGCGGCGCTTTATTCACAGGAGGTGATCGGGGTTGGAATAATCGACGCCGAGCTGGGAGACGCCGCTCCGGCCGGGGATCCGGCCGAAACGCCGGCCGGGGAGGGCCTTGCCGCCGCCGTCGAACGCCACATCAAGGGGTATTTCGCGGCGCATCGAGGGGTGCTGCCGGCGGCGGGGCTATACGACCGGGTGCTGCGTGAAGTCGAGCGGCCGCTGATCGTGCTGACCCTGGGCGCCACGCGGGGCAATCAGATCAGGGCCGCCCATCTGCTCGGCCTCAATCGCAACACGCTGCGCAAGAAAATCCGCGAATTGGACATCCCGGTGGTGCGGGGCATAAAATAAGCAAATAGGCCAATCTCGCTCGGAAGAGCGAGATTGGGGGCGAAACGGGACAGGCTGGGCTGTTATCATCGGGTGCGTCGCGCTGTCCGGCAGAGGAACTCGAATGAATTTGATGCGGCGGGTTCGAATATGGGCCGGTCGTATCGGTCTTGGGCGCAAGATCGCGATCGCGCTGGCGATCCCGGCGCTCGCTTCGGGCGTGGCGACCTATCTCGCGCTGACCGGGGCGCCGCCCTTCGGCCCCCACCCAAACGCCGTCCTGTCGCTGCTGAACCTCGATCTGGTGCTGCTGCTGGCGCTCGGGGCGGTCATCGCCAAGCGGCTGATCGAGGTCTGGGCCGAGCGGCGCCGGGGTCTCGCCGGCTCACGGCTGCAGATCCGGCTCGTGGTGCTGTTCAGCATGATCGCGGTGACGCCGACGATCATCGTCGCGGTCTTCTCCTACCTCTTCTTCAGCTTCGGCATCGAATCGTGGTTCAGCGACAAGGTGCGGACGGCGATCTCGGAGTCTCTGGCGGTCGCCGAAGCCTACCTGCACGAGCATCAGCAGGCGATCCGTGCCGATGTCCTGGCGATGGCGAACGACCTCAACCGGGACGCATTCAAGCTCGCGCTCAATCCGCAGCATCTGGAGCAGGTCGTCTCGGCGCAATCGGCGTTGCGCGGCTTGACCGAGGCGGTCGTTTTCGACCGCGCCGGCCACATCCTGGCGCGGTCGAGCCTGTCCTTCACCTTGGGCTTCGAGCCGGTTCCCGATGATGCGGTCCGCCTCGCCGATACCGGCGATGTGGCGATCATGACCAATGACAGCGACGACCGGGTGCGCGCCCTCGTTCGCCTCAATCCGTTTGGCGATGTCTATCTCTTTGTCGGACGGTTTATCGAGCCGCGGGTTCTGAGCCACATGGAGCAAACCCAGCGCGCCGCCGCTCAATACGAACAAATGGAAGGGCAGCGCTCGGGGTTTCAAATCACCTTTGCCCTGATCTTCCTTATGGTGGCCATGCTGTTCCTGGTCGCCGCGGTGGCCATCGGCATTCATTTCGCGACCCAGTTCGCGGTGCCGATCAGCGGCCTGATAACAGCCGCCGAGCAGGTGCGCGGCGGGAATCTGGCGGCGCGTGTTCCGGAGGGCGAGCAGGACGACGAGCTCGCCACGCTCAGCCGCGCCTTCAACCGGATGACGTACCAGATCGAAAGCCAACAGCGGGAGCTGAGGGAGGCTAATCGGCAACTCGACGAGCGGCGCCGATTTACCGAGACCGTATTGACGGGCGTCTCTGCCGGGGTGATCGGGCTCGATCGATCCGGCCGGATCAATTTGCCGAACCGCTCCGCATCGTCGCTTCTCGGGATCGACCTCGATCAGGCGATGGGAGAGGATCTCGCGGAGGTCGCGCCGGAGATGGCGGGATTGCTCGCCGAGGCGGAGCGGCGTCCGGACCGGCTGGCGCAGTCGCAGGTCCAGCTCGTCAGCGGCAACAGCACCCGAACTTTGCTGGTCCGTATCGCGGCCGAACACATTGGCGGCGAGATCAGCGGGTTTGTCGTCACCTTCGACGACATCACCGAGCTGCTTTCGGCACAGCGCAAGGCGGCATGGGCCGACATCGCCCGCCGCATTGCTCACGAAATCAAGAACCCGCTGACCCCGATCCAGCTGGCGGCGGAACGGCTGCGGCGCCGCTACTTGAAAGAGATCAAGAACGATGCCGAGACCTTCACGGTCTGCACCGACACGATTATCCGTCATGTCGGCGATATCGGGCGGATGATCGACGAGTTCTCGTCCTTTGCTCGAATGCCGGCGCCGGTGCTCAAACCGGAGAATCTGATCGAAATCGTCCATCAGGCGGTGTTTCTGCAACGCACGGCGCATCCCGAAATCGCGTTCGCGACAGCATTTCCGACCCATACGGTCACGGTTCGTTGCGATGCTCAGCTGGTCGGCCAGGCGGTTCTCAACATCGTCAAGAATGCGATCGAGTTGATCCAGGCGCGAATCGCCGAAGACCGGCGCCGAAGAGCCCGGCCGCATCCACGTCTCCGTCGACCAGCAAGACGGCCAGGTAGCGGTCGCTGTGGAAGACAATGGCAAGGGTTTGCCCCAACAGGGCCGCGAGCGGCTGACGGAGCCTTACGTTACGACCCGAACGAAGGGAACCGGCCTGGGCCTCGCCATCGTCAAAAAGATCATGGAAGATCACCAGGGCGAGCTGGTGCTGGAAGATGCGGAGCCGCAGGGCGCGCGGGTCAAGCTGGTATTCGCGGCCTCCGAGAACCGCGCATTGCCGCGCTCTGAAGCCGCCGACGAGCCGATGGAACTGAGCCCGGTCACTCATGGCGCATGACATTCTGATCGTCGACGATGAGGCCGACATCCGCATGTTGATCGCGGGTGTGCTCAAGGACGAGGGGTACGCCACCCGTGAGGCCGCCGATACCGCCCAGACCGTTGCCGCAATTCAGGCGCGCCAGCCGACCCTCGTCATTCTCGACATATGGCTCCAGGGCGGGAGGGCTCGAGGGCATCGAAATCCTGAAGCAACTGCGAGCCGAGATGCCATCGGTGCCGGTCGTCATGATCAGCGGGCACGGAACGATCGAGACGGCGGTCGAGGCGATCAAGCTGGGCGCCTATGATTTTATCGAAAAGCCGTTCAAATCAGACCGCTTGCTGCTGGTCGTCGAGCGCGCCATCGAGGCGGCGCAGCTGCGGCGCGAGAATGAGGAGCTGAAGCTGCGGGCCGGGGGTGATCTCGACCTGGTCGGCGCTTCGTCGGCGGCAAACCAGCTGCGGCAGCAGATCGAGCGCGTGGCGCCGACCGGCAGCCGGGTTCTGATCACCGGTCCGCCCGGCTCCGGCAAGGAGGTCGTCGGGCGCCTTCTCCACGCACGTTCCCGGCGAGCGCGCGGCGCCTTCATTCCGGTCAACTGCGCAACAATGCGCCCGGAGCGCCTCGAAATCGAGTTGTTCGGGACCGAAACCCGCAACGACGGTGCACCGCGCAAAGTGGGGACGTTCGAGCGCGCCCATGGCGGCACCTTGTTTCTCGACGAGGTCGCCGACATGCCGCTCGAGACCCAAGGCAAGATCGTGCGGGTCTTGCAGGAGCAAACGTTCGAGAGGGTAGGGGGGTCGAGCCGCGTGGAGGTGGATGTGCGGGTCGTTGCCTCCTCCAACCGCGAGCTCGGCGCCGAGATCAGCGCCGGGCGCTTTCGCGAAGATTTGTTCTATCGGCTGAGCGTGGTGCCGATTCGGGTCCCGCCCTTGCGCGAGCGGCTCGAGGACATCCCACTAATGGCGCGGCATTTCATGGCGCGGGCATCCGAGGCGGCGCGCCTCGCGCCGCGCGATTTCGGCGAGGATGCGATGGCGGCGTTGCAGGCCTATACTTGGCCGGGCAATGTGCGGCAGCTGCGCAACGTCATCGACTGGCTGTTGATCATGGCGCCGGGCGATACGCACGAGCCGATCCGCGCCGACATGCTGCCCAATGAGATCACCGCGATCGCCCCGACCGTGGTCAAATGGGAGAAAGGCAGCGAAATCATGACCCTGCCGCTGCGCGACGCGCGCGAGGTCTTCGAACGAGAATACCTTCTCGCTCAGGTGACCCGATTCGGCGGCAACATCTCGCGCACCGCTGCTTTTGTCGGGATGGAACGTTCAGCTCTGCACCGAAAGTTGAAGTCCTTGGGTGTTGTAGGCAATGATCGTCCCATGAAGATCGGCGCCTGAGCCCGATCGCGGCATCTCAATCGCCCCGTTGTGCTCGGCGCCGCCTCAGCTGGGGGCCAGCGCCGATGTCGCGTGTTGCTTATGTCGACGGGCAATATCTGCCGTTTCGCTCGGCGGCGGTGCATATCGAGGATCGCGGATACCAATTCGCCGATGGGGTTTACGAAGTGCTGGCGGTGGTGGATGGCCGCCTCCTCGATGAGGAGCCGCATCTCGCTCGGCTCGCCAGGTCGCTCGGTGAGCTGCGGATCCCTGCGCCGCTTTCCGATGCCGCCTTGAAGATCGTCCTGCGCGAGGTCGTCCGCCGCAACGGCGTCGGGAACGGCATTGTCTATCTCCAGATCACACGAGGGGTCGCGCCGCGCGACCACGCCTTCCCGAAATCGGCGAAACCCACGCTGGTCGTAACGTCGCGGCGGAAGAAGCCCGCCGATCCCCGCATCGGTGACGACGGGATCTCCGTCGTCACGATCCCCGATATCCGGTGGCAGCGCTGCGACATCAAGGCGGTGGCGCTGCTGCCGAACGTGCTGGGCAAGCAGCTGGCGAAAGAAGCCGGAGCCTTCGAGGCCTGGCAAGTCGACCGCCACGGTTACGTAACCGAGGGGACCTCGACCAATGCGTGGATCGTCACGCCCGACCGTACGGTGGTCACCCGCCAAGCCGACCATGCAATACTGAACGGCGTCACCCGGCTCGCCGTGCTCGACCTCATCCGCCGCGAGGGCTACCGCTTTGTCGAGCGTCCGTTCACGGTGGCGGAAGCGAAAGCCGCGACCGAGGCCTTCTTGACGAGCACCACCGTCGACCTGCTTCCGGTCGTCAGCATCGACGGCGACCCGGTGGGCGAGGGTGCTCCGGGCCAGTTGAGCCGAAGGCTGCGCGCCGGTTATCTCGCTCACGCGGCGGCGGCATGACCGCCGCCTCAATATCGCGGCTGCCGAGCCGCTCGAAATGGCCCGGCCCCGGGCGATCCTGTTCGACTGGGACAACACCCTGGTCGACAGCTGGGCGACCATCCACGAAGCTCTGAACGTCGTCATGACGGCGATGGAAAAGCCGCCCTGGTCGTTGCAGGAAACCAAGGAACGCGTGCGGCTCAGCTTGCGCGAGAGCTTCCCTTTGCACTTTGGCGAACGCTGGGAGGAGGCGCGGCGGATTTATCTCGACGTGTTCCGCGCTATTCATCTCGAACGGTTGAGCCCGTTGCCGGGCCGGGGCGCTCTGCTGCACGGGCTAGCCGATCTCGGCATCTTTCTCGGGGTGGTCAGCAACAAGACTGGCGCTCTGCTGCGCCGCGAGGCCGAGTGGATCGGTTGGTCGAGGTATTTCGGCAGCGTCATCGGGGCGGGGGACGCGACCCTTGACAAGCCGGACGCCGCCCCGGTCATGCTCGCTCTCGAACCGAGCGGCGTCAGCCCGGGGGAGGGAGTTTGGCTGGTGGGCGACACCGGGGTTGACATGACATGCGCCCGCAACAGCGGCTGCGTTCCTGTGCTGCTCGGGGCCGGGCCGGGCGAAGAGGAGTTCTTTCGGTGCGAGCCGCAGCTGGTCTTCGCGGACGGGACGGCCCTGTTTCACTTTGTGCAGGGCTTGCGATTCGACGGCGCGGGCCCATCTTCGTAGCTGCATTCCGGTCGTCTCGTCCGGATGTTTCGGCGTGAGCTGGGCCGGCTCAGTTCCAAGAAGGGAGTGGGGGAAGACCCATGACTCCGGAAAAGTCTCAAAATGTTCAAGACGTATTTTTGAACCACGTCCGTAAGAACAAAACGCCCGTCACTATCTTCCTCGTAAACGGCGTCAAGCTGCAGGGGATCATTACTTGGTTCGACAATTTTTGCGTACTGTTGAGACGGGACGCCCACTCGCAACTGGTGTACAAGCACGCAATTTCGACGGTGATGCCGGGTCAGCCGATTCAGCTCTTCGAGCCCAACAAGGAGATGGCCGAATCCTGAGCCAGCCGGGAAACGCACCGACTACCGACGGAACCTCGACAGGCCGCGCCCTCGTTGTCCACCCGGTGACAAAGACGGTGCCCGCGCGGCATGCAGCGGGCGGGTCAAAGCGGTCGGCCGAAGCGCGGCTCGACGAAGCCGTTGGCCTTGCCAAGGCCATCCGGCTCGATGTGGTTGCGGCCGAAATCGCCCGTGTCGACCGCCCGCGGCCGAGCAGCCTGCTCGGCAGCGGCACCGTCGAAAATCTGGGCGAACTCATCAAAGAGAACGAGATCGGGATCGTTATCATCGATTCCGCGTTGAGCCCGGTGCAACAGCGCAATCTCGAACGGCGCTGGCAGGCCAAGGTCATCGATCGAACGGGACTGATCCTCGAAATCTTCGGCGCGCGGGCGCGCACCCATGAGGGACGCCTGCAAGTCGAGCTGGCCGCGCTCTCGTATCAGCGCTCACGCCTCGTCCGGTCGTGGACGCATCTGGAGCGCCAGCGCGGCGGCTTCGGCTTTCTCGGCGGACCTGGCGAAAGCCAGCTCGAAATCGACCGCCGGCTGATCGGCGAGCGGATCGGACGATTGAAGCGCGAGCTCGACGCCACCAGGCGGACACGGGGATTGCATCGCGAGGCGCGCCGCCGCGTGCCGTATCCGGTGGTCGCGCTGGTCGGCTATACCAATGCCGGGAAGTCTACGCTGTTCAACCGGTTGACCCGCGCCTCGGTCACCGCCGGGGACATGCTGTTCGCGACGCTCGACCCGACGATGCGGCGCCTCGCGCTGCCCTCGGGCCGCCAGGCGATCCTGTCCGACACGGTCGGCTTTATCTCCGACCTGCCGACCCATCTGGTCGCCGCTTTCCGGGCCACCCTGGAGGAGGTCACCGAAGCGGATATCGTCGTCCACGTCCGCGACGCCCATCATCCGGACAGCAAGGCGCAGCGGGCCGATGTGCTCGACGTGCTGGTCGATCTCGGCTTCGACGACCCGGTCGAGGACGGGCTGATCGAGGCGATGAACAAAATCGACTTGCTCGATCAGGCCGGTCGCGCCGGCCTCGAAAACCACCACCTGCGCAATTCGCTAAGCGTTGCGCTCTCGGCGGTGACGGGAGAGGGTTGCGATGCGCTTGCTCGAATTGATCGACCGCCAACTCGAGAGCGAGGCGCGAATTTTGCGCCTCGATGTCCCACTGACCGACGGCAAGACCTTGGCATGGCTGTATCGCCGCGGCGAAGTGCTCGGCCGCCGCGACGACAACGAGGCGGCCCATCTTTCGGTCCGCCTCTCCGAAGAGGATATTGCGCGCCTGCGCCACCGCCAACGCCTCCACTAGGCCGTCGATCCTTCTTGATCGCGTTCTTCGCGCTTGACCTCCTGCCACAGCGCTTCGAGCGCGTCGAGATCGGCCCCGGACTCTGCGCTCGGCGGCGAGCGTTTCGACCCGGCGGAAGCGGCGCTCGAACTTGGCGTTTGCGTGCCGCAGCGCCACTTCCGGGTCGATGTCGAGCTTGCGGGCGAGGTTGGTGGCGGCAAAGAGCAGATCACCCATCTCGTCTTCGATCCGCCGACGATCCGCACCGCGATCGAGCTCGGCCTCGAGTTCGGCAATTTCTTCGGCAAGCTTGGCGAAGACCGGGCGCGCCTCCGGCCAATCGAAGCCGATCCGCGCCGCGCGGCTCTGAAGCTTGACGGCCCGCATCAGCGCCGGCAACGCCGATGCGATCCCGTCGAGGACGCTCACCGGCGCTCCGGTGCGCCGCGCTTGCTCGCGCCGCTCGGCCGCTTTATGCCGCTCCCAGGCCTCGGTCTGCGCCTCGGCCGAGGCGATCTCTGCGTTGCCAAAGACATGCGGGTGGCGGCGCTCCATCTTGTCCGCGATCGCCGCGGCAACGTCTTCGAACCCAAACGCCTGCTGCTCTTCGGCCATGCGGGAATGGAACACCACCTGGAAAAGAAGATCGCCGAGCTCGTCCTTTAGCGCCGACATGTCGCCGCGCTCGATCGCGTCGGCCACTTCGTAGGCCTCTTCGATCGTGTAGGGCGCGATCGTTTTGAAATTTTGCTCCCGATCCCAAGGGCAACCGCGCTCCGGATCACGCAGGTGAGCCATGATAGCCAGGAGGCGGTCGATAGGACGGTTCATTTCGGGCTTTCTGGGTACGATGTGTCGCATAATATATATTATGGAAAATTATTCCACGGACATCCGCCGATCGGCATCCTTGGTAGGCCTATAATAACTCCTGACATGGGGTTCATATCTCTTTAACCTTAAAGGATAGGTTAAGATAACTTAATAAATACAGCGTCATAATTCTTTACATCCTGTTCGTAACGTTCGCCAGACGATTTGATATTCCAGGTTTTTCTCTGTGGCATGCGTCTTGCCTTGTCGAAATCGATGCGCAACACGGCGCTCTTTAGCAAATAGGAACGGAAATGTCTCGTAAAGTCTTGTTCGGCATAGCCGCGATCGGTCTCCTTGGAATCTCCGCCCCTTCGCATGCAATTCCCGTTTCCTTGGAACTGGCGATCGTCATCAATTCCTCAGCGAGCATATCGAGTGCAAACTTCGCTACTCAACAGACCTCGTATGTAAATGCCATCAACGCGCTGCTGCCGATCGACGGCAGCGTTGCCGTCGAGGTCGTGAATTTCTCGACCAATGTCGTCGTCCAATTCCCAGAAATGATCATTGCTTCCGCGGCGGATCGAACGGCTTTGACCAACGCCATCGCCACGATGCCGAAGCTGAATTCCAATACCGCCATAGGCAATGCCATCGCACAGGCGGCGACCGATCTCGCTTCGGCCTCTATCCTGGGTTCAAGGCTCATCATCGACGTATCGACCGACGGTGAAAACAATGTCGGGCAAGCGCCCGGCACAGCCGCGAACAACGCGATTGCCGCCGGCATCAATCAGGTCAATTGCCTAGGCATCGGAGGGGCCGCTGATTGCAGCTTTATCCGCGGGACAGGATCTTTCTCGATCAACGCAGCCGATTTCCAGGCATTCGAAGCCGCGCTGACCACGAAGCTGGCGCGCGAGCTCTATGTTCCGGAGCCTGCCAGCCTGTTGTTGCTGGGCTCCGGGCTGATCGGCGCCGGCATCGCCGCCCGCCGCCGGGCGCGCCGCGTGACCCGCTATTAAGTGTCGAAAACGGGAGCGCCATCGCCGAGATGGCGCTCCCGACAACACCATCCTCTCGGTCACGGGTCGGGCAAGTCGATCACGAGCCTGTCCCGCCCCGGCTCCACCCCCGGCGGCAATTCGGCCTCTAGCTCCCGGTAATCCATGCTCTGATCCATGTGGGTCAGCACGGCGCGCCGGGGGCGCACGCGGGCGATCCAGGCCAAGGTCTTGGCAGAGATGCGAATGCGTCGGGTGCGGCTCGCGCCGCAGACAGTCGACGATCCACAGCTCGACGCCTTCGATAGCGGCAAAAGCGTTCTCGTCGAGCTCGGTCACATCTGTCGAGTAAGCAAATGCCCCGATCCGCAGGCCCAAGGTCGTGCTGAACCCATGGTCCTGCGCGAACGGCACGACCGGAATGCCCTGGATCTCGAAACGGCCCCACGATCTCATGCGGCACCAGTGTCGGCTTGTAGTAGCGGCCGGGCTCTTCGACCGGTTCGAAGACGTAGCCGAACCGGCCGCCGATCTCAGCCAGCGTCTTTGCATCGGCATATAATCGGGATCGCCTGGCGCATCAGCCGGTTGACCGACCGCAGATCGTCGATCCCGTGCAGATGATCGGCATGCGCATGGGTCACCACCACCGCGTCCAGCCGCGAGACATTGGCGTCGATCAGCTGCTCGCGCAGATCGGGCGAGGTGTCGATCAGGATCGAGACCTGGCCGATTTCGACCAGCACCGAGACCCGGCGCCGGCGGTTGCGCGGATCGGCCGGGTCGCAGCGGCCCCAGATCGGGCCGATCGCGGGAACTCCGGTCGAAGCGCCGCAGCCGAGAACAGTCACCCGCATCGGGCGGGCGGCGTCGCCTTGGTGAACAGGCGGAAGAAATTGTCTCGCGTCGTTGCGGCCAGCTGCTCGGTCGCGACGCCCTTTAGCGCCGCGACCGCAGCCGCGGTGGCGGCGACAAAGGCCGGCTCGTTGCGTTTGCCGCGATACGGCACCGGCGCCAGATACGGCGCATCGGTCTCGACCAGCAGCCGGTCGAGCGGCAGATCGCGCACGATCGTCCGCAATTCCTCGGCATTGCGAAACGTCACGATCCCAGAGATCGAGACGAAAACCCCAGCTCCAGCGCCTTCTCTGCCAACCCGCGGCCGCTGCTGAAGCAATGCAGCACGCCGGGCGGCGGCCGCTCCTCATCGAGAATTCGCGCAATCTCGGCGTCGGCTTCGCGCGCATGGATGATCAGGGGCAGACCGCTCGTCCGCGAGGCCGCGATATGAGCCCGGAACACCCGTTCCTGGATGTCGCGGGGGCTCAAATCGTAATGAAAATCGAGGCCGGTCTCGCCGATGCCGACGACCTTCGGATGCTGGGCCAACGCGACCAGCTGCTCGGCGGCGAGCTCGGCGTGATCGGCCGCCTCGTGCGGATGGGCCCCGACCGAGCACCAGATCCCGTCATAGGCTTCGGCGATGGCGCGAACCCCTTCGAACTGATCGAGCCGCGTGCCGATCGTCAGCATTGTCTCGACCCCGGCGGTGCGGGCGCGTGCTACGACTGCATCGCGCTCCGCTGCGAAATCCGGGAAATCGAGATGGCAATGGCTATCGACTAGCATCGAGCGCCCTACGCCGCTCACCGGCGGTTCCTTCGACAAAGCGCGGAAAGATGCCCTCGGGCTTGGGCAATCGGGTTCCCGGTGCGAGCGGCCCCTCCGCCAGGGCGGCAAAGGATCGCGCCGCCTCCGGCACGGCCAGCTGATCCAGCAGCTTTGCAGCAGCTCCCGGGACGAAAGGCTGCACCAGGATTGCGAGATGCCGGACCGTCTCGGCGAGGACGTAAAGCACCGTTCCCATCCGCGCGCGGTCACTGCGGCTCAACGCCCAGGGGGCCTGCTCGTCCACGTAGCGGTTGGCCTCGCCGACAACCTGCCAGATCGCCTCGAGCGCAAGATGAAAGGCCTGCTCCGACTATATGCCCGCGCACGGTGCGAGAAAGCTCGCGCGCGGCGCCGAGCAGCCGCGCGTCGCTCTCCGACAACCGCCCCGGCTCGGGCACGCAGCCAGCACAATTGCGGTTGATCATGACCAGCACCCGCTGCGCCAAATTCCCGAAATCGTTGGCCAGGTCGCCGTTGAGGCGCCCGACCACGGCGCGGCGCGAGAAGTCCCCGTCGCTGCCGAACGGCAGCTCGCGCAACAGGAAGTAGCGCACCGGGTCGAGCCCGTAGCTATCGACGAGCTGCTTGGGCGGGATGAAATTGTTCAGCGATTTCGACATCTTCTGCCCTTCGACGGTCCACCAGCCATGGGCGAAGACGCGGCGCGGCGGCTCGATCCCGGCCGCCATCAAAAAGGCCGGCCAATAGACCGCGTGAAAGCGCAGAATGTCCTTGCCGACGACATGAATGTCCGCCGGCCAGAAGGTTGCAAATTCCGGATCTCTCGTGTCCGGATACCCGATCGCAGTAATGTAGTTGGCGAGCGCGTCGAGCCAGACATAGATCACATGCTTCGGGTTGCCCGGGACCGGAATCCCCCAGCTGAAGCTGGTTCGCGAGATCGACAGGTCGCGCAGCCCCGATCTGACAAAGCTGATGACCTCGTTGCGCCGGCTGCGCGGCGCGACCGCATCGGGATTTGCCTCATAAAATTCGAGCAGCCGGTCCTGCCACGCCGACAGCCGGAAAAAATAGTTCTCCTCTTCGAGCCATTCGACCTCGGCGCCGGTCGGCGCCTTGCCGTCGACCAGCTCGCCCTCGTCGTAAAACGCCTCGTCGCGGACCGAATACCATCCGGCGAACCGCCCGAGATAGATCTCGCCGCGGCGCTCCAGCTCCCGCCAGAGCGCCTGGACGCCGCGAATATGGCGCGGCTCCGTCGTGCGGATGAAATCGTCGTTGCTGATATCGAGAAGCCGCGCCATTTCACGAAATGTCGCAGAAATGCGGTCCGTGAACTCCTGGGGAGATTCCCCGTTCGCCCGCGCCGATTGCTCGACCTTCTGGCCGTGCTCGTCGGTCCCCGTCAGGAACCTCACATGGCGCCCGTCGAGCCGCATGAAGCGCGCCAGGACATCGCACGCTACCGTCGTGTAGGCATGCCCCAAATGCGGCGTGTCGTTGACGTAATAGATCGGTGTGGTGATGAAAAATGGCCGGTCGGCGGGCATGATTGTCTCCAAACCCCTGATATGGGCCGGAAGCCTTATCCTGTCAGTCCCTCGACCGCAAAGAACGCGCCGAGCAAGGCCTGCCTGCGATCTAGATTGAGCTGGTCGGTGGCCGCAAATTTTTGTTCGATCTCATCTCGCAACCCGGCCCAGCGGGCCGGGTCGGCACGGCTCGACAGCCGCTGCATCGCTTCATTCTCGCCGGCAACGACCTCCACGGCCTGAAACTGCCCGCGGGCCGCCCGCGTCACCATGCGCGCGAGGAAGGTCGACAACAGCTCCTGAAGGGTCCGATACGCGTCATCCGCATCGGGCCGCGAAAATTTGTCGGCGAAAGCGTGAAGCTCGCCGCTGTCGGCCCGCGGCATGTGCGAGAGCATTTCGAGCAATGAGCGATAGAGCGAAAGCCCACCCGCATCGGCGAGATCGATGGCGCCGCCGATGCTGCCCGCGGAGAGCTCGGCGAGCGCCCTGGCCTCCGCTTCCGGCAATTCCGGACGGTACCGTTCGAGCAGCTGCACAACGATCGGCCGCTGCAGTTCGCTCAGCGGCATCCGCCGGCAGCGGGAACGGATCGTCGGCAGCAGCCGGCCCGGGCTGTGGCTGACCAGCAGCAGCAGCGCGCGGCTGCGGCGGCTCCTCCAAGATCTTGAGGAGCGCGTTGGCGGCGTTGCGGTTCATCTCCTCGGCGCCGTCGACAACGACGATGCGCCACCCCTCCTCGGCCGCGGTCAGCCGAAAAAAGCCCGCGATCTCGCGCGCATCCTCGACGACGATCTCGCTGCGCATCCGGCGGCGCCGCGGATCGTAGGCCCGCTCGACGGTCAGCAGGTCGGCATGGCCGCCCGATGCCACGCGATGAAACACGCTGCTCTCGGGATCGACCGCG
This sequence comes from uncultured Alphaproteobacteria bacterium, assembly GCA_963836845.1. Lineage (GTDB taxonomy): Bacteria > Pseudomonadota > Alphaproteobacteria > ATCC43930 > CGMCC-115725 > AP-15. The sequence continues at coordinate 50,239 of CAWILK010000015.1, read as the reverse complement.
AGGCTGCTCTCTTCAGAAATGCCGCCCGTTGGGCCGGCCGATTTCGCCAGCAAAAAGCGGGCGAAACGGAAGGCGAGGGTGGCCTTGCCGATGCCGCGCGGCCCGCTCAGCAGAATGGCGTGCGGCAGCCGTCCGGCTTCTGCCAAGCGCCGGAGCTCCCGCTCCGCGCCCTCGTGACCGACAAGATCCGGGTTGGCCCGCGGCGCCGGGACGCCTCCTGTTTCCTCGACGACCATTCGGCTGTCGCTCGTCGCTCGCCGCCCCTCACCCCCCCGCTGACGCGGGGCCCTCCCTCTCCCCGCATGCGGGGAGAGGGCTGGGGTGAGGGGCAAACTGCACACCGAGAGAATGCTCGATTTTGGCCAGTAGAGCCTGGTGCACCGCCTGCGGGTCGCCCGAGGCGTCGATCAGGGCGCAGCGGGCCGGGTTGGCGGCGGCGATCTCGCGGAACCCTTGCCGAAGCCTTTCATGGAATGCGCGGTCGAGGCGCTCGAACCGGTCGGCGGGGGAGCGCGCGGTGGCGCGGGCGAGACCGATATCGACCGGGACATCGAGGATCAGCGTCAAATCCGGCGCGAAATCGCCGAGCGCGATCCGGTGCAGCGCCCGGAGCTGGTCGAGCGGAACCCCTTTGCCATACCCTTGGTAGGCGATCGTCGAGTCCGCGAAACGGTCGGACAGGACCCATATTCCCTGCCGGAGAGAGGGCGCTGATGACGCGGGCGACGTGGTCGCGGCGGGCGGCGACCAGCAACAGCGCCTCGCTGACCGCATCCCAGCGCTCACCCTCGCCTTCGAGCAACAGGCGCCGGATCGCCTCCGCGCCGGGCGACCCGCCGGGCTCGCGGGTGGTCCGCGCTACGATCCCCGCCCGCTCCAGCGCGGCGGCAAGCAAGCCCAGCTGCGTCGATTTGCCTGCGCCTTCGCCGCCCTCGATAGTGAGGAACTTGCCGGCGGCGGTTGTCACCTCAGCGCCGGCCGCCCCACACCAGATAGCCCGCCAAGGTAGCGATGCGGCCGATCGCGTCCATGCGGTCGACGCTCGCGGCGGCGACCAAGGGCACCTCGGCGGGCGGCACGTCGGGCGCGGTAACGATCACCTTGCCGAGCGTCTGACCTTTGGCGATCGGGGCCGAAATAGGCCGATCGTACTCGACTGTCACCTTCATGTCCTTGCGAGTCCGGCGCGGCAAGGTGACGACCAGGTCCCGGCCGACCGTCAGCGCCACCTTTGGCTCGGCGCCGAGCCAAACCTCGGCGTCCTCGACCTTGTCGCCGACCGCGAACAGCTTGTAGTCGTTGAATTCGCGAAACGCCCACTCGATCAGCCTTTCGCTCTCCTGAGCCCGCGCCTTCATCGTCGGCAATCCGCCGAGCACGAGCACGATCCGGCGGTTCTCGCGCTTGACCGAAGCCGTCAGGCTGTAGCCCGCCTCCTCGGTATGGCCGGTCTTCAACCCGTCGGCGCCGCCGCCTTTATAGAGCAGCGGATTGCGGTTGCCTTGTTTGATATTGTTGAACTCGAATTCCATCTGGCTGTAGTAGTGGTAATATTCCGGAAAATCTTGGATTGTCCGGATCGACAGCGTCGCCAGATCGCGCGCCGTCATCCAATGGTCGGGGCTAGGCAGGCCGTCGACATTGGCAAAATGGCTGTCCTTTAGCCCGATCTGCGTCGCCTTCTGGTTCATCATCTCGACAAACGCCTCCTCGCTCCCGGCGAGGCCCTCGGCAAGGACGAGGCAGGCGTCGTTGCCGGATTGAATTATCACCCCCTTCAAGAGATCGTCGATCTTGATGCGCCCGCCGATCGGCACGAACATCTTCGATCCCTGCAGCCGCCAAGCGCGCTCGCTGACCGGCAGCTCGTCCTCGATCTTGGCGCGCCCCTGCTTCAGCATGTCGAATACCAGGTAGGCGGTCATGATCTTGCTCATCGACGCCGGCGGCATGCGCTCGTCGGCAAGCTTGTCGAGCAACACGGTGCCGGTTTCGACCTCGACCACCAGCGCGTGCTTCGCCTGAGTGTCGATCCCCGCGCCGGGCTTCCCCGGGGTCGTCGCGGCAGCTGTCGCCGGCTTGGGTTTGGCATGGGTGCGCGCGGCGGATGCCGGGTTCCCGTCGAGGCTGGCCGCGAACAAGGCAGCTGTGACGCAGGCCGCTATCAGAAACGGCCAATTATAAACCCGGAATTTCCGCTCGCTCATGTTGCCCGCCTGCTGTTTGCTCGTTTCAGCCTTGCCCGATGCTGTCGGCCAGAGATCCGACCGCCGCTGCGAAATAGACGGATCGGTTCCACTTCATGATCGCGCGGAAATTGTCATTGACGAGAAAGGCCGGGCCGGTGGCGCCGTCCGGCATGACCAGCGAAGCCTCGCTTTCGCGCCCCGAGAGAGGCCCGGCGTCGACGCTGCGCACGCCCAGCCGGCTCCACTCGCCGGTCGGCCGCTTCACCTCGAGCCCGGCGGAGCGCGCATCAAAGCCCGCGGGCAGCATGACCTCCCTGCCCCACCCCTCGCCGCCGCGCCACCCCAGCCGCGACACGTAGTTGGCGATCGAGGCCAGCACATCGGCCCGGTCGTTCCAGATGTCGCGCCGGCCGTCGCCGTCGTAATCGACGGCATAGCCGAGAAACGTCGAAGGCATGAACTGGCACTGGCCCATAGCGCCGGCCCAGGAGCCTGTCATATTGTCGGCCCGGATGTGCCCCTGGTCGAGGATGCGCAAGGCGGAAATCAGCTCGGCGCGAAACATCGAGCCGCGCCGTCCGTCATAGGCGAGCGTCGCCAGCGCCGAGACCACCGAATAATTGCCGGTCACCTTGCCGAAATCGCTTTCGATCCCCCACAAGGCGACGACAAACCGCGGCTCGACGTTGAACCGGCGCCAGACGCCGTCGAGCAGCGTGCGATTCTCCGCCAGCTGATGGCGGGCGCCGTCCATGCGCTGCGCCGTGACCACTTTGTCGAGATACTCGCCGAAGGTCAGCCTGCTCTCGGGCTGCTTGCGGTCCAATTCCACGACCCGCGGCAGGAACTGGGCGCCGCGGAATGCCGCGTCGATCGTCGACGCGCGGATCCCTTGCGCCGCGGCGTCGCGGCGCACGCCAGCCAGAAAAGTGTTGAAATCGCCCTCGGCCGCCCACGCCGAGGTGTTAAAGGCCGCGACCGCCGGAAGCGCAAAGATAAGACGGCGGCTCACGCGCTAGAGTCGTCATCGGAAAGTCCCGCTGATGCTTTCACCATTATTTCAACTCTTGCCACAGCCGATAAAGCGCATGCAACGGCCGCGGAGGCGGCCACGGAATCCGCCCTTGTCGCCACGATCAACCGCCAGTTTCCGCTGAGGACGGCATCGAATCGCGGGCGAGCGCGCTTGTTCGGGGCGGCGCCAAAGCCTATCCTGGTCCTTACGAAATTTGAGGGAGGATGGCATGGGACAGGTGCTGGGCCTTGGGGTCACTCATTTTCCGCCGCTCTCCGGTACGAACGAGAAATCTAGGGCGCATCCTGAAGCGCGCTCTCGAGGACCCCGCAGTGCCGGAACGCCTGCGCCATCCGGAAGGCTGGCCGGCGGCTATGCGCGAGGAATACGGCGCCGATGCGGGGTTGACCGCCGCCGGACGCCACCGCGAGGCGCTCGTCGCGGGTTTTCGCAATGCCCGGCGGGTGTTGGATGAATTCGCCCCCGACGTCGTCGTGATCTGGGGCGACGACCAGTACGAAAATTTCAAGGAAGACGTGATCCCGCCGTTCTGCGTGCTCGCCTATGATTCGCTCAGCACCAAGCCGTGGGAATACTATCGCGGCCCCAATGTCTGGAACGAGCCCAAAGAACAGAGCTTTGACTACAAGGGCCACTCGGCGGCCGGGAAGTTCATTGCGAGCGGGATGCTGGAGGCCGGCTTCGACGTCTCCTACGCCTATAAGCCGTTGCATCATCAGCTGGGGCACGCGTTCCTGAATACGCTGCTGTTCCTGGATTACGACCGCAAGGGCTTCCCCTACCCGGTCGTGCCGTTCCAGGTGAATTGCTACGGCCGCCGGGTCATCGCGCAGCAGGCCGGCGCGCGGGGACTGAGCCAGTTCCCCTCCGAAGACCAGCTCGACCCCCCCTCCCCTGCCCCGTGGCGCTGCTTCGACCTCGGCGCGGCCTGCGCGCAGGTCGCCGAGAAAAGCCCGTGGCGCGTCGCGCTGATCGCTTCGTCGAGCTGGTCGCACGCCTTTCTGACCCCCAAGCACAGCCTGCTCTACCCCGATGTCGAGGCCGACCGCGCCCTCTATGAAGCACTGCAAGCCGCGGATTACGCGACATGGCGGGAGCGCCCGCTGAGCGCGATCGAAGACAGCGGCCAGCAGGAAATCCTCAATTGGATGTGCCTCGTCGGCGCGATGAACGAGCTCGGGCGACGTCCAACCGAGACCTCCTACGTCCAAAGCTACATCTTTAATTCCAACAAATGTTTCGCGGTGTTCGAGCCGTAAAAGGCTTAGTGATTCCTTTGTAGTCATTCCGGGGCTCGGGCGCAGCCCGAGAGCCAGGAACCTATGAGCACGGACGCCGAAACATGATCTCTGGCCAGTGTTCATGGGTTCCGGGCCCGGCCTGTCGGCCGTCCCGGAATGACAGATGATGGAAACGAACGGAGGTCGGGATGGCGAGAGCATATAACCTGATGTCGGCGGATGGGCATCTCGAAGTGCCGCCCGAGCGCTGGGTGCACCGGGTGCCCGGAGAAGTATCGCGACCGCGCGCCGCACACGGTCCACCTGCCGGATGGCGGCGATGCGCTGATGATCGAGGGGCAGCCGCTGCTGGAGGCGAATTTCCTCGACTTGCGCGCCGGCCGCGCCGAGGGGACCTGGCAGCCCTTCGGCCTCAAGGTCGCCGACGCCGCCGGCACCGGCTCGCCCGAGCAGCGGGTCAAAGAGCAGGACCAGGACGGCATGGATGCCGAGGTCTTGTTCGCGGCGATGGTGGCCGGCCCCGTCTTCTGGCGCAACATCGCGCATGACGAGGTCTACAAGGCGGTGATCCGCGGCTACAATGACTGGCTCGCCGAGGAGTATTGCGCGGTCGCGCCCGACCGGCTGATCGGCATGGGCGTCATTCCGATCACCAATGTCGACGACGCCATCGCCGAGATGAAGCATTGCAAGAAGCTCGGCCTCAAGGGCGTGCTATTGGGCGCATTGCCCAGTGCCAAGGGCTATCCGACGCCGGAGGACGACAAATTCTGGGCCGCGGCAATCGATATGCAGATGCCGGTCACCGTGCATGTCCAGTTCTACCGCACCGGCGCGCGCGCGACGCAGCCGACCTTCAATTACCCGAAGGAAGACCCGGTGATCATGCAGCGGCTGCGGCGGCCGTTCCTCGAATGGCTGTGCAATTTCGGATTGGCGCCGTCGGTCAGCATTGCCCAGCTGGTGCTCGCCGGGGTGTTCGAGCGCAACCCGAAGCTGAAGATCTTTTTTGCCGAGACCCGGCTCGGCTGGGTCCCGTTTTGGCTCGAGCACATGGATCTGTGGTACCAGCGCCATCTCGGCTGGGCGCAGGAATATCTGGGCTTCGAGCCGCTGAAGGAGCTGCCCAGCCATTACGTCCGCAAGCACGTCTATTTCAGCGTGCAATACGAGCGGGTGGCGATCGAGGAGCGCCAGCATGTCGGCGTCGACCGCATCATGTTCGCCACCGACTTCCCGCACATCGAAAACGAATGGCCCAATTCACGGCCGATCATCGACAAGATCTACGCCGACATCCCCGAAGACGACAAACGCAAGATCTGGGCCGGCAACGCCGTCGAGTTCTTTAACCTCGTCAGCTGAAGCTGGACTAGCCGGACTAGCCCATCCGGCGTAGCGATTGCCGAGACCAGTCCCATCCAGGGTCAAATGCTCCGACTGGCCGCGAGTGCCCGTGCGCTGCCCGCCAACGGTGCTCGACATTGGCAGATGGAAATGCCGCCCCCTCCAAGCGCTTGCGGAGCTTTATCTTGTCTCCTGTTCCCGCTGAGAGCAATCGGCGCGACATCTTAAATCATCTCGGCCGTTTTCTTACCTTTTGTCCAACAACTGATCCGGGCCCCTCTGGTAAGGACCCCGATATAGGTCGGGCAACCTTGCGATGTCGGATCAACCGTGTCTGGCGCCGATGTGCGTTTGGACCGGTCGATGTCGTGGGCCCGATGATCTAATCGACCTCCCTGACAGAACCGGCCAGCTCCCTCGGCGCCGCGCGACGCCAACGAGAGGAGCTATCCGATGCGAGATACCCTTGCGAAACCGAGCGATAAGGCCGCGCCGCATCACGAGCGACGATCGAGCGGATGATCGAGCGGCTGCCGGGCCGGTTGCAGAGTACCGTCCGTTGGCTTCGTCAGCCCTCGCTCCGTTGGGTCCGGATGTTGGCCGGTGTGCTGTTCATCGCCGGCTCCTTCCTCAGCATTCTGCCGATTTTCGGGCTTTGGATGCTGCCGCTCGGCCTGATGCTGCTGGCGGAGGATATCGCGCCGTTGCGGCGGGCGCGCAATCGCATCCTCGATTGGATCGAACGGCACCGCCCGCATTGGTTCACCAGCAGCGGCGCTTAGGGCAGAACACAGTCGCCGATACCGCGTTCACCATCTCAATAAGAGCCTGGCTCAAAAAGAATGCAGTGTACACAACAGTATATTCGTCGCCCCCGCGAAAGCGGGGGTCCAGGAGCCAGCGCTGCGGACCTACCGCCTTGGATTCCCGCTTTCGCGCAGGGCTGTCCGGGGAAAGTTGGCGCCACACTTTGCCCCGCGAAATGGGCTCGTCGAGGACCCGCTTTTCTCTCCTCTCCCCCGCCGGCCGGCGGGCGAGGGCAAGGTGAGGGGGGCCGACGGACGGATTTGCGGCGCCGCCCACCTCACCTTCCCAGGCCCCACGGATCGAGTCGAGGGCTGAAGGCCCACGGTCGCGTCCCGGGCCCCTTCCTCTCCCCCCTGAAGGGCGGAGAGGAGATTTTCCATCGAAATCCCATCCCGCCGAATTCCCCGCCTTCCGCGAGCGGGGAGGGAATGGGTGGGGGCTTTTCCTCCGTGCGGGTTTGGGCTCAGTTCGCCAGGTAGGTTCTGGCTTCGGCCAGTTCCGGGCGGTCGGCGCCGGCGCTCGCGAGCGTGACCAGCTTCTCGTAGGCGGCGCGGGCTTTCGGCGTGTCGCCGGTCTGCTTGGCTGCGCGCGCAATCCCGAGAAGGCTGCGGAAGCGGTTGCGCTCCGACTGCAGCGATAGCTGTATTCCTTCAGCGCTGCGGCGGGGTCGTTGAGCTCGAGCAGCAGGTCGGCCAGCAGCTCGCGCGCCGGCAGCACCTCGGCCGGGGTCGCCGGGTGCTTGTCCATCGAGGCGTCGAGATCGGCCGCCGCGCGCACCAGTTCGACGGCCTGTTTATCGTTGCCCTTGGCATGCGCGAGGACGCCGGAGGCGGCCAGCCGCTGGACCTCGACCTGCTTGGCCCAGTAATCGTCCTTGGCCTGATCGAGCTTTTCCTTCAACGACTGGAGCTTGGCGATTTCGGTTTCGGCACCGGCAATATCGCCGGTGTGAGCCGCGCCGAGCGCTCGCGTGAACGCGATCATCGCCTGCGCCCACGGGAAACGCTCCCAGGGAAACGCCATCGGCGGCGCGGTGAGGGCGGCTGCCTCGGACCAGTTCCGGCGTTCGACCGCGTAACGCGCCGGTATCGCGGCGAGGCATAGGCCATCGGCAGGTTCGGCACATTGGCGCGCTTGAAAGTCAGCAGCTCGTCGACGACGCGCTTCGCCTCGCGATCCTGACCCATCTGCAAGTAGGCGTATTCCATATAGTCCATCGAGTGGACGGCCTCGCCATTGAAGGCGTCGGGGCCGAGCTCCTCCCTGACATAGGCGAGTCCGGCAGCTGTCGCCGCGCGGTTGGCGTCGACCGATTGCCGCCACATTCCCAGCCGCGTGAAAATATGGGACGGCATGTGCAGCGCATGCGGCACCGCCGGCGCGATGTCGGCATAGCACAGCGCCGCCGTCAGCCCGTCCTCAGCCATTTCCGCCGAGTCGTTGGCTGTGGATCAGGTAATGCGCGACCCCCGGATGGTCGGGCAGTGCCGCCCGCACCTTTTCGAGAATGGCGCGCGCCTTTTTCTGATTGGCGTAGGTCTTGTCGGTCGGCGGCGCGGTTGCCAATAGCGCGAGCGAATAGAACGCACCCGCCCTCCCGGTCGTCGGGATAGCGCAGGTGGACCTGCTCCATCGCCTTCTCATAAGCGACGGCGCGGGTGCGGTGGTCGATCTTGTCATTGTCCCGGTAAAAGACCGCGATCGCCGCGATGTAATCGCTTTCTCGGTCGGTCTTCTGCTTTGCAGCCATGGCCTTCTCGACTGCCTCCGACCCTGCCTTCAGCGCGGCGGCATTGGGCGGATACCACAGCGGATACCAATGGCTCATCGCCACGCCCCAATAGCCCATCGCGCAATCGGGCGCGACCTCGGTCACCGCAGCAAAGGCCTTCACCGCCTCGTCATACCAGAAGGAATGCAATATCCAGACGGCCTGATTGAATTTCTTCTGCGCCGCCGCGCCGCACGAAATCGGAAAATCGACCTCGCTGGGCTTTGCCTGGGCAGGCGGTTTGCTCGCCGGCCTCAGCGCCGCGCACCAGCGCGCCGAAAAGCCCGACAAAACGCCGCTGTCAGAAAAGTCGAGAGGAAGCAATTTCGTGTCATGGGACCTCCTCCTCCACGAGAGCCCAGCGGATCGGGAGAACGATCTTAATCATCATCCCGCGCGAGCGTGAGTATCAACTGTACGGCGTTATTTTGGTGAGAAGTGGCAGAGTTGGCGTCCGCATTGCGGCGCGGATCTAGCTATTCCAGCCGGGCGGCCTATGCTTCTTACATGGCCAGAGTTAAGGCCGCCTCACGGATCTCGGTGAACCGTTCTGAAGAACATCACCAGGGAGGCTGTATATCGGGTGCGACCAACCGGAAGTGGCTGGCTGCGGCCGCGTCCGCAAACGCCGCCGATTGCGCTCGGCAGGGGGCGGCGCTTGACGGAAGTTCTCATTCTGTTACTGTGAATCCATGAAGAATATCACAGTTTCACTGGATGAAGAAACCTACCGGCGGGCGCGTATGATCGCGGCCCAGCGGGACACGTCGGTCTCGGCGTTGGTAAAACGGTTCCTCGTCGATCTTGCCTCGGGCGAAAGCGAAACCGAGCGGCTGAAGCGGCAAGAGCGGGAATTGCGCGAGCGCATCACCGACTTCGACGCGTCCGACCGGCTTTCCCGCGACGATGTTCACCGCCGCCGGCGCCGAGTAATGCCGCATTTCCTCGACACCAACATCCTGCTCTATTCGATCAGCACGGAACCCGGCCGATGCCAGCAAGCGGGAGCGAGCCATCGCGCTGCTGGGCCGAGACGATGGGGCGCTGTCGGTGCAGGTGCTTCAGGAATTCTATGTTCAGGCTACGCGGGCCACGCGGCCCCGGCCGCTTCCTCACGATACCGCCGTGGGCCTTCTTACCGCATGGACCCGGTTTAAGATCCAGGAGATCACTCTCTCGATCCTTACTAGCGCATTGGAAATCAAAGCGGCGCACGGGTTTTCCTACTGGGACAGCGCCATCATCGCCGCCGCCCGCGCCCTCGGATGCCGCGAACTCTATTCCGAAGACATGAGCCACGGCCGCGAGATCGAAGGAGTCGTCATCGTCAATCCCTTCCGATGACGCGTGACGGCGCAAGCTTGTCGCTGCCGCAGGCCGCATCGGCCGAGTATTGTCGGGGGTAGCAGTAGCCAACCGGTCGGAGGAATGACATGGGTGAGTTTGCGTTGGGGCAGGCGGTGCCGCGGTTCGAGGATCCGCGGCTGTTGCGCGGCGGCGGCCGCTATGTCGACGACATGGTGTTGCCGCGCATGGCGTTTGGCCATGTATTGCGCTCGCCGCATGCGCATGCCCGGATCCGCTCGATCGATACCGACGGCCGCCGCGGCCGCGCCGGGGGTGCTCGCGGTGTTGACCGGCGCGGATTGGGAAGCCTCGGGCTGGGGCGACCTGCCCTCGGCTCCGGGCAACAAATGGCGCGACGGCTCGCCGGCCTATCGGCCGCGCTACCCGGCCTTGGTCAAGGACCGGGTGCGCTGGGTCGGCGATTACGTCGCCTTTGTCGTCGCCGAGACCGCGCCATCAGGCGATGCCGACGCGGCGGAGCTGATCGAGGTCGAGTACGAGCCGCTGCCGGCGATCGTCTCTACCGAGGCCGCGGTCGAGCCCGGCGCGCCGCGCGTCTGGGACGAGTGCCCCGACAATATCTCGCTTTGTCTACCTCGAAGGCGACAAGGCGGCGGCCGATGCCGCCTTTGCCGGCGCCGCGCATGTCGATCCGGCACAAATTCGTCATCAACCGGGTGACTGCGGCCACGATGGAGCCGCGCGGCTGCATCGGCGACTACAACGCCGCGGCCGACCATTACACGATCTACACGACCTTGCAGCGCACCCACGGCTACCGCTCGGAATTGGCGCGCCAGATCCTCAAGGTGCCGGAGAGCAAGGTGCGCGTCGTCGCCGGCGACATCGGCGGCAGCTTTGGCATGAAGTCGGCGATCTACAACGAGGTCGCGCTGGTATTGCTCGCCTCCAAGCTGACGCGGCGGCCGGTCAAATGGACGAGCACGCGCACCGAGGCCTTTCTCGGCGACGCGCAGGCCCGCGACAACGTCACCGAGGCCGAGCTGGCGCTCGATGCCGAGGGCCATTTTCTCGGCCTGCGCGTGCGCACGATCGCGGCCGTCGGCGCCTACCCGCAAGCCGGCTCCAACGCTTTTGTCGCCAATCTCGGAACCTTGGCCGGCGTCTACCGCACGCCGGCGGTCTATGCCGACGTGACCGCCGTCTATACGAACACCAACCCGATGCGGGCCTATCGCGGCAACGGCCGCCCCGAGGCGGCCTATGTCATCGAGCGGATGGTCGACCTCGCCGCCGCCGAGCTCGGCATCGACCCGATCGAATTGCGCCGGCGCAACATGATCCCGCCCGAGGCGATGCCGTTCAAATCGGGCCTGACCTTCACCTACGATTGCGGCGAGTTCGAGAAGGGCCTCGACATGGCGCTCGGCCTCGCCGATTTCGCCGGGTTCGAGCAGCGCCGCGCCGAAGCGCGCGGGCGCGGCAAATTGCGCGGCATCGGCATCTCGAACACGATCGAGCGCGCCGCGGCCGGCGGCTTCGAAGCGGCCGAAATCCGCTTCGACCGCAGCGGCACGGTGACCTTGCTGTCGGGCTCGATCACCCAGGGCCAGGGGCACGAAACCGTCTACAAGCAACTGCTCTGCGACCGGCTCGGCATCGACCCCGATCAGGTCCATTACGTCCAGGGCGACACCGACAAGGTGGCGATCGGCGAAGGCACCGGCGGCTCGCGTTCGGCGGCGCTCGGCGGCTCGGCGGTCCATCTCGCCACCGAGAAGATCGTCACCAAGGCCAAGACCATCGCCGCCTCCGTGCTGGGCGCCGAGACTGACGAGGTCGAGCTTCGAGGACGGCCTCTTCTCCGCGCCGCGCTCAAACCGCAGGTTGACGATCGGCGAAATCGCGCGCGAGTCGCTGAACCCGGAGAACCTGCCGGACGGGATGGATCTCGGCCTGATCGCCGGCGCCACCTTCAGCTGCAAGGAGCAGAATTTCCCGAACGGCTGCCACATCTGCGAGCTCGAAATCGACGCCGAGACCGGCGAGGTCGAGATCCTGCGCTACAGTGTCGTCGACGATGTCGGCACGGTGATGAACCCCTTATTGCTGGAGGGCCAGATCTGCGGCGGCATCGCGCAAGGCGTGGGTCAGGTACTGATGGAGGACATCCGCTTCGACCCCGCCTCGGGCCAGCTGTTGACCGGCTCCTTCATGGATTACGCGATGCCGCGGGCGAGCGACCTCTCGGCAATCCATTGCGACAGCAACCCGGTGCCGACCCAGACCAACCCCTTGGGGGTCAAAGGCGCGGGCGAAGCCGGCAATGTCGGCGCCCTGCCCGCCGTCGCCAATGCCCTCGTCGACGCCCTCTCCCCGCTCGGCATCCGCCACATCGAAATGCCCGCCACCCCCGAGCGCCTCTGGCGGGCAATGCGCAAAGCGGGCGCGTAGCGGACCCGAAAAATGGGGAGGTCGCTATTCGCCTGATAGGGTTGGGATCGCGTCGATTTCCGAGCGTTTCGCTTCTCTCAATCGTTCGAGGTCATAACGGGTCTGCAGGGCGAGCCAGAGCTCCGGCCCATTTCCACAAAGCTTGCCCAAGCGTAGAGCCATTTCGGGGGAAACTGAGGCACGCTCGGTGAGGATCGCATGCAAGGTGCTGTCGGGAAACGCGGAGCAGGCGGGCAACTTCGCCCCGAGTTCGCCCGAGTGCCGGCAGGCACATCCTCACGCAGCAGCTCACCCGGATGCATCGCCGGCAATCCGTTTCTGACCAGCCCGTCATCCATCAGTGATAATCCTCCATATCAACGTCTATCGCGTCGGTGCCGTCCCACCCGAAAGTAAACTCGCCAATTGCCCGTGACCCGGATCGACAGCGCCGCGCGCCTCGCAGCATATGAAAATGGTAGCCTGGCAAATTCATCGCTCAGGCATAGTGGCAACGTCCAGCGCGCGCAGTATGCGACCCATCCTACCAACATTCTGTACGCTCAATCCGCGGGCGTCCCAGGTCTCGAAATATCGTCGGAGCGCCCGCTGCGAAAGCTGCGGATCACACGCGAGAAGATGTGTCGGCGGCAAGGAAGGCGTCAACTGATGCTTTACGCCGGACCAGAGGGCCCGCTTGACGCGATAGCTGCGCCGGGTCAGGCTGCCTCTCGCATTGCGATGCGACGCCGCGCGAGTTTGGAGGACGAGCATGAAGCTGTTGTGGTTTCACCTGATGCCCTACACCGAATTGCCGGAGGACTTTCGCGACAAGAACCCATCGGTGTGGGTCGACATCCATTCATCGCTGTTCGACCCGCGGCGTGCGCATCTGATGTACAACGACTTCATGGACGAGCTCGAATTCGCCGCCGAATGCGGGTTCGACGCGGTCTGCGTCAATGAGCACCACTCCAACGGCTATGGGCTGATGCCCTCGCCCAATCTGGTGGCCTCGTCGCTCGCGCGGCGCACCTCGGACTCGGCGCTCTGCGTGCTCGGAAATTCCTTGGCGCTCTACAACCCGCCGACCCGGGTCGCCGAAGAATTCGCGATGATCGACTGCATCTCGGGCGGGCGGCTGATCGCCGGCTTTCCGGTCGGCTCGCCGATGGACACCTGCTATGCCTATGGCCAGAACCCGAGCCTGCTGCGCGACCGCTACCACGAGGCGCACGATTTGATCCTGCGCGCCTGGACCGAGCCGGACACCTTTGCGTTCAACGGCCGGTTCAACCAGCAGCGCTACGTCAACATCTGGCCGCGCCCGGTGCAGAAGCCGCACCCGCCGATCTGGATCCCGGGCGGCGGCTCGGTCGAGACCTGGCAGTGGTGCGCCGAGATGGATTACGTCTACTGCTATTTGTCGTATTACGGCTACAAGGCCGGCCAGTCGACGATGGAGGGCTTCTGGGAGGAAATGGCGCGGCTCGGCAAGGACCGGAACCCGTACCGGGCCGGCTTTCTGCAATTTGTCGGCGTCGCCGAGACCCGCGAAGAAGCCTACCGGCTCTATCGCGAGCCCGCCGAATACTTCTATGGCCGGTGCCTGCACATCGACCCGCGCTTTGCCGGCCCGCCCGGCTATACGACCGAGGCTACCCAACGGCGCGGCGCGCAGAGCCAGGTGGCGCAGGCTGCGCAACTCTCCCGCTACGAATTGAAATTCCAGATGCTGGCGCGCGAGATGGACGCGATCGTCGACAAGGGCTACGTGATCATCGGCTCGCCCGACGAGGTCGCCGCGCAATTAAAGGAGGTGGCGAGCAATCTCAATGTCGGCCACCTGATGCTGCTGCTGCAGTTCGGCAACATGAAAAAGGATCTGGCCAAGTACAACACGCAGCTGTTCGCCGAGCGGGTGATGCCGCAGCTCAGCGATGTCTTTTCCCAGTGGGAGGACCGCTGGTGGCCGCGGCCGATGGACCGCGCGGCGCGGGCGCCGATCTCGCCGTTCCATCCTGTCGTCATTGGCTGCGGAATAGCGGCCCGGCCATGCCGTCGATGTTCAATGCGCGGGACGCCGGCAATTACGAAAAGCTGATGGGCCGCTGGAGCCGGCGGCTGGCCCCGCTCTTCATCGAGCATGCCGGCATCGCGGATCGCGAAGCGGTGCTCGAAATCGGCTGCGGCACCGGCAGCCTGACCTTTGCGCTGACCCGAGTCCGCCGCTCTCGGCAGCCTGACCGCGATCGACCATTCCGAGATCTACCTCGCGGCGGCGCAGGCCAAGGACCGCGACGGGCGCATCCGCTTCGAGCAGGGCGATGGTTGCGCGTTGCGGTTCCCCGACGCCAGCTTCGACCGCGCACTGTCGATGCTGGTGCTGCCCTCGGTGTTGCCGCAACCCGAGGCGATGGTCGCCGAAATGCGCCGGGTCACCCGGCCCGGCGGGGTCGTCGCCGCCGCGTTCTGGGATTTGCCCGGCGGCAGCCCCAGCCAGCGGATGTTGTGGGATACCGCCGCCGCTATCGACGAAGCGGCCGCGGCAGCGCGCGACCGAACGATGTCGCGCCCGGTCTACGCCCCCGGCGCTTTGCCGAGGATGTGGGCCGAGGCGGGCCTTGCCGAGATCGACCAGCGCTCATTGATGATCCGCATGGATTTCGCCAATTTCGCCGATTACTGGGAGCCCTTTGCGAGCGGCGAAGGCGCGCTCGGCGCCTATGTCGCGAGTTTCGACGGCGCCGCGCGCGACCGCCTCGAGCGATCGTCTCCGCTCCGCCTACCTCACCGGCCGCCCCGACGGCGAGCGCTCCTTCATCGCGGTCGCCCTCTCCTGCCGCGGCGTGGTCCCGCATTAGGGGTACCGGCTGAAGGCTCCTTCCCCGTCATACCCGCGGAGGCGGGTATCCAGAGCGGCAGCGCCGGTGCCGGCCGTCCTGGGCCCCCGCTTCCGCGGGGGCGACAACAAAAGGCCGCGGTCTTTGGTCGGATTTCGCTCTACGCCGAGCGCGTGTAGCGCCGGCTGACGATCCGCAGATGATCGCGGAAATGCGGGCGCATGCGCTCGGTCCATGGCGTATTGGCCGCTTTTTTCCATGCCGCCGAATCCGGCACTTCAGGAGACGCCAAGTGGTAAAGCGCGACATAGCGCTGCTTCGCACCAGTGCCGCGGTAGCGGAGGGCGCACAAGGTGCCGGGGACTGCCGCTAGGGCTGGAATGTGCTCGCTATTGTACCATTCGTTGAATTCATGCTCGTGCTCGGGTGCGACGCTCATCGCGTTCAGCAATAGCGCCGGCGCGCCCTCGGGCGCGCTCGATCCCCCGGCAGGATCTGCTCGCCCTCGAAACGCATCAACATCCCGACCTTCGCGGTCACGCGCTTCGACCAAGGGGATAAATTCTCGCCGCCGATCGCGCGGTAGGCGGCGCCCTTCAGCACATCGACATTGTCGAGCTCGTAGGTCGCCACCGAGATCTTCGGCTTGTGCGCGCCGATCCATCGCTCGCAAGTGAGAAACCCGGGCACGCGCTGCCGCTCCGGGATGTGCTCCAGATCGTACCAGTCGTGAAACTCGTCCTCGGCGACACCGGTGAAATCCATTGCCGCAATCAGAATCCCCTTCGCCATCGCTCGCTCCCTCCGGGGTTCAGGGCATTATCTCCGACCAGCAGCGGATCTTCCAGTGCAGTCTTATTCCGCCGGTACCGGGACAGGTGCGGTTTCGCCGCGGCTACGGCCGATCAACAGCACCATCGATGCGGCGATGAGGCAGAGCAGGCCGGAGACCAGGAAGGCTTCGAGATAGGTCCCGAGATTGGCCCTCAACGCGCCGGCAGCGAAAGCGGCCAAGGCTGCGCCGAGCTGATGGGCGGCGGCGATCCATCCGAACATGATCGGGCCGCGCTCGGTGCCGAAGGTTTTCGCCGCCAGCCGCACGGTCGGCGGGACCGTCGCGATCCAGTCGAGCCCGTAGAACATTGCGAACAGCGACAAGCCGTAGAACGACAGGTCGAAGGCGAAGGGCAAATAGAGCAGGGACAACCCGCGCAATCCGTAATACCACGCGAGCAGCCCGCGGTTGCTCCATCGGTCGCTGAGCCAGCCCGACAGCGTCGTCCCGACCAGATCGAACAACCCCATTGCCGCGAGCAGGCTGGCGCTCGTCACCTGCGGGATGCCGTGGTCGAGGCAGGCGGGAATGAGATGCGTGCCGATCAGCCCGTTGGTCGAGGCGCCGCAGATGAAGAAGCTGCCGGCGAGCAGCCAGAAATCGCGCGAGCGCAGGCCATCGCGCAATGCGAGGATTGCCGTCGCCGCAGGGTTTCGCCGTACCGCAGCGGTAGGGATTTCCCCCGGGCCGGCGCCAAATGGCGCCAGTCCAACGTCCTGCGGCCTGTCGCGCATCAATAACGCGACGACCGGGATCATCGCCAGCGCGACGGCGGCAACCGTCAGCGAAACGGCGCGCCAGCCGTAATTTTCGGCGAGGCTCGCGAGGACCGGCAGAAAGACCAGCTGGCCTGTTGCCGTGCTCGCGGTCAGCACGCCCATGACGAGCCCCCGCCGCGCGGCGAACCACCGCGCGACCACGGTGGCGGCGAGCACCAGCGCGGCGGCTCCGCTGCCCGCTCCGACGACGACCCCCCACAGCAATACCAGCTGCCAGGGCCGCGTCATCAGCGCTGTCAGCGCGACGCCCAGGGCGATGCAGGCGAGCGCGGCGAGGACGGTCCGGCGCAGCCCGAACCGGTCCATCACCGCCGCCGCGAACGGCCCGATCAGCCCGTAGAGGAATATGTTGACGCCGATCGCGAAAGAGATCGTCGCGCGCGACCAGCCGAACTCGGTTTCGAGCGGCACGATCAACACGCCGGGTGTGGCGCGCAGGCCTGCGGCGACCAGCAAGGTCAGAAACGTGACGCCGGCCACCACCCAGGCGTAATGCAGCTTTTTGCCGCTTGCCATCGGCCCTGCCCTCTTCCACATAAAACAAACGCTAAGGTGAGAGACAGGTCTGTCTCTTGTCAAGGCGCGCAACGCAAGGCAGGAATGTGGAATGGAGAGGGAGGAGGCCAAGAAACCGGCGCGGCAGCGCATCCTCGATACCGCGTCCGAGATGTTCTACCGGGACGGTGTGCGGGCGGTCGGGATCGATGCGATCATCGCGCGCTCCGGCGTTGCCAAGATGAGCCTTTATCGCAATTTCCCGTCCAAGGACGCCCTTGTCGCGGCATGGCTCGAGGACCGCAACGCATTCTTCTGGCGGCGTTGGGACAAGGCCGAGGAGGCGGCGCCCGGTGACGCGCGCGCCCGGCTCGAAGCGATCATCGACATGGTTGCGGCCACAGCATCGCACCCGAACTGGCGCGGCTGCCCGTTCCTCAACACCGGCACCGAATTCCCCGAGCCCGGCCATCCGGCGCACGCCGTGATCCTCGCCCACAAGCAGGAGGTGCGGGGGCGTCTGCGCGCCCTCGCCGCCGCAGCCGGCGCGCAGGCCCCGGACTTGCTGGCGCAACAGCTGCAATTGCTGATCGACGGCGCCTACGCGATCGGCCAATCGCTCGGCGCCGGCGGGCCGGCGGCGACCGTCGCCAGCGCCGGCCGCACATTGATCGCCGCTCAAATTGGCTGACAAGCGACTTAGTTTACAGCAGGCTGGTGAAAAACCGCGGTTGCCCCGAAAATCCGCCATTCCGGCCGTAGCGAAGCGCAGAGCCGGTATCCATAAGCTACTGATCCAAATAGATTCCTGCTTTCGCGGGAATGACGGGTGAGCTGGTCTTGCGGTATAACGGCGCCGCGCAACAACTGGAGCGCTTGCGATGCCGCAAATTCGCCTCGACGAAGGACTTTCCCTGCACTGCGCGGTCGACGACTACCTTTGGCCGTGGGAGCGGCCGACACCGGTGCTGATGATGCACGGCTTTGCGCGCAACGCGGCATTCTGGAACCGCTGGGTCCCGCCGATCGCGGCGAGCCGGCGCGTCTACCGGCCCGACCTCTTGGGGTGCGGCGCGTCCGACGATCCTCCCGAGGGCTACCGGTACACAGCCGGAAGGGATCGGGGCCGCAATCCTCGCCGTGCTCGACACTCTGTCGTTGCCGCGCGTGCATTGGGTCGGCGAGTCGTCCGGCGGGATCATCGGGCTGCTGTTTGCCGCGGCGCATCCCGAGCGCATCGCCAGCCTTGTGCTGTGCAATACCCCGACCCGCATCCCCGACGAGATCCGGGGGATCTATGCGCTGGGCCAAGAGAGCACCGCCTCCGCCATCCGAGCGCATGGCGTCGGCGAATGGTGCCGCCGGACCTTGGGGTATCGGCTCGATCTCGAACATGCGGGGCCAGAGCTGCAGGAATGGGTCATCGCCGAGATGGACAAGACACGCCCCGACCTCGCGGCCGCTCTGCACGAATGCTTCGAATCCGTCGATGTCAGGCCGCTGCTTGCCGGGATCGAGACCCCGGTGCTGCTGCTGAGCGGCGACAAGAGCCGGATCGCCTCGGAGCAGCAGAAGATTTTTGCCGACACCCTGCCGCACGGGCGGCTCGAGCTGTTTGCCGGATACGGGCACGGCGTCAACTTGCTGCAGCCGGAGCGCTGCGCCCGCACCGCCCTCGATTTCTGGCGCACCGAGGAAAGCGCACGGCGATGAAGCTCGGGGTCCTGCAGTTCTTCAGCTGGCCGGAGCGCCGCGTCGATCTGGCGACGGTTTACGCCCGCGCGCTGGAGCGGATCGAGATCATGGACCGCACCGGCTACGACGCGGTCTGGCTCGCCGAGCACCATTTCAGCAGCTTCAGCGTGTGCCCTTCGGTCCATATGGTCGGCACCCTGGCCGCGGCGCGGACCCAGCGGCTGCGCATCGGCACGGCGGTGTCGCTCGCCCCGTTCTACCACCCGCTGCGGCTCGCCGAGGAGGTGGCCCTGCTCGACCTCCTTTCGGGCGGCCGGGTCAATTGGGGCGCGGGCCGCGGCTTTGCGCGCGTCGAATTCACCGCCTTCGGGGTGCCGCCCGAGGAGAGCGCATCGCGGTTTCGCGAGACGGTCGAGATCGTGTTGCGGGCATGGACCGAGGAGCGGCTCGATTTCACCGGCCGGCATTTCCGTTTCGAGGATGTCGAGGTATTGCCCAAACCGGTGCAGCACCCGCACCCGCCGGTATGGGTGGCGGCGAGCTCGGAGGGGGCGATCGAATGGGCGGCGGGCCGCGGTTTCTCGATCCTGATGGACCCGCATTCCTCGAGCGCCGAGATCGGCCGCAAGCGGCGGTTCTATTCCGAGAAGCTTGCCGCTGCCGGGTTTTCCGAAGCGGGGCGCGACATCCCGATCGCGCGGCTGGTGGCGCTCGCCGGCGATGCGGGCGAAGCCGCGGCGGTCGCGCGCAGCGGCGCCGAATGGATCCTCAACTCCTATCTCGGCGCGCAGCACCGGCCGGTGATGCAGGGGTCGTTCACGCCGGCTGGCGCCGACCCGGTCCAGCGCTATCTCGACGAGGTGATCCTACACGGCACGGCCGAGAAGGTCGCCGACGAAATATTGCGGCTGCGCGACGAGATCGGCCTCGATTATCTGCTCTGCGCGCCGCTCAGCCATCAGAGCTTCATGCTGTTGACCGAGAAGGTGCTGCCCCGCATCGCCTGAGGCAGCCTGTTCTCCCCGGGTGACCTAATGCTGATCTCGGGAGCCCGGCTATTCACGCGGCTCAAACCATAAGTCGCAGCCATAGTCGATCGTGACCTCCTCGCCGGGCTGGATCGGCGAAATGGCGATAAGATCAAGCGTCATTCGGGAATGGTTGCGATGAACCCGGGCGCGCGGGTGCCTCGAATGGTTGCACAGGCTAAGGAGGCCGAGCGCCAACGCGCCGCGGCCCTCGCCGTCAGGATCGCCGTCCCAGTGAAAGTAATAGTCATAGATCACGGTCCGGTCGAGCGCCGGACACTCCTCAGCCGGCAGGACCACAACCGGCGCCGCCTCGATCACCGTCCCTGGCGCGATCGCTTCGCGAGCAAAGACCCCGCGGCCGCAGCCGGGGCTCGCGCGAATCTCGACGAGGGGATTGGTTGCCGGCACGATGCGGTCGGCGGACGCCGCATCGTGCATCGCGGGGCGCGGGTCAGGCGGTCTTGGCGGGCTCGCGCGCGTGCTCGGCAATGGGTGCGCCCGGCGCCGTCGAGACTGTCGTCCCTCCCGGAGGCGGCACTTGCGCCGGCGCGGCCGACGCCTCGGGCTCTTCCTCCTCCTTCATCCCGGCCTTGAACGCCTTGATGCCTTTGGCAAAATCGCCCATCACCCGGGGCAGCTTCCCGGCACCGAACAGAATGAGGATAATGGCCAAGACCACGATCCAATGCATCAAGCTGAAGGAACCCATTGCGACGACCTCGGAGCGGTGACGGAAGACTAGTCTAGCAAGCCCTTCCGCCCGATTGCCAGTGCACAGCGGCATTGCCGCGATTTTCTCTACGACTTCGTGCCGACGACCCGAAAGTCAACCCCGATCCCGAAACGGAGAGCCGATGACCTATTTTCCCCCGCCGCACCCTGCCGCCTGGGCGCCCGCCGCCGACCGGCCTGCGCTCGATAGCCGCGGCGAGCCATGCCGCCGAGCACGAGACGCCGTGGAGCCGCGATCTCGCCACGATGGTCGCGGGCGATTTCCAGGAGCAGCCCCCGTGGAACGAGACGCTCGGGCCGGTCCGCCCGCGCGGCGGCCCGAACGGGCTCCTCCTGCGCGGCGGCCAAATTCTTGCCGAGTGGGGCGATACGAGCCGCGCCGACATGACCTTCAGCGTCGCCAAAAGCTATCTCTCGATCCTCGCCGGTCTCGCCTGGGACCGCGGCTTGATCGGCGATCCGCATGACCCCGTCCGGCTGACTGTAAAAGACGGCGGGTTCGACCCACCGCACAACGGCGCTATCACCTGGCATCACCTGCTGCAGCAGACCTCCGAATGGGAGGGCACGCTGTGGGACAAGCCCGATCTGATCGACCGCAACCGCAGCGCCGGCGGCCGGCCGAGCGGAGCGCCCAAGGGCACCCACCGCGACCTGCGCGAGCCCGGCGAGTTCTGGGAATACAACGACGTCCGCGTCAACCGGCTGAGCCTCGCCTTGCTGCGGGTCTGGCGGCGGCCCTTGCCCGAGGTGTTCCGCGAGCTCGTCATGGAGCCGATCGGCGCGTCGCCCGATTGGGAATGGCACGGCTATCGGAACTCCTATGTCGAGATCGACGGGCGGGAGGTGCAATCGGTCTCTGGTGGCGGCCACTGGGGCGGCGGGGTCTTTATCGGGGCGCGCGACCAGGCGCGGATCGGCCTGATGCTGCTGCGCCGCGGGGTCTGGGGCGGCCGCCGCATCCTCTCGGAGGCGTGGATCGAGCGAATGCTCGAACCTTGCCCCATATTCCGCAACTACGGCTATCTGTGGTGGCTCAACACCGACCGCGCGCTCTATCCGAGCGCCTCGGCCCGCAGCTACTGCGCCCGGGGCGCCGGTGGCAACCTGACCTGGATCGACCCCGAAAAGGACCTCGTCGCGGTGCTGCGCTGGACCGACCCCGCGGCGATGGACGGCTTTATGAAGCTGACGATGACCGCGCTCGGAGGACAGCCATGCTGACGCTTTATTTCTCACCCGGATCGAGCTCGATGGCGGTGCACATCGCGCTGCACGAGGTTGGCGTGGAGTTCGAGCGCCGTCTCGTCTCGCTTGCCCGCAAGGAACAATTCGCGCCCGAATACCTCGCCCTCAATCCGGAGGGCAAGGTGCCCACTCTGATGATCGACGGCCGTGTCCTGACCGAGGTGGCGGCGGTCCTCTACTACCTGGCAAAGCGCTTCCCCGCAGCGGGGTTGTGGCCGGATGCCGGGCTCGACGCCGAGGCGCAGGTGGTCTCGTGGATGTCTTTTATCGCCTCGACGATCCATCCGGCGCGACGCACCGGCGTCGAGCGCTGGCGGGAGGTGTTCGGCATCGCCGAGCGGAGACTGGCGGGACGGGAGTGGGCGGTCGAGCGCTATTCGATCGCCGACATCCATCTGTTTCGCCTGTTTTGGCGTTTTGTCGACTCGCTGAAACCCGCGCCCGACGAATTCCCCGGGCTATCTGCCCATTACCGGAGAATGATGGCGCGGCCGGCGGTTCAGCGAACCCTCGAAATCGAGAGCGCGATCGGCTACCAGCTGCCGCATAGCCCAACTCAATCGGGCAGGCGATGAACGAGGTCGTGGACGAAGCCGAGCTTGGCGATGACGGCGGGTGAAAGAACAAAGGGGTAGGCGTCGGGCTCACCCATGCAGCGGTTCAAATTGTTGAGGGCGTTTGCGAGCGGAAGCCATGTGGCGATCAGCCGGCTTATCTCCGCTGCGCCGTAGGGATCGAAATCGATGCGCACGGCCGCGCCCTCGCGCTCTGCGATCGCCGGATCGACGGTGACCCCGAAGGCGCCGGCCATCTCGAGCGTGTCGACGATGTGGAGGTAATGCGCCCAGGTCTCGGCGAAATCTTCCCAAGGGTGCGAGCCGGCATAGGCGCTGATGTGGCTGTTGCGCCAATCCTCCGCCGCGCCAATCTCATAATGCCGCCGCAGCGCTGCGCCGTAATCCTCGGCATCGTCGCCGAACACGGCTCGGCAGGCGTCGAGGCGGCCGCCGTCGCGCACCAGCCGGTCCCAATAGTAATGCCCGACTTCGTGCCGGAAATGCCCGAGCAGAGTGCGGTAGGGCTCGCCCATCGCGATGCGCCGCCGCTCGCGCTCGGCATCATCGGTCTCGGCCAGGGCAATAGTGATCAGGCCGTTGTCGTGCCCAGTCATGACCCGCGCACGGTCGCCCGTGTCGGGCGGGTCGTCGAGAAAATCGAAGGCGAGGCCGAGCGTCTGTTCCGCGCCTCGGGTCTGCAATGGCAGGCGCAGCCGCAGCAGCGAGTAAAACAGGCGGTGCTTGGCCCATTCGAGCTTTTGCCATGCAGCCACATTTGCCGGCCGGCGCAAATCCGGCATGGTCCGATTGTGGCGGCACGCGACGCAGTAAATGGCCGGGCCTTCGGCAGGAACCAGCCAGTTGCAGGCGCCATATGCGGCATTTGCGCAGAAGCGCCACAGCTGGCCGGCTGCGGCGAGGGCGCGCCACGCCTCGCCCTCTTCTGCCAGAGCCGACAGGATCGCGCTCTCGGGCAGGTAGCCGAGCGCATGGGAGCATCGTTCGCAACGCACGTTCTCGAAGTAGATGAGCTGCGCGCAGTTCTGACAGGTGAACAGCTTCATTGGGGAATCCCGGCCGGCGATCGTGCTCAGGGTTGAACGAAGCGTCGCGCCGGTTCGTCCGCCGCCTCTCGCGCATGGCTGATCCCGCTTGGGGAGGGCTGTCACGGTGAGCTTCACGCGGTCCGACGCCGATACGGCCCTTCGCCTCGGAGCCGAGTCAGAGGGCCGGTTGCGGGCCTATATCCTGCTCAATTCGCGCAGCGGCGCCCTTCAGAGACTTGGGGGCGAAGCGGGCGCGGATCGCATCGCGGCGGCCTGCCAGGCGAACGGCATCGACGCGACGATCGCGGTGGTCCCCGGCCGATCGATCGCGGATGAGGCTCAGCGCGCGATCGAGGAGGCCATGCGATCCGGCTTCGATATGGTGATCGTCGGGGGCGGCGATGGCAGCCTCGGCGCGGCGGCAACGGCGCTCGCCGGGTGCGATCTGCCGCTCGGGATCCTGCCGCTCGGCACCTTCAACCACTTTGCCCGGGATTTGGATATCCCCCTCGACCTCGAGGCTGCGATTGCGATGATCGGGCGCGGGCATGTGAAGTCGGTCGATGTCGGGGAGGTCAACGGCCGCGTGTTCGTCAACAACTCCTCGCTCGGCGTCTATCCGCATCTCGTCGCCGAGCGCGACCGGGTCCACCGCCGCGGCCTCGCGCGATGGGGCGCGGCCGCGCTCGCATTCGGTCGTGTCCTATGGCGCTTGCCGAGACCCAAGCTTCATGTGCGAGCTCCCGGCTGGGAGGTGGAACGGCGAACCCCTTGCCTGTTTATCGGCAACAATCTGTACGAGCTCGACCCGTTTGCGGTCGCCCGTCGACCGAGCTTGGATGATGGCGCATTATGGGTTTACATCGCCAATGGGCACAGCCGGTTGGCCCTTTTGCGGCTCGCCGTGCGCGCTTTGATCGGGCGCCTCGAGCCCGCCCGCGATTTCACTTTGACCCGGCTCGAAACCCTCGAAGTGTCGTCGCGCCGGCATCGGTTGCGGGTCTCGCGCGACGGCGAATCGCTGATTATGGAAACGCCGCTGCGCTATCGCGTCCGACCCCGCGCCCTCCGCGTCATCGTGCCCGAGCCTACTGCATCATGAGGACGATCGCTCACCTTTCGGATCTGCATTTCGGGCGCCATGACCAGGAGGTCGCGCTGCAACTGCTGACCAGCCTGTGCGAGGAGCCCCCGGATTTGATCGTCGTTACCGGCGATCTCACGCAGCGCGGGCGGCACTGGCAATTTGCAGCCGCCCGCGACTATCTCGAAAAACTGCCCAAGCCGATGGTTGTAATTCCGGGCAATCATGACGTGCCGCTCTATGATGTCGCGCAGCGCTTCGTTGGTGGGCTCGCCCGATACCGGCGCTACATCTCCCGGGAATTACAGCCCTTTTTCGTCGACCAGGAAATTGCGGTGCTGGGTCTGAACACAGCGCGTTCTGCATCCTTTTCCAACGGACGAATATCTCATGCGCAGGCGGACGCCATTCGAGCCATCTTTTCTGAGGTGCCGCTTGAAAGGCTGAAAATCCTCGCCATCCATCATCCGGTGTCGGCCCCACCTGGGGAGGCCAACCTCGCGGTGGTCGGGCGCGCCCCGCTCGCCCTTCGGGCGATGTCCGAGGCCGGCGTCAACCTGGTGCTGTCGGGGCATCATCATCATGCCTACAGCGGCGACCTCCCGGCCGGCGATCTCGCGGCCGGCAATTCGGTCCTGGTCATTCAGGCCGGGACGGCGATTTCGACGCGCCTGCGCGGCGAGCCGAACTCCTACAACATTCTCCGGGTCGCGCAGACTGGGGTTTCCTGCACCGTCCAGGTCTTCCGAGACAGGCGCTTTGTCGCCGCCGCAACCACCGAATTCGCATTTCTCGGCAAGCGCTGGGTACGGCGATAATCGGATCTGGCTCGGCAGTGGTTGAAATCATTGCTGCGGAGGGCCGAAAACCGCGATAGTGACGCAGCTATCGGATAGCCACCGAGGAGGGTCGGATGAAACAGGGATACCGGTTTGTCGATTGCGACATGCACATCATGGAGCCGCCGGACCTGTTCGACAAATATCTCGACCCGGAATTTAAGCCGCGCGTCACCTCATCGGTGCGGCGGTCGAGCGGCGGCCCGACCGGGATGCGCGGCCGGCCGCTCTGGTATTTCGACGGGACCCCGACCAGCAACGACGGCAATATTTCGCAATACAACCGCACCCGAGGCCCGCTCGTCTCGAAGCGTGCCAATACGACTGTCATGTTCGCGGTCGAGCGCGGCTACGATGCCGAGTCGCAGATCATGGGCATGGAGATGGAGGGGATCGACATCGCCGTGCTGTTTCCGACCGCCGGCTTGTCGTTTCTGGCGCGGGACAATATGGACCCGCAATTTTCCGCAGCGATTTGCCGGGCGTACAACGACTGGCTGCACGACTTTGTCCAGCACAGCCCGGACCAGCTGAAGATGGCGGCGATGCTGCCGATGCACGACGTCAACCTGGCCTGTCAGGAGTTGCAGCGCTGCGTCACCGAATACCGCGCGGTCGGCGCTTTCGTGCGGCCCAATTACCTCAATGGCCGTTACTGGCACTCGAACTATTGGGACCCGCTCTACGCGTTGCTGCAGGAAATGGACATCCCGCTATGCTTCCACGAGGGGACCGGGTCGTACTATTCGACGATCGAGCCGCGGTTTGGCGAGAACCGCTTCATGCGCCATGTCGCGAGCCACTCGACCGAGATGCAGCTTGCGCTGATCGCGCTGATGCTGGGCGGCATCTTCGAATTTTATCCCCGGCTGCGCGTGGCGTTTCTCGAGGCTCAGAGCTGGTGGGTGCCGGGGCTGTTGGGGCGGATCGAGTGGGACCTGCGCCAGCACCACGATGCCGACGCGCCTTATCTGAAATTGTCGCCGTTCGAATATTGGCAGAGGAACTGCTTCTCGGCGATCGAGAGCGGCGAGCGCGAGGTCGGCGCCACGGTCGAGCTGTTGGGCGGAGCCGAGAATATCTGCGTGTCGAGCGACTTCCCGCATTTCGACTCGAGTTTTCCCGAGGTATCGACGCGGGTGGTCACCAATCCGAGCATCACACCCGAGATCGGCGGCAAGATCCTCAGCGGCGGGGCGCGCCTCTACGGCTTTACCGGAGAGGATTTCGGCAAAGCCGATGCAGCCGCCAAGCGCCGCGACAATGTCGCGGCCGGCCGGGCATAGAGGCACGGCTACATCGGCACCCTGCGTGCTTCGAGACGCGCCCTATCGGGTGCTCCTCAGCATGAGGTAAGCTATTGATGGCATTAAGACAGGCTCCTCATCCTGAGGTGCCTCGCGCAGCGAGGCCTCGAAGAGACGCACGGCGCCGATCCAGCACATCCCGGAATTCCTGACAGCCTCTCTCGCCGGGATGACCCAGCGCTTCGGTTCCTCCGGACGGGGTTCGAGGCTATTTCGAGAAGATCGCCAATTTGCCGAGATGGCGTGCCACGGCGGCCAGATCGCTCGGCTCCGCGGTGACTTGGCGATTCTCTTCCAGCAGAATGGCGACGGTCTGGCGAACCTGCTCTTCGCTGTGCGCCGCCGTCAGGAAAAAGCGGAGGCGAGCGGCGCGCTCCGGCACCGCCGGATAGAGGATCGGCTGGACGTTGATGCCCCGCCGGAACAGCGCTTGCGCGAGGCGCCCGGCCCGGATCGAGCTGCCGGTCACGACCGGCACGATCGAGGCCCCGATCGATCCGCCGACATCGAGACCGCCTTCCCGGGCGAGGCGCAGAAAGAGCGCCGCCCGGTCGTTGAGCCGATGGACCCGCTCCGGCTCGCGCTGCAACAGTTCCAAGGCGGCGAGAGCCGCGGCAGCGGCCGGCGGGGCCATGCCGACGGAAAACACAAAGCCCGGGGCGACGAGCTTCAGATAATCGATGAGCTCCTTGCTGCCGGCGATATAGCCGCCGCACGACACCAGGCTCTTGCTGAGCGTGCCCATCCAAATGTCGATTTCGCCGGGATCGACGCCAAAGCGGTCAGCGGTGCCGAAGCCGCGCGGCCCGAGTACGCCGAGCGCATGCGCCTCGTCGACCATCAGCCAGGCTCGATGCCGCCGGGCCGCAGCAATAAAGGACGGCAGATCGGGAACGTCGCCGTCCATGCTGTAATGGCCCTCGATGACGAGCAACGCTCGACCGTTGCGCGGCCGCGTTTCGGCGAGCAATCGGCCTGCGGCCTCGTGGTCGAGATGCGGGAACGGCACGCGCCGGGCGCCGGAAAGCATTGCGCCCTGGACGATGCTGTTGTGGATCAGCGCGTCGTGAACAATCACGTCATTGCGGCCGAGCAGATGCCCGATCACCGTGACATTGGTCGAATGACCGCCGACCATCGCGACGCAGTCTTCTGTGCCGTGGATCTGGGCGAGCGCCTGCTCGAGCTCCCGATGAACCGGGCGCTCGCCGGAGACCGGGCGGCTGGCCGAGACCGTGGTCCCGTACCGATCTATCGCGGCCTTCGCCGCCTCGGAAATCTGCGGGTGCCCGTTGAGCCCGACGTAATTGTAGGAGGCGTAGTTGATGTAGGTTTGGTTTCGGATCAGGGTTTCGGCGCCTGCAATGCCTTCGTGAACCCGAAAGAACGGGTCGGCAATGTCGAGAAATTCCGCAGCCTCCCGGATCATGCGGATTTCGCGATAGGATTCGAAATCGGACAGATCCAGCCGCCCGGCGGCCGCGGTCCCGCCTCCTCCCGGATCGGCGCGCTGCGGCGCCCGCGCCGATCGCATCCCCGATGCCGAAGAAAGCTTTTCGATCAGGCGCGCCTTTGCCTGCGCCGAAAGGCCGAACAGGTTGCGCGCTGGCTCCATCGGCTACTCCGCGGCGACCGGTTTCGTATCGAGCAACGCTGATCCGGCGTCCCCGGTTTCGCCCGGAGACAGCGATGGATCAACCCCTTCGTGGCGGGCGACGAGGGCGATCAGCTCGCCATCGGCCGGCGCCGTCGATACCGCTGCGGCGAGGCGAGCGGCAATCGAGGCCACGCTCGTTCCCTCGGCCAGCGAGACGAGCGGCAGATCGACCCGCAGCCTGCCCTCCAGAGCCAGGCGCAGCTCGACCGCCATCAACGAGTCCATGCCCATTTCCGATAGCGGGCGAAGCGGGTCGATGCCGCCGGCCGGCAGCCGCAAGATCGTCGAAGCCTCTTCGGCGACGACAGTTTTGAGGAGCGCCAGCGCCGCCTCGGGACCGAGATTTGCGAGCCGATCGTTCAGCGACTCGTCTGTGGGCGCATCCGATGTTTTCGTTCGGATCTCCGAGAACAAGGGCGTCGCAAGGATTGGCAGGAAACGGCGGGCTTCGTTCCAATTGGTTTCAGCAAACGCGGCGACAGGAAGCCCGCTCGCTAGCATCGCCGGAAGCCCCGCGAGAGCCTCTGCTGCAGGAATCGGGTTTGCGCCGAGCCGCCGCGCCAGAGCATCGCGGGTCTCGGGCCTGTCGGCCAAGTAGCCGGCATCTTCGATCGGCCCCCACGCGACCGCCAGCGCCGGTCTCCCCTCGGCCCGGCGGCGCCGCGCGAGAGCTTCGAGGGCCATATTCGCGGCTACGTAGACGCCTTGGGCCGGCGCCCCGACCAGAGTGGTCGCCGAGGAAAACAATAGGAACAATTCGATCGGATCGTCGCGAGTCAGTGCGTCCAAGGCGATCGCGCCGCCGATCTTCGAGCGAAGAACCGGCCTCACTCGGGTGAGCTCGATGTCGGAGGCGAGGCCGTCATCAATTGCCGACGCGGCGTGCACGATCCCGCGCAGCGGGGGCCGAGCCGTCCGGACGGCATCGAGCGTGGCGGCTAGCGAGGCGTAATCAGCTACATCGCCGCGATAGACGCGCACCTCAGCGCCAGCCGCTTCAAGCTCTCTGACCCTCGCTTCACACCCCGGTGTCTCGGCTCCGCGGCGGCCGACCAGAGCGATCGAGCCGGCGCCCTGCGCAACCAGCCATCGCGCCGCCTCGTATCCGAACCCTTCGATCCCGCCGGTCACCAGATAGGTTCCGTCCCGGCGCGCCGCGAAGGCAGGTGGCTGGGGCAGCCGCACGCCGGCGTTGTCGCGCGGAACCAGCACCAGCTTGCCGATATGCCCGGAAGACTGCATCAGCCGGAAGGCATCGTCGAGCTCGGCATAAGAGAAGATCCGGTGCGCCAGGGGCCGGATCGCGCCCTCGGCCAGCACCGCCGAGATCTCGGCCAGAAGCTCTCGGGCAAGATCCGGGCGGCGGACCGGCAATTGGTCGATATCGATTGCGAAATAGGAAATATTTTGGCGCAGCGGCCGCAAGTGAATCCGGCGGTTGAGGTAGAGATCGCGCTTGCCGAGCTCCAGAAAGCGGCCGAACGGCTTCAAAACCTCGAGGCTCCGCTCCATCGCCTCGCCGCTCAGCGAGTTGAGCACGACATCGACACCCTCGCCCGTCGGTGACATCGCGCACGGCATCGGCAAATGCGAGGTCGCGTGAATTCGAAAACGTGGTCGGCGCCGGCGAGGCGCAGAAACGATCGCTTCACCTGCGCGCCAGCCGTCGCGATCACAACCGCGCCGCGGTGCTTGGCATATTGGATGGCGGCCAGGCCCACACCACCGGCTGCCGCATGGATCAGCACATGCTCTCCGGCTTCGAGCTTTGCCAAATTTCCCAAAGCGTATATCGCGGTGACAAAGGTGACCGGAATAGTCGCCGCCTCGGCAAAGCTCGTTGCCGGCGGAATCGGGGCGTTACCGCGTCGGCCATCGTGACCGCATGCGTGCTCAACGAGGCCGGGGCAAACCCCATAACGCGGTCGCCGATCGACCACGTTTTCGACTCCGGGGCCGACCGCACGCACAACTCCGGCGCATTCGAGCCCAAAGGTCGCGCCGGCGAAGCCATCGATCAGCGCCTCTTCCGGCAGCAACCCCATCGCCCACATCATGTCGCGGAAATTGAGGCCCGCGGCATGCACCTCGATCTCGACCTGGCCGGGTCCGACGGGTTGCTCGGCGCCGCGTTCCCACCCCAGTGAGTCGAGCCCCCCGGGGTGGCGGCTTCCGAGGGTCAGTAAATCGGCCTTCCCCGCCCAACACCACGGCAGACCTCGCCGCACCCGGAGAACGTGACGGCCGTGCGGCGTCCAGACGACCTCGTCGTTGCCAGCTTCAGCCGCCAGTTCGGCGGCGATCTGCCGGGCGCGCTCTCCCGCCGGAACGCTGCCGGCGAGATCGACCAAGCGCACCGACAGGCTCGGCAGCTCGTTCATGAGCACCCGCGCCAATCCCCAGAGCGCTGCCGCCGGCAGAGCCGACCGGCGCGTGCGCGTAGGAGCTTTGCTGCGCATCGGTGGTTACTATCCACAGCGCCGAATGCCGGCGCGCCGCCTTGGCCGCCACATGAGCCAGGGCATCGATCTGCCGCGAACAGTCTTCAACCCGGTCTCCAGACCCGGCCTCCTCGGCAATAAAGAGCACGATTTCCGGCCGCCCGCCTTCTGGTTCGCCCGGATCGCGCGCATCCGGATCGGCAGGATACGAGGAAGTGAGGAAAGCGACCCGATGGCCCTGGCCGAGCAGAATATCGCGGAGCGCAGCTACAAAGACCGAATCGTCCGCAACGAGAGATACAACAGCCGGGCTCGGCGGCCGCAGAGACGAGGCTGGTTCTCCCGGCTGGCGCCATTCCCCAGAAAACGGTCCAGGGCCAAGCCATCGAGATGCTCGGTGCGGCCTCAGCCGATTTGGAACCCGGCCGCGGCGAGCTCCGCCCGCCATTCGCCGCCCGGGCGCAGCGGCGATGCTTCCGCCCCCGGCGGGCTGGCCAGCCACCATTCGAGATTTTCGCCGAAAACAACATCCCAGAGCGCATTCGGCTCGGGCTCCGCAGCAACAAAGGCGCCGCCGGGCGCCAGAATATCGCGAACGCCCGAAAGGCTCGCCGCATCGAGCTGCAGCCGCGCGCAGGCATTTACCGCGAGGATGATGTCGAACTTGGCCCCGTCGAGGATTTCCACGCCGTCATGCGGTGACCAATGCTGGGCGGAAACGCCGGTGAAGGACTTCTGCCAAAAAAGACAGGCGCGCGGCCTGATCCGCATCGGCGCTCGTCGCCAGATATGTCAGCGCGGCGTTGGACTGCGCCAGCCGATCGAGCACACGGCGTGTCGCCCCGCCGCCGATCGCGCCGAGTTCGAGTATGCGCAACGGCTGCCCCACCGGCCATTGCGCTGCGAGCTCATATAAGCCATCGCACAGCAAACCGACCCCCGCCGCGCTCGCCGGCGACCCGTGCAACAAGTGCTCTAGCATCGAAATCAGTGGGGTATCGGCGTGTCCGGCGCTACCGGGCAGGATTTTCGGGAGGTTTTCGAGCGTTGACGCCGTGAGTGTGAGCTCGGCGACCAAGTCCGGCGCCTCCGCGAGCAGCAAGCGCCAGACCTCCTCGATATCGGGGAGCTCGCCGGCGCCCTCGAGCCGCCACTCCATTCCGACCTCGGACGCGGCGCCGAACCGTTCGAGCAGGCGAAACACTGCTTCGGCAAGGCCGCTGCGGCCCGGCCCGATCGCTCCGGAATTGGCGAGCTCCGCGATCGTGAACGTATGCCCGTGCTCGACGATTCCCTGTATCGCCCGCAGCGCTATCGAGCCGATCAGAGCTTCCAGCAAGAGCCCCTGCTCCTGCCGCGCCGGGTCTGGCTCGACGCCGGCGGCAAGACGCGACAGCACGGTGCCGATTTCTTGCAATGCGGCAGGGCCGGGCAGCTCTGCGATCGGGGCCGGAACAAGATCGACGCGCAGCGCGCGCTGATCAGGCGAGCCGCGATGGGTCAGCTCGACGCGGCGGAACCAGCAATCCCCGAGTTCGGCGATGAGCGCGCCCGCATCGTCGAACAGCGCGATATCGGCGGATGCCGACCGAACGCCGACGCGCGTGAGCCGAACCCGCGCACTCCCGGCAACGCGCCCAAAGGGCGCCAGGAAACGCACCCGCCCAAACCGCCAGGGCAGGAAGCTGACGCTCTCGATGTCGTGTCGACGGTTTGCGATCAGCCCGAGCAGCGCCTGCAGCGCGCCGTCGAGCAATGCCGGGTGAAGCAGGTAGGTGTCGTGATCCCCTTCGAGCGGCGAAGGGTCGAGCTGCGCGACAGCTTCGTCCTTACCGATGAGATCGATCCGGCTCACCGTCCGGAAACGGGCGCCGTAGTCGAGACCGGTGAGATGCGCGAGCTGATAGAGCGCTTCGCGATCGATCTCCTGCCGGGCCGGGCGCGCTTTCGACCAAGGAATAACAGCGCAAGCATTTGTGGCGGAGCCGATGCGGGCGACCGCGTGCACCGTTAGAGGCTCACTTGACAGCCTTGGGCGGCTCGCCAGCTCCCAATCGCCGTCGTCGGACCCGATCACCACGCGCAGCTCACGGGTCCGCCCCTTGTCGAAGGGCAGCGGCCGGCGGATCTCGAGATCGAGTGTTTCGAGGACCGGCGCGTCGGGCGTCCGCCATCGCGCGGAAGCAGCGGCCATTTCGAGGATCGCGGCGGCCGGCAAGACCGGAATGCCCTCAATCGCGTGGTCGGCAATCCAAGGCAGCACCTGCTCGTCCAGGTGGTTGAGCCAGCACGGCACCGGACCATGTTGCCGAAAACCGAGGAGCGGGTGCTCGAAGGGTTGATTTATCGGGTCGACCGCTTCGACCGTCGTGTCGAACCAGAACCGCTGCCGCGCCCAAGGGTAAAGGGGAACCCCGCGCGGATCGGCCGCGCCGTCGAAGCGCCGCGATGCGGTGAGGTCGCAACCCGCCACATGGCAATGCGCCGCGATCACGGGAAACGGGTCGTGATCGGCTTGCTTCCGGGTCAGGGTCGCGAGCACGCGGCCTTCCGCCGGCGCTGCGCGTAGCGCATCGGTCAGATAAGATTGGAGGATCGGCGCCGGCCCGACCTCCAGAAAGATGCGGTACTCCTCGGCGATCAGCCGGGCCGCCGCTTCAGCGAAGCGCACGGGGCTGCGGATGTTGCGCCACCAGTACTCGGCATCGAGCGAGCTCTCTTCGACTGCCTCACCGGTCACGGTGGACACCAGCCGCGTGGTCGGCCGTTCCGAACTTAGGCCCGCCAGGCTCGCCAGCAGATCCTCGCGTATCGGGTCCATCGCCGTCGAATGGAACGCGAAATCCAAGTCGAGCCGGCGAAACCACAATCCACGCCGCTTCGCCTCGGCCTCCAGGCGCTCGATCTCCGCTCCGGACCCGGAAATCGTCACGGAATGGGTGGCATTGAGCGCGGCGATCTCCGCCGTGCTGCCGAGATCGGAGAGAAAATCGGCGGCCGCTTCCGGAGCGAGCGCCAGCGCGGCCATGCGGCCGTGGCCCTGGGTGCGCTGCTGGCAACGGCTGCGCGCGACGACGACCCGCCCGGCTTCGTCGAGCGAAAGAGCGCCGGCGGCCCAGGCCGCGGCGATCTCGCCGACGCTGTGCCCGCAATGCCCGGCAGCCGAGATGCCGGCATCCTCCAATGCCCGAACGATGCCGACCTGCACCGCAAACAGCAGCGGCTGCGCAATATCGGCCCGCGCCATCATTTCGGGATCGGCGCCCCGGTCGAGAAGCTCCGACACCGACCAGCCGAGCTCCGGCGAGAGCGCGCGGTCCACCTCTTCGACCGCCGAACAAAAGACAGTGCTGGCGTGCAATGCATCCCGGCCCATGCCGGCGAATTGTGCGCCGTTGCCCGAAAACACAAAAGCGAGCTTGCCCTCCCTCACCGCTGTTCCCGCAATGATCGAGGGCGACGGCTCGTCGTCGAGATATTGCGCCAGCAGGCCGGCCGCGGCTGCCGGGTCCCGGGCGAGCGCGACGAGCCTTTCGCGGTGCTGATCGCGCCCACGCGCGGCGGCGCGCAGCATCATCGGCGCGCGCTCGGCCGGCGTCTCGGAGAGCGCGGCGCGCCAGCTCTGAACCAGCCCGCGCAACGATGCTTCGGTGTGGGCCGAGATCACCAGAGGGGGCATCGATGCCGGCGCGGCGGCTGCCTCCTCCCGCCGCGGCGGCGCGGCGAGGACGACATGAGCATTTGTCCCGCCGAAGCCGAACGAATTGACGCCCGCATAGGCGATACCCCGAATGTCCGCGATCCGCTCCGGCTCACGCACGAGCCGCAGATTGAGCTCGCCAAACGGGATTTTCGGGTTGGGCGTTTCACAGTGGATCGTCGGAGGGACGACGCCGCGATCGAGCGCAAGGGCGGCTTTTAGCAAACCGGCCATCCCGGAGGCAGGCTCGAGATGGCCGATATTGGTCTTGACCGATCCGATCGGCAGAGGGCTGGTTCGCGCCTGTCCGAGCGAATGTCCGACCGCGGCCGCCTCGATCGGGTCCCCCGCGGCGGTCCCGGTACCGTGCATCTCGAAGAATGCGAGCTCGTCCGCAGCAACCCCGGCAAGGCGATGGACCGACCGCAACAAGGCGGCCTGAGCGGTCTCGCTCGGCAATGACAGGCCGATGGTCCGGCCGTCCGAATTGACGCCGGAAGCCAGAATGATCGCACGGATCGGATTGTTGTCGGCCAGAGCCTCGATCGAGCCGCTTGAGCAGCAGAACCCCGCCGCCCTCGCCACGGACATAGCCGTCGGCCCTCTCGTCGAAGGCGAAGCAGCGGCCGCGCTGCGACAGCATCGAGGCGCGCGAGAACCCGATGAACGGATAAGGGGCGAGCAGCAGGTTCACCCCGCCGACAATCGCGGTGGAAATGCTCCCGCTGCGAATCGCCTCGCAGGCGTGGTGCAGGGCGACAAGGGAGGACGAGCAGGCGGTGTCGACCGCGAGGCTCGGACCATGCAGGTCGAAGACGTAGGAAATCCGGTTGGCCAGGATGCTGAGCGTGCTCCCGGTCATAAAATAGGAATCGGCGCCGGCCGGGTCGCCGAGCCGCAAATCGGAATAGTCGGTCGCCGACGCGCCGATATAAACGCCCGCGGCGTCGCCGGAAACCTTGCTGGGCGGGATGCCGGCATCCTCGAAAGCATGCCAGACGAGCTCCAGCAACACCCGCTGCTGGGGATCCATTTGCGCGGCCTCGCGCGGCGAGATCCCGAAAAAGGCAGGCTCGAACAGGTCGACGCCGGTGATCAGGCCGGCCGACCAGGTATAGCTCTTGCCCGGCTCATTGCGCTTGGGATGATAGTAAAAGCGAGTTGACCACCGCTTGTCGTCAACCTCTGTGACGGCATCGCCGCCCGATGCGAGCAGCTGCCAAAAGTCTTCGAGGTTGTCGGCGCCCGGAAATCGGCAAGACGCTCCGACGACCGCGATGGCTCCGTCAGTCATAGCCAAAGAACAAATTCACGATGCGAGAAAAGATATCGGGAAGGTAGGTGATCCAGCCTAACGTTCTTAACGTTCCGTCCAAAGTCAAAAGCATCGCAGGCGACCGATCCGCGATGTCGCAGACCGGCAAGCTCGGTGATAAAGCCGCAGCGGCACGGCATCTCGCCCCGTCCCCCTCGCCATCGGATCTCCCCCCGAAACGTCCGGTTGCGGACGTTAATCAGATCCGCGAGAATTTTAGTCGTCCAAGACGGCGGCGATGTCAACCGCGCTGAGCCGAGCCGCCGGGCTCTATCGGCCGCTATGGGGCTGGGTAGCGCTGGTGAACTCCCGCCCGCCGCCACGGGTTGGCGCCGAGGCCAAGCCGTTCGGCGAGATCCATCCCCGACCAGTACAGCGGCACGGCGCGGCCTTTGATGATCGGCAGCCCGGCCAAGTCCCAACCGAGCCATGGCAGGAACGGGTTGCGGCGGCCATACGCCCAGATCTCGACCCGAACGGACGGGCCGGCGCTGAGGCCCCGCGCATGAAAGCCGACCGTATCGGCGACGACCAGGGTGTTCTGTGGCACCGCAAAAACCTTCGGCTCGTCAAAGCCGAGGCGGCGCACGGTCTGCGGGGTAACCCTCAGCGATCCGCGCGAGGTTTGAAAGTCGGCGCTGTGCCGCGCGGTAACCGAAGCCGCGCGCTCCCAGGCCAGGCGCCGGGCGGTCGGCCGGTGCGAGCCAGGGACATAGATGAAGGGCCCCTCCTCCCGGGCGACATCAGTCAAGAAAAACCAGGCCTTCACTGATGGGTGAAACGCGTCGGCGTGCAGGCGCGTCTGCGGGTCGGGCGGCGCCTCCCGGACATGCGAGAAGATGGTTTGAAGATAGACCAGCGGCTCGAGCATGAACGAGCCGACGTATCGAATGAAGCCGAGCCATTCCGGGCTCTCGACCAAACCCCGCAATGCCGGGAGCTGCGACAGAGCGCGGCGATCGAGGGCGATGCGCCGGGTCAGCGCGTCGCCCTGGAGCTGGTGCCGCGCCGGCCCGCGGAACGACAGGACCTGGTGCTTCAGCTCGTCGAAAGCCGAAGCCGGCAAGAAATTCTGCTTCAGGATAAAGCCGTCGCGCTCGAAGGCGATGCGATCCTCCGGCGCGATCAGCCCGGCCAATCTCGCGCGCCGCCGCTCGGCAAGCTTACGGGCCAGCCGCACGCGCGAGACGTGCAGCCCCGCCCGGTTGAGCCTCGGGCTGCCGATGATCGGATTGTCGCGAAATGACTTTGCCCCGGTTGCCAGCGCTGCGGCATGGATCGGCGCGAGAAGCCAGTGCAGCCGGGCAGGCATTACCAGATCAGGCGTGCAGCGCCGCCAGCGCGGCATAGACGGCGCGGTCGACCTCGATACCCTCTCGCAATGCCTGCTCCCGGCAGCGGAACGCCCGCTCCCCCGGGATGCGAATCTCGCTAACGCCCGGCTGGCGCGGCGTCTGCTTGACCCGATCGACAAGCTCGCCCAGCTGGGTTTTGAATTCGTCGAGGCCGACCAGAAGATCGGGTTTGAAGACGATGAACAGATAGCCGTCCTGCTCGCCCGGATCCAGCGCCGACCCGGCGAGCACCCCTAAGGCCTGCACCATCAGAGCGAGGCCAAAGCCTTTATACCCGCCGAACGGAAGCAGCGCCCCGAGCCGCGCGGCAGTGGGATCGCGCGTCGGATTGCCTTCCGGGTCGACCGCTACGCCCTCGGGAAGCAATTGCCCGAGCCGCTCGCGATAGGCGAGGTCCGTCCCCATAAAGGCCGAGGTGCCCATATCGAACACGATCGGCCCGCACGACGAAGGCATGCCAAAGGCGATGGGGTTGGTGCCGAGCGCCGCGCGCGATCCGCCAAACGGCGCGACGCTGCGCGCCGAGGCGGCGGTATGAATGCCGACGAGATCCGCCTGGGCGATCATCTCGACATAATAGGCGCTGCGCCCGCTCATCCAGCTGTTGGTGACGCCGACGATCGCGACGCCGCGATCCGCCGCCTTGTCGATCGCCATTCTGGTCGCGTGGTGCATCGCCAGCATCCCGACATTGTTGCCGCCGTCGAGAAGCGTCGAGATGTCGGTCTCGCGCAGCACCTTGATGGCGGTGCGCGGGCCGCTTGAAGCGCCGGTGCTCGGGGATGTTCAAAAGCTTCGCGAGCCCGGAATATTCGTAACCGCACAGCGCCGCATCGATCGCATGATCGGCGATGATCCGCGCCTCCTCGGCATCGTAGCCGATGCCGCGCAACGCCCGCTCGGAATGCTCGCGCGCTTCTGCGACAGTGAGGCGCATCCGACCGCCCGTCATCTCACCCTCCTACTCTGCCGCCTCGCGGCGCGCCGGATCGGGCCGCCAGCGCAGCATCGGCTTGCGCGCCGCGGCGGTCTCGTCGAGACGGCGGCGCGGCGTGAGGACCGGCGCCGAACGAAACCGCGCCGCGTCGCCTGCGCGCGCCGCAGTGGCGAGCGACTTGATGACCGCGATGAACTGGTCGAGCGACGCCTTGCTCTCGGTCTCGGTGGGCTCGACCAGCATCGCCCCGTGCACGATCAGCGGGAAATACATCGTCATCGGATGAAAACCCTCGTCGATCAATGCCTTGGCGAAATCGAGCGTCGAAATTCCGGCATCCTTCAGAAAACGGTCGTCGAACAATACCTCGTGCATGCAAATGCCTGGAAAAGAAAGGCTCAATTCCTCTTCGAGCCGGGCGCGCAGGTAATTGGCGTTGAGCACCGCGTCTTCGGCGACCTGCCGCAGCCCGTCGGCGCCGTGGCTCATCATATAGGCGAGCGCGCGCACGAACATGCCCATCTGGCCGTGAAACCCCTTCAAACGGCCGAGCGCCTGCGTCGCCGCGCCGCCTTTGTGCTCGACCAGATCGAGCCCGCCCGGCCCATGCACGATCCACGGAACCGGCGCGTAAGCAGCGAGGCTCGCGGCCAGCGCCACCGGGCCGCTCCCCGGCCCACCGCCGCCATGCGGGGTCGAGAATGTCTTGTGCAGGTTGAGATGCATGCAGTCGATGCCGAGGTCGGCTGGCCGGACGCGCCCGACGATCGCGTTGAAATTGGCCCCGTCGCAGTAGAAGAACGCGCCCGCCCGATGCACCGCAGCGGCGATTTCGACGATCTCGGTCTCGAAGAGGCCGCAAGTGTTCGGATTGGTCAACATCAGCGCGGCGACATCGGGGCCGAGCTTGGCCTCGAGCGCCGCGCGGTCGACCCGCCCCGTCCGGTCGGCCGGGACGGGGTCGACCGCATAGCCGCAGGCCGCCGCCGTCGCCGGGTTTGTCCCATGCGCCGATTCCGGAACCAGGACCCGGCTTCGCCGGTCGCCCCGGGCTTCGAGCGCAGCCCGGATCGTCATGATGCCGCACAGCTCGCCATGCGCGCCCGCCGCCGGGCTCAGCGCGACCGCCGGCAAGCCAGTCAGGGTTTTCAACCAATGCGCCAGGGTGTCGATCAATTCGAGCGCGCCCGGCACTGTCGAGACCGGCTGGAGCGGATGGATGTCGGCAAGACCCGGCAGGCGCGCCAGCTTTTCGTTGAGGCGCGGATTGTGCTTCATCGTGCAGGAGCCGAGCGGATACAGCCCGCTGTCGATCGCATAATTCTTCTGTGACAGCCGAGTGAAATGGCGCACCACCTGCGGCTCGCTGAGACCCGGCAGGCCGATCGGACACTGCCGCTCGAGCCCGCCGAGGCGGCCGCGGAACGGATCCCGGCTCCGGCAGGTCGACGCCGCAACGCCCGGGCGAATCCTGTTCGAAGAGCAGCGGCTCCTCCAGCTGCAGCCCGCGGCTCCCGGTCACCGTCTCGATGTGCCCAGGCGCAATCGTTTGCCGGGCGGGCGCTCGCCGCAGGGCTCCAGCCGCTCACGACAGCGCCTCCCGCAAGCCGCTGTTCGAGCCGGTCGATATCGTCCGCGGTCGTCATCTCGGTCACCGCCACCAGCAGGATGTCGTCTCAACTCGGGGCGGTCCGGGTAGAAGCGGCTTGACCGGCACCCCGGCGAGAATGCTCTTGGCGGCGAGTGTTTCGACGATATCGGCGGCCGGACGCTGGCAGGCGCAGCGCAAATTCGTTGAAGAAGGCGCGGTTGACGAGGCGCAGGCCGGGCATCGCTCGAGCCGCTCGGCGAGCGCGACGGCTGCGGCGTGATTGAGGCGCGCCAGCCGGGTCAGTCCGGTCTCGCCGAGCAGCGACGAGGTGAATCGTGAAGGCCAGCGCGCACAATCCCGAATTGGTGCAGATGTTGCTCGTCGCCCGCTCGCGCCGGATATGCTGCTCCCGGGTCGACAGGGTCAGTACCCAGCCGCGGCGGCCGTCGGCATCCGCCGTCTGGCCGACGAGCCGCCCGGGCATTTGGCGGACGAACTTGTCGCGGGTCGCGAACAATCCGACATAGAGGTCCGCCGAAATTGAGCGCATTGCCGATCGACTGGCCTTCCGCGGCGACGATATCGGCGCCCATTTCGCCGGGCGGCGAACGGCGCCGAGCGAAAGAATTTCGGTGACGACGACGACCAACAGAGCGCCGGCCTCGTGGCAGACCCGCGCGAGGCCGGAATAGTCCCGGACCTCCCCGAAAAAGCTCGGGGTTCTGCACCACGACGCAGGAAGTCTCGCGGTCGACCAGCGAGGCCAGAACTCGTCCTCGCGGAGCGGGCTCGCCGGCGGCGATGTCGAACCCGACGAACCGGGCATAGGTCTCGCAAACCTCGCGGTAATGCGGGTGCAGCCCGCCCGACAGCACCGCTTTTTTGCGGCCGGTGACGCGATTGGCCATCATCACCGCCTCGGCGCAGGCGGTCGCCCCGTCATAGAGCGAGGCGTTGGCGACCTCCATCCCGGTCAGCAGCGCGACCTGGGTCTGAAACTCGAACAGATATTGCAGGGTCCCCTGTGATATCTCCGGTTGATATGGCGTGTAGGAAGTCAGGAATTCGCCGCGCTGGATCAGATGATCGACCGCGGCGGGAATGTGGTGGCGGTAGGCCCCGGCGCCGACGAAAAACGGCACCGAGCCGGCCGCGAGGTTGCGCGCCGCCATGCGCGAGATCTGCCGCTCGACCTCGATCTCGCCCATCGCCGTTGGGCAGATCCAGCAATCCCTCGAGGCGTGCCGCAGGCGGCACGTCGGCAAACAGGGCATCGATCGAGCCGGCGCCGATCGCCGCCAGCATCTCGGCGCGGTCACCCTCGGTGAGCGGCAAATAGCGCATCAATGCTGCTCCTCGACAAACCGCCGGTAGGCATCCTCGTCCAACAAGCCGTCGAGCTGCTTGGGGTCGGCAAGGCGCAACTTGATGAACCAGCCCTCGCCCTGGGGATCGGCGTTGACCTGGGCGGGGTCTGCGGCAATCGCCTCGTTGACCTCGACGACTTCCCCCGAGACCGGCGCATAGACCTCGCTCGCCGCCTTGACCGATTCGACGACCGCGGCCTCCTTGCCTTTTTCGACCCGTCGGCCGATTTCCGGCAATTCGACATAGACGACGTCGCCGAGCTGGGACTGCGCATAATCGGTGATCCCGACGATGGCGAGATCGCCTTCGACGCGGATCCATTCATGGTCCTTGGTGAAACGAAGCGCGGTCATTACGGTGCTCTCCTGCTCGGCTGCATCGATGTCGTGCGTGCTTCGAGACGCGCCTTTGGCGCTCCTCAGCATGAGGTATTTCTTTGATGGCATAAGGAAAAACCTCATCCTGAGGAGGTCCCGGAGGGACCGTCTCGAAGGACGCACAGTGCTGGTCCATCAATTCCTTCATCCGGTCAGCCGCGGTGGTAGCGGTGGGGAATAAAGGGTAGGCGCACGGCGCGGGCGGGTCGCGGCACGCCGCGGACGACAAGGTCGAGGGCGGCGCCTTCCGCGGCATGGGCGCGATCGACATAGCCCATCGCGATCGGGC
Organism: uncultured Alphaproteobacteria bacterium; assembly: GCA_963836845.1. GTDB lineage: Bacteria > Pseudomonadota > Alphaproteobacteria > ATCC43930 > CGMCC-115725 > AP-15. The sequence goes on along the minus strand of CAWILK010000015.1, from coordinate 8,586 downwards.
CCCGACCGATGGGCCGAAGCCGCCGCTGGTCACCCGGCCGATACTGCTTCCGTCGGCGCCGACGATCGCGGTGTCCTCGCGGGCCGGGGCGCGCCCGTCCGGGCGGATGCCGATCCGCCTGCGGCCGGCACCCTCGGCGAGCTCGCGCAGGACCACCGCGGCGCCTGGGAAGCCGCCTTCGGCGCGCCGCCTTCTGCCGATGGTCCAGGCGAGGTCGGCCTCGATCGGGGTCGTGGTTTCGTCGATATCGTGCCCGTAGAGGCACAGCCCTGCTTCGAGCCGCAGCGAATTGCGAGCGCCGAGGCCGATCGGCAATACCTCGGGCTGCGGCCAGCAGCCTGCGGGCGAACGCCTCGGCGTCACTTGCGGGCAGCGAAATCTCGAACCCATCCTCGCCGGTATAGCCGGAGCGGGTGACGAGACCGGCTGCGCCGCCGATCTCAACCTCCGCCGCGGTCATGAACGGAAGCCGCGCCGATCCCCTCGACAAAGCGCGCCAGAACCGCGGCTGCCGCTGGCCCCTGCAACGCCAGCAGCGCGCGATCGAAGAGGGGCTCGACCGTAGCTGCGCTGCCGAGCCGATCCTGAAGATGCGCGAGATCGGCGTCCTTTCGGGCCGCGTTGACGACGAGAAAAAGCCCGTCCTCGAGGCGTGTCGCCATCAGATCGTCGAGAATCCCGCCCCGGTCGTTCAGCAGCAGCGTGTAGCGCATCCGCATCGGCGCCAGCGTCTGCAGCTCGCCGGGAACGAGCGCCTCGATCGCCTGCGCCGCGGACGCGCCGCCGAGCCTGATCTGGCCCATATGCGAGACATCGAAGAGGCCGGCTTTTGCGCGGGTGTGGAGGTGTTCGGCCAGAATGCCGGGCGGGTAGTGCACCGGCATCTCATAGCCGGCGAACGGCACCATCTTGGCGCCAAGCTCACAATGCAATGCGTGGAGCGGCGTCCGCTTGAGCGGCGCCGCAGCGGCAGGCAGGGTCACCGGCGCACCTCCGACAGAGCGGACGCCGCAGCGTCCAGACCTGCCCCCTCTGTCGTGGACCCTGAGAGATTCACCCCTGCCGCGGGCGAGCCGTGGCCGAGGCTTACTCCTTCGGTGAGCGACGGAGCCTGGCTCCGGCCGCTGCTTTCCAGAGCGCCCTTCCGCCCGCGGTCCTTTTGCCTGAGAGTTTCCGGGGCGGTTGCTCCTTCGGCGCCGCGCCTATCGGCGCGACCTCTCCTGCGGGCGTGCATACAGCCCGACGGGTGTACACCGTCCGCTCCCGAACGCCAAGCCCCGATACACCTCCTGGCCGCGGACGATGCGAACGGCGGGCTTCTTGCGAATAGCATCACCCCACCTCGCTCTCTCGATCGGGCTACGGCCGGAATTCGAGGTGCTGTAGTGTTAGATCTACACAGGTTGGGGTAGGAGTCATTCTCCAGGTTCAATCCATAGGCGGGGTACGATGATTTGTAGGTTCTTTGATAGATTGAAGAAGTTCAACCAATTGGGAAATAACCTGGAGAACCTTCTTCGCAATCATGAGACTATTAAACGAAATATCCAAATAATAGCTTGCATGGAAGGCGAAAAGTATCGGGAAAGTTTGTTTTCTACTTCAAAATATCACGACAAAAGACGTTTGGAGCCCGATGGATTCAAAGTGTACTCGCAATCTGACGAAGATGGAATTATCCAAGAAATTTTCAAGCGCATTGGTGAAGATTCTCGAACATTTGTCGAGTTCGGCGTGGGGAATGGTCTGGAGAATAATACAGTAAAGCTACTTCTGGAAGGGTGGAGCGGATTGTGGATTGAGGCCGACGAGAGCCACGTCATGAGTATAACCAAGACCTTTCATGATGTCGTGACAGATGGTAGACTAAGAATTAAATCGGCTTTCATCACATCTGACAACATAAATAATATAATCTCCGAGTACTTATCGGGAGAAATCGACCTTCTATCAATCGATATTGACGGAAATGATATTCATGTTTTCAATGCCATAAATGTAATTAGGCCACGAGTTGTGATAATCGAATATAATGGGAAATTTCCACCGCCGATAAACGTCGCACAGCGATACAATCCGGATTATCGATGGAGTGGTTCCGATTACAGCGGAGCATCCTTGGAGGCGATTACCAAGATTGCGTCCAGGAAGGGGTACAGTCTTGTTGGATGTAACGTTGTTGGAGTGAACGCATTCTTTGTTAGAGATGATTTGTTAGCCGATCGATTTCACGCGCCCTATACGGCCGAAAACCATTATCAGCCAACTCGTTATTTCCTCTGGCAGACTTTTCCTGCTGACTCCGCTCACCGCCCTGATTGGGGCCCATACGAGAAACTATCGAGCTAACTAATGGCGAGGAGCAGAGCCTGATTTCCGACAATCTATTATCGAGGCATGTTGAGTTCCCCAGCGCCGGCAATTTTAGCTTTTCGGGAAATCGTAGAGCTTGGCAGCATTGTCGACGAGGATGCGGTTGCGTACCGCTTCATCGGGTGCCCAATCGAGCAAAAGATCGAACAACACCGCGTCGTCGGGTTTGGGTTCGGGATCTCGCACCCCCGGATGCGGCCAATCGCTACCCCAGACGAGCCGCTCGGGCGCCGCCTTTACGTAGGCGCGGGCTACAGCGCTCGAATTGGAATAAGTCGGCGGCCCGACCTTGGTGTCGGCATAAGCCCCGGACAGCTTGACCCAGGTATTGCCCTTGTCGATCAACGCGCGCACCTTGCCGAACAATGGATGGTTGATGCCGTCCGGCTCGGGGATATGGGCAAGATGATCGAACACGATCGGCGACGGCACCTTATCGAGGATCGGCATAATCTCCATGATCGTGGCGGCCGAGGCGTTGATCTGGATGTGCCAGCCCAGCTCGTTGACCCGTTTTGACAGCGGCTCGATCATGTCCGGGGTCGTCGCGCCGGCTTGCGCGAGATTGAAGCGGATGCCCCGCGCCCCCAGCCCATGCATGCGCTTCAGCTCGGCATCGGTGACCGTCGTGTCGACCACGACGACGGCGCGTGCGCTCGGGCCGAACGCCGCCAGCGCGTCGAGCGTCGGAGCATTCTCGGTGCCGTAGGTCGAGGGTTGGACGATGACGTTGCGACTGGTACCGATGCGCTTCTGCAAGGCGCGATAGTCGTCCACCGTGGCGTCACCGGGACGCAGGGTCGAGCGCGGGTCAACCTTGTATTGCGACCCGTAGATATGGTGATGGCAGTCGCAGGCATTGGCAGGCGCCTTGAGCTTTGAGGGTTCTGTCCCTGACGAATACTTCACCTGCTGCGCAGCCGCGGGCCTCGCGCCCGTGCCAAGAATGCCCGTCCCCGTGATGGCCGAAAGTGCCCACAAAACCTGTCGCCGGTCCCACCCAGTCTGCTGCATCGTTTCCTCCAAGATCCGGTTATGAGCTCATCCTGATTCCGCACGGACCGGGGAAGGTCGCGCGCTCGGGCTGCGTTTGCAATTGCAATCGCGCGCTCTGCGCAGCCGAGGGTCAGGGCAATGCCGCTTCGCCGGGCTTGGGCAGCGGTAGAATAGGCAGGAAAATGAGATGAACACGACGACGAGCACGCTCTATCGCTGGCGCGTAGGCGAGATCGAAATCACGCGTGTGCTCGAGTTCGAAGCGGCGCTTTTCGAACCGACCGTGCTCTACCCCGAGGCGTCTTCCGAAGCTCATCGAACGGCACCGAGCCTGGCTCGAGCCGAGCTTGATGGACCCCGCTCGCGGGCTTCTCGTGTTCGCGTTTCACAGCACGGTCATCAAGACGCCGCACGCGACAATCCTGGTCGATACCTGCTCTGGCAATGACAAGGAGCGCCCGCACAAGCCGCGCTACCATCAAAAGAACTGGCCCTATCTTGCCAATCTGGCCGCCGCCGGCTTTTCAAATTCGCTTGCCCCTGCCCGATCAAGGGGTTACGTTTGCCGTAAGATATGACCGAAACTCACCCGCAAAACCGCCGTCTCGGCTATGCCCGCGTCAGCACCTACGGCCAGACGCTCGACGCCCAGCTTGAGCAGTTACGCGGCGCAGGCTGTACGAAGATTTACCGCGAGAAGGTGACAGGCGCGCACAGCGACCGGCGCGAGCTTCTCAAGATGCTACATGCCCTCGCCCCCGGCGACGTGGTGACGGTGACGCGGATTAACCGCCTCGCGCGCAGCACCTTCGACCTGTTCGCCATCGTCAAGCAGATCGTGGACGCCAAGGCGCAGTTCCGATCATTCGCGGAACCGTGGGCCGACACCGGCACCAGCACCGGGCGCTTGATGATTGCCGTTCTCGGCGGTTTGGCGGACGTGGAGCGCGACCTATCCGCACCCGCACCGCCGAGGGCAGGAGCCGCGCCAAGGCACGAGGGAAGCAGATGGGCCGCCCCCTGCCCTACCCCGGCACAACAGAAAGAGGCCACCAGACGCCGCGCGCAGGGCGCTACGCTCGACGAACTCGCCCGCAGCTACAATGTCGGCATATCCACCATTCGCCGCGCCACAAGGACCGCATGAGCGCTCCTACAGGCACGGGTTAGGAGCATTCGACGGATTTACATCAACTTCCGCGTCAATAGCCCTAGTCACGACAAAAACCCATGCTACCTTGAGGGTGATCGGTCCGGAAGCCGGTCGGTAACGTAGTGGTGCAATTCAAACAAATGATTTCCGTCCCACCTGCTTCGTCGCCCCGCGCAAGCGGGGGTCCAGGGCCACAAGCTCAATCCATTGTTGCCCCTGGGTACCCGCTTTCGCGGGCAGGACGTTAATTTACGGCAGGAATTAAGTGTTAGAGCCGGACCACTAGGAGGACGTGAAGGGCCATCCCGTGTCAGAGCAGCCGTACAAACAGCCACCAATTACCGAAGCGGTGGAATCGAACTCCGATTCTCCGAGCCGATGCCGCCTGCTGAATTGGCAAAGGTCAGTGACACGTTCAAACCGAAATATCCGCATGAACAAATTGTAAGTGATGTTAGTGTACAGTTGTATTTTCCGCATGATCGGCAGGATACAACCCTAGCGAAGGCCATTGAAAAGCGCGGCCACAGACGGAGTTCTCCAGATCAGACCGAACTTGTCTTATTATGGCCAGAGATTTTGTAGTTTCTGAACTCGCACCCTATCCCGGATGGGATGCGTTTTTTGCCCGTTTCCAGCGTGACTGGGCTCTCTGGAAACGAGCGGTGAACTACAAAAAAATTAACCGTATTGGCGTACGCTATATAAACCGAATCGATATCCCGATGGAGGGCCGCCCCGTTACGCACGAAGAGGAGTTCCTAAACGTGTACGTGCATATGCCAGAGGAATTGCAGCCCCTTGCAGCGTGGGCGGTGCAGGCGCAGTCGCGCCTTCCTGACATGGGCTGCAAAGTGACCCTCAACTTGTCGGTTGTACCTTCACCACTGCTCGGGCATATGGCCTTTGTCCTTGATCAAGATATCGCTAAAGACGATAACCCACCACAGAATGATGGTGAAATCTACGAATTGCTGAACCAAATTGGTGCCAAAAAGAATTCGGTTTTTGAAGCTTGCATCACCGACAACGCTCGGAGGTTATTCAAACTATGACTAGCGTCATTACTCCGAAAGCGCCGATTTCAAGCGTGGCCCTTAGCGCAAGCATGCTTGCGTCTGTTGACGTTGACCAGAAATTTATGAAGATTGCGCGCGACATTGACGCTCTGCGCAATCAATTGTCACCTTCGAAAGCAGTACTTGTACCACCTGAAGCAGATGTTTTGGAACAACAGATTTTCGACGCTCTTGCTGCGGTCAAGATTTTGACCTCTCAAGTGGCCATGCATTTAGACGGCGAGTTGCGTCAAAAATTATTCCAGCAGCTCGAACTCATTACACGATGTGCAGGAGTGGGAACCCGGAGATGAACCTGTCCGAGAAGCGTCCTTTGCGACTTTTCTCAAAGCGATTTTAAGCATCAAGCCCGGACGACGCCCGGGACTTGGCCTGTCGAACACCGGCAATTTGATTGCCGCATGGACCACGGGGCGCGACCGGCTAACCATTGAATTTCAGCCCAATGATCGTGTCCGCTGGGTGCTTGCACGCTATTGAGATACCGAAGAGCCTGCACGTTTTGCTGGCCAAACCCACGTATCCGACTTAGTAGAAGGGCTGGCCCTTTCACCATCCAGAACATTGGTTTTCGCATGAAGAGCGCAGTAACGAACCTTCCCAATGATGACCACGTAATGCGCCATGTATCGTGGACCCGGCTTCGCAAGGATGAGGACGATAATATTTTGGGGTTTCTGCCCGACGCGTTTCAGAGAAACGAAAATCACTTATCTTTGTCGGTGAATTGGCTAGAATATTTTGAGGGTGAGCGCCAAAGTCAGATAGAAGCCTGTGTTAAGATGTTTCGTAAAACTATTACTGTGCGCCCCAAGAGTGCTTTTGGAATCGGGAATGTGGGCAAGATCGCAGAAGAAAGAGGTTTGTAGATCGAATGGTGCCAATGTGCGCGTCATGTTATGAGCCCGAAAAGAACAACCCATCACATTCAGGAATACGGCGACTACCGCGAGATGATTTCACCCTTCTTGACGCGTTAGCTGCTGATGCCTTTGTTGAGTTGGTACACAATACGGCGATACCACTCGACGACGCTGGCGAATGATCTGCTTCTGGCGTGAGTTTTCCAGAACGTACATTCTGCGACATTTCGTGTAGGCGCAATATAGAGACGACACCCCTCTGCAAAGTAGAGGTGACACTCGCCCGGGTTCTGGGGTCCTGGGAGGTGCGCCGTGGCGGTGGTGTCGATGAGCAAGCAGGAGTTCAGTCGCCTTGACGTGCTATTGCGGGTTCAATCGGGTCATCTGCGCGTCGGTGACGCCTGTGCGCTGATCGGGCTGCAGCGGCGCCAGGTGTTTCGTCTGCTGCGCGGCCTCAAGCAGGACGGTACGAGGAGCCTGCTTTCCAAGCACCGGGGCAAACCCAGCAACCATCGGCTCCCCGCTGAGGTTCGCACCCTGGCGCTGTCGATCGTGCGCGAGCGGTACGCCGACTTCGGCCCGACCCTGGCGGCGGAGAAGCTGGCAGAGCATCACGGTTGTCCGGTGTCCCGCGAGACCTTGCGCGGTTGGATGATCGCTGACGGGCTGTGGCTGGACCGTCGGCATCGTCTGCCCTCGCCGCATCAGCCGCGCCGTCGACGCGATTGCCTGGGCGAATTGGTGCAGATCGACGGCTCGGAGCACGCCTGGTTCGAGGATCGCGGTCCGCCGTGCACGCTGCTGGCTTTTGTGGATGACGCGACGAGCCGGTTGATGCAGCTGCGGTTCGTCACCTCGGAATTGGCGTTTGATTACTTCCGGACGACGCGCGCCTATGTGGAGGAGCACGGCAAGCCGGTGGCGTTCTACAGCGACAAGCACGGCATCTTCCGGGTGAACAGCAAGGAGGCTGCCGGCGGTGGCGGAGTGACCCAGTTTGGTCGCGCGCTGTTGGCGCTGAACATTGACATCATCTGTGCCAACAGCCCGCAGGCGAAGGGACGCGTCGAACGCGCGTTTGGAACGTTGCAGGACCGCATGGTCAAGGAGCTGCGGCTGGCGGGAGTATCGTCGATGGCCGCGGCGAACGCCTGGCTGCCTGGGTTCATCACCGCCTACAACACGCGTTTCGGCCGCGACCCGGCGAATTCCAAGGACCTGCATCGGCCGCTGACGCCAGCCGATGATCTGGACGAGCTCCTGGCCTGGCGGGAGGAGCGCACGGTCACGCGCAACCTGACCCTGCACTACGACCGGATGATGCTGATCCTGGAGCCGACGCCGCTGACCCGTGGCTTGGTACGCAAGAAGGTGGAGGTAGTGAACTACCCGGACGGCCGGTTCGCGGTTCAGTTCCACGGCGCGGCGCTCGGTTTCAAGCTGTTCGACAAGATCCAGACCGTGCAGCCCGCCGCGATCGTCGACAACAAGCGGCTGTCGGCCGTATTGGAGCAAATCAAGGTGCAACAGGCCGCCTACCCGGCGCGTCAGCAGCGCGGGCACGTGGCGCGTCGGCGACCGCCGAACAACCTCGAGGCGCCGGGTCTGCCGTCAAAGGGGCGGGCGCCACGCCATGGTGCTACCGCAGCGCCGGCCGATCGCCCCCAAGACGGCCACCATCGCGCCGTGGCGAGGGTGGGTTTTTGAGGGATCGGAAGATCTACTACGATGCTCGAAGAAAGAGACGATGGTTTGGCAACCGCCAAGTGGTGGGAGCCGACCCGTTCCGATCGGCTCCCGGTTTATCGCAGTGAGTCTCCAACCGGCTATTCCTCGGCGGGTTGCTCCCCAGCAGAGCCCGCTTCCGCTTCACCGGTCACCGACATAGTAGTTCAATCCCGACCCAGCGTGGCAATCCAAATGCGCTGCTCAACTCCCCTGCGGAGATGCAGTCCAAGTCGCGCTCCTCGTGCCCGTCGGGAACGCGAGTGTCATCTCTACTTTGCACGCCGGGTGACATTTCTATCTTGCGCCGACATGACACATAATTTCATGTTTAATATTCAACTTCCCCACCGTCTTTTCCGCGACAACGACGGTGAGCTGGTTGTGTGCAGTGCTC
>CAWILK010000014.1:0-21078 GCA_963836845.1 uncultured Alphaproteobacteria bacterium | reverse complement strand
CGCGCCGAGCCGATCGTCCGCGAAGTCACCTATGCCGGAGCCGCCGAGGCGCGCGCCAACCCGGATTTTCTCGCGGCGCTTGCCGACGATGGCCTTGAAGCCGTCGTGATCTGTCCGTCGAACCCGTTTCTCAGCATCGACCCGATCCTCGGCCTGCCGGGCGTTCGCGAGGCGATCGCGCGACTGTCGCGCGCCGGTCGTCGCGGTGTCGCCGATCATCGGCGGCAAGGCGGTCAAGGGCCCGACCGCCAAGATCATGGGCGAGCTCGGGCTGCCGGTCGGCGCCGCGGCTGTGGCGCGACATTACGGGACCTCCTCGACCTCTATGTCGCCGACGAGGCGGATGCCGATGAGGTTGCCGGACCTCGACATTCCCGTAGCTTGGCCCACACGCTGATGCAGACGCTCGGCGATCGCGACAAGCTTTGGCGGGAGCACTGTGCTCGGCGCGCCGCCAGATCCGAGGCTGTCTTGTAAGCAGCGCACCGGTGACCATATCTGGGCCGTCGTGCCGGTCAAGGAGCGCGATCGAGCGAAGCAGCGCCTCGCCGGTGCTGCCGCGCCGAATCCCGCCGGGAATTGGCGCTGGCGATGCTGGAGGATGTGCTGGCGGCGCTGGCGAGACGCCGGGTCTCGCCGGGCTGCGGTTGTCACAGTCGATCCGGCGGCGCGCCACTCGCCGCCCGCTACGGCGCCCGGCTGGTCGAGGAGGGCGCGCGCGACGGCCATACCGGCGCCGTCGCCGCCGCCGCGCGGCGCCTTGCCGGAGAAGGCGCGTCGGCATGCTGACCCTGCCCGGCGATATCCCGCTGGTCACACCCGGAGAGATCACTCAACTCTTGCGGCACACCGCCCGGCCCCCTTTCACAATCGCGCCGTCGCGCGACGAGCGAGGCTCAAACGCCATCCTCTGTCGCCCCCCGACGCCGTCCCGCTGCGCTTTGGCGAGAACAGTTTCTTCCCGCATTTGGCCGCGGCCGGGCCGCGGTATCGGCCCGAGGGTGCTTCGCCTGCCGGGCATAGCGCTGGATATCGATACGCCGGAGGACCTCGCGCTTTTGCGCGGCTGGCCTCGCGGACCCGCGCCGGCGCATGCTGGCCGAAAATACGATCTGTTGAGAGGCTGATGATGGCGCAGGCGCCGCTTTAGGAGATCAAGGGATGAAGACCGACAGCGGTTCTGGAGCGGGCCGAGGCGGAGCGGCAGCTGTCGCCCCGAGGAGGCTCTCGCGCTCGCCGGTTTGCGCGGACCCACGACCGCTGATGCGGGTCGCCGCGGCGTTGCGCGACGCGGGCCACGGCGCTCTCATCTCCTATTCGCGCAAAGTTTTCATCCCGCTGACCCAGCTTTGCCGCGACGTCTGCCACTACTGCACCTTTGCCCATCCGCCGCGCCGCGGCGAGCCGCTCTATCTGACCGCCGAGCAGGTGCTCGAGATCGCGCGCGCCGGCGCGCGGCGCCGGCTGCAAGGAGGCGCTGTTTACCCTGGGCGACAAGCCCGAGCTGCGCTATGCGCGCCGCGCGCGAGGCGCTGGCCGCGGCTCGGCCACGAGACCACGCTCTCTACCTCGCCGAGATGGCGGCCTGGTGCTGCACGAGACCGGGCTGCTGCCGCATCTCAATCCCGGCGTCATGACCCGCGCCGAGATCGCGCGGCTGCGGACGGTCTCGGTCTCGCAGGGCATCATGCTGGAGACCGCGGCCGAGCGGCTGCGGCAGCCGCGGCGGGCCGCATTTCGGCTCGCCCGACAAGGACCCGGCGTGCGCGCCTCGCGACGATCGCAGCGGCCGGCGAGGCGGCGGTCCCGTTCACCACCGGCATCCTGATCGGCATCGGCGAGACGCGGCGCGAGCGCATCGAGGCGCTGCTCGCCCTGCGCGATCTGCACGACCGCTACGGCCACATCCAGGAAATCATCATCCAGAATTTCCGCGCCAAGCCCGGCACCCGCATGGCGGAGGCGCCCGAGCCCGACCTCGACGACCATCTGTGGACGATCGCCGTGGCGCGGCTGATCTTCGGGCCGCGCATGAACATCCAGGCGCCGCCCAATCTGAGCCCCGGCGCGCTCGCGGAGTTGATCGCCGCCGGCATCAATGATTGGGGCGGCGTCTCGCCGGTGACGCCCGATCACGTCAATCCCGAGAGCGCCGTGGCCGGCGCTCGAGCTGGCCGCAGCAGACCGCCGACGGCCGGCAAGCTGCTGGTCGAGCGGCTGGCGATCTATCCCGCTTACGTCGCGAGCCGGAGCGCTGGCTCGACCCGGCGCTGCGCACCGCGGTGCTGCGCTGCGATCGACGCCGAGGGCCTCGCGCGCGCCGACGATTGGGTCGCCGGCGCCGGCACCGAGCCGCCGACCCTCACTGCCACCTCGCGCTTGACCCTCTCCCCGCTGCGGCGGGGCGAGGGAGGTTGCGCCGCGCTCCCGCAGCGGCAGAGGGTCAGGGTGAGGGGCAGGCTCGCGCGGCATCCTCGACCGAGCGGCCGCCGGCGAAGCAGCTGGCAGAAGCCGAGATCGTGCGGCTGTTCGCGGCGCGCGGCGACGACTTCGATGCCGGTCTGCCAGCGGCCGACGCGCTGCGGCAGAGGGTCAACGGCGACGGCGTCACCTATGTCGTCAACCGCAACATCAACTACACCAACATCTGCTACTTCCGCTGCCAGTTCTGCGCCTTCTCGAAGGGCAAGCTCAGCGAGAACCTGCGCGGCCGGCCCTACGACCTCGATCTCGAGGAGATCGCGCGGCGCACGAGGAGGCCTGGGAGCGCGGCGCCACCGAGGTCTGCCTGCAAGGCGGCATCCATCCGGACTATACCGGCGCCACCTATCTCGCGATCTGCCGCGCCATGAAGGAAGCGGCGCCCGACATCCACGTCCACGCCTTCTCGCCGCTCGAGATCTGGCAGGGCGCGAAGACGCTCGGCCGCTCGATCCCGGACTTTCTGCGCGAGCTGAAGGCGGCCGGGCTCAGCTCCTTGCCCGGCACCGCGGCCGAGATCCTCGACGACGAGGTCCGCGCCGTCATCTGCCCCGACAAGATCACGACCGCGCAATGGCTCGAGGTCATGGAGGCGGCGCATGGCGTCGGGCTGCGCAGCACGGTCACGATCATGTTCGGCCATGTCGACCGCCACGAGCACTGGGCGCGGCATCTGTTGCGCATCCGCGCACTGCAGGCGCGGACCGGCGGCTTCACCGAATTCGTGCCCCTGCCCTTCGTGCCGATGGAGACGCCGATCTACCTCAAGGGCCGCGCACGGCGCGGCCCGACCTACCGCGAGGCGGTGCTGATGCATGCGGTCGCGCGGCTGGTGCTGCACCCGCTCATCACGCAATATCCAGACCTCCTGGGTCAAGATGGGCGAGGGCGGCGCCGCCGCCTGCCTCGCGGCCGGCGCCAACGATCTCGGCGGCACGCTGATGAACGAGAGCATCACCCGCGCCGCCGGCGCGGTGCACGGCCAGGAGATGCCGCCCGAAAGCATGGAGGCGCTGATCCGCTCGTTGGGCCGCGAGCCGCGCCAGCGCACGACGCTCTACGGCGACGCCCCCGCCGAGCGCAAAGCCGCATCTTTCGGCGCTCCGACGCTGGTCGAGCCGATAAACACGCCAGCGCGGCGCTATGAGCGGCAGCAGCAGAGCGCCGCTGCCGACTAGACCGAGTCAGGGAGGAAGCGATGGAGATCGAGGCCGCCGTCTTTCGCAAGGTGCACGAGCCGCTGACCATCGAGCCGGTCGAGGTCGACAAGCCGTGGGGCCGCGAGGTGCTGGTCCGCACGGCGGCGACCGGGGTCTGCCACAGCGATCTGCATGTCGTCGACGGGGTCGGGCGGTTCCCGCTCGACCGGCCGATCGTGCTCGGGCACGAAGGCGCCGGCATCGTCGAGGCGGTCGGCGCCGATGTGACCACGGTCAGGCCCGGCGATCACGTCGTCGCCTGTCTCTCCGGGTTCTGCGGCAGCTGCCCGCAATGCCTCTCCGGCCATCCGAATTTGTGCACCGGCGGCATCGTCACCCGGCCCGACAACGCAGCGCCCCGGCTGTCGCAAAGGGGCCAGCCGCTCCGCCAATTCATCGGCATTTCGAGCTATGCCGAAAAGATGCTGCTGCACGAGAATTCGCTCGTCCGGATCGACCCGGAACTGCCGCTCGACAAGGCGGCGCTGGTCGGCTGCGGCGTCTTGACCGGAGTCGGCGCGGCATTGCGCAGCTCGGGGCTCGAGGCGGGACAGACCGTGGCGGTCTTCGGCTGCGGCGGGGTCGGGCTGTCGATCGTGCAGGGAGCGCGCATCGGCGGCGCCCGCCAGATCATCGCGGTCGACATGTTTCGCATCGAAGCGCGAAATGGCGCTGCGCGCCGGCGCCACCGATTTCGTCAACAGCGCCGAGGACGACCCGGTCAAGGCGGTCCGCGCGCTGACCGGCGGCGCCGGGGTCGACCACGCCTTCGAGGCGGTCGGCAATGCGAAGCTCGTGCGCCAGGCGATCGAGTGCCTGGCGATCCGCGGCACCGCGACGATCGTCGGCGTCTTGCCGCCCGATGCGATGATCGAGTTCCCGTGGATGGCGATCCGCCCGGAGTGCAAGGTGCAGACCTCGCGGATGGGCTCCAACCGCTTCCGCTACGACATCCCGCTCTATCTCGACTTCTACCGCCAGGGCCGCCTCAACCTCGACGACATGGTCACCAGGCGCGGCCGTCTCGGCGACATCAACGAAGCCTTCCGCGCCATGAAAGCCGGCGAAGTCGCCCGCACCGTGCTGACCTTCGACTAAAAGCGCGACGGCACGCCGTCCTTGATCTTGCTGCTAGTGGTAGGCTTCTAACATTCGGCTCCCATACCTCCTCATCCTCATGCCCCCGAAAGCGGGTATCCAGAGGGGCGGATCCGGCGGCTGCAGCCCCCTGTTCAAGCCAGGGGCAGGCTCTGGGCCCCCGCTTTCGCGGGGGCGACGAGAATGAGCGCGGGAGTCATTCGTCTGGTTAGTACCACTAGGGGTTTACGCAGCCTAGGTAGACATTGTGCGGACAGTAAAATCCTCCGCCTGGATCCGGTCCGAGGCTAGCGTTCCCGACCGCCGATCCGCACCCGGCGAGTGCTGCCAGAAACAGCGCGAGAAATGCAAAATTCGGCGATCTGATCCGACTGCCCAAGAGCTTGTGCCCGCTCGTTGTAAGCTCCTCGGTATTTGGTCAGCGCGCTTTTTTGGTCAAGCAGCATCAGTCGGTCACCCCGTCATCGGTCTTGGCGCCACAAGCCCAATTGGGCATTAGGCCGGCGGCAGGGCTCGTGCCTGGGACCTTTTCCCGAGCGCAGTCTGGTTTGAGCCAAGCCGAGCATATCGAAGCTACCGGCTGCTTCAGGTTCAGGAGTCGCACGGCTCAGCCGAGACCAATCGCCTGGAGCAGCGGGGCGCGGGTTTGGGCAAAGTCCTCGACCGCGTCGACAAGCTTCTCGTGGTCGGCGTCGTCGAGAGCAAGGGACAGCGCGAACATGCCGCGCTTGGCGAACCAGATGCCGCACGCGACGAGGTCGAACCAGAAGAGGTCGCGCAATGCGGCATTGCCGCGCTCGGCATCCGCCTGCGAGCGGATCGGCCCATCGGTCATGTGCACCGAAAGCATCGACCCGAGGCCGGTAAATTGCATCGCGAGCCCATGCCGACGCGCCACCGCATTGAGGCGCTCGCGCAGCCGGTCGCCCGAGGCATTTAGCGCTCGGGCGCGCTCGGGCGTGTAGATCTCGGTCAGTCCGGCGAGCCCGGCATTCATCGTCAGCACATTGTTGTTGAAGGTGCCGGCGTGCTGGAAGGCATCCGGCCGGCGCGGGTCGAAGCGCTCCATCAGATCGGCGCGCCCGCCAAAGGCGCCAAAGCTCATGCCGCCGCCGACATATTTGCCCAAAGTCGTCAGGTCCGGCAGGATCCCGCGCATTTCCTGCAATCCGCCGGGCGCGAGGCGCGAGGTCATCACCTCGTCGAAGATCAGCAGCGCCCCAGTCTCGCTCGCCAGTGTGCGCAAGCCCGCCAAAAATGCCGGTTCGGCGGGGATGCAGCCGGTGGTGCCCTGCATCGGCTCGATCAGGATCGCGGCGAGCTCTCCCCGATATTGCCCGACCAGCCGCTCTACTGCGTCGAGGTCATTGTATCGCCCGAGCAAAAACTCGAACGGCGCGTTGAGCGCGCTGCCGTGGCCGCGGAAATAAAACACGCCGCCGTGATAGCCGCCTTCGAAAACCAGGATCTTGGGCCGGCCGGTGATCGCCCGCGCCGCGCTGACCGCCATCAGATTGGCCTCGGTGCCGGAGTTGGTGAACCGCACCAGCTCGATCGACGGGAAGCGGGCGCAGATCGCGGCTGCGAACCGCGCCTCAGCCTGATTGTGCGCGCCGAAATTGAGCCCCCCGTCGAGCGCCGCCTCGATCGCCTTGCGGATCGCCGGGTGCGAATGACCGAAGATCCCGGCAGTGAATTCGCTGAGGAAATCGACATATTCGTGCCCGTCGATGTCCCACAGCCGCGCGCCCTCGCCGCGCGCGACGGTCAGCGGGAACGGGTCGACATGGATCGCCGAGCGGGTGTTGCCGCCCGGCATCGCGGCGCAGGCGGCGCGGTGCTGGGCAAAGCTCGCGGGATTGCGGGCCCGGTATTGTTCTTCGGCCTCGGCGAGCGCCGCCTCGATGTCGATGTTCGCGCGATGGCCCGTTTTCATCTCTTGCCCCTTCAAATCCGAGGGGGCTCAGCTTACACCGCAAGCAAGCCCCCGCGCTTGGCTTTGCTTACGCAATACGCTGCGGGAAGGCACTCTCTTCGGCTAGAACCCTACCGCCCCGAACTCGAGTCCAAGCCTCACTTTGCCGATCCGACCGAGAATAGCGGGAGTCAAGATCGCATGCTTGAGCCCCGTGAAGATGTCACGCAGGCAGCGCTGTAACGGGTTTGTTGCCATGACGACCGTCGTGCCCGCATTATCGAAGGCGAATACGGTCATGTCCCGCGCCGCACGCGTCAACGTCTGCGCGGCTTGATGCATGTCGAGAGCGCGGCCCGGGTCGGGCGCACGCCCTTCGACAATCGCTTCGTCGAAACTTTCTATGATTTCGAGGTAATGTGCTCGGGCCGCACGGAGCCGTCCCTCGAGTTCGCCAATCCCGAATTGCACGACGTTATCGTCGGCCTGCATGCCTTCGGCAAGGAGGCGCTTGGTTTTGGGAGCGGCCGCCAGCAACTCGGAGAGCGCGCGGGAACCGATGCCGCTGGCGAACGCTACGAGCCCCGGCTGGCCGTCATAAATCAGCCCCTGCGCGGATGGGTTCTGCGGGTCGCTCTCTGCCAAGAACGGATATTCGAACGTGCGGTGCGCAGGCACGAATTTGTTGGTGATCGCGTAATCGATACTGGCGGTTCCGCGTAGGCCCATCGCGTCCCAGGAGCCTTCCTTGACATCGACGTCTTCCCTGGGGAGGAGATGAGCGCGAAACCACTGTTTCCCGTCGCGATCAACCAGCCGCGCGGGAACCATCACCCAGCGTGAAAAAGAACTGCTGGATCCATAGCTGAAGTTGCCGGAGACGCAAAAGCCGCCTCGCTCCTCGACGGAAGTAGCCTTGGGCAGTAACGTTGCCCAACACGCGGCAGGGCCATTTCCGAACACCTCTAATCGAGCCTCCGCCGGCACGCCTTTGTAGACAAACGTATTGACGGCGTTGCAGATAGCCATGCACCAGCCGGCAGAGCCGTCTGCACGCGCGATTTCCTCTGCCGCTTCGAATAAATCCTTGCCCCTGCCACCGAGCCCGCCATCCGCTTGCGGCACAAGGATCGAACACAGATTAGCATCCAGCAGGGCCGCCGAGACTTTGTCCGTAAGCCGGCCCAGTCGCTCCGAAGCGAGCGCTTCGTCGCTGATCAGACCGCTGATCGCCCGGGCGCGACATAGCGGGCTGTCATGCGCAACTGCTGTGTCGCTCCCCGTTGAAATGGCATGCGCGCCGCTGGAATAAGCCATCAGTGTCTCCCTTCGGCCCGAGATTGCCCACGCCATTTGCAGACGCCATGGCGCAGACCAGCATTTTGCATGCTCTCCTGGTGGCCATGTGTGAAGTGGCTCACACACCGGTTTTCCCGGGCGGGACGGCCATCCCTCTGCCCGCGCCAAGCGTTCCCGCCCTTCACGAGCGGAAGGGAATGGCGGTGCGAAGAGATCGCGCGCGGCTAGGAGGAGATAGGCTCCGAGCGCCGGGCCTCCGACCCTTCTCGGTGCTCAGGGCCGCCGCAAGCTCTGCTCTGAGGCCTTCTGCATAAGCAGGAGAGCAAACCTGGCGCATCCTCGACCGCTATCAGCCCTCTGCCCGGCGCCCGTGCTTAAAAAGCAGGAAGCGGATTGAATTCCTGCTGCGGTCCTCCGAGTTCCATGATCGATCGAAATGGGAGGGCGAAATGGGCCCGACAGCGCACCGTTATTTCATCTTTGAAACTGCGGGCGGGTTTTGCGGCATCGCTTGGAACGAGGCTGGCATCACGCGTTTCCAGTTGCCGACAAAAAGCGCCGAAGCGACCAAACGAGCTCTGCTGCGCCGGGCGACCGGCGCCGAACCCGGTGCACCCACGCCCGAGGTGGCAAAGGCGATCGCCGCCGTGAAGGGCTATTTCGAGGGCGAGGTGACGGACTTTTCCGGCTTCAAGTTGGATCTCAGTGAGCAGACCCCCTTCTTCGAGCGCATCTATGTTGCGGCCCGGCGGGTCGGATGGGGCCACACGACCACCTACGGCACTCTGGCCAAGGAACTCGGGGCCGGCCCGGAGGGCGCGCACGATGTTGGTCAGGCCATGGCCAGAAACCCGGTGGCGCTGATCATCCCCTGCCACAGGGTGCTGGCGGCCGGCGGGAAGCTCGGTGGTTTTTCGGCGCCGGGCGGCTCGGCGGCAAAAAAGCATATGCTGGCGCTGGAGGGCGTCCACCTTGGGCCACCAGCTCCGGCGCAGCAATCTTTCGAGTTTTAGCGGTGCGGACAGCAATCTAAGGAAACCGCTGACCGGCCCCGTCGCAGTCGATCATGGCCCACGGCCCAAGACTCGCCGCGCTAAACTACCTGTTTCAGATTTTGGAGCGGGCGAGGGGATTCGAACCCCCGACCCCAACCTTGGCAACGTAACGTCTTTCTAGCGGAAACAGCGACTTAAACTCCCAAATCACGTCATCCGCTCGCACGCGACATCAAGGAGATAGCGGGCGTTGCGTGCGAGAAGCGTTTTACCACTTCCCGGCCCCGACCGCCACAACGGCGGCGGCGACGCTCGCCTCCAGACTTGGAGGACATTTTGAACAATTCTTATATTCCGTATCCGCCGCGCCCGTCGCAGCAGGCGATTTGCAGGGGCGCGACGCTCTGGGGGACGAAGCCCCCGGAACCGGCAGCGCTGCCGCCGATTGTCGCCTCGAATTACCGGGCGATTAACCGGAACACGCTGATCGGCACTGCCGACCTCACCGTCACGAAATGGAGATACAAGTTCAAGGCGTGCCTCTGGCATCGCAAGGGCGACAAAGAATGGATCGCTTTCCCCGCCAAAGAGTGGGTTGACCAGGAAGGTAACCGCAAATTCTCCGATCTTGGCGGGTTCATCAATCACGGTGACGGTCGACGCTTCCGCGAGGAGGCGCTTGCCGCCGTTCATAGGCTCGTCGAATCGCAGGGGCCGCCATCATGAGCCCCCTAGATCAGTTTGCCCAGGATCCGCGCTGGGTCGCATGGCGAAACGAGCAGCGCGGCGAGAAACTCACAAAGGTTCCCTATTGCCGCTTTGACCGCAAGGCTAAGGCAGACGATCCGGGAACATGGGTAGTCCGGGCCGCGGCTGAGCAAGCCGCCAAAAAGCTCGTCAACGGCAAGGGCGGCGGGATCGGGATCGAACTCGGCGATCTCGGCGGCGATCTCTTCATGTGCGGTATCGACCTCGACACATGCATCGATGGCGGCAAGTTCGAACCGTGGGCGGACGAAGTGTTCAGCGCGACCTAGACAGTTATACCGAAATCTCACCAAGCCGTAGCGGCGCGAAAATCTTCTTCCTTGTGGATGGCGCCGATATGACGGACATCCGTCAGGCGATGGGTACTCGCACACAGTAAACTGTGGAAACGCGGGAACGGTGCTGACCATCCGCCTGCGATAGAGCTTTATGTCAGCAACCGCTACTTCACAGTTACCGGCGAGCGCGTGCCGGCGCACCCAACGAGCTTAGCGTGGTCGACGCTCCGACGCTCCTCTGGCTTATACGCGAGGCGGGTCCTCGCTTCGCCGCCAAGGGAGGAAGGGCGAGCTTGACCGGTCAGCGAAGGTATTGCGTATCGCGGGCACGATGCGGCGAGCGGCAGCGAGCTTCGAAGAATTCGTTGCCGCGGTATACGCCGAGCCCGAGCTCGCCGATTGGGCGCGGACGAAGGGCGAGCCGCGCGGCCAGCGCGAATTCCATCGCGCATGGGACAAGGTCGATCCTGTCTCGGCGGTGGCGGCGCCGACATCCGACCGCCACGCTATTCCGAGGACGATCTAGCGCTACGCTTCACCGCCGATCACAGTGCGACGCTCCGTTTTGTCGCACTATGGGTAAGTGGCTCCGCTGGGAGGAGACACGCTGGAAGATCGAGGACACCCTGAAAGCGTTCGACCTTGCGCGCGTCGTATGCCGAAAGGCAGCTGCCGAAATCGTCGATCCCAAGCTGGCAAAGCTGGCGTCTAGCGTCGCTAGCGCGAAAACCCGCGCCGCCGTCGTCAGCCTCGCAAGCGCTGATCGCGCCCACGCTTCGACTGTTGACCAATGGGACATTGATCAGCTGGCTATCAATACTCCAGGCGGAACGATCGACACCGCTGGCAGCCTCCAGCCACATCGGCGAGGCGACTACATCACGAAGATCACAGCAGTCGCGCCGGGTGGCGATTGTCCCTTGTGGATGGAGTTCCTTGACAAGGTTACCGACAAGGACAAGGCGCTGCAATGCTACCTGCGGCGCGTCGCAGGGTATGCCTTGACGGGCAGCACCAAAGAACATGTCCTCTTTTTCTGCTTACGGAACGGGCGCAAACGGCAAGGGCGTCTCCATCAATACCCTGACGGCGATCTATGGCGATTACGCCACGACCGCACCGATGGAAACGTTCATCGAGACTAGCAATGATCGGCATCCAACCGAGCTGGCTTTCCTTCGCGGTGCGCGTCTCGTCACCGCGCAAGAGACAGAGCAAGGACGGCGATGGGCGGAGAGCAAGATCAAGGCGCTTACGGGTGGCGATCCCATTACCGCTCGGTTCATGCGGCAGGACTTCTTCACTTCGTCCCGCAGTTCAAACTGATCATCGCCGGCAACCACAAGCCGTCGCTGCGTAGCGTCGACGAAGCTATTCGGCGGCGCCTTCATCTCATACCGTTTACCGTGACGATCCCGCTTGCCGAGCGCGATCCTAAGCTGTCCGAGAAGCTTAGGGAGGAATGGCCAGGCGTACTGAAGTGGGCGCTCGCCGGGACTCACCGAGTACCGCAGCCTTGGGTTAGCTCCGCCGAAAGCCGTCGTCGACGCTACGGCCGCCTACCTCGCCGACGAGGACGCCTTTACACGCTGGGTCGAAGATTGCTGCCAAACAGGCCGGCAACATTTCGGGCATGGCGCGGGGTTGTGGCAAAGCTGGAAAGCATATGCGGAAGCCAGCAACGAACAACCTGGCAGCCGCAAAGCGTTTGCTCAACTCATGGACGCTCACGGCTACAAACCAGGGAAGAGCCAGGAAATCCGCGGTTACAACGGCATTGCCTTGAAGGCAAAGGAGCACCATCGGGAGGACATTGACGGATGATCCCGATGAACCTCCGGACAGATCGGACAGATCCCCTAATATCGGGCGTATGGCACGCACGCACCCGTACGCGTGTGCGTTATACGCGCGTATACGGTGGATAAGCGCACATCCGTCCGATCTGTCCGCTGGGAGGCAAAAGCCATGAACCGCACGATCCCCGCGCCGATACTGTGACGCTGTTTCGTACGTTACAACACAAAGAACTGTTGCAGTAACGTCTGCTGTATTGCATAGTACGAACAGCTAAATGGGAGGCTGCGATGCCTGACGCGTTAGCCGAGTTGCTAGATGAAACCGAGGACGACACATTAGACGATGACGACGAATTCGATGGCGGCTCGCTGTCGCCGACCGAGGCGCTTACAACGAACTCAATGCGGCGTTCGCTTTTTATTTCAACGAGTGTCTTTTTTGACAGTAAACTGTGGGAGTGTATTTCGTCTTGAAACATGGTCGGGCCGGCGGACATTTCGCACCGAGCCGGTTTGCGTATGTTGGCGGGGCCGGCAAGATTGACGAGATCGCGTTAAACCCGATGAAGTGGCACCTGCTATCGACCGAAGAGTGCCTCTCCATCCTGGTGCATGAGATGTGCCACCAGCAGCAGCAGCACGTCGGCAAGCCGAGCCGCAACGGCTATCACAACAAGGAGTGGGGCCGGATGATGAAGGCGGTCGGGTTGATCCCGTCCGATACCGGCAAACCTGATGGCAAGCAGACCGGGCAAAGGATGCACCACTACATCGAACCAGGGCGGGCGCTTCGAAAAATCGTGCGCCGCGCTGCTGAAGGGTGGCTTCAATCTGAGCTTTCGGGACCTGACGCGGCTCACCGAAGGCAAGGAACGGAACTACAAAACGACGTTCACTTGTCCCACTTGCGGCGCGAATGCTTGGGGCAAGCCGGACCTGAAGATTAACTGCCGTCCGTGTCAGATGCCGATGGACGCGAGTGGTTTGTAAAGTACGTTGCAGAAAATGATGCAGCAGGATCACCTTCCCGGCATTCCACCGCCACCCGAGCGGCAGCCGCGCAACCCAGTATGGCGCTCGGAGATCGAGCTGGTGGTCAAGTACTTCGGCGACGGTCGGGCGCGCGATCGGCAAGAGACGCGTGCGGAGATGGCGCGGGTGATGCAGCGGTTAGATGATCAGCAGGCCCGGATCGTGGATCTTGAGCACACAACAGGGACACGGGACATCGACCGCGTGCCGCAGGTAACGCGGCTCCGACGATGAGAGGGGTATAGATGGCTGCGAACACAGCGATTGCCTGGACGGATCATTCTTTTAATCCGTGGTGGGGCTGCACGAAGGTTGGGCCAGGTTGCGATCATTGCTATGCGGCTGTTTTTGACCATCGGCTGCGCCGCGACAATTGGGGGTTCGGCAAGCCGCGTCATTACGTAAGCGACGCGACGTGGCGCGAGCCGGTGAAGTGGAACAAGGCCGCTGCGCTCGCCGGCACTCCCGAGGAAGGTCTTTAGCGCCTCGATGGGCGATGTTTTCGACAACGAGGTTAATCAGCGGCATCGTGAGCGGTTGTGGGGGCTGATCCGGGCAACGCCGAGCTTGATTTGGCAGATCGTGACGAAGCGGATTGGGAACGCGCCGCGAATGCTGCCGGCGGATTGGGGAGACGGCTGGCGGCATGTGTGGCTGATCACGACGGTGGTGACACAGGGCGAGGTGGATCGGGACATACCGAAGCTGCTCGACGTTCCGGCGGCTGTACGGGGGATTTCGGTTGAGCCGCAGCTGGAGGCGATCAAGCTGGATCACTGTGTCGACCTGCTCGATTGGGTGATTTGTGGCGGGGAGAGCGGGTCGGGTGCACGTCCGTTTGACCTGGGCTGGGCGCGGCGGCTGCGTGATTGCTGTGGCGCGGCGGGAGTGGCGTTTTTTATGAAGCAGGTTGGTGCGAACCCGATTGGGCTCCGGGTCAAGCATCCCCAGGGTGAAGATCCGCAGGAATGGCCAGCCGATTTACGGGTCCGGGAGTTCCCTGCCGCGGCCTCAGCAAGGGTGGTCGGGTCCGCAGCGCAGCTCGATCTGCGGCTATGACGATAGCAAAGAACGCGGGAAAGGCGTAAGAGGTGCGGTTCCGTACATGTTCATTCGGGAGGGGCAGTTCCCGATGATTACCGAAGACGAGGCCGCCATCATGTCTGGCGAGCAGCAATCTGCGGTCGAGTTCATTTGCCGCGCGGTCGCCGCAGGGTGGCCATATAGCGAGGTCGACCGCCAAGTCATCGAAAGCTTCCCGGATTGACCGAGCAGCAGCAGCTGCAGGCATATGCCCTCGCGCGAGAACAGCTTCGCGCCACCGGTTGGCGGCCGAGCCGACGGCGTCAGCGCGCAGCCCGATGATCGCCGCGGCGCTCGGCCTGGCCTTCTGCTTTCTTGTGCTGCTGCTCTTCACTTGTGCGCGTAGGTAGAATAGATGGCGCGCTTAGGCTACCGGGGGGGTATATGAATGCCAGATGCAATCCGGGGTTGTAACCAGCGGGGCAAGCTAGCTATCATACAAGTGACGTTTGCATAAATTTGTGAGGTTCTGCCGTGCCGAGAAAGTCAGCTGGATCTCTAGCCGCCGCCTACCTCGCTACGGGAGGAATGCCGCCGGCACCCCCGGCAGACCTGGCGCCGATGGCCGCGAAACACTGGCGCAACATCGTCGGCAATTTCCATCCGGACAGATACGCTGACGGCGGCAGCCAGGCACTTCTCGCGAGATTTTGTCGGCTGTTGGTTGACGCCAATCAGCTACAGGATCGGCTTGATGCGACGGAATTCGGCTCGGACGAGTGGCTGAGATTGCATCGGGCGATGATCGGGTCGACCAACAGCGTGACATCGCTCGGCAAGGCTTTGCGGCTGAGCACGCAGGCGGCGATTGACCGGCGAGATGGGAGGCTCGGCGAGCGGGTGTTGCACCCGCGGCCATGGCTGCCTGATGGCCAATTGTTCGGCGGCAAACCGCAGTGACGCCGGCTCAATTGCGGGCCGAGCGGCAATATCTGGCACAAGCTAGGGTTGTGGAGACGATATATCAGGAATTGCGCTCGTTCCCCGACGCGACGGTCGCGGACATCGTCGATCCGGCGCGCATGGCGGCGCACGAAAGATGGTGCTCGGCAACTCTGTGGATGATGACGCTATTCGAGCGCTCGCCGAGCGGGAAGCGTTTCGAGACGGAGTGGTCGATTGTGGCCGCCCCGTTTTTCACTCGCTAAATCGCGAGTGAAACTGCCGTTTTCGCCGACCAAATCTTTATATGTCAAATGCTTAAGGACGGCCGCAATACTGCCGGCCAGCGGCGCTCGTCGCCCCTCTCGGGATGGGACGCCTTGAGCTTGCCGACCCGGTAGGCGGCGCGATTGCCTCGATCAAGGTTACATTTTTTTCGTTACCTTGATCCTGCCTCGCCGTTGCAGATTTCCGGTCGTCGCCATGCGCCATCGGCGGCCGGACATTGGGATCGCGTGGCGGCCGCTGCGTCTTAGCAACGATGCTAACACGGCACCCGGGCCGCGCTCGCGGTCGCTGAGTGGCCGGGACCGAATTCCGCGCCCCAAAGCCGCCCGGAGCATTCCGTGCATCCTGGGGCGGCGCGGAGCTTTTGCCGCCACTCCGCTTTTAATAACGCCCGGTTGTTGTATATAAGTGAGCGACATTATTGAGGAGACGCGGATGGCCGAGCTCGCCGAGATCGGCACCGTCGCGGAGATAGCCGCATCGCTAGCACCGGAAGAGCTCTCGGAGGTTGTCGCTGACATCGCCGCTCTTCGGTCGCGCATCATCGCTGAGCGGAGGCCGCACAGCAGCTCGGCACCGTGGCCACACACCCGCTATGCAATGCTCAGTGGAGCTCGCCGCGCGAGCTGGTTGATCTTGCGGCGCTTGCGGCCGAGGTCGATGCCTTGGAGGTACGCCGTACGGCGCTCGTCGCGGAGCATCGCGCCGCCATTAAGCAAGCGCTTGCGGGGCGGCGCCGAGCGGCCCTAGACAAGGCCGAGGCCGAGCTGGTCAAATTCTTGGCCGCCATGGATGAGATCGACGGCATTGACGCTCGTGTTTTAGGTGCCCGCCCCACGCGGCTACACGATAGCGCGTTTGTGCAACGGATTGGAGCCGAAGCAATTCATCGGCGGAGTAAGACATAATGGTTGATGACAATGCCGAATTAATCGAACGCCAGATCTATTTACACAAGTCGATGGTTGCGGTCTTTCAGCAATCGACAACGCCTGAAGCCGCCTCTGGGTCCCTCCGCGTCATCAAAGAGCTTGAAGCAGAGTTATCGGCCATCCGGAAGCGCCGCCAGCCCGTTTATTACGGCAGCAGCCGGCTCGCGGCTGACGGCACCCGCTGCGCCGTGCGGATCATGCAAAAGGCGCCGGTGTAAAATGGCGAGCAAGGGCAGGGTTGTGCCGCTGTGGGCCGGCGGGGTTGGTGCCGGTCAAGCGCCCGAGCCGGTGCCGCAGGTACTCGCCCGCGAAGAGCTGATCGCTATCGTCGACGCCCGGATCGCCGCTGCAAATCCGGGATGGGTGCAGTTCGTCGACGCGCGCATCCGCGATGCGCTCGCGCAAGTGCCGCCGCTGAGCCACCAGGAGCTCGAGGCGATCATCAAGGCCATCATGCCGGTCCTCGTCGATATTATCGATGGGAAGGTTGCGAAACTCCCGCGGTTCAACGCCGCCGAGATGGTCCGCGAGATCTCGGTCACCGTCCGCGAGCAGGCTGCGGAGCTGCGGTGCGAGAACGCTTCCCTTTCGGCGCATGTCGAGGCGATGAAATCGACCTTGGTGGAAACGAAAGAGGCGTACCGGTCGCTCAAATTGGAGACTGAGGCGCTGATGGAGGCGCACGCCGACCTGAAAGCAGAGAACGCCGCTTTGCAGCGCAACTTCAGCGACTTCCGTAAAAACGCGATGTCATTTGCTGGCACGTTCAACCGGGCCGTCGAATACACCCGCGGGGATACCGTATTACACAAGGGCGGGCAGTGGTTTTGCGCCAAGCTCTCCTGTGGCGAGACGCCCGGCGAGGGCAGCACGTCATGGGTTATGCTTGAAAAGACTATTGAGCGGGTCGACCGCGATCGAAAGGCGCACACCCTTGAGGTGCGTGGGCAAGTAGGAGCACCGCCGAAATGACGGAGCGGCAGCGTGAGCTTGCGGAATTCGCGGCAGATCTGGCTCGCCGTTGGTTCGCCGAGGCCGATCTGCTCGCTAAGGCCGAGGCACCGTCGCGCCCGGAATGCGAGGTTATTTGAATTTAAGCCGCGCGCCGGCCGGCCGCTGCCGCATCAAAAGAGCTAGCAGTTTCGCTCGGCGCCCAAGTTGGCGCGCGGCTTGACGGTATCAATAGTGGTATCATATAAAGCCCGGTGACGAAGGCGACCGAGAAGCCTCTGGCCGGGATGCGAAACAACCCTGCGTCGGTACGCTTCTCGGACGCGCTGAAGGTTGCAGAGCGCTATTTCGGGGCACCGCGGAAATCCGGCAGCCATTACATCTTCAAGATGCCTTGGCCCGGTGATCCTCGCGTCAACCTTCAGGAAGCTAAGGGTGGCGGCGCCAAGCCGTATCAGGTGCGGCAGCTCTTGGCGGCGATCGATCGATTGTACGGGCTCGGGTGGTGATGATGGCTGACCATTTTACATACCGGGTGTCGTGGTCGGAGGAAGACGGCGAGTATGTCGGCACTTGCGCCGAATTCCCGAGCCTGTCGCATCTCGACGTGGATCAGGATGCGGCACTGCGGGGTATCCGGGCTCTGGTTGCCGATGTCGTTGCCGAGATGAAGGCTAGCGGCGAGGCGGTTCCCGAGCCGTTTGCCGACCGCGCCTACTCCGGCAAGTTCCAAACTCGTATCCCGGGCGAGCTTCACCGGAGGCTGGTGATCGAGGCAGCCGAGTTGCAGGTATCAGCCTGAACCGGCTCGTAAGCCTTCGGCTGTCCCGCCAATAGCCTCCCCTCATAGTCGCGTCACCGCCGCCCGCTGGCTGGCGATGGCGCTTGCCTTCAATGGCTGGCGGCTGAGATTTTCGCCAATATTAGCCCAAATTTCGGGTGGCCGGATGTCGTGCCGGTGCCCGATCATGGCCCGGCTGGCGAGCTGTCGCCGCTCGGAGGCCTCGTCGATGACGAGCCAGTTTTTCGTTTGATGCCGGCTGGCGGCAACGTAGGCCTTGAAGCCGTGACTGGCCCTCGACCCGGCCGGCAAGACATGGACGTGCTCGCTCGCCGTAGAGCCTTGCACCGTGTCGACGGTCATGGCGTAGCCGTAGGCCAGGCGCACGGGTCGATCGGCGGCGGCCTGGATCTTGCCCCAAGCAATCAAGCCTTCGCTGCCGGCATCATTGCGCACCTTCAATCCCCGGTCGGTGACCGCGCGGATTTCGACGACCTCGCCATTGTTGGCGAGGACCTTCGCTCGGCCTGGGGTCTCTGCGTCGTGCACCCGGTCAAAGAGGCGCACCCGATCACCGATGGCAAGCGGCAGCGCATAGGTGTTGCCCTGCCGGTCGGTCGCGTCGACGGTCTTGACTGTCGATTTGGGTGAATGTTCCGCCGGTGTCGAGGAAGCCGTGGCCGCCCGTGCTCTTCAAAAAGAAACCGACTATCCTGTCCAGCGTCGTTGATCCCATACGCTTGGGTAGCGGCGGCTCCCGGAACATCAATCAGGCTAATAAAGACGCTGGAGGTGTTGAGATACCCATGATCGCCGCTGGAATCGAGAACCATTGCCTTGTCGCACCGGGACAGAGGTCCAATAATATCAATGTGATACGCCGCAGCGGCCCTTGGAAAACGCTTGCTTTCCGGCATTTCGTACTCTGGTGCCGGCCGGCTCCGCAGACAAACCGCCCTTTAGGGCCGCCAATTTGACGATCTGTCTGCCGGAAGGGCCATCATCATCCGGATTTTGTTGCAATACGCCTTAAAAGGGGCGAAAAATCACTCTCAAAAGATCGGCAATCCGGGGAATGTCGGATGAAATTCATAAAACGGATAGCGGGCGTGGTGGCACTCAGCGCAGCGCTGCTGGTTGGTGCCGGTCTGTCCGCGCAGGCTGGATATGTCGTGACGCTCGAACAACAGGGACCCAGCGTTGTTGCGACTGGAAGCGGCCCGATCGACTTAACCGACCTCTCACTGGACGGCGGTGGGACAATACCGGTAGGTTTAGTTCCAGATCTTGGCAATATTACCACCGGAACCAAGTTTGCACCTGTTAACGGTTATCTTGGAGCCAGTGGGCCATCTAGCTTCGGCGGCGGGTCCTTCGGGTCCTTTACCGAAGCAAATAGCAGCAGCGGCGATCTCGCCGGGATGTCTCATCTAGTGGGTGGACTTCGTATTGTAGTGGTGCCGCAGGACTACGTCTCGGACAGCCCCCTGTCGAATAGCGCGACATACCTCAACCAGACATTCAGCAGTCTTGGCGTGACGCCCGGCATCTATGAATGGACATGGGGGAGCGGGCCGGACCAGAACTTTACGCTGATCATCGGAGCCGCTTCGGTACCAGAACCTTCCAGCTTTCTGATGCTCGGGGTAGCGCTTGCCGTCTGCTGGTGCGCGCACGTCGTCGCAGCCTCAATGCAGGGTGAGATAGCTTTAAGTCCTGAAATTTCAAACTGGGGCGCTACGAAACAACGGCGAATCAATCGTCCTTGCGGGCAAAGGGCAATCGGGGCCTCCAGCTGCCCGGGCTCCTGGCTAAAGCGTGCCTGATTTGCTTTCTAGATGTAGTAGCTCTTGCACCTTCTGACAGTCACATAAATGTCTCTCACGGATAGAGAAGTCATAAATTCTCACCGATAGAAATGTCGCAGAGAGCGCTTGGGGGGTCGAGCTGGACGGACGATTGGGCATTGACCTCTTGGTGGAACAGGCTGCGGCGGGCGAGGCGCCGTCAAGCCCGCAAGCCGCCGGAGGCGGGGGCCCGCAGGGCCAGGCTTTACGGCGCCTCGTCCGCCGCAGAAAATCGGAACCGAGACAATGCCGTCGAGCCGGTGCGGTGCCGGCGCGCGAAAGGGCGGCGAGCGGATCCGGTTTCAGCCGACTTTGAACATATGACCGACCTGCCCCTGGCGGCGTGGTGCCTTCCGACTGCGCTGTTGTGGGGTCAGGCGCTGTTGCTCGCGGATCAGGACAAGAGCGGCGCTTAGGTGCTTGTTCTCGACGATCGCCCCCTGCGAAACCCGACGCAGCTTGTCAAAGGTCGTGTAGGGCAGGTCGAGCCCGCGGTGGCGGATCGCCAGCCGGCCATCAGGATAATCGACAACGGTGACGCGCTTGCGGCGGAGCTCGCGGGTGATCTCGTTCGGTTCGAGCAGGAACACGACCTTGTCGTACTGCAGGGTCAAGCTATTGGAGATCGTCCGCTCTTCGCGCCAGGCGAAGACGTCGGCCAGGTCGTCGCCGGCCGACAATGGCCGATGGAGGTTCTTGGAGTTGTGCGGCTCCTTGCCGAAGCGGGCATTGTAATCGGCCAGGAAACCCGGCAGCAGCTGGTTTCCGCCAGCGATCGTGCTGACCCCTTGAAGACGAAGCTCCTTGACCAGGCGATCCTGCAAGGTCTTGTTGGCGCGCTCGACGCGGCCCTTCGCCTGCGGCGTGTTGGCGCACAGAATGTCAATGTTGAGCGCGTGCAAAGAGCGCCCGAACTGGGTCATGCCGTCACCCTGGACCGCTCCGGCGCTATTGACCCGGAACACGCCATGCTTGTCACTATAGAACGCCACCGGCTTGCCATGCGCCTCGAGATACTCACGCGTCGCCTGGAAATAGTCGAAGGTCGATTCGGTCTCGACGAACTTCAGGTGCATCAGGCGGCTGGTGGCGTCGTCAACATAGACGAGCAGGGTGGATTGCGGGCCGCGGTCCTCAAACCACCAATGCTCGGAACCGTCGATCTGCACGAGTTCACCCAGACAATCGCGCCGAGCGCGCGGTTGATGGACGCGCTTTAGCCGGTCTTTCCGCCGAACCCAAAGACCGGCGCCGATCATCCATTGTCGCAGCGTCTCGACGCCGAGACCCAGGCCGTGAAGCTCGGACAGCTTCTCGGCCGCCAGCGTCGGACCAAAATCGTCATAGCGCTCGCGCACGATCGCCAGCACGGTCTGACGCAGCACCGCGCCCAAAGCGCGGTTACTCGGCCGGCCGCGCTTGCGTGAAATCACGCCGTCGCGACCATCCA
>CAWILK010000013.1:0-21835 GCA_963836845.1 uncultured Alphaproteobacteria bacterium | reverse complement strand
AGCCGAAGGCCTCCTCGATGCGCTTGCGGATGCGCTGCGAGACCTCGTAGCCGGGATGCCGGGTGGTGCGCCCATCGATCGCCGAGCGCCGCCCGTTCCGGTTCTGCGCGACATGCGGGGTGACCCTTGCTCGCGCAACTCCATGACGAAATCGGCGGCGTCGTAGGCCTTGTCGGCGCCGAGCGTGACCGGGCGCGGGCGGTCGGCGCGCGGTTCGATCAGCGCGAGCGCGGCCAGTCGCTCGGCATGGCCCGAGGCGCGCGTCGTCACCGCATCGACAATCAGCCCGTTGCGGTTCTCCATCAGCGCGTGGCCCATGAAGCACAACCGCGCCTCCTTGCCCGGGCCCTTCCTGAACAGGCGGGCATCGGGATCGGTGGTCGAGGCGTGGGTGTCGTTCTTGCGCTTCTCGCGGCGGAAATTGCGCTCGCCGTTGCGCCCCGGGCCGGGCGGCTCGCCCGAACCGTCCTTCGGCCGGAAGCTCTTCGGGCTGGCCCAGGCTTCCAGCAAGGTGCCGTCAACCGAGAAGTGTTCGTTCGACAGCAATCCTTGCACCCGGTCGTGCGCGAGCACGGCGGCGAGAAACCGCGCGGCGATCTCGCCGTCGAGCAGCCGGTCGCGGTTCTTGGTGAAGCTGGTGGCGTCCCACACCAGGTCTTCGATGCCCAGACCGACAAACCAGCGGAACAACAAATCGGTGTCGATCCGCTCGACCAGTTGCCGCTCCGAGCGGATCGAGTAAAACGCTTGCAGCAGCAGCGCCCGCAGCAGCCGCTCCGGCGGGATCGACTCCCGTCCGATCGGCGAATACAGCGCATCGAAATTGCGCGACAGCGACTTCAGCGCCGAATTCGCGATCTCCCGGATCACCCGCAGCGGATGATCCGCCCGCACCCGCTTCTCCAGGTCGATATAGCTGAACAGACTGCCCTTGCTCGCGTCGTCGCCGCGCATCGCTGCCCCCTTCCCCTCGACCAAGGGATCAGCGATACCCAGCTTCCGCAACCCTTTTTCAGCAGCCTGCTAGAGCTCACCTGCGAACAAATCGGCCGGTTTTCCCTCCAAAGCGGCCCTCCCGATCGACGCAGAGGCGCAGCTCAGCGGTCGCAAAAATTGATGCGAGCCTCGAACTTGGACTTCGCGTTGGGGGACAGGTAATAATACCGTTAGAGGCGAGAACATTCCAATTAGGACAGCACCAACGAGTTGGCTGACCGGATGAGGGAAACGCGGATCGAACGCCGGCTGGCGGCAATCCTAGCGGTTGACGTCGTTGGCGATTCGCGGTTGATGGGCGCCGATGAGGAAGGCACCCTCGCGGCATTGCAGGCGGTCCGCCGTGAACTGAGCGACCCCAAGATCAAGGAACACCGGGGCCGGATCGTAAAGACAATGGGCGACGGGCTGCTGGTCGAATTTGCCAGCGTTGTCGGCGCGGTACGCTGTGCGATCGAGGTGCAGCGCGCCATGACGGAACGAAACTCCGGGGTGCCGGCGGACAAACGCATCGAGTTCCGGGTAGGTATTCACCAAGGCGACGTTATCGTCGAGGACGGCGACATCTTCGGAGACGGGGTCAACCTCGCGGCCCGCCTCGAAGGTTTGGCCGAGCCTGGCGGCATCTGTGTCAGCCGGGTGGTGCGCGACGAGGTCCGGGACAAGCTCGAAGTCGTGTTCGACGATTTGGGCGAGCAACAGATCAAGAACATCGCGCGGCCAGTGCGCGTGTTCGCTGTCCTTCTAGAGGATGCGGCCGAGTGGCCGAAACCAGCCCAAAGACCCTCCCTGCCGCTACCGGAAAAACCGTCGCTCGTGGTGCTGCCGTTTCAGAACATGTCGGGAGACCCAGAGCAGGAGTATTTCGCCGACGGCATGGTCGAGGAGATCACGACCGCGATCGCGCGGCTGCCGTGGCTGTTCGTGATCGCGCGCAATTCCGCCTTCACATACAAGGGCAAGGCGATCGACGTGAAGCAGGTGGCGCAGGAATTGGGGGTGCGCTACGTGCTGGAAGGGAGTGTGCGCAAGGCGGGTAACCGGGTGCGCATCACTGGCCAGCTGATCGACACCGCGACCAGCGCCCATATCTGGGCCGACCGCTTCGACGGCGCGGTCGACGACATCTTCGACCTTGCAGGACCAGGTGGCGTCGAGCGTCGCTGGCGCGATCGAGCCGAAACTTCGCCAATCCGAAATCGATCGCGCCGCGCGCAAGCCGATCGAAAGTCTCGAGGCCTACGATCTCTATCTGCGCGCGCTGGCGCAATTCTATCGCTTTACAGAAGAGGGCTTTGCCGAAGCTGTCGCACTCACCCGACAGGCTCTCGCGGTCGATCCTTCGTACGCGCCGGCCGCAGCGTTGGTCGGCTGGTGTCGGACGATGCAGCGGATACAAGGGTGGGGGGCATTGGCGGATCACGACATTGCCGATGCGGTTCGACTTGCGCGGCAGGCGCTCGACGGGGGGCGAGATGATCCCGACACGACTTGGCAAGCCGGCTACACGCTGTTCCTCCTTGCCGGCGAAGTAGCGATGGCCGAGGCAGTGATCGACCGCAGCATAACGCTCAACCCGAATGCGGCGACCGCCTGGATGGCGAAAGGAAATATGCTCGCGCTGCGCAATCGGCCGGAAGAGGCGATCGAGGCGATCGACCGGGCTCGGCGTTTGAGTTCGCTAGATCCCCTGGGCTACCTGTATGCCCTTAGCACGGCGCTGGTTCATCTCGCCGCCAGACGCTTCGGGGACGCGATCGAATGGGCCAACCGCGCCTTGCACGGTCCAGCCGCGCTTCGTCACGGCGATGCGCGTGAAGGTAGTCGCTTACGCCCATCTCGGACGACTTGACGAGGCGCGTGCGGAACTCGGCCGTGTCCTGGCCATCTATCCTCAATTGACGATCGCACGTTATCGCGCCTTGCTTGTCGCAGCGACATCGCCCCGAGACTTCGATCTGCTGGTCGCGGGTATGCGCCTCGCCGGCTTACCGGAGGAGTGAACGGCCTGTTCGGTCGCACCCTTAGCCCAGCCGTTTTGCGGAATTGATCCGTAAACCGGGGAGGATCGACCGCCGCAATGTGATCGGTGTGACGGGACCATGTCAGGTTTTATCCCCAGGTGAGGGAGCCATGAGCAGCCTCGACCCGATCCCCTATTCCGACGCGCAGCTCCGCTCGATCCTGCAGCGGGTCAGGACCATCGCGATGGTCGGCGCCTCCTCCAACTGGAACCGGCCCAGCTACTTTGTGATGAAGTATCTGCAGGGCAAAGGCTACCGGGTGATCCCGGTCAACCCCGGCATTGCCGGCCAGGATCTGCTCGGCGAAAAGGTTTACGCCTCATTGCGCGACATTCCCGATCCGGTCGACATGGTCGATGTCTTCCGCCCGGCGCGCGACGCGCCGGGGATCGTCGAGGACGCGATCGCGATCGGCGCCAAGGTGGTGTGGATGCAGCTCGGCATCCGCAACGACCAGGCGGCAGCCGCCGCCGAGCGGGCCGGTATCGAAGTCGTCATGAACCGCTGCCCGAAGATCGAGTTCGGCCGGTTGGCGGGCGAGCTCTCGTGGAGCGGCGTCAATAGCGGGATCATCAGAAATCGCCCTCCGGAGCCGCCGATCGCCCGCCGTGGCAAGGAGCGGCCGGCGTCCCTGGCCTTCGCCGGGGCAGGCCCGCACAACCGGACCTTCGGGTTCGAGACCCGCGCGGTTCACGCCGGAGCGGCGCCCGACCCGGTGACCGGGGCTCGCTCGACGCCGATCTACCAGACCACCTCTTACGTCTTCAACGACGTCGACCACGCCGCGTCGCTCTTCAACCTGCACAATTTCGGCTACATCTATTCGCGCCTTGCCAACCCGACCGTCGCCGTTCTGGAGGAGCGGGTCGCGAGCCTCGAAGGCGGCCGTGCCGCGGTTGCCGCGGCCTCCGGGCATGCGGCGCAGTTCCTGATCTTCTTCACTTTGCTTGAAGCGGGCGACGAGTTCATCGCCTCGCGGAACCTATATGGCGGCTCGCTGACCCAATTCGGATTGTCGTTCAAAAAATTCGGCTGGCAGTGCCGTTTTGTCGACCCGACCGATCCAGAGAATTTCCGCAGCGCATTGACGGCGCGCACCAAGGCGATTTTCATCGAGAACCTCGCCAATCCCGGCGGGATCGTCGTCGACCTCGAACGCGTCGCCGCGATCGCCCATCAGGCCGGCATTCCGCTGATCGTCGACAATACTCTGGCCACCCCCTATCTCTGCGAGCCCTTCCGCTGGGGCGCCGACATCGTCTGCCATTCGACGACCAAGTTCTTGAGCGGCCATGGGCACGCGCTGGGCGGCATCGTTGTCGAATCTGGCCGGTTCGACTGGGCGCAGGGGAACCGGTTTCCGTCATTGACCGACCCCGAGCCGGCCTATCACGGGCTCAAATTCTACGAGAATTTCGGGGATTTCGCGTTCACCACCAAGGCGCGCGCCGTAGCATTGCGCGATTTCGGGCCCACCCTGTCGCCGATGAACGCCTTTTTGACCCTCACCGGCATCGAGACCTTGCATCTGCGCATGGAGCGCCATGTCCGCAACGCCCTGGAGGTGGCCGAATTCCTCGCGGCCGATCCGCGCGTCGCCTGGGTCTCCTATGCCGGGCTCGAAGATAGCCCGTTCCACGACCTCGCCTGCAAATACCTGCCGAAGGGCGCCGGCGCGGTGTTCACGTTTGGTGTAAAGGGCGGCTACGAGGCCGGGACAAAGCTGGTCGAAAACGTGCAGCTGTTTTCGCACCTCGCCAATATCGGCGACACCCGCAGCCTGATCCTGCACCCGGCCTCGACGACCCATCGCCAGCTGTCGGACGAACAGCGCCATGCGGCGGGCGCCGGCCCCGACGTGATCCGCCTCTCGATCGGCCTCGAATCCGCGGGAGATCTGATCCGCGACCTCGACGAAGCGCTCGCAGAGGCGTGACCGCCCGGCCTTATCCAGGGTTATCAAGGGCCAGGCCAGGCCAACGGGTGCGGAGGCAGAGAGCTAGTGGTAGGCTTCTAACATTCGGCTCCCCACCCCTCCTCATCGTCATGCCCGCGAAAGCGGGTATCCAGAGGGGCGGATCCGGCGGCTGCAGCCGCATTGCGCCGCAGCTCAGCCGAACTTGGGTCGAGCGCGATGGTGCGAACCTTCCAATCTTTCTTCTCGCGGATCGTCCTGGCATGGCGGATTTGGGCACCAGGACGGTCCCCGGAGCTACGAGCGGCACTGGACCCCGATGCACCTCGATTTCATCGTGCTCAATATGGATGAAGGAGTGGCGCGTCTGATGGCTTTGGGAGCTTCGCTCGACCGGGACATCAAGCTGCGCGAGTACGGCCGGATCGCAAACATGGCAGACCCGTTCGGGAACGGTTTCGACCTCATCTCGGCGGCGGAGGCGCGCCTCTATCTGTGTCTGTCAACCGCTCGCCCATCAGCGGTGCACGAACTCATCTGTAGCTGTTGAGCACGATCTGATAACGTTCGGCCGAACCAGAACGGAGCCACTGACATGACGATGACGCGCGCAACGGGAACGCGATACGACATCGTAATCGAGGACCTGGAATACCAGCGCCGACACGGCCACGCGATGCTGGCGCGCCTTTATCGGCCGGGCGGGGACGGACCCTTTCCGGCGGTGGTGCAGGTTCATGGCGGCGCCTGGGTCAACAAGGACCGCACCGACAACGACTTCATCTCGAAGGCTTTGGCCGAGAGCGGGATGGTCGTCGCCTCGGTCGACTTCCGCATGCCGCCTGAGGCGCCTTACCCAGCCTCGCTCGCCGACATCAATCTGGCGGCACGGTGGCTCAAGAAAAATGCCGCGCAATACCACAGCCGCCCTGACTGGGTCGGCAGTTTTGGCACCTCGAGCGGCGGGCACCAGGTATTGCTTGCGGCGATGCGGCCCGATGATCCGCGTTACGCGGCGCTACCGCTGAGCGGGGGACTTGAGGTGGATGCCCGCCTCGCTTTCGTGATCTCGGGCTGGGGTGTTCTCGATCCCCTGCTGCGCTACGAATTGGCCAAGAAGGCGGGAAACACTGAGCTGCTGGAAAATCACCACCATTTCTGGGGCGACGAGGCGGCGATGGCCGAGGGCAACCCGCCGCGTATCCTCGAGCGCGGCGAAAAGGTTTACCTGCCGCCGGCGCTCGTTTTCGGCGGCGACAAAGACGAATGGGTTCCGGTCGAGGTCATGCGTAAATTCGTCGCCGATTACCAGAAGGCCGGTGGCAAAGCGGAACTGCAACTCTACGAAGGCGCCAACCACGGCTTCATGACTGGTAAGCCCGACGCCCCCTATGCCGCCCCGGCGATCGACCGCATGATAGGCTTCGTTCGCAAGTACACCTCGGGCTGAAGCGCAGCCCAAAGCGCGTCAAGCTTAGTCGCCCTCTTCAGCGGCAGAGATCTCCGTCAGCGCTCCATCTGGTACGCCGGTCGCGGATACGAAAGCTCCTGAGAAGACCGTTCACATACCCTCGCCAACGCCGCCTTTGCGCTGGCTCAACTCGGTGAGGACATCGGCTATGATCGGGCTGGTCGGCCACGCGCTGGCGGAGAACCCGAGCTTTGCCGGCGGCTGAGATCGCGGCGAGACGGCGCGTCTGGCTCATGTCGCGTTGGTGATCCAGCGGTTGTCTCGATTTTAAGCCACAAAACGATGGCTGTTCCCTGCTCATCTTCCGCCGAGGAGCAGCGTTTGCGGCTGCGGCTTGAAGCCGCCGATAAACGAGCTCATCTAGCATATGCCTAGCCATATGCTAGATGAGGAGGTGGTGGCCATGTCCGAGCGGCGCGTCAAGCTCTTTAAGAACGGCCGAAACCAGGCAGTGCGCATCCCCCGCGAGTTCGAGCTAGCCGGCGAAGACGCTGTTATGCGCAAGGAGGGTGAAAGGCTGATCATCGAGCGCGCGCCGCCGAAATCCCTGCTGGCGCTGCTGGCGACCCTGCCGCCGATCGACGAGGAGTTTCCCGCTATCCATGACGCGGCGCCCGATCCTGTCGAGCTTTGATGCGCTACCTGCTCGATACCAACGTCGTCTCCGATCTCGTGCGCAAGCCTCGGGGTCAGGCCGCCGAGCATATCCGCCGGGTGGGCGAGGCGCAGGTCTGCACCAGCATCATCGTGGCGGCGGAACTGCGCTACGGGGCTGCGAAAAAGGGATCTCCAAGGCTCGTAAGCCAGCTCGAGGCAGTGCTCGGCGTGCTCGATGTGCTTCCCTTTGCCGCACCTGCCGATATCGCCTATGGCGCGATCCGCACCCGGCTCGAACAGGCCGGCACACCGATTGGCGGCAACGATCTGCTGATTGCCGCTCAGGCTGTCGCACTCGGCTATACGATCGTTACCGACAATGAGAGCGAGTTCGCCCGGATCGACGGACTTCGGCGCGAGAATTGGCTGCGGCAAGCCCCGAATCAATGAGCGTTCGAGCGTGCCTTCCTCGTCCGCCCCCATCAGCCGAGAATACCCCGCGACATCGGCGGCGAGGATCGCGGCAAGACGGCGGGTCTGGCTCATGTCTTCTCGGCCGGCGGCCAGACGCAGACCCGACAGCCAAAGCTCGCGGTGCTCGGCGTTCCGCAGGAAGCTGAGATCCGATATGACCACAGGAGTGATGGCGCGCAGTCGAGTGACGATTTCTCGTGCATCGTCGAGCCGGCCCATATGCGCGTAGCAGGAGGCAAGAGCGCGATACGGCTGCGGGTGGGTCGGATCCTCCTGGATCGCGAGGAGCAGCTTCGGCACGGCCTCATCGAAGCGCCGACCGAAGAAATGCGCGGCGCCTATCACGACGAGCGACTGGGCCGATGCGGGCGCGTGGGCTGAGGCGCAGCGATGTTTCGCCATGCTCGATCGCGATGTCGGGTTGACCCGCCCATAGCCTGAGGACGCTGCTGACGTACCAGCCGCGCGCGTAGTTCGGGTTGAGCACCAGGGCGCGGTCGACCAACGCAATCATCGCGCCGATGTCCTCGCCGAAATGGGCGAGCGCATGGGCGGCATTGGCCAGGATGCCGGGGTCGTCGCCGGCCACCTCCAGAGCTCGCCTGGCGAAATCGGCGCCCTTCAGGCGATCCGTCTCCAGATCTTCGCTCCGACCGTCAAGAAGCAGCCGAAGACAGCATTGCGCGGCCCAGGCGAGTGCGGGCCCGTAGCGCGGATCGCGCGCGATCGCCTGCTCCAGAAGCCGGAGCGCCTCGGGGACTTGCCTTGTCGACGAAAAAACCATCGCGTAGGCGCGCAGATAGAGGTCATAGGCGCTCAGATCGTCGGTCGGGCGACCAGCCGACCGGGCGGTCTCGGCAGCCTGCAACGCCGGCTCGATCACGCCGGCGACGCTGGAGGCCACCTTGTCCTGGAGCTCGAAGACATCCTCGATCAAACCGTCGAAGCGGTCGGCCCAGAGATGCGCCCGGTGGCCGCGTCGATCAACTGCCCGGTGATGCGCACCCGGTTGCCGCCCTTGCGCACCGAGCCTTCGAGCACATACCGGACGCCAAGCTCGCGCCCGACCTGCTTCACATCGACGGCCTGCCCTTTGTAGGTAAAGCTCGAATTGCGGGCGATGACGAACAGCCAGCGGATACGCGACAGCGCGGTGATGATCTCCTCGACCATGCCATCGACGAAATATTCCTGCTCTGGGTCACCGCTCATGTTCGCAAAGGACAGCACCGCGATCGACGGCTTGTCGGGGAGCGGAGGGCCGGGGCTGGCCGGCCTCAATGGCGACGCCGGCAGCCATAATCACGCGGTATGACCCGAACGGGCCGCGCGATATTCTTGAGTGCCTGCTCGCCCATGTCTTCGAAATCGAGGCCGAGGCGGCCCGTGGCGTCCTCCTGGACGCGCGCCGGACACGCAAATGCCGCCGGGCTCTGCCAGGCCTTCGAGGCGGGCCGCGACGTTGACGCCGTCGCCAAAGATGTCGCCGTTCTCGACGACGATGTCGCCCACGTTGATGCCGATGCGGAACTCGATGCGCCGGTCGCGGGGCAACGGCGGCATTGCGTCTCGGCCATCGCCGCCTGCAGCTCGGCGGCGCAGCGCAATGCGTCAACGACGCTGGCGAACTCGACCAGCATGCCGTCGCCGGTCGTCTTGACGATGCGACCGCGATGCTCGGTGATCTTCGGGTCGATTAACTCGCGCGCGTAGCGCTTTGAGCCGGCTGAGCGTGCCTTCTTCGTCGGCTCCGATCAGACGCGAATAGCCGGCAACATCGGCGGCCAGGATCGCCGCGAGCCGACGTTCGACGCGAGCTGGCCCTGCGGGATCCATGGGGCTTCTCCGGTTGCGCGTGATCCTACACCAACCGACGCGCACCGCGCACTAAGCAAGGAGGCCATGATCGCCAGCGCAGCGGCCAAGATCGTCAGTCCGCCAGACCCGGTCAGTTGAGGCCGTAAAACCCCATCGCGCCGCCGGCCAGCACCTGGTGCTGGACCTCGGGCGAGGCGCCGGCCATGCGGTCCTTGATCATCTGCGGAGCGCCGGGGAAGAAGCCGTCGCGGTGCGGGTAATCGGTCGCCCACAGGATCTTGTTCGGCCCGATATATTCGGCGAGCACCTTGAGGCTGCCCTCGACCGGCTCGAACGAGATCCAGCAATTGCGCCGGAAGAGATCGCTGGGCCGGGTCTTGAGGCCGGAATCGTTGAACCCCTGGTCGTCGAAATGGCGGTCCATCCGGTCGAGCCACGGCGCGATCCAGCCGCCGCCCGATTCGAGAAACCCAACGCGCAATTTCGGATGCCGCTCGCAGACGCCGCCCCAGATCATGCTCATGCAGGCCAGCATCATCTCCATTGCTCAGTTGTAGATCCAGTCCTTCTCGAAACGGGCATAGCAGTCGCGCTCGCCCGGCATTTTGACCCAGCCGGCGAGCAGCCTTGCCGTGGCGAGCAGCAGGCGGTCGCGCAGATGGGTCGAGTTGTGCGCGTATTCCTCGAAGGTCGAGATCGTGATCTTCTGGTTGTGCGGATCGTCCTGGAACCGGCAGGCGGCAAGCGCCGCGGTCGACTGGTAGGCCTTGCGGTCGGCGCCCGACTGCAAATACGCGTTGGCGAGCGCCGTGGCGCGCGGGAAGTCGAGCGCCATGATCGCCTCGTCGAGATCCTTTAACAGGGCGTCCGGGGAACGCCCGCCGGTGTCGAACCCCGCGGCCTCCTGCTCGAGCACCGAATTCTGCAATTTGTTCTCGTGCGCCACGTCATTGATGAAATTGGCCATCAGATAAAGGACGCGCGGCTGATAGGGGTTGTCGCTGGTGCGGAACCAGTTGTTCGCGACATTGCAGTAATCGAACGGATGCTGGCCGTTGGTGAACTGCCGCGGCACCGTCGTCCGCAGGATCAGCTCGGCGGCGCCGAGCTGGATCGTGTCGCCGAGGCTCCTGATCGATTTGCCGTTCTTCAGGTGCGCGGTCAGCAGCTCCCACACCGTATCGGCGTCGGCCTCCATCAATTGCCGGACCATGTCTTCGACCTCGCTCGGGGTCAGCGCGGCACGGTTCGTTTGCTTGAGGCTCGCCCCGCCATCGGGGAACTCGCTCGCCATCCTGACGCAGACCGCGTCGTAGAGCGAGTAATAGAGCGGCCCGACCGCCATGTCGGGAACGCCCATGTAGTAGACCCCGTGCGAGCGCTCCCACCCGATGAAGTCGGCAAGGTCGGTGATCGAGCGCGCCCGTATCGCCTTGTGGCCGGTATTGCGGGCCTTGCGGCCGATCACGGTGTCCTGCAGATCGATCAGGCCGAGGAATTCCAATTGATCGCGCAGCCGTCGGA
Source organism: uncultured Alphaproteobacteria bacterium (assembly GCA_963836845.1). Classification (GTDB taxonomy): domain Bacteria; phylum Pseudomonadota; class Alphaproteobacteria; order ATCC43930; family CGMCC-115725; genus AP-15. The sequence goes on along the minus strand of CAWILK010000013.1, from coordinate 11,016 downwards.
CGCACCGCCTCCTCTTCCGCCAGCCCCAGAAAGAGGCCGTAGGAGCGCCGCGAGTTGCCGCTGACCGTAGCGATCATATGCGCATGCAAGCGCTCCTCGACGGAGCCGCTTTCGCGGATCGGCTGATGATCCTCGTGCCACACCACGGGGCCGTAGCTCGGCGGCGGCACATTGATGCCCTTCATCGTGGCATAGCGGCCGGGGTATTTGCCCTGCAGCTGGTTCCAGATGTCGAGCCCGGCCGGGATGTACCAGACGCTCTGCAACAGCGGCAGCAGCCGGTAGTTCTCGGGGAGGTACGGCATCAGGTATGCCGAGGCGCGCAGCCCGAGGATCGTGTGATCATTGTTGATCAAGGTGATCTGGCCGTCGCGCACATTGATGTGGCTCGGAACCTGGACGAACGGCGCTTCGGCCGCCGTCACGACGCTGAGCGCATCGCCGACCGAATGCCCATCCCGCGTCATCCGGAAGAACAAATCGGTGGTGCGCGGCTGGTCGCGCTCGAGGATCGCCTCGGTCAGCATGTCGAAATACTTGTCTTCGCGGATTTCGTCCCGGTTCAGCAACATCGCGGCGTCCTTCGATTCAGCAACCGGGTCAGTATTGCCGAAGCCAGGCTTCCCGCGGGTTGCTGATAAAGCAGCCCCGGGGCCACAAAGGCGCAGAGGTTACACGGAGGCCCTCTCAAGCTCGCATTCAGCGCCTTCGTCGAGAGCTGCAGATGGCTGGCATCATCGTCCCGTCAACGTGAATGCCAAGGGCCAGCCTCGGGCCCGCTAACGCTGACGGCCAAGCACATCGCGAATTTTTGCCGCTAATTCGGCGCGGGTGAACGGCTTGACGATGAGCTCGACGCCGGGATCGAGCCGGCCTTGATGCACAATGGCATTGCGGGCATATCCTGTCGTGTAGAGCACCTTCAAATCCAGTCGCCGCTGCCTTGCCTCCTCGGCAAGCTGGCGGCCGTTCAGACCACCCGGCAATCCGACATCGGTGAACAACAGGCTGATGTCAGGCCGGCTCGCGATCGCACGCAGCGCGGCGTGCCCATCGGCAGCATCGACGACCTCATAGCCAAGCTCGCGCAGCGTCTCGATCGCGAGATTTCGTACGTCGGTCTGATCCTCCACAACGAGCACCACTTCCGCATTGCAATTCGGTGTAAACGCGGCTCGCCGATTCGAACTCGAAGGTGCCGGTACAGGCGTCGGTGATCACCCGGCACTCGATGCCGTTCGCATCAGCAGTGTATGGATTCCGGCTCTGCGCTTCGCTACGGCCGGAATGACGAATTTTCGGGTCGTCCGCTGTTTTTCAGCGGCCTGCCAGTTTGGGGCTTTCTAGCGCTGCGGCCGGGCGCTGACGTCAGGTTCGGAAATGAACAGCTCCTGCGGCCGGCCCACGCCGCGCAATGCGTAGCGGCCGACCGAAACCAACCTGCGGCGCATATCCGGGCCGAGCGCTTCGGCGAAGCTTTCCGACAACAGCAGATCCTGTTCTACCGACCGGCTCATCGCCAGGATCCGGCTGACTTCGTTGACCGCCGGGCCGATCACCGTGAAATCGAGGCGGTCCTTGCTGCCGATGTTGCCGTAAAACACCTCCCCGGCATGGAGCGCGAGATAGACCGAGGTGGTGGGCAGCCCGGCCTCTGCACGATGCCCGTTGAGCTCGGCGGCGTCCCGGCGCATCTGCGCCGCCGCCGCAAGCGCCGCGGCGCATGCCTCTTGGCGGTTCTCAGCGGTGAAGATGGCGAGCGTGCCGTCGCCGATCAGCTTCAATACGTCGCCGCCATGCCCGTGCACGGCAGAGATCACGATTTCGGCGTAGTCGTTGAGCAGTGGGATGATCTGCTCGGGCGGCGAATTGTCGGAAATGTGCGTGTAGCCGTGCAGATCGCTGGACCACAGAACCGCGCTGATCCGTTCCGCGACGCCGCGCACGATCCTGCCGCTCATGACCCGTTGCCCGGCGTCGCGGCCGAGATAGGTGGCGGCGATTGTCCCGGCCATGCGCGCGAGCGCCGCCGATTTGATCGCGAGATTGAGGTAAGGAGCGAGCCGTCTCAGCGCGGCGACCTCCCCCTCGCCAAAGCCGTTCGGCGCATCGGTCGCCCAGGACGAATAGACGCAATCCATTTCGCCGATCACGCCCTCGGCGGCAAATCGGTGAATGAGCGCGAAATAATCCGTCATTCCCTCGTCGCGGGCCTGCTCGACGTTCAGAAAATCGGCCGGCTCCCCGGCAACCAGACGGCGCCGCAATATTCTGTCGCCCGATTGCAGCAGATAAGAAAATGCGCTGCGCCGCCAGTTCTCCGCCGCCTCGCCCTCGTTGGTGCGTCCGTAGTCGACGGCCTCGGCCGTCTCCGGCAGATCGGCACGCCAGCGGAACGCGCGGCCTTCGTAAATCGGGTGAAGGGTGTCCAGTATGACGAGGGCGCGCGCCAAGGGCACCCCGGCATCGGCAACCCGCCGGCAGAAGCCGGCCATCAAGTCGCTCTCGTTCCGCCCAATGAGCCCGGCTTCGGTCACCCAGGCGCCGAGGGCGTTGAAAGCCGCTTCGTCCATAAGTAGTCCCTCTCATACCCGCGGCCTGGCCGCCGACGGAAACCTGCTTGCGCCCTCAGGCCGCCACCGGCTTGCAAGATGCCGCCATCCACGCTCGAGACCATATGGCAGATCACGTAAGGCTTCATCCTGCCATCGCTCCGCGGTTATCCGCCGTTGCTCAAAACCCCTAAACGAAGGATCTTGACCCTCGACGCGCCCCGGCATCGGGCGGGTATCGTCAGGGAGAAATGGCAATGAAAGTCACTGGAAGCTGCCATTGCGGTCAGATCAGGTTCGAGGCCGAAATCGACCCGACCCAGGTCAGAATCTGCCACTGCACCGATTGTCAAACCCTCACCGGCACCGCCTTCCGCACCACGGTGCCAACCTTGCCCGCCACCTTCGTTCTGAGGACCGGAACACCGAAGATCTACATCAAGACCGCCGAAAGCGGCAACAAGCGGGCGCACGCGTTCTGCCCCGATTGCGGTACACCGATCTATGCGGCGGCGCCGGTCGCCGACCCGAATTCCTATGGCCTGCGGGTGGGCGCCCTCGACCGCCGCGCGGAGCTGCGTCCGACACGGCAAGGCTGGTGCCGCTCGGCCCTCCCGTGGTCGATGGACCTCAGCGGGGTGGAGCGCTTCGAGCGCCAGCCATAGCATAGGGCAAAATCGCCGCTCCTACTCGCGCGCCGCTCTCCCTTGCAGCTGTCAGCCCCCTGTATTCCTCGTCGCTGACCTGTTTCAGCAAGTCGACGGGCTCCCCGTCGAGCTTTTCCCGGATGGCGATGCGTTCATGGCCGTTGTTGCGGTTTCGCACTCCGTGCCAGTGCTGTCGCCGTCGCCGCCATGCCGGAGGACTGATCCCAGTGCGTTTGAGGCGGGCTGGCCAAGGGCGGCAATCAGCGTGAACTCGCCCCGCACCGCTGTGCTATGATCGGCGCGACTGGGAGAGGTCGATGAAGCAGCCGGTCGAACGGCGTCTCGCCGCGATCCTCGCCGCCGATGTGGCGGGCTACTCGCGGCTGATGGGAGCGGACGAGGAAGGCACCCTCGAGCGCCTGATGGCGCACCGCCGCGAGCTGGTCGACCCGAAAGTCAGGTTGCACCGCGGCCGCATCGTCAAGAACACCGGCGACGGCATGCTGGCCGAATTCCCCAGTGTCGTCGACGCCGTGCGCTGCGCGGTCGAAGTCCAGCGGGCAATGCTCGACCGCAATGCAGATATCGCCCGCGGATAAGCGCATCGCCTTCCGCATCGGGATCAATCTCGGCGACGTGATCATCGACGGCGGCGACATCTACGGAGACGGCGTCAACATCGCCGTGCGCCTGGAGGCATTGGCCGAGCCGAGCGGCATCTGCATCTCGCGGGTGGTGCGCGACCAGATCCGCGACAAGCTCGCCTACCCGTTCGAGGACAAGGGCGAGCAGAGCGTCAAAAACATTGCGCGCCCGGTGCGCGCCTACCCGATGAGCCCCGTTGGAGTGGCGAGCACTCCAATCATCGCGGTGCAGGCGCCGCCCGCTTCCGCCCGTGGCAGATTTAGGGCGCAGCGGGCGCAATTGCGGCCAGCCTTCTCGGTCCTCGTTGCAATCGCATCCGCGGCCTGGTGGGTGTGGCCCAGTCCAACATCAGGGCCAACGGCGGCCCCGGCGCCTGCTGGTCTCGCAAAGCCCACCCCGCCGTCCTGCGTTCAGCCAATAGACCGGCACCGCGTTTTTCGATCGTGGTTTTGCCCTTTCAGAACCTGTCGAACGATCCGGAACAGGAATATTTCGCGGACGGCGTTACCGACGATCTGACCACCGACCTTTCGCACATTTCGGACAGCTTGGTGATCGCGCGCACCACTGCCTTCACCTACAAGGGAAAGCCGGTTGATGTGAGGCAAGTCGGCCGCGAGCTGGGGGTGCATTATGTATTGGAAGGCAGCGTCAGGCGTATTGGGGACCAGGTTCAATTCAATGTGCAGCTGATCGATACCGAGAGCGGCGCCCACATCTGGGCCGACCGATTTGACACCGACCGCGCCAATCTCGTGAAGGCGCAAAACGAGATCGTCGACCGGCTCGCACGGACGTTGCGCCTGGAGATCGTGGAGGCCGCCGCCCGCCGGATCGAGCACGAGCAGCCGGCGAACCCGGATGCGCGCGACCATATAATGCGGGGATGGGCTTGGTATTGGCGGCCTGTCTCCGATGCGCAATCTGCAAGAGGCTCGGCAAGCTTTCGAGCGGGCGCTGGAGATCGATCCCCAATCGGTCGAGGCGAAAATCGGGCTTGCGACCGCCTTGAGAAGGCGTTGCCAATGGCCTGACCCGCTCGCGTGAGCAGGATTTGCAGCGCTCTGAGAAACTGCTCGCAGAGGTCTTCGAACGCGGCACAACCAACTCTCGGGCATATTTTGCACAAGGGCGTCTTCGCCGGCTGCAGAATTGGCTGGTCGAATCCCGGATCGAGCTCGAGAAGGCGATCGCGCTGGATCGTAACGACGCGGGTTCAATCCTTCAGCTGGGGATAACATTGCTGTTTCTGGGTCAACCGGACGCAGCGCTCTCTTGGCTTGAACAAGCGCTGCAGCTCAATCCCAGAGCTAGCGGCTCTCTAGTTTACAATTATTATTGGCTGGGCCAATGCCAGCTTCTTCTCGGGCATGCCGATGAGGCGATAGATCTCCTGGAGAAATCGCGTGCGGTAAATCCTCGGCTGTGGTGGGTTCATCTAATGCTCGCGGCGGCGCTCGGGTTCAAGGGCGATGCTGAGGAGGCAAACCTCGTTCTGGCCGAGTCGCTCAAGCTCAAGCCCGAGATCAACTCGATGAACGCGCTGTCAGCATTGGTAGCGCGCCAAACTTGGCAGACAAACCCGCAATTCACCGCGCTCAGGGACAAGACGATGTATGTCGGCCTGCGCCGCGCGGGCATGCCCGAAAAATGACTGCTGCCGGCCTCCGTCAGGCCGGCCGCGGGTGCGTCTCGAAGCCGGCGGGGTGGCCGGCGCCAGCCGGCGGGCAGTGACCGGTGCCAGAGGTTCGCGTCGAAGCGGTAGCCGTTGGCCTTGTCGGCCGCGGCCGAGACGACATAAAGGAACGGCGCGGACCCATTTCTTGCGGCTCGACGAGGCGCGGAGCGCGACCCTCGCGGTTCATCGTCCGCATCTCGTCGGCCATGCCCGGCGTGTTGGCGCTGGCGCCGGGGTTGCCGATATTGATCGTCAGGCCCGTTCCCGAGAGACTCTTTCGCCCAGACCTCGGTCGCCATCTCGAGCGCTGCCTTTCGAGGCGCCGTAGGGCGAGGTGTGCGGCCGGTTCATCGAATTAGAGTTCCAGGATACGCCGTACACTTTCTTCGATGATCCGCAGATCCGCGCCCGACAGCCGACCCGAAATGTGGGTAAGGCGACGCTTATCCACGGCCCTCAGCTGGTCGCAAACGGCCACGGAATTCGGACCCGCCGAGGGCGTGGGCACGACAATAGGCGGCCGTGGCTCTGGGCCCGTTGAAAGCGGAACGACGACAACGGTTCGCCGGGCGCGATTGAGCGCGTTGACGGTGATTACAACAGCCGGCCGGGTCTTGCGAATTTCGCCGCCCTGAGTTGGATCGAGGCTAACCCACCAGAGATCACCACGCCGAACCACAATCGGGTCGCCCCGCGGCACCGTCGCTCTCACCTATCGTCGTCTTGCTGAGAGTTGCCGTCGGTGAGCCCGTCCTCGATCGTGGCAGTTTCCCAGTCGGCCATGTCGGCCGCCAACGTGTCCTCCTTCTCCACATCCAGCGCCGCTCGATAGAGGGGATCATCGTCGCCGCCGTCCTCGGGAGGTAGAGCCTCTTCCAGTAATCGCTGAATGAATTTGCTGCGGTGACGCGGCGAGATGTTGCGCTTGAACCGTCTAGCGAGCTCGTCCGGCAAACGGATCAGCAATTGAGTGGTGGACATTTGCGCGTCGAACTCCAGCCCTGATATTGATATCGATATCATAGCTCAATCGGGAAGATCGCGGAAGCGTTCATCCCCGATAAGGATCACATCGGCGTCTGGCCTATGACCTAGAAGGCGAAACGGCGCAGGCTGCAGCCAAGCTTGCGGAAGCGCGTGAACTTGCCGAGGCGTACTTGACACTCGCGCGACTCAGGGTCGGTTCGGCCTTCGTCCGCCCCCATTTCGAAGCTTCGCTGATCTACGCCGAGGCCACCTGTTTGCAAAGGATTTACGCCGCGCCGGCATGCCGGAGGAGTGATTGGAGCGTCTCAACCCCCTTGCCGGTGCATTTCGAAGCCGGCGGGGCGGCTGGCGCGGCGAGCGGCTTCGGCGGCAGGCACTGACGCGTCCCAGAGGTTGGCATCGAAGCGCCGGCCATTGACGTTGTCGGCTTCGCGCGAGACGACATAGAGGAGCGGCGGGACCATTTCCTCGGGCTCGACGAGGCGCGGGGCGCGGCCTTCGCGGCTCATGGCGCGCATCTCCTCGGCCATGCCCGGCGTGTTGGCGCCGGCGCCGGGATTGACGATGTTGATCGTCAGACCTGTGCCCTCGACCTCCTTCGCCCACACCTCGGTCGCCATTTCGAGGGCCGCCTTCGAGGCGCCGTAGGGCGAGGTGTGCGCGCGGTTCATCGTGTCGAGCTTGGTCGTCACATTGACGATGCGGCCCCAGCCCTGCTCCACCATGCCTGGCGCGACCCGGCGCGACATCTGGTCGGCGGCGAGGTAATTGGTTTCGATGACGGCGCGGACGATGTCGTCGGGCACTTGCCAGAATTTCTGCGGCTCGGCGCGGCGGAAGCGCGCCGGGTCGATCGTCGTGAAAGTGAGGCCGGCATTGTTGACGAGGATGTCCGCGCCGCCGAACCGCGACCGTGCTGCCGCGACGACACGGTCGCATTCCGTCGGACGGCGCAGATCAGCGACGAGCGGCAGGATGTCGCCGGACGGCTTGGTCGCTGCAGCTGCCGCCTCGATCTCGGCAATATCCGCGTCTATATGCCCGACGGCGACGACTCTGTGTCCCTCGCGGGCGAGACCGAAGGTCATCGCCCTTCCGAGCCCGCGCAACCCGCCGGTGACGATTGCGACCCGCTGTTCCATCATCCCTCTCCGGAGAAGAATAACGCTTTACCGCAGAGGACGCGGTAAAACTTCAATCATACCTGGGCGAGGGAGAGCGGCGCCTGGTCGAAGGCCGGCATGATCTCTTCGGCGAAGGTGCGCAGCCCGGCGACCGAGGCGCCGGGGGCGGCGAACAGCACATTCTCGACGCCGCCCGCCTCGAGCCGCTTCAATTGCACGATGATCTCCTCCGGCGTGCCGAGCAGCGGCGCGTCGTCGAGCACGAACGACCCCTCGTCCTCCTTGATCTGCGCATAGCGCTCGGCGCCGGGGCCGCGGGCGAGATCGCCGATATTCTTCAGCACCTGCCGGCGGGTGACGATCGCCCGCTTGCGCTCCTCCTCGTTGTGCACGATCTGCAGGCCGCGGGTGACCCCGACCATCATCGGGTCCCAGCGCCGCCCGGCCCGCTCGCATTCCTGGCGGAAGGTGGCGACGCGCTCGATGATCAGCTCGGTCGGCGCGATCTGGTCGAGCAATAGATTATAGCCCTCGCGCGCGGCGCGGCGGATCGACTGGGCGCTGCCGGCGCCGAGCCAGAAGGGCGGGTGCGGCTGCTGGACCGGGCTCGGCTCGACGACGACATTGTCGAAATGCCACCATTTGCCGTGGTGCGAGAACCGGCCGGGCGAGGCCCACGCCTTGCGGATCACCGCCATTGCCTCGTCGAACCGCTCGGTCGCCTCGTCGGGCGGGATGCAGAACCCGGAGAACTCGTAGGCGCGGTAGCCCTTGCCGACCCCGAAATCGAGCCGGCCGTTCGACAACAAATCGAGGGTCGCGGCCTGCTCGGCCACCAGGATCGGGTTGTGCCAGGGCAATACCACGACCGCGGTGCCGAGCCGGATGCGCTCGGTGCGCGCCGCCAGATAGGCCAAGAGGCTCATCGAGGCCGAGACCTGGCCAAACCCGGTGAAGTGGTGCTCGACCAGAAACACGCTCGAAAACCCGAGCTTCTCGGCCTCGGTCACATAGGCGACAAAGTCGTGATAGGCATGGCTGTCGCCCGCCGGCCCGCCCCGTGCACGCGCCCCGCCAAACAATCCGAATTTCATCCGCCCACCCTCTTCTGCGAGCCGTCCGCGGAATATAGGACCGGAGCCGGCGAGGGTCGATGCCGGCGGCCCAACGCGGATCGGCGAAGCTATTGACGAGGGGGCGGCGGCTGCGATGCGGCGGCGGGCTGCACCGGGTTGCGCCGCGCCTCGACCGAGGCGAGCTGGGCGGCGATCTGGGCGCCGGAGAGCGTGATCCGCTTCTCGGCGCCGGAGGTCGAGGTGAAGACCACCGCGAGCCCCCGGGGGCTGGCGCGCAGCTCGCTTTCCGGGATGGTGGCGGCGAACTCCTCGACATAGGAGCAGCCGGCAGCGCAGCTGATTTCGTGCTCGCTGATCGTGAAAAAGCGCAACGGGCGGCCGGCGCCGTCACGGGCGGCGTTCCAATGCCGCTCGGCGCCGGAATAGCTGTCCGAGACATAGAGCTGGTGCAAGGTCTCCCCGGTCTGGCGGTCGACAAAGCTGCGCAACCGGTAGTAGTTCGTGTCCGGCACGCCGAGATAGGGCGGCGCGTGCTGCTCCTTGACGCCGATCACGCCGAGAAACCGCGGCGACTGGTCCTGGCCCGACGCGGCGCCATCCACCACGGCGGTTTGCGGGGGCGCCGGCGCGACGCAAGCCGCCACGGCCAGCGCCAGAGACGCGGCCAGAACGAGACGGCGATAGGCGGTCATGCCGGGCGGTCGAGGATCTCGGGATTGTCCTCGCCGAGCCGCGGGGCGAGCTTGGCGAGCGGCGGACGGGCGCCGTCGAACGACAGCGGCAGGCCGACCAGCGACAATGAGCCGAGCTGCTGGATGATGCCGAGCGCCGCCGTCTGCGGATCGGCCGCCACCTGGTCGAGCGTCCGGATCGGCCCGTTCGGGATGCCCGCGGCGTCGAGCCTCCCCGCCCAGACCGCAATCGGCTCGGTCGCGAAGATGTCGTCGAGGACCGGGATCAACGCGCGGCGGTTGACGACGCGGTCGCCATTGGTCCGAAACCTCCGGTCCTCGGCAAGGCCCGGCCGCCCGATCACGCCGCACAGCCGACGGAACAGATTGTCGTTGCCGGCGGCCACCATGATATGCCCATCAGCGGCGGCGAAGGCCTGGTAGGGCACGATCTGCTCGACCCCGGAGCCGTGCCGGGCCGGGAGCTCGCCATTGGCGAGGTAGGCCGAGAGCGGCAAGGTCATCCAGGCGAGCGTCGTCTCGTAGAGCGAAGTGTCGACGACCCCGCCGCGCCCGGTCCGGGAACGCTCCTGCAATGCGGCCAGGATGCCGACCACCGCCCACATCGCGGTCGCCATGTCGATGATCGAGACGGTGACCCGCGCCGGCGGCCTGCCGTCCTCGCCCAAGAGGCTCATCAGCCCGCCATAAGCCTGCATCATCGGGTCGTAGCCCGGCCGGTCGCGCAGCGGCCCGGCCGCGCCGAACGCCCCGATATTGCAATAGACGAGGCTCGGCTTCTCGGCGGTCAGCGCGGCCGCCGAGAGCCCGAAGCGGTCGAGCGTCCCGAATTTCAGGTTGTGGATCAGAATGTCGGCGCGCTCGCGGATCAGGCGGCGCAGCATGTCAGCCTGAGCCGGATCGGCCAGATCGATCGTGATGCCGCGCTTGGCGCGGTTGAAGGCGTGGAACGCGGTCGCCGCCCCCTCGCTGAAGGGCGGTCCCCAGCCGCGGCAGGCGTCCCCGCCTGTCGGGTTCTCGACCTTGATCACCTCGGCGCCAAGCTCGCCGAGGATCATCCCGGCGTAAGGTGCGGCGACGCTGTGGCCGATCTCGATCACGGTGAGGCCGGAAAGCGGACGGGTGCTCGACATCGACACTCCTTTTTCAAGCGCCGCCTGTTGATACCACGGAGGCGCGGAGCGCACGGAGCGGCAGAAAACTTTCTCCGTGCCCTCCGTCTCTCCGTGGTGCAAAACTTGTCCCGAATTGCTGTCCCTGCGGCAGGAGGCCCGGAATGAGCGAGACGACAATGGTGGCGCTCGGCGAGGATTTCCCCGAGCTGCGCGAGTTGGTGCGCAAAATCTGCGAGCGCTATCCCGGGGCCTATTGGCGCAAGCTGGAGACGGAGCAGGCCTATCCGACCGAGTTCATCACCGAATTGACCGAAGGCGGGTTTCTCGCCTCGCTGATCCCCGAGGAATATGGCGGCTCGGGTCTGCCGTTGCGCGCCGCCGCCGTGATCCTCGAAGAGATCAACGCCTCGGGCTGCACCGCCAGCCAAGGCCATGCCCAGATGTACATCATGGGCACCGTATTGCGGCACGGGAGCGAGGAGCAGAAGCAGCGCTACCTG
>CAWILK010000012.1:0-226708 GCA_963836845.1 uncultured Alphaproteobacteria bacterium | reverse complement strand
GCTCGCCCTGGCAGGCCTTCCGCTGCACCGGCGCAAGAGGCTGTCAGGAAATCCCGCGAATTGGCCAATTCGTCGCCCCCGCGAAAGCGGGGACCTAGCGGGAAGTGACTGAAATCCCTGGGTTCCCGCTTCCGCGGGAACGACGGGGATAATAATGACACGATTTGAATTTTGGTATTGGATTACAGCCTCGCGAGCCGGTGCCTATCGCGGGGATGGGTTCCGGCTCTCGCCGGGACAGCGAGGCAGGATTTGCACCGGCACCCAATTGTCCGCGCACCGACGGAAAGCCGGCACCCATTGCCCGATATTCCGGCCGTTCGCCGGGGACGACAAGGAGAGGAGCGCCGCACTCTTTCGTCACACCGGCGCAGGCCGGTGTCCACACCGGAAACGGGTCCCCGCCTTTGTCGGGATAACCGAGGATAGGGCTGTACGTGAGCCCCGCGCCGGGACGAGCCCGAAGCTATTGCGCCTCGGCTCTTACCGGGTTCACCCGCCCCTACCTGCTTGAGCAGCTGTTCGATCTGCCCGGCCTCCGGCAATTGCAGCCGGCGCGCCTCTTCGAGCGCCATAATGAGAAGGCCGCGCGCCTCCTCGCGATCCCCCCCGCGACCTCGACTTAAGAGCGTGGATGCGAGGTTCCAACGCGCGAAGAGCAAGAAGCGCACGTCGCCGAGCCGCTCGTACGTCGGTAACTCCTCCTCTCGGCGGATGCGTAGCGACGCGTCAAGATCTCCACGCGCCCGCATGATGCCGGCAATTCTTCCCTTCGCCACCGCTGTGGCATGCACGTCGCCGAGCCGCTCATCGACCGGCAGCTGCTCCTCGTTGCAGATTTTCAGCGCCTCGTCGAGTTGGCCGCGGGCCTGCAGATGTCGGCGATTTGGCCCATCGTGACGGCGCGCGAGCGCGCGTCGCCGAGCCGCTCATAGACCGGCAGCTCCTCCTCATTGCGGATTTTCAGCGCCTCGTCGAGTTGGCCGCGGGCCTGCAAGATATCGGCGATCCTGCCCATTTCTAGCGCGACTAAGCGCGGGTCGCCCAGGTGCTTGAAGGCCGGCAGCACCTCGTCACTGCGGATTTTCAGCGCCTCGTCGAGTTGCCCACGGGCCTGCAAGATATCGGCGATTTTGCCCATCGTGACGGCGCGCGCGCGCACGTCGCCGAGCCGCTCATAGACCGGAAACTGCTCCTGGTTGCGGATTTTCAGCGCCTCGTCGAGTTGGCCGCGGGCCTGCAAGATGTCGGCGATTTGGCCCATCGTGACGGCGCGCGAGCGCACGTCGCCGAGCCGCTGATAGACCGGCAGCTGCTCCTGGTTGTGGATTTTCAGCGCCTCGTCGAGTTGGCCGCGGGCCTGCAAGATGTCGGCGATTTTGCCCATCGTGACGGCGCGCGCGCGCACGTCGCCGAGCCGCTCATAGACCGGCAGCTGCTCCTCGTTGCGGATTTTCAGCGCCTCGTCGAGTTGGCCGCGGCCCTCGCAGAGATATCGGCAATGATCCCGGACGCGAGTCGCCGCGTCCCGACGCTCCGCGCCCCGATCTTCGGTCGCAAGATCCCGCTTTTGCTTCGCCACGTCCAGCGCCCGGTCGAGATCGCCTGCGCGCCGCGCGATCTCCCGAGGTCCAGAGGTATTCGAGAGTTCACTCGTCCTGTACCCCGCTGGCAGCAGCGCTTCACAGAACATCAGCCAGGCGTGATAGGGCCCGTTCAGTATCGCGTACCAGCTGCCGGCCCCCTCCACCCTCACCGGTCGGCCGGCGAGACCTGTGCAAGCCAATGGATCAAGCCCGCCAGTCTCGTCCCCAAGCTCCCGCCAGCGCTGCCCCTGATCCTCACTCGCCTCCGGCAGGCGGGCGAGAAACCACTCCGTCATTCGGCCGGTTACCTTGTCCTTGTCCGCGCGCGGGCGAAGGAGTTCAGCCATAGCGGCTGGAGGCGAAAGGCAATTCCGGCGCCGCGCGGTACGTGCTCGAGTAAACAATCGGGCGGCCGCGATCACCAGATCGTCAAAGATTTCCGGAGCGACCCCCGATATCGCAGCGCCGAGGCTCTCGCCAACCCCGTCACCGGCGCATGAGCGAGCGCAGCAAATTCCCGCAAGCCATTGCTCGCCGTCGGAGCCGCCCTCGCGGTGCAAAGCATCGAGCGACAATTCGAAGGTGTCCGAGAACAGGGCTCGGCTGCGCTGGCGAAAGGTTGGATCGGCTGGATCGGCGCCGGTCAACGCCAGCTTCTTGGCGCGCAGGCGGCGAAGAAACGCTTCTGGACGGCGATCCGCCCGCAGGTGCCCGGCGGCCAGATGCAATGCCAATGGCAGGCGGCCCAGAGCCTCGGCCAGGGAGGGCCAGCTTTCCTGGCCCGGCGATCCCGCCCCCAATTCGGCTTGTAGTTGCTCCAGCGCAGTCGCCGTTTCGAATGGGGCCAGGGCCACTTCGCGCCAACCGGCGTCGGCGCCCAGGCCGCGCAGCCGAGCGCTGATGATCAATGCGCAGCCCGGCAAAGAATTGGCCAAATCGGCGACGATATGGCCGGCCTCGGGCGTATCGGCGTTCTCGACATGCACCAGCGTCAGCGGCATCAGGAGCCGCGCTAACAGCGCTTGGTCGTCACCCGGCTTGAGCTTCAGCCGATCGCTCAGGGTGGCGACGAAATCGGCGGCAGTGGCCGGCTTGTCGGGGTCAAAAGCCAACCGCGGATAGCCGCCGGGAAATCGTGCAGCGTTTTCCCAGAAGAAGCGGTCGACCAGATATGACTTGCCGACCCCGGCCATGCCGGAGACCACGACCGGGCGGCGGGTCACATTCGTCGGGAACAGGGCGGCGGCAAGCTTCTCCCGCTCCGCGGAGCGGCCGACGAACAGATCCTCGACCCGCGGATGCGGCAGCGAGGCGGCCGACTTGGAGGGCTCCACCAGCGCCGAGCCGGCTGACTGCCGCGCCTTGGGCGGCATACGCCTGCGTTGGCCAATTGCCGGTATCGGAGTGAGCGGCTGGTCGGTGAGCAACCGCCTAGGGCCTCGTATCCTTCGTCTGTCTCGACGCGGTAGATGGTCCCGCCCTTCACTGGCATGGGGATGTGCTCGGGGCAACCATGCGAAGAGCAATGGGACAAATTTTCGGTTCATCGAACCGGCGTCGTACAGATGCTGGTTGTTTAGATGCCCTTCCCAACGGATACCGTGGCCTTTCCCAGGCTCCTCCTCGCCATTTACCCGTCGGAGATAGACTTCGGTGCACACCATGAGGACGAAATCGGCACGGCGGATCTGAGCCTCGCACCAGTTCGGCCAACCCTCCGGCGGGAACTGCACATACTGATCGATCATTGCGTCGATGCCGTCGTCTCGTAGTCGGCTGGCGAGGTCGAGCACGCGATCCCGGTGCTCTGCGCTGTCGTGGCTATAGCTGATAAAGACCCGTGGCGGCGCCGCGTCGGCCATGGACGCCTCTTCTCTATTTCTACGATCGTACCGTCGCGCAATGGTCCGGTAAACCACACCGGAGCCCGGAGAAGTTTCCAGACCTCCTACATAATCGCCAAAATCCTCTGGTAGGGTGATGTCGGAATGAGGGCGCGGCGAGCGGGACCAATCTCATGTACAGCCTGCAATCAAAGGTAGAGTTTTGCTGCAGATTCGCTGCAGATTGCAGGGGGCCGACGCTCAGCACACTTGCACGTTGTGGATCCCCGCCGAGATCCGCCGCCTACCAGGTGATTGCGAGCTTTCCGTCGCGCATCTGGTAGCTCTGCAGACGGCTGAGAAAGCTCATGCCGAGCAGCGACACCTGGAGGTTCTCCATCACCGCCGCCGGAACGTCGTAGATCGAGAGCTGGCCGATGCGGATTTCCCTGAGGGTCACCGGCGCCATTCGCGCCGAGCCGTTGGCCGTCTCCACGCGCGCATTGAACATCAGGCCGCCAGGGTTTAGCCCGGCAGCGCGCGCATCTTGTGGCGTCAGGGTGACGAGGCTCGCGCCGGTATCCACCAGCATCTTGACCGGCGCGCCATTGACCGCGGCGTCGAGCACGACATGGCCCCGCTCGTTCGCCGCATAGATGATCGTGTTCGACAAGTCTTGGGTCGGGCGGGCCGCAGCGGCGACGGGCGCGCCGGGCTTCATGGGCGCGCTGCGCTCCGGCAGCAGCGCGGCGCCGCGATCCAACACCCCGATGCCGAAAAGCACGATGCCGCAGCACAAGAGCACCCAGCGCAGCGCCCAGCCGATCACGATGCCCGCTCCGGTTCAATCGCCGTTCCCACTCTCCGAGGAGGAGCTTAACGGCCGGTGAATATCGGGGCGCGGCGTTCAAGGAGGCGCCAATTTCCGTTCGGCGAGCCTGGCGAACAGGGTGGCGCCAAACGGCAATGCGGCGTCATTGAAGTCGTAGCCCGGGTTGTGGACCTCGCAGCCGCCGAGCGCGTCGCCGTTGCCGATCTGGATATAGGCGCCGGGCCGCCGGTCGAGCATGAACGAGAAGTCTTCGCTCGCCATCACCAGGTTGCCGTTGCGGTTGACATTGTCGTCGCCGACGATCCCGGCGGCGGTGTCGGCGATGAATTCCGCCTCGGCCGCGTCGTTGACCAGCGGTGGGAAGAGGGTGCGGAAATCGAGCTCTGCGGTCGCGCCGAACCCGCCCGCGACACCGGATGCGATCCGCGCCATGTTCGTTTCGATCAATTCCAATGTCCGGGGATCAAAGGCGCGCGCCGTGCCTCTGATGAAGGCGCGCTCGGGGATGACGTTGTAGGCGTCGCCGGCATGGATTTGCGTGACGCTGAGGACGGCCGTGTCGAGCGGCCTGACATTGCGGGAGATGATGGTCTGCAACGCGGTCGTGATGTGGCTCGCGACGATGACCGGGTCGATCCCCAATTCGGGCCGGGCGCCATGCGCGCCGCGGCCGTTGACGGCGATGTCGAAATAGGCGCCGCCGGCCATCATCGGGCCGGTGCGGATCTGGAACTTGCCGATGGCGAGCCCCGGCCGGTTGTGCATGCCAAAGATCGCGTCGCACGGGAAACGGTCGAACAGGCCGTCCTTGACCATGGCCTCGCCGCCGCCGAGCCCCTCTTCGGCGGGCTGGAAGATCAGGTTGACGGTGCCCTCGAAATTGCGGGTCTCGGCAAGGTAGCGGGCGGCGCCGAGCAGCATTGCCGTGTGCCCGTCATGGCCGCAGGCATGCATGCGGCCTTCGTGGCGCGAGCGGTAGGGCAGGTTGGTCGCTTCGTCGATCGGCAAGGCATCCATATCGGCCCTGAGGCCGATCGACCGCGGCGAATTGCCGACGCAAAGCCGGCCGACGACGCCGGTGCGGCCGATCTCCCGGAACACTTCAAAGCCGAACTCCCCAAGCTTTTGCGCGACCAGATCGGACGTCCGCTGCTCCTCGAAACCGAGCTCGGGATGGGCGTGGATGTCGCGCCGAACGCTCGTCAGCTCGTCGTGAAATTCCACGATACGCTCTATGATCGCCATCACCGCTCTCCTCGCCTTGCATGACGGATCTCTGTCGCGACTATGACATACTGCGCAAAGGTTGAGTTACGGTTGGCTTCCAGGGGTCGCAAAAAGGGAAACGGCGATGCCAGACGGGCCACGCTACGAGGATGATTTCTACGCCTGGACGCAATACCAGGCGCAAGTGTTGCGCTCCTTGCACGTGTCCGACAACCGGTTCGACCGCGAGCACGTCGCCGAGGAGATCGAAGATTTGGGGAAGAGCGAGCGCGACGCCGTCCGTAGTCAGATCCGCCGGATCATCGAGCACTTCTTGAAGCTGACCTATTCTCCGGCGGAGCAGCCCCGTTTCGAGTGGATGCAAACCATCGATGACGCGCGCGAAACGCTTTCCGATAAGCTGACGGCGACCCTCCGTCGTAATGCGGAGGAGAATCTCGACAAGCTTTACGCCGATGGGCGGCGACGAGCGGCGCGCGGGCTACTCAGGCACGGAGAGGCCGACGCGGCTGTCGCCCTGCCCGCGCTCTGTCCATACACACTCGATGAAATCTGCCAGGAAGACTGGTATCCGAGACTTCCGGAAGTATGAGCCAAACCCCACCCCGCCCGCCGGCCTCGATCTATGTCACGGGGCTGTTCGCGATGGGGTACACGGATTTCTACATCTTCCTGATCCCGCTTTACGGCCTCTCGCTCGGCATGAGCGCCGGCGAGATCGGGGCGCTGGTCGGCGGGCGCTCCCTGCTCGCGGTGTTTCTGTCGATCCATATCGGCAGCACGATGGACCGCTTCGGCACGCGCCGGGTGACCTTGTTCTTCGTCTGGACGGCCATGGCCTTGGCGCCGGTGTTTCCGCTATTGCCGTGGTTCTGGCCCTTGCTGCTGCTGCAAATCGTCAATGGCGGGGCCTTGTCCTTTGCCTGGTCTGGGTCGCAGACCTTGATCGCGCAGCTGACCGAGGGCGAGGCCGAGTATCTCGGCCGGTTCAGCTTTTTCTCGCGCATCGGCTCGACGGCAGCGCCGATCCTCGCCGGCATCGCCTGGGACTTTGGCGGGACTTGGCCTAGCTACATGGTTGGCGTCGCATGGGGAGCGGTCCTGACGGTCGCGCTGTTGCGTGCGCCTGAGGCGGTGATCGCATCGGGCGACGGATCCGCAGCACGGCGGCGGGCGAGGTTCCGCGCTCGCGACATCTTCCCCCGCTTGCCCGATTACATCCGCTGCTTTGCGCTGATGGCGATCCCGGCGGTCGCCACGACATTGGCCATTATGTTTCTGCGCACCGCGACGAATGGCGTGCAGAGCTCGCTCTATGTCGTCTACCTCAACGGCGTGGGCCTCACCGGCACCCCGATCGGCATCCTGTTCGCAGCCATCGAGGTGGCGAGCGGGCTCGGCTCATTGTTCGCCGGAAGGGCAATGCGGCTCGGTGACCCGCAGCGCACGATGTTGACCGGCACCGTGCTGTCGATCCTGCTGATTTCCGTGACGCCGTTTATCGGCGCCGTCTTCGCGCTGCTGTTGGCGGCGCAAGCCCTGCGCGGCTGGCTGCAAGGCGTCGTCCAGCCGGTGATGTTTTCGGTCCAGGCCAAGGCAGTCGGGCCCTACCGGCAAGGCTCGGTGGTCGGCCTCCGCCAGACGATGAACCGGTTGGCGGCTATCGTGATCCCGCCGGTAATGGGCGCAATCGCCGACCAATGGGGCGCCGGGTCCAGCTTTGTCATTTTCGGTTGTCTTCTCCTCGTGCTGTCGGCGCCGGTGGCGCTGATCACCCGCCGCGCCGCGCGGGTTGGCGCGCCCGGTGTCCTTCCGCAAACCCAAACCCCCCAAACGGAGGCGAGATGACACGCGACTTTGTCGGTTACGGCCCCGAGCCGCCTCACGCGCAATGGCCCGGGGACGCGCGCATCGCCGTCAACTTCGTGATCAACTTCGAGGAAGGATCCGAGCTCTCCTACCCCTACGGAGACGGTGTGTCCGAGGGCGGATTGACCGAGATGATCGGCGCCGATTTGGGTGTCACCGGCCGCGACCTCGGCGCCGAAAGCATGTTCGAATACGGGGCGCGGGTCGGCTTCTGGCGGCTCCACCGCATCTTCACCCGTTTTGGGCTGCCGGTGACGATATTCGGCTGCGCCCGCGCGTTCGAGGCCAACCCGCCCGCCGCCGCCGCCATCGCCGCCAGCGGCTGGGACATCTGCAGCCACGGCTATCGTTGGACCAACCACCCCGGGCTCACCGAGGACGAGGAGCGCAGGCAGATCGCAGCCGCCATCGACCTGATCCGGCAGACCACCGGGAAGACCCCAGTCGGCTGGTATTGCCGCTACGCGCCGTCGGAAAACACCCGCCGTCTATTGGTCGAGCATGGCGGATTTCTCTACGACAGCGACACTTACAACGACGAATTGCCTTATTGGGTGCGGGTCGGCGAGCGCCCGCACCTCGTCGTGCCCTACTCGCTGACCACGAACGATTCGAAATTCGGGCGCGGCGTGTTCGGGTCGGGGGAGGATTTCTTTACATTTCTGCGTGACAGCTTCGATCTGCTCTATGAAGAGGGGGTCGAGCGCCCGCGCATGATGTCGGTCGGGCTGCATATGCGGCTGACCGGCCACCCCGGCCGGGCCAAAGCGCTGATCCGGTTTATCGAGCACATCCTCGCGCACCCGCGTGTCTGGGTCTGCCGGCGCGAAGACATCGCCCGCCACTGGATCGCCCGCTTTCCCGCGCCCGCGTGACCCGCTTTCGATGGCGTCACAAAATCGAAACATCCCATGAACAAAATAAATGCATCAGGGCCGGCTGGGGGAGTCGCGTAATGAAGACACGTTTATTGCTGCCGGCGCTGTTGATGATCCTCGGCGCGCCCCGAGAAGCATTGAGCGCCGGGCTCGAGAGCATCGAGACGATCGTCGTGATCTATGCCGAAAACCGCAGCTTCGACAATCTCTACGGCTATTTCCCCGGCGCCAATGGGCTCCCGCAACTGACGGCCGCGGATTACGCCCAGCGCGATCGCGACGGGTCGGTGCTCAAGGAATTGCCCCCAGTCTGGGGTGGGCTCACGGACAAGGGCACCGTTCCCGAAGTGACGCAATCACACACCGAGCACCTGCCGAACGCACCTTTTGCAATCGATGACCCCAAAGGCTTCAACCTGCCGCTCGGCGTCGCCACCCGCGATCTATGGCATCGTTTTTACCAGAACCAGATGCAGATCGCCGGCGGCAAAAATGACCGCTTTGCGGCGTATGCCGATGCGGGTGGACTGGTCATGGGTCATTACGCCAGCAGCAAATTGCCGCTGTGGGATATCGCGAAGCAATACACCCTCGCGGACAATTTCTTTATGGGAGCGTTCGGCGGGTCCTTTTTCAACCACTTCGCTTTGATCTGCGCCTGCGCGCCACGGTACCCGAATGCCGACCAAAGCCCGGCCAAGGGTCTCATCTCGGCGGTCGAGAGCGACGGCGTCACCCTCAAGCTAGCTGTCGAGTCCCCAAATCGGCGCTCGACGGCCCGCCGAAATTTGTCAATGACGGCAATCTGACCCCCGATTTCTACGCCGTCAACACGATGCAGCCGCCCTATCAGCCGAGCGGCAACAAGCCCGCTCCGGAAGGTGATCCGGCTTACGCGGACCCGGCGAAGCCGTCAACTTTGCCGCCGCAGCAGGAACCGACGATTGGCGATTTGCTCAGCGCCAAGGGCGTGACGTGGGCATGGTATGCCGGCGCCTGGCAGGCGGCGCTGGAGGGCAAGAACGCGAGCCCCGTCCCAAACTTTCAATACCATCATCAGCCGTTCAACTACTTCGCCGCCATGGCGCCCGGCACCGCGGCTCGCGCCGAGCACTTAAAGGATGGCGGGCTCGGCGGCAGCGAGTTCCTCAAGGCGATCGATGCCGGAAAGCTCCCGCAGGTCGCCTTCTACAAGCCGCAAGGCAATCTGAACGAGCATCCCGGCTATGCTGACGTGCTGGACGGCGATCGGCACATCGCCGATGTCGTCACGCGCCTTCAGAACAGTCCGCAATGGCCGCACATGATGGTCATTGTCACATACGACGAAAACGGCGGCTTTTGGGACCACGTCGCGCCGCCGAAGGGGGATCGCTGGGGCCCCGGGTCGCGAGTCCCGGCGCTGATCGTCTCCCCGCTCGCGAAAAAGGCGTTCGTCGACCACACCCTCTACGACACGACTTCGATACTGTCGCTGATCACCAGGCGGTTTGATCTACCGATGCTGTCGCGCCTGAGGGAGCGCAATGCAATGGTAGCCGCGAACGGCGGCCCGCCGCTCGGCGATCTGACCAATGCGCTCGATCTAGCGCCGCGGTAACGGGTTCGACCCGTCTATTCGACGAGCTCCGGCTCCTTCGGGGCCGCTTCGGCCGGCCCCTCCTCATAGGCAAAGGCGAGCTTGTCTTCGTCGGGGTGCTTGCTGACCCGGACAATCCCGCCCTTCGACAAGCGCCCGAACAGAAGCTCCTCGGCGAGCGGCTTCTTGATGTGCTCCTGGATGACCCGACCGAGCGGGCGAGCGCCGAAGAGGCGATCGTAGCCCTTTTCGGCCAGCCATGCCCGCGCGCTCTCATCGAGCTCGATCGTGACATTGCGGTCGGCAAGCTGCTCCTCGAGCTGCAATATGAACTTGTCGACAACGCGCCCGATTGTTTCGGGCGATAATGGCGCGAAGGAAATCGTTGCGTCGAGCCGGTTGCGGAACTCCGGCGTAAACATCCGGTTGATCGCCTCCTGATCGTCCCCCTCGCGAATACCGCTGCCAAACCCGATCGCCGGCTTTGCGAGGTCCCAAGCGCCGGCATTCGTCGTCATGATCAGGATCACATTGCGGAAATCGACGGTCTTGCCGTTGTGATCGGTCAATTTCCCGTAATCCATCACCTGCAGCAGGATGTTGAACAGGTCGGGATGCGCCTTCTCGATCTCGTCGAGCAGCAGCACGCTGTGGGGATGCTGGTCGATCGCATCGGTCAACAGCCCGCCCTGGTCGAACCCGACATAGCCGGGGGGCGCGCCGATCAGCCGCGACACCGTATGCCGCTCCATATACTCGGACATGTCGAAGCGGGTGATCTCGATCCCGAGGGTGCGGGCGAGCTGCCGCGCCACCTCGGTCTTGCCGACCCCGGTTGGGCCCGAGAACAGATAGCTGCCGATCGGCTTTTCCTGATCGCGCAACCCGGCGCGCGCCAATTTGATCGCTGAAACCAGCGCATCGATCGCCGGGTCCTGGCCGAACACCATGGTCTTCAAATCGCGCTGCAGGTTCTTCAGAACCTCGCGGTCGTCGCGCGACACGCTTTTTGGCGGGATGCGCGCCATCGTCGCGATGACCGCCTCGACCTCCTTTGCCGTGATCGTCTTGCGGCGGCGGCTCTCGGGGACCAGCATCTGGGCGGCCCCGGTCTCGTCGATCACGTCGATCGCCTTGTCGGGCAATTTGCGGTCGCCGATGTAGCGGTGCGACAGCTCAACCGCGGCGCGCAACGCCTCGCTGGTGTACCGAACCTTATGGTGCCGCTCGTAATAGGGTTTCAGCCCGCGCAGGATCTTGACCGAATCCTCGACCGTCGGCTCGTTCACATCGATCTTCTGAAAGCGGCGGACGAGAGCGCGGTCCTTCTCGAAATAGTTGCGGTATTCCTTGTAGGTGGTCGAGCCGATGCAGCGGATGACGCCGCCGGCGAGCGCCGGCTTCAACAGGTTGGAGGCATCCATCGCTCCGCCGCTCGTAGCTCCAGCGCCGATCACGGTGTGGATCTCGTCGATAAACAAGATCGCCCCGGGCTGCGCTTCGAGCTCCGACAGAACGGCCTTCAGCCGTTCCTCGAAATCGCCGCGATAGCGGGTGCCGGCGAGCAGCGCGCCCATATCGAGCGCGTAGATCGTCCCGTTCAGCAACACCTCGGGAACCTCGCGCTGCACGATGCGGCGCGCCAGCCCCTCGGCGATCGCCGTCTTGCCGACACCGGGGTCGCCGACATAGAGCGGGTTGTTCTTGGCCCGGCGGCAGAGGATCTGAATCGTGCGATCGACCTCGGCCTCCCGGCCGATCAGCGGATCGATCTTGCCCCCCTTGGCCTTCTTGTTGAGGTTTACGCAATAGGCGTCAAGGGCGTCGTGGTTGCGCTTTTGCGACTTCTCGGTGCGGTCGTCCTCGTCCGCCCCCTGGACGCGCCGGGTTTCCGAGCGCCCCGGCGCCTTGGCGATGCCGTGCGAGATGTAATTGACCGCATCGAACCGGGTCATGTCCTGTTCCTGCAGGAAATAAACAGCGTGGCTTTCCCGCTCGGCGAACATGGCAACGAGGACGTTTGCGCCGGTGACCTCTTCGCGGCCCGAGGATTGGACGTGAATTGCCGCCCGCTGCAGCACGCGCTGGAAGCTCGCGGTCGGTTTCGCGTCGTCGCTGTGCGTAGCGACAAGATTGGCGAGCTCGTTGTCGACATAGTTCAGCACCTCGCGCCGCAATCGGTCGAGGTCAACGCTGCAGGCGCGCAACACCGCGACGGCATCCTGATCGTCGGTCAGCGACAACAACAGGTGCTCGAGCGTGGCGTATTCATGATGGCGCTCATTGGCATGGCCGAGAGCCCGATGCAGCGACTTTTCGAGATTGCGTGACAACACGCCTGCCTACCTTCCTTGCCTAGTCCTTTTCCAGCGTGCACTGCAGCGGATGCTGGTGCTGCCGGGCAAAATCCATGACCTGCGTCACCTTAGTCTCGGCGACCTCGTAGGTATAGACGCCGCAGATCCCGACACCCCGCCGGTGGACATGCAACATGATGCGGGTCGCCTCCTGCCGGCTCTTGTTGAAGAACCGCTCGAGGATATGGACGACAAACTCCATTGGAGTGTAGTCGTCGTTCAACATTAAAACCTTGTACATGGACGGCTTCTTCGTCTTCGGCTTCGCCTTGACGACGACGCCTGTACCCGGTCCTTCCTCGCCGCGTTTTCCGTTGTCGCTCATTTCGGTTCGAGCCGATGACCCCGCTCGCTCCCAATGATATTGGCTTTCGGCCGATCCAGAAAAGCCTTTTCCGAGGTTCCGGGCACCGTGCTCATTAACTGTTCCAAGACCATTCACTACTCGGCCCGATAAGGCCGCCGCAACAGCTGTTCGATCATGGCATCTATCGACTCGCCGCGGTGCAGCACAGCATCGACCCCCTCGCTGATCGGCATCTCGACACCGAGGCGCTCTCCCAGCCTCACCACCGCCACCGCGGTAGCGACCCCTTCCACAACCGAGCGTCGGCCGCGCAGCACCGCGTCGAGACGCTCTCCCTGACCGAGTGCCAGACCGAGCGAAAAATTGCGCGACTGGGCTGCATTGCAGGTCAGCACGAGATCGCCGAGCCCGGACAGCCCACTGAACGTTTCCGGGCGGCCGCCTTTCGCCACCCCGAGGCGGATCATCTCGGCGAGGCCTCGCGTAATCAGCGCGGCTCGCGCATTGTCGCCCAAGCCGCGGCCTGAAACGATCCCGCAGGCGATCGCCAGGACGTTCTTGACCGCGCCGCCGATTTCGGCGCCGATCGGGTCTTCCGACAGATAGGGCCGGAATTTGCCGCTCCCAAGCGCCGTCACGAAAGCGCGACCGAGCGACGCATCCCGGCTGGCGATCGTCACCGCAGCGGGCAGTCCGCGCGCGACTTCGGCGGCAAAAGTCGGGCCAGAAAGGACGGCAGAAGGGCACCTCGGCAGGATTTCGGCGGCAATCTCCGACATGATCTTTAGAGATGCCGCCTCGATCCCTTTGGCGCAGAGCAAGATCGGCAGCCCTTGCCGAAGACGAGGCGCGAGCAGATGGAGCACGCCGCGCAGAAACTGGGCCGGCACCACGAGCAGAATCCCCTCCGCGTTCTCCATGGCCGCTCTCAGGTCTGCGGTCGCGGTGACGGCGGGGTCGAGCATCACGCCAGGTAGAAACAGGGAGTTTTGATGCCGCTCGTTGATCTCAGCTGCCACGCCCCGATCGCGCGCCCAAAGAACCACGGCCGTGCCGGCGCGCCGGGCGACGACGGCGAGGGCGGTTCCCCAGGCGCCCCCGCCGATGATCGCCAGGCGCTGGAGCCCTCCGAAGTGGATCACGCTTTGACCCCCGCTCCCCGGCGGGGCGGGGCGGCTTTGTCGAGCGGCCAACGCGGATGCAGCGGGGCATCGAGACCGTCGACCAGCCCGAGGCGCAGCCGCTCGATGCCGGCCCAGGCGATCATCACCCCATTATCGGTGCACAATGCAGGCGGAGGTGCCACGAAGCGCAGCCCCGTGCGTTCTGCGAGCGCCGCCAATCTTTCCCGCAAGCGGCCATTCGATGCCACCCCTCCGGCCGCAACCAAACATCTGCCTTCTGGATGCCGGCGGCGGAACCAGTCGATCGCGTTCGCAGTGCGGTCCGCCAGCGTGTCGCAGATCGCGAGCTCGACCGCCGCTGCCAGATCGGCCCGATCCCCTGGGGGCAGACAGCTGTGCCCGGCGGTGATGTGTCGGACCGCCGTCTTCAGCCCGGAAAAGGAGAAATCGCAGCCGGGCCTCCCCTTCAACGGGCGCGGCAGGCCGAAACGTGAAGGGTCTCCGTGGCGCCCGGCCCGCTCGATCGCGGGGCCGCCGGGGTAGCCGAGCCCGATCAACTTTGCCGCCTTGTCGAAAGCCTCGCCGGCTGCGTCGTCGAGGGTCGTCCCGAGCCGCGTATAACGGCCTACACCCGCGCAGACAAGGAGCTGGCAATGCCCACCCGAGACGAGAAGGAGCAGATAGGGGAAGTCGAGTTCATGGGTCAATCGCGCGGTCAGCGCGTGGCCTTCGAGATGGTTGACCGCGAGAAATGGCTTGCCGATGGCCCAGGCAAGGGCTTTGGCCATCATTGTCCCGACGATCAGGCCGCCGATCAGGCCGGGCCCGGCGGCGGCGGCAATCCCGTCGACCTCGGCGAGCGCTATGCCGGCGTCGGCGAGCGCGCGGCTGACGACCCGGTCGAGGCAGTCGAGATGGGCGCGCGCGGCGATCTCGGGAACCACTCCGCCATATGGCGCATGCTCCTCGAGCTGCGCCTGGATCAAATTCGAAAGTATCCTCGGCCCTGCCGGCGTCGCGGCGATAACGGCCGCGGCTGTCTCGTCGCAGCTTGTCTCGATGCCGAGGACGATCAGGGGCGGAGACGGCCCCTCACGGGGCAAGCCTCCGCTTGCCTGACGACCGCCCCCGTTCTCAGCCGGGAGGGGCAACCTCGTAGGTCTTCAGGGTCTTGTCGGTCGTAGCGTCGATTTCGAGCAGCTTGACCGAATAGCCCCACAAGGTCGCCGCATGGCGGATCACGGCCCGGCAGCTCTTTTCCTCGAGCAGAACGCCATTGTGCACGTAGTGCGCCAAAACGAGGCAGCGATCGCCTCTCAAATCGACATCGACGACCTGAATGTCCGGCTCGCGCCGCGACAGGTCGTATTGGCGGGACAATGCGCTGCGGATCTTGCGATAGCCGACATCGTCATGGATCGCCTCGACCCGGAGCGCCGGCTTGGCGCTGTCGTCGGAAACATGGAACAGCCGAAAGCGGCGGATCATCGCCGGGCTCAAATACTGCAGGAGAAAGCTTTCATCGCGGTAGTTGGCCCAGGCGTGGCGCAACACTCCGTAACCGTCACCCGAGCCTGCGATATCGGGGAACCACTCCCGATCCTCGTCGGTCGGCTCCTCGCACATCCGGCGAATGTCGCTCATCATCGCAAAGCCGAGCGCATAGGGGTTGAGGCCGCTAAAGCGCGGATCGTCAAAATCCGGCTGGAACACGACGCTCGAATGGGAGTGGAGAAATTCGAGCATCGACCCTTCGGTAATCAGCCCCTTATCATGCAGCCGGCGCATGATTTCGTAATGAGCAAAGGTCGCGCACCCCTCGTTCATCATCTGCGTCTGCTTTTGCGGATAGAAATATTGGGATATCAACCGGACGATACGGACCAGCTCTTGCTGCCAATCCTCTAGCCTTGGCGCTCGCTTCTCGATGAAATAGAGCAAATTCTCTTCCGGCAACCCGAGCTCTCGCTTGATCTCCTGCAACTTCTGCTCGTCCTTATCGGAATCCTCCTTGTCCCGCCCGATGCCGGGCACGGTCCGCCACAAATCGTTGTAGGTCGCCTCGTTATGCGCCCGCCGTTCCTCTGCCCGCCGGCGCTCCTCGGCGAGGTTTGGCTTGGTGCGGTGGGCGTAGCGGTTCACGCCATGGTCTTTCAGCGCGTGCGCCGCGTCGAGCACCCGCTCGACCGCGTCGGCGCCGTGCCGCTCCTCGCATTTTTGCACGTAGTCGCGAGCAAAGCTCAAATAGTCGAGAATACCGTTCGCGTCGGTCCACTGCCGAAACAAGTAATTGTTCTTGAAGAAATGATTGTGCCCGAACGCCGCATGCGCGATCACCAGGGTCTGCATCGTCATGGAATTCTCTTCCATGATGTAGCAGATGCACGGGTTGGAATTGATGACGATCTCGTAGGCGAGACCCTGCAGCCCTTTGCGGTAGAGGGTCTCGTGATAGGCGAAGCGCTTGCCGAAGCTCCAGTGCCGATACATCAGCGGCAGGCCGACCGAAGCATAGGCATCGAGCATCTGCTCGGAGGTGATCACTTCGATTTGCACCGGGTAGACGTCGAGCCCGAGCTCGTCGAGCGCAATCCGCTCGACGGCGTCGTAAACCCGGCGCAGCCCGGCATAATCCCAATTCGGGCCGTTGAAGAGCGGGCTCGCGGCTTCGAGCCGCAGCGCGGCAGAGTCAGGCACGGATACCCCCCTTGGCAAACAATTCGTGAAACACCGAGAAAATCTGCGACGGGTCGCTGACCCGCCGCATCACAAAATGCGGGTGGGCGGGCGCCACCTCATTGTAGGCCCTCCAGAGATCGCTGTCGCGCGACAATCCGGTCAGGCTTCCTCCCATGCCATCGCCAACCTCGACATAGGCGAAATACTGGCAGAGCGGGAGAACCTCTCCGCCCAGCAGCTGGACGCAACGCCCGCTATCCGCGCCGTAATTGTCGCCGTCGGAAGCCTGGGCGGCGTAGATGTTCCAGCGGTCGGTCGGATAGCGCGCCCGGGCAATCTCCAGCATTTTCTCGAGCGCAGTCGAAACCACGGTGCCACCGGTTTCACGGCTGTAGAAGAAGGTATCCTCGTCCACCTCCTCCGCCGTGCTGGTATGACGGATGAAGACGATGTCGACGTGCCGGTAGCGGCGGATCAAAAAGACGTGCAGCAGCATGAAGAACCGCTTGGCGAGATCCTTCATCGCCTCGGTCATCGATCCTGAAACATCCATCAGGCAGAACATCACCGCCTCGGTGTTCGGCCGCGGCACGCGCTCGAAGCGGTTATAACGGACGTCGATCGGATCGATGTAGGGGATGATCTTGCTGCGGTGCTCGAGCCGGTCGAACTCTCGCAGCAGCCTTTCGGCCTCCTCCTCGGCGCCGCGAGCGCGGGCGTTGTCGATCGCCTCGCGCAGGGCTTCCAGCTCCCACTGCTTAGGGCGTTTGAGCGAGATGCGGCGCGCCATGCTGTTGCGCATGGTGCGCCGGATGCTGAGATTGGCAGGGCTGCCGGTGACGGTGTAGCCGGCGCGCTGCAGATCGACCGCGAAGGTCTCCTTGAGGCTCTTCTTCACGAGGTCGGGGAGCTCGAGATCCTCGAAGAACATGTCGAGGAACTCTTCCTTCGACAAGGTGAACTCGAATGCATCCTCGCCCGACCCATCCGGGCTGCCTTGCGATCCGCCGCGCCCTTCGCCGCCGGTCGGGCGCGGGATCTCGTCGCCTCTTATATACTCCTTGTTGCCGGGGACGACATGCTCGGTCCGGCCGGTGCGCCGGCTGTGGTGAAACGCCGGCTCGGTGATCCCGCGCGTCGGGATCGCCACCTTCTCACCGTGATCGACATCGGCGACTTTGCGCTTGCGCAGCGCGTCCTGCACCGCCGATTTGACCTCGGCCCGGGCGCGCGACAGAAAGCGCTGCCGGTTGCTGAGGCTCTTGCCCTTCGGGTTCGGGCGACGGTCGACGATATTCATGGGCTCTCTCCAGGCTGGGGCTGTGATCGCCTTATCCCGCCTTGTTCACCCGCATATACCACTCGACGAGGCGACGCACCTGCCGCTCGGTATAGCCCCGCGCGACCATCCGATCGAGAAAATCGGCGTGCTTCTTCTCGGTCTCCGTATCCTTCTTCGTGCCAAAGCTGATGACCGGCAGCAAATCCTCGACCTGCGAGAACATGCGTCGCTCGATGACCTCGCGCAATTTCTCGTAGGAGGTCCAGGACGGGTTCCGGCCCGCATTGTTGGCGCGTGCCCGCAGCGCGAATTTGACCACTTCGTTACGGAAATCCTTCGGGTTGGCGATGCCGGCCGGCTTCTCGATCTTGGACAGCTCCTGGTTCAGCAGCTCGCGGTTCATCAGCTGTCCGGTGTCCGGATCCTTGTAATCCGAATCCTCGATCCACGCGTCGGCGTACGCGACATACCGGTCGAACAGGTTCTGACCGTAGTCGGAATAGGATTCGAGATAGGCCTTCTGGATTTCGTGCCCGATGAACTCGGCGTAGCGCGGAGCCAGCTCGGCCTTGATGAAGTTGAGATATTTCTTCTCGACATCGTCCGGGAACTGCTCGCGCCAGATCGCCTGCTCCAGCACGTACATCAGGTGGACGGGATCGGCTGCGACCTCCTGGGTATCGAAATTGAACGTGCTCGACAGCACCTTGAACGCAAAGCGCGTGGAAATCCCGTCCATTCCCTCGTCGACACCCGCGGCATCGCGGTATTCCTGGACGGATTTGGCACGGGGATCGGTGTCCTTCAGGCTTTCGCCGTCATAGACCCGCATCTTCGAATAGAGGTTCGAGTTCTCGTGCGACTTGACCCGGGACAGCACGCTAAACCGAGACAGGATGTCCAATGTCGACGGGGCGCATGCCGCGTGCGCCAGCTCGCTATTCTGCAGCAATTTTTCGTATATCTTGCGCTCCTCGGTCGAACGCAGGCAATAGGGCACTTTGATCACCGAGATCCGATCGATAAAGGCCTCGTTGTTCTTGTTGTTCTTGAAGCTTTGCCACTCGGCTTCATTCGAATGCGCCAGCACGATTCCCTGATACGGGATGCCGCCGATGTTTTCGGAACCGACGTAATTCCCCTCCTGGGTCGAGGTCAGGAGCGGATGCAGCATCTTGATGGGCGCCTTGAACATCTCGACAAATTCGAGAAGCCCTTGGGTCGTGCGGTTCAGCCCGCCCGAATAGGAATAGGCATCGGGATCGTTCTGGCTGAAGAACTCGAGCTTGCGGATGTCCACCTTGCCGACGAGGCTCGACACGTCCTGGTTGTTTTCATCGCCCGGCTCGGTCTTGGAGATGCAGACCTGCTTGAGGCGCGAGGGCTGCATGCGCACGACCGTGAATTTTGTGATGTCGCCGCCGAACTCCTCGAGCCGTTTGACCGCCCAAGGCGAAATCGTGCCGGTCAGGCGCCGCAGCGGGACGCCGTAATGCTTCTCCAATTCGGGGCCGAGGGTGGCCGGATCGAACAGGCCGAGCGGGCTTTCAAAGACGGGGCTGATTTCCTTGCCGGCCTTCAGGACATAAACGGGTTCCTTTTCCATCAGCTGCTTCAAGCGCTCCGCCAGCGAGGACTTGCCGCCGCCGACGGGGCCGAGCAGGTAAAGGATCTGCTTGCGCTCTTCGAGGCCTTGCGCGGCATGGCGGAAGAAGCCGACGATCCGCTCGATCGTCTCCTCCATGCCGAAGAAGTCCGAGAACTCGGGATAAACCTTGATCGTCCGATTCATGAAGATCCGGCCGAGCCGAGGATCCTGGCTCGTGTCGACCATCATCGGTTCGCCGATCGCCCGCAGCATGCGTTCGGCCGCGCCCGCATAATACGACGGGTCGTCGGAGCACTTGCCAAGATACTCCTCGAGGGAGAATTCGACATCCCTCCGGTTTTCATACAACCTAGAATAGAGTCCAAAAATTCCATCATCCAATTTCATATCTCACCTCAACCGATGCCCCGCGCTCAACCGATAGCTTCGCGTCACATTACCAGAGAACGGCAAAATCGGACGAATGTTTCGCCAGGATCGTGTAATTCGTTGTAAATCCCGGTAAAACCTCTGTTACGTCCGTTCCCTCCACCGACCATCCTCAGGTACGCCCAATATTGCAATCCGCGGGCCTTTCTGCTCGCAACCTCGGGAACATAGTCCAATCCGTCGCCGCCCAACCCAGTGCCTGGCATTATCGCAACACTTTGTGGCGAGAGTGCGAACGGGTTGCGACCTGCCTCGACGACACGTCCTTTCGCTCCCGAGGGACATTAGGCCCGATCCGGGCAACCCCCGGCAGATTAACAACATCTTGTGGTTTGCTTTTGCGTGGATCATATATCAGGTTATCCCAAAACCCAATAGAAATGTAGGTAAACGCGTCGCGGGCGCCCTCGCTCGGCCCACTCTCAAGCGCATTCGGGGCTGCGGACGCTGGATTGCCGCGGCGTTCTGCCGCAGCACGGCATCAAGCTGCTTCTGCAGCAACCGTTACGTCATACGCCGGAGATGACAGGCGAGCGTTCGTGGGAACTCGCCTGCGATGACGGCAGCCGCTCGAGCCGAATCAGCGTTGTCTGATGGGTCCGGTCGAAGGCAGGCCGCCCGGGCGCTCGACCCCGGCGACAGCGTCGGGACTACGATGAGGCGACCTCGCCAGCTTGGCGTGGGACCACCAGTTCCACGCCAGCGCCTCTGCGAGCTGGCTTGCTAGGCAGCCGTAGCTCGCATCCGTCATATGCAGACCGTCCGGGCCGACCGGCGAGGCAGGCGCGAGCTGACGCGTCTCATCCCAATGCTGCATGATCTCGAACCGGCGAAACAGCCCAACGCGGGTGCTCTGAGCCACTGCCGCGATAAGCCGTTCCATCTCGGCCGTGGCGGGGCGCGCGAGAACGCGAGGCGCGTACTGCAGGTCCATCAACACGACGTCGATGTTGTTCTCCTTCATCAGCCTAACGCCGCGCCGGATCAACTCTTCGTCGGCCGACAGATCATCGCGTCGGAGCACGGCGTTGGTGCCCAGCTGCCAAATGACCAGATCGGGATGTTCGGCCATCACGTCCCGGTCGAGTCGGCCCAACTCCTCGCCCACATCTTGGCCGCCGACCCCGTGGTTGATCACCCTTATGCCCGCGTCCGGATACCTGCCCTTCAGCTCCTGCTCGAGGCGGCTCGGGTAGCTCATCGTCGGGCCGGTGGCCCCGACCCCCTGAGTTGAAGAAGACCCTATCGCAACAATCGTCAGAGACTTGCCCGCACGGATCCGTGATCCGGTCCGTTCGAGCGCTACATCGATGGCCGACAGCGCCGGAGGCGTCGCGCAGCTCGGCGGAATTTCGGAACCCAGGTTTCCAGGCGGGGCGTCGGCAAGCGCGAGCGTGCTCCATGCCAGCGTGGCACTCAGGGCTGAGGCGAGCAGCTGGGCGGAAAGAAGCTCCCTCATTGCAGCGCGAGCCGGATCGCTTCCGCCAGCTTGCTGGCGATGCACTCGTAAACCTTGGCGGCAAGGCTCGCCCGCTGGTCCTTTGCGATGCCGTCGAAATTGAACACGTTCTGCTCGCTCCAGTAGCGCATCATCTCAAAGCGCGGAAACACGCTCACGTCATTGACGTCGCCGACCCGATGAAGCGCCTTCAGATAGCGCACGAAGTCGATCACGGTGGCGGTGCTGTGAGAAAATTGCATGTCCACGAGCATGATGTCGATGCCGCGTGCTTTGAGCTCGTCGATCCCGGTCTGCAACGCCGCCGCAAAATCGTCCACCCCGACGCCGCGCACGGCGTCAGTGGTGCCAGTTTCCCATATCACCAGAACCGGATCCTCGGCGAGAACATCGCTCGGAAACCGCTCCAGCATCTGTTGCGCCGTTTGCCGCGGCACGCCTCGGTTGACCACGGTGATCGGTGAGGAGGGGTACCTGCGGGCGAGTATCTCCTGCAGGCGATGAGGATAGGCCAGCTCCGAGGAACCCGCCGCCAAGCCGGTGGTCGAAGCCCCGCCGATCGCCACGATCTTGACCGGCTGCTTCGCGCGCAGCCGCTCTGCCAGGCGCGGCAGCTTATCGTCCACTTGCATCAACTCGTCGGGCACATCGCAGGCGATCGCGCCGGCGGAGGCAGGGCGCCAGAGCGGCAGAACGGCGAGAGCGACCCCCGTCAGGAGCACCGCAGGGTGGACGAGCCGGCCGATCAGATGGCGCCAGGTCATGTGCCGACACGGCCGCCGCGGGCGGGAACCACCGCGGTTCCCGGCATCGGCTCTCGCCCCATGGTTTTATACCAATCGATCACTCTCGCAGTAAGGCACATTGCGAGAATGCCCGCAAGATTAACAGCGAGCTGTACAGCGACATTCGAGTTGTATTCAGAAAGGACGAAGTGCCCGAGCGCCGAGAGCAGAATGCCGAGGCAGAACACCTCGAGCGACTGCTGCCCGCAAAGCACGAGTGGCCTCGCGGCCGCCGAGCGGAGGATGACAGCGTCGCGGGGCACCAGGGCGGCGACGACCACGACCATGGCAAAAAACGGCACGAGCCGGATGGGTGACAGATTGCTCTTGTTGGCGGGCCACAGCTCCTTGAGCAGCAGCCCGGGGAAGGGGTCCCAGAGGCCATGGATCGTCCAGCTGATCTTGATCACAAATCCCGCCGCGGCGATCATCGCGGCGGCCGGAAGAACCGCGCGGCGCCAGCGCGGCAACCGCCACTCGCGGCCTCGATCCAGGCCGAGCGCAGCCCCAGAGACAAAAAGAAACTGCCACGCGAGAGGATTGAAATACCAGACGTGACCTTCCGGATAGGCGGGCATTGACAGATTTGTGATCTGCACCAGCAGGTAGAGGAGAAGGGACGGGACCACCACAATTGCGGAACGCCAGCGCAGCGCGATCAGGATCAGTGGAAAGGCGGTCAGAAGCAGGATGTAAAGCGGCAGGATATCGAGGAAAGTTGGTTGAAACTCGAGCAGGAGCGCTTTGACGATCGCCACATGCGGCTCGTCGAGAAAGTCGCCGACCCGCATCTCATCGTTGTACATCGGGTTATTGAAAGCCGCGACGGTGTAGGACACCTCGGCAATGAAGATGACGAAGAGAAAAATATGCGCGATATAAAGCTGCCACGCGCGGCTCAGGATACGCGCCGTGGCGTATAGCGGCCCCTGAACCGCCAGGGTCCGTCCGTAAACGAGAGCTGCGGTGTAGCCCGATATGAATATAAAGACTTCCGCTGCATCGAACAACTGGACAGCCTGAATTGTAAAGTAACTGAGGATGTTTTCCGGAATGTGGTCGATAAAAATGAAAATCAGAGCCAGGCCGCGGAAGAAGTCGAGACGGAGGTCGCGTGAGGAAGCTGGCACGGCTTTCGCTCTAAAGCTCCGGCCGCAGCGGAATCAGCGCCGGGCGTGACAACCTAACAAAGGCCCGGGGCTTCGTCGACGCGATGCAGCGCCGGCGGCCGGGAACCTGACCGGGAGGAGACAAGAGGTGACGACAGGCGGTATCCGCCGGGTAGCAGTAATCGGGACCGGCACGATCGGCGCGAGCTGGGTTGCATTCTTCCTGTCGCGGGGCCTCGCGGTGGCTGCCCACGACCCGGCTCCGCAAGCCGAAGATTTCGTGCGCCGATTTGTCGACGCCGCCTGGCCGGCGCTCGCCCGGATGGGCGCCCCTGAAGCGATCCCGGAGCAAAGCCTGAGCTTTCACGCAGACCCCGAGACGGCGGTCGCCGGGGCCGGGTTTGTCCAAGAGAATGCCCCCGAGCGCGCAGAGCTGAAACGCGAGCTGCTGCGCCGCATCGATGCGGTCCTGCCGCCCTCGACCGTGATCGCGTCGAGCTCCTCCGGGTTGCCGATGAGCGACCTGCAGACGCTCTGCCGCCATCCCGACCGGTGCGTGATCGGCCACCCGTTCAACCCGCCTCATCTGGTGCCGCTCGTCGAAGTCGTCGCCGGCGCGCTCACCTCACCCGCAGCGGTCGAGCGCGCCATCGCGATCTATACAGCGCTCGGCAAGCAGCCGATACACATCCGCCGCGAGGTCAGGGGGCACGTCGCCAACCGGCTGCAGGCGGCATTGTGGCGAGAGGCGGTCCATCTCGTCGCGGAAGGCGTCGCCAGCGTCGCCGACATTGATGCGGCGGTCAGCGAGGGGCCGGGGCTGCGCTGGGCGCTGATGGGTCCATATCGGACGTTTCATCTGGCCGGCGGCGCCGGCGGCATTGGGCATTTTCTCGACCAGTTTGCCGAGCCCATGGAAAGCTGGTGGCAGGATCTCGGCCAGCCGCGCCTCACGCCGGCGCTCAGGGAAAAGCTTGTGACCGAGGTGAAGGCCGCAGCTGCCGCACGCAGCGTCGACGAATTGGCGGGTGAGCGCGATCGGCTGCTGATCGAGATACTCGCGCTGAAGACTCCCGCCGCAAAAAGGTGAGCTGCTCTGCCGCAAATTTGGACGTGCCGCCGGAGACGGCTCAAATTCGAGGCAACTGGGCCGGTCCTGACGGCAGCCTCGTCAGCAAAGGCGACTTGGCGTAGGAAGTGCTCGTCACAGAGCCGAACCGTCACCCTCGATCAGGCAAATGAACCCTTCAGTCCTCGACGGATACGACCCCCAAGGCTTTTTTTGCGAGATGCAGCACAACGAGGCGAGCCGGGCGATAAGGGAACGCCTCGCCGGCCTGTCGATCGACGCGCTGAAGCAGCGAGCCGCCAGCGCCAATGCCGAGATGTACAATCTCGGGATCACCTTTACGGTCTACTCGGACGCGAAGACGATCGACCGGACCCTGCCGTTCGATGTCATTCCGCGCATCCTTTCCGGGCGAGGAATGGCAGCGCGTGGAAAGCGGCATTATCCAGCGGATCACCGCAATCAACCTGCTGCTCGACGACATCTACCATAAGCAGCAAGTGCTGCGGGACGGGATCGTCCCTCGCGAACTGATCCTCGGCAACCGCAATTTCCGCCCGCTGATGCGCGGTATCGATCTGCCGCACAAGACCTACGTCAATATCTGCGGCACCGATATCGTGCGGGACGAGCACGGCGCCTTCCTCGTGTCTGGAGGACAATGCGCGGACGCCTTCGGGGGTAAGCTACGTCGTCGAAAACCGCCATATGATGCTGCGCGCCTTTCCCGACCTGCTCGACGAGATCGGCCTGCGCCCGATCGAGAACTACGGCGCGAAGTTGATCTCCGCATTGCAAGAAGTCGCTCCCGCCGGGGTTGCCGACCCGCGGGTCGTGCTGCTTTCTCCCGGCACCTACAATTCGGCCTATTTCGAACATGTCTTTCTGGCCCGCGAAATGGGCGTGCCGCTGGTCGAGGGCCGCGACCTCCTGGTCGAGGACGATCGCGTCTTCATGCGCACGACCGGCGGGCTCGTCCCGGGTCGACGTGATCTATCGCCGGATCGACGACGATTATCTCGACCCGGAGGTATTCCTCCCGGACAGCATGCTGGGTGTCCCCGGGC
This sequence comes from uncultured Alphaproteobacteria bacterium, assembly GCA_963836845.1. Classification (GTDB taxonomy): domain Bacteria; phylum Pseudomonadota; class Alphaproteobacteria; order ATCC43930; family CGMCC-115725; genus AP-15. The sequence goes on along the minus strand of CAWILK010000012.1, from coordinate 201,638 downwards.
TGATGCGGGCCTATCGCGCAGGCAACTTGGCGCTCGCCAATGCCGTCGGAACCGGGGTGGCGGACGACAAGGCGGTCTATGCCTACATGCCCCGGGTCATCCGCTATTACCTCGGGCAGGAGCCGATTTTGCACAATGTCGAGACCGCATATCTGCCGCGAGCCCGACGGCGCTGCGCTACACGCTCGACCACCTCGCCGAGCTGGTCGTGAAGCCGGTCGGCGAAGCGGGCGGCTACGGCATTACTGTCGGTCCCGAACGCGAGCCGGCAGGAGCTCGACGAGTGCCGCGCCAAGCTCTCGCCGACCCGGCGAACTACATCAGCCAGCCCTGCATCAAGCTGTCGGTCGCGCCGACCCTGGTCGACGGCCGCGTCGAACCGCGCCACGTCGATCTGCGGCCCTTTGCGGTAACCGGATCCGAGCACCTGGGTATTGCCGGGCGGGCTGACGCGGGTGGCGCTGCGCCGCGGCTCCTTGGTCGTCAATTCGTCGCAGGGCGGCGGCTCGAAGGATACCTGGGTCGTTGCCTGACGTCCTGCTCGCCCGTTACGCGGACTGCATCTTTTGGCTGGCGCGCTATGTCGAGCGCGCGGAGAACCTCGCGCGCATTCTCGACGTCAACGAGACCTTCTCGCGCGACAGCCGCGGCGGCCAGAACTGGCGCTCGATCGTGCAGCTGAACTCTGACGAAGAGCGCTTCTTCGCGACGCACGACGCGGCGTCCGGCCGACAGCGTCGTGAACTTCTATGTGATCGACGCCGACAACCCGACCTCGATCGTCAGCACGATACGCTTACGCGCGAGAGAACGCGCGCACGCTGCGCCCGCTGATCTCGACCGAGATGTGGGTCCAGCTGAACGTCTTCTACAATCGCCTCGCCGGCTTGCGCGCGATGCCGATCTCGTCGCCCGGCAACCTCGCGGCGCTCTTCGCCTCGATCAAGGAGGCGTGCCAGACCCATACCGGCATCACCGAAGGGACCTTCTTCCGCGACCAGGGATGGTATTTCTATCAGATCGGCCGCTACATCGAGCGCGCCGACCAGACGACGCGCCTGCTCGACATCAAATATCACCTGCTGCTGCCCAGCATTGCCGATGTGGGCTCCCCGGTCGATGTCGGCCAGTGGAATGCGTTGCTGCGCTCGGCGGCCGGCTACCACGCCTACCGCCGTCTGCACGCGGCCAGTATGACCCCGGCGCGGGTGGCGGGGTTTCTGCTGCTCAACACCGGCTTTTCCCCGTTCGGTCCATCACTGCGTGCGCGAAGTCGGCCGGCTGCTGGGCGATGTCAAATCGCGCTATTCGTTGCGGGGCGGCAATGACGCGGCCGAGGAGCTCGACCGGCTGCAGGTCTTATTCGGCACACTCGACATTGCGACGATTCTGCGCGAGGGCCTCCACGAGTTCCTCGATTCGATCCAGGCCCAGCTGATCGCGGTCACCCGGGAGCTTTCGATCGCGTTCTTCGGCTATATGCCCGAGGCCGACCCAGACCCAGACGGCAAACCCGAGATAGGCGAAGCAATGCCCGTCCTCACTGTTCGGCATCGTCACGACCTATCGTTACCGGCAGCCGGTAGCGTTCGGCGAACATCGCATGATGCTGCGGCCGCGCGACAGCCACGACCAGAAGCTGCTCGACACTAGGCTCGTGATCAGCCCGGAGCCTGCGGGCATCCGATGGGTTCACGACGTGTTTGGCAATTGCGTGGCGATCGCGCGGTTCACCGGGCGTGCGCAAGAGCTTCGTTTCGAGAGCTCAATTCGCCTCGATCATTGGCCAAGCGATGCCCTTGATTTCCGGCTCGAGGAATATGCGGAGAGATACCCGTTCACCTACGGCGCCGACGAAATGCCCGACTTGATGCGGGCGATGGAGCGGCAATATCTCGATCCCGACCATGAGATCGACCGCTGGGCACGGCAGTTCCTGCGCCACGACGGGAGGACAGACACGACCGAAATGCTCGCGGCGATGACGCATGCGATCCGGCAGAACCTGGCCTATGTCGCCCGGGAAGAAACCGGCATTCAGGACCCGGTGCGGACATTGCGGCTGGCGAGCGGCAGCTGCCGGGATTTTGCCGTGCTGATGATGGAGGCGGTGCGCTCGCTCGGGCTCGCCGCTCACTTCGTCTCGGGGTACCTCTATGTTCCCGAAAACCGGCCCGACGGGAGGCTCGGCGGCGGCGCCACCCATGCCTGGCTTCGCGTTTATCTGCCGGGAGCCGGGTGGGTCGAATTCGATCCGACAAACGGCATCGTCGGCAATCACGACCTGATCCGTGTCGCGGTTGTGCGCGATCCGCGCCAGGCGGTGCCGGTCTCGGGCACCTGGACCGGCTTTCCTTCGGATGCTTTGGGGATGACGGTGGAGGTCGAGGTCGCCGCCGAAGGCACGGCAGAAGCCGGCTCGCCGGTTTCCTCTCCCCGGACACGGGACGAGGGCGGGACGCGCGCCGCCGGGGTGAACTGATCGATAACTCTCCCGAGGATAGAAATCGCGATGGCTCGGCTACCGCCTCTCGACGAAGATGCCGATCCCCAGCTGGCTGCGGTCTTTGCCGAGATCGCCGGCAGCCGCGGATGGGTATCCAATGTAATGCGCGCACTCGCCCATGCGCCCGAAGGCCTGCGGCGGTTCGCTCACCTCGGTGATTACGCGCGCTATCACACGAGCCTGTCGGACCGGCAGCGCGAAACCGTGATTCTGATCACCGGCCGCGGCGTTCGTTACGCCCAGACGCATCATGGACCTCTCGGCAGCCAGGCCGGATTGTCCGATGCCGAGCTCTCGGTGATCGCCGCCGGTCGGGTCCCGGAGAGTTTCGGCGACCGGGATGCGGCATTGGCCCGCTTGATCCTGGAAATGACCGGCGGAAAGCCGGTGTCGGCTGACACCTTCGCAGCCGCCGAGCGGGTGCTTTCGCCGCGGGAAATTACCGATGCGGTCCTGATCTCGGCGTTTTATACGATGATCGCTATCGTGATCGACACGATGGGCGTCGAGCTCGAACCACCCGACCGGCTGGAGATCGAGCAGGCCTGGCAGCGGGAGCGCAGCCATTTTCCGCAATAGCGCGCAGCGCCGGATTTGCTGGTGGCCGTCTTCTCCGAAAACTACTCGGCGGGCTTGGCCGACAGCTCGGAGGTAAGGACCGAAGCTTTGCGCCGGCGGCCGAACACCCCGCGTATCACGACGTAAAACAGCGGTGTGAAGACGAGGCCAAATCCGGTCACGCCCAGCATGCCGAAGAACACAGCCGTGCCCAGCGACTGGCGCATCTCGGCGCCGGCTCCGGTGGCGATCGCCAGCGGCACGACGCCAAAGATGAAGGCGAAGGACGTCATCAGGATCGGCCGCAGGCGGGTGCGCGCCGCTTGCACGGCGGCGTCGAACCGGTTCTTGCCCTCCTCTTCGGCTTGGCGCGCGAACTCGACGATCAGGATCGCGTTCTTGGCGGCGAGCCCGACCAGCACCACAAACCCGACCTGCGCCAGGATGTTGACGTCCATCCCACGCAACAAGAGACCGCTGACCGCGGCCAGCAGGCACATCGGCACGATCAGGATCACCGCGAGCGGCAAGCTCCAGCTTTCGTATTGCGCCGCCAGCACGAGAAAGACGAAGACGATCGAGGCGCCGAAGACGAGGAGGCCAGTGTTGCCGGCGAGCTTTTGCTGGTAGGCGAGATCGGTCCACTCGAACCCGAAACCGTCGGGAAGCCGATCGTCGGCGAGCTTCTCCATCGCCGCCAAGGCAAAGCCGGTCGAGTACCCCGGCAAGGTGCTGCCCTGGACCTCGGCAGCGGGATAAAGATTGTAGCGCGGGACGCGGTAGGGGCCGGTGATGTCGCGGAATTGCGCGACCGAGCCGATCGGCACCATCTGGCCCCGGTCGTTGCGCGTCTTCAGATTGACGATGTCATGAATTTCGTCGCGGAACGGCGCGTCAGCCTGCGCCGTCACCCGGTAGGTTCGGCCGAGGTAGTTGAAATCATTGACGTAGGCCGAGCCGAGATAGACCTGCAAAGTCTCGAAGACGCGGTTGGCCGGGACCTCGAGCATCTCGGCGCGGACCCTGTCGATATCGGCATAGACTTTCGGTGTCCGCGTGTTGAACAGCGAGAAGACGCCGACGAGGCCCGGGACCTGGTTGGCCGCGGACACGATGTCTTGCGTCGCGGTTTCGAGTGCCGGCAAACCCCGGCCACGCTTGTCCTGCACCATCATCTTGAAGCCGCCGGCAGTGCCGATGCCGCGCACCGGCGGCGGCGAGATGGTGATGATGAAGGCATCCTGTATCTCGGCCAGCCGCTTACGCATATCGGCCAAGATCACATCCGCGGAGAGCCCCTTGGCGGCGCGCTCCTGGAACGGCTGGAGCGGGGAGAAAATGGCACCGGCATTGGGTGCATTAGTAAAGGTCGCGCCATCGAACCCGGCGAACTGCACGGCGTGTGCGACTCCTGGCGTATTGCGCAGAATTTGCGCGGTACGTCGGACCACGGCGTCGGTGCGGGCGAGCGAAGCGCCGGGCGGCAGCTGCAGGACGGTGATCAGATACCCCTGGTCCTGGTTGGGGATGAAGCCGGTAGGTGCGCGCACGAACTGCCAGCCGGTCAGCCCGATGAGCCCGGCATAGACGACAAGGGCCAACACCGCGACGCGCAGCAGCCGCCGGGTCAACTCGCCGTAACCGGCCGACACCTTGTCGAAGGCGAAGTTGAAGCCACTGAAGAAAGCAGTGATGGGTCGAGTCAGCACCGACCCGCGGCCCGTATGTTCCTGATGCGGTTTGAAGAGGAGGGCGCAGAGCGCCGGGCTCAGGGTCAGCGAACAGAGGCACGAAATGATCGTCGCCGAAGCGATCGTGATCGCGAACTGGCGAAAGAACTGGCCGGAGATGCCCGGGATGAAGGCCGCCGGGATAAACACCGCCGAGAGCACCAAGGCGATGGCGATCAGCGCCCCGCCGACCTCGTCCATCGTCCGGTGCGCCGCCTCTTTAGGGCTCATGCCAAGGCGGAGGTTGCGCTCGACATTCTCGACGACAACGATCGCGTCGTCGACGACGATACCAATCGCCAACACGAGACCGAACAGCGAAAGGTTGTTGAGCGAGAAGCCAAAGGCGGCCAGCACCGCAAAGGTGCCGATCAACGACACCGGGATAGCGACGATCGGAATGATCGAGGCGCGCCAGGTTTGCAGGAACAGAATGACGACGATGACAACGAGGATCACGGCCTCGAAGATCGTCTTCTGCACCTCGTGGACCGATTCGGCGATAAAATCGGTCGGGTTGTAGACGATGTCGTATCTGAGCCCGCTTGGGAAACTGCGCGCCAGCTCCTGCATCGCCGCCTTGATGCGATCAGCGGCTGCCAGCGCATTCGACCCTGGACGCTGGAAGATCAGCAGCGCCACGGCTTGCCGCTCGTCGAGATAGGCGTTGGCGCCGTAGTCCTGGGCACCGAGCTCGACGCGTCCGACATCGCGAATGCGCGTGACCCGCCCGTTGGGGTCGTTTCTGACGATGATGTTTTCGAACTGACGGGCGTCGACGAGGCGCCCCAAGGTCTCGACATTCAGCTGATAGGCGCCGAGGCTCGCGGTTGGCGGCTGATTGAGGACACCCGAGGCGACTTGGACGTTCTGCGCCTGGAGAGCCGTGACGACCTCGCCAGCGGTCAGGTTGCGCGCGGCGACCTTGTCGGGATCGAGCCAGATCCGCATCGCATAATCGCGCGCGCCGAATATCCGCACGTCGCCGACACCGTCGAGCCGCGCCAGCACGTCCTTCACCTGGAGTGTGGCGTAGTTCGAAATGTAGAGCTGGTCGCGTGACCCGTCGGGCGAGCTGAGGTGGACGACCATCAGCATGTCGGGCGAGTTCTTCTTTACCGTGATGCCGAGCCGCCGCACCTCCTCGGGCAGTTTCGGCTCGGCTATCGAGACGCGGTTCTGGACGAGGACCTGCGAGATGTCGAGGTCGGTGCCGAGTGCAAAGGTCATGGTGAGTTGCAGATTGCCGTCGGCCGTCGCCTGGCTGCTCATATAGAGCATGTTCTCGACGCCGTTGATCTCCTGCTCGAGCGGCGTCGAGACCGTATCGCTGACGACTTCGGCGGAAGCGCCGGGATAGCTGGCGGTGACAACAATCGTCGGCGGCGCAATCTCCGGGTACTGAGCGACCGGCAGCGTGAAATAGGCTGCCGCGCCGACGATGATGAGAAAGACCGACAGGACCGTCGCGAAGATCGGCCGATCGACAAAGAAATGCGACATGTTCACGGCGGTTGTCCACTCAGCGCCGAGCGGCTGTCTCGATCTGTCCTGGTTGCGGCGTCACCTTGCTGCCGGGCCGCGCTCGCACCAGCCCGTTGATAATGACGCGGTCGCTCGGTTCGAGGCCGGAGCGGATGATGCGCAGGCCATCCTCGGTCATCGGGCCCGGACGCACGACCTTTGGCTCGACCGTGCCGTCCTCTTTCACGGTCATTACCACCTTGCGCGATTGATCGGTGACGACGGCGCCGTCGGGGACCAGGATCGCGACGTGCTGCTGCGAGGCCGGGATGCGAATCCGCCCGAACTGCCCGGGAGTGACGAAATAACCCGGGTTCACGAAGGTCGCGCGAGCGCGGATCGTCCCGGCACCGCGGTCCATCTGGTTATCCAGGAAGTTGAGCTGCCCCTTCCACGGCCATTCCGTCTCGTCGGTCAGGCGGGCATAAACCGGCGGTGTCGTCTCCCGCGCCTCGCCCAGCATGCCGGCGGCGGTGGCGCGCTGATAGGCGAGATAGTCGCCCTCGCTCATGTCGAAATAGAAGTAGATCGGGTCGAGCGACACGATGGTCGTCAGCGCCGGGGTCGTGGCGGCGTCGCCGCCGCTGATCAAATTCCCGATGCTCACTTGATGGTTGCTGATGCGCCCGGTGAGTGGCGCCGTGATCCGCGTAAACCCGACATTGAGCTCGGCCGAGCGGATCGCGGCCTTGGCGGATTCGACGGCGGCAGTCGCAACCTTCAAATCCGAGACCCGCTGGTCGTAGGTGCTGGCCGGCTCGAAATCCTTCTTCCGCAGCTCGGCGGTGCGCCCGAGCTGCCGCGTTGCCAGCTCGACCTGCGCACTCCCCTGCGCAAGCTGCGCCCGCGCCGCCGCGAGCGTCGCCTCATAGGGACGCGGATCGATGACGAACAAGAGGTCGCCCTCTTTGACAAGCTGTCCGTCCTCGAAATGGATTTCGGTGAGGTAACCGCTGACCCGCGCGCGGATCTCGACATATTCCTTGGCAGCGAACTGCCCGGTGTACTCGTCCCACTCGACGAGCTCGCGTTGGATTGGCTGGCTTACCGTCACCGCCGGGGGTGCAGGGGGAGCATCCGCAGCAAGCCCCTGTTTCGGCTCATTCGATCCGAAGAGAAGCAGGAGCACCGTAAGTTGCAGCAGCAACGTTGCCGGAGGTTGTGCCATCGGACACCTTAGAGGCCTGAGTTCGGGCAGGTTTCTTTTTCGACCAGGCGCGCGGCCTGGTGTTGTTAAAAGGTGCGAACGGCCGCTGCGTGGAATAGTGCGTCAGAGCGCCGCCGTGCCTCGGGCGCGCTGAACAGCGCCCCCAGCCGCTTCTCAATCCATCAGCAAACCGCCGGAAAGATTGATCGACTCTCCTGTCATATACGACGATTCGTCGGACGCGAGAAAGGCGGCGACCCGCGCTACGTCGTCCGGGACGGACACGCGGCCGATCGGGATCGACTTCTCTCGCTCGCCGGTTTCGGGCAGCCCATACTGCCGCTGCTGCGCCTCGATCGCTGTCCGCATCGCGGTGTCGACGACGATCCCCGGGCAGATCGCGTTGACCCGGATGCCATGCGGCGCCATCTCGCGCGCCAACGCCTGGGTCAGGCCGATCACGGCGAACTTGGTGGCGCTGTAGCCGGCGAAATAGGTATTGCCGGTCTTGCCCGCCCAGGAAGCGAGGTTGACGATCGAACCCGAACGCCGCGCGACCATGTGCGGCAGCACAGCGCGGCTGACAATGAACACGCCCTCGACATTGACGCGCAGCATCGCCTGCAATGCTTCGAGCGGCATGTCGAGCGCCGGCCCCATCCAGGCGATGCCGGCATTGTTGACGAGCAGATCGATCTTCTGAAGTCGGCCGATGACCGCCTCGATGGCGCGGCCGACCTCCTCGGGCGATGTTACATCGGCGGTGACGGCGAGGCCGCTTGTCTCCGCCGCAACCGCCTCGGCCGCGGTGCTGTCGCGGTCGAGCGCGGCAACCGCCATGCCCTCGCGGCCGAGACGGCGCGCGATCTCGCGCCCGATACCGCCGCCCGCGCCGGTGACGAGACAAACGCGGCCTTTCAACGGATACATTCTGACCCTCCGCACCATACGTGATTTGATTTCGTCAGAGGACGCATGTCAGCCGCAAGCTGACCTCGGAACCCTGGTTGGCCTGAGGAAGCTGCGAAGCGGCTCTCGAAGCTCCTCGGCTGCTGGCGACGACCGACAGCTTTATCGCCCCTGCCGCGCTGAAGCGATGGCCGAGCGGCATTGGCGCGACAGGTACGGGCGGTTTTCTTCCAGGCACGCGATGATCCGGCCGCCGCCGGGCGGCACATCGCCGCAATAGGCCTGGAAATCTTGCCCGCAGGCGCGGCGGAGCAGAAAAGCCTCCTGCCGCGGGGACATCGGTGGCGGCGGCGCCCGGTAGGCCGGCGCCGTCGGGGCGGGGGCGCTGGCGCTGGGGGCTGGCGGCGGGGTTGCCGGCGCTGCAGCCGGAGCCCGGCCCTGAGCCGATGGCGTGGTGCGGCCGACGGCGGCCACCGCCCGCTGGCAGGGCGCCGAGAGGCTCGCCACGTTCTCTTTGAGACAGCTCAGCGCCTCGGGGCCGCCGGTCGGAATGTTGGCGCAATGGGCCTGGTAATCGGCTCGGCAGGATTGCCGGATCGCGCTGATCTGCGCCTGGCTCGGCTGCTGGGCAAGGGTGGGGGCGGTATAGGCGATTAAGGCAAGAACAAGGGCGCCGAGCCGGCAAGTTGCCGTTCGCATCGAAGGCTTCATTCTCGGGAATCTCCGCCGGCAGCCGAACTGTTATGTTCCACGCGCGGCGTTATTGACTCCCCGTCTCTCGCGATCAAGGTTTTCTGCTCCGCCATGAACGGCGCTCAGCTCATTGCCATCGCACACGGCGCGATCGAGCAGGCCCACCAGCTGATCCTGCTGGGCGGGCTTCTCGGTCTGTCGAGCATCTTGGCCGGGCTGATCTCGCGCCGGATCGGGGCGCCGATCCTGCTCGTCTTTCTCGGCCTCGGCATGGTGGCCGGCGAAGACGGTGTCCTCGGCATCGCCTATGACGACTTTTCCTCGGCCTATCTGATCGGCAGCGTCGCGCTGGCGGTGATCCTCTTCGAGGGCGGGCTGAAGACCCCGGTCGCGATGCTTCGGCTTGCCTTCTGGCCGGCAGCCTTGCTTGCCACCGTGGGTGTCGCGGTCACCGCCTTGGTGCTGGGGCTGTTCGTCTCGTTTGTCGATGGTGTGCCGTTGTTGGGTGCACTGCTCGCCGGTGCCGCTGCAGCGCCGACCGACGCTGCGGCGGTCGCCGTATTGCTGCGGCGCGCCGACGCCGCGCTCCCCAAGCGGCTGCTCGCTCTGCTCGAAGTCGAGTCCGGGCTCAACGACCCGATGTCGGTGTTTCTGACCTTACTGCTGATGCGCCTGATCGCCGAGCCGGGCTCGATCGGCCTCGGCGATGGCGCGGTCTGGTTCCTGAGGGAGATGATCGGGGGTGCCGCGCTCGGGCTCGGCGGCGGCTGGGTTCTGGCGCAAGCGCTGCGACGCCTGCGGCTAGAGGCGCCGCTCGCTCCCGTCCTCGTGCTCGCCGGCGGCCTCAGCGTGTTCGGCATTGCGCAGCTTCTCGGCACGAGCGGGTTTCTCGCCACCTACCTTGCTGCCGTTGTGACCGGCGCCTCCCAGCACCGCGCGCGCGAACATGTCGAGCATTTCTTCGAAGGCGTGGCTTGGCTCGCCCAAATCGTGCTGTTCGTGATGCTGGGGCTGCTGGTTACCCCCCACCAACTGCCGCCTTATCTGCCGGGCGCCGTAGCCGGCGCCGCGGTGCTGATCTGCGTCGCACGCCCCGTAGCGGTTTTCGCCTGCATGCTGCCGTTCGGCTTCACCTTGCGCGAGAGCGCCTTTGCCTCCTGGGTGGGGTTGCGCGGCGCCGTGCCGATCTACTTGAGCATTATTCCCGCCCTGGCCGATCCGTCACGCGATCAGCGGTTGTTCGCCAGCATCTTCATCCTGGTGGTCGCCTCACTCGTCGTGCAGGGTTGGACCGTCGCCCCCGCCGCCCGGCTGCTCGGCTTCGCTCGCCCGGGGTAACGCAAGGTTCGATGCCGTACCCCGGGCTTCGTCGCCGATCGGGAATTGGCGGCTGAGCCTTGCCCAGCCTCAAAAGCAAAACCCATCCTTGCGGTCGCAAGGATGGGTTTCGCCATCCGCTCAATCAACCTGAGCGTCTACCGTTAACGCTTGCCGTCGCGGTGCTCGCCGTCCTTATGGCCCGCCTCGACAGCAATTTCCGTGTTCTTCTCTTTGCTTTGGTCCGGCACGTCCCGCCCGACCGATCCTATGTTCTTGACCCCGTGCTCGCGCTCCTGGCCTCTGCTGCCGCTGGTCTGCGTGCCTCCGCCGGCGACGTCGCGCTGAGGCTTCTCTCTGATCCCGCCCTTCGGGGTTTGGGATTGGTGCTGATCCGCCATGATAGGCCTCTCCGCCTGGTTTAGTCCTCGCCAGTCATCCATGGCTTCTGGAGGACGGCTAAAGAGACAACCCTCCTCCGAACGACGCGGTCCCAAAAATCCCCGATCGCGGGCGCTTGACCCGGTGCCGATGGCTCTATTACCTACTAGGCGCGGGCGCACAACAAACAAGGCCAGGTTGCACAGCGCTCTGGGAGCACCGATGACACGCGACTTGTCCCCCCCGGCATCCGGCCGCTCGACAGACGAGCGGGCGGGCGCGGCGGACACCTTTCCCAAGTTGCTGCTCGATCATGCGCGCCTGCGGCCGGACCGGCCGGCCAATCGCGAGAAGGATTACGGCATCTGGCAAAGCTGGAGCTGGGCCCAGGTCGCCGCAGAGGTCGAGGCGCTGGCCTGCGGCCTGTCGGCGATGGGGTTCCGGCGCGGCGACAAGCTCGCGATCATCGGCGACAACCGGCCCCGGCTCTATTGGGCGATTGCCGCGGCGCAGGCGCTGGGCGGGGTGCCGGTGCCGATCTACCAGGACTCGATCGCCGAGGAGATGGCGTTCGTTCTCGACCATGCGGAAGTGCGTTTCGCAGTCGCCGAAGACCAGGAGCAGGTGGACAAGCTGCTGGCCTCGAAGGAGCGCTGCCGGCTGCTCGAGGCCGTGATCTTTTCTGAGCCGCGCGGCATGCGGCAATATGAGCAACCTATCCTGCACGATTACGGCGCGGTGCAGCAGAGCGGCCGCGAATTCGCCCACCTTCAGCCCGATTTCTTTCGCGGCGAGATCGCCAAGGGCAGGGGCAGCGACGCCGCGATCATTCTCTACACCTCGGGGACGACCGGACGCCCCAAGGGTGTTGTCCTGAGCTTCGACAACATCATCCACGCGGCAAAGAGCGCGATTGCATTTGAAAATTTGACAGACCGAGAAGAGGTGCTCGCCTACCTGCCGATGGCGTGGATCGGCGAGCACATCTTCTCTTACGCCCAGGCCTATTGCGCCGGGTTTTGCGCGTCCTGCCCGGAGTCGCAGGAGACGGTGCTGGCCGATCTGCGCGAGCTGGGGCCGACTTATTTCTTTGCACCGCCCAGGATCTTCGAGAACATCCTTACCCAGGTCATGATCCGCATGGAGGACGCCGGCTGGGCCAAGCGTAAGCTGTTCCACTACTTCCTCGACGTGGCGAGACGGGTCGGGCCGCCGCTCCTCGATCGCCGGCGGGTCGGCGTTGTCGACCGGGCGCTTTATGGGCTGGGCGACGCGCTCGTCTACGGGCCGCTGTTGAATACGCTCGGCTTTAGCCGCATTCGGGTCGCCTATACCGCGGGCGAGGCGATCGGCCCCGACCTCTTCACCTTTTACCGCGCCCTCGGGATCAACCTGAAGCAGCTCTACGGCATGACCGAGAGCTCGGTGTTCCTGTGCATCCAAAAGGATGCGGCGGTAAAGCCCGACACCGTCGGCGTGCCGATCGATGGCGTGGAGATCCGCATCGCCGCAGACGGCGAGATCTTGTTCCGCAGCCCTGGCGCGTTTCAATGTTATTACAAGAACCCCGAGGCCACAGCCGAAGCGAAGCGGGCCGACGGCTGGGTTCGCACCGGCGATTCCGGATTTTTCGATGCCGACGGGCAGCTGAAGATCCTCGATCGGGCGAAGGATGTCGGGCGGCTCGACAATGGGGCGCTGTTCGCGCCGAAATTCATTGAGAACAAGCTCAAATTCTTCCCCTACATCAAGGAGGCGGTGGCGTTCGGGGATGGCCGGGCGTTTGTCGCCGCCCTTATCAACATCGATCTCGATGCGGTCGGCGATTGGGCCGAGCGGCGGGGCCTCGCCTACGCCTCCTACCAGGAGCTCGCCGCTGACCCGACGGTCTATGAGCTGATCGGCGGATGCATGAAGCGGGTGAACAGCGACTTCGCGCAGGAGCCGACATTGGCGCCGTCGCAGATCCACCGCTTTTTGATCCTTCACAAGGAGCTCGACGCAGATGACGGCGAGCTGACCCGCACCCGCAAGGTTCGGCGGCGCGTCGTTGCCGACCGCTATCAGCCGCTCGTCGATGCGCTCTATTCGGGCCGGAGGACGGGCAGGATCGAAACCGAGATCACCTTCGAAGACGGCCGTAGGAGCCTGATGCGGGCCGAGTTGGCGATCCGCGATGTGGAGACGACGCCACTGGCGACGGAAGCCCCGCCTTTGCGGAAGGCGAGCTGAAGGTGAGGCGTATCGGCGAGCCGATCCTTTCGGCCGACAGGATCAGCCTCGCCTTTGGCGGGATTACCGCGCTCAACGAGATAAGCATCGATATCCGCCGCCGCGAAATCCTCGCGATCATCGGGCCGAACGGCGCCGGCAAGACATCAATGCTGAACGTGATCAATGGGTTCTACCGACCGCAAGCGGGGACCATTACCTGGAAGGGGGCAATCCGCCGGCGCATGCGGCCGCACGAGGCGGCGTCGCAAGGCATCGCCCGCACGTTTCAGAATGTCGCATTGTTCCGGGGAATGACGACCCTCGACAACATCATGACCGGGCGCCTGTTAAGAATGCGCCGGAATTTCCTGTGGCAGGCGATCCATTTCGGGCCGGCCGAGCGGGAGGAGCTGTCCCACCGCGCCGAAGTCGAGCGCATCATCGACTTTCTCGAGATACAGGCGATCCGCAAGACGCCGGTGGGCCGACTGCCTTACGGACTGCAGAAGCGGGTCGAGCTCGGCCGCGCCCTGGCGATGGAGCCGGAGATGCTGCTGCTCGACGAGCCGATGGCCGGCATGAATGTCGAGGAGAAGGAGGACATGTGCCGCTTCATTCTCGACGTCAATGACGAGTTCGGCACGACCATCGCGCTGATCGAGCACGACATGGGCGTGGTGATGGACATTTCCGACCGGGTGGTTGTGCTGGATTACGGCCGCAAGATCGCCGACGGCCCGCCCGACGAAGTCCGCACTAGCCCCGAAGTGATTGCAGCCTATCTCGGGGAGGAGCGGTAGAACTCCGCTCCAGATCTCTCGCTTCCCGCTCGCGGCGAGGTCGGCAGGAGGAAACCAGCATGGCGGCGATCGGATTCATCGGGCTCGGCAATATGGGGACGCCGATGGCGGCCAACCTCGTCAAGGCCGGGCATCGGGTGACGGGTTTCGACCTCGCGCCGAAGGGGCTCGACGCTCTCGCCTCGGCGGGAGGCGGGAAGGCCGCATCGGCCGCGGAGGCTGCTGCTGCCGGCGAAATCGTCATCACAATGCTGCCTGCCGGGCCGCAGGTCCGCTCGGTCTATCTGGGCGAGGACGGCGTTCTCGCGCATGCCGGGAAAGAAGCGCTGCTGATCGACTGCTCGACGATCGATGTCGAAACCGCGCGGGCCGTCGCGGCGGCTGCCGCAGAGGCCGGGTTCGACATGCTCGACGCGCCGGTCTCGGGCGGGGTCGGCGGCGCGGAAGCGGCCACCCTGACATTCATGGTCGGGGGCGAGGCGGCGGTATTCGCCCGGGCCAAGCCGGTATTGTCCGCGATGGGCCGCACGATCGTCCATGCCGGCCCGGCCGGCAACGGCCAAGCGGCGAAGGTCTGCAACAACATGATCCTCGGCATCTCGATGGTGGCGGTGTGCGAGGCCTTCGCGCTGGCCGAGCGGCTCGGGCTCGAAGCGCAGACCTTGTTCGACATCGCCGCGAAATCGTCGGGCCAATGCTGGGCGCTCACCAGCTATTGCCCGGTGCCGGGACCGGTCCCGGCGTCGCCGGCCAATCGCGACTACCAGGCCGGCTTTACTGCGGCAATGATGCTGAAGGATTTGCGCCTCGCGCAACAAGCCGCAGGGCTGACGGCGGCGGCGACCCCGCTCGGCGCAGCGGCAGCCAGTCTTTACCAGCTCTTTGTCGACCATGACGCCGGTAGTCTCGACTTCTCAGGGATTTATCGCCTAATCCGCAGACCCGACCGTAAAATTTGAAACGATAAATTTACAAACCAGGCTTAACGTGCACGGCATTGCCGCCAAGCGAGGCCTGCATGAACAGCGCATACCTTGAAGTGATTTCGCTCGTCGAGCGTCTCCACCGTCATTTTCTGGAGGTCGTCAAGCTCGAGCTCGAAGGGCTCGGGATTCACGACATAAACAATGTCCAGGGAATGATGTTGTTCAACATCGGCGAGGCCGAGATGACAATTGGCGAGCTCACCTTGCGCGGCTGTTATCTCGGCTCGAACGTCTCCTACAACGTCAAGAAAATGGTTGAGAACGGTTATCTGACGCAGCAGCGTTCATTGCACGACCGTCGCTCGATCCATGTTCGGCTGACCCAAAAGGGCATCCGATTGCGGGACTGCTTGACTGAGATGCTCCGCCGCCATGCCGATTTGCTGCCGCAAGCCGCGCTGAGTGCCGAGGATCTGCAGGGCGCCGGCGCCACCTTGCGGCGGCTCGAGCGGTTCTGGATCCGCGCCGGCGACCTGGTGCAGCGCCCGCCGCAATTCGCCGCCTGATTTTTCGCGTGACCCCGGCGCTTTGGGCTGCGACTCTAGCGCCGGTAAATCACGGAGGATCGGCATGGCACCCCAGCTCGTTCCCTTGGGCCCCGGGTTGAGCGCCGCCGGGCGGCTCGACCGGGCGGATATCGAGGCGCTCGCCACCGCGGGTGTGCGGACGATCATCAACAACCGGCCGGACGGTGAGGATCCCGGCCAGCTTCCGGCCGCGGAGGCGCGGCGCATCGCCGAGGCGCACGGGATCGCCTATCATCACATCCCGATCACCGCGGCGACCTTATCGCGCGCCGATGTCGACGCCTTTGCGGCGGCACTCCGGGACGCCCCTGCACCCGTCGTCGCGCATTGCCGCAGCGGCACCCGCTCGGCATTGCTATGGGCCCTGACCCGCATGCGCGAAGGCGCCGACTCGCTGTCGCTGATTGCCGAAGCCGCGCAGCATGGGATCGACATCGCGAGCCTTCCCGCGGTTGCCGCCAGGCTCCGCTAGGATTGCGCACTTATGGACATGATCGGCTTTAGGCTGCGATAACGGCGCGCTGCCACTTGTATGGCCGCTGTCGAGGCCCAGAATCTGTTCATGCAGACCACCAACGACATCCGCACTGCCTTTCTGGAGTATTTCGCGCGCAACGGGCACGAAATCGTGCCCTCGAGCCCGCTCGTGCCGCGCAACGACCCGACATTGCTGTTCACCAATGCCGGGATGGTCCAGTTCAAGAACGTCTTCACCGGCGTGGAGAAGCGGCCGTATCAGCGCGCCACCACAGCGCAGAAATGCGTGCGCGCCGGCGGCAAGCACAACGATCTCGAAAATGTCGGCTACACCGCCCGGCATCACACCTTTTTCGAGATGCTCGGCAATTTCTCGTTCGGCGACTACTTCAAGGACCGGGCGATCGAGCTCGCCTGGAACCTGATCACCCGCGATTTCGGGCTCGCCCGCGACCGCCTGCTGGTCACGGTCTATGCCGAGGACGACGAGGCGGCGGACTGGTGGGCGAAAATCGCCGGATTGCCCGAGTCGCGGATCATCCGGATCGCGACCTCCGACAATTTCTGGGCGATGGGCGACACCGGGCCGTGCGGCCCTTGCTCGGAAATTTTTTACGATCACGGCGAGGGCATTCCCGGCGGCCCGCCGGGTAGCCCCGACGCAGAGGGCGATCGCTTCGTCGAGATCTGGAACCTCGTCTTTATGCAGTTCGACCAGGTGAGCCCAGGCGAGCGCGTGCCGCTGCCGCGCGCCTCGGTCGACACCGGCATGGGGCTGGAGCGCATTGCAGCGGTATTGCAGGGCAAGCACGACAATTACGACATCGACCTGTTCCGGGCATTGATCCTCGCTTCGGCCGAAGCTTCCGGCGTGGCGCCCGACGGGCCGCATGCAGTGTCGCACCGCGTCATTGCAGATCACCTTGCGCGCCTCGGCTTTTCTGATTGCCGACGGGGTATTGCCGAGCAAGGAGGGGCGCGGCTACGTGCTGCGCCGGATCATGCGGCGCGCGATGCGCCACGCCCATATCCTCGGCTGCAAGGACCCGCTGGTCTGGCGGCTGGTGCCGGCGCTGGTGCAGCAGATGGGCACCGCCTATCCCGAATTGTTGCGGGCCCAGGCCTTGATCTCCGAAACATTGCGGTTCGAGGAGACCAACTTCAAGCAGATGCTCGAACGCGGGCTGCGCCTGCTCGAGGACGAGGCCGCGCGGCTGGCGCCCGGCGAAGCGCTGCCGGGCGAGGTCGCCTTCCGGCTCTACGACACCTACGGCTTTCCGCTCGACCTGACCGAGGATGTATTGCGCGGGCAGGGCCGCGCGGTTGCGGTCGAGGGGTTCGCGACGTGCGATGGCGCCGGCAGCGCGAGGAGGCGCGCAAGAGCTGGGTCGGGTCGGGCGAGGCCGCGACCGAGGCGGTCTGGTTCGCCTTGCGCGAGGAGGTCGGCGCGACCGAGTTCCTCGGCTACGAGACCGAAGACCGCCGAAGGGGTGGTGCTGGCGATCATGCGCGGCGGCGGAGCGGGTTGCCGAGGCGGCCGCCGGCGACGAGGTCGCGATGATCCTCAATCAGACGCCTTTCTATGCGGAATCGGGCGGCCAAGTCGGCGACACCGGAGCAATCTTTTCGGCATCCGGCGCCGAAATCGCAGTGCGCGACACCGTCAAGAAGGCCGGGGATCTGCTCGTCCACCTCGGCGCCGTGACGCATGGGGTGCTGAAGCCCGGCGATGCCGTCGAGCTCAGGATCGACGGCATGCGCCGGCGCCGGCTGCGCGCCAATCATTCGGTCACCCACCTACTGCACGAGGCGCTGCGGCGGCGGCTCGGCGAGCACGTGACCCAAAAAGGCTCGCTGGTCGCGCCCGATCGGCTTGCGCTTCGATTTCAGCCATCCGCGGGCACTGGCACAGCAGGACATCCAGGCCATCGAGGCGGAGGTCAACGAGCGCATCCGGGCGAACGCCGCCGTGCGCACGCGCCTCTTGACCCCGGATCGCGCCGTTGCCGAGGGTGCGCTCGCGCTGTTCGGCGAGAAATACGGCGACGAGGTGCGGGTGGTCGCGATGGGCGGCGAGGACGACGACGCTCGGCCCTTCTCGGTCGAGCTGTGCGGCGGCACCCATGTCCGCCGCACCGGCGACATCGGATTGTTCAAGATCGTCGGCGAGACGGCGATTGCTTCCGGCGTCAGGCGGATCGAGGCGCTGACGGGCGCCGCCGCTGAGGCTTATCTCGCCGAGGAGGAAGGGATCTTGCGCGACGCGGCAGCGGCGCTGCGGACCACCCCGGCCGAGTTGCCGGCGCGCGTCGCCAATCTCCTCGAGGAGCGTCGGCGGCTCGAGCGCGAGCTCTCCGAGACCCGCCGTGCCTTGGCGAATGCCGGCCCGGGCGTCAAACCAGCGGAGAAGCGCATTGGCGACGTCGCGTTCGATGGCCGCGTGGTCGACGGCGTTCCCGGGCGCGACCTCAAGTCACTGGCCGACGACCTGAAACGGCGCATCGGCTCCGGTGTCGTCGCGGTGGTCTCGCGCGCCGAAGGCAAGGCGGCGATCGTGGTTGGCGTTACGGCCGATCTGACGCACCGTTTCGACGCGGTCGAGCTGGTCCGGCGCGGCGCCGAGGCGCTCGGCGGCAAAGGCGGCGGCGGCCGTTCCGACATGGCGCAAGCCGGCGGCCCCGATGCTGCTCGCGCCGAGGCGGCGTTGACTGCCGTCGAGCACGCGGTCGCCGCCACGGAGCAGGTCGCGGCGTAGAGAGGGTGCGATTCGCCCTCTGGCTAGCCAAGCCTCGCGGGTAAAACCTCATGAGACTTCACAGAAAGAATAAGTTCTGGACGAAATTTTGACGCTTTCCGCATAATGCACCCTGGGGTGGATTGCATAGACTGGTTATAATGCCAGAGATAAAGCCGGAGCTCGCATGAGGGGACGGTCAGCGCCGGCGCTTCTTTTCTCGGTCTTGGCGATCATTGGCCTGACGGGGTGCTTGGCTTCCCCGGTTCATCTTAATCCGGCGAGCATCGATGGCCGAGACGGCGGCGGCCCCACGCCGAGCTATCCCGTGCTGATGAGGATCGGAGCGGCGGCCCAGTCCGGCGGCGACCTCGCCAACGCCGTCGGCGTGTACCGCCGCGCTGCCGAAATGGCGCCCCAGGATCCGGCTCCGCTGATTGCCGCCGGGGATGTGCTGCTCAAGATGGGGGCCGTCAACGAGGCCATTGTCAGCTATAACCAAGCGCTGATCAGGCCCGGCGACACGCAGGGCGCCCAGATCGGGCTCGCCAAAGCCTTTTTGAAGACCGGCAAGCCCGAGCTCGCCCTGACGCCGCTTTCCAAGGCGCTGGAGGAAAGCCCCGAAGACCCCAGGCTGCTTCTCCTGCTCGGGGTCACGAAGGATTTTGCGGGACAGCACTGGGAGGCTCAATCCTACTATCGCAATGGCCTCGTGCGGGCACCGGGAGACCCGGCCCTAACCCTCGATCTCGCCTTGTCGCTCGCGCTGACCGGCGATTATCCCGGCGCGATAGCCGTGCTGCAGCCATTGGCGATGGGGCCGACCTCTTCGCCCCGGGAACGGCAAACCCTGGCATTGATCTACGGGCTGCGAGGAAACGTGGCCGAGGCGGCCCGGCTGGGCCGCATCGATGTCGACGATGCTACAGTCGAGCACAATCTGGCCTATTACCAGACGCTCCGCGAGCTTTCGCCGGAAGCCAGGAGCCGGGCGATACTTTCAAAAGGCACGTGACTTAGAACTGCACCCGCTGGGTCAATGCGCCGTCGACGATCAGATTGGTGCCGGTGATGAAGCTGGCGCGCGGGCTGGCCAGGAACACGACGGCGTTGGCGACCTCCGCGGGGGTGCCCATGCGGCCCATCGGGTTGCGTGACAGCATCGTCCGAAAGAGCTCCGGGTTGTTTTCTTCCACCGTGTTCCACACCCCGCCCTTGAAATAGACATTGCCGGGGGAAACCATGTTGGCGCGGATGTTCTTTGCCGCGAGGTTGCGGGCGAGCGCCTTGACATAGGGGGCGAGCGCCGCCTTGACCGATGCGTAAGGCCGCGGCGCCCCGGCGATCTCGACCGCTCCGGTCGTGCCGACGACGACGATGGCGCCGGCCTTTGATGCTTCGAGGAACGGGATGGCCGCCTCGACCCCGGCGACGGTGCCCAGGATGTCGACCTCGATGCTGCGACGCCAGGATTCCTCGTCCATGCTCTGGGCGAGCGCGCTGACATTGGCGACGAAAATGTCGAGGCCGCCGAGCGCCCCGGCGGCCTCCGCAACCCAGGCGCGCAATGCCTTGGTGTCGGCCACATCGGCAACCCCGCCCCAGCTCCTCACCCCCTGGCCGGCCAGGGCCGCGACAGCCTCCTTCACCGCGGATTGGTGGCGCGCGCACAGCGCCACATTGCATCCCTCGGCCGCCAATTGCTCGGCGATAGCGCGGCCGATGCCGCGCGTGCCGCCGGTGACGATCGCGTTCTTCCCCCGGAGATCTAGATCCACATCCCGCTCCTATCGGCTGACCCATCGATACTATAGCGAATTGCGTTTTGCCGGGCGCTTGGCGAGACTGGGCGCAGGCAAGGGACAGGAGGGTTCGGATGCCGCTCGCCAACGAACGCGTCGCCTGGTTCAATGGCAGGATCGTCCGCGAGAGCGAGGTCTTGGTCCCGTTCCGCGATCAGGGGTTTCTGCGCGGCGACGCGGTGTTCGACATGACCCGCAGCTTCAACGGCAAGGCGTTTCGCCTCGCCGAGCACGTCGCGCGGCTCTACCGCTCGCTCAAATACCTCGATCTCGATCCGGGTCTGCCGCCGGCCGAAATGGTCGCGATCAGCGAGGAGGTGCTCGACCGCAACCGCCATCTGCTCGGCCCCGGCGAGGATTATTGGCTAGCCCAGCGCATCAGCCGCGGCATCCACCCTGTGCCCGGCGACAATTGGGACCATTACGGTCCCAACGTCATCGTCGAATGCGTGCCATTGCCGTTGCGGGAACGCGCCAAGCACTTCCGCGACGGCATCGATGTCGTCACCCCGTCCTTGCGCCGCACCCCGCCCGAACTCGCTGTCGCCGCGCGCCAAGATGCACCAATATTTGAACCTGGTCCTCGCCGACCGCGAGGTGAAGGCGCAGAACCCGGATGCCTGGGCGGTGCTGCTCGACGTCAACGGCAACCTCGCCGAGGGGCAGGGCAGCAACATCTTTCTGGTCCGCGACGGCGGCTTGCTGACCCCCCGCGAACGCTACGTGCTTCCCGGGGTGAGCCGCCAGGCGGTGATCGACCTCGCCCGCCGGGCTCGACATTCCGGTCGCGGAAAAGGATCTCGATCTTTATGACGCCTACACCGCCGAGGAGTGCTTTCTGACCTCGACCAGCCTGTGCATTTGCGGGGTGCGCAGTCTGAACGGCAGGAAGTTTACCGCGGCCGACGTGCCGGGGCCGGTCACCCGCAAGCTGATGGAAGCCTACAAGGAGCTGGTCGGCTGCGATTTTGTCGCGCAATACCTGCAGCGGCTCGACGGCTGAATGCCACCCGGGTGCGACGTGCGGGGCTGGCGGCGCTCGTGTTGGCGGGGATTTCCGCTCCCGCGGGCGCGCAGCCGGCGACCAACACCCCGATCGAGCACCTGATCGTCGTCGTCGGCGAAAACCTCAGCTTCGACAATCTGTTCGGCACCTACCGGCCGAGACCGGGCGCCACCGTGCACAACTTATTATCACAGGGCATCGTCAACCGCGACGGCAGCCCGGGGCCGGAATTCACCAAGGCGGCGCAGCGCCGCGCCGAGGTGCGCGAGAATTACCAGGTGACGCCGCGGATTGTCGGCACCTATGGCGAGTTGCCGCGCCCCGGGACGACGCACGCCGCCGGGCTGCCGTGGCACGTGCCCGACCAGCGTTTTCCGGCGCTGTTGCCGAACGGGCCTTTTCAGATCACCAAGCATGTCGAATACGCCGCTTCGGTCGGCGATCCGGTGCACCGCTTTTTCCAGATGTGGCAGCAGATCGACGGCGGCAGGCGCGACCTCTTCGTCTGGGTCGCCGAAACCTCGGGGAGGGCTCGCGAAACCGGGCGGATCCGCAATCCGGCACCAATCAGGGCGCCGTCGCGATGGGGTTTTACAACATGGCCGCCGGGGACGCGCCGTACCTGCGCGCGCTCGCCGACGAGTACGCGCTGAGCGACAACCACCACCAGCCGGTAATGGGCGGCACCGGCGCCAATTTTCAGGCGCTCGCCACCGGGCATGCGATCGCCTATTGGAAAGAGGGCGTCTTGGCGCAGCCGCCGCGCAACCAGATCGAAAACCCGAACCCGCGCCCCGGCACCAACAATTGGTACACCCAATCGGGATATTCGGGCGGGTCCTACACCGAATTGCGCCGACCCGAACGCGCCCGGAGCAAAGGCGATCCGGGGCTATCTGGCGAGCTTGCCGCATCGCGCCTTCAATGACGGAAATTGCGAGCCGGGCGCCTATTACCTGGTGAACAACTACAGCGCCGGGTTCACCGCCACCGGCGTGCCGGAGGCGCTCGGGCCCGGGATCACGCGCGTTCCGCCGCAGGCGCAGCCGACCATCGCCGAGGCGTTGTCGGCGAAGGGGATCAGCTGGAAATGGTACTCCGGAGGCCGGATACCCGGCGGCGTTTCACGCGAATATTGCGGCGTGTGCGATCCGCTGACCTATTCCAGCGCGATCATGACGGGGCCTTTGAAGGCCAATCTGCAGGATCATGCCGCGCTGTTCCGCGACCTCGACGACATCTATGCCATGCCCTCCGTCGCCTTCGTGATCCCGCCGAATGCAGAGTCCGGGCACCCGGCCTCCTCGACCGCCTCGCAATTCGAGGCGTTCGTGCGCCGGCTGATCGGCAAGGTGCAATCGAACCCGGTGTTGTGGGCGAAGACGGCGGTGCTCGTCACGGTCGACGAAGGCGGCGGCTATTGGGACAGCGGCTATATCCAGATCCTGGACTTTTTTGGCGACGGCACCCGCATCCCGCTGATCGCGGTCTCGCCCTTTGCCCGCAAAGGCGCCGTCGACCATACCTACACCGACCACGTCTCGATCCTCAAATTCATCGAGGCCAATTGGGGCCTGGCGCCACTATCGGAACGAAGCCGCGACCGGCTGCCTAACCCCGTAGCAGATGCCGCCGACCCTTACGTCCCGGCAAACCGGCCGGCAATCGGCGACCTGATGAGTCTCTTCCGGTTTTAGACAGGGCCGCCGATCGTTGGGAATGCGCTCTTACAGATAGCAAGAGGACACATGATACCGCGGACGTTAGCGATCGCCATTATTTTGGCGGCAATTGTCGTAGCGATAATCGTGGCGAGCGGTATCGTCTTCTTCGATCGCCCGGCCACCTCCCCGGAGAAGCCGATCGAATTGGCATCGGCGCAGAAACGCGGCGGTGTGCTTCGAGTGTTCCAATACGACAGTCCCGCGAGCATGTCGATCCACGAGGAGGCGTTCAATTCGGCCCAGAACCCGATGATGGCCGTCTTCAACAATCTGGTTCTCTTCAAACAGGACGTGCCGCAGAACCGGATCGACACGATCGAGCCCGATCTGGCGACCAAATGGTCGTGGAACGCCGATATGACCGCGCTTACCTTTCAGCTCCGGCAGGGCGTGAGCTGGCACGACGGCAAGCCCTTCACCGCCGCGGACGTCAAATGCACCTGGGACCTGATCCTGGGCAAGAGCGAGGACAAGCTGCGCACCAACCCGCGCAAGTCCTGGTACCGCAACCTGGATTCGGTCAGCACCGAAGACGACACGGTGACGTTCCACTTGAAGAGGCCGCAGCCGGCCTTTATTGCCCTGCTCGCCTCGGGCTATTCGCCGGTTTACCCGTGTCACGTCCCGGCCCAGGACATGCGACAGCACCCGATCGGCACCGGGCCGTTCAAATTCGTCTCCTACAAGCCGAACGAATCGATCAAGCTCGTACGGAACGAACAGTACTGGAAGCAGGGGCGCCCCTACCTCGACGGCATCGAATGGACGATAATCCCCAATCGCTCGACGGCGATTCTCGGCTTTATCGCGGGCAAGTTCGATCTGACGTTCCCGTTCGGCCTGACCGTGCCGCTGATGAAAGATGTGCAAAAAGAGGCGCCGCAGGCGGTCTGTGAGCTGGAGCCGGCAAACCAGAGCACCAACTTGATCGTGAACCGCGACGCGCCTCCGTTCGATAATCCGGAGATACGCCGGGCAATGGCCCTGGCGCTCGACCGCAAGAGCTTCATCCAGATTCTCGCCGAGGGGCATGGCGATATCGGCGGCGCCATGCAGCCGCCGCCGCAAGGCGTCTGGGGAATGCCGGCCGAAATGCTGAAGACGTTGCCGGGCTACGGTCCCGATATCGGCAAGAACCGCGAAGAAGCCCGCAAGATCATGGAGAAGGCCGGCTACGGAGCCGACAAACGGCTCGCCGTCAAGGTATCCGTCCGCAACACCCCGCCGTTTCGCGATCCCGCCGTCATTCTGATCGATCAGCTCCGGGAGGTTTACATCGATGCTGAACTCGAAACCGTCGAAAGCGCCACCTGGTTTCCCAAGGTTTACCGCAAGGATTACAAGATCGGGCTAAATCTGACCGGCCTCGGGGTCGACGACCCCGACGCGCAGTTCTATGAAAATTACGCCTGCGGCTCGGACCGTAATTATACCGGCTACTGCAATCCGCAAATCGACAAGCTGTTCGATCAGCAATCGATGGAGCGGGATCAGGAGAAGCGCCGCGGCCTCGTTTTCGAAATCGACAAAAAATTGCAGGAGGACGGCGCCCGGCCGATCCTTTTCCACAACCGCTTCGCGACCTGCTGGCAGCCGCAGCTGAAGGGCCTGACGATCATGGTCAACAGCCTGTTCAACGGCTGGCGGATGGAGGATGTCTGGCTCGACAAATAGGATAGATCAGCGCATCCGGACGACGACCTTGATCGCGTCCTCGACCCGGTCGCGGGCGTAGCGGATGGCGGTCGGCACCTCGGCGAGCGGGAAGGTGTGGGTGTGGATCAGCTTGGCGTCGAAGCGCTTCTGCGCCATCAGCGCGGCGGCGCGGTGGGTGGCGCTCTTGCCCTCGCCGCGGATGCCGAACACGTAGATGTTGTTGCGCACGAGATGGGCGAGATCGACCGGCACCGGCTCGGCCGGGAAGGCCGCAAGGCAGATCCGCCCGCCGCGATTGACCATCCTTGCCGCCTCGTTCAGCGCATTGGGCGCGCCCGAGCATTCGAGGACGTATTGCACGCCCTTGCCGCGGGTGATGCGCTGCACCGCCTCGACCGGGTCCTCGCTGGTTGACGTTGACCACCTCGTCGGCGCCGAGGCGCTTGCCCATCTCGAGCCGGCGGTCGCGCGTGCCGGTCAGGATCACCGGCTGGGCGCCGAGCGCCTTGGCGACCCCGACGCCCATCAAGCCGATCGGCCCCGGCCCGGTCACGACGACCGCCTCGCCGGCGATGATCCCGCCCATCACGTCGAGCCCGTACATCGCCGTGCCCGAGGTGACGATCAAGGTCGCCTCCTCGTCGCTCATATCGTCCGGGACGTGGACCATCGTGTTGACGTTGTTGACGGCGTATTCGGCGAAGCCGCCATCGGTGCTGAAGCCGTTGGCGCGATGCCCCTTCTCGCGCCAGCCGTAATTGAGGCACGAGGTGTACATGCCTTCGCGGCAGCGCGGGCAGCGGCCGCACCCCGCATGCACCTCGACCGCGATGCGGTCGCCGATCTGGAATTCGTCGACGGTCGGCCCGAGCCTGCACGATCGTGCCCATATATTCGTGGCCCGGGGTGAAGCCGCGGTTGAACGGCAGCTCGCCGTCGATCATCGCCGGCACGCCGTGCTTGAGGATCTCGATGTCGGTGGCGCAGACCGCGATCGCGTCGACCCGCACCAGCACCTCGGCCGCCCCCGGCTGCGGCACCGGCTTCTCGACCAGCGACAGCTCCTCCGGGTTGCCGAGCACCCAGGCCTTCATCGTCGTCGGGATGGTGTACTCGTTGGCGCGGTCATGGTTCATGAAACAGCTCCGCTGGACGGGGCTCGGGGCTTGTCAATGTTCGAGCCAAACATCGGTCAGGTCCTGGCCGATGAAATGGCTCGGGGTGATGCTCCAGCCCTTCAATGCCGTCGAGGTTGCGACGATCCGGTTCCACCACAGCAGCGGAACCGTATTGGCCTCGGTCAAGGCGTGGCGCTCGAAATCGCGCACGATCTTGGCCCGCCGCCGCGGATCGCTGGTGACCGCCTGGCCGATATAGAGCGCGTCGAGAAAACGGTCGGTCGAGTAGGAATAATTGACCGGCGAGAGGTCGTGCGACACGAACTTGGTCAATTGGATCGTCGGGTCATCGTAGAAATCGCCGGAGAAATCCAATGCGATGTCGAACTCTCTGCTGTCGATGACCTTCTGCCAATCCCAGATGTTGCGCCGGTCCTGGGCGGCCGTGACGCCGATTGCCCGCCAGCTCTCGGCGAGCAGGTCGGCGCCGATGTAATGGGGCATCGGGATGTCGCGCACCATGACCGTGAGCTTGAGGTCGTGGATGCCGGCTTCCGCGAGAAGCCGCTTGGCTTCGTCGCGCGACGCGGCGATGTCGCGGGCGAAACCGGGGATCGTGACGAGCTCCGCCTCCGGCGTCGCCATGCTGGAGCCGGGCCGCATCACGCCGCCGACATATTTGAGAAAGGTCGTGCTCTGCAGCTTGGCCGCCGCGCCCCACCGGTCGATGGCGAGCGACAGCGCCCGCCGCACCCGCGCGTCGTTGAAGGGAGGGCGCTTGGTGTTGAACGACACCAGCAATGTCGAGAGCCAAGGGCTTTCGCTGATCTCCATGCGGTCGCCGAGCGCCTCGACCAGGTCGTCGCGCTGAACCGGCGTGATGCCGCGGAACTCGGCGGCGATGCGGCCGCTCTTGTAGCCGGCCATCACCGCGGGGCCGGTCATGAAGTCGGCGCGGTAGCCGTCGAGATAGGGCTTGCCGGGCTGGAAATACTTCTCCCAACGCGTGCCCCGCCAATATTGGCCCTTGACGTGCTCGCCGAACACAAATGGCCCGGTGCCGAGAATATGAGCCTTGGGAAACTGGGGATCCTCGGCGAGCTTGGCGGCGCTGTAGATGCAGTTCCATGGAGAGGCGAAATTCGCCAGCATCTCCGCCTCCGGCCACTGCAGGTGGAAGACGACGGTGCGCGGGTCGGGCGTATCGATGCTCGAAATCGCGGCGTGGTCGACCTTGCGCGCCGACACCACGCCGGCCGGCGGGTGGGCGATGCGCTCATAGCTCGCCTTGACGTCGGCCGAGGTCAGCTTCGAGCCGTCGTGAAACAGGATATTGGGCCGCAGCTTGAAGGTGTAGGTGAGGCGGTCGGCGGACACGTTCCACGACTCCGCCAGATCACCGACGATCTGCGGATAATTGGCGGCGTCGAATTTGAGCAAGGTCGAGTAATGCGGCGCGACCGGGTGCAGAAAAGCAAAGGAGATGTTGCCGTGGCAATCGTAGTTGCCGGGCTCGACCAGGACCGCGAATTCCAGGGTCCCGCCGCGCTTCGGAACCGTCTCCGCCACAGCCGTGCCGCATAGCGCAGTCAACGCCGCGCAGACAATGGCTGCGAAGAATATCTGCCGAGCGGCGCTAACCGCTGCAACTGCGAGCCAACCGCGTCGCCCCCGCGAAAGCGGGGGTCGCAGGGGAGTGATGTCGCGCGGATTGTCCGCCACACTGGATTCCCGCTTTCGCGGGAATGACGGATGACATCGGCGGAAAATGGCTCGGGGTGATGGGGATCATGTCGGGGCGGCGGTTATCGTATCTGCCCCTTCTGCCAGAGCTCGAATTGCCCGAACAATTCGTTCTTCTGCTCCGGGGTCAGAGCGGCGCCGCCGCCGGCTTGCTGCCGCTCGTCGATGAACCGTGAGAAAATCGCGCGGAGATCCTGCAGATTGGGTGCGGCGGCCATCTGGGTGTTGCGCTGCAGCCACTGCTCTGCGGGCGGAAAGCGCCGCCAGCCCGGCAATTCGGCGGTGATGTTTACTTCGCGCCATTTCGGATGGTGTCCCGGATCGAGCAGTGATTGAAACCCGGTGAAGAACGCGTCGACGAAATTGACCAGGTTTTTATAGCGCTCCGTTCCCACCTGAAGATTGGCGGCCACGAGCACGGCCCCCACCGCTATCGTGTCGACCGTCTGGTCTTGGGGAACGAGCGCGGGATAATCCGCCGCTGTCAGCCGTGTCGGCACATAAGCCGCAGTCACTGCGGGATTGAGCGGAATGGCCAGAAAGTGCAGGCCATCCTTTCCGTTCAGTGCCTGAAAGAGGGGGGCGGGCTTGCCCGCCACAAAAGCAATTGCCGCAATCTCTCCCTTGCGCAACTTATCTAGCGCTACCTCCTGATCGTCGTTCGCCGCGATGACTGGAATTCGCAGCATTTCGAACAACCGGGCGGCAGTTACCGCAGTTCCGGCACCACGCAAATCGACGTTGACCTTCTGGTTTGCGAGATCGCTGACCGATTTGATGTCCTGGCGCGCGAGGAGGTGAAACTCCTCATTGTAGAGCTTGGTGATGTAGCTGGCCCAAGATTCGATCCCCGGAAACAAATTTTGCTGTTTTGCATAATCGAGCACATCGACCTGCAGAATGGCCATGTCGATGCCGCGAAGCAGCTTGAGGTCCGTGATGTTCTGCAGCGCGCCCTTGCCCACCACCGGCAATACTCGCCGCGTCGCTCCATCATCGACGACATTGGCGATGTCCTCGGTGATCCGGACGGAGATGCCGCCTGCGCGGGCAGTCTCCAGCTCGACCACGCCTCGGTTTACCCCGGCATCGGGGGACGGCAGCGCAGCGGTTTTGGCGAACCCGACGGGGCCGATCGGGGCTGCTGCAGCGCCAAGAATGACCGTTGCGATGATCCAGCGTTTCATTGCCTGCTATCGTCCCTGCTTGGTCTCGACACCATCCGCCGCCCCTTTGGCTTTCGCTCCGCCAAGGTCAACGGCACGGCTGTACCAGGAGCGAGCCGCGGCCGCGTCGCCCTTTAAGTTACGCAAGCCGGCGCGTTCGAGGAAGGCCGGATCGAAGGTTGCGCCGAGGCGCAGCGCTGCACGCCCGTCCCCGGCGTTGGCGGCACGCTCATAAAACAGGCGCGCCGAAGCGATATCGGCAATTCGCAGGAGGGCGTCCCCGTGCTCCAGCAGCTCGGAAATCTCGGTCGCGGAGAGGGTCGGATCGGGGGAGCGGAGGGGCGGGGCAGCGGTCGTTGCCGCAGGTTGAGCAAATACCTCCGCTGCCGGCGGCACTTCCCGATCGGGCACCGGATCTGAACTGCCTGCCGGCGGCGGCGCAAGAGAGATGGTCGGGAAAATAACCGCCTGCCGGTCGGGTTCCCGTGGGCTGGAGCCGATGCTCGTCCCGCCGGCGCGTGCGGCGAGCAAAGTGTAACCGGTGCCGAAGAACACCCCTGCCATTGCTACGGCGATCACCCCGACAGAAGCCAAGTACATGACATTGCCGCGCGACAAGGCAGATGAGGCCGGACCACGGTTCGATCGCTCCATGGATCGGCGTGTAGGGCGGCCGGAGCCCAGGCCGGGGCCTGGAGCATCTGGCCGGCTTGCGACATTCGGCATCGAGGCGAGCGAGATCTGGTCGACCATCTTGCGCGCAGCCCTTTTATTATTCCACCGGTCTTTCGCCCACCGGTTGCAAAACTGGATCGAGGCGGCAGCAAAGGCGCAAGCGGACTCATCTCACCCGCGCAAATGCTTAGCACAGTATAGAGGCCGGGGCGAGCGTGGTCATTATTTTGCTCCCAACCGCCCTCGAAATGCCGCAGGTGCACGAGATCTGTCGAAACTTGGTCCCTGATCAGATTGACGGCAGCCCAAAGCTGGACCGCCGAGCGGCTAGCGCAAATGGCAGGCGACCATGTGCCCGGGGCTGACTTCGCGCAGCGCCGGTATCTCGATTTTGCAGCGCGCCTCGGCATAGGGGCAGCGGGTATGGAAAGTGCAGCCGGGCGGTGGGTTGATCGGGCTCGGGACATCGCCCTGCAGCAGGTGCTTCTTGCGCTTCAGTTGCGGATTGGGGATCGGCACCGCCGCCAGCAACGCCTCGGTGTAGGGGTGCAGCGGGTTGGTGAACAGCGTCTGCTTGTCGGTGTATTCGACGATCTTGCCGAGATACATGACGGCGATGCGGTGGCTGATGTGCTCGACCACCGCAAGATCGTGGGCGATGAACAGGTAAGAGAGGTTCTTGTCGCGCTGCAGATCCATCATCAGGTTGATGACCTGCGCCTGGATCGAGACGTCGAGCGCCGAGACGGGCTCGTCCCCGATGATCAGCTTTGGGTTCAAGGCGAGCGCCCGGGCGATGCAGATGCGCTGCCGCTGCCCGCCGGAAAACTCGTGCGGGAAGCTGCGCATCTGCAGGCGGCGCAACCCGACCTGGTCGAAGAGGGCGGCGACTTGATCGTCCTTTTCCCTGCCGCGGGCAATGCCGTGGACCTGCAATGGCTCGCCGACGATGTCGCCCGCCGACATGCGGGGGTCCAGGGACGAGAACGGGTCCTGAAAGATGATCTGCATCTGCCGCCGGTGGGGGCGCAACGCGGCTTTGCCCAACCGGGTGATGTCCTGGCCGCCGAGCTTGATCGTGCCGCCGGTCGGCTCGACGAGGCGGAGCACGGTCCGCGCCACGGTCGATTTGCCGCAGCCGCTCTCGCCGACGAGACCGAGGGTCTCGCCTTCGTCTACCGAAAAACTGACGCCGTCGACGGCGTACACATGCCCAGCAGTGCGCCGAAGCAGCCCCTTCTTGACCGGAAAGTACTTTTTCAGGCTCTCGACCGCGAGCACAGGCGTGCGGGCGGGCCCGCGCGGCGGCGCAACGATCTCCGGCGCCGGCACGCTAGGCATCCTGACCTCCGTAAAGCCGCTCGGAATGCCAGCACGCCGCCCAATGGCCCGGCCGTTTTTGCTCATAAGGCGGAAATTGGGCGCGGCACCGGTCATCCGCGAAGGCGCAGCGCGGCGCAAATGTGCAGCCGGGCGGGAGGTTGTTCAGCGCCGGCACCATTCCCGGGATTTCCTTCAGGCGCTGCATCGAATTGGGGGTTCTGCCCCCCATGATCTCGAGGCGGGGGATCGACGCCAAAAGGCCGTGCGTATAGGGGTGCAGCGGCTGGCCAAACAATGCGTCGACCTCGGCTTCTTCGACCTTCTTTCCGGCGTACATGACGATGACGCGCTGAGCGGTCTCGGCGACGACGCCGAGATTGTGCGTGATCAGGATGATCGCGGTGCCGAGCTCCTTCTGCAATTCCAGGATCAGATCCAGGATCTGCGCCTGGATCGTCACATCCAATGCGGTCGTCGGCTCGTCGGCGATCAGCACCCGCGGGTTGCACGACAGCGCCATTGCGATCATCGCGCGCTGGCGCATCCCGCCCGACAGCTGGTGCGGGTATTCCCGCGCCCGCTGCGCCGGCTCGGGGATCTTGACCAGCCGCAGCATCTCGACCGCCTTTTGGGCGGCGGCGCTTTTCGACAAATCTTGGTGCAGCCGCAGCGCCTCGGCGATCTGGTGGCCGATCGTCAGCACCGGGTTGAGCGATGTCATCGGCTCCTGGAAGATCATCGAGATGTCGTTGCCGCGGATGTCGCGCATCTCCCCTTCATTGAGCTGCAGCAGGTCCTTCCCTTCGAGATTGATCGTGCCGCCGACGATCTTGCCGGGCGGGTTGGGGACGAGCCGCATGATCGACAGCGCCGTCATCGACTTGCCGCAGCCGGACTCGCCGACCACCGCCAAGGTCTCGCCGCGGCGCAGCGAAAACGAAACGTCGTCGACCGCCTTGACGACGCCCGAGCGGGTGAAGAGGTAGGTCTGCAAGCCTTTGATGTCGATGACGGCCCCGGCCTGTTCGGCCGTCCTCGTCACCGCATACGCCGATGCGGGCTTGCGATCTGTCGTCATCTGCTCATTGGGCATCCGAGGTCACCGCCCTCTCGATCGGTTGATCATCATTATTCTAGGGGTCAGCTGCGTTGCCGCGGGTCCAGGATGTCGCGCAACGCGTCGCCGAGCAGGTTGGTGCCGAACACGACGAAGCTGATCGCCAGGCCCGGGAAGATGACCAGCCAGGGCGCCGTCCGGACGTATTCGGCGGCTGATTCCGACAGCATCCGACCCCAGGAGGGATGCGGCTCCGGAATGCCGAGGCCGAGGAAGGAGAGCGACGCCTCGGTCAGGATCGTCGAGCCGAGCTGCGCCGTGGCAAGGACGATCAGCGGCGCCAGAGTGTTGGGCAGGACGTGCCGCATCGCTATGCGGATCTCGCTCATGCCGATCGCCTTCGCCGACTCGACAAACGGCAGCTCGCGCAGCGACAGCGTGTTGGCGCGAACCACGCGGGCCGAGTAGGGGATCAGCGGGATCGAGATGGCGATGATCGTGTTGTGCAGCGACGGGCCGAGCGAGGCTGCCATCAACAGCGCCATGACCAGCAGCGGCAAGGATTGGAGAATGTCGATGAGCCGTTGGGCGGCGAGATCGATCCAGCCCCCGATATAGCCGGACAAGAGGCCGATCAGGACGCCGATGCTGACCCCCAAGGCCATCGAGCCGGAGCCCACCGCCAACGAGATGCGGGCGCCGTAGACAATCCGGCTATAGACATCCCGGCCCATGAAATCGCAGCCCAGCCAATGCGCCGCGCTCGGGCGCGCCAGCGAGATCGCCGAATTCGTCGACAGCGGGTCGTAAACCGTCAGGAATGGGGCAAACAGCGCGGCAAACACGAACATCGCCATGATCACCGCGCCGATCGCCCCCAAGGGATAGCGGCGGGCGAGGAAGCGGATGGCGCTCCATTTGCTGTCGACATTGGCGCCGGCCTTCGATAACTCGGCGCGGTATTCAATGCTGCTCACGAGCCTAAGCCTCCGGTTGCAGAACGTTGATGGGTTTAATCCGAATATTTGATCCGCGGGTCTAGCGCCGCGTACAGCATGTCCACGGTGAAATTGATCGACCACGACGATGATTGCGATATACATCACCATGTTCTGGACGATCGGATAGTCGCGCCAGCGGATCGCTTCGACGAGGAAGCGCGCCACCCCCGGGATGTTGAACACGGTCTCGGTGACGATCAGGCCCCCCATCAGGAAGGCGGCCTCGATCCCGATCACCGTGACGACCGGCAGGACCGCATTCTTGAGCGCATGGTGGTAGTTGACGACGTTCTCGGAAGCGCCTTTCGAGCGCGCGGTGCGGATGTAGTCCTGGCGCAGCACCTCCAGCATCGACGAGCGGGTGAGCCGCATCATCAGGGCCGAGCTGCGAAACCCAACGACGGCCGCGGGGATGCTGTACATCGCCAGAGCCGCCCACAACGTCTGCGGCGCGTCGGTGTAGATCGGGATCGTGCCGAAATAGCTGACGAAAAACATCAAGACCAGCAATCCGAGCCAGAACGCCGGCATCGACAGGCCGGACAGGCTGAGCACGCGCAGCATGTAGTCGAGGCGAGTGTTCTGCTTGACGGCGCTGATCACGCCGAGCGGCACGCCGAGCAGCACCGCAAATGACAAGGCCAAGGCGGCAACCTTGGCGGTGATCGGGATGCGCGGCAGGATCTCGCGGATGGCCGGCCGGTCCGACACGTAGGAGTAGCCGAGATCGCCCTGCAGCAGCCCGCCGATCCACTGCGCATACTGCACCGGCAGCGGCTTATCGAGACCCAAATCGGCCATGATTTTTGCTTTTTCGGCCGGGTCGACGAAGCCGGCGGCGTCGAACAGGATGTCGGCGATATTGCCGGGCGCGAGCCGCAGCAACAGGAAGATGATGACCGAGATCCCGAACAAGGTCAGGAGCATCAGGCCAAAACGCCGCACCAGATAGGATCCCACGTTTCTCCTCCCTTACCCTGCGGCGGAGGCTTCTGCAGGGTATCGGCGGCGACGATAACACGGCTTGGCCGGTTCGGTCGATCGCGTCTGTGTGATGACTTGGATTTGAGCGCACTTGGCCGCGATCGGCGCATTACCCGGGCCTGCTTCGCATGGTGCGCGCTTACGCGATCTGTCGAGCCACACATTTCGATGATACTGCCCAATTTTGGGCAAAGGTGGCGCCATCCGTCACCCCCGCGAAAGCGGGGGTCTAGCTAGGAGCCAGCGCTGCCCTCTCCCTCCGGCCGGCGGGGGGAGAGGAGAGAAAAGCGGGTCCTCGAGAGCCCATTTCGCGGCGAAAGTGTAGCGCCAACTTTCCCCGGACAGCCCTGCACTTTCGCGGGAATGACGGTAACCATTGAAACACCGAGATTCATTCCTGGTCGGCCTCTGAGCGCTGGTTGGCACATCTCCGACTGCCGGTATTGGCCGGGACCCCCATGGACGTCGGCAGTGCGGCTACCGGTCCAGCCACAGATCCTCCATGCGCCAGCCATTGAAGAGGCTATTAACCATTATGGTCAGCCCCTTCACGTGCGGTTGCCAGCAAGTTGCGCGGCGGTCATAAAAGATGATCGGCCGGGCGCCGTCGTCCGCCAGTTTCCGCTCGATCTGCCCACACCAGCTGCTTGCGCTTTTCCTGGTCGGCCTCGGTCGACTGCTGGTCGATCAGCTTGTCCACCTCCGCGCTGCAGTACCCATTGTAGTTCAGCTCGCCGCCGCACCCGTAGAGCAATTGCAGGTTCTGGTCGGGGTCGGGCCCGCTTCCCGCGCCGGTGAGGCCGACGATGTAATCCTTGCGCATGACCTTGGGAAACCAGTTCGTGGTGTCGATGGTTTCGAGCTCGCCATCGATATAGACCTGTTTCAGCTGGTCGATCATGATGACCGCCGGATCCCGCAGGTACGGAAGATCGCGCACCGACACCTTGATCTTGAGCCGGTTACCGGGCCCATAGCCGAGCTTCTGCATGATGCGACGGGCGTCGGCACGGTTTTTCTGAACATCGGGATCATAACCCGGCAGCGTTTCAGCATTTCCGGCGGCATGCCCCATAATCCTGCCGGGGGCGGCTGCATGACCCCGCCGATGTCGCCCTCTCCTTCGGTCAGGATGTCGATGAATGCCTGGCGGTCGAAGCTCAGCGCCATCGCGCGCCGCAGATCGGGGTTGTCGAAGGGCGGCTTGTCGCGGTTGACGATCAGATTGCGGTTGAGGCCGACCGGCCCCATCTCGCAGATCGCCTGCGGCATCTGGCTCTTCACATCCTTGAGCAGCGGCACCGTGAGGCTATACGGAAAGACCATGTCGAACTTGCCGGAAACGAATGCCAATACCGCCGTCGACAAGTTCTTGATGATCGTATACTCGATGCCGTCGAGATAAGGCCTATCCTTCTTCCAGTAATCGGGGTTTCGCGTAACCTTGATCGTATTCGTTCGGCTTGAACTCGACGAATTTGAACGGGCCGGTGCCGATCGGATGCTGGCGCATGTCGCGCGGCGGCAACATGGCAGGGATAGACCGGCGAAAACCCGGAGGCGAGAGCGGTAAGAAACGCCGGCTGCGGCCGCTTCAGATGGAAGGTGACCTCGTAGTCGCCATTCGTGGTGACCGCGCTCGAGGTTGCGGTACCAGGACTTACGGGGGTTGACGCGGAACTTCTCGCTCGCTTGCCCGGTCAGACAGCTCCCAAGTGCACTGAACGTCCTTGGCGGTGAAGGGCTTGCCGTCATGCCACGTGACGCCCTGGCGCAGCGGCAAAGTCAGTTCGGTCCCGTCCTCGTTCCATGACCAGCCGGTGGCGAGATCGGGCACGATCGATTGCAGGCTGTTCTGCGGCACGTGCTGGTCGAACATGACGAGATTGTTGAACACCCCCATCATCGGCCCTTCGGCAGAGATCGTGGCCTCCTCGTGGATCGACATGCTCGCCGGGCTGTCGGGACTGTACATCTTCAGAATGCCGCCCGGCTTTTGGGCTAATGCCGGGTTGGCGGCGATCAATGCAAGCGAAAACGCACCCGCCGCCGCGGGCGCGCGCAGACCTCGCCTCATCTCCACCTCCTCTGTTCAATAGCGCGGGCTTGGCAGCCCGCCGCATCTTTGTCGGCTCTGTTTGAGCTCTTGCGCAGATGCAGCGTCGGAAATTAGCACAAATCTTAGCGGCAGCGAAATTGGCGCGACCGGCGGGCGTTGCAGCAACCACGCCCGCCCGCTGGGTTACTTGTCGAGCCAGACGTCCTCCATCCGCAACCCGTTGTAGATGCTGTTGATCATCGGCATGTACCCCTTGACGTAAGGATGCCAGCACGTGCCGGAGCGGTTGTGCCAGAGGATCGGCCGGGCTGCGTCTTCGGCCAGCTTGCGCTCGATCGGCCCACACCAGCTCCTTGCGCTTGGCCTGGTCGAACTCCATCGATTGCCGCTCGACCATCTTGTCGAGCTCGGGATTGCAATAGCGGTCGTAGTTGCCCTCGGCGCCGCAGGTGAAGTTCTCGTAGAGGGTCTGGTCCGGGTCGTCGAGCCCGTTGCCGGTCAGGTTGAGGCCGACCGTGTAATCTCCCCGCATCACCTTCGGAAACCATTGCGCCGTGTCGATCGGCTCGAGCTCGGCATCGATATAGATCTCCTTCAATTGGTCGATCAGGATCACCGCAGGATCGCGAAATGGCGGGATGTTGCGGGTCGAGACCGTGAGCTTCGAGCCGTTTGTCGGGCCCGTAGCCGAGCCCTCTCCATGATCTTGCGGGCTTCGGCGCGGTTGCTCTTCACGTCGGTGCTCGTAGCCGGGCAGCGTCTTCAGCATTTCCGGCGGCATGCCCCAGACCCCCTCGGGGGGCGGCAGCATGGCGCCGCCGATGTCGCCCTTCGCCCTCGGTCAGGATGTCGATAAAGGCCTTGCGGTCGAGGGTCAGCGCCATCGCGCGGCGCAGATTCGGGCTTGTCGAACGGCGCCGCATCGCGGTTGATCATCACGTTGCGGTTGACGTTTGACGGCACCAGCTCGCAGATCGCCTGCGGCGCCTGGCTCTTGACGTCCCTCAGGGTCGGAACTTGCAAAAAGAACGGCGAGGTCATGTCGACCTTGCCGGCGACAAACGCCAGGATGCCGGTCGAGACGTTCCTGATGATCGTATACTCGATGCCGTCGAGATAAGGCCGGCCCTTCTTCCAGTAATCCGGATTTCTCGTTACCTTGATCGACTTCGTTGGGCTTGAACTCGACGAATTTGAACGGGCCCGTGCCGATCGGGTGGCTGCGCATGTCGCGCGGCGAGACGTGGCAGGGATAGACCGGCGAAAACCCGGAGGCGAGCAGCGCGATGAACGCGGGCTGCGGCCGCTTCAGGCGGAAGATCGACCTCGTAGTCGCCGTTCGCGGTGACCTCTTCCAGGTTGCGTACCACGCTTTGCGCGGATTGATGCGCAGCTTTTCGCTGGCCTTGCCGGTCAGCAAATCCCAGGTGCACACCGACGTCTTTCGCCGTGAACGGCTTGCCGTCGTGCCATTTGACGCCGTGGCGCAGCCGGAAGGTGAGCTGGGTCTTCTCCTCGTCCCATGACCAGCTCGCTGGCGAGGTCGGGCACGATCGATTGAAGCCCGCTCTGCGGCACGTCCTGCTTGTACATGACGAGATTATTGAAAACGCCCATCATCGGCCCCTGGCCGGCAATCGTCGCCTCCTCGTGGATCGACATGCTGGCGGGGCTGTCGAAGAAATAGATCTTCAGGATACCGCCCGGTTTTTCGGCGAGGCCGCACCGGCTGCCAGCAATGCGGCAAGCAACACACCAGCTGATGCCACCACGCGCAGTTGTCGCACCATCTTCCTCGGATCCTCCCAGCTGAGTTATGACGCGGCGTCTTCCCGCCGCGCTATTTGTCGAGCCAGGCGTCCTCGAAGCGCCAGCCATTGTAATTGCCGTTGACCATCATCGTGTGGCCCTTGAAATAGGGCTGCCAGCAGGCCCCCGACATCGGGTAGAAGATCGCCGGACGGGCGGCGTCCTCCGCCAGCTTGCGCTCGATTTCCCAGACGATCTGTTTGCGTTTGCCGGTATCGGGCTCGCTCGATTGCCGGTCGATCAATTTGTCGACCTCGGCGCTGCAATAGCCGGTGTAGTTGCGCTCGGCGCCGCACGAGAAATTCTCGTAGAACTGCTGGTCGGGATCGTCGAGCCCGTTCTCGCTGACGGTCAGACCGATGGTATAATCCTTGCGCATGACGGTCGGATACCATTGCGTCGTGTCGATCGCGTTGAGGGTTCCGTCGATGTAGATCTCCTTCAGCTGGTCGATCAGCAGCACCGCCGGATCGCGATAGGCCGGGGTGTTGCGCGTCGTCACGGTCACCGGGAGACGCTTGTCCGGCCCGTAGCCGAGCTTTTTCATGATCTCGCGCGCCTCGGCGCGGTTCTTGGCGACATCGGTGCCGTAGCCGGGCAGGGTCTGCAATACCTCCGGCGGCATGCCCCAGCTTCCCGCCGGCGGCGGCATCATGGCGCCGCCGATCTCGCCCTGCCCATCGCTGAGAATGTCGATGAAGGCGCGGCGATCGAGGGTCAACACCATCGCCCGCCGCAGTTCGGCGATTGTCGAAGGGCGGCTTGCTGCGGTTGACGATCAGCTGGCGCGGGATATTCCACGGCACCACCGTGCACTCCGCATTCGGCTCGTGCTCCTTCAATTGCTTCATCAGCGGGAGCGACATGATGCCTTGCGCATACCGGTCGAACTTGCCGGCGGCAAAGGCCAGGATCGCGGTGGCCGGGGTGGACATCAACGTGTACTCGATCGCGTCGAGGTAGGGGCGCCCCGGCTTCCAGTAATCGGGGTTGCGCGCGACCTTCACCGATTCATTGGGCTTGAACTCGACGAACTTGAACGGGCCGGTGCCGATTGGCTGGCTGCGCATCTCGCGCGGCGGCACATGGCAGGGGTAGACCGGCGACCAGCCCGAGGCGAGCAGCGCGATAAACGAGGTCTGCGGCCGCTTCAGGCGAAACGTGACCTCGTCGTCGCCGGCAACGGTCACGCTGTCGAGGTTCTGGTACCAGGATTTGCGCGGGTTGACCCGCAACTTCTCGGCCGCAGTGCCGCGGATCAGATCCCAGGTGCATTGAACGTCCTTGGCGGTGAAGGGCTTCCCGTCATGCCATTTGACGCCCTGCCGCAATTTGAAGGTCAGCTCCTTGCCGTCCTCGCTCAAGGACCAGCTCAAAGCGAGGTCCGGCACGATCGACTCCGAGGCTGTTCTGCGGCACGTGCTGGTCGAACATGACCAGATTGTTGAACACCCCCATCATCGGGCCGAGCGACGCAATCGTCGACTCCTCGTGGATCGACATGCTCGCCGGGCTGGTGATCATCGGCATCCTGAGCACGCCGCCCGGTTTTTGAGCGAAGGCGGGCCCGCTTGCACAGAGGGCC
The DNA here is from genome assembly GCA_963836845.1 of uncultured Alphaproteobacteria bacterium. Lineage (GTDB taxonomy): Bacteria > Pseudomonadota > Alphaproteobacteria > ATCC43930 > CGMCC-115725 > AP-15. The sequence goes on along the minus strand of CAWILK010000012.1, from coordinate 162,427 downwards.
GCCAGCAATCCGCCGGTCGCCGCCAATATACGAAGATTTACGGTCATCCGTTTCCACCCCTCGCGGCACATGCCATCCGCGCCTGTCGGTTGGCTCATCTTCGGTGCGCCGGCGCAACTTGTCGAGCCATACCATGCCCATCGCCGGGACTACCCCGGCGGCCGCGGATCACCGTACCCGGCCGCGGGATCGAACGACGTTCCGGCCGCCAGCAGGCCGGCGCCCGGCACAAAGCATAGCTCGAGGCGGATGCCGTCGGGATCCTCGAACAGCACGGAGTAGTAGCCGGGCGCCCAATTGCCGTCCTCCGGCCCATGGATAACCGCCGCGCCCATTTCTCTGAGCACCGCCGCGCACCGGTCCACGTCCTCGCGCGAACGGGCCCGCAGGCACAAATGGTGCAGGCCGACGCGCCGCTGGATGAAGCGCTCGCTGCCGTGCGCCGGATCGCAGGGCTCGATGCCGATCGCCGTCCGGCCGCCGACACAATAAAAGAGCTTGTCGCCGTCAAAGACCGGCTTCATGCCGAATTGGGGCAGCAGCCGGCGGTAAAAGTCGCGGGCCGCCTCGAACCGGCTCACCGTCAGAATGACGTGAGCCATGCCGTTGATCTCGATCAGCTTCATTGCGGTTGCGTCCTTCCCGGCTTCGGGCCCGACCACAAATGGATCTAACGAATATCGGTAAGTTATGCGTCATTCCCGCGAAAGCGGGGACCCAGGGGTCAGGGTTTCGAGCGCTTGCCCCCTGTTCAAGCCAGGGGCAGGCTCTGGACCCCCGCTTTCGCGGGGGTGACGGAGGAGTCTATTGAGAATGAAGGCCTTTTTGGTCGGCCTTAAGTGCTGGCCTGAAGGCAATCGCCGGTACGCGCATTGGCCAAAGCCGGTTACTTGTCGAGCCAGACGTCTTCCATGCGATAGCCGTTGTAGATGCTGTTGACCATGGTCACGAGCCCCTTGACATAGGGTTGCGAGCAGGTCCCGCCGCGCGGGTAGAAGATGATCGGCCGGGCGCCCTCCTCGGCCAATCGCCTTTCGATCTCCCACACCAGCTTCTTGCGTTTTTCCCGGTCGGCCTCGGCGGATTGCCGGTCGATCAGGGCGTCGACTTCCGGATTGCAATAGCCGGTGTAGTTCCGCACCGCCCCGCATACGAAATTCTCGTAGAATTGCTGGTCGGGGTCGTCGACGCCGCTCTCGGTGCCGTTGATCGCGATCGTGTAGTCCTTGCGGTAGATCTTGGGGAACCAGTTGGCGGTCTCGACCGGGTCGAGCACCGCGTCGATATAGATCTCCCTCACCTGGTCGATCAGGATCACCGCCGGATCGCGGTAGGCGGGGATGTTGCGCGAGGACAAGGTCACGGCGAGGCGCTTGCCCGAGCCGTAGCCGAGCTTTTCCATGATCTTGCGTGCTTCGGCGCGGTTCTTCGCGATATCCGGGTCGTAGCCCGGCAATTTCGCCAGCATCTCCGGGGGCATTCCCCACAACCCCTCGGGCGGCGGCAGCATCGTGGCGCCGATATCGCCCTTGCCCTGAGTGATGATGTCGATAAAGGCCTTGCGATCGAGGCTGAGCGCTACCGCCCGGCGCAGATCCGGGTTGTCGAACGGCGGCTTCTGCGGGTTGAGGATGAGGTTTCGGCTGACGTTCGTCGATGTCAGCTCGCAGACCGCCTGCGGCACCTGGCTCTTGACCTCCTCGAGCAGCGGAACCGTCGTGCCGTAGGGCGAGGAGATGTCGAATGTGCCGGCAATAAACGTCAGGTTTCGCGTGGCGACATTCGGCATGATGTGCCACTCGATGCCGTCGAGATAGGGCCGCCCCGGCTTCCAGTAATCCGGGTTTTTCGCCGTCCGGACCACCTCGTTCGGCTTGAACTCGACGAATTTGAAGGGGCCCGTGCCGATCGGGCGGCTGCGCATCTCGCGCGGCGGCACATGGCAGGGATAAACCGGCGACCACCCGGAGGCCAGCAGCGACAGCATGGCCGGCTGCGGCCGCTTCAAGTGAAAGGTGACCTCGTAGTCGCCATTGGTCGTCACCCGGTCGAGGTTGAGGTACCAGGTCTGCCGCGGGTTGACGCGCAGCTTCTCACTCGCCTTGCCGAGCAATAGGTCCCAGGTGCATTTGACGTCGGCGGCGGTGAACGGCTTGCCGTCATGCCATTTGACGCCCTGGCGCAGCGGGAAGGTCAGCTCCTTGCCGTCCTCGCTCCAGGCCCAGCTGGTCGCCAGATCGGGGATGATCGAGTCCGGGCTGTTCTGCGCCACGTGCTGGTCGTACATCACGAGGTTGTTGAACACGCCCATCGCCGGCCGCAATGCGGCGCCGGTCGCCTCCTCGTGCAGCGAGAGGCTCGCCGGGTTGTCGAAAAACGAGATCTTCAGGACGCCGCCCGATTTTTGCGCTGACGCCGCTCCGGCAAGGGTGAGCGCAGCAAGCAACGCCCCCGCCGCCGTAAGCCGGCGAATGTTTCGCTCCATTTCCGTTTCCTCCCTCACGTCCTCCGGCAGAATTAGCCTGCCAATGCCGATCGGCAGTGTTTGCCGCTATCTGTCGAGCCAGAGGTCTTCGAAGCGGTAGCCGTTGTAGATGCTGTTGACCATCATGGTCATCCCCTTCACCTGGGGATGCCGGCAAGTCGCCTGCCGGGGATAGAAGATGACCGGCCGCGCGCCGTCTTGCGCCAAACGCCGCTCGATTTCCCAAACCAGCTGCTTGCGCTTTTCCTTGTCGGACTCGGCCGATTGCTGATCGACCAGCTTGTCCACCTCGGCGCTGCAATAGCCGGTGTAGTTGCGCTCCGCGGTGCAGACGTAATTCTCGTAGAATTGCTGGTCCGGGTCGTCGACCGCGCTCTCGCTGACATTGAGGCCGACGGTGAAGTCCTTGCGCATGATCCTCGGGTACCATTGTGTGGTGTCGACGGCTTCGAGCTGGGCGTCGATATAGATCTCCTTCAACTGGTCGATCAGGATCACCGCCGCATCGCGGTAGGGCGGGATGTTGCGCGTCGATACGGTGACCGCGAGCCGCCGGTCCGGCCCGTAGCCGAGCTTCTGCACGACCTCGCGGGCCTTGGCGCGGTTCTTTGCGACGTCGGGATCATAGCCGGGCAGGGTCTTCAGCATTTCGGCCGGCATGCTCCAGACGCCCTCGGGAGCCGGCAGCATCGTCCCGCCGATATCGCCCTGCCCGTCCGTGATGATGTCGATAAAGGCTTTGCGGTCGAGGGTGAGGGACATCGCCCGCCGCAGATCGGGATTGTCGAAGGGCGGCTTGTCGCGGTTGATGATCAGGGTGCGATTGACGTTGGTGGGGGCCACCTCGCAGATCGCCTGCGGCGCCTGGCTCTTGATGTCCTTGAGGATCGGGATCGTCACCCCATGGGGCGAGTACAGATCGACCTTGCCGGCGATGAAGGCGAGGTTGCGCGTCGACACGTCCCGGATGATCGTCCATTCGATGCCGTCGAGATAGGGCCGGCCCTCCTTCCAGTAATCCTGGTTCTTCGCGACCCGGATCACTTCGTTCGGCTTGAACTCGACAAACTTGAAGGGGCCGGTGCCGATCGGGCGGCTGCGCATGTCGCGCGGCGACACATGACAGGGATAGATCGGCGCCCATCCGGAAGCGAGCAGCGCGAGCAAAGCCGGCTGCGGCCGCTTCAGCCGGAAGGTGACCTCGTGATCGCCGTTCGCGGTCACCGCCTCGATATTGCTGTACCAGGATTTGCGCGGGTTGATCCGCAGCTTTTCGTCCGCCTTGCCGCTCAAGAGATCCCAGGTGCATTTCACGTCCTGAGCCGTGAAAGGCTTGCCGTCGTGCCATTTGACCCCTTGGCGCAACGGAAAGGTCAGCTCGGTACCATCCTCGCTGGTGGACCAGCTGGTGGCGAGATCCGGCACGATCGACCGCATGCTGTTTTGCGGCACGTGCTGGTCGTAGACGACAAGATTGTTGAAGACCCCCATCATCGGCCGCAATGCCGCCGTCGTCGACTCCTCGAGCAGCGACATGCTCGCCGGGCTGTCGAAATGCGAGATCTTGAGGATGCCGCCGGCTTTTTGAGCGACTGCCGCGTCGGTGGTCAACAGCGCAGGCGCCAAAGCACCCACCGCCGCGAGCAGGCGCAGAACTGCCTTCATTCCAATCACCCTCCCGTTCGAGGATTGCAAGCCGGTCGAAGGCCGGCCGCTGCGCTGCCGGTGGCCCGTTTACCGAGGTCTCATGAAACAGCGCAACATGGAACCGTAGCACATTTCTAGCGAGGGGAACAAATTGCCGTCATTCCCCGGACAGCCCTGCGCTTCCGCGGGAATGACGGTAACCTATCGAAATACCGACATCCATTCCTGGTCAGCCCCCTGAAGGCGTCGGATCGTCTGAATATTGAAAAGGTCCCTGACAAAGGCCGGGCATCGAGACGGTTGAGGAGAACATGGACATGGGCGGATGCAACAGCGCGTTTTCTGCCTGACCTTGTGTGAGTTCGCCGCGAACCGCTGCCCGGCTATAAGACGCCGCGTAGGCGACAATTAACTTGCTGTTCAAAGCGGCGGCTTTGTCGGGATGAGCGCAAAATCGCCTCTTTTCAGTCGTATACACCTGCGTGCGGCGGATCGCAGGACAGAGGGCCACTGGAGGGCCCGAGGCATTCCAGGAGATACAACTATCAGGGGAAATCCCGCTGCAGACTTGCTGCAGGTGCAGCGGGGTGAAATATTTGGCTCAATTTTCGATTGTAGCTAGCGACGGGCAATGGAAGACATGTCAACCGATCAGAACATGCCCATCCCGAGGATGCCGTCGACCGGGTCGATGCCGGCCAGCACGCGCTTGCCGATCAGGTCGCGCAGGGTTTCGGTGGTGCCGCCGCCGAGGGTGCCGTAGCGGGCGCCGCGGTAGAAGCGCGAGACCGGGAACTCGTCGGTGAAGCCGTAGCCGCCATGCACCTGGATCGCCTCGCGAGGTCACGCGCAACGCCATCTCGTTGCAATAGGTCTTGGCGACCGCTGCCAAGAGCGGGTCGGGGAACGGGTCGGCGCTCAGTGCAGGCGCGGTAGAGCATGCTGCGCCCGACCTCGATGTCCTGGTACATCTCGGCGATCTTCCAGCGCATCCCCTGGAACTCGCCGATCGCGCGGCCGAACGCCTTGCGCTCCTTGACATAGCGCACCGCCTCTTCGAGGGCGCCCTCGGCGAGGCCCAGCGAAATGCTGGGGTTGAGGCAGCGCTGCGTGTTGAAGGCCGACAGCAGTTTGCGAAACCCGTCCTCGCGCAACACCAAATTCTCCGGCGGCAACAGGCAATCCTCGAAGCGGATCTCGTGCAAATTCTCCCCGCCCATCGTGTGATAGGTGCCGGTAACCATGAAGCCGGGTGTGCCTTTCTCGACCAGCACGCAGCCGATCCCTTCACGGCCGGGCCGCCGGTCGACGCGCGTGAAGACGACAAACATCTGCGCCTCCTCGGCCCGGCTGATCAGGGTCTTGACCCCGTTGAGCCGCAGCGCGTTGCCGGCCGTGTCGACATTGGTCTTGTAATTGGCAACATCGGTGCCGGCATCGGGCTCGGTCATGCAGATCGCGAGGATCGCGTCGCCGCTGCACACCGCCGGCAGGATCCGCGCCTTGACCGGCTCGGGCGCGTAGGCCGCGATGATCCGGGTCTGCACCCCGACCTCGCCGAGCACCGCCATCGCCGTCACATAGCAGGTCTTGGCGATCTCCTCGAGGACGAGCGCAGTGTCGAACACCGGCAGCCCGAGCCCGCCATATTCCTCGGGCACGGCCATGCCGAGGACGCCCAGCTCGGCCAGAGCGCGCATGTTCTCCCACGGGAAGGTACCGTCCATATAGCGCAGCGCGCGCGGCCGGAACTCGCGTTGCGCCAGGTCGCGCACCGTGTGCACAAAGCGGCGCTGCTCATCGGATAGGCTCGCGAACATGCGAATCCTCCCCGTCGAACCCGGACGACTGGCCTAGATTAGCGGCCATTGCCGATCCGAGCTCAAACGCTTTTTTCTCTGCGACGGCCACGCTCGCCGCCGACGATGATGGAAGTCGACGCGCAAGCGTCAATCAACCGAGCCTCTGTTGAGAGCAAACCTGGCGAACTCAGTAAAATTCGTGCGCAATTTTAACTGAAAGATCTTTCTTGATACTCTGTTAACGTAGAGTTTTGACGGCAGCTTGACGATCTATGCGCAAGAGTGCTGCTTGGTTAACGAAACCGCCCGTGCCGTCATGTCGCAGGAAACGCCGCCAGTTGTTGCGCCTTGCCCAATCCGCAAAACTCGGTTTCGGACAATACCTTGCTGCGGTCCGGGCAGCTCGCCCGGGGTCCCCGGGTTGTGACCTTGCAATAACAACGGATGCCGGATCTTTCGCCCGAGATTTCAGCCTGTGCGGCGCTTGCCCTCGCGCTCGCGGCCCTGCTCGTCGGCGTGCATCTATCGCGAGCGCATCAGGCGATCGGCGATCGAGGAAGAGTTGCGGCAAAGCGAGAGCCGATACCGGGCGATCTTCGAGACCGCGGTGGACGCGATCATCGTGTCCGACCAGCACGGCATCATTCAAGAGTTCAACAAAGCCGCGGAAAGAATGACCGGCTACCTGATGTCCGAAATCGCCGGCAAGAACATGCGGGTGCTGCTGCCTCCGGCATTGCGGCGGGAGCACGACCGCTATACTGCGCGCTATCTGTGGACGATGCGGGAATTGGAGGTCTGCCGCAAGGACGGGACCCTGTTCCCGGCCCACTTGTCGATCGCCGAGTGGTGGTCCGGAGGACACCGTCACTTCACCGGCATCCTGCGCGACCTCACCAGCCAAAAACGCGAGCAAGTCGAACGGAGCAAGCTCGAAGCGCAACTGCAGCAAGCCCAGAAGATGGAGGCGATCGGCAACCTGACGGGCGGAATGGCGCATGACTTCAACAATATGCTCGGCGTCATCATCGGCAATGTCGACCTGCTCAGAGACCTGAAGAAAGATGACGCCGCAGTCGAGGAGCTGACGCACGAGGCTCTCGGCGCGGCATTCCGCGGGGCTGACCTGACCCGCCGGCTGCTTGCGTTCGCACGCCAGCAGCCGCTCCGGCCGCAATGCGTCGACGTCAACGAGCTGGTGTCCGGGATCACCCGCCTGTTGAGCCGGACGCTCGGCGAAGACATCGAGATTTCGCTCGACCTCTGTCCCGATGTCTGGCCGGTCGTGATCGATCCGGCGCAGCTCGAATCGAGCCTGACCAATCTGGCGACCAATGCGCGCGACGCGATGCCCGATGGCGGCCGTTTGATGGTGGTCACCAGAAACCGGATTCTCGACGCCGATTACGCGGCCCAGCATGCCGATGTCGCCGCCGGCGGATATGCGATGATCGAGGTCGGCGACACCGGAACCGGCATGACGCAGCAGGTCATCAACCGGATATTCGAGCCGTTTTTCACGACGAAGCGGCGCGACAAGGGCACCGGGCTGGGGCTCAGCATGGTGTTCGGCTTTATCAAGCAATCCGGCGGCCATGTCACCGTCTACAGCGAGCCTGGAATGGGCACCACCTTCCGCCTGTTCTTGCCGCGCATGATGGAGAATGTGACAGCGATCGAGGAAAGCTCTGCAAAGTCGCTGCCGCACGGCAGAGGCGAGACCGTGCTGGTGGTCGAAGACAACGCGGCGCTGCGCCGCGTCGTCGCCCGTCAGCTCGGGGAGCTCGGCTATCGCGTGCTCGAAGCCGAGAACGCGGCGGCAGGGCTCCGGCTGCTGGAACGGGAGAACATCGACCTGCTGCTGACCGATGTCGTGATGCCGGGCGGCACCAACGGGCGCGAGCTGGCGCGGCGCGCCCGCCAACGCTGGCCCCGGATCAAGGTCGTCTTCACCTCGGGCTTTTCCGAAACCCGGTTGATCGGCGAGGCCGGCCCGCTGGCCGCATGCACGCCGCTGCTGAGCAAGCCCTACCGCAAGGAGGAGCTGGCGAGCGCCGCGCGCGAGGCGCTCGACCGTGTCGCATAGCTTCCCGCGGGCTAAAACAGGATACCGGCTTCGACCATGAAGCGCGTCTGGGTGGTGTTGGTGAAGTTCGAGCCGAGCGCGAAGCCGGGTGTCGTGTTGCTGGTGCCGATATGCGAAAACTCGGCCCGCGCGAAGTAAATCTTGTACTGGTAGGTCGGGGTCACGGTGATCGACCAAGCGTTGCTCCCCGGGCCATAGAGCAGACTAGGCGAGCCATTGGCGAGACTGCCCGTGCTCGCTATGTACTCGAAGCGAACGGGGAGGCTGAAGCCGGCGAGCGGTGTGTCCTCGCCAAAGCTATAATTCGCCAAGATCGCTCCGCCAAACGTTGATGCCGAGGTCATCGCCCCGATCGACGAAGCGGCCGGCACATGGGTGTACTGGAAATACGGGGTTATCGTAAACGGCGCAGCGTTATAGGTGTAGATTAGATTGACGATTGTTTCATTGTTCTGAAACAAAGGGGTGGCTAATGTCGCTTTGTTGGTATGCGCGTAATTACCACCGGCGGCTACCGTAATGGTGTTTTCCTTGTTCAGAGTGTAGGCGAGCGAGCCCGTAGAGCCAAGTGAACCGATTCGAGTAAAAGCCGTCATTCCACGAGAACGCGGCCGACAAAGGCCCTTCGGCATAATTCAGCTGGGCGCCACGGCTGATGGCCGGTTCCTGGTTCCACAGGAGGCCCCGCTCGATGTTCATGTTCTGGAATGTAAAGGTATACTCGGCCCCGATCAGGGTCGGCAGCTTGCCGCCTTGAATTGAGAAATTTTCCGCCGGCGCAAGCTTAAGGCTTGCGAGCGGCAGCGCTGTGTAGAAGTCCCCGGTCGCCTTTGGGGTGTTGACGAAAGCGGTGCCCAGCGAGGGCAGGCTATAGGCGCCAGCCTGCACGTAATACTGCAACAACCCGTCGGTCTTCTGAAAAATGAACTGGCCGTTGGTCAAGCTGGCGAGCGAGTGCTGGTCGCCGGGAAAGGTGTTGTTCTGCCACAGGCCCAGACCACTGACGATGCCGGTCAAATAGACCGGTCCGAGCGGCCCCGCATCGAAGGTGATCGGGTTGGGATTTCCCGCCAGCGGGCCGGTGAGCGGGGGTGTGGTCAATGTCGTCGGCGCTTCCGGCTTTTCCCCCGCGACCGGTTCCTCGGCTGCTCCTTGGGCCCATGAGGGGCCGAGGCCGATCGCCAACACGGCGCAAGCAAAGGCGCTGCCGGTAACGATCCTATTCTTGGTTCTGCTCATGATCCGCGGCCCTTCCCCAATCACTGCCCGGCCGCCCACCGGGGCGCCGTCGCTTCTTCGATCCAGGTGGAAGCAAGCGGCATACCATCCGATGGCCTAGCGGGATCGCCTCGAAGCGTAGCTGCGACACAAACCAGTTGGTTGCGCGGTGATGCTCAAGTTCCCGCAAGGTTTTGCGACAATGCTGGGCGTGTCAATCCTCCCGCATCGCGCGACAGGATTGATCGTTTCCTAGGCAGTCCAAAAGCTTAACCGCCGCCAAATGCGTCAAAAGTCCGCCACTTGGCGTTGACACCCGGCATTTCCGACCGCGTCAGGCGAGGCGGGGATCGCGAATCGTGAGCCAGCTTTCCTCGCTCACCCGCGGCCGATATAGGGCATTTTGGTCGCCATCACGGTCATGAACTGGACATTGGCTTCGAGCGGCAGGGTGGCCATGTAGACGACCCCGCGTGCGACGTGCTCGACATCCATGCGCGGCTCGGCCTCGACCCGGCCGGTGGCCTGCAGCCGGCCACGCGCGGTGTCTTCGTTGCGGGTCGTCGCGGCGTTGCCGATGTCGATCTGGCCGCAGGCGATGTTGTATTCGCGACCGTCGAGCGACAACGAGCGGGTGAGCCCGGTCAGCGCATGCTTGGTGGCGACATAGGGCGTCGAATTGCGCCGCGGCACATGCGCCGACACCGATCCGTTATTGATGATCCGCCCGCCTTGCGGCTGCTGCTCCTTCATCATCCGGAAGGCGTGCTGGGCGCACAGAAACGAGCCGGTCAGGTTGACTGCGACGACATTCGACCATTGCTCATAGGTCAAATCCTCGAACGGAATGCCGCGGGTGCTGATGCCGGCATTGTTGAACAAGAGATCGATGCGGCCATAGGTCTGTTTGACCCGCTCGAACAGCGCGGCAATCGCCGCCGGATCGGAGACGTCGGTCGGCGACGGCGCAGGGTTCGGTGATGCTGCGCGCTTTCGCCAGCGCGGCGGTTTCTTCGAGCATATCGCGGCGGCGGCCGGCCAGCACCACCGTAAACCCAGCCTCCAGCAAGGCGAGCGCCGATGCGCGCCCGATGCCGCTGCCGGCGCCGGTGATGACCGCGATCTTGTCTGACGTTTCCATGTTTGAACCCTCTATAATTTTCGGACGGGGACCGATCGGGTGGGCGAGACGAGTTCGTCCTGCGCCGCGACCAGCGCCAACTCGCCATCCGCAGAGCGCATCGTCGCCTCGACCACCCCGTAGATCGCGGCGATCGTCAAGGCCAGCGCCTCGGGCAGCTCCTTGCCTTTGAGCAGCCAGCCGAGAAACAGAGCGGCCACCGCATCGCCGCAGCCCGTCGCTTCGATCGGCAGGCGCGGCGTCTCGACCGCCCACACGCCGTCGCGGCCGGCGGCGACCACGGCAATACCGTCGGGAGCGAGATCGAGGCTGGTGACCAGCACCGTGCCGGGCCCCCTCCCCCGCAACGCCGCTGCAGCCTCCCCCGCTTCCGCCAGGGTGCCGACCGGCTGGCCGGTCAGCCATTCGAGCTCGAAACGGTTCGGCGTCACGATATCGGCGGCCGCGATCGCTTGGTCCCGGTAGAATTCCGGAACGCCGGCGCGGACATACCAGCCCGGTCCGACATCTCCCATGACGGGGTCGCAGGCGAACAACGCCTTCGGGTTCGCCTGCTTGACCCGCGCGACGATGTCGAGCAGGACTGGGCCCACTTCGGCCTCGCCGAGATAGCCGGACAGCACCGCGTCGCAGCGCGGCAGAAGCCCCAATTCGGCGATCCCCGCAAACAAATCCGCGATCTCCTTGGCGGGCACGGCGGCGCCGCGCCATTTCCCGTAGCCGGTGTGGTTCGAGAAGGCGACGGTATTGAGCGACCAGGTCTCGCAACCGAGGCGCTGCAGCGGGAACAGCGCCGCCGTGTTGCCGACATTGCCGCAGGCGACCCAGGACTGGATTGAGAGCACGGTCGGCATCTTAGTGCGGCTCGTTCGAATCGATGTGATCGAAGACGCGCTTGATATTCAGAAAGATGATCAGCCCGCTGACGACAAACAGGGCGACCCCTGCCGTGTGCATGGCGCCGCTCTCCCAGGCATGGGCGATAAACAGGCCGGCGAGCCCGATAACCGCGAAAAGCGGGATCGCAAAGGCGAGGTTCCTCATGTCGTCGACAAAAAGAAAATTGCCCCAGCTGGCCTCGCCGTCGAGGCGATTCTTGAGGCGCATAAAGGCCAACGCGCGCCGCTCCGAGGGTCAATATCAGGCCGCAGGCGTAGTCGCCCGGGCGGGCGGCGCTGCTGGCGAAAAACGCACCGATGATGGCGAGCATCCCCAGGAGCAGTAATTGCAGCCAAAAACCGAGCCATGACCAGAAGGCGCGTTCCGCTGTTTCGGGAATTTGCTTGCCTTCGTCCATGACCCCCTCCTCCTGGAATGTAGCGCATTTCAGCCGAGACATGTTTTGAAGCAGGGTTGTCCGGTCACGTCACCGTCCCATTTTGAGCTGCGTTGCCGCTCTCGATCAAAGGAGGCAAGCCGTTCGGGGGGGGAGAAGAGGACGGATGCGAAAGAAGACGACCGGAGCACGCCGGGGCGCACGGCAGCCGCACTCCGCCGGCGGATGAACATTTGATCTGAAACCGGACAGGATATTCCGCGTGTCTCGACGCTGCAAGCCGGCGCTGGCGGGTATTCTCGCGTTCTGCCTCGTTCCGGCGATAGGGTTAGCGGCAACCCAAGGGGCGCACGGGCCCTCCGACGTAATTTTCCTTGCCCAGATCATCGCGCTGATCGTCTGCGGGCGCTTTGATGGGCGAGTTGATGCAGCGGATCGGTCAGCCGGCGGTCATGGGCCAGCTGATCGCCGGCATCGTGCTGGGCCCATCGGTGCTGGGCGCCCTTTGGCCGGGATTCCAACATTTCCTGTTCCCGGCAAATCCCGAACAGAAGGCGATGATCGACGCCGTCGCGCAGCTCGGCATTTTGCTGCTGCTGCTGCTGACCGGAATGGAGACGGACCTGTCGGTCGTCCGCCGCTCGCGCCGAGCGGCGTTCAGCGTCTCGATCGCCGGCATCGCCATACCCTTCCTCTGCGGCGTTCTGCTCGGCGAGCTGCTGCCCGACACGATGCTGCCCAATCCCGGCGAGCGGCTGATTACGGCGCTGTTCCTTGGCACCGCGCTGTCGATCTCGTCGGTGAAGATCGTGGCGATGGTGGTGCGCGAGGTCGGCTTTCTGCGCCGCACTGTCGGCCAGGTGATCGTCGCGTCGGCCATCATCGACGACACGATCGGCTGGATCATCATGTCGGTCACCTTCGGGCTCGCGCTGCATGGCGCGATCGATCCTGCCTCACTCGCGCAGAGCCTCCTCGGGACCGCGATTTTTCTGGTGCTCAGCTTCACGATCGGCCGCCGGCTCGTCTTTCGTCTGATCCGCTGGACCAATGACACATTTGTCAGCGAAGTCCCGGTCATCACCGCCATTCTCGCGGTCACCGGGTTGATGGCGTTGATAACCAACGCTATCGGCGTCCACACGGTGCTCGGCGCTTTTATGGCGGGCATCCTCGTCGGACAATCGCCGATCCTGACGCGGCACATCGATGAGCAGTTGCGCGGGCTCATCGTTGCGCTGTTCATGCCGGTCTTCTTCGGGCTTGGCCGGTCTATCGACCAATCTCACCGTGCTCGCCGATCCCGAGCCTCGCCCTCCTGACCCTCGGACTGATCGCGATTGCCAGCCTCGGCAAATTCAGCGGCGCTCTTCTCTGGCGGCCGGCTCGGCGGCATGAATGGGCGGAGTCGCTGGCGCTGGGCTGCGGAATGAACGCGCGCGGCTCGACGGAAGTCATCGTCGCCTCGATCGGGCTGTCGATGGGTGTCCTCAACCAAAGCCTCTTCACGGCGATCGTCGCGATGGCCGTTGTGACGACGATGTCGATGCCGCCGATGCTGCGCTGGGCGCTGGCGCCGGCTGACGATGAGCCCGGAGGAGAAGGCCCGGCTGGAGCGCGAGGAGTTCGAGGCCCGAGGCTTTGTTCCAAACATCGAACGGCTGCTGGTCGCCGTCGATGCGAGCCCCAGCGGACAGTTTGCCTCGCGGCTCGTCGGGCTGCTCGCCGGCGCCCGGCGGATCCCGACGACGGTCCTGCACCTGGATTACGCCACGGCCGAGGAGCTCCCCGGAGGAAAGCAGCAGGCCGAACGCACCAAGGCCGTCGTCAACCGAGAGCGCGGAAGCGGGAGACGAAGCGGCCGTATCGGATTCGGGCGACGATCCTGCCGAGATTACGACTCGGGTCGAAAAGCCCGGCGAAGAGGCCATCGTGGCCGAAGCGAAAAAGGGCTACGGGCTGCTCTTCATCGGCCGCGAGCCGGCTTCGGAGGGCGATGCCTTTCACGAGCAGATCGCGCGCAGCGCGGCCGGGTTCGGCGGACCGTTCGCGATCGCGATCGCGCGCGGCATCGATCGGCAGAAGACAATCGGAACCCGGCTCAAGATCCTCGTGCCCGTCACCGGGACTGCGGTTTCGCGGCAGGGCGCCGAGGTGGCGATCGCGCTGGCGCAGGCGTCGCACGGCTCGGTGACCGCGCTCCATGTCGCAGACCGCCAGAGGACGCAGCGCTCATGGCGGCGCGAGGTCGGCGCCGCGATCGCGCCGATGAGCAGCGCCGAGGCAATCATCCGCGAGATCGTGCGGCTCGGCGACCCTTATGGCGTCGAGGTGAAAGGGCGCTTGCGTCGCAGCGGCACTCCGCCAGGAGACCATCCTCCGCCAGCTGAAGGTCGGCGATTACAATCTCCTGGTGATGGGCGTCAGCCCGCGGCCCGGGGAGCAGCTGTTCTTCTGGCAAAGTTCCGGCGGAAGCTGCTCGAGCGCGCGGAATGCTCGGTCCTGTTCGTCGCCGGCGAAGGCCGACCGCGGTGGCTGAGGAACGCCAGTTCGCTGCCGCCCAGGAACACCCGTTGCGCGAGGCCGCCCCGGCCCTCTAGCTGCTGTGCCCGGTTGCAGCAGCTGCGGCAGCAGGTGCTCATTGTCGCGTCGATGACAGCTACGCTCGGGGAGGCAGAAGCCAGGACGCCTTCCATATAGGCGATCGCCGGCCCGCAGCGGCCGATGCCTTGGACCAGCGCACCGTGGATCTTGGCACGCTAGCAGGGTGCTGAAAAATGCAGGAACGTCGTCATTCCGGGGCGCGGGCTTTGCCTGCGAGCCCGGAACCCATATGTGGACGGCCCCCGGCTCGCAAGGGCGGTGCAGCTGCAGCTTGGGCGGGATCGGGTCGGTTGCGGTCATATGTCCGGCCTTTGGAGCGCGGTCGGTTGACCGCTGGCCCAGATGGGTTACGCGGACCCGGTCCCAAACAGGAACGTGATGTCGAAGCACCAACGGGTTCCGCGGGTTGTCCGGATCCTCGGATCGACCGATTGCCATCTTGCTGCGGCTGAGCTTGCCCTCCCGAAATGCCAGAGTTGTGTCGCAGAGTTCGGCAAAACGATTTGTAATAATTTCCTGGTTGGCTGTGGGGCCTGTGGAGATGTGGGCGAAGGCGAGCATTTCCCCGCTTTGCGAGCTGGCTCGGAAAGCGGGGGAAGCGGAGCCGGTCGGCGCAGCCGATCGTCCACATATCCACAGGCCTGGCGCTCAAGCCTGCTGCGGCCGGCGATAGGTCTCGCCGGTGATCATCATGGCCCAGACGATGCGGGCCATCTTGTTGGCCAGCGCCACCGCCGCCAGCTTCTTCGGCTTGCGCACCAGCAATCCCAACAGCCACGGCGAAGCGCGGCCGGGCTTGGCCTGCTGGATCACCGCGGTGGCGCCGAGCACGACAAGCCGGCGCAGGTCCTCGTCGCCTTGCCGGCTGATCCGGCCGGGCCGGGCGCGGCCCCCGGTCGAGTCCTCGCGCGGCGTGATGCCGATCCACGCCGCAAAATGCCGTGCCGAACGAAAGGCTTTCGGGTCGGGTACCTTGAGGGCGAAGCTGACGGCGCCGATCGGCCCGATGCCGGGGATCGTCGCCAGGCATCGGCTCGTCTGATCCTGCCGGTGCCAAGTCATCAGCCGCGCCTCGATCGTCTTCAGCTTGGCGTTCAGCAGCTCGAGCTGCTCTGTCAGCAACGCGATCATCTCGCGCGCCAAATCCGGCACGCCCTCCTCGGCCGCCAGCCGCCGCTGCAGCTCGGCGATCTGCTGCGGTCCCTTCGGCGCGGTGATCCCGAACTCCGCCGCATGGCCGCGCATCGCATTGATCAGCATGGTGCGCTGCTTGACCAGCAGGTCGCGCGCCCCGAGCATTGTCAATGCCGCTTGCTGCCCGGCGGTCTTGACCGGCACAAACCGCATGCACGGCCGGCTCATCGCCTCGCAGATCGCCTCCGCATCGATCGCGTCGTTCTTGCCGCGCTTGACGTAGGGCTTGATGTATTGCGGCGGCATCAGCACGACCTCGTGCCCGAGCCCACGCAGAACCCGCGCCCAATGGTGCGAAGCGCCGCACGCCTCGATGCCGATACGCGTCGGCGCCAGCTTGGCAAAAAACTCCGCCACCGCGTTGCGCCGCAGCTGGCGCCGCAACACCGCCTTCTCGTGCTCGTCAACCCCATGAATTTGAAAGACATGTTTGGACGTGTCCAAACCAATTCTGATAATCGTCATTCGGGCGGCTCCCCTTGGCTGCGTGGTCCTAACTCACAGCCTGGCACATTCGATGCCGTAGGGGGGCCGTCCACCCCAACAGGAACACGAACTAGAGAAATCAATAGCTTGCCTGTGTTCATGGGTTCCGGGCCCGGCCCGGATGGGCCGTCCCGGAATGACACGCGAGTTTTTCAGCACCCTGCTAAAAAAATTCTTGCCGTAATTCACTTTGCGTTAATCTGCCCGGATTACAGAAGCATTTAATCTTCCGACGACAATCATCCTTCGGTTCGGTTAATTACGAAAATCTTCCGATTGCGCTGGAAACGATCTATGCGGCGTGCAAACGAGCCGATGTGGTGGTCCGCCCTGTCCTGCCCGTATTTTCGTCCCGGCTTGCTTTGCCCTCTATCTGTCGTTGCGGGTGGGCGTCTTAATTGTCGTCCCGATCGATCAGCATTCGGACAGTCTGTGGTACTATGCAAGAGGTGTCGCGCTAGCATCCGGCCAGGGATATTCCGAAGCCGGCGTCACCACGGCGTACTGGCCCCCCGGGTGGCCCGGCTTCCTGGGATTGGCTTTTTGGCTCTTCGGCCCATCGCCAATCATAGGGCAGATAGCCAATTTGACATTTTCAATAATGATTTTCTTTATCTCATTGAGCTTGGGCACCGCCATCTTCGCCGACAGGATCGTCGGCCGCCTGGCGGTCGCCATCCTGACCATCTACCCGAACCAGATCGGCTACGTCCCGGTATTGGCAACCGAGATCTTCTATACGGCATTGCTACTCGCCGCCCTTGTCATCGTCGTGCGCGGCGGCCACTCGGTCGCCACGCCGGCTCTGGCCGGTCTCGTCTTCGGGATCGCAACCCTGACCAAGGCGCAGACGCTGTATCTTCCCGCTTTTTTGTTTGCGGCCTGGTGGTTTTCGGCAGGCGGCCGATTGCGCCTGCTCCCGTGCCTGACTAGGGCGGCGGTGGTCTATGCTGCGATGGCGCTGGTCATCGTGCCGTGGACGGTGCGAAATTATCTGGTCTTCGGAGAATTCGTTCTGATATCCACCAATGGCGGCGGCACGCTGTTGAGCGGCAATAACCCGACTGCATGGGGCGATTACACAGAGGACGACCCTCTCGTCCGGCAAGTCCCGAGCGATGTGGCCGGGCAGGTCGCCAACGACCGGCTGGCGAGGTCCCTGGCCCTCCAGTGGATCGAGAACAATCCGCATGCCTTCGCCATCCTCGTCCCGAAGAAAGTTTGGCGGTTGTGGGCCCCCGATGGCGAGGCCGAATGGTGCTATCAAGCCGGCTTCGATGGCTATGAAAGATATTGGATGCTCTTCCGGCTCGTACGTGTCCTGAACCAGCTATACTATACCTGTCTGATTGTGATGTTTACGATTTCAACCATATTCTTCATTCGTCGGCGTGGAGCGCTCTCGCCGTACGCGGTGACGGGATACGCTTTGGCGGCCTATTTTACGCTCATATCTATTGTTTTCTCCGGTCAATCACGTTTCCACTTTCCGCTTATGCCGTGGATTGCAATGTATGCCGCTTGGACATTCACCCAATGGGCTGGAAAGAGCCAGCCGGCCAGTAGCGGCCTCGTATTTGCGAGATCCACTCGAGCGCTGGTCTATTCCAACAGGGACCCGTGAACCTGACGTTCGAGCGGTACTAGGGTCAAACGACATCGCATTGCAATCAGTTTCTGGCCAGCCGGACGAGTAAAAAAGTGCGCCTTCGTGACCGCCTCCTTTTGAATGC
Organism: uncultured Alphaproteobacteria bacterium; assembly: GCA_963836845.1. Taxonomy (GTDB): domain Bacteria; phylum Pseudomonadota; class Alphaproteobacteria; order ATCC43930; family CGMCC-115725; genus AP-15. The sequence continues at coordinate 144,755 of CAWILK010000012.1, read as the reverse complement.
TTGCACTCGATTCTATCGGTTCAGCCGACGCGCGAGATTCACTGTTCTACTTCCTTGCGGCTGCGAAAGTGCCCGCGTACCGATAATTCAAGGCTGCGGGTGGCCGCTGTTGGAGTATACAGACGAGCGGATACAACAGGTCGTCTCGCGTCTATATAATCAGGGGCGGCGTGGTTATTTCATAGACATCGGAGCCAATCAAGGAAAGATGATACTCAACCTTTTGGCTTTGGGGTTTCGTCTCCCCTATTTGGGCTTCGAACCGGACCTGGACGGCGCAAGGTACATCCAGGAGCTGATCCAGCTGAATCAGTTGTCAAACCATCATGTTCTTCCCATCGCGCTCGGAAGTGAAAACTCGATGTTGGAATTGCACAGAAGCCATCCAACCGACGTGAACAGCACGCTCGGTTTGGACCTTCGACCGGCTCAGATGTACTCCAACACAACACGAGTGCCTGTTTCCACCGCAGACGACCAACTCGCTGAGCTAGAACAACCCATTTTTCTCGTGAAGATTGATACAGAAGGATGGGAACTCAATGTTCTGCGGGGCATGGAAGCCATACTTCGAGAGAAACGACCTCCGGTATATTTCGAAGTCATGGGATACCGCCACCTCGTCGAAAAAACCTATCCCCGCGAATATTTCGGAGGGGAGTTGTCAAACGATGAATTGCGACGATTAATACAGAACCGGCGGGACAATATGTCATCTCTCGAAAATTTCTGGGGGCAGTGCGGGTACGCAACGTATCTCTGCCGAGAAGACGGGACCCTGCATCCCTCACATTCGCTCGATCCCGGCGTTCAAAGCGACGACAACCGGGGCGAGATGGATTTTCTAGCGGTACCGATAAATTAGCGGTCCCAGGCCTGCTGCACGCGGAACGGGTCGCGGCCGAGCAACCCCGCTGTATTGGAACTATGGTTTGGTCGACCGACCCGCTTGGGGTTTCCCTGATCGGATGGCGGAAACCCAAAGGTCCGCTGTGCGTTCAGATCGTCGCGTTCACATTCGCCTGAATTCAAGATCGCCCGCTGTTTTCGCGACGTGACGTCGGGCCCTCGATGTGCATGGTTTTCGGGTCAGGCTTTTGGGCGGGTGCAACAGATCCATGTCAAGACTGACCGACCCGGCGCGCACGATCGCTTTCCAGGGAGCTCTCGGGGCGTATTCGGATCTTGCGTGCCGTCGCGTCTTCCCCGAGATGACGACCCTGCCATGCAGCCAATTCGACGGCGCCTTTGCCGCGGTGCGCGAGCGGCGGGCCGCGCTGGCGATGATCCCGGTCGAGAATTCGGTTGCAGGCCGCGTCGCCGATATTCACCATTTGATGCCGGATTCGGGCCTTCACATCATTGGTGAGCATTTCGAGCGGGTGAACCATCACCTCTTGGCGCTGCCGATGCAAGCCCGAGCGGCCAGTTTGCTTCACGGCTAATCGGGCTCCTCGCCGGCGCAAGAAGGGTCCCGACGACCGTTCTCCATCTCGACTATGGAAGCGCCTCCTCGCTTCCCGAAGGAGAGCGGGAGGCCGAGCGCACCAAGGCTGTCGTCGACGAGGGTGCCAAAGCCGGCGACGATGCGGCCCCGGCGAAGGCGGGCAAGGACCGCGTCGAGATTACCACCCGCGTCGAGAAACCCGGCGAAGACGCGATCATGGCCGAAGCGAAGAAGGGCTATGGCTTGCTCTTCATCGGCCGCGAGCCGGCTTCGGAAGGCGACACCTTCCACGAGCAGATCACGCGCACGCGGTGGGCTTCGCCGGGCCTTTCGTGATCGCCATCGCCCGTGGGATTGATCGAGAGGAACGGGCAGGAACACGGCTCAATATTCTCGTGCCCGTCACCGGAACCGCGATGTAGCGGCAAGGCGCCGAGCTGCCAATCGCGCTGGCGCAAGCCTCGCATGGTCGGGTGACCGCGCTCCACGTCGCCGATGATCGGAGAACGCCCCGCTCCTGGCGTCGCCAGTTCGGTGCGGCGATCGCGCCGACGAGCAGCGCCGAGGCCATTATTCGAGAGATTGTGCGGCTGGGCGACCACTATGGTGTCCAGGTACGCGGGATACTGCGTCACGCCGAGAGAGCGCAGGACGCTATTCTCCGGCAGCTGAAAATCGGCGACTATAATCTGCTGGTAATGGGCGTAAGCCCGCGTCCGGGCGAGCCGCTCTATTTCGGTCGAGTCCCGGCGGAATTACTCGATCACGCGGAATGCTCGGTGCTGTTTGTCGCCGGTGAGGGGCCGACCCCGGTGACCGAGCAGCGCCAATCCCCGACAATGCGGGAACAGCCGGCACGCGAGGCCGCACCGGCCGTTTAGCCGGTCTGGTCCGTTCCACGGCCTCGGGCGCGAGGCCTTCTGGCGCATTGGGAACGAATCTTGCCGAAATTTTGTTCGGCTGATGCGTAATAGGGCAATTCGAGGAAATTCAGTGATGAAAAATCGGCTCTTGGCAGCCGCCGTTGTGGCGCTTCTGGCGGGCACCACCAGCGGGGGCGGTGCCTTCGCTCAGAGTGCGCCGCCGGCAAATCCCAATGCGAGCACCCCGGCGGTTGCCAACAAGAATGCCAACAATCCGGGCGCGCCTGCCACGGGTGCGAATAGTTTCACAGAGGCCCAGGCTCGGTCACGGATCGAGGGAGCCGGGTACTCCAATGTCTCGGGTCTGACCAAAGACCAGGACGGGATCTGGCGAGGCAAGGCCTCCAAAGGAGGCACAACGGTCGGGGTGGCGCTCGATTATCAGGGCAACGTCGTCGCGAAGTAAGCGCCACGTCTGGACCGCTCAACCCTTCTAGGAACGGATTATGACCCAAACAGTGACTGCGCTCTACGACAGGTATGACGACGCAGTATCCGCGGTGAATGCGCTCGAAGCGTCCGGGATACCGCACTCCGACATCAGTATCGTTTCTAACAACGTCGACAACCGCTACGACAAGGATCGTCCGACCAAGGCTGCCGAGGACGCCGGCAAGGGCGCCGGCATTGGCGCTGCCGTGGGCGGCGTCGGCGGGCTTTTGGCCGGACTTGGCCTCTTGGCAATCCCTGGAATCGGACCGGTGGTGGCGGGCGGGTGGCTCGTTGCCACGGCTGTAGGCGCCGCGGCAGGGGCGGCCGTGGGCGGTGCTGCCGGCGGACTCGTCGGCTCTCTGACAAAAGCCGGCGTGCCCGAACGTGATGCCCATTTCTACGCCGAAGGCGTGCGGCGTGGCGGCACCCTCGTCACCGCGCGTGTCGATGATTCTCGGGTATCGGCAGCCCGGGAAATCCTGCAACGCTACAAATGGGTCGATCCTGCCGTCCGCGGCGCAGCCTACCGCGAAAGCGGCTGGACCACCTTTGACGAAAATGCGCCGGCTTACACGGCGGATCAGGTCGCAGCGGAGCGGTCCCGTTATATTGGAACCAGAGTCTAGCTGACCGAACCGGCTCGGGGTTCCGCCCATCCGATGCGGAACCCCAAATCCCGCCCGGAGCACGGATCGGCGCCTATACGCTCACATCCGCCGGAATTTCACAATCGCCCCGCTGCTTTCGCGACGTGACGCCACACCCTCAATATGCATAGTGCGCTCTCGACCATTCTTTTGGACGGGCGCAACAAATTCATGTCAGGACCGACCGACCCGGCGAAGACGATCGCCTTCCAAGGAGCCCTCGGCGCTTATTCGGACCTCGCTTGCCGGCATGTCTTTTCCGAGATGGCAACCTTGCCGTGCAATCAATTCGAGGACGCCTTTGCTGCGGTGCGCGAGCGGCGGGCCTCCTTGGCAATGATCCCGATCGAGAATTCGGTGGCTGGCCGCGTTGCCGATATTCACCATCTGATGCCGGATTCCGGCCTTCACATCATTGGCGAGCATTTCGAGCGGGTGAACCATCACCTCTTGGCGCTGCCCGGCGCAAGCTTGGCAACAATCCGCACTGTCAGAAGCCATGTCCACGCGTTGTCGCAGTGCCGCAACCTGATCGGCTCGCTCGGGCTCCAGCCGGTCGTCGCGGCCGACACCGCCGGCGCGGCGGCGGAAATCGCGGGGCGAGGCGACGTGACGGTCGCGGCGATCGCCTCCGAACTAGCGGGGCAGATCTACGGGCTCGTGTCGCTAAAGGAGAACATCGAGGACGCCGAGCACAACACGACCCGTTTTCTGATCATGTCACGCGACCCCAAGCGGCCGCCGGGAGGCACGCCGACCGTGACAACTTTTTTGTTCCGTGTCCGCAACGTGCCGGCGGCGCTGTATAAGGCAATGGGCGGGTTCGCCACCAATGGCGTCAATATGACCAAGCTCGAGAGCTATATGGTCGGCGGGGCCTTCGCGGCGACCCAATTCTACGCTGATGTCGAGGCTCACCCCGAAGATCGGCCATTGGCACTGGCGCTCGAGGAGCTTGCCTTCTTCTCGCGGGAGGTCAAGATACTCGGTGTCTACCCTGCCCACCCTCTGCGGATCGCCGCCTCGGCAAACAGTGCTGATTGAGTGCTACACCCGCAGTAGATCGATCAGCTTCGAGACGTGATCGATCTCACGAAATCGGTGGATGATCGCAAGGCTCGCCTCGATCTGCTGTTCTGAGAGCCCAGCCAGTGGACCCAAGGTGCGATACTTGGTGTCCACATCCTCCCATGCGATCCCGTCCGATGCCGCCCCCTTTGGCGCAAATACGGCGCTCGTGCCGGCGCGGCCATCCTTTGTTCGGATCGTCACCGCAGCGCCTTGGCGATAGCGCGAGACATTGTCGGCCGGCGGGGCTCCCACTCGGACTTTGTCGATCAGCTGGTGGATCACTGGATCGTTGATCTTCTCGGCCGTTGCGTGACGCCACGAAAACTCCCGGTCGGCGGCGCCTGCGGCGAGAAAATAGGCCGGGCTGTGGGCCATGCCGATCAGGTCGGTAGGGTGTAGAGGCCCGGTGAGCACGGTGAAGCCGGGACGGGAGATCGTAATGCTCTCGACTGCATCTGGCAGGATATCTGCCTCCTTTGCCGCATTGGCAGCGGCTTCGGCGAGCGCATGGTACGGGTGGCCGCCTGGCGCCAGCTTGATCGCCATGTCGGTGATAATATCCCAGGACTGACCGAGTTCACGGGTAAGAGAAGCGCAGTCTGCGGCGGCTTCTGTCCCGCCGTAAACCTCCAAGAAGCCGTTGCGGGTTTCGAATATGCTCTCCTCGGCCTTGTACCCCACTTGCGCTGCGAGTGCAGCCTGCACACCGAGCATCGCCGCCAATCCGGCATGGTATTCGCGGGCAATGCTGGTATTCGCTGCAGCCATCAGCCCGCCGATCGAGGTCGCCGACAGCGCTATGGCCTGGGCGAGGCGCGCGGCGTCCAGCTGCAGCAACCGCCCGGCAGCGACCGCGCCGCCAAAGATCGCGACCGTACAGCCGTGAAAGCCGCGGGCGCGAAAGCCCGGTGTGATTGCTTCGCCGATGCGGCCGGCTGCCTCGTAGCCGAGCACGATTGCGGCCAGCACATCCTTGCCGCCAGCGCCGCTGCGCTCGGCCATCGACAGCGCACTGGCGACAAGGGTCGTGCCGGCATGCACGATATTGCGCAGATCGCTGTCATCGGACGCCGCGGCATCGCTCATCACGGCGTTGACCTTTGCCGCCTCCGCCACCGGCAGCTTGGGACCCCGGTCGAACCAGAGCGCGGCCTGCGGAGTTCCTCCGTGCTCCCGGGCGAGTGAGCGGAGGATTGCCGCGGATTCTAGGCCGGAACCCATCGCCGCGCTCGCCACCGTGCTGGCGATCAGCATCGCCGCATGATCGACCGCTTGCGACGGGAGCTCGCTCACCGATGTCCCGGCCAGGAATTCGGCCAACTCTCGCGCTATGCTCATGTCATTGTTCCTTGCGTGCCCCAAGATCTGCTGTGCTCTCGGCGAGAAGAGTTTACTCGCGCCATGCCTCGGCAAGAGCACGCAGCCAGTTCTCGCCTATGACCTTGCGAATTTTGGTCTCCGGCCAGCGCGCGCGTTCCATTGCGGCGGTCAGATTGGGGAAATCACCAATCGTGCGCATCCCGGCCGGGTTGACGATATCGCCGAGCGGGCCCGTCACCTGCCGTCCATACCCTTTGTCTCGGCATATGTACTCAAAGAAGGCATCGTCATGTTCCTGGGTGAAATCGGTCCCGATCCCGACATTGTCTTCGCCCGCCACGCGGATCACGTAGTCGATCGCGGCGACGTAATCCTCGACCGTCGAGTCGTTCCCCTTCGCAAGGAAGGGCGGGAACATCGTCACGCCGACGAACCCGCCGTGCTCGACCATAAACCGGATTTCCTGGTCGGATTTGTTGCGCGGATGCGCTTTCAGAGCTGCTGGCAGGATATGCGTGTACGCGACCGGCCGCTTCGACGCGATGATCACGTCGCGCGATGTCGCCGCGCCGACATGGCTCAGGTCGCACAACATGCCGACCCGATTCATCTCAGCCACGACCTCGTGCCCGAATCCGCTCAAGCCGGTGTCCCTGGGCTCGTAACAGCCGGCGCCCGACAGGTTCTGTGTATTATAGGTGATCTGTGCGACGCCCACGCCCAGCTCCTTGAAGAGCCGGATGTAGCCGATCTGGTCCTCGAACGCCGAGGTGTTTTGAAATCCCAGAATGATGCCGGTCTTCCCTTCTGCTTTGGCGCGGCGGATATCGGCCGTGGTGCGCACCGGAATGATCAGGTCGGGATTTTCGGTGAGCCAGCGTTTCCATAGCGCGATGTTGCGCATCGTGCCGGCGAAGCCCTCCCAGATCGAGCAGGTGCAGTTCGCCGCGGTCAACCCGCCCCTGCGCATGTCGGCGAAGACGGCGCGGCTCCATTTCGAGACGACAAGGCCGTCGATGACCGTGAGCGTGTCGTGGGTGCCTGACATGGGATGTTCCGGAAAAGCCTTTTCGATGGGCCACAGCATTCTGAATGGAGAGTAGCCTCCAATTCAGGTCGACGCCTCCCCAGATGGAGGATATGACAGCTGTACCGACGTTTTCCACACGGCCAAGCTTTCTCGGCATCGAGCGTACCGGGTCCGAGGCTGAAATTTGCGTTGCCGGCGTTCCGTTCGACCTGGGAACCTCGAACCGCCCCGGGGCGCGGTTCGGACCCGCGGCGATCCGCCAGGCGAGCCGCATGCTGGTCGATGGCGACCATCCGGCGTCCTGGGCCGAAATCGAGTCGATCGATCTCGCCGATATCGGCGATTTCCGCATCGCCCATGGCGACATCCAGGGCACGCTGGCAAAGATCGAGGCGCAGGCGGCGCCTCTCGAACATCTCGTCGCCCTCGGCGGCGACCATACGATCACCATTGCGTTGCTGCGCGCGCTGGCGCGCCGCAAAGGCCCGCTCGGGCTCGTGCATTTCGACGGCCATGTCGATACCTGGCCGGAGAGCTTCGGGCTGGCCTGGGGTCATGGCTCACCGTTCTACCACGCGATCGAAGAAGGCCTGATCGATCCGCGACGCACGATCCAGATCGGCATCCGCTCGCCGATGCACCGTGAGATCCATGATTGGACGACCGGGAAGGGAGTAACGATTGTTCCGGCGGAGGAGGTTCACGAAACCGGCGCGAAAGCCGTTGCCCAGCGCGTTTGCGACGTGGTCGGAGCAGCGCCTTGCTATTTGAGCTTCGATGTGGACGCTCTGGATCCGGCTTTTGCCCCCGGCACCGGCACCCCCGAGGTGGGAGGGATCGCGACCTGGCAAGCGCGTGCGATCCTGCGCCGCCTCGCCGGCCTCGCTTTCGCCGGCATGGATGTGGTGGAGGTTTCGCCGCCCTACGACGTGGCCGAGATCACCGCTCTCGCCGCGGCGACGATGGCCTGGGATTACATAGCCCTGCTTGCGCCGACAAATGCCTCGCGCTCCGGGCGGAGCAAAGGTGCCGTTGTCCCTTGATCACGAGGCAGGACTCGACGGGCGATGCCGGGCCGCCCCGACCAGGCTGTGGCGGGGGTGACGAGTTTCCGTTGCTGCTCTGTCCAGCGGTCTGAAAGGCGGCCTAGCAAACCAGTGCATCTGCCCCTCCCCGCTAGGGTCGTCCATGGCTGCCGTCCCGTGCGGATGGGCCTGATGAAACTTTTCGCGCTCCGGACTTGTTGATCGGGAAACTTCCCGGCGCTCAGGCGCCAACCCGGCGATGCAGCAATGGAGTGTGAATCGATGTCTTTCAAGCAGACGGTTCTCGCAGCGGCGTTGCTGCTGGGGGGCTCAGGGCTAGCGCTCGCGCAGAGCACAGCGCCGAGCGCGACGACAAGCAATCCGCAGACCGCCCCAACCGTTTCGCCCTCCTCGCCGGCGGCAAGGAATCCGGCAGTGAACCCGAACGCAGCCGGCACGAGCATGGGCGCGCAGGAGTTGGGCACGTCGTCAAATCCAAACGCGAACGCGCCCCGCTCGGACGCGGGGCTGGAGCGGGGAGCAAACAGCTTCACCGAGGGGCAAGCCCGTCGGCGCATCGAAGATCACGGCTACACCAATGTCAGCCAGCTGCACAAGGATCAAAACTCGATCTGGGTGGCCGAGGCGATGAAGAACGGGACGCAGGTCAAGGTCGGCGTCGACTTCCGCGGCAATGTCGCTGAAATAAAGTGATTGGAGAGCTCGCAATGGCAACACACACCGTCGTCGCACTGTTCGACGATTACCGGGAAGCCGAGAGTGCGATCCGCGATCTCGAGACCGCCGGCATCCCGCCCACCGACATCAGCCTGATCGCCAATAATGCAGACAACAAGTACGGCGATTATCCGCAATATGGAGCTGATCGGATCGAGCGCACGGGCACCGCCGATACCGGAGCTGCAACCGGAACCGGAGCGGGCATCGGGGCGGTGCTGGGGGGCGCCGCCGGCCTTCTTGCCGGGATCGGGGCGCTGGCAATCCCGGGGGTCGGCCCCGTGGTGGCGGCCGGAGCGCTTGCTGCGACGCTCGCCGGAGCCGGCGTCGGAGCTGTAGTGGGCGGTCTGGTCGGCGCCTTGGTGGAGGCAGGGATCCCGCGCGAGCACGCCGATATCTATGCCGAGGCGGTGCGGCGCGGCGGCACGCTCGTGACCGCGAGAACAGACGAGGCCATGCGCGATCGGGTTTCCGACATTCTCGATCGGCATGCGCCGGTCGATGTCGAGGAGCGCGCCGAGAGCTGGCGCCACGCCGGCTGGACGCGTTTCGATGAAAGCGCCGAACCCTACACCGGTCCGGCCTTCCCCGAAGCTGCTCCACCGAGGATGAGTGCCGGTGTTTCCGAACCTGTGACGCCGGCGCGGGAACGGCTGAGCCCGGCGGTCGCTCGACGCACCGCGCCAATCGGTGGCCCTGCTGAACCACCCGCGGAGAACTTGCCCGAGACCGGCGGCGCGGCCGATATGCGGCGCGATTGGGAAGTGCGGCGGGACGAGAACCGCATTCGCGATGACGCAGGACGCCGGAATGCAGTGCGCGTCTATCCTCAGACCGAGGAGTCTGTAGGCGACAGGCGCTGAGCTTAGTCCGGCAATCCCGAAGCAAGCCGGCGCTCCTCTGAGCGCCGGCCTTTTTTCCGGATCAGCGCAGGATTGCTGCGATATTGCCGCCATCGACCGTGGTTACATCGGCGGTGGTCTTTAGCGCCACCGCATGGTGTAGGAAAGCCTGCGCGACGTCCTCCGCGGTGACTTCCCGGCCCAAGAGGTTGCCCGACATGTAAGCCCGCTCGTCGACGCCGCGGGCCTTGGCGCGGGTGGCTATCAGCTCGGGGGTCAGCAGCCCGCTCCTGATGCGGTCCGCGTTGACCGCATTGGCGCGGATGCCGTCCCTGCCATAGTCGACCGCATATTGGCGCACGAGCGCCAGGGTAGCTGCTTTCGGCAAACCGTAAGGCCCGAAATTCGGGCCGGGGTTGACCGCCTGCTTCGAAACGTTGAACAGCAGACAGCCGCCTGTTCCCTGGGCGAGCATGATGCGCACCGCGTTTTGCGCCACCGTCTGATGGGCAAAAAAATTGAGTTCGAAGCTTCGGCGCAGGATCGTCTGGTCGACATCCCCGATCCGGCCCTGCCACGCCGCTCCGGCGTTGGAGACGACGATATCGACGCCGCCGAAAATCGCGGCCGCTTGGTCGAACGCCCGGCGAACGGCTGCCGCATCGGTCACGTCGCAGGCGGTGGCAAGCGCGGAGCCCCCGAGCATTTTCGCCGCCGCTTGGGTCGCGGCCTGATCGATATCGAGCAGCGCCACTTCCGCTCCGGCGGCGCTCATCGCGCGTGCGGTCGCCAGGCCGATCGTTCCGGCGCCGCCGGTAATGAGCGCGACCTGGCCGGCCAACGGCTTGTCGATGCCCTGACCGAGCTTTGCTTGCTCGAGCGACCAATACTCGATGTCGAACAGGTCCGCCTCGCCGACCGGCTCGAAACGCCCGAATGCCTCGGCGTCGGTCACCGTTTCGACGGTGGATTCGGCGATATCAGCCGCGATCCGCGCGTCTTTCATGCTGCGCCCGAGCCCGAATAGGCCGAGCCCGGGCACCAGAATAACCCGCGGCATCGGGTCGAGCTCGCGCTTTGCCACCGCCTGGCCGGCATTGTGCCGGGCGAAATATTTGTGATACGCAGCAGCAAAGCGGTCGACCGCCTCGCGCACCGCCTTCCGGAACTCTTCGAGGCGCCCTGCTTCGGGAGCCGGGACAATCAGCGGATAATTCTTGGTGCGGATCGTATGGTCGGGCGTCGCAACCCCGGCTTGGCCATAGCGCTGCAACTCGGCGCCACCGACATAGTCGAGCACGCGCTGGCCCGTGCGAAACTCCAGGAGAAAGCGCTTGTACGCCCCTGAGCCGGCCGGATCGGAAATGGCGCAAGCGCCGCGCAGAATCGGCGCGACTTCAGCCGCCCCGGCGACCACGGCGGGCAGCGGCGCAGCGGCAAACACCCGTTTGCTCCGGCGCGAGAGCCGCTCTTCGGCGAGCGAGACCGCGGCGATCATGCGGTCATAGGCTTCCTTTGCCGTGCCGCCGAATGTGAAGATGCCGTGCTTAAGGAGCACGAGCCCCTCGATGGCCGGATCCGCTTCGAAAACCTCGTACGCCTTTTTGGCCAGCAGAAACCCCGGCATGACATAGGGCACAAGGCCCATCCGGCGACCGTAGAGGTCGGCGCAACATTCGGCGGCGTCCGGCTGATCGGCGAGGCTCAGCACCGCGCTGGAATGGGTGTGGTCAACAAATTTATGCGGCAAAAAGGCGTGGAGCAGAGTCTCGACAGATGGGTTGGGGGCGCTCGGATCGATCAGATTGGCGCGTTGCACGCGCACCATTTCCTCGTCCGACAGCGCGCTCCGGTGACGCAGCTTGCGCAACGGCCCGAGGCGGACGGCCGGCAGCCCGGCGGGCTCGATCGCCGCCATGTCCCATCCGCTGCCCTTGACGCAGAGCACCTCCGCCTTCTCTCCGAGCAGATCCTCGACGACCGTTTTGACCGAGGTATTGCCGCCGCCGTGCAAGACCAGTCTGGGCTCCCCCCCTAGGAGGCGGGCGGTATAGACGCGCAGTGCGATGTCGTGCCCCATGCCCTTCGCGGCATAGCGCTCGACCATCCGCGCCGCATCCGCATCCGACCACAGATTTTGCATCCTCGCCACCCGATGACGGCACCAACGCCATCAATGCTACGAGCGGCCCCGCATTGGCAAGAGCGGCCCGAGGTCAGCGCGGTTCCCGCGGATCGGCAGACCGCGGGGAGGAGCGCGCGTCGGCAGGGTCGGGCGAGGCCGAATCAGTCCTGCAGTTCCATTACCACTGCTCGCGAGGCTTTCCGATCGCGCTCTGCAAAGGACTGACCTGCAAAACCAAAGCAAGGGGACGAAAGCTCGCCCACGGGGGACGGAAAATCGGCTGGTTCCGTGCGAGAGGCGGCTTTGTCATCGGCTGTCCGGGTCCACAGAGAGCGCAAGGTTCGCAACCATTTCCGGTGCCAGGGCTGTGACTCGCAAACCATTCCCGCGATTATGTCCTCGCGCGCATGCCGCAACACCGCGAGGACGTCGGCATGCGTCGTGCGCGGGTCGTCGTTAAAAAATTCGATCCGCCAGTAACGCTTTCCGCTGACCTCCCTCGCGGCTTGCAAAATGAGCCTTTGCAGCAGCTGTCGGCCGTCGACCGCTTCGATTGCACCAACCAGGCAATGACGGCCATGCGCGTCGCGCAGCCTGCCTTTGCACCATTGTTGCTCTGTGGCGAGCAGCCGCTCGACCGCGCCGAGTTTAGCGAGTGGATGGGTTTCGATTGTCTCTATTCCGTCGAAAGGCATGTCCTCTCTCCGATCACAACACGTGGCACGAGATGCGTCGACCGATGCTCGGTTCGCACCGCGCTGAATGTTAACCCGCGCGCCGTCGCCGCATTCCGATCACCGCGAATTTTGTTCCCAAAGGCCGTCTGGCGCAACCGCGAACAGGGTCGTAAAAATATGCAAATGAGGGCCGGGAGCCGGGGCCCGTCGCTCGGTAGCCGTATATGACGCGCGAGCGGAAGCGAAACCCGCCCTCCTGTCGTTGCGATTGGTTTTGCGACGCTCGATCCAAATTTAATCTAAAAATTGGACAAATTCGAAATAATTTATACGCGGAGGCTTTAATTAAGGCAATCTGCCACTTGACCATTTTTCCGAAAACTAACAGAGTCTCCCAGTTATTTAAGATTTCCTTAGCAATGTACGAAACGAACCTGTGGGCACAGGGCGTTTTTGTCGTCGAAAGCAATCGCCGAGGTCGCTATGACTCTGATTTATCCGAACCTGGTGCCGGAAAACAATCTTCGGCTGCCGGATGCGCTGACGATCCAGCACGGCCCCGCGCAGCTGCTCGCCAAATTCGTCATCGAGGGTGACAAAGTTGCGCGAGAAATGGGGCTGCGCCTGCGGCTTCGGCACGATTTTGACGAGTTGATCCGTTTAAATCAGCAGGAGATCGCACGCGGCAGCTGGTTCCGCCTCGTGAACATGTTCAACCCAGAATCCAGCGATGTTTCACCCGAAAACGCGTTTTGGGTCTCAGGGGAAACCCGCGATGGCGAAATCGCGGTCACTTGGGCTGGACGCGTCTTCTACTGGCCGAATACGAACTTGTCCGAACAGGCCTGCGCTATGTTTTACGGTCGGGACGAAGGCCAGCCGTGCCGCGTCACCGCACCGGCCGCCCGATTGATCAGCGGTGTGGTGCTCAGCGCCGGCTCCGTCTGGGTCCGGCCCGAATTTCGGGGAATGCAGCTCTCTCGGCTCTTCCCGAGAATAGGCAGGGCCTACGCATGCGGTAGATGGCCGATCGACTGGACGATCTCCTATGTCGCGCCGATCCTCGTGGAGAAAGGGGTCGCGGCCGGCTACGGTCAGAAGAATTTCAGTCATAGCGTCTTCTATCCCGGATCACCCTGGGGCGATCTCGAAGTCGTCGTCGCCTACACGCCCGCCGCGGAGATCTACGAAGACCTCGGGACCTTCGCGACTACCGAATTTTCCGCTTTGAAAAATTCCGAGCCGAACGCCACCGGGCGTGACGCGCCTTGGCGGTCGACGAGCTTGGATAATGTCACAAAGACCTCATCGGTCGGCGTTTTCCACGGCAACAACAACCGCTCGTAGCGCACGACCCGCCGCGGCCTTCCGGTCTCGCCCTGATACTGCACCAATGCGGTAACCAGGTCGTAGCGCGGCTGGCCGGAGCTGGCCACCGACTTGTAATATTCAGAAACCCAGCTGCCGAATTCCTTGTCCGGTTGATTTTCGAGCTTTTCGCCGATACCGCTAACATGGTAACTTTTGCCAAGCCAGTTGTGCTCATCTCCGATGAAGCGGAATACCGGGTCTTGGCGGCGTGGCTGGACGCCGACCACCATCATACCCGAAAGCAGCTGATGCTTGATCGCAAAGGAGATGACACTCGGATCGAAATGCCCGAACGACATCCGCCATTTTTGCGCCATTGGCCGCAGCGGCTGCTCGTCACGGATGAACAGCTCCGAATAATCCCTGGCTTCGACTAAAAACCGCTCATTGCATGGCAGCTTGATTTCCGGGCAGCACAACTCAGACAGGCGGGAAATCGCCTGCTCTGCTGATATCATGATCTCTGAATGCCAAGTGGTCTCGAGATGCTTAATTCGAAACAGCTTGACGGATGACGACAAGATTTGCTGCTGCACTGCAAGAAGAGCAGGCAGTTGCGTGTTGCGCGGGTGGATCTCGATTTCGATTACCGAGTTGTCCAGAATCTGAAACCTGACGAAGCCGAGGTTCTTCACCGCGAACCCGCCGGCATCGTAATCGGGCTCGGGATCCCCCAATGCGGCGAGGAATTCCGCGCTGCCCTCCAACACCCACTCCCCGTCGGCGGTAACCAGCATCGTCAGGCGTTTCACGAGCAATCCTCGCAGCGTTGGGACGCGATACCGGACAATTTTCCGGAGATCATCGATTATTTGCCGACCGGGAATTAACGATCCATGAACCGAGGCTCCCCGCTTGCTTCAATTCAGTGCCTGGCTCAAAATGGCGCACATAATATCAAAGCTTTGCACGTCGCCGCCGCGAGAGCGGGGGCCAAGGCAGCCGCTGAGACCCTGCGGCACTGGATTCCCGCTTTCGCGGGAATGACGAGTGAACCCCTGATATTGCGAATTCATCCCGGGCCGGGCTCTCAGAAAAAATGAATTTATCATAAAGGCTGCTCAAAATTTGCGGATATATTGTTGACGCAGCGCCGATGTTTGCCGGAGATTGATCGCAGTTCCGGGTTGTTTGAATAATGTGCTGACTTCGAGGAGGCGAATGATTGGACCAGCGGTCTTCGCGGCTCCGCAAGTCCAGCCCAAATCGTGATAGCCAGCCCTCTTCGCCAGAGCTATCTGGACGCGCGCCCGAGCATCGGCAGCTGATCGCCACTCCGTCCGTGGTGCAGGATGCCTGCCAGCCGGCGGATCTCTCGAAAACGCAAGCAAGCATCGCGGCCGGCTCGCGGCGCGGTCAGGCGGCAGTCGCATTGATGATCGCGACTGCGATGCAGGCTCTCGACGCAACCATCGCCAATGTGGCGTTGCCGCAGCTCGAAGAAAATTTGGGCGGCGGCATAGATCTCGGCTCCTGGGTCATGACGAGCTATCTGTGCGCGTCGGCTGTCATGGCCACCCTGACCGGCTGGTTTCGCCGACGCTACGGCCCACGACGGCTCTTCATAGGTTCCGTCAGCCTTTTCGCCGTCGCCTCGGTACTATGCTCCCTCGCCCCCACCATGTTCTCATTGATCCAATTCAGGCTGGTCCAGGGTGTGGCCGCCGGGATTATCCAACCTTTGGCGCAAGCAATTCTTCTCGACATATACCCGAAACAGAAGCACGGGCGCGTGCTCGCCGTCTGGGGGGCGACAATCATGGCGGGGCCGATCCTGGGGCCGCTGCTCGGGGGAATCATCACCGATTTTGCGTCATGGCGGTGGATATTCGCTCTAAACGTCCCCCTCGGCTTCATTGCGGTTTTGGGGCTGTGGCGGGTGCCCATCCCCGTTGCAGACGCGAAAAGGCCCCGCATCGACGGGATCGGGATTGCGCTTCTGGTGCTCGCTGTCGGATCCTTGCAATTGGCACTGCAACGCAGCATCGGCCATGGTTGGCCGCTTCCCTCGGAAATTCTAGCCGAAGCCGCCGTCGCCGTGCTGGCCCTGGCGGCCATAGCAATGCGCAGCATCCGATCGCAATTTAGCCTGTTTGATTTACGGGTGTTCGGTAACCGAAATTTTGCTACCTCCGCCTTTTTCAATTATTTGGTCGGTGCGCTTCTGTTCACCTCGATCGTGTTCTTGCCGGCATTGAGCGAGGGTCCGCTCGGATACAACGCGACGCAAGCCGGGCTGGCCTTGTCGCCGCGCGGGATCGGGACCATGGCAACCATGCTTCTCGTGAGCTGCCTGATCGACCGGATAGATAGCCGAGCCTTGTTGGTCGCCGGGTTCGTGATCACCGCGGGTGCGCTCGCGATGGTCTCGCAGGCGCCGGTTGATGGAAGCGAGATCTGGCTCGCTGCCGCGAATGCGATCCAAGGCGTCGGCGTCGGTTTGCTGTTCACACCACTAAGCACGCTGGCTTTCTCCAGCCTCGCCGCGGAGCTGCGCACCGACGCCGCGGGCATTTACAATCTCCTGCGCCAGCTCGGCTGCGCAACCGGCGTTGCCATAATGACAGCTGTGCTGCAGGCCGGCATTCGAGCCAACCTGACGACCTTTTCCGATCGAGGCGAGGCGGTCAGCCTACCCGATCAAATCCGCGATATGGCAGCGTTTTCGGCTTATACCGGCTGCTTTCGAACGATGGCGGTCGTAACCGTCATGGTTGTCCCCGGCATCTTGTTGTTTCGCGTTCCGCGGCCGGGCGAAGACGATGTGCAGTCGAGGGCGGCGTGACCCCGAGCACCGGGGCGCTCGGCAAAGCGCTGCTCAGCCGATCGGCAGGATGACGCTTACGACAGTGCCGAAACCGGCCTCGCTGTCGATCGTGAGCCTTCCACCATGCGCCTCGACCAGGCCCTTCGTGATCGGGAGGCCGAGCCCGGTACCCCCATAATTCCGGGTCGTTGCCGGCTTTGCCTGGCCGAACGGTTGCAACGCGCGCTTCAGCTCATCCTCATTCATGCCGATCCCGCGGTCTTTGAACCGCACCACGGCGCTGCTGGGCAGATTGGCGATGACGCGGATATGGACCTTGCCGCCTTCTTTCGAAAATTTTATCGCGTTGGAGAGCAGGTTCAAAAATACCTGCTTCATGGCGCGCTCGTCGGCACAGACCCTGACTTCTTGGTCCGGCAGTTCCCGCAGCAGCTCGATTCCACGGCTCGCAGCCTGTTCGTGCATCATGCGGATCACATCGGCTATCACGTCGCCGATGTTCAAGATCTCTTTAGAAAGTTCGAGCTTTCCTGCTTCGATCTTCGACATGTCGAGCACGTCGTTGATGATCGACAACAGATGAAGACTGCTATTGTGGATATCCTTGATGTATTCGAGATATTTTTCATTGCCAATCGGACCGAACAACTCCTGCGAGATAATTTCGGAAAAACCGATAATCGCGTTGAGCGGCGTTCGCAACTCGTGGCTCATATTAGCCAAGAACTCGCTTTTCGAACGGTTCGCCATCTCAGCCAAGCTGCAGGCCTGGATGGACTTCCGCTCGGAGAGCTTAATCTCGGTAATGTCGGAATAGACCGAGACGATAGCGCCACTCGCCATGGCACTGCGGCGGATCTGCAAGACGCGGCCACCGGGCGTCGTTCGCTCCTTGACCGTCGGCACATCACGGTAAAACCGTTCGAGACGTTGCGCGACCTCGGTGTTCGGGTCGTCGTCGCCAAAATCACCACGCACCGCCTGGAGCATCAAAATGTCGCGAAGCGGTGTGCCGACCGGCAGGTCGGCGGGAAATTCGAGCAACTCGCAAAAGCGGGCATTCCGTGCGATCAGCCGCCTCTGGCCATCGAACACGCTCAGCCCCTCCCCGATGTTTTCGAGCGTGCTCTGCAGCAAGGCGTTCTCCCGCCTCAGCGCTGCCTCCCTGCGGCGCAGATAGACAGCCACGGACTGTCGGTTCCCGTCGGCCGCAGCATCGCCTCTGCGAGCGCGCCTCAGGGCGTTATTAGTGAACGGCAATTACTCACCACCCATAAGCGAAAATACGCGCAGTTGCGGGATCAATGGCCAGTCCGCCCGTTTCGGTATTGGTGTGGCGCTGATGTACCCAGTATTCTGTTAATATCCTGTTATCATGCGCGGTATCGCCAGGCTCGGTGAACTGCTACCTCAAAAGTAGCATATCAAGGCACTAAGCCGTCACGCTTTGGAAGATTGACTTTTCGTTATATTTTGCGATGAGGCGAGCTTGGTGAGTTGCCCTCGTCGATGGAATCGGGGAATTTGCGCGGCTGATCGGAACAGAGATTAAGGAGAGCGCTCTCATGGCCCCGATATCGACGAGCGATACGGTGAGGCCCGCTGAACCCGATCGTCACCCCACCCCGTGTGAGCTGCCGATCGAGGCTGGCGATTTGGACAAGCTGGCGCGATGGGTTCCAAAGAAGGAAATGGCGCTGCTGCTCGAAATTTGTGACCGGGCGAGACGCGATCCCGACTTGACGAGACCGGCTCTTCTTCTCTGTTCGGCTTACGCGAGGAGGGTTGCGCGCATGCTCGACCAGGATCCGTTTCCGGCAGTCACTCAACGGATTGCGGATCGCCTCCAGCAGCTCCGCGAGCAAAGCGGGTTGTAGGCGCGCTCCTAATATAGGTGGCAGGCGACGGCGTGCTGTGGCGCAACCTCCTTGCGCACCGGCGCCTCGACTGCGCAATGCGGCATGGCATGTGGGCAGCGCGGATGGAAGCGGCAGCCGGAAGGCGGATCGAGCGCACTCGGGACCTCGCCGGAGATTGTCAGCCTTTCGCGCTTGTCGTCGGGATGGGCCGGCAAGGCGGCAGTGAACAGCGCCTGGGTGTAAGGGTGGAGCGGCTTGTTGCACAGTTCGAGCGCGTCGGCCAGCTCGACGATCTGGCCGAGATACATGACCGCAATCCGGTGGCTGATATGCGCCACTGTCGCCAGATCATGGCCGATGAACAAGTAGCTGACCCCAAGCCGCTCCTGCAACTCTTCGAGCTGGTTCATGATCTGAGCACGGATCGACACGTCGAGCGCGCTGACCGGCTCGTCGAGCACGATGAGGCGGGTGTTGGTCACGAGCGCGCGCGCGATCGCGACGCGCTGGCGCTGCCCGCCGGAGAATTCGTGCGGGAACAGCTTTGCCACTTCAGGGCGCAACCCGACGAGGTCGAGCACCTCGGCGACCCGCTCGTGCTGCTGCGCGCGCGACATGTTGGTGTGGATCTGCAACGGCTCGGCGATGATCTCGCTGACCCGCATGCGCGGGCTGAGCGAGGAATACGGGTCCTGGAACACGACCTGCACCTCGCGCCGGTAGCGCATCAGCTCCGACCCGGACAATTCGGCGATGTCCTGCCCGTCATACCGGATTGCGCCGGCGGTCGGGGCCTCCTGCAACAGGATCAGCTTTGATGTGGTGGTCTTGCCGCAGCCGGATTCGCCGATCACCCCGAGGGTTTCGCCCGCGGCAATCGCGAAATCGATCCCGTCCACCGCCTTGACCCAGGCAACCTTCTTGCGCGGAAAGACCGCGGTGGTGACCGGAAAATGCTTGGCGAGGTCTTCAACTTCTAGCAACGGCGGCATGCATGTTCCTTGGGATTTCCCTCGCAGAATCATTTGCCCGCGGCTCGGCGAGTACGCAGCGCGCGGTCCAGGAGCCGCCTATCCGTACCTCGTCCGGCTCCTCGATAGCGCAGCTCGGCAGTGCCTCGGGACAGCGCGGGTGAAAGGCGCAGCCCGATGGCAGCGTGGCGAGATCGGGTGGCTGGCCCGGGATGGCCAACAGCTTCTCCTTGCTGCCGAGCTTTGGCATCGAGCCGAGCAGGGCCTTGGTGTAGGGGTGCTGAGGCGCGTTGAACAACTCCCGCACGCTGCCGGCCTCGACGATCTTGCCGGCATACATGACCGCGAGCTTGTCGCACATCCGCGCGACGATGCCGAGATTGTGGGTCACGAAGATGATCGCGACCCCGGTCTGCTCCTGTAATTCCTTCAACAGGTCGAGATATTGCGCCTGGATCGTCACGTCGAGATTGGTGGTCGGCTCGTCGGCGATGATCAGCCGGGGCTCGCCGGCCAGCGCGATCGCGCCGACGATGCGCTGCCGCATGCCGCCGCTCATCTGGTGCGGGTATTCGCGCATCCGCATGGCGGGCGAGGGGATGCGCACCGAGTTGAGCAGCTCGCGCACACGCTGCACCAGCGCCCGCCCGCGCAGCGCGCGATGGAAATAGGCCGGCTCGCAGACCTGGCGATAGATGCTGAACAGCGGGTTCAGCGAGGCCATCGGGTCCTGCAGGATCATCGCGATCTGCGCCCCGCGCACGTGGCGCATCTCGCGTTGGCTCAATTGCGCGAGGTCCCGGCCTGCGAAGTCGATACGCCCGCCAACGATCCGCGCCCCCCCCGGCAGGAGTCCGACGACCGACAGGCAGGTAGTGGTCTTGCCGCAGCCTGACTCGCCGACGATGCCGAGCGTCTCGCCTTCCTGCAGGGTGAAGCTGATCCCGTCGACCGCCTTGACGACGCGCTCGCCGCCAAACGAGACATAATGCGTCTGCAAATCGCTGACCTGAAGCAGAGAGGCCATACTGCCGCCAGCCTGCTACAGGTTGCGCAATTGCGGATCGAGGCGGATGCGCAGCCAATCGCCCAACAGCTGCGTCGCCAGCACGACCAGCATAATGCAGATGCCGGGAAAGATCGTGAGCCACCAATCCCCGACCATCAACATCGAGCGGCCATCGGCCAGCATCGAGCCCCAGGCCGGCTCCGGCGGCGGCACCCCGACGCCGAGAAACGAGAGCGATGCCTCGGCGATGATCACGATACCGATCTGCAGGCTGGCCAGCACCATCGCGGAATTCACCACATTCGGCAGGACATGGCGCAGGATCACGCGGTGGTTCGAGGCGCCGGCGATCTCGGCCAATTTGACGAATTCACGCTCGCGCAGGCTCAAGACCTCGCCGCGGATCACGCGGGCGTAGCGCGTCCAAAGCACGGCTCCCAGAATGATCACGATGTTCCACATGCTGGGCCCGACCATGGTCGCCAGGAAGATCGCGAAGACGAGGGCCGGCAGGGCGAGCCAGGCATCGGTTAGGCGCATGATCGCCTGGTCGACCCAGCCGCCGAGATAACCGGCGAGAATGCCCAGCGTGGTACCGATGCTGCCGGCGACGATCGTCCCCATCACGCCGACGATCAACGAGACGCGCGCGCCGTAGATCAGGCGGCTGAGAATATCGCGGCTCTGGAAGTCGGTGCCGAGCAACGCCGCCGGGTTGGCGCCGTCGACCCAGAACGGCGGCTCGAAGATCTTGGCGCCGGGGATCGGCTCGGTCGGATCGTAGGGAGCGATTACAGTTGGCAAATGCCGCGATCAGAACGAACGGGATCAGGATCGCCAGCGGCAATGCCGGCAACTGGCCGGCGAACCGCAGCCAGCGCCGCGGCAGGCCGACTTCGCTCCGTCGCGCGTCCCCGGCGAGGACCGCGCGGGTCTGTTCAGTGACAAAGGCCATGGCGCCACCTATCTGGTCAGCCGGATGCGGGGATCGATGTAGGCGTAGAGGATGTCGATCGTCAGATTGATCACTACGATCATGATGCCGGCCTGAATGACGACCCCCTGCACGAGCGGGAAGTCGCGCTGGAAAATGCCCTCGTAGAGCAGCCGTCCGATGCCCGGCCAGGCGAAGATCACCTCGATGATGACCCCCGCGTTGATCATGATGACGAGATTGATGCCGGCCAGGGTCAATACCGGGAT
The DNA here is from genome assembly GCA_963836845.1 of uncultured Alphaproteobacteria bacterium. Taxonomy (GTDB): domain Bacteria; phylum Pseudomonadota; class Alphaproteobacteria; order ATCC43930; family CGMCC-115725; genus AP-15. Next base: position 123,298 of record CAWILK010000012.1, on the reverse strand, counting down.
CAGCGCGTTTTTGAATGCATGCACGGCGATCACGATGAAGCCCGGCAGCCCTTTCAGCCGGGCCAGCTTGATGTACTCGCTGCGCATCACTTCGAGCATGCTGGACCGCGTCAGGCGCAACAGAGAGGCGGCGAAATACCAGCCGAGCGCCACCGAGGGCATGATCAGATGCAGCACGCCGCCCTGTCCGCTGGTCGGCAGCCAGCCGAGCCACACCGAAAACACCAGGATCATCACCAGCCCGAGCCAAAACCCCGGCACCGCGAGGCCGAACAGCGCCACCACCTTGCCGGCATTGTCCCAGGCGCTGTTGACCCTGACCGCCGATATCAGCCCCGCCGGGATGCCGATGATGAAGGAGATCAGCGTCGCCGCCAAAGCCAGCTGCAGCGAATTGGGCAACCGCTGGAAATAGAGCGTGGTGACCGGCATCTGGTAGTTGAACGACTTGCCCAGATCGCCGGTGAAGATGTTCCTGACGAAGGCGAGGTATTGCACCGGCCAGGGGCGGTCGAGACCCCATTCGGCGCGGAGGCGGTCGAGGTCCTCGGCGCGTGCGCCGGGCTCGGCCAACATGGTCACCGGATCGCCGGTCAGCCTGACTATCGCGAAAATGGTCACGCTGAGGATGAACAGGCTGATCAGCGCGTAGATCGTCCGCCTGATGATGAACTGGGTCATCGCTGCTGCTCTCCGGGCCCGCGCTCAGCTCGATTCCTTGAGCTCGATATCCTCCCACGGATAGGCGTAGCCGGATGTGAGCGCCGTCGGAAACACGTCCTGCCATTTCGCCGCCTTGATCCGCGGCCCGATCGCATTGAGGAAGGCGTGCCGGAACACCGGCACGAAGTAATGTTCCTCGAGGATCACCTTCTGGATCTCCTCGGCGAGCTTCTTGCGCTCCGCGGGGTCGAACGAGGCGGCGTACTTGGCGAACTTATCGTCGAGCGCCTGCACGCAGATCATGTCTTTGCTGTTGTAGCCGCCGCATTTGAACATGCTGTCGTACCAGCTCGACCACGACCCGCCGATCCGGGTGGCGTTCATGATGATCTGGACACCCGGCCATTCCTTCAGCCCGCTCTCCAAGCGTTTGAGGTAAACGCCGCGCTCCATCGTTTGAAGCCGGGTGTGGATGCCGATCGCCTTGAGTTGCGAGATCACACGTTCGCCGCGCGGGAAATAGTTCGGCACCACCGTCAACCAGTCGACCTTGAACCCGTCGGGGTGCCCGGCCTGCTTCATCAGCTCCTTGGCCTTGGGGATGTTGGTTTCAAATTTAGGCCAGTCGAGCGCGTATTCGACATCGTCGTTGATCCAGTTGCCGCTGACCCGTCCCATTCCGCCGCTCTCGGCGTCGTTGATCGCCTTGCGGTCGATTGTGAGGCTCACCGCCTCGCGGACGCGCTTGTCGTTGAACGGGTTCTTCGGGTCGTTGAAGCCCGGGAACTCGAGCCACCAGGAACCCGAAACCACCGGCGCCAACGTCAGCTTCGGGTTGTTCTTGATCCGATCGATCAGTTCGCCCGGCACCAGATAGATGATGTCGGCTTCGCCGCGTTCGAGCATCGCGACGCGGGTCGCCGCCTCGGGCACGGCAATGATCGTGAAGTTCTTGATGTGCACCGGGCGGTAATAATGCTCAAAGGCCTCGTACTCGATCTTGCTCCCCGGCTCCTGCGAGACCAGCTTGTAGGGTCCGGCGCCGATCGGCTTCTGGACAAACCCCTCCTTGCCGACCTTCTGATAATACTTTGCCGGCACGACCCAGCCGGCGCCGCAGACATTTCCGGTCCCCATCAGGATCGGAAAATCGAGAAACGGCTCCTTGAACGAGAACTTCACGGTGCGGTCGTTGACGATGTCGATGGCATGGGTCTTTTCGTGGAGCACCGTGGCCGAGGCGCCGCTATAGTGCTCATAGCTCCATCTGACATCCTCGGGGGTAATCGGCGAGCCGTCGTGAAACTTGATGCCCTGGCGTAGTTGAAAGGTCGCACTCTTGCTGTCTTCGGCGAAATCGAACTTTTCGGCAAGCGCGAGATGATCGTATTTTTTGTCGTACAAATTCTTGATCAATGCATCGTGATTCGCAAATAGGAAATTGTCAGGGGTCGCCGTGCCGTCATGCTGCTGCGGGTCGAGCCAGCGCGAGGCGATGTTGCTGTGCCAGCCGAGCGTCATATGGCCCTTGGGAACGACCGCCGCTGCCTGGACGCGGCGCACAAAAGGAACAGCGAGCGCAGTGGTCGCCAACGCCCCTGTCCTCAGCACCGTGCGGCGTGTCAGCGTCGCCTTCTTCATTGTTTCCTCCTCCTTGTGCAGCAGTCTAACCACGCTAGGCCCTCAGTTGAATGTCTTCCCATGGATAGGCGTAGGCGGTCGTCACGGTCGGGAATACGTCTTGCCATTTTGCGGCTGCAATGCGCGGCCCGATCGCTTGCATTGCGGCGTGCCGGAACACCGGGACGAAATAATAGTTGTCCAGGATCTCGCGCTGGATCTCTTCGGCCAATTTCTGGCGCTCGCCGCGATCGACGGAGGCGAGATACCGGGTGAACTTCGCGTCGAGCCCGGGCACGCAGTTGCGGTCCTTGCCGTTGAAGCCGCCGCACCGCATGTAGGAATCGTACCAGTTCGACCAGGCGCCGCCGATGCGCGCCGCATTCAAGATCATCTGTACGCCGGGCCATTCCTTGAGACCGCCCTGCAGTCGCTTCAAGAAGACACCGCGCTCCATGGTCTGTAGCCTCGCGCGGATGCCGATGGCCTGCAGTTGCGAGACGATGCGCTCGCCGCGCGAATAATAATTCGGTATCGGTGTCACCCAGTCGACATTGAAACCGTTGGGGTACCCGGCTTCCGCCATCAATTTTTTGGCTTTGCCGAGATCGCGCTCCCATTTCGGCCAAGGTAGGCCATATTCGACATCGTCGTTGATCCAGTTGCCGTCGACCCGCCCCAACCCGTCGCATTCGGCTTGGTTTATTGCATCCCGGTCGATCGCGAGGCTCACGGCCTGGCGCACCCGCTTGTCGTGAAACGGGCTCTTCGTGTCCTGAAAGCCGGGAAACTCGAGCCAAAAATTCGCTGAAACCACCGGCGCCAGCATCAGCCCCGGCGTGTTCTTGACCCGATCGATCAATTCGCCGGGCACATTGTAGATGATGTCCGCTTCACCGCGCTCGAGCATTGCGATGCGCGTCGCCGCCTCCGGCACGCTGACCATCGTCAGCTGCTTGACGTGCACCGGGCGGTAATAGTCTTCGAACGCCTCGAACTCGAGCCGCACACCCGGCTGTTGAGACACCAGCTTGTAGGGGCCGGCGCCGATCGGTTTCTTCAGATATCCGTCCTGCCCGGCCTCTTCGTAATACCTCGACGGCACCACCCAGCCGGCGCCGCTGACATTTCCGGTGCCGAGCAGTATCGGGAAATCGAGAAACGGGGCGTTGAAATGGAAGCGAACCGTATGATCATCGACAATCTCCACCCCCTGGGTGTTCTCGCGCAGTAGCTCGCCCCAGGCGCCGCGGTAGTGATCGTAGCTCCATTTTACGTCCGCCGGCGTTACCGGCGTGCCGTCGTGGAATTTGATCCCGCGGCGCAGCCGAAACGTCGCGCTCTTTGCATCTTCGGCAAGATCGACGCTCTCCGCCAGCGCCGGGTGGTCGTAACGAGCTTCACGAAAATTCTTGATCAGCGCGTCCTGCAGCGCCATCAGGAAATTGTCGGGGCTCGCTGTGCCGTCGTGCTGCTGCGGGTCGAGCCAACGCGCGGTGATGTTGGTGTGCCAAGCCAACACCATTTTGCCCGTGGGAACGACTGCCGCCGCGCGGGCGCTGCGCACAAACGGCGCCGCAAGTGCGGTCGTCGCCAATGCCCCAGTCGTCAGCACCAAGCGGCGTGTCAGCGTCGTCTGCTTCATTGCTTCTCCGTAAAAATCCGTCCGATCGCACGTTTACGTCTTGAGCTTGATTTCCTCCCATGGGTAGGCATACCCAGTGCTGATCGAGCTCTGGAAAACATCCTGCCATTTCGTGGCCGCTATTCTAGGCCCGATCGCGTTCATGAAAGCGTGGCGGAAGACTGGGATGAAATAGTAATTTTCCAGAATCTCGCGCTGGATCTCCTCGGCCAGCTGCTTGCGTTCGCCGGGGTTCACCGAAGCTACATAGCGATCGAATTTGGCGTCGAGATCATTGACGCAGATCGCGTCCGCGCCAAGTCGGCCACCGCATTTGAACAGCGACTCGTACCAATTGGCCCAGGAGGCGCCGATACGGGCTCCGGCCAAGATGATGTTAATCCCGGGCCACTCCTTCATCCCGCTCTGCCGACGTTGGTTGTAGACGCCTCGTTCCAAGGTCTGCAGCCTGCCGCGGATGCCAATCGCTTGGAGCTGCGCGAGGATTCGCTCACCCCGTGAGTAGTAGGGCGGCGCTGGGGTCAGCCAATCATAGTTGAAGCCGTCGGGATAGCCGGCATCAGCCATTAATTGCTTGGCTTTGGCGATATTGTGCTCCCATTTCGGCCATTCGAGGGCGTATTCGACATCGTCATTGATCCAATTGCCGTCGACCTTGCCAAGTCCGGCACATTCGGCGTTGTTCATTGCATCGCGGTCGATCGCCAGGCTGATTGCCTCCCGCACCCGTTTGTCACGGAATGGGTTCTTGGGATCCTGGAACCCCGGAAACTGCAACCACCAGTTCCCTGAGACCACTGGCGCCAGCATGATCTTCGGATCACGCTGAACGCGTACGACCAGTTCGCCGGGAATAAAGTAAATGATGTCCGCTTCGCCGCGCTCGAGCATCGCTACGCGGGTCGCCGCGTCCGGCACGCTGATGATTGTAAATTTCTTGATGTGCACGGGCGCGTAGTAATCCTCGAAAGCCTCGAACTCGAGCTTTGTTCCCGGCTCTTGCGAGACCAGCTTGTAGGGTCCGGCGCCGATCGGCTTTGCTAGAAAGCCGTCCTTTCCGACTTTCTCGTAATAATTCGCCGGGACCACCCATCCGGCGCCACAGACATTGGCCGTGCCGATCAGCCTGGGGAAGTCGAGGAACGGCCTCTTGAACGCGAATTGGACAGTCCGTTTGTCGAGGATCTTGATCCCATCGGTTTCGTCATGCAGCACTTGAGCCCAGGCGCCGTGATAGTGCTCATAGCTCCATTTGACATCATCCGGCGTGATCGGCGAGCCGTCATGAAACTTTAGACCCTCCCGGAGCCTGAACGTCGCACTGCGTGCGTCCTCGGCGAAATCGAACCGGTCAGCGAGCGCCAGATGATCGTAAAGCTGAGCCTTGTAGTTCTTGATCAGCGCATCCTGCACCGCCATCAGAAAATTGTCCGGGGTCGCGCTCCCGTCATGCTGCAGCGGGTCGAGCCAGCGCGGCGCGATGTTGGTGTGCCAAGCCAGGATCATGTTGCCGCTTGGGGCGGCTTTCCCCGCCGCGTAAGCGCCGCGTGCAAAAGGCGTTGCGACGGCCGCCGTGGCGACCGCCGCATTCCTCAGCACCGTTCGCCGTGTCAGCCCCTCCGTTCCCATAGTGTCCTCCCATGGACTAGCTTCGGCTCGTGGCTTCTGAAATCGAGCCCCGTAGCGCGACTTTCCGCCCTCTTTCCTAAAGGGTTGCGTCGACTGTAGCGCAGCCATGCAAGAATGTCTTGCCTTTTCGACGGCAGCGACCGGCATCAGGCTCCGGCCGATCCTTTTGACGATTACGGAAAGAACCGTAACGCCGAAAACGCTGCCGGATCTTCAGCGCTCGACCACCTCACGGTAGAGATGCCAGGTCGAATGTCCGAGCACGGGCATCACGACAATGAGACCGAGAAATAGCGGGATCGACCCGAGCACGAGCCCACAGGCCACGATTAATCCCCACGCTGCCATCGCAGCCGGGTTCGCGAGCACGGCGCGGATCGATGTCAAAGCCGCCGTATCGACCCCCGCCTCGCGGTCCAGTAGAAGCGGGAACGACACGACGCTGATGCCGAACGCGAGCACGGCGAACAGAAGCCCGACACCGCAACCGACACCGATCATCGTCCAGCCGGCGCTGGTCGTGAACACGTCGCGGATGAAGGACCCGATCGAGGCGGGCGGCGCCGGACCGAGCGTTATCTGATAAATCGCGTGGGCCGCGAGCAGCCACAGCAGAAAAATCGCCATTAGCAATAAGCCGAGCAGCACGATTGCGCCGAATGACGGCGATCGCACCACCTTGACCGTGTCTGCCCAGGTTACGTCGACACCCGCCTCGCGCCGGCGGCTCATTTCGTAGAGCCCGACCCCCGCAAAGGGGCCGACAAGGGCAAATCCCGAGGCGAGAGGGAAGATCAGGGGGAGAAGATCGTAGCCGAACGCCAGCCGCGCCAAGACGAGCCCTACTATTGGGTAGATGACGCAAAGAAAAACAACGTCGGTCCGGAACGCCGCAAAATCCGCGAGCCCCCGCGCGAGGACTGCCTTGAGATCCCGGACCGCGACGCGGCGGATCACCGGCGCCGGCGAATGCAGGTTTTCGCGGGTGCGGCGCCCGGCGCGACCCGCGGTTTCCACCGCCACAGCGGCGTTCCGGAACTGGTCCACTCCCCATTCGACGGGATTTCTTATGGTCATGAGCGCTCCTCCCGAACTGTGGTTCGAGGGCCGCGGGCCACCCGTGGCAACGCGCTCTACGGACTCCGGTCACGAGGAGCCGCGACCCGCCGCCAGTAATCTACGCCCAGAGTGCCCGCAAGGCACGCCGGTATTTTCTGTGGCGCGTCAGAGCCCCTCTTCTCCGGGCAAAGGCGAGCTGCTGAGGACGGCGCGGATCTGTGCATCGGTCGCGGTCTGCCGGGCCGTCATTTGCTGCCGGTAGCGGTCATAGGCATTCTGGTCGCCGACATAGATGCAGCCGCACAATGTCGGGTCGCCATACAGGTAAGTCGTTCGGCTATTGCTCCCTCGCTGCACGAACTGGTGCGGCGGCAGCGCCTTCAATGCTCGCCATTCGTGCCGGAGTGTCGGCCTTTTTCATGACGAACCCTGCGCCCGCGAGCATGTCTTCCTTGGCGGAAACCGCTGCTCCCGTGTCGGCGCAGGCTGCCGCCAGCAGCGCCGCACCGGCCAGCATGCTCAAACGATGAATTGAGTTCACGCCAGTCCCCTCCATTACACGCCGCCAATTCCGTTACTACCTGGTGTTGTTCTCGGTTCCACCATCTTGCTGCTCCTGCAGCGAGTCTGCAGCGGAGCTCATCCTAGGGTTGTAGCGAGCCCTGTCGAAGCCCGGTCACCCGCAGCTTATTTATCGCGTAAATCAGGCAATCTTAGGATGGCGAGCGAGCGCCGCAATGCCCCCTCTTCCTCGGGCTAGGCGCCCGCGCTTCGCAAGATGCGCTGGGCGATGCTCCAGCGGTGCACCTCGGACGGGCCGTCATAGATCCGGAACGGGCGGACCTCGCGGAAGAGGCGCGCGACGATCGTGTCGTCGGTGATGCCGAGGCCGCCCAGGATCTGCATGCTGCGGTCGACGACGCGCCAGATCGCCTCGGAGCAGATGACCTTGGCCATGCTCAACTCGTGGCGGCCGCGCTCGCCGCGGTCGAGGGTCCAGGCGGTGTGCCAGATCACGAGACGGCTCTGGTGGATGTCCATTTCGTTGTCGGCGAGCATGAAGCCGACCCCCTCGTGCTCGCCGATCGGCTTGCCGAAGGCGGTGCGCCGCCGGGCGTAATCGGCGGCGATGTCGTGGGCGCGCCGAGCCGCGCCGAGCCAGCGCATGCAATGGGTCAGGCGCGCCGGCGCGAGGCGCACCTGGGCATAGCGAAAACCCTCGCCGACGCGCCCCAGGACCTGGCTCTGATGCACCCGCAACCCGTCGAGCCGGACGACCGCATGACCCCCCGTCATGTATTGATCGAGCGTGTCCAGCACCCGCTCGATATGAATCCCCGGCACATTCATCGGCGTCAGAAACATCGTCGCGCCGGCCGGCCCGCCGACGTCGCTATCGTTGCGCGCCATGACGATTGCGAGACTGGCCCCGACCGCGCCGGTGATCAGCCATTTGCGCCCGTCGATGACGAATTCGTCGCCGTCGCGCCGCGCCGCGGTCAGCAGCATCGAGGGGTCCGCCCCGGCCCCCGGAGCGGGCTCGGTCATCATGAAGCACGAGCGGATCGCCCCGGCCGCCATCGGCCGCAGCCATTCTTCCTTTTGGCGTTCCTCGGCGACCTGCTCGAGGAGATGCATATTGCCTTCGTCGGGAGCAAAGCAGTTGAGGGCGACCGGCCCGAGCGGCGAATAGCCGGCGGCCTCGAAGACCACCGCCTTTCCCCGATGGTCGAGCCCGAGCCCGCCCCAATCGCGGCCGACATGCGGGCTCAACAGCCCGGCCCCGCGCCCGAGCGCCACGAGCTCTCGCCGCAATTCCTCCGTCGGGCCGTGCGGGGTCTGCCGCGGGTCGCTCTCGAACGGCAAGACCCGCTCCCGCACAAAGCGCTCGGTGCGCTCCTTCAGCTCGACCAGATCTGCGGAGAGCGAAAAATCCATTGGCGGCTCCAGAGAGGCCGGGACATGGTCGGGGCTCCGCCGCAAACCGTCAAGCCCGGCGGGATACCGAAAGCCGTGCGATGGGTTCGACACCAGCTCACCCGTCATTCCCGCGACAGCGCTTGTGAAGAAATCCGACAATTCGATTTTCATTTGCCAGATTTGCAGTCTCCATTTCAAACCGAGGAGAAGCCTTTGCAGTATCGATCAAAGGCGGCGCGCGTGAGCGCTGCGATCGGGAAGGGGCTGTTCAGTTCGGTATCCCGGGACCAGCCGACGCGGAGCGCCGACGACTCCCAAGCATGCATCCGCTCCGCCCTGCGACGCCGCCGCCGCACCCTGGGGCTGACCCAGGAAGAGGCGGCGCAGCTCCTCGGCATCTCGCGCATGGCCTATCACCGGATGGAGACGGGGACGCGGCGCATCCGGCTTTCGGAACTCGCGGCGATTTGCGCCGCCTTCAACTGCCATGTCGGGGAGCTGGTTCAGGACGGGCAGCTCGCGACCGCCTACGCATCCGCGGCGAAGGCGATCCTCGGGCAAGCATCCGCCTGAGCGCGGGGGAGCCGCCCCTCAGCCGCAGCTCCGCAACAGCTTCGCCCGCTCGGCTGCGGCGGCGCTCATGAAGCCGAGATCGGCGCCGCCCAGCACCAGCCGCACGCCCATCCCGATATAGCGCCGCATCAGGGCTTCTTCGTAAATCCCGCCGATCCCGGCATATTTTCCATGCGCGCGGCACGCTTCGACCACCGTGCGGTAGGCGTCGACAATCCGCTCGTCGCCGAATTGGCCGGGAATGCCCAGCTCCATCGACAGATCGCTGGTGCCGATCAGCAGCGAGTCGATGCCGGGCACGGCGGCGATCGCCGCGGCATTGGCTATCGCCGTCGGGGTTTCGAGCATAACGACAACGAGCGTCGCGGTGTTGATCGCAGCGCAAGTCGGGCCGATGCCGATCGGGGCATAGCCGAGATGCGGTAATCCGCCAGCCAACGAGCGGTGGCCTTGCGGAGGGTAGCGCAGCCGGTCAGCGATCTCGCGCGCTTCCTCGGCGGTGTCGACATGCGGCATGACGATGCCGAGCGCGCCGCCGTCGAGCACGCGGGTGGCGAGCCAGAACTGCCCCGCGGGCACCCGGACGATCGGGGCAATGCCGGCTCCGAGCGCGGCGACCGAGATCTGCACCGCGGTGTCGAGATCCATCGAATTGTGCTCGAGATCGAGGAACAGCCAGTCATAGCCGCAGGCCTTCATGATCGCGGCGATGTCGACCGTGCGGCTCTGACGGATGCCGACGCCGAGGGCGAGCTCGCCGGCCTGGAGCCGCTCGCGGGCGGGGTTGCGGAGGGTGGGTTCCATGGATGTCTCCTTCGGTCCGGTCATGGCAAAGGGGCTTTGTATCGGCTATTTCTTACGGCAGATTGCCGCTGGCGGTATATGCAGCGGCTGAGTGAGGATCGGTTTCGTTTTGCCGTCGGCGCCTGTCGTTCGGATGGAAGCGCATTCTGGCTTGGGGATAGCCAAGGCTCTCCGCGAAAACGCCCTCCTGTCCTTCCCACCGGAGGCTTTTGAGCAAGAGGTCGTCGCCCGCCGCTTTTTTGGCCGGCGGCAAATCATTCTCAATCGGCCCGCCAGCATTCAGCATATCCTGGTCGACAACCCGGCAAATTATCGGCGCACCACCCCGACCATGCGGATGCTGCTGCCCCTGCTCGGCCGGGGGCTGCTGCTGAGCGACGGAGAAGATTGGAAGGACCAGCGTCGAATTCTAGCGCCGGCCTTCGGTCCGCGGACGCTCCCCGGGCTGGCGCGCCAAGTCTCACAGGCGACGGAGGCGCTGATCGGCAGGCTCGCCCCTTGCGCAGCAGCAGTCGATCTGCTCGCCGAGATGCAGTTTTTGGCGTTGGATATCGCCGGCCGCGCGATGTTCTCGACGAACATGGACCGGCACGGGCCCGAGCTGCGCGCGTTCATCACGCTTTATGCCGAGCGTCTCGGCCGGCCAAGCCTGCCGGATTTCCTGCTGCCCTCATTCATCCCGAGCCCGCGCGATCTTGCGCGGCGGCGCTTTCGCCGCCGTTGGATGGAGCTGATCGGACGGATCATCGCCGAGCGCCAGGCGAGCAAGCCCGAAGCCTCGGCGGGTGATCTGCTGGACCTCTTGTCCGTCGACGCGGCTCCCGGTCGGCTGACCGAGCGGGTCGCCACGATGCTCGCGGCAGGCCACGAGACGACAGCAGCCGCGCTCTTTTGGGCGCTCTACACCCTTGCCATCACGCCCGACATCCAGCAACGGGTTGCCGCGGAAGCCGCGACGGTCGCACTCGGCCCGGATGACGCCGCCGACGCGTTGCCCAAGCTGGTCTACACCCGTGCGGTCGTCCATGAGACCTTGCGGCTCTACCCACCGGCATTCACCCTGGTGCGGCAAGCTCGCGAGGCCGACACGGCCGGCGGCATTACAGTGCCGGCCGGCGCAATCGTCTTCATCGCGCCCTGGGTGCTGCATCGGCATCGCCGGCTATGGGCGCAGCCGGAACGGTTCGACCCGTCGCGGTTTCTGCCGGGCGCGCCGCCGCCCGATCGGTTTGCTTATCTACCGTTCGGCATCGGGCCCCGCGTCTGCATCGGCGCCCAGTTCGCGCTGACCGAGGCCACGCTGGTGCTGGCCTCCTTGGTCCAGGCTTTTCGCATCGAGCGCGCCTCCGGGGAGCCGGTCGTACCCGTGGCAATCGTCACGACCCAGCCCGATCATCCGCCCTTGTTCAGGCTGGTCCCGCGGAGCGCGGCGGGGCCCTTGCGTCAGTAGCCATATCCACCGGTGCTCGTTTTTCCGCGAAAGATCCAATGCGCGTAGGCGAAGTAGCCAAGGATGATCGAGGTGCAGGCGCGGCCCGACCCGATCGATCCCGAACAGCATCACGCCGATAAACCCCGCTTCCAGAAAGAACGCCGTCAACACCTCATAGGTGAAGAATGGCCCGATCACCCAACGGTGAAGGCGAATTGCGGGCGTGATATGACGATGGCGTCGGGGCTCATCGGGCAGGCTCCGCCGCGCGCCGCTGCGCGCCGCGAGACGTGCGAATGAGGAGCACTGGCGCGCCAGCGGTCACACCGCGCGCCGACGCGGCGCCGCGGCCGCGAAGAGCGGCATGACCTCGCGCGCGAAGCGGCGCAGGCTCTCGCGGCCGCGCATGCCGCCGCCCGATCCGCCGCCATTGATCAGGACATAGCCGACGCCGGCGTCGTGCAAATCCTCGAGCCGCTTTGCGACTTCGTCGGGGTTGCCGTAGATCGCGCTCACCTCATTCACCGTCCGCGGATCGCCGGTAGCCCGGTCCGGCCCGCCATGCACCGTTCCATCCGGGCGGGTCGCGAGCTTCAGCTGGCGCACGCGGTTCTGCAGCCGCCGTTCCAGGGCGGCCGCCTTTTCGGCCTTGCTGTCCGTGACGAAGAAAGCGCGGGTCACCCCGACCTGCATCGGGTCGAAACGGCGCCCGCTTTCCTCGACAGCTTGCCTGTAGAAGGCGATCGACTGGGCGACATCCGCGGGAGAGGCGTACTGGCCGAGCAGCAGATTATAGCCCTGCTGCGCGACCCGGCGCACCGAGCGCTCGCCGCCGGCCCCCATCCAGATCGGCGGGTGCGGCCGCTGCGCGGTCGGGGGCTCGACCACGACGTTGTCGAATTGCCAATACTTGCCGTGATGCGAGAACGGCTCGTCGGCGGTCCAGGCCTTGACGATGACCTCGAGGCACTCGTCGAACCGCGCGTCGGCCTCCTCCATCGGTACGCAGAACCCGGCGAACTCGTTGTAGCGATAGCCCTTGCCGATGCCGAAATCGAGCCGGCCGCCGGACAGGAGATCGAGCGTGGCGGCCTGCTCGGCCAGCAATACCGGATTGTGCCAGGGGAGCACGATGACGGCCGTGCCGAGCCGCAGCCGGCGGGTGCGCGCGCCGAGCCAGGTCAGCAGGTTGATCGTCGCCGAGACCTGGCCGTAGCCGGTGAAATGGTGCTCGACGACAAAGGTGCTGTGAAACCCGAGCGCCTCGGCCTCGACATTGTATTCGATAAAGTCGCGAAATCCTTCGCTGCTGTCGAACTCGGGGCCGCCGCGCCGGGCCGCGGCGCTGCCGAACAGGCCGAATTGCATCGCTCTTGGCTCCTTTTGCGATGTTTCGTCGTTACCAACCCTACGCCGGGCGGCGCAATGTTCCAAATACCGTCTTTCGATCACCGGCATAGCGGACCGGCATGGCAGTCAAAAAACGGCTCCCGCGGCCTCGACCGATTTCGCTGCCGGGCTTGGCGCCGCCGCGCCTATCCTGCTGCCGATGAGCGCGCAAAACATCTATGACGATCCTGATTTCTTTGGCGGCTTCGCGCGCCTGCCGCGGTCGGAATTGGGGCTCGCCGCGGTCTTCGAGTGGCCGGCTTTCGAGCGGCTGCTGCCGGCCTCGCTGGTCGGCAAGCGGGTGCTCGATTTCGGCTGCGGATTTGGCTACTTCGCCCGCGAAATGCGGGCGCGCGGGGCGCGGGAGGTGGTCGGGATCGACCTCTCCGAGCGCATGCTGCAAGCGGCCAGGGCGCGGACCGATGATCAGGGCATCGTCTATCGGCGCGCCGATCTCGCGCACTTTCAGCCGGACATCGCCGGGTTCGACCTCGTGTTGTCCTCATTGATGCTGCACTATCTCGCGGACTACCTGGGCGCCGTGCGGAGGATAGCCGCGTGCCTCGCTCCCGGCGGGCGCTTCGCCTTCTCGGTGGAGCATCCGATCTACACCGCGCCCAGTGCTGCCGCGTGGCACACCGGCCCCGACGGCGCGAACCTGCATTGGCCGTTGGACCATTATCGCGACGAGGGAGAGCGGCGCACCCATTGGTTTATCGACGGCGTCGTAAAGTATCACCGCACCGTAGAGACCTATGTGAACGTGCTGTTGGCAGCGGGGCTGGTGCTGGCCCGCCTGGAGGAGCCGGAAGCCTCGGATGCCCAGTTGGCGCGATTTCCGACATGGCGCGAGGAACGTCGCCGGCCTCCTTTTCTGCTGATCGCGGCCGACCGCCCGCTCTGACCCGAACCTACAAGGCCTCCCCGCGGGTTGGCTCGTCCGGGCGCTTGCGCTAGAACCTCGGCGGATGGTTTCCGCCTTCCTTCGCGCCGTCTGCGCCCTCGGCGCGCCGCCGATGAGACGGGTCGTCGCGCTCAGCCTCGGGCTCGCCGTTCTGGTGTTCGCCGTGCTCTGGCTGGCGGTCGCAGCAGCGCTCTACCACACCGCCCTGTTCGATTGGCGGCCGCTCAATTGGCTGGTCGACCTTCTCGGCGGAGTCGCCGTGCTGGCGCTGAGCTGGCTCTTCTTCCCGGCGGTCGTGACGATGATCATGGGCTTCTACCTCGAGCGGGTCGCCGCCGCGATCGAAGCGCTCGACTATCCCTGGCGCGGTCCGCCGCGCGCGCAGCCGCTTGGTGAGATCGTGAGCGTCCTGCTCCGGCTGACCGGCTTGACGCTTTTGCTCAATCTGCTGGTGCTGCCGATATATCTGCTGGTTCCCGGGATAAATCTCTTTCTCTTTCTCGCCCTCAACGGGTATCTTTTGGGGCGGGGGTATTTCGAAGTGGTCGCGCTCAGACGGCTCGATGTGGGGGAGGCCAAGAGGGTGCTCAGCCGGTTCGCCGGCCGCATCTTTCTGGGCGGGGTGGTGATCGCGGGGCTGTTCGCCCTGCCTTTCGTCAATCTCGTCGCGCCGGTTGTTGCCACGGTCTTTATGTTGCACATCTTCGAGGCGCTGCCGCGCGTCGAGCCGCACCCCTGACCCGGTCTGCGGTGTAGCCATCCTTTCAACATTTCGATCGGGTGTCCCATCCATGTTCAGCAGGAAAAGAACCGAGACAGAGGATCGTAAAATGGCAGATGCGTCCGACGATTTGGGCATCCCGATGAAGCCCGCGCGCCCCGCGGGGGCGCCCCCGGGCGGCCCGGCCAGGCCCGCGGCAATCCCGCCGCGCGCCCCCGACCTGGCGCGCGCCGCCGACACGATTCGGTCACCGGAGCCGTTCCGCCGGCCCGGCGAGCCGGCATCTCAGCCGCGCCGCAACGATACCGAGGTCCGTAAGCTCACGGTGGGGCGCGAGATCACCTTGTCGGGCGAGATCACCTCCTGCGACAAGCTGATCATCGAGGGCAGCGTCGAGGCCAACCTCAACAATTGCCGCGACGTCGAGATCGCCGAGAGCGGCCTCTTCAAGGGCTCCGCCTCAATCGAGGAAGCCGAGATCCAAGGCCGCTTCGAGGGCAATCTGGTGGTCCGCAAGCGGCTCCTGATCAAGGCGAGCGGGCGGGTGTCGGGAACAATTCGCTACGGACAGATCGAGATCGAGTGCGGCGGGCAGATCTCGGGCGACGTCCAGTCGCAGCCGGCCTCCGACCACGCCGATATCATGCCCGAGGCAACAAGCGCGCACGCCGCGGAATAGGCTCGGGGGCCTCGTCCCTCCGGGCCTGCCCGACGCCGATTCGCGCGCCGCCGACCCGCCTCTTGCAGCGATCGGCCCCGCATCGATCAGATTGCTCGAAGCGGGAGGCCTAGCCGCATTTCGAATAGTCGCAGCTGGTGCACTGGTCGCAGCCTTCCAGGCGAATAAGAGCCGCTTCGCCGCATTTGGGGCATTGCGCCATGCGGCTGGCGGGGGCTCGCTGATCGGAAATCAGCGCGCTGCCGGCGGCGGCGAGGTTCTGGGCGCCAAGCGCAGCTCTCTCGCGCCGGGGCGGCAGAAACCCGATCTCGAGCATGTGGCGCTCGATGACGTCGCCGATCGCCGCCAGCAGCGACGGGACGTACCTGCCGTCCATCCAGGCCCCGCCGCGCGGGTCGAACACCGCCTTCATTTCCTCCACGACAAAGGAGACATCGCCGCCGCGGCGAAAGACGGCGCTGATCATCCGGGTCAGCGCCACCGTCCAGGCGTAGTGCTCCATGTTCTTCGAGTTGATGAACACCTCGAACGGCCGCCGCCGGCCGTCCTGCACGATGTCGTTCAATGTGATGTAGAGGGCGTGCTCGCTGTCCGGCCAGCGGACCTTGTAGGTCTGCCCGGGCAGCGCCTCCGGCCGGCTCAGCGGCTGGGTCATGTAGACGACGCCTCCGGCCTCGAACACATCGGCCGGCTTCGGCGAGGCCGCCGGTGCGGGCGGCGGCAGCGGCAGCTCCGGCTGGCGGGCGGCTTCGCGCGAGCTTGGCGCCCGGGCGGCAGGCTTTTTGACCTCGAGCACGGCGCCCGTGACCTCGTTCGGGCGGTAGGTCGTGCACCCCTTGCAGCCGAGCGCGTATGCCTGGAGGTAGACGCCCTTGAAACGGTCGAACGGGATCTCGGCCGGCACGTTGATCGTCTTCGAGATCGAGCTGTCGACGTGCTTCTGCACCGCCGCCTGCATGACGACGTGATCCTCCGGGGTCAGCGCCTGCGCATCGATGAAATAATCGGGGAGCGGCGCATGTTCGCCTTTGAGCCGCCGGAACAGCCGATAGGCAAAGTCGGCGACCTCCTCCTCGCGGCGGGTGCCGTCCGGCATCAGCACGTTGCGGGTGTGGCGAAAGCTGAACACCGGCTCGATGCCCGAGGAGACGTTGTCGGCAAACAGCGAAATCGTCCCGGTCGGCGCGACCGAGGTCAAAAGCGCGTTGCGGATGCCTTGCCGGGCGATCTGCGCGCGCACCTCCTCGTCCAACCCCATGACCGTTTCGCCGGCGAGGTAGGCGTCGCGGTCGAAGAGGGGGAACGCCCCCTTCTCGGCGGCGAGCGCTGCGGAGGCGAGGTACGCCTCGCGCTGGATCGAGCGGAGCCACTCTTCGGTCGCCGCGACGGCCGCCGCCGAGCCGTAGCGCAGCCCGCACATGATCAGCGCGTCCGCCAGGCCGGTGACGCCGAGACCGATGCGGCGCTTCCGCAGCGCCTCCTCGCGCTGCTCGGGCAATGGAAACAGCGAAATATCGATGACATTGTCCATCATCCGGACGCAGTCCGGCACCAGCCGGCGCAACCGGCCGAGGTCGAGCCGCGCCGCAGCGGTGAAGGGATGATCGACGAGGCTCGCCAGGTTGATCGAGCCCAACAGGCACGCGCCGTAGGGCGGCAGCGGCTGCTCGCCGCACGGGTTGGTCGCGGTGATCGTCTCGCAATAGGAGAGATTGTTCCGGCGGTTGATGCGGTCGATAAAGATCACGCCGGGCTCGGCATAGGCGTAGGTCGCGCGCATGATCTTGTCCCACAACTCGCGCGCCGGCAGCACCTTCCATACCGCACCGCCGAAGGACAGCTCCCACGGGGCATCCAGCTCGACCGCGCTCATCAGCGCGTCGGTCACCAGCACCGACAGGTTGAACATGCGCAGCCTGCCGGGCTCGCGCTTGGCCTCGATAAAGGCCTCGATGTCGGGATGATCGCAGCGCAAAGTCGCCATCATCGCGCCGCGGCGATAGCCGGCGCTCATGATCGTGCGGCACATCGCGTCCCACACGTCCATGAAGGAGAGCGGCCCGGAGGCGTCGGCTCCGACCCCTTTGACGGGCGCGCCGCGCGGCCGCAGGGTCGAGAAATCATAGCCGATCCCGCCGCCCTGCTGCATCGTCAGCGCCGCTTCGCGCAGATGAGCGAAGATCCCGCCCATATCGTCGGGGATCGTCCCCATGACAAAGCAGTTGAACAGAGTGACCGACCGGGTGCTGCCGGCGCCTGCGATGACCCGGCCGGCCGGCAGGAATTTGAACTCGGTCATCGCCGCGTAAAACCGTTCGGCCCACGATGCGGGGTCCCGCTCGGGCGCTGCCAGGGCACGCGCGACGCGCCGCCAGGTATCCTCGATCGTCTTGTCGAGCGGCTCGCCCGGCGTTTGCCCATTGGCGGGCGCCCTCAGGCGGTATTTCATGTCCCAGATCTGCTGCGAGATCGAGCCGACGAGAGCCATGGGCGAGAGTTCCTCCTCGCGCTCGACTATACCACTCGACCGGGCAGGTTGCGCAGGAACGGCAGCGGCGAGGTGCGGTTATGACGGCTCGCTCGGTCATCGGCGATAGCCCCAAGCGCCGCGAGGATCTGCGCTTCATCACCGGCCGAGGTCACTATCTCGACGATCTGAGCTTTGCGGGCCTGGTGCATGCCGTCGTGCTGCGCTCGCCACACGCGCATGCACGGATCGGCAACATCGATGCCCGGGCAGCAGCCGCGGCTTCCGGCGTCCTTGCGGTGCTGACAGCCGAAGATGCGCGATCCGATGGCCTTCAGCCGCTGCGCCCGTCCGCGGAAGCCAACGCGCAGACGGGCGAGCCCTTCGCCTTCGCGCCGCAGCCTCTTTTGGCAGAAGGGAGTGTCCGCTATGTCGGCGAGCCGGTGGCGCTGATCGTTGCCGACACGCGCGCCGCAGCGCTCGACGCCGCCGAGCAGGTCCTGGTCGATTACGCCCCGATGCCGGCGGTCGTGACCGCGGCGGCTGCGCGGGCGCCGGAGGCGCCGCAGATCTCGCCGGAAGTCCCGCGCAATCTCTGCTTCGACTGGCGGACCGGCGACGCCGCGGCGGTTGACGCGGCGCTCGCGGCGGCGAGCCGTGTCGTCCAGCTCGATCTCGACAATCACCGGATCGTCACCAACCCGATGGAGCCACGCGGCGTCGTAGGCCTTTACGACCCGATCAGCGGCCGGTACACCGCCCATGTCTCGAGCCAGAGCATTCATGCCATCCGCGACAACACCGCTCGGGCTTTGGGCGTGCCGCCAGGCGCGGTCCGGTTTGTCGCCCCCGATGTCGGCGGCGGCTTCGGCGCCAAGAATTTCATCTATCCCGAGCACGTCCTGATCTTGTGGGCGGCGAAGCGCGTCGGACGGCCCGTCAAGTGGATCGCGAGCCGCGGCGAAGGATTTCTCTCCGACCATCAGGCGCGCGACCACCAGGCTGCAGCCGCTCTGGCGCTCGACCCGCAGGGCCGATTTCTGGGACTGCGCGTCAGAAGCACGGCCAATGTCGGCGCCTACCTGGTGAGCGCCGGTGGGGTCCAGACGTTCCAATATGTCCACCTGCCGGGCACGGTCTACCGGATCCCGGCGATCGAGTTGCAGATTAGCGGAGTGCTGACCAATACGGCGCCGGCCGGGGTCACGCGAGGCCCGGGATTTGCCGAGGCGGTCAACATCATCGAGCGGCTGATCGACCGCGCCGCCCGCGAGTGCGGCTTCGACCGCGCGGCGCTGCGGCGCCTCAACATGGTCCCGCCCGAAGCGATGCCGATGACCAACAATTTCGGCAACAGGGTCGACAGCGGGGTGTTCCCCGAGACCTTTGATCGGGCTCTGGCCGCCGCCGATGCCGACGGGTTCCCGGCGCGCCGCAAAGAAAGCGAGGCGCGCGGGCTGTTGCGCGGTCTCGGCTTCGCCTATCACATCAAGGGCACCGGCGGGTCGCCGAACGAGAATGTCGAAATCCGCTTTGAGGCCGACAGCGCCGTATCGTTGATCACCGGCACCCAGACAATCGGGCAAGGCCACGAGACGACCTTTCCGCAGATCCTAGCCGACCGACTGGGACTGCCAAACGAGCTGATCAGGCTGGTCCAGGGGGACACTGATGTGATCCCGCTTGGCGGCGGGCACGGCAGCTCACGCGCGACCTATATGGGCGGCACCGCCATCTGGCGAGCGTCCAACGAGATCATCGAAAAGGGCACCCGCATTGCTGCCGACGCACTCGAGGCCGCCGAGGCCGACATCCGCTTCGAGGCGGGCTCGTTCGTCGTGTCGGGCACCGACCGGGCGATTGGGCTCCTCGACTTAGCCGCCATCGCTCGCGACAAAGGGAAACCGCTCGACACATATTACGCCTGGACGCGAGAATGGATGACCTTCCCCAACGGCGCGCATGTCGTCGAGGTCGAAATCGATCCGGCGACCGGACAAGCTGCCCTCGCCCGCTACACTGCAGTCGATGATTACGGCCTGCTCGTAAACCCGATGGTCGCTGCGGGACAGGCGCATGGCGCGATCGCTCAAGGGGCCGGCCAGGCGCTGCTCGAGCACGCGGTCTACGACCCCGATAGCGGTCAGCCCATCGCCGGCTCGTTCATGGACTACGCGATGCCGCGCGCGGACGACCTGCCCTCCTTCGAGCTCGGCTTCAACGGCACCAGGTGCACGACCAACCCGTTGGGCGTCAAAGGCTGTGGCGAAGCCGGCGCCATCGCGGCCTTCCCGGCGATCGTCAATGCAATCGAAGACGCCCTCGCTGCGCCCGCTGTGACCCGCTTCGCCGGCCCGGCGAGATCGGAGCGTATCTGGCGCGCGATTACGGGCCGAGCGCCACCCGCTGGGGCTGACCGCCTTGCGAACGAACGAAAATCCTGAGCTCGTCTTTGTCGTCCCGGGCCGGCTCGATCAGCTGACCGGGGGATATTTGTACGACCGCCATATCCTCGAGGGTCTGCGGGCCCGCGGACGCCCGGTCAAGCTCATAGAGCTCGCGCCGGGCTCCGGCGACGGCATCTTTGCGGCCCTTCCCGGGGGACCATAACAGTTGTCGACGGCTTGGCTCTGCCGGGGCTGGAGCGGGCGATCGCGGCGCAGGCGCGTCGTTTGAGGCTGGTCGCCCTGGTCCACCATCCACTTGCAGAGGAAACCGGGCTTTCTCAGGATCAGACGGAGCAGCTGGCCGCTCTCGAAGCTGCCGTGCTGCCGCGGTTTCGCGGCGTTCTCTGTCCCAGCCGGCGAACCGCAGCCGCTGTGGCAGCCTATGGCGTCCCGCCCGGCCGGATCGCCGTGGTCCCGCCGGGCACGGCAAAGCCGAAGGCTCGTGGGCGGCGACCGCGGCGCCCGGCCAGCGCGCTGCTCTGCGTCGCAAGCCTGATCCCGCGCAAGGGACATTGCGTGCTCGTCGAGGCCTTGCGGCGGGTTCGGGATCTCGACTGGAGCCTGGTTTGCGTCGGCTCGCTGCAGCGCCATCCCCCGACCGCGCGATTGGTCCGGCGTATGGTCTCGGCGGCGGGGCTCGGCCGGCGCATTGCTCTTGTCGGGGAATGGCCGCCGGACCGGGTCCGCCAAGCCTACCGGGCAGCCGACCTCTTCGTCTTGCCGTCCTTTCACGAGGGGTACGGAATGGCCTTTGCCGAGGCCATGGCCAATGGCTTGCCAGTCATCGCCACCACCGCCGGAGCGATCCCCGAAACCGTTCCGCCCGATGCCGGATTGCTGGTCCCCCCCGGCGATGCGGCCGCTTTGTCTGAGGCGCTACGGCGGGTGCTCATGCAGCCTGGGTTGGCCGCCCGCCTCGCAGCAGGATCGCGCGCCGCCGGGTCGCGCCTGCCCGGGTGGCAGCAAGCGACGGAGCAGTGGGAGAAGAATATGGACCGTATTGCGGACCTCCCAACACCGCCCTGACGGCTGGTATTTGGAAGTCGCGCACGACATGCTGTAAGCTCCGTCTTGGCTGTTGGGGATGACACCGGCGGGTCCTACGGACAATCATGAGGTGGAGCGCATCGGGGCGGTGCTGCGCGGCGACCGTGAGCGGCAGGGAAGACGATGAGGGCTGCTCGCAAGATATTGATCGTTGACGACGACGGCGCGCTGCGCGAGTTGCTCGCCGAGCAACTCGAGCTGAATGACGAATTTGTCACCATCGAGTGCGGCACCGCTGCGCGAGCGCTGGAGCTTCTGAGAACCGAGCGGGTCGATGCGGTCCTGCTCGATGTCGGGTTGCCCGACATGGACGGGCGAGAATTGTGCCGGCTAATGCGGCGCGCGGGGCTGCAGGTGCCGATCGTCATGCTGACCGGGGCGGACAGCGACGCCGACACCGTCCTCGGCCTCGATTCGGGGGCCGACGATTATGTCACGAAGCCGTTTCGGTTGAGCGTGCTACTGGCGCGGTTGCGCGCCCATCTGCGTCAAAGCGAGCACAGCGACGATGCGGTGTTGACTATCGGCCCTTACACCTTTCGCCCGAGCGCCAAGCTTCTGCTCGAACGGAGCGGCCGCAAGAAGGTGCGGTTGACTGAAAAAGAGACCGCGATCCTCAAATACCTTTACCGCGCCGGCGACCAAGCGATCGGGCGCGACACGCTGCTCGGCGAGGTATGGGGGTACAATGCCGGGGTCACGACCCATACGCTGGAAACCCACGTCTACCGCCTTCGCCAGAAGATCGAGCGCGACCCGGCGCGGGCCGAGATCCTGGTGACCGAGCCCGGCGGCTACCGCCTGGTGCCCTGAGCATCCCGGCGCAATCCCGTCCTGCCGCTCGGCTGCTGATCGTCAGCGGGGCGGACCGCCGTTACTTTCCGCTCCTCTGCGACACGGTCCTGTCGATTCGGGCCCACCGCCGAGAGGTCCCGATCGGGATACTCGACTTTGGCCTCGACGAGGATCAGTTGGAGTGGCTTTCGACGCGGGTCGAGCATGTCGTGCGGCCGGGCTGGGACCTCGACTTCCCCGATCGCGAGCGGACCCCGGAAACCTTGAAGGCGCAAGTGGCGCGCCCGTTTCTGCGCGCGGCACTTTCCGGGTTATGAAACCTACATGTGGATCGATGCCGATGCCTGGCTGCAGGACGGGCGGGCGGTCGACTTGTACGCAGCGGCGGCCGGTCGGGACAAGCTCGCCATCACGCCTGAGATCGATCGCGCCTATAAACGCCATTACAAGCGGCCGAAGCTTTTTGGCTGGACCCTCGCCTGGAAGAATTATCGTGAGGCCTTCGGATGGCGTGCCGCCGATCGGCTGGGCCGCAACCCGATGCTCAATTGCGGCGTGTTCGCGCTGCATCGCGATGCCCCGCATTGGGACGCCTGGGAGCGCGTCTTGTCGCAAGTGCTGCAACGCACGCGGTTCTTCTTTGTCGAGCAGGTCGCGCTCAACTACGTGATCTTTGCCGAGCATCTGCAGGTCAACTTGCTCCCGGCTTATTGCAACTGGATGCCAGGTGACGCCGTACCGGCGTTCGACGCCTCGCGCGGCCTTTTCGTCGAGCCTTATGCCCCGTATGAGACAATCGGGGTCATGCATCTCGCCGGCCGCGAGCAAAAGACGCAAACGTTTCGATTGAACCGGCTGGATGGCGGGACAGTCGAAACGTCGCTGCGGTTCAGCGAGAGCCGGACGCTGTGCGGCCGAGTTCTCAATAGCCATTCCTAGCGCCCCACTCGAATGCTGCCGGGTATCGGAAGATTCCTTATCGCCCTATGGCATGTCGTCGGAATCCTCCTTCTTCTGGTGCTGCTCGTCGAATTCGGGGTCGAGGGCTGGAGACGGCTGAGCCGTCGCGCGCGTTATCGGCGCCCGACACGCCCCGATCGTTCCGCGGCCGCGGATGCGTATGCCGGCGCTGATTGGTCGGCGGGGTACTTCGACGAGTTCCGACGCTCCGTGCGCGTCGACTGGAAGCCCTATGTCGAATGGTGGCACCGCCCGTTTAGCGGCGCCTACGTCACCCTCGACGCGCGCGGGCTGCGGCGCACCCCCGGGGAGAATGCGGCTGGTCCCCAAGCGCTGCGAATCCTGTGCTTTGGCGGCTCGACAATGATGGGGATGGGCGCACGCGACGAGCAGACCATTCCTGCCATACTGGCCCGCCGCCTTGCAGAGCGCGGACATCGGGTTGCCGTAACCAATTTTGGCCAACTCGGGCACAACAGCACGCAGGAGCTGATCACCATTCTGCAGCTTTTGAAATCGGGCGAGCAGTTCGACATCGCTATTTTCTATGACGGCATCAATGAGATGGCATGCGCCGAGCAGACCGGGCGGGCGGGCGGACTGTTCAACGAGGCGCGCCGTCGGGCCGAGTTCAACCTGCTCCACCCGGAGCGTCGCCGCGACCTTATCCTCGCAGCGCTGATGGCGGCGGCGCCGCGCAGCTTGCGACGGCTGCGGAGCTTGACCGGTCTGCCGCTGCGCGGACCCTTGCCAGCCGCCGAGGTGGACCTGTCGCGCGTCGACATTCCCGAGCTTGCCGGCAAGGTCGTCGCGGTCTACGCCGCCAATCTACGGTTGCTTCGCTTCCTGGGCCGCGAGCACGGCTTTAAGCCGATTTTTTTCTGGCAGCCGGTGATCACCACAAAGCGGCGCAAAACCGTCGACGAGCAGCGCTGGGAAAACGACTACACCAAGCAGCCCGATAGACGGCGTCAGCTCTATCAGGCGATCATTGCGGAGCAGCGTCGTTGTCCCGATCTCGCCGAGGCGGCCGACGTGATCGATCTGTCTGCCCTTTTTGACGACTGGACGGAGCCCGTCTATATCGACCTTTACCATCTCTCCGAGGCGGGGAATGCAGCCGTCGCCGAGGCCATGCTGCCCGCCGTCGGAGCCGCTGCGAGGGCGCGGGATGGCGCGGCGCATCTTGCGGCCGAGGAGAATTAGCCATGGAATGGTGGATATTGCTTGCTTTGGCGGCTGCCGCGCTCGGTGTCGGGGCGGTGGCGCGGCTGCGCAGATCGCGCCGTCGCGAACCCGAGAGCGAGCCCAAGAACATCTATCCGCTTTGGTGATACCGGCACCGCCGGCACGCTGCTGTTGCTGCTTTTCGCGCTCGGCATTACCACCTATCTCCCGGAGCTGTCGTTATGGCCGCCGCGCCAGATCTATGGCCACCATCCCATTTCGATCGGGACGACGCCCACCAACCACAAGGCAACATGATGTCCGCAACTGTTAAGAGTTGTGTGCGGGAAGGTCTGCCGCATCCGCTCGGCGCAACCTGGGATGGTGCGGGAATAAATTTCGCGCTGTTCTCGGCACATGCGACGCGGGTCGAGCTCTGCCTGTTCGACGCCGCGGGGCGAGAGCGAGACGGCGCGGATCGAGCTGCCCGAATATACCGACGAGATCTGGCACGGCTACATCCCGGAGGTGCACCCCGGCACGATTTACGGGTACCGCGTGCACGGACCCTACGAGCCCGCCGGCGGCCACCGCTTCAATCCCAACAAGCTCGTGCTGGATCCTTATGCCCGCGGTCATTTCGGCGATCTGAAATGGGATCCGGCGGTGTTCGGCTACCAGCTGGAATCGGGCGACGACACCACCTTCGACGAGCGCGACAGCGCACCCTTCATGCCCAAATGCGTCGTCGTCGACCCCAATTTCGACTGGAAGGGCGAGCCCGTCCGCCGGTTCGTGCCGTGGGAGCACACGATCATCTACGAACTGCATCTGCGCGGCTACACCAAGCTCCATCCCGAACCTGCCGAAGGAATGGCGCGGCACCTACAAGGGCCTTGCCAACGAGGTGATCGACTACATCAAGTCGCTCGGCGTGACCTCGGTCGAGCTCCTTCCCATTCACACCTTTATCAATGACAGCCTGCTGCTCGACAAGGGGTTGACCAACTACTGGGGCTATAACTCCATCGGTTTCTTTGCCCCCGATCCGCGCTACTCGCATGAGCGGGAGCAGACGCTGCGCGAATTCAAGGAAATGGTGGCGCGTTTTCACGATGCCGGGCTGGAGGTGATCCTCGACGTCGTCTACAACCACACCGCCGAAGGCAACGAGCTCGGGCCGACCCTGTCCTTCAAAGGGCATCGACAACGCGTCCTATTACCGGCTGATGCCCGACGAGCCGCGCTACTACATCAACGACACCGGCACGGGCAACACGCTCAACCTCAGCCATGTGCGGGTCATCGAGATGGTCGCCGACAGCCTGCGTTATTGGGCGAACGAAACGCATGTCGACGGCTTCCGCTTCGATCTCGGCACCATTCTCGCGCGCGAGGCGAACGGCTTCGACAACCAGAGCGGGTTTCTCAAAGCCTGCTGCCAGGACCCCGAATTGCGCACCGTAAAGCTGATCGCCGAGCCGTGGGATTGCGGCCCGGGCGGCTATCAGGTCGGCGCTTTTCCGCCCGGCTGGGCCGAATGGAACGACAAATTCCGCGACACGGTCCGCGACTTCTGGCGCGGCGAGGCCCCGGCCGGCGCAATTTCGCCCCGCCTCTGCGCCTCGGCGGACATCTTCAATCACCGAGGCCGCAAGCCCTACGCCTGCGTGAATTTCGTCACCGCGCATGACGGGTTCACCCTCAACGACCTCGTCTCCTACAACGACAAGCACAACGAGGCGAACGGCGAGGACAACAACGACGGCCACTCCGACAACCGCTCGTGGAACTGCGGCGTCGAGGGCCCGACCGAGGACGAGGCGGTGAATCGCGCTGCGCAGCCAGGCAGCGGCGAAATTTCCTCGCCACCCTGCTGCTCGTCCCAAGGCACGCCGATGCTGCTGGCCGGCGACGAGTTCGCGCGCACGCAGAACGGCAACAACAACGCCTATTGCCAGGACAACGAGATCAACTGGATCGATTGGGACATCGCCGAAGACGGCCAGGCGCTGATCCGCTTTGTGCAGAAGCTGACGGCACTGCGCCACAAATACCCGATACTGCGCCGCACCCGGTTCTTGACCGGCGTCTACAACGAGGAGCTGGGCATCAAGGATGTGACCTGGATCAACGCCTCGGGCACCGAGATGAAGCCCGAGGAGTGGGGCGACATGTCGATGGAGTGCTTCGGCATGCTGATGGATGGCCGCGCCCAGCCGACCGGCATTCGCAAGCGCGGCGAGGACGCGACATTGCTGATGGTCTTGAACGCCTACCACGACCTCGTCGGGTTCACCCTGCCGGAAACGGCCGGCGGCTCTCAGTGGCAATTGCTGATCGACACCAACCTCGCCGAGGACGCCGAGATGGGCAACCTTCACGACTGGCGCGGTATACGGCGTTACCGGACGATCGCTGCTCCTTTTCGCGCTCGAATCAGACACCCCGCGTGAGGAAGCCTCGCTGCGGTTTGTCGGATCTTGATTGATCGAGAATTCGCCCGACAAGGAACCCGCAAATGACCAGTGCCTCTCTCGACGTTGTCGGCATCGGCAACGCGATTGTCGACGTGATCGCCCATGCCGAGGACGCTTTTCTCGAGCGCGAGGCCCTGGTCAAGGGCACCATGACCTTGATCGATGCGGGCCGGGCCGAGGCGCTCTACCGGATGATGGGGCCTGCGATCGAGGCTTCGGGCGGGTCGGCGGGCAACACGATGGCGGGGATCGCCTCGCTCGGCGGCAGCGGCGCCTATATCGGCAAGGTGCGTGACGACTTTCTCGGGCAAGTGTTTCGGCACGACATCACCGCGATCGGCGTGCGCTTCGACACGCCGGCGGCGACCAGCGGCCCGGCACGGCGCGCTGCCTGATCCTTGTCACCCCGGACGGGCAGCGGACGATGAGCACCTATCTCGGCGCCTCCGCCGAGCTCGGTCCAGACGACATCGACCCCAAAATCATCGGCGCTGCACGGATCACCTATCTCGAAGGCTACCTCTTCGATCCGCCGCAGGCGCAGGAAGCATTCCGCAAGGCCGCGGCGATCGCCCATGATCGCCGGGACGCCGGGTCGCGCTCAGCCTCTCCGACCCGTTCTGCGTCGGGCGCCACCGCGCTGCGTTCCGCGATCTCGTCGACGGCCATGTCGACATCCTGTTCGCCAACGAAGCCGAGATCTGCTCGCTTTACGAGACGGAGGACTTCGCCGCGGCGGCTGCCGCGGTGCGCGGCCATGCGTCGCCATCGCCGCCCTGACCCGCAGCGCAGCGGGCAGCGTCATCCTGGCGTCCGGCGCCGAGCATCGCATCGATGCGGCGCCGGTCGCTCGCGTGGTCGACACCACGGGGGCGGGCGATCTCTATGCCAGCGGCTTTCTTTACGGCTTGACCCGCGACCTGCCGCTCCCCATCTGCGGCCAGATCGGCAGCTTGTGCGCTGCCGAAATCATCAGTCATGTCGGCGCTCGCCCCGAGCTCGATCTGTCCCAGCTGATCGCCGAGGCCGGGCGCGCCTAAAGGGTCCGCGCCTGCCGGCGGCGCGCCGAGGTTTTGCTTTTGATGGACATCCGCAACATCGCGATCATCGCCCATGTCGACCATGGCAAGACGACCCTGGTCGATGCGATGCTGCGGCAGAGCGGCGCTTTCCGGGCCAACCAGCAGGTGGCGGAACGTGCGCTCGATTCGAACGAGCTCGAGCGCGAGCGCGGCATCACGATCCTCGCCAAATGCACCTCGGTGGTCTGGCGCGACGCGCGGATCAACATCGTCGATACGCCCGGGCCACGCCGATTTCGGCGGCGAGGTCGAGCGCATCCTCAGCATGGTCGACGGCGTCCTCGTTCTGGTCGACGCCGCCGAAGGGCCGATGCCGCAGACCAAGTTCGTCGTCGGCAAGGCGTTGACCCAGGGCCTTCGGCCGATCGTCGTCATCAACAAGGTCGACCGGCCGGACGCCCGCGCCCAGGAGGTCCACAACGAGATCTTCGACCTGTTCGCTGCGCTCGACGCCAGCGAAGCGCAGCTCGATTTCCCGACGGTTTTCGCCTCCGGCCGCAACGGTTGGGCAACGGCCGAGACTCGACGGCCCGCGCGCAGGATCTGTCGCCGCTGTTCGAGCTGATCTTGAAGCATGTTCCGCCGCCCGTCGCCGATCTCGACGCGCCGTTTCGCGATGCTGGCGACGACGCTCGAATACGACCCGTATCTCGGCCGGGTGCTGACCGGCCGCATCCATTCCGGGGTGGCCCGGCTCAACATGCCGGTCAAGTCGCTGAGCCGCGACGGCCAGGTGATCGAGCAGGCCCGGCTGACCAAGTTGCAGGCGTTCCGCGGGCTCGACCGCCGGCCGATCGAGGAGGCTCGGGCCGGCGACATCGTCGCCGTCGCCGGGCTGACGCTGACCACGGTCGCCGACACGATCTGCGCACCCGAAGTCACAGCGCCGCTTGCCGCCGATCCGATCGATCCGCCGACCTTGGCGATCACCTTTTCGGTCAACGACAGCCCGCTCGCCGGCCGCGAGGGGACCAAGGTGACCTCGCGGATGATCGGCGAGCGGCTGCTACCGCGAGGCGGAGGGCAACGTCGCGATCCGCGTCAGCGAGAGCGCCGAGAAGGACGCGTTCGAGGTCGCCGGCCGCGGCGAGTTGCAGCTCGGCGTGCTGATCGAGACGATGCGCCGCGAGGGCTTCGAATTGTCGATCTCGCGCCCGCGGGTGTTGTTCAAGACCGATCCGACCACCGGCCGGCGGCTCGAGCCCATCGAGGAGGTCGTCGTCGATGTCGACGAGGAGTTTGCCGGCGTCGTCGTCGACAAGATGAGCCGCCGCAAGGCGGAAATGCAGGAGATGCGCCCTTCGGGCGGCGGCAAGTTGCGGCTGTACCTTTCTCGGCGCCGACGCGCGGGCTGATCGGCTATCAGGGCGAGTTCCTCGCCGACACCCGCGGCACCGGCGTGATGAGCCGGCTGTTCCACGGCTACGCGCCCTACAAGGGCCCGATCGAGGGCCGCCGCAACGGCGTCCTGGTGTCGAACAGCCAACGGGTTGGCGGTCGCCTATGCGCTGTGGAACCTCGAAGAGCGCGGGCCGATGTTCCTCGACCCCGGGCACCCAGGTCTATCAGGGAATGATCGTCGGCGCGCACAGCCGCGGCAACGACCTCGACGTCAACCCGCTCAAGGGCAAGCAGCTGACCAATATCCGCACGACCGCAAAGGACGAGGCGGTGCGGCTGACCCCGCCGCAGATCATGACCTTGGAGCAGGCGATCGCCTATATCGCCGATGACGAGCTGGTGGAGGTCACCCCGAAATCGATCCGGCTGCGCAAGCGGCTGCTCGACCCCAACGACCGCAAGCGCGCCAGCCGCGCGGTCGCAGCTGCGGAGTAGCGGCCGGCGGTTGGGTTGCGATTTGACTTTGGACAGGGGCCGACTATAGTCGGCGCCCTAAATCGGGCTTTGAGCATATGAGCAGCAAGCGTCAGGAACCTAAATACAAGATCAACCGGCGTCTCCAGGTGAATTTATGGGGCCGGCCGAAGAGCCCGCTGAACCGCCGTGAATACGGCCCCGGGCAGCACGGCCAGCGGCGCAAGAAGCCGTCCGATTTCGGGACGCAGCTCGCCGCCAAGCAGAAGTTGAAGGGCTATTACGCCAATCTCGGCGAGCGCCAGTTCCGCCGGCTCTACGAGGAGGCGGTGCGCCGCCGCGGCGACACCGGCGACAATTTGATCGAGCTGCTCGAGCGCCGGCTCGACGCCGTGGTTTACCGCATGAAATTCGTGCCGACGCCGTTCGCTGCCCGTCAGCTGGTCAGCCACCGCCACGTGCTGGTCAATGGCCAGCGGGTCAACATCCCCTCCTACACGGTGCGCGACGGCGACA
The DNA here is from genome assembly GCA_963836845.1 of uncultured Alphaproteobacteria bacterium. Taxonomy (GTDB): domain Bacteria; phylum Pseudomonadota; class Alphaproteobacteria; order ATCC43930; family CGMCC-115725; genus AP-15. The sequence continues at coordinate 93,484 of CAWILK010000012.1, read as the reverse complement.
CGATCGAGCTGACCGCGAAGGCAAAGGACATGGCGCTGGTGATGGAAGCCTCCCGCTCCGGCGAGCGCGATGTTCCCGATTACCTCGAGATCGACCACGACCGCATGCGGGGGCGTTTCATCCGCGCACCGAAGCCGACCGATGTGCCTTATCCGGTGTCGATGGAGCCGAACCTGGTCATCGAGTTCTATTCCCGCTGACCCTTCCGTCGGCCGGAGGCGTTCAAAAGCCGCGCTCGCGCGGCTTTTTCCGTTGCGCGACCGCGATCCTGCCGGACACTGATGAGGGAGCGCCGGCGTGCCGCGGGTGCCCTCTCCACAGGCGGATGCGATGCTGATCCTGCCGCTCTCGATCGTCCTTCTGCTGATCGTGTTGAACGGGGTTTTCGCGATGGCGGAGATCGCGCTGGTGACGGCGCGAAAGGCTCGGCTGCTGGCTTTGGCGGAGGCGGGCGATCCGGGCAGCCAGGCTGCGCTCGAGCTGAAGGCGGACCCCTCGCGCCTGCTTTCGACGGTGCAGATCGGAGTGACGCTGATCGCGGTGCTCACGGGGACCTTTGGGGAAGCCACGTTGGGCGATCAGCTGCAACGCAAGCTCGAGACCTATCCGGGGCTCATCGGGGAATACGCCCATTTGATCAGCATGGCGGCCGTCGTCATCGGGATCTCGTATTTCTCGCTGATCATCGGCGAGCTCGTGCCGAAGCGGATCGCGCTGCTGCATCCCGAGCCGATAGCGGCGGCTCTCGCCCGGCTGATGCGGGCGATCGCGCGGGCGGGAGCGCCCGTCGAATGGTTCTTGAGCGCCTCCACCGATCTCGTCCTCGGAATCTTGCGGCTACGCAGCCACGGGACGGCGCCCGTGACCGACGAAGAGATCAGCTTCATGCTGCGCGAAGGGGCGGCGACCGGGCACATCCCGCAGGCCGAGACCGCGATTGTCGAGATGGCGCTGCGGCTTGGGGACCGGCGGGCGAGCGGCGTGATGACGCCGCGCACCCGCATCGAGTGGCTCGACCTCGACGATCCCGAGGCGGAGAACCGCCGCAAGATCCGCGACAGCGCCTACTCGCGCTTCCCGGTCGTGCAAGGCGGCTCGCAGCAGGTCATAGGAATTGTCCAGGCCAAGGACCTGCTCGCGGGGTGCCTCGCAGGGCAGGCTTTCGATCTGCGCGCCGCCACCCGCCCGCCGCTCTATCTGCCCAACACGGTAACGGTGCTCCGGGTGCTCGAAGTGTTCAAGACGGCCGGCGAGCCGATGGCGCTGATCGTCGACGAGTACGGCGACCTCGAGGGGCTGGTCACGCCGAGCGACATCCTCGAGACCTTGGTCGGCGATATTCCGGGCTCCCCTGAGGCCGATCAGCGGGCGGTCCGTCGAGACGACGGAACCTGGCTGATCGATGGGATGGTCGGGCTCGACGAGCTGAAGCAGCTGCTCGAGGTTTCCCGCCTGCCTGGCGAGGATGCGGATTTCCACACGCTGGGCGGCTATTTGATGGCGCGCCTCAACCGCGTGCCGATGGAGGCCGACCGCGTCACGGCGGGCGATTGGCGCTTCGAGGTCGTCAAGATGGACGGCCGCCGCGTCGACCGGGTACTGGTGTCGCCGGTGAGGCCAAAGATCCGGCGGTGACACGCCGCGGCGCTGATCGAGGAGATCGGAGATGACCAGGTGGCGTACCGCCGTCGCGGCCGGCTGGCTGACCGCTGCGGTCATCGCCGGGGTGGGCGGCGCGGCGGCGCAGACATTGCGCATCGGGCTCGCCGACGACCCGGACATCCTCGACCCGACGCTCGGCCGAACCTATGTCGGCCGCATTGTCTTTGCCGCGCTCTGCGACAAGCTCGTCGACATCGGCCCGGAGCTGGAGCTCGTGCCGCAGCTGGCGACCGAATGGAGATGGACCGACGGCGACAAGGGGCTTCTGCTCACGCTGCGCCCCGGCGTGAAATTCCAGGATGGCGAGCCCTTCGATGCGGCCGCGGTCAAATTCAACCTCGACCGCCACCTCAACATGCCCGGCTCGAACCGCAAGAGCGAGATCAGCGCGGTGACCGGCGTCGACATCGTCGACGGCCATACCGTGAAGCTGGTTCTGTCGGCGCCGTTCGCGCCACTATTGGCGCAGCTCACCGACCGGGCCGGAATGATGGTGTCGCCGAAGGCGGCGCAGGCGGCGGGCGAAAATTTTGGTAATCGCCCGGTCTGCGCCGGCCCGTTCAAATTCGTCGAGCGGGTGGCGCAGGACCGCATCGTTCTCGAGCGGTTCGCCGATTACTGGGACAAGGACAAGATCAAGCTCGAGCGGATCGTCTACCTGCCGATACCCGACTCGACCGTGCGGCTCGCCAATCTGCAAGCGGGCGGGCTCGACCTGATCGAGCGCGTCGCCGCGGCGGACCTCGACAATGTGCGCAAAGACCGGCGGCTGAACTTGGCCACGATCACCGGCCTCGGCTATTCCGGGATCACGATCAACCTCGGCAATGGCGAGCGCTCGAAAAAGCCGTTGGGCCAGGATGCACGAGTGCGCGAGGCGCTGGAATTGTCGATCGACCGCGCGGCGCTCAACCAGGTCGTGTTCAACGGCGAGTTCCAGCCGGGCAACCAATGGGTGGCGCCGGCAAACCCTTATTACGTCAAGGAGCTACCGATCCCGCCGCGCGACGTCTCCAAGGCCAAGGCCTTGCTCGCCGCGGCGGGCGCGCCGAGCCCCGTCGTATCTCTGATGGCGCCGACCACCCCCGAATTGCAGCAAGTGGCTCAGGTCGTCCAGGCCATGGCCAAGGAGAGCGGTTTCGATGTCCGCATCGAGGCGACCGAGTTCGCGTCCTCGCTGCAGCTCGCCTCGAACGGCGATTTCGAGGCCTATCTGATCCCGTGGAGCGGGCGCACCGATCCCGACGGCAACATTTACAATTTTGTGGCATGCAAGGCGCCCCCGGCGCTGAACACGTCGCGGTACTGCAACCAAGATGTCGACCGGGAGCTCGCCGCCGCCCGCGAGGCCGAAGCCCGCACCGAGCGCTTGGCCCATTACCGCAAGGCCGCCGAGCGCATCCTGCAGGACCGCCCGATCGTCTACCTCTATCATCAGAAGCTGCTTTATGCTGCCACCGCCAAACTCTCAGGCTTTGTGCCCTACCCTGACGGCTTGATCCGCCCGCAGGGGCTGCGGATCGAGTGAGCGGATCGACCTCCGAGGAGCTGAAGACATAGGAAGACCAAAAATGGGATGGCAGCGTGAGGCCGGCGGCCCGCCCGCCGCGGCTTCAAGCTCTTCATCGGGCGCGCTAGTTTGGTTAAATCAGCAGCACGCTCATATGCATTTGATCAAGGAAGGGAGCGACTGTCTTGAAGGTCAAGGGTCGCAGTGATGGCTGAAGTGTCGGCCGCGTCGATCGCCGGTTCAAGGCGAGCGCTGTCGCGCTCCCGCCTCCGGCGGCTGACGGCCTTGAGCCGGCGCTCGCCGCGGCCAGTTTGGCTGCCATGGCTTCGACGCTCAGCTGTGCGCGCTTGCCCAGGGTTTGCCGTCACGCAGCATGGCGTTGAGGATGGTGAGCAGCTTGCGCATGGCGGCGACGAGGGCGAGGCGGGCCGGTTTGCCGGCGTCGCGCAGATGGCGATAGAAGGACTTGAGCGCCGGGTTGTGCTGGATGGCGACCAGGCAAGCCATATAGAGCGGTGCTCGAACTTCGACCCGACCTCCTTGGATTTTGCGCTTGCCGCGGAATCGGCCGCTGTCTCGGTTCATCGGGGCGACGCCGGCGAGGGCGGCGATCTGGTGGCGGTCGACCCGGCCGAGCTCGGGCAGTTCAGCGATCAGGGTGCGGGCGACGACGTCGCCAATACCGGGCACGCTTTTGAGCAGATCCTGTTGGGCGCACCACACCGGGCTGGCTTCGATCAGCTTGTCGATCGCCTTGTCGATGCGCGCCCGCTCGGTTTCCAGGCGCTTGAGCACGGCCTTGAAGGAGCTTTGCGCGATCCGGTCGCGAGCTTTGCCAAGCCGCTGCTTTTCGGCGTTGATCATGACCACCAGCTGGCGCCGCCGCGCCATCAATTCAGCGAGCCGCAGCGAGAGATCATCGGGCAGTGGCCGGGCCGGCGGGCGCACGGCTTGGGCGAAGTGGGCAATCACCGCCGCGTCGATCGCATCGGTCTTGGCCAATCGCCCGATAGCCCCGGCGAATTTGCGCACCTGGCGCGGATTGACAATGGCGACCGGCAGGCCGGCTTCGGCGAGCGCGGCGGCGACCACCCCTTCGTAACCGCCGCTCGCCTCGAGCACCACCAGGCAAGGCGACAGCGGCTGCAAGCGCGCGACCAACGCGCCCAGACCCTCGGGGTCGGTCGCGCAGCCGAACACCGTGCCATCCGGTCTGACATGCACATCGACCCGCGCCTTCGATACATCAATGCCGACAAAGCGATCGGCCCCAGTTTCGACATCCATCACCCAGCCTCCTCGATGCGGGCTCGTGCCCAAACGACTGTTCGGGTTCATGGAATGCCGGCCGGCGCCACACGCTCCCTTGCGGCCTCGAAGACCAGGACACATTCGGGCTGCCGGCCGGGCTCGGTCAGCCAGCGTAGCTCAACAAACCAAGCAATGCCGAGATAGGAGGCAGATCATGCGAAGGAAGGCATCAACGCTGGGAATAATCGGATTCTTTGGTTTGATCGCGACCGCGGGCGCGCAGACGCCGTCGCCCGCCGCCAGAGGGCCGTTTGACGGGACCTACCGGGTGGTCTCTTCGGCAAAGGTCAATCAAATGTACACATCGAAGAAGGGGCTAATGGCCCAATGCCCGGACCGGGTACCAGGCCCGCTGACCATCGTCCAGGGCCGGGCGCGATATACCAGCGCCACGGGCTACCGGCTCAGAGGCAGGGTGGGGCCGCAGGGCGAGCTGGCGATGAGATCCAGCGCGCCCGGCATGTCCCGGCCAATCGATATCAACCTTGATGGAAATATCGACGCCGCCGGAACCGTGCACGCACGCCAGATCAGCAATGCTTGCAATTACGACTTCGTCTGGCAGAAAGCTTCCAAGTAAAATTTGCTGCAAAAGGAGAATTGATGACTAGGCCGGTCGGGATCGTCGGCATCGGCATCATGGGCACGGCGATGATGCGCAACCTGTTGCGCGACGGTGGCCACTGGATCAACGCCCGGAACATCGCGGTCGACGGGTTGGAGCAACCGTACGCGCCACTTGATCGCCGACCATTTTGATATTGGCGAGAGCCGAGCGGATCCCGACAGGCGCGCGAGCTCGCATATCGGCAAATTCGTCGTCTGTTTCCATTGCCTGACGCCGCTCTTCACCGCGGCGGCGCAGCTCTACCATGCCGGGCTCGGGCAAGGCTGCGGCGGGCGAGGACACCGGCGCGGTCTGCGAGGTCGTGGAAAAGCTTGCGGGATCGAGCGGAAGGCATAATGCGACGGGAGGAAGGGCAGCGGGCGATCACTCCCCCATCTGCAGCAGCGCGCCGCGGCGGCGGGCGTCGCGAAAGGAGATGAAAAAGGCGGCCGCGCCAAGGGCCAGGTAGAGGATGTCGAGCGCCAGCGCGGCGAACAGATAATCGGTCTCGAAAACTCCGGAGAACAGCACCGCGCGCATTCCTTCGAAAACATAGGTCGAAGGCAGCCCCCAAGCGACGTGCTGCAGCCAGCCGGGCAGAATCGACACGGGATAATAAACGGCGCTGATCGGCGATAGAGTGAACACGACGGTCCAGGCCAGCCCCTCCGCCCCCATGCCCTGGCGGAGGATCAACCCGCAGATCGCCAGACCCAGCGCCCACCCCATGACGAGCAGCACGGCAAAGAAGGCGATCAGGGGCAACCCCATCGCAAAGATCGAATAATGGTAGAGCGGGATTGCCAGCAAAGCGGCCGGCAGAATCCCGAGCAAGACCCGGATCATGCTCATCGACAACAGCGAGAGCACCCATTCGTAGGGCCGCAGCGGCGTCACGAAGAGATGCCCGAGATTGCGCGCCCACATCTCCTCGAGAAACGACATCGAGAGGCCGAGCTGGCCGCGGAACAGCACATCCCACAGCATGACGGCGGCGAGCAGCACGCCGAAGGCGCGGAAGACGTAGCTGCTGTTGGAGTACAGGAACTGGCTCATGAACCCCCAGATCAGCATCTGCAAGGTCGGCCAGTACAGCAGCTCCAGGGTGCGCGGCCACGAGCTGCGCAACAGATAAAGGTAGCGGAGCAACATCGCCCAGACCCGGCCCGCCGAAGAGCGCAGCTCGCGGCTCATTTCGCCGGTTCCAGCGCGATGCGGCGCTCGCGCGCGATGTGCAGGAACACCTCTTCGAGGTTGGTGCGGCCGTACCGGTCGATCAACGCCCGCGGGCTGCCGCGATCGACGATGCGCCCGGCCTTCATCATCATGACTTCCGAGCACAGGCGCTCGACCTCGCTCATATTGTGCGAAGCCATCAAAATCGTCGCGCCGGTCTGCGCGCGCCAGGCTTCGAGGTAGCTGCGCACCCAATCGCCCGTATCCGGGTCGAGCGATGCCGTCGGCTCGTCCAGCAACAGCAATTCGGGCTCGTTCAACAGCGCCTTGGCGAGCGCCACTCGGGTCTTCTGCCCGGCCGACAATTTGCCCGCCGGCCGCTCGAGGAACTCGGAGATCTGCAAATCGGCGGCCAGCCTCTCGATTTGCTCGCGCCGACGCGGCAGGCCATAGAGCCGGGCGTAGATCAGCAGGTTCTGGCGCACAGTCAGGCGATGCGGCAGATCGACGAAGGGCGAGGAGAAGTTGATCCGCGGCAATACCCGATAGCGGCGCCGCAACATGTCCTCGCCAAGCACCTGCACCTTGCCGGCGCTCGGGAGCAGCAGGCCGAGCAGGATCGAAAGAGTCGTCGTCTTGCCGGCGCCGTTGCCCCCGAGCAAGGCCGCCGTAACGCCGCGGCCGACGGTGAAGCTGATCCCGTCGACCGCGACAGCTGTAGGATAGCGCTTGACGAGATTGTCGACTTTGACGGCGGGCGCGGCCATCGGCCCTATATGACGTGTTGTGGTTCATTCGGCCAGCGCGGGCTGGCTGTCCCGCCCCCGAACAACGACACTCCGGATATCGATCCATGGAATTTGCGAGATCATAGGGTGAGCGATACCAGCCTGATCGCCTCGAGCGAGCCAGCTAGCGGCTTCGGCCGGATCAGCCTGCGGACCCTGGTGCCGATTCGCTGGGTGGCGATCGCCGGACAAGCGGTGACCATTCTGATCGTCCATTACGGGCTCGGCTTCCGCCTGCCGTTGCTCCCGGCGCTCGGCGTCGTCGCCGGCTCGGTCCTCCTCAATCTGCTTTTGATTCTGCTTCGCGAGGCGGCGGTCCGGCTGGGCGAGAGGGACGCCGCGCTGTGTCTCGGCTACGACATCCTGCAGCTCGCCATCCTGCTGTATTTGACCGGCGGGCTGCAGAATCCGTTCTCGATCCTGATCTTGGCGCCGGTGACGGTTGCTGCGACCATCCTGTCGCGCCGCCCGGTGATCGCCCTGTCGAGCTTCGCCGTCGCGTCGATCAGCGTGCTCGCGCTGTGGCACGAGCCGTTGCCGTGGCGCACCGAGCCGCTGTTGTTTCCGCCCGAGCTCGTGCTCGGAATCTGGGTGGCCCTGGTGCTGGCGACGGTGTTTATCGGCGGATATACCTGGAGTGTTGCCCAAGAGGCACGGCGGCTGCGCGATGCCGTAACCGCCATCCAGCTCGCGCTTGCCCGCGAGCAGCGGATCTCGGCGGTGGGCGCGCTCGCTGCCGCAGCCGCCCACGAGCTCGGCAGCCCGCTTGCGACCATCGCCGTCGTCGCCAAGGAGCTGGTGCGCGACCTGCCTGAAGACAGCCCGCATGCCGAGGATGCGGCGTTGCTGCTGACCCAATCGGAGCGTTGTCGCAGAATCCTTGCCGAGCTATCGCACCAGCCCGAGCACGATGGCGGGTCGCCCTATACCCGGCTGCCGATCTCGGCGCTCGTCGAGGCGGCCGGGGCGCTCCACCAGGATCAGGGGGTCAAGGTGATCTTCGCGACCGCCGCGCAGTCCGCTCCGGAAGAACCTCTCGTGCGGCGCAGCCCCGAAATCATGCACGGGCTCAACAACCTCATTCAGAATGCCGTCCAGTTCGCGCGGCGCGAGGTCAGCGTGACCAGCTTTTGGGACAGCGCCGCGGTAACCGTCGAGATCGCCGATGACGGGCCGGGCTTCCCGCTGCACTTGCTGGGGCGGCTTGGCGAGCCCTATATCTCGACGCGCGCCGGAGCGGCGGACCATATGGGGCTCGGAATCTTTATCGCGCAGAGCCTCCTCGAACGCAGCGGCGCGCGGCTGGTCTTTGATAATCTGCCGGACGGCGGCGCGCATGTTGCCATTTCTTGAAATCGTGCCAATCTGGAAATGTCGGAATCAACTCGCCTACCTGCGGCGACGGCTCACGCGTAGCGCTAGCCGCCTCGAAGGTGGGTGACGGCAAAGGCGATACCATGGACGCTACCGATCGACCGAACCGGGCAGGCTCGCCGGAGAGCCTCTCGGTAGGCCTTCAGGGCCTTCCCGAATCCGAACGCACCTTGCTGATCGTCGACGACGACGCGCCACTCTGTCAACGGCTTGCCCGGGCGATGGAGCGGCGCGGTTTCGTCGTGTCGACCGCCGACAGCGTCGCCGGCGGGATTGCCGCCGCGACTGACCAGCCGCCGGCTTTCGCAGTCGTCGACATGCGCCTCGGCGACGGCCGGGGCTTCGATGTCGTGAGCGCGCTCCGTCAAGCCCGCCCTGGAGCCCGGATCGTTATGCTGACCGGGTACGGCAATATCGCGACGGCGGTTGCCGCGGTCAAAGCGGGAGCCATCGACTATCTGCCAAAGCCGGCGGATGCGGACGCGGTCGAGCGCGCCCTGCTGGCGCAAGAGGACGCCGCCCCCGAGCCCCCGGAGGACCCGATGTCGGCCGACCGGGTGCGTTGGGAGCACATTCAGCGCGTGTTCGAGATGTGCGACCGCAACGTTTCGGAGACCGCCCGCCGCCTCAAGATGCACCGCCGCACCCTGCAGCGCATCCTGTCCAAGCACGCCCCGCGCAATTGAGCAGTTGGCAAAGGGGATCGGAAGCCTGTGCGACTTCCGACCCCAGTCGATCAAGTTCTATTATGCTGTAGGTTTGAATATCCGAATCGTCTTGATTCGGAATTTGGCGTTATCGCCGCTGAACGTGTTAGATAACACCGGCCCAGGCCAATCGATACTGTCCGAACCGATCGAGTTATAAACGAGTAGGTTCGGCTGTGCCGGCCCAGTCCAACGGAACGCTCTCGTTACCGCCGGTTTGTTGTCTACGTATTTGGTTACCTTGTCGGTTTCCCAGAGCACCGAATAAGCGGCATAGCGGTCGGAAAGGAAGACTTGGTCCCAGCCGTAGGGAGCCCAGCGTCCATACGGATCCAGATTACCGGGGTTGCTCAGAGTAGCGCCGAGTCCTGGGCCATGATCGTTTTGGTAGACCAGCGATCGATCGTCCTGCTGCCCGATAGGCGCGTTGAACTGGCTCTCCATGATATCGATCTCAGAGGAGTCGTTCATTCCCGAGTGGGTGTCATACAGCCATAAGGAGGGCCATACGCCGCGCCCGGCCGGGAGCTTGGCAACGATCTCGACGATGCACGGCGCGAAGCATGTCGCCTTGCTGACGAGCGCGCCGCTGGTGATGTGGCCCTATTGCGTGTAATTCCGCTGCCATCGGCCAGGCCCGCCAAGCGAGATTGTCCGTCTCGAATATGTGGTTTTGCGATTGAACGGCCTGAAGGTTTGAAGCTCGCCGTTGATACGGCCCCAGGGGGCATCTGGAGTAAAGAGGTTCTGTAGATCGGCGATGTTTTTTACATTGCCATTAGTGCCGAATACATATTCGAGGGCAAGCATATACCCCGTTACCCCGCAGGCGGGCTGAATTCCCGGCGGAGGCGGAGGCGGAGGCGGAGGCGGAGGCGGAGGCGGAGGCGGAGGCGGAGGCGGAGGCGGAGGCGGAGGCGGAGGCGGAGGCGGAGGCGGAGGCGGAGGCGGAGGCGGAGGCGGAGGCGGAGGCGGCGGCGGAGGCGGTGGCGGAGGCGGCGGCGGGGCGCGTCGGGGCAACGCTATCTGAACAGTAAACTTTGCGTCCCCACCAAACCTGGTGTTCCGACCCACTGCACGAACCCGCACCGAGTAATTCCCCGGAGCGGCTGACCCGTTCCATGCAGTGACCAGATTATTGCCGGAAATGCCGAAATGTCCTACAGAACCCTTGGTGAGAGAATAGGTGCAGTCCACAATGTTGTTCGCCGCGTCTTGCGCGGTCAGAACCCCGATAATGGTTCCAGCGGGAGCGTTGTTGTTTACAACTAAATTGCTGATGCTAATTGTCATAAGCTCTCCGCAGGATCAAGTGAGAGAAAACGGATCACGTCGTTAAATCCCGTATGATAATTTCAAGTCTCTCAATATCATTAATCCATAATTTGTCAATTTACGCAATGTATGGAATGCCAACGATTGCCGCTTCGATGACGCGATGCTGACGTTATCTTGAGGGTCTCCCGCTCGGGTCCTGCTGACCGCGACCGCAATCGCAACGCGGCGCAACCTGGAGGGGCAGGACCCTGGCGAGCCGTCAATCCGGGCGGTATCGTCCCTTCGCGCCCTAATGAGCTTTATTCTTGGCCTATTCCACTCGGGTTCCCTGCCGCTTTGGCCACGTCAGGAAGGGCTAACGGAGATCTGCGGGCTCCTGCTATTGTGCTGAGCCAATTCGCTTTTGAGGTCCTTATGATTCCGCGCGAACGCTGCACCTACTCGGCAATCGTCGACCGGCCGCCGCTTACGCTGCCGCACCGTGCGCGTCTGGTCGTCTGGACCATTGTCAATCTCGAATTCTGGGACATCTCGCGCCCGATGGCGCGTCAGGTGCTGCCGGCGCCTACCGGGCAGGTGCTCATGCCCGACGTGCCGAACTGGTCTTGGCACGAATACGGCATGCGGGTCGGTGTCTGGCGGTTCTTCGAGCTGTTCGCACGACTTGGCATTCGTCCGACCTTGTCGATAAACGCCCGCGTTTGCGAGGAATACGAACGAGTCGCCCGAGCCGCGCGCGACGCCGGCTGGGAGTTCATGGGCCATGCTTGGGGGCAGATGCCGATCCACTACGTCGAGGATCAGGCCGCAATGATCAATCAGTCGCTCGACGTGCTTCAGCGGTTCGCCGGAACGCGGCCTGTCGGCTGGCTCGGTCCGGGCCTGACCGAGACCGAGGATACGCCCGATCTGCTAGCCGGCGCCGGGGTCAAATACATCGGCGACTGGGTGTACGACGATGAGCCGACCGAAATCCGCACCATGCATGGCCCGCTCGTCACTTTGCCTTACACTGTCGAGCTCAACGATATCCCGATGATGCTCGTTCAGCACCATGAATCCGCCTACTTCACCCGGCGCTGCATCGATAGCTTCGAACGCCTCTATCGCGAAGGCGCCGAGCGGGCAAAGATAATGGCGATCGCGATCCATCCCTATATCAGCGGCCAGCCGCACCGCATCAAATATCTCGACGCCGTGTACGACCACATCAGCCGCTATGCTGGCGTTCTGCACTGGAACGGTGTGGACATCCTAAAGTGGTACATGTCTGCCAGGCCTGGAGGATAGTTCGTTATCCGGCGCTGGAGCCCTCGATAGCAATTCTCGCTAGCTGATCCTCATTCCCGCGAAAGCGGGTTTTTCTTGGGAATGACGGGTGAGCTGGTTGTGCGCAGTTGTCGACCCGATCGCAGCGGCGTCTAGCAACCTGCTGGTGTTCAGACGCAATCATCAAATTCACCAGCAACGAGCTGTAGGATAGGTTGAGCATCGCGAAACTGCAACCAAGCACTAGATTGTCGGCGCCGCTGAACGCGAACCTCTTGCCTGCCACTGCGCTTTCATCCGGGAAAGGAGATCCACTGCGCCGCGCGGCAGCCGTCGGACAACTGCGTGACGCACCCGGTCTGGGAAAGGCCAATATTCCCGCAGCCTTTCGCTTTCGGGTACCCTGAACTCTCGCAAGCGGCCAGGCATGGCCGATAGATGATCCTCCGCTGCGTACATGACGATATTGTAACGGTACCAATGCTGAACCCGCGAGTTCCCGACCAGCTGGGGACGAACGCAGTCGACCGCGACGTAGCCGCGAGCGCGGAACTTCTCACGCCAATATTCGAGAGGCTGCTCGTTGATGTGGTGTTCGCCGCCCTGGCCTGGAACAGCCGCCGAGAACATTACAAGCGGGCTGTGCGCCGTCAGCGTATCGACAAAGCCAGCCGCCCATTCGGCCGGGAGATGCTCGGCGACTTCGAGGCTTTGCACCAGGTCGAAGCGCCGTCCGAGATCGATCGGCTGGCTGAGATCCGCGACGCAAAACCGATGCGGAGCGATCATCAAATCTCGATGGTCGATGTAGGGGCCGTCAACGCCCATCACGGAGGCGCCGGCCGTCTGCCACACGCTGAGCCAGGCGCCGCGGCCGCAACCAAAATCCGCCACGCTGCTGATCGGAGTCAGTGCGTTCAGCAACGGAACGACTTGCTCCGCCGATCGCGTGGCGAAGGATGCCAAGAAACGGTAAAAATCGCTGTCATACTCGTGCACTTGCTACACCCCGCCGAGCCGTGCCAAAGTTACCGTTTCTCGTAGTTGGCAGTATAGCCCGCTTTTGCAACCGCCGACAGCCCAGAGTTGCGCGATCATACTATCCGTCTGATTGCATCGGCCCAATTCCAAGTTAATCTCTGTCAACAAGAAAAGGAGAGGACATTTTGACGAACCGAGTATCTTTAGCCAAACAATTAAACCTTGAACAACATTCGAGACTTGGGTTCGATATACGGGTGATTGGAATTTTCGGAGTTTTGTTTTTAGCTGTAACAATCCTGTTCATAACTACTCCCAAGCATGACGATTTCTGGTGGACCGATGCGCCCGCCCACGCCATGAATGGAGCCTTGTTGCATGATTACTTGTGGACGCTACCTTATAGCTCACCTCTGCGCTTCGCCTTCGATTACTACCTTCACTATCCGGCGCTGACAATTTCCGTATACCCGCCATTATTCCCGATCGCCGAGGCGATGGTCTTTTCAGTTCTCGGGGTTTCGCATTTTGCGGCGCAGCTGACGGTCTCGTTGTTCGGGCTGGTCCTGGCATACTCGCTCTACGGCATGGCGCGAACCGCGCTCGCCCCGGCGGCATCGGCCGGCGCCGCCCTGCTCGTGCTGTCGACGCCCATGGTGGCCCTCTGGTCCCGTCAGGTGATGCTCGAGATCCCCGCTCTGGCGCTCCTGGTCGCGGCCAGCGCCCTTTTCCTTCGCTTTCTTGAAGGAGGCGCGAACAGGCGGCTTTACCTCAGTGTGCTGCTCCTGTGCGGGGCGATATACACTAAGCAAACCGCGGCATTTGCGATCATCCCGATGGCGACGACTTTGGTGCTCGAAAAGGGCTGGGCGACGCTGCGCCAGCCCTCGATCTGGGTCGCCATTGCGCTCGGGTCTTTCCTGCTGTTGCCGTTGGCGGTGTTCACCGCGGTGTTCGCCTCCCACAACCTGGAGATCGCCGCCGGAATTGGGCCCGAGGCCGGGTCCAATTTCACGCTTTCCTCGTTTCTCTTTTACGCACGCTGGCTTCCCGAAATCGCCGGACCAATTCCGATTGCCGCAGCGCTTGGCTATCTGGCTCTCATCGCCCTTGCCCGCTGGAGATCCGCGCAAGAGCGGCGGCTGGCAGCGTTGATGTTTGGATGGTTCGCCGCGGACTACCTGTTCATCTCCTCGATAGCTCACCGAGAGGACCGTTACGGGATATCTCTCGCTGTGCCGGTGGCTATCCTGGCAATTTTGTTCCTGGTGCGGGTTCTGCCGCAGAGGATGGCCGCCGGGGCAGCCTTGGCCGGCGGCCTCGTCGCATTCTTGGTCGCGATCGCCGGCGATCCGGTTCCGCGGGTGCCGGGCTATGATGCGCTCGCAGCCTTTATCCTAAACCACGCGGAGAAGGACAGCATTGTTCTGTTTCACGGTTTTCGTTCGCCGAATTTCGTCTTTGCGGTGCGAGCGCAAAGCGCTTCTCCTGAGGTTTACCTGCTGCGGTCAGAGAAGATGCTGGTTGACTATAAAGTCTCCCGCGATTGGGGGATCACCGACCGCGGACTGTCCCGCGAGGATGTCGCAAAGCTGATAGACCGTTACGGGATCACTTATGTCGTGTTTCAACCCGATTTTTGGACGGATTTGCCGTCGATGGCGGCCTTACAGGAACTCGTATATTCGGACCGGTTTACAAAAGTCGCAGAATTCCCAATCGCAGCGAATGTCCCGAGCAGGGAAAAGGAAATGCTGGTCTTCAAAAATAATCAGCCAACGCATCCGCCTCACCCAACCATCGAATTGAAAATGCCGATGATCAACGGCCGGATTTCGGGATCCTTCTAGCGATACGGCTCGAACGCGCCCCGCCCCAGAACGTCGCCCCGCCGGCAAAGGCTCATTGAACCCGACGCAATCCGTAATCGGCGAGGCAGCCGTCAATCGGGTCCCTCTTAGCTGAACTCTTGGCGCGATCCTCGCAAGCGGCGACCACCGCCGCAAACTCGTTCTTCGAAGGCGGCTTCCCGGTCGCCGTCTGCCATTCTCGGATCTCGGAGGAGGCGTTGGCCGGTGAAAGGGAATTGGCTGCCGCACAGGCGACCAAGCCGAACAGGACAAGAAACGCGAACCCCCGCATTGCACCCTGAATTCTCCGAAACCCATCCCCACGAATACTGTACCCGACGGCTCGTGCGACCGCCACACTTTTAGCTTAGACCTCAGAGGGCCAGTCGACATGGGCTGCCCGCCGAGCCTGTTCAAAACCGGTTGAGGAGGGCTGCGAGAGCAAGGCGCCACAGCTGCAGCGGGTCGGGAGCTGCCAGAGACGGATCGAAGGCGTCGTAGCCGGCTTGCTTGAGCCGCGCGAGCCACACTTGCGCAACCCTCGCCGGCAACAGAGCGGGCACCGCTGCACGCGGCAGGTCGCCGCGCTGCGCTCGGGCGCAGTCCAGATGTCGCGAGGCGGCGGCAGCGAGTTCCCCGGCTGCCGCACGCAATCCGGGCGTCCCGCCCACGCTAACGCAGCCCTGCTCCGCGACCTCGTTGCGCTCGGCAATGTCTTTCGGAATAAACCGATGCCCGGCAGGTGCCCAAAACGGCATGGCACGCAACAGCCCGACAATTGCATAAGCGATGCCAATATGGCGGCCCGCCTCCCGACTACCGGGATCGCGCACCCCGAGAACCTCGAGCGCGAGATAAACGAGGGTGGCCGAGCTTCCCTCGGCATAATTTTCGAGAGCGGCGAGCCGCGCCGGCGGCTCGTCATCGAGATTGCTTTCGCGCGCATCGATCAGCCGGTCGAAGTGCTCTCTGGTTAACACCAGCTCCCGTATCGCCGCAGTGAGCAGCTCGACGACAGGATGATGAGGCACGGCGCCGCCCCCGAACGCGGAGGCGATGTTTTGCCGCCACCACTCCAGGCGCATTTGACCCAAGGCTGGGTGAGCGACGCTCTCGCGCACCCTTGCAATCTCGTAATTGAAGGCGTAAAGCGCGAACAGCGCCTCACGACGCGCGGCCGGTGCAAACAGCACCGTGTGAAACCGGTCGCGATCGTGGCGTCGCACCAGCGCCGCAACCGGCGACAGGTGTTTCGCCTCGGCGGAACGTCGCTTCGGAACCGGCGTTTCTCGACGAACCTGTTTCACAGAACCCGGGATGGTCGCCATGGCTTTCGAACTGCCGCCCCTGCCCTACCCGAAAAACGCGCTCGAGCCGCATATCTCCGAGCGGACGATGGATTTCCATCACGGCAGGCACCACCAAGCCTATGTCACGAACCTCAACAACCTCGTCAAGGGCTCCCCGATGGAGCAGCAATCCCTCGAGGAGTTGATCAAGGCGACATACAAGGACAGCTCGAAAACGGGCATTTTCAACAATGCCGCGCAGGTTTGGAATCATACCTTCTTTTGGAATTCGATGAAGCCGAATGGCGGCGGTTCGCCGACCGGGGACGTCGCACAGGCGATAGCTCGCGATTGTGGCGGCCTCGACAAGTTTAAGGAGCAGTTCAAGGCGGCGGCGGTTGGGCAGTTCGGCAGCGGGTGGGCTTGGCTCGTCGCCCAGGGCGGCAGCCTCAAGATCACTGCCACGCCGAATGCGGTCGATCCCTTGGCCGAGGGTCAAACGGCGCTCGTCACCTGCGACGTTTGGGAGCACGCCTATTATCTCGATTACCAGAACCGCCGGCCTGATTTCGTTCAGACCTTCCTCGACCATCTGATCAATTGGGATTTCGTCGCCCAGAACCTGGCAAAGGCACGCTGAAATTTCATGCATGTGGCCCCTCACCCGCCGGCCGCGCGTTGGGGGTGAGGGGACGACGTACCAGTCGTCTATAGGTGAACGCCGCGGTCGAGCAGCACTGCGGTATATTGTCGATAGGTCATGCCGAGCGCTTGGGCCCGGGCGAGGCGGCCAAGCGCGATCTCGCGTGGGGGTGTCTTCCAAGCTCGCACGTGCGCTCGCTTCCAGCAGAAGGCGCGCCAGTCCGCACCGGGATCGAGCGGTGGGCCGCCGTTATGGCCAATCCCAGGTGGGCGAAAGCCCGCGCTTGGGTCGGTGCCTGCCACATCGAGCCTGTCCATACGAAACTGTACTGCAAGAAACGGACCCAAAAGCCGCCACTGGTCTGAATTGCTACCGTAGACCAAAGAGCGTTCGTCCGCGACGATTGGCCACCCGGCGCGATCCTGCAAACCTGGACTGCAAAGTCTACATTCCCATTTTGCGGCCCACAGCCGCACCTTGCGCCGCCGTGAAGTCGGAGCGAGCAGGGCCGGGAGAAGTGGAGCCGATGAGATCACAACATTTTCGGGGCAATGTGTTCGTTGCGAACCTGCCGCCGGAGTTCTCGGATGACCGGCTCGCTGAGGCCTTCGATTCGTTCGGTATCGTGCTCAGCGCCTCGGTCGCTCGCGACCCGGCGACTGGTAAACGGCTCCGCTACGGTTTTGTCGATATTGCAACCGAGCGGGCGGCCAAGCTCGCGGTCGAATCGATGAACGGCGCGGCGATTGACGGCTATAACCTCGATGTGCGGATCAGCGAGCGGCCGACGGCCCCCAAGAGCCCGTCACGCCCAGCTGCCGACGGGCGCGCCAAACCTCGCCGGGCGCCGAGAGAAGGCTACGCCGCTGTCGGGGCCGGGGGACGAGGAGCACGCCATCGGCTTCAGGCCGCGGCCGCAGCCGAGAAAACAGCCCACTTTTCAGGTTGAGCGCCGTTCGCTGCCGCGTCGTCCCGGTTAGGCGGCCCAACTGAACGGCGCGAAATGCCCGTTATTGCCCTTCCCGACCAGATCGAGGTCCAGGCCAAAGCCGTGCAGATGCGTCTCCTTTGATCGCGCCAGCGCCAGTCGGCGACCTGCCGGATGCGCGGTGTTGTCGATGTAAAAAGGTTCGCCGCTGCGGTTCCGAGACGCGACCCCTTCAATCTCGAAGGCGAGAATGCCAGGAATTGCGACGGCGCGGTGCAGCCCATCGAGGTTGAATTCGATCGTCTCGAACTGAACTCCCCTGAAATCGCTGACGAGATTTTCGCGGATTATCGCCGGGGGGCCTCCGGCTTCGCCGCTGACAATCGAGGCAAGGATCGGGCGCTGGGTTTTATCGGCGCTTGCGTCGACGATTCCCGCAAACACCCAATCGCCGTCGGCCATGACCTTTCCCGAGCGGATGACCAAGGCAAACTTCATACCGTCGAGGCGGGTCTCGCCGCAAATCCCATCATCTATCCGGAAGACGAGAGCCGCAATGCAATGAGTGTGCGTCACCGGCGCTTGCGGGTTCGTGTAGATGCACGGGCATAAGTAGTCACAATTGCAGCTCTCCATGTATTGGCCGCGCATCGTCCAGTTCTGTCGTGGCATCATGTCCCCCGAAATCGCAAGAGGTAACCCGGCTACGCGGAGTGGGCTTGCTGCTGCTTCTCGAGGAGGCGCTGGTGCAGGTTACGCACGATCATCCCGGTCAGCCTCTCGTCATGAATAAAGAGCCGCTGCCCGATTGGGTAGGGGTCCTGCTTGGTCACCTCGATCGGCCCTTTGAGGATTTCGTCGGGGGTAAGGCCGCGCTCGACGAAACGCTCGATATAGCCGATCCAGTTTTCGACGATCTGCCCCTGCTCCTTGAGATAGGCCTTGGTGCAGGGCTCGCCATGGCCGGGGATGATCGTCTCGACATCGAGCGCCTCGATGCTCTTCAGCGCAGCGAGCCATTCCCACGGGTCGCATTCCTGCAGCCAGCTGCGGCATTTGTGAAAGACGTTGTCGCCGGTGAAGACGACGCCTTCCTCGGGCACATGGACCGAGGTCTGCGGCGCGGTGTGGCCGGGCATGTGGATGATGTTGAAGGTGTGGTTGCCGACATTGAGGGTCAATGTATCGGTAAAGGTCAGGGTCGGCGGGTTCGCTGCGGGGTAGTCGGGATGCCCGACCAGAAACACGCTGTCGGGGTCCGTCTCCTTGAAACGCTCGCGCTTTTCGTCGAGCGAGCCGAAGGCATAGAGATAGCGCTCGAAGCATTCCTGCAATTTGACCTGGCCGACGACCGTGATGTTCGGGAAGTAGGCGTTGCCGGAGATGTGGTCGCCATGCGGCTCGGTGTTGATCAGATAGCGGATCGGCGCCTTGTCCTCCATGCGCTCGCGCCAGCGCACCGCGTCGATCGGCTGCTGCGGCGAGTTGATCATGACATAGCCGTCGCTGGTCTCGACAAAGCTCGGATTGCAGCCGGCGAAATAGACTTCGGTGAACGAGTTCTTCGCGACCCTGCGCATCGCCTTCTCCTGTTTCGATTTTCCCAACGTCGCTAATCCGCAGCAACCGGCACCGGCGCACGATGAAAGCCGATACGCGCGCCGCCGGCGCACAACAAGCTTAGCAGCAACAGCGCGGCGACGACGACCAGCACGAGCTCGGGGCGCCCAGCATCGATGATCATCCCGTAGGGCACCGGCATGATCGCGCCGCCCAGCGACATGCCGGAGCTGACAAAGCCGAACACCTTGCCGATCTGCCCCGGCGGCGCGGCATCCTTGACCATTACATCGCGGGGCGTCCGGCTCGCCCCGGTCATGACCCCAGCGACGAAGAGGACGCCGATGGTCGGCAGCTCGGCCAGCGACACGATACCGGTCAGCAGCAGCAGCGCGGCGGCGCCGATCGTCAGGATCACCACGAAGGGCAGGTGCCGGTCGGTCCGGTCGGCGACCCAGCCGCCGACCAGCACGCCGCCGATCATGCCGACCATATACCCGGTCAAGGCCGAAGAGGCGGCGCGCAACCGCCAGCCCGTGCACCTGATGCAGGATCGTGATCAGCCAGGACGAGATGCCGGCGCCGGCCATCGACGACACCATGAAGAAGGCAAAGAACATCAGCACCGACCGGCTCCCCAGCAGCCGCGCCCCGGATGCGGGGCTTGCCGCGCGGCGGCGCGGCTCTCGCCCCTGATCGGCGAGGATGCGGCTCTGCCACAGGATCGTCGCCACCACCGGAAGCCCCAGCAGGCCGACGAGCAGCAGCGCACCGCGCCAGCCCATCAGCAATGCCAGAGCCGCCGTCGCCGGCGGCGCCGCGGCGAACCCGACATGGCCGACAAAGGTATGGAAGGCGAAGGACCGGCCCAATTTCGCCCGGTCCACCGATCCCGCAAGGATCGCGTAATCGGCCGGATGGATGACCGAATTGCCGACCCCCGACAATAAGGCCAGCGCGACCACCTGCCAATAAGCGGTGGCAATGCCCATCGCCGCGATCGACAGCGTCATCAGCAACGTCCCGCCGACCAGAAAGGGCCGCGCGCCGTAGCGGTCGACAAGAAACCCCATTGGCGTCTGCATCACCGCGGCGGCGGCGGCCATGACCGCCATCGCCAAACCGAGCTCGGCGAAGGAGACGCCGAATGCCTGTTGCCAGGCGATGAACAGCGGCGGCAGGCAGAGCTGATAGAAATGCGACAGGAAATGGCCGGCTCCGAGGAGCGCATTGACGCGGCTGTCGCGGCCGAGAGCTAACCAGTGCTGCATCTGCCGATGTTGCTATAAAAAAAGGCATCGGGTCGAGCGGAGAAACCACGAGACGCCCACAGTCTGCGCATGGCACGCCCGCGTTGACCCGGCAGACGGGGATTGCGCCTTCAGGCAGCCCGTCGGATCTCGCACAGATAGGAGCGGTGCGATGCCGTTCCGCTCACCGGATCGAGCGCTGCGGACCCGATGATCAGGTTCAGATTGGCCCCGTTCGGCCCGAACGGATCATAGCCGGGCGCACCAATCTCCGTGCAGGCCTGCCACCAGCCGTGCTCGCCGACCACAACGCGGGGATCGAGGCTATCATTGAGCCGGGCGCGGGCGCGCACACTTCCCTCGGGCGTCTCGATCGCCACCCAGTCGCCATTGGCCACGCCGCGCGCCTGCGCCGCCGCGGGGTGCAGCTCCACTTCGGGATGGGGAGCGCGTTTGCGCAGGCTGGGCAGCGCCCGGTGCTGGCTCTGGCAGAACAATGTCGCCTTTGCGCTGGTCAGGATCAGCGGGAAGCGCGCCGCAAGGTCGGGACGCGCCACCGGGCCGATCTGCGGCTCCTCGAAATCTGGCAATGGCGGGTAGCCGTGATCGAGAAAGGTCTGCGAATAGAACTCGACCTTGCGCGACGGCGTCGCGAAACCGCGCGGCGTCCCGCTTGCGTCCAGTCTCGGCATGCTTGGCGTGGCGGGTCTGCAGTGGCACCCGCACGCCGCCGGGTGCCGCGCGCAGCTCTTCCAGGGTTACGCCGGTCGGGGCGAGCTGCTGGCGGTAGGCGGCATCGATGTCGCCATCCCAGAACTGCCCGCCGAGACCGAGGCGGGCGGCGAGATCGAAGATGATGTCGGTGTCCGGGCGCGCTTCGCCGGGCGGCGGCACGACCGCCGGGCGGAGCTGGATCAGCGACTGCGCCGTCTCGGGCTGATCTCGAAGCCGATCTTCAGCGCCTTCGCGCTCGAAGGCCGAGGCGACCGGCAGCACCACATCGGCCAGTTCGGCGGTCGGGTTCATGAACAGATCGGCATGGGCGTAGAAATCCAGTGCCTCGAGCGCCTCGCGCCCGTGTCGCGCCGTCGGCATGGGCCAGCAGCATGTTCGCGCCGAAGCCGATCAGGGCGCGGACCGGGTATGGCTTGCCCTCCAGGATCGCCCGGTAGAGATCGCGGGTCGTCACGTAGCCCCAGCGCGCCGGCCCGAGCGGGCGCTCGGCGAGCCCCAAGGTCGGCGCCATGTGCTTGGCCGCCGGCAGCTCTTCGCCGGTGATCGGCGCGGCCGGCGGCGCCGGGAACAGCACATTGCCGCCTGGCTGGTCGAACGAGCCGGTCAGCGCATAGAGCAGCGACATCGCCCGCGCGGTCTGCGTGACGTTGGCGTGCTGCTCGTGGCCGCTCCAGGCGTAATAGGAGACCGGGCGCGCGTGCCAGATCAGCCGCGCGGCTTCCTCGACCTGGGCGCGCGGGATCCAGCAGGTCGCTTCGACGGCCTCCGGCGGGTAGCGCCGGCAGAGCCGCGCGTAAAGCTCGAAGACCGGGTGGCAGATCACCTCGCCCTCCGGTGTGCGCGACGCGAGTATTCGCCTTCGAGCGCGAGGCTCGCGCTCGTCGCCGTCGTAGCGGCCGGCGGCGGTGTCGTACGGCACCAGCCGCGCCGCCGCGCTGTCCCAGGCGAGGAGGCGGCGCGCATCGCCGCCCGCCGTAGAGGTCGCGCTCGGTCAGCAGCCGACCGGTATCGGCGCGCACCAGCAGCGGCCCGTTGCTCCACTCGCGGATGAACTCGCGGTCGTACCAGCCGCGCTCGATCATCACATTGGCGAGGCCGAGCGCCAGCGCGCCGTCGGTGCCCGGCCGCACCCGGAGCCACAGATCGGCCTTGCTGGCGAGGCCCGACGTGGCGCGGATCGATGACGATCAGCCGCATGCCGCGCTTCAGCGCCTCGACGGCGGCGGTTGCGTGCGTGAGCCGGGTGATAGCTTGGGTTGTAGCCCCACAGGATCAGGCACGCCGCTGTTGGCGATGTCCGGCATCGCACCGCCGCCGCTCCGGTGCCGACGCTGCCGACGCCATAGGTGTAGCGGGTCGCGAAGGCGCGTCCCCAGCCGCAGAGATCGAGGGTGATGGTCGCGTTCGGCGTGCCGAAGGCGTTCATCAGCCGCCGGACGAAGCCGGTGGAATCGCCGATCGCGGTCGTCGATGGTGAAGACAGCGGTAAAGGCGACCGCCTGCGGCCCATGCCGTTCGGCAACCCGGCGCATCGCCGCGGCGGTCAGGTTCAGCGCCTCGTCCCAGCCGATCCGTTCCCAGCCGGGATCGGGGTCGCCCTTGGGGCGGGTGCGACGCAGCGGGTGGGTCAGCCGCTCCGGGTGATAGACGAGCTCCGGCGCGGCGCGGCCCTTGGCGCAGAGCGCCTGGCCGGTCGGGTGCGCGGGATCGGGTTCGAGCCGGGTGAAGCGGCCGTCCTCGACCACGGCGACGCAGCCGCATCGCGCGATGCAGAGCGCGCAATAGCCGTGAATACGCTGCGTCCCGATGTGATCGACCATGATGTCTCCTGCCGGTCGTCAAATGCGCACTCGGTCCGCCGATCCGCTCCGGCCAAACAAGTGAAGCGCGGCACCAAGCGGCGCGGCGGGCTACACAGTCAGATAGCTGCGCACCGCCGTTTCGTCCATGTCCTCGCGGCGGCCGGAGAGGACGATCTCGCCGCGCTGCATGACGAGATAGGAGGCGGCGAGGTCGCGGGCGAATTCGAAATATTGCTCGACCAGCAGGATGGCCATGTCGCCGCGCTCGGCGAGCGAGCGGATGACCCGCTCGATATCCTTGATGATCGAGGGCTGGATGCCTTCGGTCGGCTCGTCGAGGATCAACAGGCTCGGCCGCGTCACGAGCGCGCGGGCGATCGCCAGCTGCTGCTGCTGGCCGCCGGAGAGATCGCCGCCGCGGCGATGCAACATCTCCTTCAACACGGGGAACAGGCGAAAGATCTCCTCCGGGATGCTGCGCTGGCTGCGCGGCAGCGAGGCAAAACCGGTCTCGAGGTTTTCCAGAACGCTGAGCCGCGGAAAGATCTCGCGGCCTTGCGGCACCAGCGCCAGCCCGGCACGCGCACGCTCATGCGGCGAGAGGCCGTTCAGCACCCGGTTCTCCCAGGAAATGCGGCCCGAGCGGATCGGCTGCAATCCGAAGATGGCCCGCAACAGGCTCGTCTTGCCGACCCCGTTGCGCCCGAGGATGCAGGTCACCTCGCCCTTTTTGGCGGTCAGGCTGACCCGGCGCAGCGCATGGCTCGCCCCGTAATAGAGATCGACGGCCTCTACCGAGAGCATCGCTGCGCCAGCCCTTCTCCCTCTCCGCCCTCGGGGGCGGAGAGGGTCGGGGTGAGGTGGGGGGAGCCACCGGGCTCTCGGATCTCGGCGGGCACCACCTCACCCTCCCCATCGCTGACGCGATGGGTCCCCTCCCTCTCCGCCCTCAGGGCGGAGAGGGCAAAAATCGCGAGGCAACGATCGGGGAACATGTCAGCGGCCGAGATAGACTTCGATCACGCGGGGGTCGTTCTGGACATGGTCGATGGACCCTTCGGCCAGCACCGATCCCTCGTGCAACACCGTGACCCGCGCCCCGAGGCTGCGGACGAACGCCATGTCGTGCTCGACGACGACGATCGTGCGGTCCCGCGCAAGATCGAGGATCAGCTCGGCGGTCTTCTCGGTTTCGCGGTCGGTCATTCCGGCGACCGGCTCGTCGAGCAGCAACAGGGTGCGGTCGTGGATCAACAGCATGCCGATCTCGAGCCATTGCTTCTGGCCGTGGCTGAGCGCGCCTGCCGGCCGGTCGCCGTATTCCGTCAGTCCGATGCGAGCCAGGGTCGCGCCGATGCGATCGAGCCGCTCCGTCGTCAGCCGTGCGAAGAGCGTCCCCCAAATCCGCCGGTCATCAGCGAGCGAAAGCTCGAGGTTGTCGAAGACGGTCAGGTTTTCGAAGACCGTCGGCCGCTGAAATTTGCGGCCGATGCCGAGATTGGCGATCTCCGCCTCGTCGAGGCGGCTGAAATCCGTCGTTCCGGCAAAAAAGACCTCACCCCCATCGGGCCTGGTCTTCCCGGTCACGACATCCATCATCGTCGTCTTGCCGGCGCCGTTCGGCCCGATGATCGTCCGCAGCTCGCCCTTTTCGACGATCAGCGAAAGGCCATTCAGCGCCTTGAAGCCGTCGAAAGCTGACCGTGACGCCGTTCAAGTAAAGCAATGCAGCGCTCTCGGGTCCCGCGGCGGTCATGCCTGCTCCTCGGCGGAAAGCCGGGACCGCGGCGCGCAGACGGGTCCAGCGGATTTGCCGAAGAGAGGCCGACGATCCCGCCGGGGAAAGCGAGGGTCGTCAGGACGAACAGAGCGCCGAGCACGAACAGCCAGGTCTCGGGCGCGGCGCCGGTCAGCCACGTCTTGCCGAGATTGACGAGAATAGCGCCGAGGATCGGTCCCGTCAGCGTGCCGCGGCCGCCGACCGAGACCCAGATCGCGATCTCGATCGAGTTGCCGGGCGAGAACTCGCTCGGATTGATGATGCCGACCTGCGGCACGTAGAGCGCGCCCGCGACCCCGGCGAGCACCGCCGAGAAGGTAAAGACGAGCAGCTTTGCATTGGTCACCGAATAGCCGAGAAACCGCACCCGGCTCTCGGCGTCGCGCAATGCCAGAAGCAACCGCCCGAGCTTGGAGTGCGGTAATGGCGCGGCACGACAGATAGCCGATGCCGAGCGCCGCGACCGAGGCGAGGTAGAGGCCGAGGCGGGTGGACGGCCTCGTGCACATCCCAGCCGAGGATGTCCTTGTAGTCGGTCATCCCGTTATTGCCGCCGAACCCCATGTCGTTGCGGAAAAAGGCGAGCATCAGGGCATAGGTCATCGCCTGCGTGATGATCGACAGGTAGACGCCGGTCACGCGCGAGCGGAAGGCGAGCCAGCCGAACACCAGCGCGAGCAGCCCAGGAACCAGCACCGACCATTGCCGCGGCCCAGGCGAAATGGTCGAAGCCCCACCAGAACCAGGGCAATTCCCGCCAGTTGAGGAACACCATGAAGTCGGGGAGCTCGCGGATTGCCGTAAACCCCGCGGGTGCCGATCTGCCGCATCAGGTACATGCCCATGCAGTACCCCCCGAGGGCAAAAAACGCGCCGTGGCCGAGGCTGAGGATCCCGGCATAGCCCCAAATCAAATCGAGGCTCAACGCGAGGAGGGCGTAGCAGAGGTATTTGCCCAATAGCGGGACGAGGTAGTCGGGCAGGGCGGCTGCCGAGCCCGCCGGCACCAGCAGGTTGAGCATCGGCACGACGATGCCGAGGACGATGCCGCAAGCGGCGAAGCCCGCCCAGAAGCGCCCACTCCACACGATGCCGCCGGGTTCATGAGGGGACCGCACGGCTCAGGCCTGCGCCTCCGCGGTGCGGCCCTTCAGGGCAAAAAGCCCGCGCGGGCGGCGCTGGATGAACAAAATGATCGCCACCAAAACGACGATCTTGCCGAGGATCGCGCCGGCGACCGGCTCGAGAAATTTGTTGACGATGCCGAGCGACAGCGCGCCGACCAAGGTTCCCATCAGATTGCCGACGCCGCCGAAGACGACGACGAGAAAGCTGTCGACGATGTAGACGGTGCCGAGATTGGGACTGACATTGCCGATCTGGCTCAACGCCACCCCGGCCATTCCGGCAATCCCGGAGCCCAGCCCGAAGGTCAGCGCATCGACCCGCGCGGTGCGAATTCCCATCACCGAGGCCATCGCGCGGTTCTGGGTCACCGCGCGCATGTGAAGCCCGAAGCTGGTGCGGTTGAGGATGAGCGCGAGGACCCCCAAGACGACAAAGCAGAAGAGAATGATGACGAGCCGGTTCCAGGTGATCGTGAAGCCGCCGATCGGGTCGAACCCGCCGGTCATCCAGCTCGGGTTCGACGACTTCCCGGTTGGGAGAGCCGAAGATCGAGCGCACCGCCTGCTGCAGGATCAGGCTGACCCCCCAGGTCGCCAGAAGGGTTTCGAGGGGGCGCCCGTAAAGAAAGCGGATGACGCTGCGTTCGAGCGCGACGCCGACCGCGCCGGCGAACAGAAACGCTACCGGCACGGCGAGGACGAGGTAGGCGTCGATCCAGCCCGGCGGCAGAAATGCGCGGAAGAATTGCTGGCAGACAAAGGCGGAATAGGCGCCGAGCATGATCATCTCGCCATGCGCCATGTTGATGACGCCCATCACGCCGAAGGTGATGGCGAGCCCGATTGCGGCGAGCAGCAGGACGCTGCCGAGGCTGATCCCCTGGAACAAATTGGCGGCGAGGCCGACCAGCCACAGCCGGTTTTCGATCGATGCGAGGGCTGCCTCGGCAGCGCGCCGCAATTCGGGATCGGTGTCGGGCGCCGTGCGAAATTGGTCGAGCAGATTTTTTATCTGCGGATCGGTCGTGCCGCCGAGAGAGCGCGCGGCAGCGAGCCGCTCCTCCTTGCTCCCCGAGACCAGCCGAGCAGCCGACAGGCTCTGCTCCATGGCAGCCCGGATCTTCGGGATCCTGCTCGGTGGCGAGGGCCTTTTCGAGCAGCGCAGCCTGCTCGGCCGAGGGATGCCTCAGCACCTCCTGCGCAGCGGCGAGCCGTGCGGCCGGCTCGGCGCTGAACAAGGTCAGGGCGCCGAGCGCCCCTTCGATCGCGCCGCGCAACCGGTTGTTGACGCGGATTCCTGCTCCCCGGCGTGCGGAGCTCGGCTCCACTCGGCGCCTTGCGACCGCAATGAGATCCGACCGTCCGGCGCCTTGTAGAGATGCCCGTCCCTCAGCGCCGTCAGGACCGGGATGGCCCTGGCATCGCCGAGCTTGCCCAATGCGACAACCACCTGCTCCTTCTCGGCGAAGCTGTCGCCGCCCAACGCAGTGACGAGCGCCGCAAAATCATCCGCCAGCGCCGGCAGCGCCGCCGCCACAATCAGTACAAACGCGAACAAACCGACCGAGGCATGACCCTTGCCCCCTCCCCCGCATTGTGGTCCCCGGGAGCCCCGCCTCGTCCGGATCTGGCGCGATGCGGGAGCAGGGCTGAACGCGCCTCCAAAGCGCAGGATCGCGCGAGGACATCGAGGCCTCAGTCTGTGTATTTGGGCGCGGTGCAGTTGCCGCAGACCCAGGGATAGGTCCAGTCGGCGATCTTGCCCTTGTCCTCGGGCAAATAGGGGCTCCAGGCGTCCGCCTTGATCGCCTCCTTGGTCTGCCACACGATGTCGAACTGCCCGTTCGCCTGGATCTCGCCGATCATGACCGGCTTGGAGAGGTGATGATTGGTGTTCATCACCGCGACGAAGCCGCTTGGCGCCTGCACCTTCTGCCCGTACATCGCCTGCCGGACAGCATCGACATCGGTTGTGCCGGCCTGCGCGACCGCGTGCGCCCACATCTTGAAGCCGATGTAATGCGCTTCCATCGGGTCGTTGGTCACGCGCTTGGGGTTCTTGATGAAGTCGTGCCACTGCTTGATGAAGGCCTCGTTCGTCGGGTTCTTGACGGACTGGAAGTAGTTCCAGGCCGCCAGATGACCGACCAGGTTCTTCGTGTCGATGCCGGCGAGCTCTTCTTCGCCGACCGAGAACGCGACGACCGGGATGTCGGAGGCCTTGATGCCGGCATTGGCCAGCTCCTTGTAAAAGGGAACGTTGGCGTCGCCGTTGATGGTCGACACCACTGCGGTCTTTTTGCCGGCCGCGGCAAAGCTCTTGATCGCGGCGACTTCGGTCTGCCAGTCGGAGTGACCGAACGGCGTGTAGTTGATCTTGATGTCTTCGGGAGCGACACCCTTTGATTTGAGAAAGGCCTCGAGGATCTTGTTGGTCGTGCGCGGATAGACGTAGTCGGTGCCTTCGAGCACCCAACGCTTGGCCGAGCCCCCTTCCTCGCCCATCAAATACTCGACCGCGGGGATCGCCTGCTGGTTCGGCGCGGCGCCGGTATAGAAGACGTTTTTCGAACTCTCCTCGCCCTCGTATTGGACGGGGTAGAACAACAGACCGTTGAGCTCCTCGAAAACCGGCAATACCGATTTGCGCGACACCGAAGTCCAGCAGCCGAACACCGCCGCGACCTTTTCTTTCGACAACAAGTCGCGCGCCTTCTCGGCAAAAAGCGGCCAGTTCGAGGCCGGGTCGACGACGACCGCCTCCACTTTCTTGCCGAGCAGCCCGCCCTTCTTGTTCATATCGTCCACCATCATCAGGATGGTGTCCTTCAAGGTCGTTTCGCTGATCGCCATCGTTCCCGAGAGCGAATGCAATACGCCGATCTTGATCGTCCCGCCGGTTTGGGCAGTCGCCGCAAGCGGCACGGCGGCAACAACGGCCGCGGCTGCCGCCGCGCGCCAGATCCTGTTCAGCACCGTCTCGTCTCCCTTTCAATATGCCTCGGGCCGCCGAGCGACCGACGCTGCCGAGGGAGCAAGATCGAGGCCAAGGCCATGGGCAACGGCCGGATCGGCGGCGAATGGCCTGGATTTCTTGTCGGATGCCCAATTCAATGGGCAGGTTTTCGATCGGCTGGCGAGAAGCGCGCCACGGACGTATCGTCAACCCGGGAATATTGAGGATCGCGATGACCGACCAGGATGCTCGTGCTTGCCGCCAATCTCGAATTTTACCGGGCCTTTGCCGCGCGGGACCTGCCGCTATGGACGCGCTCTGGGCCCAACATGCGCCGGTTGCCTGCCTCCACCCGGGCTGGACCGCGCTCAAGGACCGCGACGCGATCATCGAGAGCTGGGCTGGCATCCTGTCGAACCCCGCCGCGCCGCGCATCGCCTGCTATGACGAGCAGGCCTTTGTCTATGGCGAGGTGGCGCTGGTGCTGTGCGAGGAGGAGCTCGAAGGAGGCACGCTCGCGGCGAGCAACTTCTTTGTCCGCGAAGACGGCGTCTGGCGGATTGCCCATCACCAGGCCGGCCAGATCGTGCGGCGGCAGGCGGAAAGTCGGCGCCCCTCGCGGCTGAACTAGCCTGCCGTCTCCTTGCCGTGCGGGCCCGACGCGCCACAGGCCCTTCGGGATCGGTCGAAAGCCGCCCGCACCTCCGCGATGCGCGCAGCCGTCCCGATGTCGAGGCGGCCGTCGCAGCAGCCCGGCCGGAAACGCCGCTGAAAAGCGGTCAGCACCGGCTGCTCCAGCTCCCTTGCCGCGCAATAGCCGATCGCTGCGAGATCGGCGAGACACTGCGCGCGGCTTATCTCCAATGAGGGGCAAGGCGGCTTTGCCGTCGGCCAGATCCCGATGCCGGCGCGGGCGAGCCCGCGCCAATCGAACAGCTCCCCCGGGTCGGCCTTGCGGTCGGGGGCGATATCCGAATGGCCGACGACACGGTGCGGTGGGATCGGATGCCGCGCGATGAGGTCCCGGCACAAACGCTCGACCGAATCCATCTGGGCCGCGGGGAATGGGCGATACCCCCATTCGTGGCCGGGATTGACGATCTCGATCCCCAGAGACACGGCGTTGAGCCCGGCTTCGCCCTCCCAGCAGGACACCCCCGCGTGAAACGCCCGCCGGCTGTCCGGAACGAGCCGCCAAATCGTGCCGTTTTCCTCGACGAGATAGTGAGCGCTGACCCGAGCGCCGGGATCGCACAGCCGCTCGATCGCCGCTTCGGCGCTCTGCATGCCGGTGTAATGAAGCACCAGCATGTCAATGCGCGCCAGGTCGCCTCGGCCGTCATGGTTTGGCGAGGCCCGGTCGCGGAATAGCGGCAGGGTCATTCGGGCCGCGGGGCCGTCTTTGGCAATCCGCTCGTAAGCGGCGTTGATGCGGGCGATGCGGGCGGTCGCCAGCGCGATGCATTCTGGGGGCAGCCCCTGCGCGATGACGAGGTCGGGATGGCTCTCTCGCACCAGCCGATGATACGCCTCGCGGATCACCGCAGGCGAGGCGCCGGGCGAGACTCCGAGGATGGCGTGCGGGTCCTCTCCCGGCTCCTGCTGCGGACCGAGATGAAGCGCGCGAATTCGCGCAAAATCCGCCGAATCAAAGCCGAAATGCCGGGCGACTTCGCGCAAATAGGCTTCCTCGGCCGGAAAGATGCGGCCGTCGGCGAGCGCGATATGGAACAGGCCGCCGAGCAGATTTTCGAGGACCGCGCGATCCGCCGCAAAGAGGCGGCCGACCTGACGGGCATAGCTCTCGAACCCGGCGGTGCTCTTTCGCGCGAGATCGAAGACCAGCCGGACATGCTCCTCCTCACCGGGAGGGATCTGAAACACCTCGCCAAAGGCCGCGACTTCATCGCGGGTGACGACCCCATCAGCGCGCGCCATCTTGGCGCCGAGCGCAATCACGGCGATTGTGAAGGCAATGCGGCGGCGCGGGTCGGCTTCGGCGCCTTCCCCGCTGTCCGGCGAATGCCAGCTCGGAACGTGGCTCGCCGCGCGGGCGAGCAACGCACCGAGCGGCCCGCCAAAAGGCAGCTCGCGGGCGCCGGCGATGATACGGCCAAAGAAGCTCATCGGAGTCGAACTGGGCTCGAATGGAGAGGCGAACGGCAGCGGAAGCGATCGGTTTGCCAGCCTTTCCGTTCTGTCAACCTATGGTACAATCGAACGACCAAAATGCAAATAATCTGAGGGAGGAACCCATGTCTTACGCCAAGGCATCGGCCGCCGCGCCCGCGTCAACCCGCCTGGTCCAGCTGCTCATCGGCATCGTCTGCATGGTGATGATCGCCAACCTGCAATACGGGTGGACGTTGTTTGTCGGGCCGATCGACCAAAAATACCACTGGGGGCGCTCCGCTATCCAGATTGCCTTCACGATCTTTGTCCTCACCGAGACCTGGCTGGTCCCGGTTGAGGGCTGGCTGGTCGATCGGTTCGGGCCGAAGATCGTCGTCCTCGTCGGCGGCGTTCTGGTCGGCATCGCGTGGGCGATGAACTCGGTCGTGAGCGAGCTATGGGAGCTCTATGTCGCAGCGGCGATCGGCGGCATCGGCGCCGGAGCCGTTTACGGCACCTGCGTCGGCAACGCGCTCAAATGGTTTCCCGATCGGCGAGGTCTTGCCGCCGGGTTGACGGCCGCCGGCTTTGGCGCCGGATCGGCGCTCACCATCATACCGATCCAGGGGATGATCCAATCGAGCGGCTACGAAGCCACCTTCCTGTGGTTCGGCATCGGCCAGGGGGTAGTTGTGGTCGTGCTGTCGCTGCTGTTGCGCGCGCCGCGGCCTGGCGAGGCGCCGGCTTCGACCCGGCTGCGGCAATCGGCGCGCGACTATACGCCGATCGAGGTGCTGAGCTCGCCGATCTTTTGGGTGCTCTATGCGATGTTTGTCCTGGTCGGGGCGGGCGGCCTGATGGCGACGGCCCAATTGGCGCCGATCGCCAACGACTTTCAGGTCGCCAAGGTCCCGGTCAGCATTCTCGGGCTGACCTTGCCGGCGCTGACCTTTGCGCTGTCGATCGACCGCGTGCTGAACGGGCTGACCCGGCCGTTCTTCGGCTGGGTGTCGGACCAGATCGGCCGCGAGAACACGATGTTCATCGCCTTTGCGCTCGAAGCGGTCGGCATCTGGGCGCTTGGCGCCTTTGGCCACGACCCGCTGCATTTCGTGATCCTCAGCGGGATCGTGTTCTTCGCCTGGGGCGAGATCTACAGCCTCTTTCCGGCAACCTGCACCGATGTTTACGGCGCGAGGTACGCCACCACCAACGCGGGCTTGCTCTATACCGCCAAAGGCACGGCCTCGCTGCTGGTGCCGGTGGCCAATATCCTCGTCGTGGCGAGCGGAGGCTGGCAAGCGGTTTTCGTCGTGGCCGCCCTGATGAACGCACTTGCCGCCGTCATGGCGCTCGCCGTCCTGAGGCCATTACGGGCGGCTCATCATACAAGGCTCGTGCACGAAATGAGTTCCCCGAGCGCACAGCGGATTTGAAAGCCGTGAAAGCTAAATTGCGGTCGGGCTAGTCCCTCCGCGCAGTCAAGCCTTCAAGCTCCCTGCGGGAAGAAGACGAGGGTGCGCACCTCGAGGCTCTCGCGCGGCGGGGCGTCGGGCGGCGAGGCCGGGTCGTCGAAGCCGGTATGGGCGGAAAACCGCGCGGCCCCCTCGGGAGCCGAGTTGAAGCAGCGGATCAGCACGGGCTCGTCAGCCTGCATCTTGGGAAAATAGTAATATCGCTGGTTGGGATTGTAGGTGATCGAATAGGTCTCGCCGGTGCGGTCCGGATATTTCAGGTCGCTGGCGATCAAATTCTCCTCGGAGAGGCTCTGAGCGTCGCATAGCGCCAGCGGCGATTCGAGAACCGGCCCACGGATCGGGCGCCACAAATTTATGATCGCGAAGCGGTGCTTTAGCAGCTCTTCCGCTTCGTCACCCATCAAATCGCGCACCCGCTGGGGTGCCGACCAGGCGGTATAATCGTCATGCACGCGCTTTGCCGGTGTTTTAATAGTATTGCCTTTTGCTGACACCGCCGCATTGCGCACGATGTGGTCAAAGGCGACGACGCGCGCCGCGCCGGTTGCTTCCTTGATGACGCGCTCGCATTCGGGATAATAGACTGACGCGATCTCGTCCTCATCATAGAAATTCTTGACTGCGGTCTGGTGGCGCAGCAGCACAAACCCCTCTCTATCCAATGAGAGCTGGCCGATCAGCGGCCGCGCGTCGCGGATGACGACCTGGTGCTCCTCGCTGCTCCCGGTCCGCTGCGGCGTGCCGGCCGGCGGCTCGTAATTGTAGGCCACCGGCTTCTCGGCCATCGGAACGAGAAAATGCAGCGGTGCGACGACGCCCTTCAGATCGGTGACTGCCAAGCCGTCCATGATGTCCTCCGCGTGGAATTCGTCTCTGCTGTCGACCCTAGAAGAAGCCATTTGAACCGTCAACATTGCCGCCGATTGTGCGCTGCGCCCGGGGCGTGCGATAAGCCGGGGCCGTTCTTCGCTGATCGGGTCGGCTTTCGGTGCCCTTACGGCTCTGTCACTATTTTTTCCGCGCTCTGCTGGCGGCGCTCGTCGTGTGCGCTTCGAGCGGAACGGGATCGGGCGAAGAGGCCCTGCGCTGCGGACGGTTTTCCCGAGGCGAAATCCCGGCCGCGACGCCGCGCACCGACCGGCACGCGCTCGCCCGCCTGGAGCAGATCAATGAAACGATCAGATCCGCTCCGCATTCGGCGATATTTTTCGGAGATTCCTTGACCGAGGGCTGGGATGCCGGGATCTGGCAGCAGCAGCTCGCTCCACGCGGCCTTCTGAACGCCGGCATCGCCGGCGACCGCACGGATCACCTCTTATGGCGAATGGAGCACGGCAATCTTGCCGGGCGACCGCCAAAAGCGGTGGTCCTGCTGATCGGCACCAACGATCTGGGCTCCGGCCGCTCTCCCGAGGTGACGGCGGACGGCATCAGGACGAACCTCGCCCTCCTCCGCCGGCGCCTGCCAAACGCCGCCGTTCTGCTCCTCGGGCTTTTGCCGCGAGAGCAACAACCGAGCGCTGCGCTGCGCCGTGCCGTCGCGCGGGTCAATGCCTTGATCGGCAGCTGCGCCGACGACGAGCACATATTTTATGCCGAGATCGGCAATGTGCTGCTCGACGGCAGCGGACGGCTCGATGCCGCGATTTCGCCCGACCACTTGCATCTCAGCGAGCGCGGCTATGTGCTGCTTGCCGCGCAGCTCGGGCCGGCATTGGACCGTCTCGCTGCCGCCCTGCCTTAGAACCCGGCTCAAAAAGAACGCACTGTACACAACAGGATATCCGTCACCCCCGCGAAAGCGGGGGTCCAGGAACCAGCGCTGCGGACCTACTGCCCTGGATTCCCGCTTTCGCAGGAATGACGGTAACCTATTGAAACACCAGGATCCATTCCTGGTCAGCCCCTTTTGATCGCCGTGACTGGAGCAGCTTATGCGGTCCGCCTGAGAGCCATGTCCTCAGCGCCCTTGGATCGGGCGTTCAGAATTGGCTTGAAGGCGCGCTCCTCGAGCAAGCGCACCAGCTCGTCCTTCTTTTTGTCGGCCATCGGCTCACCTCGCGTGCTCGCTCTTGCTGGCGAAACGCGGCGCGAGTGGCGATGTTCCGGGGTCGATTACGACCGACCGGGTGGTTCCGGCTCCTCGGCGAGCGGCACGACCTCAATTGTGATCGGCAGGTATTGCTTTAGGACGTCGGTGGCTAATTCGACTTGCTCGTCGGTCAGGGCCCGCACAAACACCGCAGTCTCCCCGTTGCGGATGTATTGGGCAAAGCTCTGGCGGGCATTGCCGACCACCATAGGGTCCACGTCCAAGGCGGCGAGCTCGACCTCTACCGTCGGGGGAACGGGGCCGACCTCCTTCAGCACCTTGCGGGCAATCTCCTGCGGCGCGACCCCCTCGGTGACGAGCCGGTGAACGGCGTCGAGGGCAATCCCACCCGAGTGAAACAGTCCGACGACCAAGCGCAACGCCATGCGAATTCTCCTGGGCTACGCGTTTCTCTCCGGCGCCCAAGGCTCGGGGGCGCGCGGCTCGAGATCGGTCACGACGTCGACCACGACCGGTTCGCCCGCCCTCAGCGCCTCGGCGAGAGCCGGTGCGATCTCGGCCGGGTGCTCGACGCGGATGCCGCGGACGCCAAAGCTCCGGGCGACGGCGGTGAAGTCGGTCGGCCCGAAGCGGACCAGCTCTTCGCCCCGGCTCGGGCGGTTGCCGGCGACGCGGCGCACACCGGTCAGGTTCTGGCCGAAGCCCGAATTGTTGTTGACAACGACGGCGACGGGGATGCCGCAGCGGCGCGCCGATTCGAGCTCGGCGAGGTGGTAGTAGAAGCCGCCATCGCCGGTGAAGCACAGCACCGCGCGG
The DNA here is from genome assembly GCA_963836845.1 of uncultured Alphaproteobacteria bacterium. Classification (GTDB taxonomy): domain Bacteria; phylum Pseudomonadota; class Alphaproteobacteria; order ATCC43930; family CGMCC-115725; genus AP-15. Next base: position 58,442 of record CAWILK010000012.1, on the reverse strand, counting down.
CCGCCCGCAGCGCATTTGGCGCCGAGCGAGGCTGGAAATGACCAGCCGAGCGAACCCGCCGCCCGCAGATAGGTCTGCCCGGCGCCGTTGAGCTCGATCATCGTGCCGGTCCAGATGCCGGAATAGCCGGTATCGGCGACCAGGATGCCGTCCGCCGGCAAGGCGCGGGTGATTTCGGCGCACAGCCGCTCGACGCGGATCGGCGCGGTATCGTTCTCGCAAAGCGGCGTCATCGTGGCGCGCCAATCGGCGACGATCCGCGCCGCCTCTTCGGCAAAGCCGGAATCGCGCGCCGGTGCCCCGACAACCTGAACCAGCCGGGCCACTGTCGCCTTCGGGTCCCCCAAGACCCCGATCGTATTGGGGTAGCTGCGGCCGATTTCCACCGCATCGGCATCGATCTGAACGGTGCGCGTGTCGGGCGGCGGCACGGTCCAGTTCAACGTGACCTGGTCGCCGGTGTCGCAGCCGATGAACAGCACGAGATCGGCGCCGTGCACGATACGGTTTGCCGGCGGCGCGGAATAGCTGCCGGCCACCCCTACGGACAGCCGATGCCGGGTCGGGATGATGCCGCGGGCGCCGAGGGTCGTGGCGACCGGCGCCTGCAACGCCTCGGCCAATGCGAGCACCTCCGGCCCCGCCTGCGAGGCGGCAGCCCCGTCCCCGGCGACGATCGCGACGCGGCGGGCGGCGGTCAGCGCCGCGGCGGCGCGCTCGATGTCGCGCTCGTCGGCGACCGGCCGGTGGGCCGGAATACGGCGCGCCTCGGGATCGAACATCGGCGGCTCGCTCGTCTGGCCGAGCTCGATCTCGTCGCCCTGGTGACCGGAGAAATCGAGATGCGTCGGCCGGGGCGTATCCGCCAACGCCGCGCGCCAGGCGTGGCGCATCAGGCGCGGCAGCTCGGAAGCGACGTCGACGGTCGCCGAGAATTTCGTCACCGCCGCGAAGAGCGGCGCGTGCGGGATTTCCTGGTAGGCGTTGCGGTGCTGGAAAGAAGGCGGCTTGCGGCCGGTCAGCGCGACGACCGGGCTGCGCCCGAGAAACGGGTCCTGCAGCCCCGAGGCGAGATTGGCGGCGCCGACCGCCTGCGCCATGCACACCCCCGGCCGCCCCGCGATGCGGGCGTAGCCGTCGGCCATATAGGCCGCCGCCTTCTCCGAATGCGCGAGGACCGGGGTGACCCCCAAATCCTTCAATTGCAGCAAGGTGCGCCGCAGCACCAACTCGACGAAAAAGACATGCGTCGTGCCCGCCCCGGCGAGCGCCCGCGCCAGCCATTCCGCGCCGTTCATCGTTCCATGCTCACTCAACTCCGATTTCCTCCCAAATTGTCGTCACCCCCGCGAAAGCGGGGGCCCAGGGGCGAGCGACGGAGCGGCGGCCCCTGGATCCCCGCTTTCCCGCTTTCGCGGGAATGACGGGTAATTTCAAATGACCTTGTTGGTGCGCAGCCGCTGGATGTCCTCCGCCGTGTAGCCGGCGAGGCCGCGCAGCACATCTTCGGTGTGCTCGCCCATCAGCGGCGCGCGCTTGGCGGCGACCGGCGAATCCGACAACCGCACCGGGCAGCCGATCACCGAGAATCGGCCGCGCGTCGGGTGCTCGAGGTCGAAGATCGTCTCGCGCTCGCGCAGATGCGGGTCGGCGAGCACCTCGGCGGTGTCGAGCACCGCACCGCAGACGATGCCGCGCCCGGCAAAGGCTTTCATGACCTCGCGCTTCTCGCGCCCGACCGTCCAGCGCTCGATCTCGGCGGTCAGCGCCGCACCGTTGCGGGCCCGCGCCGGCGGTGTCGCGAAGCGCTCGTCGGTGCGCAGCTCCGGGCGCCCGACGACCTCGGTCATCGCCTCGAACATCTCCGGATTGTCGGGCGGGATGATCATGTAGACGTAGTCGTTCGAGCCGCTGCCCGAGCAGCGCAGCAGATCCGACCAGCCGCCCGTCGCCGACCGGTTGCCGGTGCGCGCGAGCGGCGTCCCGCTCGCCAGGGTCTGCGTGTATTTGACCCGGGTCAGGTTTAAGCACGGCTTCCTGCATCGCGACCTCGACGAGCTGGCCGCGGCCGGTGCGCTCACGCTGGACGAGCGCCGCGAGAATGGCGATCGTCAGATGCATGCCGGTGCCGGAATCGCCGATATTGGCGCCGTTGACCATCGGCGGGCCACCGGCCTCGCCGGTGACGCTCATCGCGCCGGAGGTTGCCTGCGCCACCGGCTCGAAGCATTTGTAGCCGCTATACGGCCCGTAAGACCCGAAGCCCTTGACCGAAGCGTAGATCGCGCGCGGGTTCAGCTCCTTGACGGCTTCATATCCGAGGCCCAGCCGCTCCATCACCCCCGGGCCGAGGTTCTCGGCGACGATGTCGGCGTCGCGGATCAGGCGGCGGGCGATCTCCCTCCCCTCCTCCGCCTTGAGGTTGATTACCGTGCTCCTCTTGTTGCTGTTGAGCAGCAGGAAGAAAAAGCTGTCGAGGTTCGGGTTGTCGCTGTTCCACAGCCGCCGCGCCCGGTCGCCATGGGGCGGGCGCTCGATCTTGATCACGTCGGCACCGAGCCAGGCGAGCATCTGAGTGCAGGAAGGACCCGCCTGGTCATGGGTGAAGTCGATCACCCGAATGCCCTCGAGAGCCTGACTCATATGCAATTCTCCTTCAGAAGCCGGCCGAGCTTGGCCGCGGCGTGCCAGGGTGGGATAATCACCTCTGATCGCATCGCGAGCAAGCGAGGGAGTGAACCATGTCAGCCGTCGCCCAACGCTACAATGTCGGCGGGATCTACCTCCAGCGGCCGTTCAAGATCCGCCGCCTCGGTCATTTCGGGTTCAACGTCGAGAAGCTCCCCGAAGGCCGCGAGTTTTATGGCGACCTGCTCGGCTTCACGGCCTCTGACACATTGGATTTTTCGCGGGCGCCGTGGTTTCCGAAGGATGCCGATCTCGGCGACCCGCGCGGCTATTTCATGCGCTACGGGACGGACCACCACGCCTTCGTTCTGTTCCCGAAGCGGGTCATGGATCATCGCGCCGACCGCAAATTCGCCCCCGAGGTGACGATCAACCAGATCACCTGGCAATGCGGCAGCCTCAAGGAGATCGTCGACGCCCACACCTATTTCGCAGAGCAGCAGGTCCGCATTCAGCGGGTCGGGCGGGACATGCCGGGCAGCAACTGGCACGTCTATGTGTACGATCCCGACGGGCACACCAACGAATTCTATTACGGCATCGAGCAGGTCGGCTGGAACGGGCTCAGCAAGCCGCGCGACATGTACTATCGCGGCTTCAGTGAAAAGCCGGCTCTGCCGCAAATGTCCGAGGCGGCCGAGCTGGCCGAGGCGCGGGACAAAGGCATCGACGTGCTGTCGGGGCATCAGCCGCAACAGCCGCTCGCCGCGCCCTACGACGTCGAGGGCGTGCTGCTGCCGCGGCCGTTCAAGATCACCAAGATCGGCCCGATCAGCCTCTTCGTCGACGATGTCGATCGTGCCGAGAATTTCTATGTCGAGCGGCTCGGCTTTGTGCCCACCGAAGAGGCGGTGTATCGCGGCGCCCGCTGTGTCTTTCTGCGCTGCGGCGCGGAGCACCACAGTGTGGGCCTCTTCCCGAAGGAGCTGCGCCGCACGCTAGGCCTCAGCGAGAAGACGAGCTGCATGTCGTTCGGGGTGGAAGTCGGCAGCTATGCGCAACTGCGCGAGGCGATTGCCTTCCTCAAGGCGCACGGTGTCAGGTTTATCGATTCCATCCCACCCGAGCTCTATCCCGGCGTCGACTATACCGCCTTTGCGCTCGATCCCGACGGGCATTGTATCCAGCTTTATTACTATATGGAGCAGATCGGCTGGGACGGCCGGCCCCGCCCCGCCAGTGAGCGGCGGGCAGTCAACGGCCAGTGGCCCGCGGCACTCGATCCGCTTTCGGACACCTATGTCGACCAGGTGTTTCAGGGTCCGCTCGGCTGAAGCCGATGAGCCCGGAGGAATACCTCGGGCGCGTGCGGTCGCTGCTCCCGGCGCTGCGCGAGCGCGCTCCGGGCGCGGAGCAGCTGCGGCGCCTGCCCGGCGAGACCTTTGCCGATTTCCAGCAGGCAGGGCTGTTTCGGGCATTGCAGCCGAGACGCTATGACGGTTACGAGCTCGATCCCGGGACCTTTTATCAAGCCGTCGTCGAGGTCGGCACCGTCTGCGGCTCGAGCGCATGGATTCTCGGGGTCGTGGGCGTTCACAACTGGCACTTGGCGATCTTTCCGCCCCAGGCGCAAGAAGATGTCTGGGGCGCAGACAGCAGCGTGCAGCTGTCGACTTCGCTCGCGCCGACCGGCTCAGTAGAACGGGTCGACGGCGGTTATCGCCTGAGCGGCCGCTGGTCGTTCTCCAGCGGCTGCGACTTCTGTCAGTGGGCAGTTCTCGGCGGAATTCTGCCGCCCGCCGAGCCAGGCGAGCCGCCTGACGCGCGCGTGTTTCTGGTGCCGCGCAACGACTACGCCATCGACGACAATTGGCACGTGATGGGGCTTTGCGCCACCGGCAGCAAGGACCTTGTCGTCAAAGCGGCATTCGTCCCGGAATACCGCACGCATACCTACCGGGACGCGTTCCATCTGCGGCATCCGGGCGCCGAAATAAACGACGCGCCGCTCTACCGCCTGCCTTTTGGGCTCGTCTTCCCATACGGCATCACAGCTCCCGCCATTGGCGCGGCGCTCGGCGCGCTCGACGCGTTTCGCGAGCAGTGCGGCGGGCGGAGAAACCTTCGCGACCAATCGCGCGTGGTCGAAGATCCGTTCGTGCAATATCGTCTGGCGGAGGCCGCGGCCGAGATCGGCGCGGCGCGCGACCGGATGCTCGGCAATTTCGCGGAAATGATGCGCCTCGCCCGCGCCGGCGCGGAGATCCCGCTAGCCGCCGCGCGCCCGCTATCGCTGGGATGCGGGCAAAGCCATCGATTGGAGCGTCAGGGCGGTCGACCGCCTGCTCGAGGCGAGCGGCGGCCGCGGCATATTTCTCGACAACCCGATCCAGCGCGCCTGGCGCGACGTGCACGCGATGCGCGCCCATGCCGGCAACAACCCGGAGCGCGCCGCCTTTGTCTTCAGCCGCTCCGAATTCGGCCTGCCGCCGCAGGACATCCGGTTCTGAAGCTGCACTAGACTACGGCCCGGGATTGGGATTGTCCGGCAGGAGGGGATAGCACTCAGGTATTCGTACATGGCCTTCAGCTCCAGGTCAGTCTTCCACTTATACAGCGGCCACGGCATGACCTGCAGCAGCCGATTAGGATCGTCGGGGTCATGGCCAGTGCGCATCACTTTGAGAAATTCCTCCCGGGTCAGCCCGGCGGGCTTTCCCTTCGGGCCCGGCTTGTCCGGGGTGATGTTTGCGGAGTTGATCGGGCCGAAGTGTCGCCCTCCCGACAGATATGCGTTCTGTATTGATCTGCTCCGGCTCGCCCAGGAAGGGATTGCGCCCCGTCGCCCAGTTCGGATGAGTGTGGCAATCGTTGCAGCCGGTCGTATTGACGATATAGCTGCCGAGACCGACCAACGCCCAGTCTTTGCCTCTTTAGATCTGAGCTTTCGGAAAGATCTCGGCGCGATCTCGTAACCGCGTAGGATTTGATCTAGCTCTTGGGCGCGTGCGCTCGAGCCGAACAGCATCGTCAACGCCACCAGCGAGAGTTGCGAGCCACAACCACGCAAATGCGCGAACGTGCTGCTTCCATTCGTCCGATCCTTTCACTGCCGCGATCGTTGCGTTTGCCCAGCCCGCAAGCCACCGTCAGCGATCGGCGGCTTCCGGACAATGTGCATCGCCGTCAGCGAACCGTGCCCGGCTTGCGCCGAGTTGCGGCTGAATCGTCGAGGATTAACTTCGAATTTTGCCGGTCTTAACTATCAATTGCGCGAGCGATCTTAAGTTCTGATCCGGTAATGTCACGCGGCCAGCAAACGAACGAATTAGTCTGCGGATGTCCCGGCAAGATGACCGCAGCAACTATGCAGCAAGGGGAGTGATGTTGTCCGATTTCGATGTACGACGCGCCGCAGACGCCATGAAGCATGAATTCGGCGAAGCTGCCGAGCTGCAGGCCGCGAGATACGCCGATCTTATGCTGGATGCATGATAATCGCGCGGGCCTGCTCGTCTGGGCGCGGATCTGGCGGAGCATCGCCGAACTTCAGAGCGAGCCGACGGGACTACCGCATTAACGCAATTGGGCGGTATCCTGCCGGCGGAGTTACCCTCGGAAGGAAGGTTCGAGCATGGCAAGGCTGCCGCCCATCACCAGCAAGGAGCAGGTCCCCGCGAAGGACCATGCCGTCGTCGACGCGATCACCCAGAGCCGCGGCGCCATCCAGGGGCCGTTCACGATGTTTTTGCACAGTCCGGAGCTGGCCGGGCGCGTCGCGCATCTCGGCGCGTATGTTCGCTTCGAAGGCTCTCTCGACATGCGCGCCCGAGTGCTCGCGGCGATGACGGTCGCGCGCGAGCTGGAGGCGGTTTATGTGTGGGGAGCCCAGACCGGCGGCGCCCGCCGCCTCGGCGTGCCGGAGGCGACAATCACGGCGATTCGCGACAACCATTCTCGCGGCCTGCCGCCGGAAGACGCCGAAATCGTCGATTTTACGCGCCAACTGCTCCGCAGGCATCGGGTCGACGACGCGAGCTTTGCTTCGTTGCGCAACAGGTTCGGCGAGGACGGCATCATCCAGCTAACTGGCGCAATCGGGTACTACGCCATGCTGGCGATGACGGTTAATGCCTGCGAGCTCGAAGCCGCCCCCAACGCCGAAGTCCTGCAGGTTTGAGAAATCCTCTGCCGCCGGTTTCGGCTTGACGCCGCAACGCCCGTTGACAAGCTGGCTTAGCAGCTGCCGAGACCAACGGGCGGCCCCGAATTTCGTCATTCCGGCCGGAGCGCAGCGGAGAGCCGGCATCCCATGGGTCCTGAGCAAAATGGATTCCCGCTTGCCGCGGGAATGACGGGTGAGGTGGTGGTGAGCAGTTTGCGACCCCATCGCAGCCTTATTTAGCATCCTACTCGGCCGACAGGCGCATCGGCTTATCGATTGCCGTAGCCGCGGTCCCCGTATTGCGAGCTGCTGCCATAACCCTGGTGGTCGCGCCATTCGTTTTGATGCGCCCGTTCCCGCTCGCGCTCATGCTTCTTGGCCTCGTGGCGCCCAATGATGCAGCCCGCCCCGGCTCCGAGCACACCATGATGACCGGCGAAGTGCCCCGCAGCCCCACCGATGACAGCACCCTTCAAGCAGCCCTTGGCCAAGGCTGGCGCCGGACCCGCCAACAAACCCGTCACGGCCACCGCGAATGCCGCCGGTATCAGAACTGCTCTCATCGGGATGCCCCTTACAAAAAACTGAGTTGCTCGTCGCCAACATCCCGTCTAACCGGGCGTTCCCAGGGAAACGAACCTCTCAGTTTGTAAACATTAAGCAAATCCATCACCCGACAATGTAACAATCCGCTGCTTAAATCAATGAGGGCAAGAGTTACACATCTGATTACAACTCTTTACCGAATTCCAGCGTGCTGGTTCATCAAGGGATTACAGGGGCACCTTAAGTTCCGACCATCAGCCCCACGATCGGGGGCCTAGAGGGAAGAACGAAATGTCCGAATTTCATCGCCTCATCGAGCGGGAGATTCCACGGCTTCGACGCTATGCACGGGCGCTTACGCGGAGCGCCGACCGGGCGGACGATCTCGTGCAGGAAACGCTGCTGCGCGCGATCGCCAAGGCGCATCTTTGGCAGACCGGCACCGATATCCGCGCTTGGCTCTTCACGATCATGCACAACCAATATGTCAACATGGTGCGACGGGCGATGCGCGACGAGACGAGCGGTCGATATCGAGCAGATCTCATCCTCGCTTGTCGCCACCACCGATCCGACAGCCTCTCGCCAATTGCATGAGTTGGAACGCGCCCTCGCCTGCCTGCGTGAGGAACAGCGGGAGGTCATTCTGCTCGTCGGCCTCGAAGGGATGTCCTATGAGGCCGCGGCGCAGATCCTCGATGTCCCGGTAGGGACGGTGCGATCGCGCCTGTCCCGCGGCCGCGACGCGCTGCGCCGCCTGATGGATATGCCGGAAAAAGCTGACCACGACTACACCGCAGAGGCAGCGTGAGAGTTGATGATCGAGGTCGAAGCGCTCGACGGTTGGGGAGGGGCATAGCCGTAGCAGCTTACGGGCGAACCGCCGGCGATTTCGATCGGCATGCCGCGGGCGCGCTCCATTAGATAGAGTTCGAGGGCAACCGCCTCGGGGGCGCCGTATTCGAAGGGCTCGGCGCGCACCCCGGTCATGCAATCGCGCAAGCGCCGCTGCAACGAGCCCAGACCCTGCCATTCGAGACGATAGAGCGGATATCCGGTCGGGTGGCCTTGCGGGATCACATTGCCGGCAAGCCGCTTGCCCCAGTTGTCGTCATGACACTGGCTGCAGGAAAGGTTCAGTTGACCCGCGCGGCGGCGGAACAGTTGCTTCCCGAGCTCTGAAGCCGGCTGCAATTCCTGATTGCTTCCGGCGGCGATCGGCAGGCCCCGCGACTGGCGAGCGACAAAGGCGGCGAGCGCCAGCAGATCCGGGCTTTCCCACGCAAGTGGCTCGGCTTTCTGATGCTCGGTTCGGCACCGGTTGATGCGCTGCTCGAGATCGAGCGGTCGGGCGAGCACCGGGTCGAAGGCCGGGTAGCGCGCCGCCACGCCCGTCATGCTGATGCGGGCGTCGCCGTGACAATCGGCGCAGGATCGCGCGGCAGCGCCGGCCGCCGCATCCCACAGGCTAGTTCCCTGCAGCACCCACAACATGCCCGGGTTCGCCGTATCGTCGTCCTCCATGGCCCGGGTTTCCGGAGCCGCGAACTCGTATCCCGAGCGCCGCTCCTCCGGTGAGATCTCTGCGGCAACCGCCGCGACGGCGAGAAGGGGTAGGGCGCTAGCGAGGGCGAGCCTCATTCGACCGTAATTTGCCTGGTCTCGGTCTGTACCTGGCCGGCATCGTCGGTCCAGCTGAACACAAACGCGCCGCTCTCGGTCGCGGTGGTAAAAAATGCAAGGAACGGGTTCGCCGCGATTGCCGGAAACAGGTCGGCGCGAAAAATCTCCTCGCCGTTATAGGTGCAGACGAACAGCTTGATGATGTCCCGTGGGATCGCGCGCCCGGTGTTGTCCAGGCGGTAGCCGGTCTCCATGGGATGGGCAATCAAGGTCTTGATCTCGATGATCTCTCCGCGCCGCGCTCGCGGCGGGAGATTGATCAGCACCCGAGCCATCGCCGCGTTATCGCAGCCCGAGTCCGCGGGCGATGATGCCGCGCAAGATCTCGCGGGTGCCGCCGCGCAAGGTCCAGGACGGCGCGTGCAACACAGTCTCGGCCAGCACCTCCTCGAACCGGTCGTTTGCGGCGCGGCGACGGCCCGGCGCCAGCAAGCGCGCGAGCTCCGGGATCTCGCGCTCCAAAGCGTTGCCCAGATCCTTGACGAGGGCGGCTTCGAGATTGGGCGCCTCGCCTGACTGCAGCATGCCGGCTATCGACAGCGACATGCGCCGCAGGGTCCACAAATGGGCGGTCATCCGGCCGACCGCCTCGGCGATCTGCGGCTCGGGATCGGGGCCGGCGCGGCGCATCAGCTCGACGAGCAGCTGAAACGAGCTGATGAACCGTTCGAGCCCGCTGCGCTCGAAGGCCAGCTCGCTCGTCACCTGCCGCCAGCCTTCGCCCTCCTTGCCGACCAGCCGCTCGGCCGGCACGAACACGCGGTCGAGCACGACCTCGTTGAAGTCATGCTCGCCGGCAAGGTTGATGATCGGGCGGATCGTGACGCCCGGCGATTTGAGGTCGAGGATCAGCTGGCTGAGGCCGCGGTGGCGGTCGGCCTCGGCCGGCGCTGTCCGCACGAGCGTGATCGCGAAATGCGACTCGTGCGCGTAGCTGGTCCACACCTTGGCGCCGGTGACCTCGTAGCCGCCATCGATCGGCACCGCGCGCGTCCGGATCGACGCCAGGTCGGAGCCCGAATCCGGCTCGCTCATGCCGATACAGAAAAAGATCTCGCCGCGCGCAATGCCCGGCAGGAAAGCGAGACGCTGCTCCTCGCTGCCGTAGCGCAGCAATAAGGGAGCGCTCTGCCGGTCGGCGATCCAATGCGACCCGACCGGGGCGCCGGCGGCCAGCAACTCCTCGGTCACGACATAGCGTTCGAGCATATTGCGCTCGCCGCCGCCATAGCGTTTGGGCCAGGTCATCCCGATCCAGCCGCGCGCCCCCAGCCGCCGGCTGAACGCGGCCGAGCGATGGCTGCCAAAGTCGCTGTTCGGCACCCACAGCCCCGCCGCGAGCTCCGCGGCGATAAACTCGCGCACCTCGGCCCGCAACGCCGCGCATTCAGGCGGCAGCTCGATCTGGTCGAAACGGAAGACGGCAGTCATCGCCCGAGGACGATACTTCGCCCCGGCACGGGCTTACAACCGAAGACGAGGCGGGGCCGATCGCGGGTCGGAGCCCGGCTCTGGACCTGTTCCGGCTCCGGGCCTGTTAGAGTGCGCGACGCTGAAGTGAGCGGGGGCGTGCCTGGAGATGCCTGCGATGAAAACCCTGCTATTCGTCTGTTCCGGTAATGCGGGGCGCAGCCCGGCGGCGCAATACCTCGCCGCGGAATATATCCGCAACCATGGCCTCCCCGTCGAAGTGCAATCGCGCGGGACTAATGTGAGACACGGCTCTAGGCCGGATATCCAGCTGGTGACGGCAATCCCGGCGGCGAGAACGCACGTCCCGACGGCTCTCGATGAAAAGGCGATCGAATGGGCGGATTTGATCCTGACGATGAACCGCCAGCACAAGCAAATCGTAGTTTCTAGGGTGCCGACTGCCGCGGCAAAAACCCATTGTCTCTATGAATACGCAGACGGGACGACACGAGCGGTGATAGACCCGGCTGATTTCGTTCAAGAAGACTATCAATACTTTTTGGAGGAGCTGAAAGGGCTGGTGCAGCTCTCTTTGGACAAACTGACCGCGGCATGAAAGGATTGTACTTAGTCGCCGGATGCCCGAGCCCGAACACGCGGGTCTGTTGAGGCCGGTTGGAGCGGGCCGGACAAATTGGCGGCCCGCAATCCGAACACGCGGCTCGTCATCGACCACCTGGGCTTGCAGCAGCCGTTCGAGCCGCCGCCGCCCGCGCAACCTTGGGCCGAATTGCCGAAGGTGCTGGCGCTCGCGCGGCTACGCCACCTTCGGATGGCCGAGCATCATTTCCAACCGAAACCCGTCGCCGCGCGCCGCCGAGGTCATTGAATGAGACGATAGCGCTTCCCCAACCTCGCCGATCCTCGGTCTGGCCTGTAAGGAGCGGTTAAGGGGCATGAGCGCCCGTTGGCAGGGCACCGCTAAGAACGGCTCAATCGCGGCGATGCCGGTCTTTCTCGGCCATCGCCATCAAGCGCCGGGTTTGGCTGAAAGGCGGACAAGCCCGCCGCAATCAACCGCGTGTAAAGTCTTGAGATAGCCCTCGAGGCGGGAGTTTTCAGGGTGGAGAGACAACATACCGTTCCGCTTCTTCTACCTTCGGGTTCGGGCGGAGCGGAGCCGCTAAAACCGGTCGCTCGAGAAGTGGTCGCGCCGCGGTGAGCGAGGCCTACATCCAGGCGCTCGTTCATGAGCATCCCGCGTGCTTGCCGATCGCCGAAATCGACGCGATTTTTTCCGGCCCGGTGCCGATTTGCACCGAACTGAACACGCCCGCCGGCCCAATAGATAATTTCATGGTCACGCCGTCCGGCCTGCCGGTACTGGTCGAATGCAAGCTCTGGCGTAATCCGGAAGCGCGGCGCGAAGTCGTGAGCCAAATTCTCGACTGCGCCAAGGAACTCAGCCGCTGGTCGTCATCGACGATGCGAGCGCGAGGTAAGCCATCGTCTCAATGCGCGACGGCAACCCGTGCTCGATATGGTGCGGGCGGTTGACCCTGAAGTCGACGAACAGCAGTTCAACGATGCGCTCACCGCAACCTCCGGCGCGGGCGCTTCCTCCTGCCTGATCGTCGGCGACGGGATCCGAGAAGGGGCGGAAGTCAATAGCCAAATACCTGCGATTCACGCCGGATTGCACTTCTGCTCTGGGGCTCGTCGAACTGCCCATCTACGTTATGCCAAACGGCGACCGCCTGGTGGCGCCGCGGGTGCTCGCGCGAACCGCGCTCGTCACCCGCAGTGTCGTGGCGGTGCCCGATGGATACGCGGTCGAGGAGGCGGAGGACCCCGGGAGGTCCCAGGAATCTGTAGGGCTCGGCGAGGGGCCCCGGCGCGATCGGTCGCGGTGTGTCATAGTGGGTCCCCACGAAGCAGCCGGAGCGAGTGATGCCTGCCAACGCGCCTACGGCATGGACCAGAACTTCCCTCCCTGGTCACCGATTGCTGCTCGCCCCGTTCTGCGATGGCCGGAGGGCGCCCGCGTCGCCCTGGCGGTCATCGTCAACCTGGAGCATTGGGATTGGGAGGTGCCGGCCGGTACTCCGGCGGAGGCGAGCCCGATGGGCGGTCCCGAGGGGCTGTGGTCCGGCAACCAACCGCAATTCCCCGATATCGGCGGCTACGGCAACCACGAATACAGCAACCGGGTCGGGATTTTTCGCATTCTCGCCGCCGTGCTCGACAAGTACGGCATCACGCCGACCCTCGCACTCGCCAAATACCCGAACGTCGCGGTCAAGGCGACCGGTCAGGCGGGCTACGCCGAGGACGCGTATCCGTTCCGCAGCTTTCACGAGCCCCTGCACCGCTGCTTCGACGCGTTCGGCCCGGAGCGGATGTTCTGGGGCACCGACATCACCCGGATGCCGTGCTCCTGGCGGCAATGCGTGACGGTGTTCACCGAGGAATTGCCGTGGCTCAAGGGCCGCGACCTCGAGCTCGTCATGGGCGAAGCGGTGTGCAACTGGGTGGGCTGGAGCCGTCCCGCCTGAGTGCGGGCGGAAGAGGGGACGCGGGATGAAGCCTTATGTGATCTGCCACATGAACTCGAGCGTCGACGGCCGCATCCTGGGCAGCCGCTGGCGGCCGAGCGAAAACCGCATGGCGGGGCTGTTCGAGCGCATCCACGAAGAGCTCGGCGGCGGCTCGTGGCTGATCGGCCGCGTCACCGGCAGCGAATACGCCAAGGCGCAGGCCTACCCTCGCCACACGGATCAGACCTATCCGCGGGAACCCTGGTTCGCGCGGCGCGACGCGAAAGCTTACGGCATCGCACTCGACGCCCAGGGCAAGATCGCCTGGGGGCGGTCCGATATCGGCGGCGACCCGGTCGTCGCGGTGCTGACCGAAGAGGTCTCCGACGCGCATCTGGCGGGGCTGCGCCAGGACCGTGTCTCCTACATTTTCGCCGGCGAGCGGGAGCTCGATCTCGGGTTGGCGCTGGAGATTTTGAACCGCGAGCTGGGGATCGAGCGCCTGCTGCTCGAAGGCGGCGGCGGCTCGAACGGGGCCTTTCTGCGGGCCGGCCTGATCGACGAGATCAGCCTTGCGATCTGCCCCGCCGTCGACGGCGCGAAGGGCGCCCCGAGCATCTTCGACTCGAGCGACAGGGATGCCGGCGTCTCGGCGCCGATCACCTCGATGACCCTGGCGAGCACCGAGGTGCTGGAGGGCGGCGCGGTTTGGCTCCGCTATCGGCTCCAAAACCGCTGATGCGCGGCGGCGGACGCGCGGGTGAGGACCGCCTGGAAAGGCGGCCCTCCTCAGGTTTGAGCTACGATAATTCAGGCGGCCGGCTTGCGATAAAGCGCGCACAGTTTGTTGCCGTCGGGATCGCGAAGATAAGCGAGATATATCTCGCCGGTGACCCCTTGGCGCACGCCAGGCGGGTCCTCGATCGTCGTGCCGCCATTCGCGACGCCGGCCTTGTGCCATGCGTCGGCCTGCTTCGGGATCGCTCACCGTGAAGCCGATCGTGCCGCCGTTGGCATGGGTGGCCGACTTGCCGTCGATGGGTTTGGACACCATGAAGCGCCCGCCATTGTGCGCGTAGATCAGCCGGCCTTTCGCGTCCTCAATGCCGGGCTTGCCGCCCATCGCGACAAACAGGGCATCGTAGAATTTTTTCGACCGGGCGATGTCGTTGCTCCCGACCATAATATGGCTGAACATCCCGTTCTCTCCTTATCAGCGTCACATGTTGCCCGTCGCCTCCGCCGCACAGGCAGTACACGTTTTACAGGCTGCGGTCAGTCTGACGGAGCAATGATTGGAAAAAGAGTAAAATCTCTCTCCCGATCGCCATCCCCGGTCGTCCGTTATTTTCCTGCAAGAAATAGCTAAAGCAGCCAGCTCCGCCCGCTTGATTGGGCTGCCGCTATGCAAAGCGGTTGGTGCGCGGGAAGCCGCTGGGGACCAGACGGCCGGCGCCGCCGCGCGATCCGAGCCACGGAGTAAGATTGGTTTCGGTGCGGGTACGGTTCTCGCCCTGGCGCCAGGACAGCCCATCGGCGAGGCGGAAGACTTTGCAGTCGGCGAGCCCGCCATCTCTGTAGCGCTGCAGGATGACGCCGCGGCCCCGCGTCATCAGCGGGATGCCGTCGAGCTGAAGGATCAGCATCCTGCGGTTGTCGCCGACAAGGGCGACGGCATCCCCGGTCTCGGCCTGCGCGCAAATGCGGGCGACGGCGCCGTCACCCGGCGTCAATACCTGCTTGCCGGCGCGGGTCTGCGCCACCGCCTCCTCGCCATCGACGACAAATCCGCGCCCGTCGCTCGCGATGAGGAGCAATTCCATGCCGGGGCGGTAGGGGAACATCGCGACGATGTCGTGCTCGTTCGGCAGGTCGATCATCAGCCGCAGCGGCTCGCCATGGCCGCGCCCGCCGGGCAGCCGGTCGACCCCGATGGTGTAGAAGCGGCCGTTGGTCCCGAACACGATCAGCCGGTCGGTCGTCTCCGCCGTCACCGCGAAGCGCGGCGCGTCGCCCTCCTTGTATTTCTGCTCGCCGGCCGCGACGTTGTGGCCCCGGACGGCGCGGATCCACCCTTTGGCTGAGCACAGCACCGTCACCGGCTTCGCGCTCGACCAGAGCCTCGGCCGGGATCTCGATCGGGGCGGGCGCGGCGGCGATCTCGGTGCGGCGGCGGCCGAGCGGGTGTCGCCCCGCCGAACTCGGCGGCGGTCTCGCGCACCTCCTTGGCGATGGCGCGCCATTGCCGCCTGTCGCTCGCCAGCAACCCGGTCAATTGCCCTTCCTCGGAGGCGAGCGCATCGAGCTCCTTGCGGATCTCGATCTCCTCGAGCCGGCGCAGGGCGCGCAGCCGCATGTTGAGGATCGCCTCGGCCTGGACCTCGGTCAATTCCCAGCGCGCCATCATCTCGGCCTTTGGGTCCTCCCCCTCGCGGATGATGCGGATCACCTCGTCGAGATTGACGTAGACGACGATCTGGCCGCGCAGGATCTCCATGCGGCGGGCGACCGCGGCGAGCCGATGGCGGCTGCGGCGCTGCAGCACGACCCGGCGGTGGTCGAGAAAGGCCTGCAGTGCCTCCTTCAGGTTCATCACCCGCGGGACGCCGAGCGGGTCGAGCACATTGAGGTTGAGCGGCACCCGGGTTTCGAGCTCGGTCAGCCGGAACAGCTGCTCCATCAGCATCGCCGGCATCGACGTTGCGGGTCTTGGGCTCGAGGACGAGGCGGACATCCTCGGTCGACTCGTCCCGTACATCGGCGAGCAGCGGCAATTTCTTCTCCTCGAGCAAGGCCGCGATCTTCTCGATCAGCCGCCCCTTCTGGACCTGAAACGGCATCTCGGTGACGACGATCTGATAGAGCCCGTGGCCCAGCGCCTCGGTCGCCCAGCGCGCCCGCAGGCGGAAGCTGCCGCGGCCGGTCGCATAGGCGAGGCGGATGGCCTCGGGCGGCTCGACCAGTACGCCGCCGGTCGGGAAATCCGGGCCCGGGGATATGGCGTCGACAGCTCGGCCGGCGCGACAGGCGGGATGGTCGATCAGATGCAGCAAGCGCGGCGCACAGCTCGCCGACATTGTGCGGCGGGATGCTGGTCGCCATGCCGACCGCGATGCCGGAGGCGCCGTTGGCGAGCAGGTTCGGGAAACGGCCGGGGAGGACCACGGGCTCGCTGTCCTCGCCGTCATAGGTCGGCGCGGAAATCGACGGCGTCCTCGTCGATGCCGTCGAGCATCGCCTGCGCGACCGCCGACAGCCGGCTCTCCGTGTAGCGCATCGCCGCGGCGTTATCGCCGTCGATATTGCCGAAATTCCCCTGCCCGTCGACCAGCGGGTAGCGCTGCGAGAAATCCTGCGCGAGGCGAACCAGCGCGTCATAGACCGCCAGTTCGCCGTGCGGATGGAACTTGCCGATCACGTCGCCGACGACCCGGGCGCATTTCTTGTAGCCGGAGGCGGGGTCGAGGCGGAGCTGCTGCATCGCATGGAGAATGCGGCGGTGCACCGGCTTCAGCCCGTCGCGCACATCCGGCAGCGAGCGCGACATGATCGTCGACAGCGCATAGGAGAGATAGCGCTCGCCGAGCGCATCGGCGAAGTCGACATTGCGGATCTCGCCCGCGAGGGCGGTTGCAGCCATGATCGATCACCTCTTTAGGGTTCAGCAGCCCCTCTCGCGCGCGGCGCTGCGCGCGAGGGTACCACCGGCGGCGGAGGCGGCCTCGCGGCAGATGCGCTCAGCCAGCCGCGCCCGCGCCGCCGGCAGCGCCCGGCCTTGCGGGGCGAAGACATGATGCAATAGAAAATGCCCGGTCAACGCCATGCCCTGCGCGATCTGGTTGCTGTCGGCCGGCCTGTCGCGCCAAAGAAAATCCGGCAATCGCAACAGCTTATCATGATAGGGCAGCCCTGCTGCCCGCGACACCGCGCGCCCGGTGCGGGGCGAGACATAGGCGAGGTCGGTCGCGGCCCCGGTCGCCGCGCAGCGAGCGAGATCGAGCCCGAACCCGAGCGCGGCCAGCAGGTCGCGCTCCCATCCGACATAGCGCGCCGGCCAGTCCGCCGTCGAATCGAGGGCATCGACGAGGCTGCCGAACGAGGCGAAGACATCCGGATGCGGCTCTCGCTCCGGCAAGGCGCACGCGACCAGCGCTGCCGCCGCCGTCAGGCCGGCAAGCCGGCCGGGGTCGTCGAGAATGCGGGCCGCATGAGCGCGCGCCGGCTCGCAGGCGAAGGTGCCGAGATGCTCGGCGCAGGCGGCCGCGCCACGTCACCGCGACCTGGTTCCCGGGCTGCAGCACGGCGCGCATCTTGCGGCGATTGCCCGCCGCGAACCAGGCCCGCATGGCGCCCGTGCTCGCGGGTCAGGAGCTCGACAATCAGCGCGCTCTCGCCATGGCGCCGGCCCGCAAGCACGAACCCGGTGTCATGCCATTCCATCAGATATCATGGTCGAGCCCGAGCGCCCTGAACCGCTCGCGATCCTCGGCCCAGTTCTGGCGCACCTTGACGAACAGGAACAGATGAACCCGGCGCTCCAGCATCCGCTCGAGCTCGGCGCGGGCGCGCGCGCCGATCGCCTTGATCCGCTGGCCGCGATCGCCGAGCACGATGGCGCGCTGGCCCGGGCGCTGGACAAAGATCACCTGCTCGATCCGCACGCTGCCGTCCGGCCTCTCTTCCCATCGCTCGGTCTCGACCGTCGAGGCGTAGGGCAGCTCGTCATGCAATTGCAGAAAGACCTGCTCGCGCGTCACCTCCGCCGCGATCATCCGCTGGGGCGCATCGGAGAGCTGGTCCTCGGGGAACAGCCAGGGCCCCGAAGGCAGAACAGCGGCGAGGTGCCCCTTCATATCCTGCGACGCCGTCGCCGGTGAGCCCGGAAATCATGAAGACGGGATCGAATTGGCCTTCCCGCGACAGCAGGCTCGGCGAGACCGAGCAGGCTCTCGCGGGCGACGAGGTCGATCTTGTTCAACGCGAGGATCGCGCTGCGGCCGCTCTTGGCCAACCGGTCGAGAATATGCCGGGTGTGACGGTCGATCCCGCGAGCCGCATCGACCAGCAAGACCACCTCGTCGGCGTCTTCGGCGCCCGACCAGGCGGCCGCCACCATCGCCCGATCGAGGCGCCGTCGCGGCGCGAAGATGCCCGGCGTATCGACAAAGATGATTTGCGCCGGCCCTTCTATTGCTATGCCGAGCAGCCGGCTGCGGGTCGTTTGCGCCTTGGGGGTGACGATCGCCAGCTTTTGGCCGACGAGGCGGTTGAGGAGGGTCGACTTGCCGGCGTTCGGCGCGCCGATCAGCGCGACAAAGCCGCACCGGGTCGCAGAGGGCCGCCCTTCCGTCACCACCTCAAGCGGCGTGCTGTTTCGCCCACTCGACCACCTCGGCATGCGTCCCGAACCACACGCTGCTGCGCGACTTCGCATGGCGGATAATTTCATCGAGGATCCAGATCCGCGAGCGATAGCCGATGATGTGCGGGTGCATCGTGAGCTGGAACACCCCGCCTTCGTCATAAGCTGCGTCGAACTCGCGCCGGAAGATCTCGAACACGTCGCCTGGCGGCGTGTAGGGGCGCAGCGACTGAAACCGGTTCATCATGAAGTAAACGGCGTCGTCGCGGACCCATTCGACCGGGAATTCGACCACGCCGGTCGGCTCGCCGTCGAGCAGCAATTCGTAGCAATCCTCGTCGCTCATCAGCGAGGAGTTGTAGAGCAGCCCCATTTCCTTTTCGAGCTCGAGCGTGTCTCGGCTGAAATCCCAGGAAGGGGTGCGCAGGCCGACCGGCCGGACGCCAGAAATCCGCTCCAAAGTATCCGCCGAGCGCATCATCAAATCGCGTTCGGCCTCCCGCGGCAAAACCGAGTTCAGCTCGTGAATCCAGCCGTGAATTCCAATTTCGTGCCCTTCGGCCACGACCCGGCGCTGCTCTTCGGGATGGAGAAGCGCGGTTACCGCCGGCACATAAAAGCTGGCTTTGACACCGTGCCTTTCCAAAACCTCGAGGATGCGCGGAACGCCGACCCGGTTGCCATATTGCCCCCAAGCCAGACGGCCGATCGATTTGCCGCCATCGCGCAGATCGCTGGTCTCGTGATCCGAATCGAAGGACACCGCGACCGCGCAACGCGCGCCGCCCGGCCACTCGGCCGGCCGCAGCTTGCGCCCGGCGCGAACCCGGTTGACGAGTTTGCGCCAGTGCTCCTCAGGCCACTGCCAGGGTTCGAGATCACGATCGGGAGCGCTCATTTCACCTCCTCATATCGGCGGTTCTTGCCGGTGGAGGAAGAGTTGGTCGGAGCGGTGAGATTCGAACTCACGACCCTCAGCACCCCATGCTGATGCGCTACCAGGCTGCGCTACGCTCCGACCGGGCGGCTTCGCCGACGCCGACAATCATAGCCGTCGCCCCCCGGCCGCGCAACCGGGGCCGGGGCAACCCCACACAGCCTCTCTGCCTCAGGCCGACGTCACTTTCGCCGATGTCACTTTCGCCGCCGTCGCGTTCGCCGTCCGCGACCCGCCCTCTCTCGGATTCAGCGAGGCCATGGTTTATCTGGTTCTTCAGAGCGTGGGACGCACGAAACACGAGAACGCGGCGTGGGCTGATCGGCACTTCCTGGCCCGTCTTGGGATTGCGCCCGACACGTTGACCCTTCTGCCGTACCGCGAAGCTGCCAAAGGACGAAATCTTCACCATCTCGCCGCGCTCGAGGGCGCCGGAAATCTCCGCGATAACGGATTCCACGAGTTCTGCAGACTCGGCGCGCGACAAACCGACTTCTTGGTAAACCGCTTCGCTCAGCCGAGCGCGCGTGATGGTTTCCCCGGTCATGGAGGACCTCCCCTTATTTCAGCGAAGGTTAAACCCGCCGGAAAATCGCGTCAAATTGCAAAGCGTTGCAAGGTATCGACAAAATGGTCACCAGCGCACCAGGCTGGCTCCCCAGCTGAGCCCGCCGCCGAGAGCCTCCATGAGGACGAGATCACCGGGCCTTATCCTGCCGTCATCGGCCGCCTCCCGGAGGGCGAGCGGGATCGAGGCGGCCGAGGTGTTGGCGTGTCGCTCGATCGTCATGACGATCTTGTCCCGAGGCAGGCCGAGCTTTCGCCCGATGCCGTCGATGATTCGGCTGTTCGCCTGATGCGGCACCAGCCAGTCGATATCGGCCGCAGCAAGTTTGTTGGCCCGCAGCGCCTCCTCGACCACCTCGCTCAGATGCTGAACCGCCTGACGGAACACCTCGCGCCCTTCCATCCGAAGATAGCCGGCGCTGCCCGTCGAAGAGGGGCCGCCGTCGACATAAAGGATCTCGTATTGCCGGCCGTCGGAATGCAGGTGATTGGAGAGGATGAACCGGCCGCCGGGCGACGCGGCCGGCACCGCCTTCAGCAGCAGCGCACCCGCGCCATCCCCGAACAGCACACAGGTGCCGCGATCCTGCCAGTCGAGGATGCGGGAAAACGTCTCGGCCCCGATGACGAGAGCGGTCCGCGCCTGGCCCAGCCGGAGCGCATTATCGGCAACCGAAAGCGCGAAGATAAAGCCGGCGCACACCGCCTGGACATCGAAGGCGGCGCCCCGGGTCATCCCGAGACGGGCTTGGACCTTGGTCGCAGTCGCCGGAAACGTATTGTCGGGTGTCGCGGTCGCGACAACCAGCAAGTCGAGATCGCTGCCGCTCATGCCGGCACCCGACAAGGCATCGGCCGCCGCATGATAGGCGAGATCGGAGGTCAGCTCCCCGGGCGCGGCGATGCGCCGCTCACCGATACCGGTCCGCTGGCGAATCCATTCGTCGGAGGTATCGAGGCGGCTCGCCAGCTCGCGGTTGGTGACGATGCGCTCGGGCAGATAGGCGCCGCATCCGGCGACCTGGGATCGCAGGTCCATCGCGACCGGCTACAGGGCCGGCTCCGGGGCAGACGGCGCCTCGCTGAGGCGCGCCAGCTCGACCCGGATCTTATCGAGCACGCCGTTCACCTTCATATCGACAGCAACGCCGATCGCATTGGCGAAGCCGAAAGCGTCGGTCGAGCCGTGACTCTTGACCGCGATCCCGCCCAATCCCAGAAATATCGCGCCATTATAGCGGCGCGGATCGCTGCGCATCCTGAGCTTCCTCAGTGCGCCGCGGGCGAACAAATAACCGATCCGGGCCGACACCGAGTGGCGAAACGCAGCCTCGAGAAATTCGCTGAAAAGCTTTCCCATGCCCTCCGCCGTCTTGACGGCGACATTTCCGGTAAAGCCATCGGTCACGACGACATCGACGGTCCCCGCAGCGATGTCGTCCCCTTCGATGAACCCGTAAAAGTGAACCGGGGTGAAGCCGCCGCGCAGTCTGGCGCTCGCCTTGCGGACGGCATCGTTGCCTTTCAGATCCTCCGAGCCGACATTGAGCAGACCGACCGTCGGTTCGACCAGACCGAGGACCGTCCGGGCAAAGACATCGCCCATCAAGGCGAATTGAACGAAATTCTCGGCATCGCACTCGACATTCGCGCCGAGATCGAGCATCACGCTTTCGCCACGCCGGGTGGGAAAAAACGACGCGATCGCCGGGCGGTCGATCCCCGGCAGCATCTTGAGCACGAACTTGGCGATCGCCATCAACGCGCCGGTGTTGCCGGCGGAGACCACACCATCGGCCCGCCCCTCGGCAACCGCCTCGATCGCCAGGCGCATGCTCGATCGCCGTCCCGTGCGAAGCGCGAGCGACGGCCTGGTGTCGTCCGCCACCACCTCGCTCGCATGGAAGAAGGTCACAGAATTACCGAGATGCGGCAGCTTCGCAAGCAGCGGGCGGACCTGTTCTTCGGCGCCGAACAGCAGGAAACGCAGGTCAGGGTGCCGCTGCAACGCAATCTCGGCACCCCTTACAACCATGCTCGGCGCGTGATCGCCGCCCATCGCGTCAAGGGCGATCGTGACGCTTTCGCTCACCTTGCGCGGCCTCTGGAGGCAGCCTTGCCCCTCAGGCCGTCTCCGATTCCACCTTCGTTACTTCGCGCCCGGCGTAGTAACCGCAGGACTGGCAGAGATGGTGAGGTCGCTTGAGCTCGCCGCAATTCGGGCATTCGGCATAGGCGGCCGCTTTCAGCGAGTGATGCGAACGCCGCATATTGCGGCGCGAGGGCGAAGTCTTCTTCTTTGGAACGGCCATTGGAAGCTCGAATGTGGGGAAAGCGACGGCGCACCAAGTCCGCGTAATTAGACAAAAACAAGAGCGTCGGCAACAACCATACGGTCGCTCCACCGCTCGGCGCGCGCTTGCCGACCAAACGGCGGTGGCAGCCCGTCAGCATTCGACGCGCTTCGCGAGACGAGCGAGCGACGTGAATGGGCTTTCTGGCGGGTCGGCCGCGAAAAACTCGTCGATCGACGCGTCCGGGTGGCGCGGAAACTCCGGCAGCGCAAGCGAAAGCCCCTGAGCGACCGCCTCCCCGATATCGATCATGTCCCCCGCCAACGGCTCGAAAGCCGGTTCTTCGCCGCTAAGCACGATTTCAGGCGCCTCATCCCGAGGCGGGCCATAGACCAGCGAAAACCGGTGGGATAGGGCATCTCGCACGGGTTCGAGGCACACGGCGCAAGCATTGCTCGAATTCCGCGGCGAGTTCCGCATCGAGAAGGATCAACCCGCCCTCTTTGCGCCGAAGCTCAACCTGGGCGGAGAGCCGGTCGAGCACCGAAAGATTAAACCGTTCGGCGAGGCTTCGCCGTTCTTCCGCGCTGGCCTCGATTCGCTGCAGATATGGTTCCGACCCGAGCCGAGCGAGGGGGACAAGGCGGGAAAATTCGGTAGGGAAATGGCTCATCCAGGCTCAACCGCCTCCGACTGGGCCGAAATCGAGGCTGGGCCGGGGATCTCAAACGCGATGCAGCCGGCGAGCAGATCGGGTGTCGATTGCCGACCCAATCTCCCGACAGCGGCTTGCACATAATCGGCCATCTCGTGGACAAACGGAGCCGGGTCGACAACGGTGCCGAAGAGATTTCGGGCCAGTGCTGCCCGGAGGGCCTTGTCATCACCGCCGAGCGCCGCTTCATAGGCGCAAACGCGACCGTAGAAGGCGCGCGCCATGCGCTTGACATGCTTGCCGACGCTCAGGTCGCCAACGCCCATCTCGCGCAGCGCGCGATCAAAATCGGCAAACATCCGATCGAAGAACCCTTGGCACAGCCAATTCGCCCGCGGTCGCTCCGCCTTGAGGCGATGGAGGTACAAAAACGCGTGCAAGCAGATAAGCTCGAAACGACCGTCGAGCGTGTCGGGGACGCCAAACTGCGCGAAGAAAACGGCTCGCCGACTTTGCTCCACCACCCGCCGATAAGCTCGGTCGGCCGCATCCCGAGCGGCACTTCGCCCATGAAACGGCATCAACGGCAGCGCTCGCAGTCGGCGAAGACATTGACAGCGAACGTCTCGCGGTTAAACCTTTGCCTGCGAAATGGGCGGGGGCCCGACTAGTTTCAACGGAAGCCTGGTCGCGTGACGTCATGTTCGATTACCGAGGAACAGCCATGTGCCGATTACTGGTGCTCCTTGCCGCGACCGCGGGCGCGGCGGCAATTGCAGGTTGCTCACCATCGGTCGAACAGCGCGGCAATCTGCCCAGCCCGGACAAGATGTCGGAAATACACGCCGGCAGCACCACCAAGGACGAGGTGACCAAAATCCTCGGCACCCCGTCGAGCGTCAGCGTCTTCAGCAACGACAAGTCCTGGTACTACATCAGCCGGCGGACCGCCCAGACCGCCTTTTTCACCCCCGATGTTCTGGACCAGCAAGTCTACATTGTGAGCTTCGACGAACAAGGGGTCGTCAAAGCGGTCGATCATAAGGAGCTGCAGGACGGCAAGGAGATCAGTCCCATCGCGCGCGCGACACCCGCGCCCGGGCGCGAACTCTCCTTTCTCGAGCAGCTGATCGGGAATTTGGGCAAATTCAACGGCAGCGGCGGTGGTGGTGGTGGAACCGGCGGCGGAGGCGACCGCGGTCAGCCCGGGCCGCGTCCGAACGGCGGAAAATAAGTGCGGCCGCTCAGTTCGCCCATTTCGCCAGGATCGCGAGCAGCAGCAAGGCCACGATATTGGTGATTTTGATCATCGGGTTGACCGCGGGGCCGGCGGTGTCCTTGTAGGGATCGCCCACCGTGTCCCCCGTCACAGCGGCCTTGTGCGGCTCGGACCCCTTGCCGCCGTGATGACCTTCCTCGATGTATTTCTTTGCGTTGTCCCAGGCACCCCCGCCCGAGGTCATCGAAATCGCCACGAAAATCCCGGTCACGATGGTGCCGAGCAACATCGCCCCGAGCGCGCTGAATGCGGCCGCTCGTCCGGCGATCAGCCAGATCACGAGGTAGAGCAGGATCGGCGCCAGCACCGGCAGCAAGGACGGCACGATCATTTCGCGGATCGCCGCCCGGGTCAGCATGTCGACTGCGAGACCGTAATCGGGCTTCGCATTACCCTGCATGATCCCGGGGATCTCACGGAATTGACGCCGCACCTCGATAACGACCGAGCCCGCCGCTCGGCCGACCGCGGTCATGCCGAGCGAGGCAAAGAGGTAGGGCAACAGGCCGCCGATGAAGAGCCCGATCACGACATACGGGTCCTGCAGGCCGAAATGCACGTCGAGATTTGGAAAATAGTGCTTCAGATCCTCGGTATAGGCGGCAAACAGCACGAGCGAGGCGAGCCCCGCGGAACCGATCGCATATCCCTTGGTCACCGCCTTGGTCGTGTTGCCGACGGCATCGAGGGCATCGGTGGTCCGCCGCACCTCGCGCGGCATATCGGCCATTTCAGCGATGCCGCCCGCGTTGTCCGTCACCGGGCCATAGGCGTCGAGCGCCACGATCATCCCGGCGAGGGCGAGCATGGTGGTCGCGGCAACGGCGATCCCGAACAGCCCCGCGATCAGAAATGAGATGATGATGCCGAAGCAGATCACGATCACCGGCAACGCGGTCGCCTCCATCGACACCGCAAGACCTTGGATCACGTTGGTGCCGTGCCCGGTCACCGAGCTCCGGGCGATGCTCCGCACCGGTCGATAGCCGGTCGCTGTGTAGTACTCGGTGATCCAGACGATGAAACCTGTGACTGCCAACCCCACGATCGCGCAAAGCCACAGGCCGAGCCCGGTTACCGAAGCCCCGGTCGTCAATGGCAGCGGGGCTGACAGGCCGAACAGCCAATAAACCACCAGCGCGATAGCGATTACAGACAAAATCCCGGTCGCAACGAGGCCTTTGTAGAGCGCCTTCATGATGCCGTTGTCGCGGCCCAGTCGAACAAAGAAGGTGCCCACCACCGATGTAAATATGCACACCGCGCCGATCACGAGCGGCAGCAGCAGCATCTGGTCGCGCAACGGAGGTGCAAAAAAGATCGCCGCAAGCAACATCGTCGCGACGATCGTTACCGCGTAAGTTTCGAAGAGGTCCGCCGCCATTCCGGCGCAATCCCCAACATTATCGCCGACATTGTCGGCAATCACCGCCGGGTTGCGGGGATCGTCTTCGGGAATTCCGGCCTCCACCTTGCCGACGAGGTCGGCACCGACATCGGCGCCCTTGGTGAAGATACCGCCGCCGAGGCGGGCAAAGATGGAGATCAGCGAGGCGCCGAAGCTCAACGCGACCATGGCCTCCAATACCGGGCGCAAATCGTCGCCGGAGGCGGTCGCCCGCAGAATGAAATAATAGACCCCGACCCCCAAGAGGCCGAGGCCAACCACCAGCAGGCCCGTGACCGCCCCAGCTTTGAAGGCGATCCCCAGCCCGGCGTCCAGGCCGCTGCGAGCGGCCTGCGCAGTCCTCACATTGGCGCGCACCGAGACGTTCATTCCGATGTAGCCGGCAGCGCCCGACAGCACCGCCCCGATCACATAGCCGATCGCGACCCGCAGCCCGAGCGTGGCGCCGAGCACGATCAGGACTACCACCCCGACGATTGCGATCGCCCGGTATTGGCGATTGAGATAGGCGCGCGCACCGACCTGGACGGCGCTGGAGATTTCCTGCATCCGGGCGTTGCCGGCGTTGGCGGCCAATACCTGGCGGCTGGTGAACCAGCCGTAGGCGAGAGCCAGCACGCCGCACGCGACGACCAGCAAATATCCAGCGGACATCAAGAGACCCCAAAACGAAAAAACGCCCGACTCCGCCTGTCTGGCGAGGCGGAAACAGGCCAAGCGGCGCGGAACATGCCAGAAGGGTGACCTGCAGGCAACCACAGCGTGGTAAGCCTACAATTGGCGTCGGCCTGTCAGAAATGGCGGTATCCGGTGTCCTCCACGTGGATTATCCCGCCGGCGCGGTCGACCAGCCGAACGCCCGTGCCGGGCTCGATCTCGCCAATCATCGTGATCGGCAGGCCGAGGCGGGCAGACAGCGCGACGACCTCCTCTTTGAATGAAACTGGTGCGGCAAACAGCAGCTCGTAATCATCGCCGCCGCTCGCGACGCGAGGATGGATGCCCGGATCGGCATCCATGACCGTGCGCGCCGCAGCCGACAGGGGCAGCGAGCCCAATTCAACGCGCGCTCCGACATGCGAAGTTTCGCAGATGTGGCCGAGATCGGCCAGAAGACCGTCCGAGACATCGATCATCGCGTGCGCGAGGCCGCTCAAGAGCGGACCCAGTTCCGTGCGCGGATCGGGCAGGCGGAAGCGGCGGATCAGATGTTCACGATGCTCGATCGCCAGTTCCCGGTAACTTCCGCGCAGCACCCCCAGACCGAGAAACGCATCGCCGATGGTGCCGGAGACCCATACAAGATCGCCCGGCTCGGCTCCGCAGCGCCGGATTTCCGCGCCTGCCGCAACCTCTCCGATGGCGGTCAGCGACAGGACCGTAGGACCGTTGGTGGCAACCGAGTTGCCGCCCAACAGGTCGATGCCGAAACGGGCTTGATCCTCGCCGAGCCCCCGGGTGAAGCGGCCGAGCCACTCCGCTCCAATTTCGGATGGAAGCGCCGTCGTAAGGAGGTAATGCAGAGGGCGGGCGCCCATTGCGGCCAAATCAGAAAGGTTTACGCGCAGCAGCTTGCGCGCGACCAGCTCGGGCGGATCGTCGGGGAGGTAGTGAACCCCGCAGACGATGGCGTCTGCGGTGACGACAAGGCGCCGTCCCGACCCGCAGCAGACGAGCGCGGCGTCATCAAGGAGGCCGAGCCCGCCCGGCCCGGCGAGAGGAGCAAAAAACCGGCGGATCCGCTCGAATTCGCCCGGCTCATCCCCGGTCATGCGCGACTACAATTCCGTGGCGCGGAAGGTGCGGCCCAGACGGTCGAGGACCCCGTTCGCCAGCCCCGGCTCCTTACCTGCGAAAAAGGCGTAAGCAACTGCGGTATATTCGCTGATCGAGACACGCGGCGGGACATCGCGCCGGTGCACGAGCTCGTAGGTCCCGGCGCGAAGAATGGCGCGAAGAACGGAATCGAGACGGGGCAACGGCCACTCCTCGGTAAGCACCGAGGAAATCGTCGCGTCGAGCCCTTCTAGGTCCGACGCTACCCCGCAGACAACGTCGGAGAACAGCGCGGTATCGGCCTCGCCATATCGGTCGCCGTCGATCTCGTGGCCAAATCGGTGTCGGACAAATTCACGGACCACAGCCTCGGGATCGGCGCCTCGGTTCAGCTCGAGCTGGTAAAGAGCCTGAACCGCGGCAAGCCGCGCGACGCTCCGCCGCCGGCCGCCGCTACGCGGCTCGTCGGCAGCTTGGTGTGCATCCAAGTCCTCAACACGCGGCCGCACCTCTATGCTGTTGCTCATTTTTCTCCTCGGCGAGGCGGCGCTTCAGCTCGACCAGAGCCAAGCAGGCCCGCACCGCTTCACCGCCCTTGTCCCGGCGCTCGGCCGAAGCGCGGGCGAGCGCCTGAGCCTCTCTTTCGACGGTCAAGATCCCGTAGCCGATCGCCACCCCTTCGCTCACCGCCAAATCCTGCAACCCTCTCGCGCTCTCGGCGCAAATGTGATCGTAGTGGGTCGTCTCGCCTCTGATCACGCAGCCAAGCGCGACGTATCCGTCAAACCGGTCGGTCGATCTGGCGACCAATCCGATAGCTGCCGGAATTTCGAACGCGCCGGGGACGGAAATGGTCTCACAGGTCGCGCCCGCATCGTCGAGCGCCCGCTTGGCGCCCTGTCGCAGCAATTCCGCTATGTGGGCGTAATAGGGCGCTTCGACCAGCAATATGTGGGGTTTTTTCATGACACACCGTTCGAGCGCGGGCCGATAAGCCTGGCGACATAGCGCGCGATCAAGTCAATCTCCAGATTCATCCGCTGTCCCGGGATCGCGGCTCCGAAGTTGGTGCAGGCCAGGGTGTGGGGGATGATGTTCACTCCAAATCGGCCGCCCGACACCTCGTTGACCGTAAGGCTTACGCCGTCGAGCGCGAGCGAGCCCTTCGACGCGATAAAACGTGCCAGCTCGTCGGGCGCATCGAAGACAAAACGGACGGACTCGGCCTCCGGCCGGCGCTCGACGATCCGCGCGATGCCGTCCACATGGCCGGCCACGAGATGCCCGCCGAGCTCGTCACCGACGCGCAATGACCGTTCGAGATTGACCGGCGTGCCCTCCTGCCATTCTCCGATTGTCGTGCACGCCAAAGTCTCGGCCGAGGCCTGGGCCGAGAATTCCGCCCGGGTGACCGCGACCACGGTCAGGCACACCCCGGAACAGGCAATCGATGCGCCGAGAGCGATAGCCGAGGTGTCGAAAGCGGTGGCGATCGTCAGATCCACAAGATCGCCGCTGCCGACCCGTCTAACTCGGCCGAGATCGGTGATGATGCCGGTGAACATCCCGGTAAGCTACGGCCCGAGGACGCGATTTGCTAGGCCTCTATGCGCCGAGAAGGAATGTCAGCGTGCGAGGGTTGTTCGCGAGGAAGGAAAGCAGAGAGGTTGGGATGAAAACGGAAGTCGCAAAAGGGGTGCTGATCGCCGCTTTTGTAATCGGCGTCGCGGCGGGGACCGGAGGCGCTGCCGAGGAGATCAAAAGCGGGAAATGGCAATTCACGACGCATATGCAGATGCCGGTGTCGCCGGGGGCCTCGACGGGTCCGGGCAGCGGGCCGGGCATGACGCGAACCGCCTGCGTCGATGCCGCCAACCCGGTGCCGCCGGAAACGCAGCAGGGCAACGTCCAGTGCAAAGTCGACAAGGTGGAGCGCAACGGTGGCGTCGTCACCTGGTCGATGACCTGCAGCTCGCCGCAAGGCCCGATCCAGTCTTCCGGGGCGGCCCGCTACTCCGGCGACACGATGGAGGCGACCTTGACGGCGCGGCTTCCCGGCCCTGATGGGCAGCCGGTCGATGCGCCGGGTCGAATCACCGGCCGCTATGTAGGTCCGTGCAACGCAAGCTAGCGGTCCCAACCAGCAAGTACGCTCGCTTTGGCCCAGAAAACGCAAATGACGGGAGCGGCAAATTGCCGGGCGCAAGCCGCGCCGACCGCGCCACCCCCGAAACCCCCGGGGCTCGCGTCGGTTCTTGCGCGCAATATTCGGATGCTCCAAGAGCGGCGAGAGCGCGAGGATGCGGCCGCGACATTCGAGGAGCGCATCGCCGGGGCGATCACCCGCTTTAGCGGGACGATGCGGTTCGTCTACTTGCACATCGTGGTTTATGGTTTCTGGATCCTGGCCAACCTGGGCGTGATCCCGGGGGTGCCGCAATTCGACCCCTCTTTTGTGACCTTGGCGATGGTCGCGTCGGTCGAGGCCATCTTTCTGTCAACCTTCATCTTGATTACGCAGAACCGGATGAGCGGCGCGGCCGACAAGCGCGCCGAGCTCGATCTGCAAATCAGCCTATTGGCCGAGCACGAGGTCACCAAGCTCGTCACATTGTTTTCCGTGATCGCCGATCGTCTCGGCATCGAAACCGAGATCGACGACGAGGTCGAAGAGCTCAAGGAAGACGTTGCCCCCGAGAGGGTTCTGGATGAAATTGAGGAGCGCCGCCAATGAGCGATGATCCCGCCCGGCCCGTCGACATTGTCGAGGAGCACGGCTCCTTTTTGCTGATCCGCGCCGGATCCCGATTTGCCGTCGTCGAAAAGCGGGCCGGCCGGGTGTATCCGATGATGCCGGGCGGCCGGCAGGGCGAGCCGGTGACCGCCGCGGGGATGGAGGCGGTCATCGCCGAAGAAGGCTCGTTGCCGGAGGCGGACGCGCGCCGCCTATTTGACGAGGTCTGCGAGCGCGGCGATCGCCTCGCGCAACGAATCCGGTAGGGGCTGGCCGCTAGCGGGCGATCGCCGCGCTCGCCGCCGCCCAGGCGTCGCGGGTGTGCCGGACGTCCTCCGCGGTGTGGGCGAGGGATACATAATATTTGGATTCGCCTTTCAGGATGCCGCGGTCGCGCAGCAACGCGTTGAACCGGCGGAGCATGTCGGCATCGCCGCGCAACGTGGAGCGGTAGTCGCGCACCGGCTCGGCGCCGAAGACGGCGTCGAACAGCGGCGGTTCCCCAGTCACCTGCGCGGCAATCCCCTTGCGTTTCAGCAGTTCGGCTAGCGCTTCCATCAGTTCCCGGCCGGTCGCAAAGAGGCGGTCGTAGGCCCCCGGCCGCCTCAGGATCTCCAAGGTCGCGAGGCCCGCGGCGGCGGCAACCGGGTTGCCCGACAAGGTGCCGATCTGCATCAGAAAACCCTCATCGCCGACCGCGCCGCGATCGAAATGGGCCATGATGTCGGCGCGCCCGGCGATCGCCGCCAGCGGAAAGCCGCCGCCGATCACCTTGCCGAGGGTGCAGAGGTCCGGCACCACGCCGTAGTATTCCTGCGCGCCGCCATAGGCCAAACGGAACCCGGTCACCACCTCGTCGAAGATCAGACAGCATCCCATTCTCCGCGGTGATCTTGCGCAGCCCTTCGAGAAACCCCGGCGCGGGCGGAATAATGCGCTGGAGAGGCTCGACGATGATGCCGGCCAGACTCCTCCCTGTGCTCGCGAACGAGACTCGGCGACGACCTCGAGGTCGTTGAATGGCGCGACCAGCATCTCGTCGCGCAGGCTGCGGGGAATGCCGGCCGAATCCGGAACCGGCTGCGGGAAATTGCCCGACCGCTTGGGCGCGAGGCTCATCAGCGAATAATCGCTCATGCCGTGGTAGCCGCCCTCGAATTTGAGGATCTTGTCGCGCCTCTTGAACGCGCGCGCGGCGCGCATCGCATAAAGGTCGGCCTCGGAGCCGGTCGAGACGAAGCGCACCTGCTCGGCGCAAGGCACGGCGTCGACGATCGCCTCGGCCAGCTCGATCCCGTAACGGTTGTTCGCGAAAAACGTGGTGCCCTTAGCGACCACTGCCTGGGCGGCGGCGGTGACCTCGGGATGCGCGTGGCCGACCAGCATCGGGCCGGAGCCCAGCAGGAAATCGACATATTCCCTGCCGCTCTCGTCCCAAACGCGCCCGCCGCGGCCCTCACGGATCACGACATCGCCCGGGAAATTGCCGAATGTGCCGCCGGGCAGAACGCGCCTGGCCTTCTCGATCAACCCCGTTTCCAGATCCTTCTCTGTAGCCGCGTTCACGATGCCGTCTCCTCTGTTGCGCGGCTGCCATCGGGCACGATGTGGCGCTCGGCGAGCAAGAAAGATCGTCGTCCGCTTCATCAGCCGGCGCGCCGCGGGATCGAACGGCTCCCGGCGGTGCATCGTCGACCCGTTGTCCCACATCACGAGATCGCCGACCTGCCAGTCATGGCGGTAGACGAATTCGCGCCGGGTCGCGAATTCGTAGATGTCGTCGAGCAAGGCCGTGCCTGTCGCCTCGTCCATTCCATCGACCGCGACCGTGGTCGTCGAATCGAGATAGAGAGCCTTCCTGCCGGTCACCGGGTGAGTGTGCACCAGCGGGTGGAACACCGGCGGGGTTTTGCGCCTGGCCTCCTCCGAGATCACCCGGTCGACGCCCTGATAGCCGGCAAGCCGCTTGACATAATCGAAGACCGCGCTGCGGCCCTCGACCAGGCGCTTCAGCCGATCGGGCAGGCCGGCATATGCAGCCGACAAGTCGACCCACGATGTCGTCCCGCCGTCCGGCGGCAATTCGAGCGCGTAGAGCACGGCGCCGGTCGCCGGGTTCATCATGTAGGATTGATCAGAGTGCCATTGGATCTCGCCGTCGCCGAGCCCGCCGATCGGCCTCCCCTGCCCGTCCTTCAGATTTGAGATGAGCCCGACTTCCGGGACGGCCGGCGACGCCCATTCGGTGCGGACGACGCGTTCCAGCGGGCCGAACAGCGCACTGAACCCCGCCAGCTCTTGCTCCGAAAGGGCCTGCCGACGAAACACCAGCACCGGGTGATATGCCCACAGCTCGCGAAGCTCATCGACGATTTCATGCTCGAGCCTCTCCCAGAGGCGCAACCCGGCGACCTCGCAGGCAAAGCTGCCCTCCAGCGACCGGGTCTCCAACGGCATGCCTCTCCTCCTGATGCGGCCTTATTGCCCCTCACCCCGACCCTCTCCCCGCAAGCGGGGCGAGGGAGTAGAGCCAAGTATACCCTCGCCCCGCCTGAGCGGGGAGAGGGGGGACCCGGCCCGTTGGGCCGGGTGGGTGAGGGGCAAGCTTATTGCGCGGCGTGGCGCTGGTCTTCGAGGTCGTCATCGTGTCCGGCAGGGTGCAGCAAGAGCCCGAGAGGGCTCGCGGTGACGCGGACGGTGTCGCCGTCGCGGATCTCTCCCGCGAGGATTTTTTCCGCAAGCGGGTTCTGCAATTCGCGCTGGATCACCCGCTTCAAAGGCCGGGCGCCGTAGACCGGGTCATAGCCGGTGTTCGCCAGCCATGTCTTGGCCTCGGGCTCAATCTCCAGAACGACTTTTCGATCCTCGAGCAGCTTTTGCAGCTGGGCCAATTGGATGTCGACGATGCCGACCATATCTTCGCGGGACAGGCGGCGGAACAGCAGGATCTCGTCGAGGCGGTTGAGGAACTCCGGCCGGAACGCCGAGCGCACCGCCTCCATGACCTGGCCGCGCACCATATCGACTGTCTGCCCCTCCGGCAGATTCGCGAGATGCTCGCTGCCGAGGTTCGAGGTCAGCACGATCAGGGTGTTGCGGAAATCGACGGTGCGGCCCTGCCCATCGGTCAATCTTCCGTCGTCGAGCACCTGCAGCAACACGTTGAACACATCGGGATGCGCCTTCTCGACCTCGTCGAACAGGATCACCTGGTAGGGCCGGCGGCGCACCGCCTCGGTCAGGCTGCCGCCTTCCTCATAGCCGACATAGCCGGGCGGCGCGCCGATCAGGCGCGCCACCGAGTGCCGCTCCATAAATTCCGACATGTCGATGCGGACCATTGCGCGCTCGTCGTCAAACAGGAATTCAGCCAGCGCCTTGGTCAATTCGGTCTTGCCGACGCCGGTCGGCCCCAGGAACAGGAACGAGCCCATGGGGCGGTTCGGGTCCTGCAATCCGGCGCGCGCCCGGCGCACCGCCTGCGATACCGCGGCGATCGCCTCGTCCTGCCCGACGACGCGGGATTTCAACGCGTCCTCCATCTGCAACAGCTTGCCGCGCTCGCCTTCGAGCATCTTTTCGACCAGCACCCCGGTCCAGCGCGACACGACCGCGGCAATCTGCTCGGCGGTCACCGCCTCCTCGCCCATCATGCCGCGGCCTTCCTTGGTTTCGGCTTCGGCCAGGCGCTTTTCGAGATCGGGAATGATGCCATAGGCGAGCTCGCCGGCCCGGCCCCAGTCGCCGCGGCGCTGCACCTGCTCCAATTCGATGCGGGCCTGCTCCAACTGCTCCTTGACCTTCTGGGCGCTCGCAAGCTTCTGTTTCTCGGCCTGCCACTGCGCGGTCAATTCGGCCGATTGCTGCTCGAGCTGCGCGAGCTCCTGCTCCAAACGCTGCAGCCTGTCGCGCGAGGCCGGGTCGGTCTCCTTCTTCAAGGCTTCGCGCTCGATCTTCAACTGCACGATGCGGCGATCGAGCTCGTCCAGTTCCTCGGGTTTCGAGTCGATCGTCATGCGCAACCGCGCCGAGGCCTCGTCCATCAGATCGATCGCCTTGTCCGGCAAAAAGCGGTCGGTGATGTAGCGGTTGGCCAAGGTCGCCGCCGCGACGATCGCGCCGTCGGTGATCCGCACCCCGTGGTGCAGCTCGTATTTCTCCTTGATGCCGCGCAGGATCGAGATCGTGTCCTCGACCGAAGGCTCACCGACATAGATCGGCTGGAAGCGGCGCTCGAGCGCGGCATCCTTCTCGATGTTCTTGCGGTATTCATCCAATGTCGTCGCGCCGACGCAATGCAGCTCGCCACGCGCCAATGCCGGCTTCAGCATATTGGAGGCGTCCATCGCGCCTTCCGCCTTGCCGGCGCCGACCAGGGTGTGCAACTCGTCGATGAAGAGCACGATGCCGTCGGCCCCCGAGGTAACCTCCTGCAACACCGCCTTCAGCCGCTCCTCGAACTCGCCGCGGTATTTCGAGCCGGCCAGCATCGAGCCGAGGTCGAGCGCCAGCAATTTCTTGTTCTTGAGGCTCTCCGGCACATCGCCGTTGACGATGCGCTGCGCCAGGCCTTCGACGATCGCGGTCTTGCCGACCCCGGGCTCGCCGATCAGGACGGGATTGTTCTTGGTACGGCGCGACAATACCTGGATCGTGCGGCGGATCTCCTCGTCGCGGCCGATGACCGGGTCGAGCTTACCCTCGCGCGCCGCCTCGGTCAGGTCGCGGGTGTATTTTTTCAGCGCGTCGTAGCCCTCCTCGGCCGAGGCGCTGTCGGCCTTTCTGCCCTTGCGCACGTCTTCGATCGCGCGGTTGAGGCTCTGAGGGTCGACCCGCGCCGCCGCCAGAGCCTTGGCCGCCCCGGTGCCGGCGGCCGCAGCCAATGCCAAGAGCAGCCGCTCGACGGTGACAAAATTGTCGCCGGCCTTCTGCGCCAATTGCTCGGCCTGCTCGAAGACCCGCGCCAATTCGGGCGACATGTAGACTTGCCCCGCCCCCGACCCCTCGACCTTCGGCAGCCGGTCGAGCTCGGCGTCGACCGCGGTCAGCGCCGCCTTCGGGTCGCCCCCGGCGGCGCGAATCAGGTTGGCGCACAGCCCCTCGGTGTCCTCCAGCAGCACCTTCAGCAGATGCTCCGGCGTCAGCCGCTGGTGCCCGCGCCTGAGCGCCATCGTCTGCGCCGATTGCAGAAAACCTTTGGCGCGATCGGTGTATTTCTCGAATTCCATGACCCAATCCTCGTGTCCGCTAAGTGGCCCACCATGCCGCCGTCCTTGGGACCAGCGGCGGAGTCATCCATGATGAGGGAATAGATGGGCTCAGCCGCACGCCGGAGCAACCGGCGTGCCGGCCGCGGATGAGGGCTATCGCTGCGCCGGCAGGCGCACGCCGCCCGGGCCGATCAGCCCGGGAAAGGGGGCCTTGAAACGCCAGAAAGTCCCCGAGGTCGCACCCTCCAGGTAGATGTATTGGTTGTCGGGGCCGCCAAAGGCGAAGTTGGTCGTCGCCGTGTCGCCATTCGGGATCGGCACGAAGCCGAGAATGATCCCGCGCCGGTCGATCTGGATAATGCCGCCGAGACCGAACAACGCGGCCCAGAGATTGCCCCGCACGTCGTAATGCATCCCGTCCGGCCCGCCATTCCCGGGCATAAAGGTTCCGGCCTTGACCGAGCTGAAGGTCGAATGCGACGGATCCTTCGGGCATTGCGGGCAGCCCATGGTCGGGCCGTTCTGGAACGTGCTGTACCAGATCCGGCCGCCTCTAAAATCCCCGACGGCGAGCAGGTTGTTGTCCGGCGAGACGGCGATGCCGTTCGGAAACAAGCCGCTGTCCATGACCTTGCGCAGCATGCCGTCGCGCGAGTACTGGTAGACGGCGCCCGTCTGGTCGGTCAGGTTCGGCCCCGGCCCGGTTCCCCACGGATCGGTGAAGAACAAATTTCCCGTCGGCATCGAAATCGAGGTCGTTGGGGCCTTTGAACAATTGGTTGCGGTAGGTGTAGACGAGTGTCTTCACCTCCTTTGTCTGCGGGTCGTAGACGAGGATCCCGCGGTGCCGCGTCGTCAGGTAGAGCTTGCCATCGAGCCAGCGTGTGCCCTGCGGCTCGCAGGTCTGACCCAGCTCGGGCGGCGGGTTGCAGTTGAACCCCGGGACCAGCTTGCCGTCCGGCGTCAGATACGACACCCAGCCGCTGCCGATCGCGACAAACCACAGATTGCCCTGCTTGTCGAACGACCCGCCTTCGAGAAACTGGCCCTGCGGCGTGCCGCTGACATCGGCGAATTTTTCCACCGGACCGATACCGGCCGGCAACGGCGGCAACCCCCAGGGCTGGACCAGGCTGGCGCGGGGCCTGGGCCTGCACCTCGCCCGGGCCGGCGAGGGCGCACGATCGCGATCAACGCGATACCGGCGAGCAGATTGCGGCCGATGCGCATCGTATCCTCCTATCTCGGCATTGTTGGTTTGTTGAGCTACGCTGGCTGACCGAGCCCGGCCGGCAGCCCGAATGTGTCCTGGTCTTCGAGGCCGCAAGGGAGCGTGTGGCGCCGGCCGGCATTCCATGAACCCGAATAGTCGTTTGGGCACGAGCCCGCATCGAGGAGGCTGGGTGATGGATGTCGAAACTGGGGCCGATCGCTTTGTCGGCATTGATGTATCGAAGGCGCGGGTCGATGTGCATGTCAGACCGGATGGCACGGAGCCCTGTCGCGCGAGGAGCATGGCCGGCGGCAAGCCCGGCGCACCGCGCCCATGACGATCGCGTCGAACATGTTACTCTCCGCGGTGGTCATATTGTCATCTGTCCAATCGATGATTGGGTCGCGACAACTGGTTCGACACTGACAGTTTCTGGGATATGCGGAGCCAGGTTGTCGCCAACAAGAACGTATTTGTTGCTGGTCCAGGCTCCCGGTAGTGTTGCGCCTACCTCCTTCCTGGTTTGCTCATCGACAGGTCCTCGAAAGGATAACAGGTAGAGACCGGGAACTGGAACTTGGAGAATGAACGTCAACGACTCTGTTCCACCGGCCCGAATGCGATGTGAGGGGACGGGAATTGTGGGATCGCGCGTTTGCATGACCTGGAGCCGCATCTCCTGAGCGTACTCTGCCTTTCCTTGGGCATCGAAATTTTATGAGCCGTACAAAAAAAGCCGGCTCCTTCCACTGGATCGTCGTCTCTCGGGTGCCATGGTTGGTGAGTATCGCGACCGCCAGAACGATGTAGCCGTTTCCATCGGGACTGCGGTAGACCGTGGGCTGTATGTCAACCGACACTATGGCCTCCTGCTTCATTCTATGTTGCATTTCTCCGCGGAACTCGTCCAACGTCTCCGCCGCTGATCCCGAGCCACTGCGCGAACACTTCCTCGGTGTGCTCGCCGAGCAATGGCGACGGCTCGACCGGAGCAGGCGCGCCGTCGAAGCGCACCGGGAAGGCCGGCATGCGGAAATCGCCTTTGGGGTGGCGCATCGTCTGGATGATGCCGCGCGTCTCGAAGCTGGGCTCGCCGAGCAGATCCCCGGTGTCGAGCACCGCGCCCGCCGGAACGCCGGCGGCGCCGATCAGGCGCATCGCCTCGTGCTTGTCGTGCCGCCGGGTCCAGTCGGTGATCATCTGGTCGATCTCGGCCTCGTGCTGGCCGCGCGCCTCGCGCGTCGCAAAGCGCGGGTCCTCGATCAGCTCCTCACGGCCGATCACCGCCAGCAGCCGCCGCCAATGCTCGGGATTGGCGTGGCTGGTAAAGACGTAGACATAGTCGTTGGGGCCGCCGGGCTTGCACGGATAGATGCCGGATGGCGCCATGCCGCCCGCCAATGGCTTGGCGCCGTTGCGCATTGCCGGCTCGCCGCTGCGCGCGTGCTGCACGAACGCGCCGCGGGTGTATTGCAGCTGGGCGTCCTGCATCGCGATCTGCAAGCGCCGCCCGCGGCCGGTGGTGTGCCGCTGGTAGAGCGCACCCAATATGCCGATCGCCAGCAGCATGCCGGTGCCGGTGTCGCCCAGGGTCGGGCCGGGCTTGCACGGCCGCCCGTCGCGCTCGCCGGTGATCGCCATCGTGCCGCCGCAGGCCTGGGCGATCATGTCGAAGGCGAGATTGTTCTCGTAGGGGCTGCCGGCGCCGAAGCCCTTCACCTGCGCGTAGACGAGACGCGGGTTGAGGGCGTGCAACGCCTCCCAGCCGAGCCCCAGCCGCTCGATAGCGCCGGGGGCGAAATTCTCGACAAAGACATCGGCCCGCCCGGCCATTTCCTTGACCAGCGCCAGCCCGCGCTCGGATTTGAGGTTGACCGTGACCGATTTCTTGTTGGCGTTGTAGACCATGAAATAATAGGCGTCGGCGCCCGGCTGGGGCCCGGTGCCGAGCCCCCGCCCGGCCTCCCCGCCCTTCGGGTTCTCGACCTTGACGACCTCGGCGCCGAGCCAAGCGAGCGCCTCGGTGCAGGAGGGCCCCGCCTCGAATTGCGAGAGATCGAGCACCCTGACCCCGTCGAGGCAATTCGGCGCCACGCCTGATCCGTCCATCGCTCGTCACTCCTTGCGAGATAAGCCGACGGGCACGATAAAGCCGTCGGGCTTTTGGTTGAAACGGCTTTCGCCGGCATCGGCTCGTGGAGGACCCGGATGACCGATCCATACGATCTGCGGCGGTTTGTGGACGCCCAAAACCCGGTTTACGAGGCGGTCCGCTCCGAGCTGCGCAGCGGCCGGAAGAAGACCCACTGGATGTGGTTCGTCTTCCCCCAGCTCGCCGGTCTGGGCGTCAGCCCGATGGCCCGCAAATTCGCCATCGCGTCCGCTGGTGGAAGCCGCCGCCTACCTCGGTCATCCGGTGCTGGGCCCGCGGCTCGCCGAATGCACCGGGCTGGTCAATGCTGTCGAGGGGCGCCCGATCGAGCAGATTTTCGGCTATCCCGACGACTTGAAGTTCCGCTCGTCGATGACGCTGTTCGCCCGTGCGACATCGGACAATCAGGTGTTCGTCGACGCCTTGAAGAAGTATTTTGAGGGCGAATTCGATCCCGCGACCCTCGCGCGACTATGGACAACGAGCACCGGCCATTAGGGATGCGCGCTGCCCGCATTGCTCGACGGCTCTTGCTTGGAATGCGGCCGCGGCGGGACTGTTCCCGCTAGGAGGACGCCAAAGTCTTCACTTGAAGGTGAGGCACGGCTGGAGGAGGCGTCAAATGGCGAGCACCGCCACTTACGAGGCAATGTCCGCGTCCGAGCACAGCGCGCAATTGCGCAAGGCGGTGATCGCCTCGACGATCGGCACCACGATCGAATGGTACGATTTCTTCATCTACGGCACCGCGGCCGGATTGATCTTCGGCAAGCTCTACTTCCCCAACGAAGATCCGCTCACCGCAACGCTCGCGGCGTTCGGCACTTACTTCATCGGCTTTGTCGGCCGCCCGATCGGCGCCGCGATATTCGGCCATTACGGCGACCGCATCGGGCGGAAGGCGACTCTTGATCGCCACGCTTTTGTGCATGGGCATCGCGACCTTTCTGATCGCCTTTGTTCCCACCTACCAGTCGATCGGTATCTGGGGCGCCGTGATCCTGACCGTTCTGCGCATGGTCCAGGGCATCGGCGTCGGTGGGGAGTGGGGCGGATCGGTATTGCTGGCAATGGAATGGTCGCGTCACCATCACCAGCGCGGCCTCGTCGCATCTTGGCCGCAATTCGGCGTGCCTTGCGGTCTGTTCCTCGCGAACCTTTCGATTCTGGCGTTCAGCGCGTGGTCGGGGGATCAGTTCGCCGCTTGGGGTTGGCGGATACCGTTTGCCCTCTCCATCCTGCTCGTCGGGGTCGGCCTGTGGATCCGGCTCGGCATCCTCGAGACGCCGACCTTCCAGGCGCTGGTCGACAACAACAAGATCGAGAAGACCCCGCTTCTCGAGGTCATCAAAAAGCAACCAAAGGAGATCATTCTTTCGGCCTTGCTGCGGATGGCCGAGCAGGCGCCGTTCTACATCTTTACCGCCTTCATCTTTGCTTACGCCGTCGGCACCCTGCATATGTCGCGCAACATGATCCTGACGGCGGTGCATGGTCGCGGCTTGCGTCTCGTTCGTCACCATTCCGCTGTCGGGGCACATCTCCGACCGCATCGGCCGCAAGAAGATGTACCTGATCGGCGCGGCGGCGGTCGGTCTGTTCGGGTTCCCCTACTTTGCGATGGTGGATACCGCGATCCCGGCAATGGTGTTCATCGCGATCGTGCTGTCATTGATCCCGCACGACATGCAATACGGGCCGCAGGCCGCGCTGATCGCGGAGGCGTTTACGCCGCGCCTGCGCTACAGCGGCTCCTCGCTCGGCTATCAGCTGGCGTCGGTGATCGCCGGCGGGCCGGCGCCGCTGATTGCCACCGCGCTGTTTGCGCAATATCAGACGGGCTATGCGATCTCGATCTACATTGCCGCTTGCGCGGTGGTGAGCCTCGCCTCGGCGGCCTTCATGCCCGACTACACCGGCCGGGACATCTCGGTGGAATACGACGCCTGAGAGCCGATGGAGTTCCGGCCGGCCCATTCCGCCGGATACGGCATTTTCTGGTTTCTCGGCAGCGCCGTGATCGGCATTCTATACGACCTGT
Source organism: uncultured Alphaproteobacteria bacterium (assembly GCA_963836845.1). Classification (GTDB taxonomy): domain Bacteria; phylum Pseudomonadota; class Alphaproteobacteria; order ATCC43930; family CGMCC-115725; genus AP-15. The sequence goes on along the minus strand of CAWILK010000012.1, from coordinate 17,842 downwards.
CGCTGCCATCGACGGATCGCGTTCTGCGTTGTGACGCGGCTGTTCGCCGTCCAGATCTTCGTTTGGGTCGGACGCCGCTACCGCTCCGCGATCTGGTAGGGGCGTCAGGCGCCCCGCAGATGATCGGTCTGATTGACCGAGACGATCACGAAATCGCCCGCCTCGGCGTCGATCTCGTTGATGGCGCAGGGGCTCTGGCGGATGCGCCAGTAGCGCGACAGCGGCAGGCCGAGGGCATGGAGCAGAATGACCCGGTTGACGCTGTCGTGCCCGACGAGGACCACGGTGTCCCCGCGGTGCCGCCTGACCACCTCCCGCAAAGCCGCCGTCGCCCGAGCCAGCACGTCCTGCAAGGTTTCGCCGTCGGGGATCGCAGCCCAGTCGGGATGGCTGTACCAGATATCGACCTCTTCGGCCCAATTTTGCCTCGCCTCGTCCGGAGCCAGGCCCTGCCACTTGCCGTAGTCGATGTCGTTCAGGCCTGCATGAGTGATCGGCGACAAGCCGAAAGGAGCACCGATCGCCGAGCCGGTCGCGAGGCATCGTCCCATCGGGCTGCTGTAGACTGCGGCCGGTCGCCAAGTCTCTGCGATGCGCCGCGCGGTCACATCCGCCTGACGCCGGCCTTGCGGAGTGAGAGCCAGATCGGCTCGCCCGCGGAAGCGTTCGGGGGAGATTCCTTCGACATGGCCGTGGCGGACGAGGAGCAGTGTGGTCATCGCAGAGGCTGGCGCGGAACTCGTTCGCGGGCACGAACATGCCGGATTGCATCATCAATTGGGCGAGGCCAATCACCGAATGTCGAAGAAGGGGTTGCCGGGCCGCTGACCGCAACCGGCGCAAGGGTCGGGCTCACTGGGCTAGCGATCCTTCGGCGCCTCGCCCGAATGCCCGACGAAGGTCCAGAAGCTCTCGTCCATTGCCCCGGTCTTGCTGGTCAGATAGGGGAAGTGGCCGTAGCGCAGCGAGAGTTGCCGATCTGCCTCTTCTGGGCTGGCGTTCTCTATCGCGACGCGGAACAAGGCCGCGACCAGCCCCGAACGGTCTGCTCCGGACCGGCAGTGGATGAGGAGCGGCTTCGGCGCATTGCGGACGATTTCGAGTATCGGCTCGATTTGATCGCGCGTCAGCTTGCGCCTGGACGACATCGGGTAGTCGTAATGCCGGATCCCGGCCTGCCGCGCTGCCGCGATCTCGTCGTCGTACCAGGACTCCCCGGGATGCGCGCCGCGCAGGTTCAAGATCGATTGGAGCTTGTGCTCGCGGATTGCGGCCGCGAATTGCTGTTTGGAGAGCTGGGCCGACCGGTAGAGCACGCCGTCGCTGACCGCGTGCAGATTGCCTGTGTAGGCCAGCATGCCCGAATAGCCGCCCACCGGCGCTACCAGCAACGCCAGCACGAGCAGCCCGGCCCGGAGCTTTTGGCGATATTTGACGCTCATCCCCGATTTCCCGATCGGTGAACCCCCATCTCGGGACGGACTCTCGCACGAAATCTTCTCTCGTCAAATACGCGCGGCTATCGGCTGAAAAGGCCGAGACGGCAGCGTTACAGAAAGCTGTAGGGGTCGATGTCGATCTGCACGCGGGCAGACCCGGCGAGGCGGACGCGGGAGAGCCAATCGCGCAGCACCGCCTGCAGCCGCACCTCGCGCCCGGCCTTGACGAGAAACCGCCGGCGGTGGCGGCCGCGCAACACGGCGAGCGGCGCCGGCGCCGGGCCGAGCACGGCAATGCCGGGCAGTTGCGGGGCGGCGCGCGACAGCGCGCGGGCGGTAAAGTCGCAGGTCTCGGCGTCCCCGGCGCTGACGACCAGCGCGGCGAGACGGCCGAAGGGCGGCAGCCCGGCGTGGCGCCGCGCCGCCGCCTCGGCTTCGAGAAAGCGGTCGCGGTCGCCCGAGGCGAGCGCCTTCATAACCGGCTGATCGGGCATATAGGTCTGGATCAATACCCGGCCCTTGCGCTCGGCGCGGCCTGCGCGGCCGCCCACCTGATGCAATAATTGATAGGTTCGCTCGGCCGCCCGCAGGTCGCCGCCCGTTAGCCCGAGATCGGCGTCGACCACGCCGACCAAGGTCAGCATCGGAAAATGATGGCCTTTGGCGACGATCTGGGTCCCGATCAGCACATCGTAGCGCCGCTCGGTCATCGCCTGCGCGAGCTCCGCGGCGGCGCGCGGACCCGGCAGCAAATCGCTGACCATCACCGCCGCGCGCGCCTCAGGAAAGCGCTCGGCCACTTCCTCGAGCACGCGCTCGACGCCCGGCCCGCAGGCAACCAGCGCTCCGGCCGCCAGGCATTCCGGGCAGCAGGCCGGCACCACCTCGGCGTGGCCGCAATGGTGGCATAAGAGCCGCCCGGTAAAGCGGTGCTCGACCAGCCAGGCCGTGCAGCTCGGGCATTGAAAGCGGTGCCCGCAGGCGCGGCACAAGGTCAGCGGCGCGTAGCCGCGGCGGTTCAAAAAGAGCAGCGCCTGCTCGCCGGCCTCGAAGGTCGCGGCGAGCTCGGCGACCAGCGGGGGTGCCAGAAATCGGCTGCGCTCGATCCGTTCGCGGCGCAGATCGACGAGGCGCACCGCCGGCAATTCGGCCGCGGCGTGGCGGCGCGGCAGGGCGACCCGTTGGTAGCGGCCGCGCGCGATGTTGACCACGGTTTCGAGCGACGGCGTCGCGGAAACGAGAATGATCGGGATCTCGGCCACCGAGGCGCGCAGCACCGCCATGTCGCGCGCCTGGTAGCAAACACCATCTTCCTGCTTGTAGGAGGAGTCGTGCTCTTCGTCGACGATGATCAAGCCGAGCTCGGGGAGGGGCAGGAACAATGCCGAACGGGCGCCGACGACGACCCGCGCCCGGCCAGCTGCGACCGCGCGCCAGGTGTCGCGCCGCTCGGCAGCGCCGATATCCGAATGCCATTGCGCCGGGAGAGCGCCGAAGCGTGCGCGGAAGCGCTCGAGCCACTGCGCGCCGAGCGCGATCTCGGGCAGCAGCACCAAGACCTGACGCCCGGCGGCGAGCGCCGCCGCCAGCGCGGCGAAGTAGGTCTCGGTCTTGCCCGAGCCGGTGACCCCGTCGAGCACAGTCACCGCGAACCCGCCCCGTTCGACGGTTTCGATCAGCCGGCGCGCCGCGGCCGACTGATCGGGCGACAGCTCGGGACCCGGCAGCCGCCGGTCGGGCAGCGCGATTTCGGGCGGCTCGGGAGCGGCGAATCGCTCATCGAGAAGGCCGGCGGCAAAAAGCTCGCGAATGACGCCAAGCCCGCAGCCGGCGATGGAGGCCAATTCGGCAGGCGCCATTGCCGGCCCGTCGCGCAACGCTTCGAGCACCCGTCGGCGCGCCGGCGACAATCGCTTGCCCGCCGGCGGTGCCGCGAGCGCCGTGAGCCCGTCCGAGGATGCCGCAAAGAGCCGCCGCGGCCGCGGCGGTTCGAGGGCTTCGGGTACGCTCATCGCCATGCGCAGCACCGCGCCGGGCGGGGTTAACGTGTACGCGGCGACGCGCTCGACAAAGCGGCGCAGCTCGGTTCCCAGCCTCGCCGCGGGCAAGCTTTCGAGCACCGGTTTCAACCGCTCGGCCGGGACTTCGTCGCTCGCTCCTTCCCACACGACGCCGGCAAGGCGGCGCTGCCCGAGAGGCACGCGCACAAAGGTGCCGGGCGCAGGCAGCGCACCCGTTTCTGGGGCGAGATAATCGAGCGCCTCGGGCAGCGGCAAGGGCAGCAGCACGCGGATCCGGCGGCCGGGAGACCCGCCCTCGGCCGGACGCGGCGCGGCGGAACTGGCATGATCGTCGCGCATCGGCTAAACTCGCTTGCGGAACGACGCGCGGCAAGCGCCCTTCGGGGAGCGGGCCGCGCGCTTCCGAAATAGGTTTCAGGTGGTTTCCGAATGATTGCGCACCGCTCAGCCGACCTATCCGTCTCGGGTCCGGTCCCTGACGCAGGGGCCTGGAATTAGACGTGGCCGACCGCCCGCAAGACCAGCCGAAACCGGTCCGCAGCAGCGGCCCGGCGGCGGCGCGGCCGAGCGAGCTCGGGGTCCGGGATGTCATCGCCCATCTGCGCGATCATCCCGATTTTCTGGACCGGCACCCCGAGGTGTTGCGCCTGCTGCGCGCGCCGGCTCGCCAAAACGGCGAGGGGGTGCTCGATTTCCAGCATTTCATGCTGGAGCGGCTGCGCCACGATCTGGGCCGCCTGCAAGACGAGCACCGCAGCCTGATCACCACCAGCCGCGGCAATCTCGCGAGCCAGTGCCGGGTGCACAAGGCGGTGCTGGCAATCCTCCGCGCGCCGAGCTTCGAGCATCTCCTCCAGACCGTGACGACCGACCTCGCTGTTCTGCTCGACGTGGACATCGTCACGCTCGGCGTCGAGAGCTCGGCGTCGCGGACCGCCCGCCTTCCGCTGCACGGCATCCATCTGCTGCCGTCCGGCACGGTAGACAGGCTGCTCGGCCCCAGCCGGGACGCGCTCTTGTGCACCGACATCCAGGGCGATGCTGCGCTGTTCGGCGGGGCGGCCGGCCTCGTTCGATCGCAGGCATTGCTGCGGCTGTCGTTCAGCCGCACCGCTCCGGTCGGGCTGATGTGCATCGGAACCCGCACGCCCGATACGTTCCAGCCGGGTCTCGGGACCGAGCTGCTGACCTTTCTCGCCCGCACGCTCGAAATCACGATCGCGCAGTGGCTTGACCGGGGCCGGTGACGCAAGGAAAGACTGCTCGCTTCCCGGCTGTGCCGGAGCCAGTGCCGCTGGCGCGGTTCTCGGCAGCCGACGATCTGCGCGCCGCGATCGGGTTGTGGGCCGCTTGGCTCGCCGGCGAACGCCGCGCCTCGGAGCATACCGTGGCGGCTTATGGCCGCGATCTGGCCTTCTTTCTCGATTTTCTGACCGAGCACCTGGGCGAGCTCCCGACCCTCGCGGCGGTTAGCGCGCTGCGCCCCGCCGATTTCCGCGCCTATCTCGCAAAACGCGCCCAGGACGGCCTCGACCGCGCTTCCTTGGCGAGGGGAATGTCCGTTCTGCGCGGGTTCGTCCGGTTTCTGCAGCGCCGGGGGCTCGCTTCGACCACCGCTCTCGCCGTCCTGCGCTCGCCCAAACTGCCGCAGGGCATCCCCAAGCCGCTGACCATCGACGACGCGGCCGGCTCGCTCGATGCCGCTCCAGAGGTCACCCGCAGTCGCTGGCAAGGCAAGCGCGATACCGCGGTCCTGGCGCTGCTCTACGGCTGCGGCTTGCGGGTCGGCGAAGCGCTGGGCCTGGCCCGCGGCGAGGCGCCGCTGGGCGAAATGCTGACGATCACCGGCAAAGGCGGCAAGCAGCGCCAGGTTCCCGTGCTGCCGGCGGTGCGCGATGCGATGGCCGATTACCTCGCCGCCTGCCCGCATGCGCTGAGCAAAGAGGGCCCGCTGTTTGTCGGCGCCCGCGGCGGGCCGCTCGGCGCGCGCTCGGTGCAGCGGCAAATGGCGGCGCTGCGCGGGTACCTCGGGCTGCCGGACACCGCCACCCCGCACGCCTTGCGGCACAGCTTTGCGACGCATCTTCTCGGCGCCGGCGGCGATCTGCGCGCCATCCAGGAATTGCTGGGCCATGCCAGCCTGTCGACCACGCAACGCTATACCGCGGTCGAAACCGAACGCCTTCTCGCCGTCTATGATGCGGCCCATCCCCGCGCGCACGATACCTCCCTCTCCGCCCCCGGGGGCGGAGAGGGCCGGGGTGAGGTGGGGGGAGCCCAGGGCTCGGAGCAGCGGCGCCAGCCACCCCACCCTCCCGGCGCTGCGGCTTAAGCTGTGCGCACGCCCGATGCCGCAACGGCGGAGCAGGAGACGAACATGGCCTCGAAGCGAATGGTGCTGCAGATCGGCATGGGGACGGACATCCGCGGCGCCGACTATACCAAGGCCGCGGTGCGGGCTTTGCGCGACGCGCTCTGGCACAACTCGCTGAGCATTGCCGACGCCGTCGGATTGCCGGTCGACGCGATGCAGGTCGAGGTGACGATCGGCGTCCCCCGCCCGGAGTGGGTCGACAAGGAAGCAGTCCTGGCGGTGCTGCCTCACGGCACGGGAACCGTGCGGGTCGTCGAAGGCGGGTTGGAAATCCCCAACGACGCCGGCACGAATTCGACGGTGATCGCCAATGCCGCCGCGGTCGTGCGGCTCGATATCGGGTGACGAAGATGGCGGCAAAGCGCGTGATCCTGGAGATGGGCAGCGGCAACGATCTGCACGGCGGCGATTACACCAAGGCCGCTATTCGCGCCGTGCAGGACGCGTTGCATCACAGCTCGCTGAGCTTTATCCGGACCTTGGGCCTCGACTCGCGAGCCATGCAGGTCGAGGTCACAATCGGCGTGCAGCAGCCGGACAAGGTCGACGCCGAAGCCGTCAGGGCGGCTCTGCCGCATGGCCAGGTCACGGTAAAGGCGGTGAAGGGCGGCCTCGACGTGCCCGACGAGAGTTCCGCCGATATCGCGGTGATCGCGAGCGCCGCGGTGGCGGTGCGCATAGACCTGCCGCAAGCCAAGATGAACAATTGAAACGAGGAGAGGGTCAAATGCCTCAGGCAACCCCACAGGGGACGGAATTATTCGAGATCATCCATTCGACACGGGCGATGCGGCGGCTCAAGCCGGACCCGGTGCCGGACGATTTGATCCGGCAAATTCTGCTCGCCGGGCAAGCCGCGGCGAGCGGCGGCAACAATCAGCGCTGGCGCTTCCTGGTGCTGAAGGACCCGGAGATCAAAAAGAAGGTGCAGGTCTATTACAAGAAGGCCTTCGACGAGGTGGTCGGGCCGCGTTATGCGAGCAGCCCGCCGCCGCCCGGTTCGGACGCGGCCAAATACCGCCGGCAGCATTCCGCGGTCGAATACCTGACCGAACATTATCACGAAGCGCCGGTGTGGATCGTTGCCTGCCTCGAGGACGGTCCCAACCCGACACGCTCGGCCGGCGGCTCGATCTACCCGGCGGTGCAGAACATGCTGCTGGCGGCGCGCGCGCTGGGGCTCGGCTCGACCCTGACAACCCGGCACATTACCTACGAGAAGGAAGTCGATGCCGCGATGGGCATACCCGCGGGCTACCATTCCTACGCCATCCTGCCGATCGGCTACCCGATGGGGCGGTTTGGCCCGATCGGTCGCGGGCCGCTCTCCGAGGTCGTTTATCTCGACGGCTGGGGCAAGCCGTATCCGGGCATCTGAGCAGGAGGCAGGACATGCCGAGAGTAGCGCCGGTCACCGGCAAATCCGACGTTCCGGCCGAACACCACAAAGTTGTCGACGATGTGTTGAAGGTGTTCGGCAATATTCGTGGCCCGTTCAGCGTGATGCTGCACAGCCCGAAAATGGCCGAGCGCGTGCTGCCGCTCGTTCCGTTTTTCCGTGAAGTCAGCATTGTCGAGGATAGGCTTCGCTTCCCGGCCATCCTCGCCGCGGTGCGGGAGCGCGAGGCTGCCTATGTGTGGGCGGCGCAAGTCGCCGCTGCGCGCCGCGCCGGGGTGCCGGACTCCACGATCGATTTATTGCGGGCCAAGGGCGAGCCGACCTCGCTGCCCGAGGACGAGCGCGACATCGTCACCTATGTCCGGCAGCTGATGCGCACCAACCGCGTCGACCAGGCCGTCTTCGACCGGTTGAAGGACCGCCACGGCGTCCAGTGGCTGGTCGAATTGACGGCGGCCGCCAATTACTATGCGTTTCTCTGCGGCATGGTGAACGCGTTCGAGGTGCCCGCCCCACCCGACGGCGACAAATTGCCGAGCTGATCTCAGATGTGAATGGCGCGCCCGTCGACCGCGAGCGCGGCTTCCTTGATGGCCTCGCTCAAGGTCGGGTGGGCGTGGCAGGTGCGGGCGATGTCCTCGGCCGAGGCGCCGAACTCCTTGGCGAGCGCCGCCTCGGCGATCATCGTGCCGGCATCGGGGCCGATGATGTGGACACCGAGGACCCGGTCGGTCTCGCTCTCGGCGAGGATTTTGACAAACCCCTCGGTGTAGCCATTGGTGCGGGCGCGCGGGTTGGCGGTGAACGGGAACTTCCCGGCGCGGTATGAGACGGCCGCCGCCTTGAGCTCCTCCTCGGTCTTCCCGACCGAGGCCACCTCCGGCCAGGTGTAGATCACGGCCGGGATCGCGTCGTAATCGATTTCAGGTCTCTGCCCGGCGAGCCGCTCGACAACCGCGATGCCCTCCTCCTCGGCCTTGTGCGCCAGCATCGGCCCCCGGATGACGTCACCGATCGCGTATATGCCCGGGATATTGGTGGCGAAGGCGTCGTCGACCGAGATGCGGCCCTGCGGATCGCGCGCGATCCCCAGCTCTTCGAGGCCGAGCCCCTCGACGCGGGGCCGCCGGCCGATCGAGACCAGCACCACATCCGCCGCGAGGGTCTGGCGCTCGGCGCCCTCCAGGTCCAGAACGAGCCCGTCATTTGTTTCGCGGATGCCGACAACCTTGGTGCCGAGCTTGAATTCGAGCCCCGACCGGGAGAGCGTGCGCTGCAACGCCGCGCCGAGCTCGCGGTCCATCGTCGGCACGATGTGGTCCAGCAATTCGACGACGGTCACCTTGGCGCCGAGCCGTGCCCAAACCGACCCGAGCTCCAGCCCGATATAGCCGCCGCCGATCACGACCAGCCGCCCTGGAACGTGGTCGAGCGACAATGCGCCGGTCGAGGAGACGATGCGCGCTTCGTCGATCTCGACACCGGGCAGCGGCATGCTTTCCGAACCGGTCGCGATGATGATCGAGGTGGCCTCGACCTCCTGCCCGGCGCCGTCGGCGCCGGCGACGGTGATCTTGCCCGGCGCGGCAATCCGCGCCGCGCCTTTGAGCCAATCGATCTTGTTCTTGCGGAACAGGAACTCGACGCCGCGCGTCAGCGTCGTCACCACCTTGTCCTTGCGCGCCATCATCGCACCAAGGTCGAGCGAGACATCGCCAACCTTGATCCCGTGCTCGGCCAGCCCGTGGCCGGCCTCGGCAAATTTCTCGGAGGATTGCAGCAGCGCCTTCGACGGAATGCAGCCGATGTTGAGGCAAGTCCCGCCGAGGCTCGCGCGGCTTTCGATGCACGCGGTCTTGAAGCCCAGCTGCGCCGCGCGGATCGCCGCGACATAGCCGCCCGGCCCCGCCCCGATGATCACGACGTCATAGCGATCCGGCATGGGACATCATGATTCGAAGGTGAATGGAAACAGCGCAGCAGCCCTCACCGGGTGTGATGATGAATGAAATCGGTGATGAGCCCGAGCGCGCGAACCGCATCGGTTGAGGTGGGATCTCTGGGGATGAAGGCGTGCGGCTGACCAGCGAATTGATGATAGACGATCGATCCGCCGGCCCTCTGGTAAGCCGCCGCGAAATTCGAGGCCATATCGGGGGTCAGATTGTCGTCGGCGGTGCCCTGCATGATCAGGGCCGGCGGCTTCTCGACCGCATCGCCGCGTTCGAGGATCAGTTGCGGGCTGCCTTCGGCCATGGAGTTTTCGGACGGCCAGAATTGGTGGTGGGCTTCGACCAAGCGGTCGTTGCCGCGCTGCTGGACGGCGCGGTAGCGGGCGAGCGGGTCGGCCACCGGCCAGCAGGCGATCGCAAAAGCAAGGCTGGCGTCGGTTCCCGGCAAGGCATGGGCGGTATAGCGCGGGTCGCGCGGGCGCAGCGCGTTGAGCAGCAGCAGGTGGCCGCCGGACGAAGTGCCGAGCCCGCCGACCAGCTCTTTGCGGGAAGCAAACCTATCCGCGTTCGCCTTCAGGAAACGGATGCCGTAATTGACATCGGCAACAGTGTCCGGATAACGCGCAACGGGCGGCATGCGGAAATCGATCGACAGCACCGCGATGCCATGGGCTGCGAGGTGCTCGGCGATCGAAACATTGTTGAACCGGTCGCCCGATGTCCAGGCGCCGCCATGCACCTCGAGCACCGCCGGGAACGGCCCTTGCCCTTCGGGGCGGTAGAACCGCGCCAGCAAAGAGGTTTCTGCCGGGCGGTTGTATTCCAAATCTTCGGTGTGGATCGGCATCGTTGTCGCTCTTGATTGGCGTAGCCGCCGCGTCGGGCAACCAAGGCCAACCTAGCCTCGGCGCGGAGCGGCGCGCAAGCCGCTCAGCTACCCGACCGGCCCGCACCCGCATACGGATAAGAATATCCGCCCCATGTTGCCGGACGCGCCCCCGAACCGACCTGATGATCACTGAGCGTGTCAAAGATCAAATCCAGGCATCGACTTTCGATGCCTTCATTTGCCATCTGCAGCCTGAGCACCGGGTGCTCGAGCAGCTCGGCCAGCGAATATTCCGTCGATTTTCTCTGCATCATCGCTGTCGTCCCTTGCCAGATGGTTCACGCCGATCACTCTGCGGCGACCGCTCCGAGGGCAGTGAACTCGATCTTCGAGGTGGCAGCTCACCGGAAACTCTTCAATCTTTATTAAACATACGGCGTCTTGGCGGGATCTCGGCAAGGTCGTGCTCTGCAACATCACGCGGCAGACCTGCCGCAAATTCCCGCTTTGTTCGGCCCCAAAGACGGGGCTTGACTACGGGCCGGCGATTGCGCTCGCCAGCATCAGCACGCCGCCGGCGGCGGCGGCAATGCCGACGACCCGCCCCAGCCAATCCCCTAGCGGCACGGTCTTTTCCAGCAAGACATAAACGGCGAGGCCGGCTATCCAGAAGAGGTTCATAATGCCGCCGAAGAACAACAGGCCCATCAGGAACCAGCAGCACCCCAAGCAATAGGCGCCGTGCTCGAGCCCCATGCGGAAGGCGCCGAGCCGACCCGGCTTCCAGCTCTGCACAAGAAAGCCCAGCGGCGACCGGCACTGCCGCAGGCAAACGCTTTTGATCGGGGTCAGTTGCCACGCTCCGGCCAGAACCAGGATCGCGCCGCCGAGCCAATAGCTCGTCGCCACCATCATCGGCGACAACAAGCCGAGCTGCTCCAGCGCCCATTGCAGAGCAGTGGCGACAGCGCTGAAGCCACCCCACGCCGCGAGGTAGCCGGCCGCAAAAATCCCTGTCGGAACATAAGGCCGGGCGGCGATCCTTTCCTTGCGGTTGACGCGCGCGAACAGCAGCAGCATCGGGGCGGCGCCCGGCACCATCATGGCGATCATCATCACCCACCACATCGCGAGCATCAGCCCGGCATAGCCGGCGGTCCATGTCGCCGGCTCCATGATCATGCCGGTGATGTCGGGCATTCCCGACCGCCGGGTCATTCCGACCGTGCTCATTCCCGTCCCGGCGCCCACCACAACCCAAATCCAGGCGATTGCAGCGACGGCGGCGAGAGCGGCGAGAAGGATCAGGCGGTCTCGCCGCAGCAGGGTTTCGAGAACGGTGGTGTCAGGGGCGCCCAAACTTCTGCTTGTGCTCGTCATAGGTCATATCCTGCCGCAAAGCGCGAACGCGCGCATGTGCGAAGCGTTGGCTCGCGGGCGCCCACGCGCGAGACGAAGAGGGATCAGGACCAAGTTGTTGCGATTCCTCGATGCTGGCCCCGGAAAACAGCGAAGCAGCGGATGGTGAAGGCGGATCGGCCATGGCTTTCCGTATCGGCGGGACTCCCAGGCAAAGGACGCCAACAGATGGGTTCATGATATGTTCGCATCAAGAGCGGCAGCCCGCTCCGCACGACTACAAAGCCCTCCCCCATCGATGGGAGAGGGTTGGGGAGGGTTGGGTGGGGGTGATGCGGCCAGCTCGTGTTGGCCACCATCGATTTCCACGATCAACTGAGCCTCACGGCAAACAAAATCGGCAATGTAGCGGCCGATCGGCACTTGGCTGGCGATTTCGTTGGCGAGTTCGTACCCGCGTCTGCCGCTTACAGCGGCACCATCCCCATCCAGAACATCGTCTTGTCGCCGACGTCGACGTCGTATTTGCGCGCAAAGGTGAGCTTGCCGTCATCCCCCATGCGGAACACCGAGAGGCCGGCAGGCACTGTCTTGACCGCATCGCCGTCCCGCACATTCACCGGAAGATTGTGTTCCGCGACCAGCAAACGTCCGCTCGGGTCGATGTGAAACGTGCGCGGGTGAATCTTCTGGGTTTCGATCTGCTGGATCGGCGTCGGCTGGCCGGTCGACTGATCGATCGCAAAGACGACGATGCTGTTTTCTCCGCCTTTGAAGACCTGCTTGCCCTGAAACTCGGTGGTCGCCTCGGCGCGATTTGCCCCGTACACGAAACGGCCGTTCGGATGCACGTGGACCGTGCCTGCCGCCTGGCGCGCTCTGATATTGTTCGGCTCGGCTAACGTTTCCGCTCGGTAGGCGATCTCGGGGTTGACCCTGCCGTTCTCCATCCGGAACATGTACATCTTGTTCTGTGTTTCGATGGACACGTAGATCCACGGCTTGGTCGGATGGAAGTCGAGGTGCCGCGGGCCGAACTCTTTCCCTCCGTTTGGCGCGATCGAGACTTCGTTGGTCAGCACGCCGTCCTTGTAGTCGAACACTTTGAGCGCACCCGGGTCTTCCGGCTTGGTGGGGGTGACTTCATTCCCGCGGGTTACCAGGATTGCCAGCCGATTGTCGGGTGTCACGCGGACCTGATGGGCGAAGATGCCGGCGTCGATCGGGCCTGGCTGCTTTACTTCTTCGCCCGGTGTGAAGTCTTTGTTGATGCGGTAGACGCGCACCGCGCTCGGATTGTTGAACGCGACGAGAATATATTCCGAGGGAATGTCCGTGCTGATATGGATCGGGCGCGTCGGCAGCTTTATCGGTGCGCCGTGCGGCTTCAGGGCACCAGTCTCCGGGTCGATCGCGAAGGCGGTGACGTGATGCTCGGTCCCTTGCGTGCCGTAGCCTGGGGCGCTGCTGCTGGTCGCGACGTAAAGATAGCGCCTCGATGCATGCGGCCAGGCATATTGCACGGCTGCGGGCAAGGTGACGGTCTCCCGCTTGGTCAACTCCGCGCCCGCGACATCCACGTCGTAATGCGTGAGATCGGCCCCGACATTTGCATAGAGCGCGACCTTGCCGGAGGCCGCTTGAGCCCACGCAAATCCCGGCCCAGCGATGCTGCCCGCGGCAAGCGACAAGAACGTCCTCCGGCTGAACATCGGTCTTCCTCCCGTTGGTTGATGCGACGATTTCGTCAGCGGAATTGCGAGATAGAGGCAGCTTAACGTGACCCCCCATTCGATACGTTGGGTGATCTTGCGTCTTGCCGGCAAGACGCGGCAACGAGAATCGCAATCCGGGCCGGAGGGCAAGATGATCGGTTTCCGACCGGCGGCACCGCAGCGCGACCGCCAGCGGCGACCCACAAGTTGGCGGTTGCGCAGGCGAGTAGAGGGCTTTGATCGCCTTCGGGAAGTTCATCACGATGACCGGTGTCTTCGCGTATTTCTCGGTCAGATAGTGCTCATGCTCCACCTGCAGGTCGACGCCCCACTTGACCGGGAACTCGAATTTCTCGTTCGACCGTTCGAGCACCCTGGATCGCCTCGCCGCAATCCATATGCACGAATTCCGAGCCGACGATCCCCTGGAGTTTCGCGACCAGCCGCTTCTCGATGCGCTGGTCGAAGAAGGCGAGGTCCTCCTCTCTTTCGTTCAGTAATGCCGCGAAGGTGTATTTCAGCAATGCTTCTGCCAATCCCGCATTGTTCGAGAGGTCGGCAAAGGTGGTTTCCGGCTCTAGCATCCGAAATCGGCGATGTGCATCGAGCCGCCCTTGCCGTAGCCGGTCTGCCGCCCGTATTCACCGACAGCCTTTCCACCGGCGCTCTACGGTAGATCCCACATTCCTACTTTTTCCCACGTTTTTGAGGCGCGAGTGAATAGCAGCAACGTGATGGCGCCCGCGGCACGGATCCGATGAGTTTTGCGAAATGACGGTCCGAACGATTTCGGCGTTCGTTCGACATGAGTGGGTCCTCGTCCTCAGCGCCGCGACTTGCCTGGTGTTCTTCTTCTCGCGTGGCGTCCTTCTGGAGGAGTTGTCGAGCCCTCTGTATCTTGCCTTCATTTTCCTCTGGCTGTTTGCTGTCCTGCTTGGCTCGGCCTTGTCGGTCGTTCGCCACGCCGATCATCTCGCGCTGCGGCTCGGCGAGCCGTATGGGACGCTCATCCTGACCTTGTCGGTGACGTTCATCGAGGTCACGAGCATTAGGGCGGTAATAATGCACGGCGAGAGCAACCCCACGCTGACACGCGATACCTTGTTCGCCGTCGTGATGATCATCCTCAACGGGATGGTGGGTCTGTCGCTGCTGCTCGGGGGCTTGCTGCATCGCGAACAGCATTACAACCTTCAGGGTGCCAACGCCTATCTCGGCGTGATCGTACCCCTGGTCGTGCTGAGCCTGATCCTCCCCGTTTTCACGCAGACGGTGCCGGGACCGTTCCTTTCATTTCCGCAGGAGATGTTTCTGGTGATCGTATCGGTCGGCCTCTATTGCGCGTTCCTTGCAATGCAGATTAGCCGCCACCGGGGCTATTTCACATTAGGCGACAGGATAGTCGACCAGCCACGCCGCGAAATTGCGTCGACGCCCGCTCTCTTCGCGCGCGCTGCGCTGTTGATTGCGTATTTAGTGCCGGTCGTATTCCTCGCCAAGCAATTGGCTCATCCAGTCGATTACCTCATCGAGACGCTTCACGCCCCTGCTCCCCTCGGCGGCGTGATCATGGCGGTGCTGGTGGCGACCCCCGAGGCGATTGGTGCGGTGCGCGCGGCGATGGCCAACCAACTGCAGCGCTCCATCAACATCTTCCTCGGATCGGTTTTGTCGACTATCGGCCTGACAATTCCTGCGATGGTCCTGATCAGTTACCTGGTAGGGGAGGACTTCCTTCTGGGACTGGAACACACGGACATAGTGATGCTGTCGCTGACGCTTCTTGTCAGCGTGATCACCTTTGCGAGCGGGCACACCAACGTCATGCAAGGTGCTGTGCATCTAATCTTGTTTGCCACGTACCTGCTGCTGATCGTGAACCCGTAGGAGACGGCGGAACGGGCGCCGCTCGGCTCGGAGTTTTCCCGAGCACTGCCGCGGTCGCTGTTCCGCTCGCCCACTCATCCAACACCTCGAGCCGCTCCTCACGCTGGCTGCCGCCGATGATCTCGCCGATCCCCGGGGCCAATACGTCCATTGCCGCGACCGTCCGGCTGTCGTCGTTCAGCCGCATGTAGAATGCCTTGATGTCCTTCGGGTAGTTCATCACGATGACCGGCTTCTTCGCATGTTTCTCGGTCAGATAGCGCTCGTGCTCCGACTGCAGGTCGACGCCCCATTTGACCGGGAATTCGAATTTTTCGTTCGACCGCTCGAGCACTTGGATCGCCTCGCCGTAATCCATATGCACGAATTCCGAGCCGACGATCCCCTGGAGTTTCGCGACCAGCCCCTTCTCGACCCGCTGGTCGAAAAACGCGAGGTCTTCTTCTCTTTCGTTGAGTAACGCCGCGAAGGTGTATTTCAGCAGCGCTTCCGCCAATGCCGCATTGTCCGAGAGGTCGGCGAAGGCGATCTCCGGCTCGATCATCCAGAACTCGGCGAGGTGGCGGCTGGTGTTCGAATTCTCGGCGCGGAAGGTCGGCCCGAAGGTGTAGACCTTGGTCAAGGCCAGACAGTATGCCTCGATGTTGAGCTGGCCCGAGACGGTCAGGAACGCCTCGCGGCCAAAGAAATCCTGCGCGAAATCGACCTTGCCAGCCTTGCGTCGAGGCAACACATTGTTTTATTCTTACCTGTAAGAGTAAGGACTAACATGCGAATCACATCTAAGGGACAGGTAACCATACCGGCCGACATCCGCGAGCGGGCCGGTCTTCTGCCGCACACCGAGGTGGATTTCGAATTCGACGGCAAGGTGGTGCGAATTGTCCGGACCGATGCCCGTGGCAAGCCCGGTCGAGGCGCGCGCCTGGTCGCTCACCTGCGGGGACGCGGCGATATCGCCATGAGTACCGACGCCATCATGGCTCTGACCCGCGATGAATGATGAGCGCCATACTGGTCGACAGCAATGTCCTGCTCGACCTGATGACGGAGGACACGCGCTGGCTTTCGTGGTCGGCCGAGGCTGTCGAAAAAGCGGCCGACCGGTTTCGCCTCGTTATCAACCCGATAATTTAGGCCGAAGTCTCTATTCGCTATTCGCGGATCGAGGATCTGGAGGCGGCGCTGCCGAAAGCAATGTTGGACCGCGAAGCGATCCCTTATGAGGCCGCATTTCTCGCGGGGAAGTGCTTTCTTGCTTATCGGCAGCGAGGGGGAACAAAGCAATCACCGCTTCCGGATTTTTTTATCGGCGCCCACGCGGCGGTTGCCGGGTATCGGCTGCTGACCCGCGATGCGGCGCGTTATCGCAGCTACTTTCCCAGGCTGTCGTTGATCGCCCCTGACTGAGCCCGCCCGCTGCGGAAGCCGGCTCTTTCGCAAGCTCCAGATGATCGACGATGCGACTTCCGATCAGGATTTGCGGGTGCCGCCAAGCAATCACTTCGAGAAGCTCCGCGGCAACCTGGCGGGCTTCCATTCGATCCGCGTCAACAATCAGTGGCGGCTGGTCTTCCGGTGGGATGGCAGCCGTGGTGAGGCAGAGCGCGTCTATCTCGACGACCACAGCTACCGATGAGGCGAACCATGCTGACGACAAAGCGCAAACCGGCCACGGTCGGCGAGATTCTGGTCGAGGAGTTCATGCAGCCGATGGGGCTGACCCAGGCCGCGCTTGCCGAGGCCATGGGCGTTCAGCGCAAGCACGTCAACGAGTTGTGCAACGACCGCCGGAACGTGACGGCGGCGACCGCGCTGATCCTCGCGCGCGTATTCGGCAACAGCCCCGATTTCTGGCTGAACGTGCAGCGGCGCAGCGATCTGTGGGAGGCGATGAACAGTCCTCGCGAGCGCGAGCGGATCGAACGCGCCAAGCCGTTGGGTGCGGCCGCGTGATCTCGCCGATCCCCGGCGCCGATACGTCCATCGCCGCGACGGTGCGGCCGTCGTCGTTGACCCGCATCTAGAAGGCTTTGATGTCCTTCGGGTAGTTCATCACGATGACCGGCTTCTTCGCGTATTTCTCGGTCAGATAGCGCTCGTGCTCCGACTGCAGGTCGACGCCCCACTTGACCGGGAACTCGAACTTCTCGTTTGCCCGCTCGAGCACTTCGATCGCCTCGCCGCAATCCATATGCATTTGGCTCGTTATTCACCCCAGATGTGCTTGCGGAGCGCGGCATTAATTCGGGATTGCCAGCCCGGTCCGCCCGCACGAAACCGATCGATCACGTCTCGGTCGAGACGCAGCGATACGAGCTTCTTGGGGGCATCGGACGGCGGTCGGCCACTGTCCGCGCCGGATCAGCGTATCGCCGGCATGGAGATCCGCTTTGTCGAACCACTCGTCGGTCAGTTCGGGGATCTCCTCGTACTCCTCGGGCGGATCTCGTGGGCGTCAACCTTGGCCAAGTCGCTGTAGGTAACGGGCTTGTTCTCTGCCATTGGCCTTCCTCATCGAAATGATCCGGCGGCATTCTTGGCCGCCGATCTCGTCGTCCGGGGTCCACACCACGATCACCATTCGACCGTCGAGCAAACCGACCGTGATGTAGCGCAGCTCGGGATACGCAAAGCGCTCGTCTTCGAAGGTCAACCGCACGCCCGCGAACACTTTCGGCGCATCGAGGAAATCGAGGCCGCGCTGCCGCAGCGTATCGGCCCGTTTCTCCGGATCGAAGGTGATTTTCATGCGAGCCGCAAATTACGTAGCTACGACAACAACGGCTGTCAAGATTTTCGTAGCTACGGACAGACGTTGCGCTCAAATAGTCGCCTTAATACCTCGCATTCCCGGGGGTTCGCGG
>CAWILK010000011.1:0-62722 GCA_963836845.1 uncultured Alphaproteobacteria bacterium | reverse complement strand
ATAGATTGGCGTTGTTGGTCTGGCTCCGCAGGCTGTCGGCGAGGTGCAGATCATTGTTCATCCGCGCCTTGAGCACGGTGAGCCGCGGGAATTGGGTCAGCGCCTCTTCGTTGACCTTCGGCTCAAAGGCGAAAGCCGCAGATGATCAGCGTGTCGAAGACCGAGTTCCAGCGCCTCGCGGGCCGCTTCGCGAACCAGCCCGTATGAGACGGTGCCGTATTCGGGACCGATCATAACCGCCACCCGGCGGGCCCTGCCGCCTTTCTCGTAGCGGCCTTCCGCATGGATTAGCCGGCCGCCGGGCCAAGGCCTGAGTTCGGTGAACCCGAGCTTTTCGCCCTTCTTGGTGTTCTGCACTCCGGCCTTCAGCAAATTGTCGAGCACGATGCGGACAAAATCATCCTCGGCTCGGCGCGCCTCCTCGCGGCGGATGGAGCGCGTGCGCGGCGGCAATGCACGGCCCTCCTCGGCCGCGACCTCCTCCGCCAATAGCGCATCCTCTTCATCGGCCGACAGCACGCGATGCGGCGACAGGCTCTCGACCGTGAACGGCCCGGCCACGCGCACCACGCCTCGGATCCTTATAGGGTCGGTCGTAAGAGATATTCGACCCCAGCGTTGCGCGCGATCGAGGCGTCGATCTCCTTCTGCCGCGCGCGCCGCGCCTCCCACCATTGCTTGTGAAGTGTTCTTGCGGCGTCGGGCCATTTCTCGTCAGCCTCGCGCGGCACCTGCCATTCTTCCCAGCCTCTGTCCTGCGCCTTGTTCAGGCTATCTCAGCAGCGGTTCCGAGTGTGTTCTGCCACGCTCCCAAATCACGTCGATCTCGGTGTTGTTGGCGATCGACTTCAGTGTAACATGGGGGACGCGTTCATAGACAAATCCGTGCCGGACAGTTGTTGCCTGAAGGGCCCATCCATCGGCGGCTTACCGCGGTTCGCCCTCCTTTGCGGCGCCTTCCTGCTATCTTTGAGCAAATAGTAGTCGATATTTCGCAGCCATCAAGCGCCGTCGGGCAAGCGCGAGCGCGACGCGGCTAGTGTCGATCGTGATCCACCGGCGTCCCCCAATCTTCTGCGACGTAGGCTGTTGTTCCGGAACCGCAGGTCGGGTCTAATTAACACAAGATCGCCGGGATCAGTCGTCATAAGAGGCAGCGTTCCGACTATATCCCGGGGTCGTTTGAACAACATAAAGATTTTCCGGCACCGGCCTGTGTCGGTCCAAATTTGACGTTATTTCGGTAAGACCGGAAAATCATCTCAAATATTGCTTATAACGCAATGGTGTTGCCTGATTGGCAAAATTCTGTTTATCAGGCTAAGAATCTGAGTCATAGGGGTCGCACGCCAACATTTGTTGCTTCCCGGGCCATAGGTTGTTCCCTGAAACGTAAAATCGCGATCGTTGTTTTCAACGCGATACCAACTCGCGGTGGCTAAACCCTTATCTACGTCTGGAAGGCCTGGCTGCCCGAGGGGTACAGCCGCCCATTGGACCTTCGCTTCCGCAGATTAGCGCCCGAATTCTTCTCGCGAGGCGCGACATTCGACCTGGTTAGTAATGGTCTCCAGTGCCGCGACCGCTAGCCTTGTCGTATTTGTGATCCAGGTACAATTTTCGAGGCTTTGTTTCTTCAATCTTCTCGACGAACCAGATGACAAAATCAGTAGCGTTTGAACCAAGCTCTTCTCCAACCAGTCATGACCAAGACTCTTTACAGCTAATTACGGAAGCCGTTGAAATTTCCAGAGCCGAAGACTTCGTCCAACAAGGCGCGAACCAGATGTAAATTCTCATCCCCAATCTGCACGAACATTACTTCCGCTTATCTCAAGAAGACGATGAGCATGTGCAGCCGATCGCGTAAATACGTCAAATAAGAATGAATTCCGTCCTTCCATGTCCCGAAAGGCCCGAATTACTTCGGCTCCCGGGTCAGGCTCCCGGCTTTGTCCGTCCGCGACGTCGCGGCTCTTCGTCGACGGCTGCCAATTCGAGTTAAATCGAATGCCATATGGCGGGTCGAAATGTAGATGCATTGCACCTTTCCGTCAGGCCTTCCTTTTCGGCTAAGCTAGCCATCACCAGCAGCGAGTCGCCGAGGATCATCCGGTTCGACCAGTTCCTCTCGTGAAGGTAATAACTGTCGCATTCTGCTTCCGGCTCCGAGAGGCCATTGAAATCGTGGTAGATGTCGAACTGCGATGCTCCGTTCTTCTACCGCTCGAGACGTCTGCCTGAGCGACGCTTGAGATCCTGACGATCGCCTCCGGCTTGATCTTTTCCTGGATGTAGATCGGCGGCGGATCGACCATCAGGGGTTCGGCATCCAGTTAGTCCTTGCCGCGCCAGACGAGTTGTGGGTCGAGATCGGTGTTGCGCTTGTAGCGGAATTCCTTGGCGCCTTTTCCGTCTCGGCCACCAGGTTTCTGGTTCCGCGGTCGGAATGTTCTTCCGCTGGCCTCACGGTGCTTGAGTAGCTCTCGACGTCCTTTTCGGCAGGCTTTTTGCTTCGCGCCTTTTTGCCATCTGCCGCTTCCTTGCGCCCTGCCGCGCCAGGTAGGCGCGGAGCATCGCCTCTGTCATGGACGTCGCGGAATTCTCGAGAAGGCCCAGCGGCCGAAGCCGCCGTGTTGTTGACCGCCGGCACCCAGTCGTTTCTCATCGTGTCGGTCTTCGGCGTCCATCCGTCGGTAGCCCTTGATCTCGACGACCAGGTAGAGCAAGTCGTCGGGCCATTACCTCATCGACCCGCATAATGAAATCCGGCCGGTAGCGCCTCTCGCCGCCGTCCTCATAGGGCACCTCGAAGCAGAGGCTGTGGTTCTTGACATAGGCGGTCACGATGTCGCCGAGGGTTTTCCCGTCACTCGTGAAGCCCGCCTCCCAATCGCTTGTCGCAGACCACGTAGATTGACGTGGCAACGATCGGCCCGGGTCGTCCGACAGCAGGCTCCTTCGAGGTGTGGATATCGACGAAGCGGCTCGATCCTGCCGGATTGAGGGGTCGATCGATCGGCAGCAGGATCGCGCCGCCTACCGCGCCGCCCGGCTATCGTCGACGAATGCGCGAGCCCGCCGCGGACGATGCGTTGTAGATCCGAGCCCGCTTCGCCAGCGGACGCCCTTCATAGATAATAGCCCCGGCTTGGTGCCGCCTCGTACAGGTCAGCTCCGTATCCAGCCATTCGCTCGGTAACGCCTCACCAGCTGCGGGAACAGGAACGGCTTGAGATTGCCGGCCTCGTCACGGAATCTTGCTGCGCAGCGCATGGCCGGCGACATGAAACGCCACCTTCGGCCGGCTGCTGTCCATGTAATTGTCGAGGGTGATGCCTCTCGCCGGCGCAGAGTGTCCTGCACTTCGGCGCGTTAGGCGTCGGTCGGGCGTCAAGGTCAACCGACAATCTGGTCCCATCCCAGCGCAGGCGGCTCGCCGGGGAAACCTACCCGGTAACCAGCGACATTCGGGAACCGGATCTCGAGAGCTCGGCGCGCTCGGGCACCGCATAGCGGGCGCGTCGGCTTGGGCGGCGGAGGCGGTCTCCCCTTGGCCGCCCTGCGCGAACGAGAACGGGACGCCGAAGATATTGGCATATTCTGACGGCCGGAACATCCCTCTCGGATCGGGATCGTAGGATAGGCGGCGCAACCCGCGGCCGACGACCTGCTCGCAGAGGAGCTGGGTACCGAAGGCGCGCACGCCGAGGATGTGGGTGACCGTGTTGGCGTCCCAGCCCTCGGTCAGCATCGAGACCGAGACCACGCAGCGCACCTGTCTCGCCGAGCCGGCCCGGGCTTGCCGACGTATTCATCACCTCGCGCAACAGGTCTTCGTCCGTGATCTTCTCGGCGGTCTCGCCGCGAGCGCTGCGTATTCCTGTCTTGAACTGCTCGATTTCAGGCGCCGCGATCGCTGCGGAAATCGGCGGAGAGCGCTTCGCCCGACTCAAGCTGCGGCGATGTCGATCAGGAAGCGTCCGGAAGCGCGCCAGACGACGCCTGTTCATCGTAGTTGGAGAATAAGTTCAGCTTGACCGGGGACTACGACGTCTGTTTCTCGCCCTCGCCGTCTTCGGTTCGGGTCGTAACCGGCAATCCAGTCGTAGATGAGCTTGGACGTGGCTCGTGTTGTTGCAGACGACGATGAAGACCGGCGGGACTCGAAAGCTCCGGCTTTCGACTCTCCCACTCGCGAATGTCTTCTCGTAATGCTCGTAGAGCGCATCAGCGCGGC
This sequence comes from uncultured Alphaproteobacteria bacterium, assembly GCA_963836845.1. Lineage (GTDB taxonomy): Bacteria > Pseudomonadota > Alphaproteobacteria > ATCC43930 > CGMCC-115725 > AP-15. Next base: position 58,482 of record CAWILK010000011.1, on the reverse strand, counting down.
CTGACAGCTGGTGCGGCAGACGTCTGGGATCGCATCTAGCCCGCCCGTTCGTCCCGCCCGCTTCCTTGGGATTTTCGTGCGGATCTCGCTCGCCAGACATTGTAGACTCACGATTCGGCAGGTCGCCTGCGAGCGCGTTGTCGGCAACCGGCACGCGCGGCACCTTACGATGCCGCTCTCGATCGCGTCCATCAGGCAGAAATCCGACACGACCCAGGGGAAGAGTTGCCCTCGGCGTAGCCCGAGCCGCGCAGAAAGAAGGGCGTGGCCGACAGGTCGTAGATCGCCTCGGACGATTGACCTTCCGCTGAAGGCCTCAGATCCGTTGATCCAGAGTCGGGCGGCCTTCTTCGTTTTTCTCTGCTTCCGCGCGCTCCTCCGCCGTCATCGGCGTTTCCTCGTCGCCTTGCAAGTCCTTATGCCTGTAGCAGTGATGCGCCTCGTCGTTGAGGACGACGACATTCTTGCGCCCGAGCAACTCGCGCAGACACGCGCAGCATCTTCCCTTCGGTCTCTTTCGTGACTGGCGGCTCCGCCCGCGGCCCTGTAATAGGGCGTCGGGCGACTTTGGAGAGCTATGCGTCTCGCGTCGCTTGAAAGCGTGGTAGTTCGTGATGACGATCTCGGCCTTGCTCGGTTCGCCCGACCATGTCGGCCGGAACCAGGTCGCGCGCGCGATAGTAATTCTCGGGATCTTCGGGCAGCAGAACGCGCAAGCGGTCGCGGATCGTGATGCCGGGCGCAACGACGAGGAAGCGCATCCGAAGAGCTACGGCCTGCCGCGGGCCGCATTGACCGTCTGCCAGGCGATCAGCATCGCCATAACTGTGGTCTTGCCGCTGCCCGTCGCCATTTTGGCGGCCATGCGAAAGAGGCCCGGTTTTTGGCCTCGTTCCCGGCCCTCAGTTGTTCGCGGATCGAGCGGTGCTGCGGCTGCCGCGCCGCTCATATATGACGTCTCGACGGCTTCGATCTGGCAGAAGAACAGCGGCGGCTTGGTTTCGCCCGACCGCCAGTGATCGAGCAGCGGCGCCGTCTCGTGGGTCACCCCCGCCTGATCAGCAGGTAATTCCCGCCAGCGCTCGAGGTGACCGCGGATCTCGTTGATCAGCGCGTTCTCGGTCGCCTCTTCTGCAAAATGAAGGTTTCCTGCCGTGTTCTCCTCGGCTGTGCGATAGGCACCAGTATTCGCTGCGGCGACGCCCTGGCTCGATGATCGAGGTGAACGCGCCGCTGTGGTCCAAAGCCCAATGACGGCTCGGCGTGGAAAACGGCGAGTTGAGTCGGATCACGAGAGAGGAGGGCATTCAAGTCGTTAATTTCGGAAGCTGATGCGCGGAGGGAGGGCCACGTCAAAGCTACGTAATTTTGTCCCCGTCCGGTATAACTATTCCGTTGAAATCGAGCTATCCGAGCTGGCCACTGCCCTCTCGTCACCGGGTTCGCCGTGACATTCGAGGCCGGGGGAGCCGGCGGTCATTGTTGGAAGCGCCGTTAAGCGAAGAGGCATTCCAACGGTACCGCGTCGACAGGAATCACTCAGGTGTGGCCGAACTTTTCCGGGGCAGGGGAGTGACATCTAATTTCGTTGCGCTCGGGTCCCGACTGTCGCGGGTGCGCCGATCGAGGGTACGACTGCCCAGCTTGCCGGCCCATCAGCTTTTCGCCCGCCCGCCCGCCCGTGCGGGCGGGGAGCACTGCTGACTTCAATGAGCGTCTATCTTTGGGGAGATGATATAGCGATGCGCTGCAGCCTCCATATTACGGAAGCTGAAACTTTGCGCTTGGGCAAGGGCGACCCGGCGTCCACGAGGTCCGCACAGGGTCCGCAAAAAAATACTGGGCCAGCGAGGATGCGAGTGATCTTACAGCAATGCGTTGAAAAAATTGGCGCGCCCGAGAGGAGTCGAACCCCTAACCCCCAGATCCGTAGCAAGCAAACTCTTGTGAACGATGCCGATAGTAGCGGCGCAATCAAGGCGGGTACAGATCCGCGTCTCGTCGAGGCTGGTGTCACCAAGCCGAAGCTGCGCTGACCAATAAGCAAGCACCTTGGATCCTATGATCCGCGACGCCGCCTCACTCCTGCATTTCTAGAACTGGGGACACCGCGCTGGGCGGAGCCCGGAAATTTTCCGCCCTCGGCTGCCCGATATCCAACCCCGTCCGAGCACGGCCGTTCCGTATATTTTCCGTATTTGGAAGCGGAAGGGTTGCGGAGGTGGTCTGACGATTGATTTCATTGGCGTCCCCTACCGGATTCGAACCGGTGTTGCCGCCGTGAGAGGGCGGTGTCCTGGGCCTCTAGACGAAGGGGACTAAGCCGCGCAAGGTAATAGCGGGGGGTGGTTCGGCGATCAAGGCTGATCGAGAGGATCGGTTAATCGCGAAAATTGATATATTGGAGCGGCTGCTCGATCTTCAGGCTGCGGGCGACGGCAATTGCTGCCTGCAAATCGTCCCGCTTTTTGCCGCTGATCCGCAACTCCTCGCCTTGGTTCGACACCTGAACCTTGAGTTTGCTGTCCTTGAGTTCGCGGATCAGCTGCCTGGCTAGGTTCGCGTCCACGCCCTGACGCAGCACAATCGCCTGCTTCAGCGTATTCCCCGAAGCCTTCTCGGGCGTCTTGAATTCAAGCGCGGCGGCGTCGACCTTGCGGCGGGTTAAATGTACTCGCAGGAGTTCGTGCATCTGCTTCAGCTTCAACTCGTCATCGGCGAGCAACGCCAAAATGCCCTCCTGGCGCTCGATGGTGCATTTGCTGCCCTTGAAATCGAAGCGTGTTGCGATCTCGCGCGTCATTCCGGCAACAGCGTTATCGACCTCGGGAAGGTCGATCCGCGAAACGATGTCAAAGCTTGGCACGGGCGCCTCCTCGGGGATCGCTGTGCTCTGATATAGCGCGGCAGCGGCAGAAAATCAGCGCCGATCACCTGGCTCCTGGCCGGGCCGAGTGAAAACCGGCGGCTCCATCACGGATTCGAGATAGGCTCGGATACGCCGGTAGGCGTCGTCGCAAGGCAACCGCCGGAGCGGTTCGGTCGTCGCCTCCTGGGTCTCGGCAATCCGCGCCCAGCGGGCCACCGCCTCGCGCAGTTCCGGATTGGCAAGGATGAAATCAACGGCTTGGTTCTGCGTGCCGAGGCTGGGAGCGCCGTTCTCGTTGGTCAACTCCCGATAAAGCTCGATCACATAGGCCATCGCGGCTTGGATCGCAGTGGTGCCTTCGGTGGCGGCGGGCATGACGATTTCCGTCTGTGTGTCTCGAACTGAGAACGCCGCTTCACATGGCAGGGTTCTCTCTGGTTTTCTCGCGAAAGGACCGCGCGGTCTCTGCCAGGCCGATTTCGGGCCCAACCGGCGGCAGCCAGCCGAGCGCGGCGCGCGTCTCGCGGTCATCGACTTGTAGCGAAGCCGTCAGGCGCTCGGTCAGCGGTCCCAGCACCGGAAATCGTCGGAGCGCAGCGAAGGCGGATGGCGGTACCCGAAAGAGCCGGGCCGGCCGGTCGAGTGCGGCGGCGAGGACCCGGATCAACTCCGGAGTGGACCAATCGGTCGCGTCTCGGGCGAGCAGCACGCGGCCGGCGGCGCCGGGGTCAATACAGGCGAGCGCCGCGAGATCCACCAGGTTATCCAAAAAGATCAGGCTGCGCCGGTTGTCGATCCCGGCGAAGGGTAGCGGCAGCCCGCTCCCGGCGAGGCGGAGCAGCGCCCGAAAATTGCCCTTGACGCCGGGTCCATAGACAAGCGGAGGCCGCAGAATGACGAGCTCTACTCCGGTTTGCCGCGGCCGCGTCTCGCAGCCTGAGTTCGGTCTCGAGCTTGTTCTTGCCGTAGGGATCCTGGGGGAGCGGTCGATCAGTCGCAGCGAGAAATGCCGCCCCCGGCGCCGTCCATTTCGCCCATGGCCCTGATGGAGCTGACGTAAACGAAGCCGCCGTACTCCCGGCCACACCGGCGGCACGCATCAGCATCGCAGCAGCCTCTGCCTCATTCGTCTGCGGGGGTGCGCCCCCGGGTGGTCCGGTGGGCGCGATTGGCGAGATGGACGACTATCTCGACGCCGTCGAGATGCCCGGACCAGTCCGTTTGCGGGCCGATATCGACCCGATCGAGACAAGCTGGATCCCCGGAAGGGGATCAACCGGTCGCCGGGTTCCTGCGAGGACGGTATGGCCACGATCGACCAGACCGCGGCACAGCGCCCGGCCGATAAATCCCGCCGCCCCGGTTACCAGGATGCGTGCCATGCCGCGTGCCCGGCTGAACTCGCGTGCCTCAATTGCGCAAGCCCTCGACGGGCGAAAATGCATTAATGAGGTGGGGACGATCCAGCCCCTTACTCCTTCCGAAGTGGTGCTCTCCGATACCATAAGACCGGTCGACCCCGCCATTGCCGCTGACCCGCATGGACATGGCGCGTCGCGCCGAAGCTTCTCTTCCTGGTCACCGAGGATTGGTACTTCTGCTCGCACCGCTTGCCCGTCGCCCGGGCCGCGCGCGAGTCCGGCTTTGCGGTAGTCGTGGCGACCCGGGTTCGGGCGCACGGCAGCAGCCGATACGCGACGAAGGCTTGGCTCTGCGCCCGCTCGCTTGGCGCCGGCGAGGCGACGGGCTCGATCGGCGCCGGACGCGCGATTTATGAAATCGCACAGGCTCTACCGGACCGAGCGCCGGATCTTGTTCACCATGTCGCGTTGAAGCCGGTCTTGTTCGGCGGCATTGCCCGGCGAATATCGTTTGCGGGTTCGCCGAATGCCCCAGTCGTCGATCGATTCGGTAATGGGACTGGGCTCGGGATTCTCCGATGACGGTTTTGGCAGCCGCTTTCCGCCGGCTACCGCTCGGCGTCGGGGCTTCGCCTTGCGACGGCGCCGAGGGGACGGCCCTGGGTCGTCGCGCAGAACCCGGAAGACCGCACCGCGCTCGCCGATCTGGGATCGATGCGAAGCGGATCGCGCTGATTCGCGGGTCGGGCGTCGATCCGCGCCATTTTGCCGCGCTCGCCGAGCCCGAGGGCCCGATCATCACCGTCGCGCTGGTCTCGCGCATGCTGCGCAAGAAGGGCGTGCTCGATGCGGTCGCCGCGGTCCGCCGCTTCGCAGCGCGCGGCATGCAGATCCAGCTGCTGCTTGCCGGGCCCGTCGATCCCGATAATCGCCGGCTCGCTGACCGTCGCAGGAATTGGCGTCCGTCGACCGCCGAGCCGGGGATCGAATGGCTAGGCCCGGTAGCGGATGTGCGCGACCGTATGGCGCCGCGCAGCGATAGCAGTGCTTCCGTCCACCTATGGCGAGGGGCTGCCGAAGGCACTGCTCGAGGCTGCCGCCTGCAGCCCGGCCGCTTGTCGCGACGGACATCGCCCGGCTGCCGCGAGGTGGTCCGGCACGGAGAAACCGGTTTCCTTGTGCCGCCACGCGACTTGGGCCGGCTCGCCGAGGCCATAGCAGCGCTCGCCGGCGACCCGGCCCGGCGGACCGCGCATGGGGTGAGCCGGGCGGGCCTTGGTCGAGCGCGAATTCGCAGAGCAGATCGTGGCCCGGGAGAATGCTCGCGCTCTATCGCTCGGCATTGCAGAAAGATCGGCGTCGGCGATGATCCGGGCATGGCTCGGCGGCCGCTGCCATGCTCGGATTCTTGTCGGTATTGGCGGGCGCGGTCGGCGCCCATCTTGCCGCCGGCGAGGGGCAGCCGAATTGCTCCGCACGGCGCGCTTTTCGGCCTGCCTCACGCCGCGGCGTTGGTCGCCGTATAGCCGCGCTGGCCGATGCCGCGCCGCGCCCGGCCTCGCTTTGATCGTCGCGGGATCGACTTTCGCGCTGGGCGGTCTTTTCTTCTGCCTCAGCCTGTTCGCGTTGGGGCTGACCGGGATCGCGAGCTTTCGGCTTGGCTGCCCCGTTCGGCGGAGTGGGGCTGCTGATCGGCTGGGCGGCGCTTGGGCGATGCGCTGCCGTTCGAGCTCACCAAAGCCATGTGTCGCGATGATTTGGGGTTCTGTCGTTGTGGCGGAGACTCTTGGTTATCACCCAAAGCGAATGCGACACTCGATCGGGTCGAGCCGTTTTTGCTCGATGACGACATTATCTTTACACCCATCCCGACTGTCTCCGACACGATCCCGGCCGCACCACCCGGAATCACCGGCGCGGTTACGGGCTGTGCTCACGGCGCTGGACCAGCCTGAATTCTCGCGCTCTAGAGCGTCGCGAGGCGCCGGAAGCGACCTTCGACGATCTCGCTGCGGGTTCATCCTCGGCGTCATGTTCGGCGCATTCTCGGGCGCCGTGCCCAAATCCGGTCATGTCGGGATCGATGCCGATACCGTCCTTTCCCCGGCTTCGGGAGAAGCGGCGTTGCGCGCCGCCGGCGCGGTCGTGCGCCGCGGTCGATGCGGTTGTAGAAAAGGAGGCGGACAATGCGTTCTGCGCCGTGCGCCCGCCGGGCATCATGCCGAGCCCGAACGGGCTATGGGGTTTTGCCTGTTCAACAACGCGGCGATCGGGGCGATGCGCGCACGCGAGGTGCATGGGCTCGCGCGTGTGGCGGTCGTCGATTTCGACGTCCATCACGGCAACGGCACGCAGGCCGCCTTCGAGAACGACGGCACCCTGTTCTATGCATCCACTCACCAATACCCGCTTTACCCGGGCACCGGCGCGGCGAGCGAGACCGGGGTCGGCAATATCGTCAATGTGCCGCTTCGCCCGATGTCGGGCTCGGACCATTTTCGCTTCGGATCAGCCAGCGGATGCTCCCGGCGCTCGATGCCTTCCGACCCGAGCTGCTGCTGATTTCGGCGGGCTTCGACGCGCACAAGAACGACCCTCTGGCGCAGTTGCTGCTGGACGAGGTCGACTATACCTGGGTTACCGAGAAGCTGTTCGAGATCGCATATCGCCATGCCGGCGGGCGGCTCGTCGCGACGCTGGAGGGCGGCTATGATCTTGACGGCGCTGGGCGCCAGCGTCGCGGCGCATGTCCGCGTGCTGATGTCGGCGTGAACGAGAGGTCCACCCGGCCCGACTGTTGTAGATCCGCAACAACGCATGGTTTGCGCTCTCGCTACGGGCTAAGATGCGGTAAATTCCTCGCGTATTTTGTTAAGAAGAAGGCAGATGGTCGATCTCAGCAGTTCCTTCGGACATCGCCGCGATGAGCTTCGAGGATGCGCTTGCCGAGCTCGAACAGATCGTGCGGCGGCTGGAGGGCGGTCAAGTCAAGCTCGATGAGGCGATCCTCTCCTACGAGCGCGGGGCGCAACTCAAGCGGCATTGCGAAAGCAAGCTCAACGAGGCGCAGCAAAGGGTCGAACGAATCGTCATTGGCCCTGACGGCGCCGTCACCGCGGAGCCGGCGAAACTTGACTGAGACGCTGTGGCGCACCCCATTCCTTCCAAAGGCGCTGGAGGAGGCGGCAAGCTGACCGACGCCGCGATGGAGCGGCTGTTGACGGTGCCGCCAGGACTGGAGGCGCGGGTCTATGACGCGATGCGCTACTCGGCTCTCGCGCCGGGCAAGCGCCTGCGCCCGTTCCTGGTGTCTGGCGAGCAGCGGCCTTTTCGGAGTGGCGCGTCGTTGCGCCTTCCAGGTCGCGGCAGCGATCGAGATGGTGCATGCCTATTCGCTCGTGCATGACGATCTGCCGGCGATGGACGACAGCGATCTGCGGCGCGGCCGCCCGACCTGCCACAAGCAATTCGACGAAGCGACGGCGGTGCTCGCCGGGGATGGGCTGCTTGACCTCGGCCTTCGAGGTGCTAGCGCATCCCGATACCCACGGCGATCCGGCCGTGCGCTGCGAGCTCGTGGGCAGCGCTCGCCATCGCGGCGGGGCCGCCGGGATGGTCGGCGGCCAGATGATCGACCTGATCGCCGAACGTCGGCCTTTGGACATCGGCGCGATCACCCGCCTGCAGCGGATGAAGACCGGGGCGCTGATCGCCTTTGCGTGCGAGGCTGGAGCGATTCTCGCCAAGGTCGCCCGGCGAGCCGACGAATGGCGCTGCGCGGCTACGCGCATGATCTGGGCCTTGCGTTCCAGATTGCCGACGATCTTCTCGATGTCGAAGGCTCGGCGGCGGAGACCGGAAAGCCGGTCGGGGCCGATGCCGCGGCCGGCAAGGCGACTTTCGTGTCGATTCTCGGCGTCGAGCGTGCGCGGGCGCAAGCCGAGCTGCTCGTTCGCCAGGCGGTCGCGCACCTTGAATTGTTCGAACAAAGAGCGGAACTTTTACGAGAGGCGGCGCGATTCGTGATCACCCGCCGTACGTGAGGAGCGCAGAATTGGATTCGCAAACCCAACACGTCCGATTTCCAATCGGACGCCGTTGCTCGACCGCGTCGATATTCCCGCCGATTTGCGAAAGCTGCGCGAGGAAGATCTGCGGCAGCTCGCCGACGAGCTGCGCGCGGAGCTGATCGACGCCGTCTCGATCACCGGCGGACATTTCGGCGCCAGCCTTGGCGTCGTCGAATTGACCGTGGCGCTCCATTATGTCTTCGACACCCCGCACGACACGGCTGATCTGGGATGTCGGCCACCAAGCGTATCCGCACAAGATCCTGACCGGCGCCGCGACCGCATCCGCACCATCCGCCAGGGCGGCGGCCTATCCGGATTCACCAAGCGTTCGGAAAGCGAATACGATCCGTTTGGCGCGGCGCACGCATCGACCTCGATCTCCTCCGCCCTTGGCATGGCGGTGGCCCGCGATTTCCGCGGCGAGCATCGCAACGTCATCGCTGTGATCGGCGACAGCGCGATGAGCGGAGGGATGGCCTATGAGGCGATGAACAATGCCGGCGCGATGGATTCGCGGCTGATCGTCATCCTCAACGACAACGACATGTCGATCGCGCCGGCGGTCGGCGCGATGAGCGCCTACCTGTCGCGCCTGCTTATCATCAAAGTCTTTTATGTCGCTGCGCCATATCGCGAAGGAAGTGGCGCGCCATTTCCCGAAGCCGCTCGAGGATGCGGCGCGGCGCGCTGAGGAGTATGCCCGCGGCTTCGTGACCGGCGGAACGCTTGTTCGAGGAGCTCGGCTTTTACTATGTCGGCCCGATCGACGGCCACAACATCGATCACCTGCTGCCGGTGCTGAAAAATGTCCGCGACAGCGATGAGAGCGGCCCGGTGCTGATCCACGCCGTGACCGAGAAGGGCCACGGATACCTGTCGGCCGAGCAGGCCGAGGACAAATGGCACAGCGTCGCCAAATTCGACGTCGTCACCGGCGCGCAAGTAAAATCGAAATCGACGGCGCCTTCCTACACCAGTCGTCTTCGCCAAATCCTTGATCAAGGAGGCCGAGGCCGACGATCGCATCGTCGCGATCACCGCGGCGATGCCGTCGGGCACCGGGCTCAACCTGTTCAGCGAGAAGTTTCCCGAAGCGGTGCTTTGATGTCGGCATCGCCGAGCAGCACGCCGTGACATTTGCCGCCGGGCTCGCCGCCGAAGGGATGAAGCCTTTTGCGGCGATTTATTCGACTTTCCTGCAGCGTGCCTTTGACCAGGTCGTGCACGATGTCGCGATCCAGAGCCTGCCGGTGCGCTTTGCGATCGACCGCGCCGGTCTCGTCGGCAACGACGGCCAGACCCATGCCGGCTCCTTCGATGTGACCTATCTCGGCTGCCTGCCCGGGTTCATCATCATGGCGGCGGCGGACGAGGCCGACCTCTTCCATATGGTCGCGACCTGCGCGGCGATCGACGATGCGCCGTCGGCGGTGCGCTATCCGCGCGGCGACGGGGTCGGCGTGCCGCTGCCCGAGCGGGGCGTGCCGCTGGAGATCGGCCGCGGCCGCATCATGCGCGAGGGCACCAAGATCGCGCTATTGAGCCTCGGCGGCCGCCTTGAGCGAGTGCATGAAGGCGGCGCAGGAGCTCGGCGCCTATGGCCTCTCGACAACGGTCGCCGATGCGCGGTTCGCCAAGCCGCTCGACACCGATCTGATCAATCGGCTGGCGCGCGAGCATGAGGTCGTCATTACGATCGAAGAGGGGGCGATCGGCGGATTCGGCAGCCATGTGCTGCATCATCTCGCGATGAGCGGAATGCTCGATCACGGACTCAAGATCCGCACCATGGTGCTTGCCCGACGTCTTCCTCGACCATGACGCGCCGCAGGCGCAATACGACAGGCCGGGCTCAACGCGCGCCATATCGTGGCCATGGCCTTGTCGGCCCTCGGCCGCGAGATCGCCGAGCAGCCGGCGCGCGCTAGCGAGCTGCACCCGTTACCGGGCTGCTCGGCTCGGCTCGTTCTCCCATACTGCAGCGGGAGGACGGCACTCGCAGGGCTGCATGCGCGAAATCCCGAAGCGGGCCAAAAAGCTGAGGGCCGATCTTTGCTCGTGCAACAAGGCCTCGTCGAGAGCCGCGCCAAGGCGCAGGCTCTGATCCTTGCCGGGCTTGTCAGCTGCGCCGGGAGGCGGGTGGAAAAACCCGGCGAACAACTCGCTCGCAGACGCCCCGCTCGCGCTCAAGGGGCGCGATCACCCCTGGGTCTCCCGCGGCGGGGTCAAGCTCGCGCATGCGCTTCGACCATTTCGCGATAACCGCCGAGGGAAAGATCGCGCTCGATATCGGCGCCTCGACCGGCGGCTTTACCGATGTGCTGCTGGCGCGCGGCGCCGTGCGCGTCTACGCGGTCGATGTCGGTCACGGGCAGCTCGCCTGGAAGCTGCGTCAAGACCCGCGCGTCATAGTCCATGAAAGGCTGAATGCCCGGCACCTTACCCGCGCGGAGATCCCCGAGCCGGTTGATATCGTTACCTGCGATGCGAGCTTTATCGGCCTGGCGACAGTGCTCCGCTCCGGCTCGCGTTGACCGCAGACGAGGCCGAGCTGCGTCGCCCTCATCAAGCCGCAATTCGAGGCGGGTCGCGAGCACGTCGGGAAGGGCGGGGTCGTGCGCGATGCCGCGGTGCAGCACGAAGTCTGCGCGCGTGTTGCGGCGTGGATCGCGGCACAGCCCCGCTGGCGTGATATCGGCGTCACAGAAAGCCCGATCCTCGGCCCGGGCGGCAATCGCGAATTCCTGCTTTACGCTCGACGCGGCGGGTCAGGGAGTGTGGGCCGATGAGCGAACAGGCGACCCTGTTTCCCGGGTTCAGGCCGGCGGCCTTCGGGTTCTTCAACGAATTGCGGGACAATAACGACCCGGTATGGTTCAAGCCGCGCAAGGCGGTCTACGAGACCGAGGTACTGGCGCCGTTCCGCCAGCTGATCGTCGCCGTCGCGGCGGCGCTGCAGGACGCCGGAGTGCCGCTGGTCGGTGACCCGCGACGCGCCATCTTCCGGATCTATCGCGATGTCCGCTTCTCGCCCGACAAGCGGCTCTACAAGACACATGCGGGTGCGGTGTTGACCCGTTCGGGCGGCAAAGGCGACCCCGGGCTGCTCTATATCCATCTGGCGCCAGGAGAATCGATGATCGCAGCCGGCTTTTGGCATCCGGAGCCCGCCTTGCTGACCCGGCTGCGACGGGCGATCCTCGACGATCCCGAGGATTTTCTGGCGATGGCCGGTCGCTTGGCCGCCGCAGGCTATCCGATCGGCAGCGACGAACGGCTGACCCGCCCTGCCGCGCGGGTTCGAGGCGGCAAAGGGCTCGAAGGTGGCCGAGCATGTGGCCTGGAAGTCGTTCACCACGCATGCATCGGTGAGCGACGCCGAGATGCAGTCGCCGATCTTGGTCGACCGTATTCTCGACTTCACCCGCGCGATTCTGCCACTGCTGGAGTGGGGCTGGGCGGCAATCGATGAAGATCGCCCGCCCGCCCTGCCAATCCGTTCACCCGCCCGGCCGCTGCCCAAGCCCGATTTTTGACGGCCCGCGCACCGGGCATTGCGGTTCAGGGCTCGTCGGTGCTGAGGTAGAAGCCGGTCACCCCCAGAGTCACCAACCGCCGATCCAAACCCCCGCTAAATTCGGCGAGACTGCAGCTTTCATTGGAGGCAATGCGCAGATGGACAGCGCCACTGGGCATGCCCTCGATCGGGAGCATAGCCGATAGTTGCTGGTCCGGCTCCAGTATTCCGCGGCGCATTGCACCGTTCCCCAGCACGGTCAGCTGAAAAGTGGCGGGGCAGCCCGGCAACCCCCGCAGCCCGAGGTGGAGCCGCCATCGGTGCTGGGAATCCGGCAAGGAGAAAGCGACATCGGCGCTGGCAGCACTGAGCCAGCAGCCCCATTCTTCCGGAGCCCACCATCCCTCGCCGATACGGAACATTTCACCTGCTGCCATGCCCTCGCGAATGCTGTTCTCTCGGCCGCGCGCAATCGTATAGCATCGGCCAATTTCAACGCGGGGCGCCCAGCTGTCGCCGCGGCCGCAGCAGCAGGTTTGTCCGGTCGCCGCATAACCGACGACCTGCCCGGCAATGGCGCTCCAGCTTCGCGGCCTGAACTCCGCGCGGATCCGAGCTTCACGGCTGACCCGATAATCGTCGTCGTCAATCAGGCGCTCCAGCTTGCGGACCAGGTCGTCGAAATCATTCAAGTCGAAATACTCGGCGAAATCGCCTCCTGCTTCGGGTAGCGCGGCGACCGCCGACAGCAGCGGCACCTTGCCGTGGCAGAGCGACTCGGTGACCGGCAGACCCCAGCCTTCGTAGATGCTCGGGTAGAACGTGAAACGGCATTGCCGGTAGAGTTCCGCCAGCTCGGGATCGTTGATCCCGGTCAGAATCCGTACCCTTCGCTGCAGAGCTTTGTTGGAGCGAAGCAATGACATCGCCGCTTCGCCCTTCCAACCCCGTTGGCCGACGCAGACGAGCTGCGGCGTCTGCCGCAGGCCACGCCTTTCGATCAATTCGAGCCACGCCTTGAAGGCGAGCAGGTGGTTCTTGCGCGGTTCGAAGGTGGAGACGAACAATACAAAAGGTTCAACCGAGCGGCGCCGCCGAGCTTGCGCCCTCGGTGCGGGAACCTCCGGTGAAAACCCTCCGTCCAATCGAACCACCTGCGGCGCTGGTATCCGATGACCGAGAAGACTGGCGATGCGCGACAGATCGGCGGCCGTCGAATTCGAATTTACCAAATATCCGTCGGCGTGAAAAAATATACCGGCCAGCCAGTCGCTATAGTCACGGACCGTCGCCTCGACGCAAAGCTCTGGCATCAATGCCGGGACGCAGTCATGGACGAACGGAATATACCTGATCCGGGCGCGGGCCTTGGCGTTGCGCAGCCTCAGAAAGTAATTCGGATGGATCCAGGAAGCGCCGAGGTTGACGAGGATGGCGCCCGGCGGAAATTCGACGGCCTCGCCGTGAACGAGGACGCCGGTAAGCTCCAATACGGCCTCCTGCCATGGCCGTTCGTCGGTCGCCCCGCCGCTTGCCGCGAGGCCGGCCAGAGTCTAGAAAAGCGCCTCCGGGATCTTGACCCATAGGTCGCGGCCCGGCGCGAAGCAGGCCAGCACCAGCTCGTAATTCCTGGCCGGGCCGTTCAGGATGGCGGCAATGATCTGGAGCTGAACCCGCTGGATCCCCGTCGGCAATCGCGCGTGCAAAAAGTGCAGCAGCAGATCGGCGGCGTCGACCACCAGTGCGGGGGTGGCTGGGCGATCGGAGCCGTGCGTGCGCCCCATGATCCCCGACGGAGCTGCGCGAGCTGAGTGACGCCGGAGGCTTGACGTGGTCGGTCCAGCCCAGCTCGATCAGCTCCCTCGAGGCATGGAGCAGCCACGGATCGAGTTCGAGCGCGCGCATGTATTGGGAGATCGCCTCGTCGCCGCGGCGCTGCTGCTTCAGTAGATGCCCGAACTGGACATGGGCGTCGGGATCGGCGTCGCCCAATTCGAATGATCGACGGTAGGCGGCTTCGGCCTCGGGAGACTTGCCGCACTCTCTCAATGCATTGCCGTATTGCACCCAGGTCGCCCCGCTGCGCGGGTCGCGCTCGACCGCCTGCCGGTAATGCCGGGCGGCGCGTTGCCAATCGCCTGCCGCCTTGGCGCGTCTCGCCGCCCTTCTCGATGCGCTTGCCGTCCAAGGCAGCATTCCACGACTCCTCTCCGCCCCGGGCGGGCCCCTATAATCGTCGATATCGGCCCCGGCAACCCAGCGGCATGGCACGACGGCGAAAAGATGCGCGAACCGACCAGACCGCCGACCTCACGGTCGAGCGGGTCGGAGCGCAGGGCGACGGCATCGCGCATTTCGAGGGCGAGCCGGTGTTCCTGCCGTTCACCGTTCCGGGCGACCGGGTCCGGGCTCGGCTCGGCCCGAGGCGCGGCGGCGGGCGCGAGGGACAAGCGATCGATCGGCTGCTTTCGGGGCCGGGTCGTGCCGATCCGCCCTGCCGCCACTTCGGGAGCTGCGGCGGCTGCAGCTTGCAGCACTTCGAGCCCGCTTTCTACCGGCACCTCAAACTCGCGACATTACGGACTGCACTGGAGCGGGTGGGGATCGAGCCCGGAGCAGTCGAGCCGCTGCGGCTTGTCCCGCCGGCTCGGCGCCGGGCGCGGCTAGGGTTCATGCGGCCGCGCGACCCGCAGTGCGCTCCCCGCATCGGGTTTCGTCAGCGGTTCCGCCACGACTTGGTCGACCTCGCGGAATGTCTGGTGATGGAGCCGCCGCTGTTAGCCGCTGTCGGCTCTTTGCGGCGATGTCTTCCCAGGTTGATGCCACCGGGCGGAATGGCCGAGGCTACGCTAACCGCGACGGACAGCGGCGTAGACTTGCTGATCGAGGCCGCTGAGGCGCCAAGCATGCGGGCACTGGAAGCTTGCGCCGAGCTTGCCGCGCAATCCGATCTTGCCCGGGTGGTATGGCGTGCGCAGCAGAATGAAACCTTGGTGGTGGAGCGCCGCCCGGTTCGCGTGGTGCTGTCCGGGGCGGCGGTCCCGTTCCCGCCCGGCGCTTTTCTGCAGGCGAGCCGGGCAGCCGAAGCGATCCTCGTCGAAGAGGTGCTGGCCGGGGTCGGCGCACGCCGTCCGGTGCTCGATCTGTTTGCCGGCCTCGGCACCTTCGCCTTCGCCTTGGCTCGATGCGGGATCGTTCGCGCCGTCGAGGGCGAGCCGCGCGCGGCGGCTGCCCTTGCCGAGGCCGCCGCAGGCCGGCGTAAGATCAGCGTGGAACGTCGTGACCTCGCGCGCGACCCGGTCGCACCGGCATACCTCTCCCGCTATGCCGCAGCGGTCTTCGACCCGCCGCGCGCCGGCGCTGCCTCTCAGGCCGAGGCGCTCGCCGCTTCGGCGCTCGACACGGTTGTCGCGGTCTCCTGCAACCCGGGCACCTTCGCGCGCGATGCTGCGACCCTCGTCGCCGGCGGGTTTCGTCTCGAGCGTTTGACGCCGCTAGACCAGTTCGTCTGGACGCCGCATCTGGAGATGGTTGCCGTGTTTCGGCGATAGCAGGCTTGTACCCGATATCTCCCAACCCGGCTTATACTCGTCCAAGACTACTGGCGAGGTATGGGTGACCCGGCAATATCTGATCTTCGTCTTGCCGAGCTGGTGCGAAGCCTCAGTCGGTACTGCAGACAGCTTAATAACGCCGCATTTGGCGCTCGACCCACAACGCATCGACAGGCAACTCAAGGCGAGTAGGTTGTAATGTGCTTTCCTTTCCGCCCGCAATAGCGCCAAAGTCGGCGAGCCGCATGCCTGACAGTCACAATACTATCAGGATTAGCGTCTGCGTTCGACGCGGAACGCCCGTGCTCACCATCGCGACAGTCGCTCTAATCTTTTGGTCCCGCGCCCTAGCCGCGCACAGCATTGCCGGATACGCACGCGCTTTCTGATGAGCTCACGGGTATTGCACTGATGGGGCTTGAAAAGTTTCTGATGGCCGTATTCCTGGTAACCCCGCTGCCTTCGGCATATTCGCGCGCGCTCTTTGTCCCTGATCGGGGGTGAAAGCTCAGATTGTGTCCCAGTAATTCATGGACGGCTCCGGTCAATGAGGAGTGCCATGCTCAGGGAAACGCTTGGTGTCGGCCCCGCCAGCGCCGAGCGCGTCAGTAGCGCGGCTTCGCCAGCCGAGCCGGTGGGGTGTCGCGATAGATCTGCAGCCGCGTAACACGCAACCCGGCAACGCCATGCGTTTCGATCGCCCGCTGCCACGCAAGGAATTCCTCCACCGACAACTCGTACCGGCGGCAAACCTCCTCGAGAGTAACGGCGCCGCTGCGCACGGCGTTGACGACCACTGCCTTGCGCCGGGCGACCCAGCGCTTGGTGTCCGGGGGCGGCAGATCGACTACCATGGCGCTGGTGCGCGGCAAAGTTTCGCCTCCAAGCAATTCTCACATCCTAAAATTGTCTTTCATGGACAGACGATAACCTAGAGCCATTAAATAACTCCTAAGTGAAACCTGAGGTGGTGCACAATGCCTTTGCATTTCGGCAAGGTCGCGCGTAAGGGGCTCGGCGAAGTGTCCGTCGCACCCGCCGGCGGCACCCCGAGACCGCGATCCGGCCGTCGCACCGCGACCGGAGCGCCTCAGAGCAGCGCTCGAAATGTGTGCCAAATCAAGATTTTCGGCACGATTCTCCAGCTTGAAGCTGTCCCCCCCGATCCATATACTCCCGCGCCGCTTCCTTCACGGGGTTTCGGGGAGACCGATGCGTCCGTCGCTACCGCCAGGTTATCATCCGTCCGACGACGAAGAATTCATGAACCCCCTTCAGGTGGAGTATTTCCGGCAGAAGCTGTTGCAGTGGCGTGCCCAATTGGTGGCGGAGTTGTCCGACACGCTGCAACATTTGAGAGAGGAGAGCCTCCTCAAACCCGACTTGACCGACCGCGCTTCGCTCGAAACCGATCGGGCGATCGAGCTGCGTACTCGGGCCCGCGAGCGCAGGCTGATCTCGAAAATAAACGCGGCGTTGCACCGCATTGATGACGGCACCTATGGATATTGTGAAGAAACCGACGAACCGATCGGGATCCGGCGCCTCGAAGCCCGGCCGATCGCCACGTTGAGCATAGAGGCGCAGGAGCGTCACGAGCGCATGGAGCGGACACACCGGGACGACTGATATCTGGGTTCAGCGGTTAAAAGATCTCCGCCGAGGGGCAGCGATTTTCGATCATCGCCATCAGACATCCGAAGATGTGAAGCCCCTTTTTCCCGCATTAAATATAAATTAAGCCTGTCCGCCTATAAATTGCCTATTTACCCTAGCGGCGATAGCACGGAATTGCGTGACGATCGCTGTCGCTGGGGAGGCGCCGAAGGTGGTCGAAGCGAAACGGGCTGGTCGGATCGTCGAGCGCTTGGGATTGCGGCAGATCCGCTCTCTGGCGGTGGCCCCTTTCGCGCCCGCAGTGTTCGCCGGCATTTTGGGTGGTTTGGTTCTCGTGCAGGTTATTGCCGGTTGCACGCCCGAACTGGCGACGATAACGATATTGGTCTTCGCCGGCATCAGCGCTATCTCGGCCTTGGCCAGCGGCCGGACGAATTGGGGCGTTGCCGAGCGCTTCGATATGTTGAGCCGAGCGCTCGACTCCACCGCCGAGGCCGTCTTGATCGTCGCCGCGGACGGGCGGATGGCCTTTGCCAACGCCGCTTTCGAACGGCTTTTTCCCGAGCGGGGGGAGGCTCCGCTCGAACGGATCAGGAGAGCTCTGTGCCCCGACGGCGAATCCCACGGGCAATTTCGCCGGCTGCGCGGCCGGGCCGCCGTCGGCGCGCGTGCGGCGGCCAATCTCTCTTTGAGCAGGGGGTCAACTGGAGATGCCGGTCAGTTCAAGATCACAGTGGATCCGATCGCCGGCCGCACCGGGTATATTCTCTGGCGAATTTGCGACGTCACATCGGAGCATCAGCTGGAAACAATGATCCGGGAGGAGCGGGACCAGCTCTCGGACCTGGTCGACAATGCGCCGATCGGAATCTACTCGGTCGACGCCACCGGGCAGTTCCGCTTCATCAACCGGACACTCGGCGGATGGCTCGGCAGCACGCCTTCCGAGATCGTTTCGAGTGGGATGCGGCTGCACGATTTCCTTGCTTCCCCGCCCTCCGGCGAGGCGCATTCTTCCGAGCCCATTGCTACGCATGGCGGTGCGCCGCGGCGCGGCGAAATCGTGCTCAAGACGCGTCAAGGCCGGATCATGCGGGCTTGGCTCGGCCAAAACGTGGTCGGGTCCAATGGCGCGCTGCGCACGCGGTCGGTGATATGCGATCTGACGCCGGAACGTGAGTGGCAGGCCGCGCTCAGAGCGTGCGAGCGCTTCCGGCGCTGCTTCGCCAATGCGCCCGTCGGGATCGCCTTGCTCGATCGGTTCGGGCGATTCGAGGAGGCGAACCGGGCCGTCGCCGATCTCTTCGGCATTGCGCCGCAGAGCCTGAAAGGGCAGGAGTTGATCGGCCTCCTCAACGAGGACGATCGCGAACGCATTGCCGCCAAGATCCGTGCCGCCGTTGAAGGACGCGCCACCCCCGACCCGGTGGAAGTCCGGCCGCGGCGGTCGAGCGACCGAACCATGTTCCTGTTCGTCAGCCGCCTCGATGCCGCAATGGACGGCACGGTTGCGGGCGATTCCGAGCCCGCGCGCGGGGTGACCCTGCACTTCATCGACGTCACCGAGCAGAAGAATCTTGAAATCCAATTTGCCCAGTCTCAGAAGATACAGGCCGTCGGTCAGCTCGCCGGCGGCGTGGCGCACGATTTCAACAACTTGCTGACGGCAATGATCGGGTTCTGCGATTTGCTGCTGCTGCGCTCGCCGCCGGGCGACCCGTCATTCGCCGATATCATGCAGATCAAGCAGAATGCCAACCGGGCCGCAAATCTCGTGCGGCAGCTGCTGGCCTTCTCGCGGCAGCAGACTCTGCAGCCCCGCGTTCTCAACATCACCGATGTGCTGTATGAATTGCGACACCTGCTCCAGCGGCTGATCGGTGAAAACATTAAGCTCGAAGTGGTGCACGGGCGTGACCTGGGCCTCGCGAAAGTCGATCAGGGGCAGATCGAGCAGGTCATCATCAATCTGGCCGTCAATGCCCGGGATGCGATGCCCGATGGCGGCACGCTGACCATCCGCACGGCCAACCTGCGTGAGGAACGCGAGTTGCGGCGCGGACATGAGGTGATGCCGCCCGGCGATTATATTTCGATCGAGGTGACCGACACCGGCGTCGGGATCCCCAAGGAGAATTTGCCCCGCATCTTCGATCCTTTTTTTTCGACGAAGGAGCTCGGCTCGGGAACCGGGCTGGGGCTGTCCACAGTCTACGGGATCGTCAAGCAGACCGGCGGTTTTGTGTTCGTCAGCAGCACTCCCGACCGCGGGGCCGCATTTCAGATATTTCTGCCGCGCTTCGAGGCGCCGACCGGAACTGCACCGGCTCGTGGCGAAGCCGCGGAAACAACGCCGGCGAAGGATCTGACCGGGCATGGGACCATTATGCTCGTCGAGGATGACGACCCGGTGAGAATTTTCGGGGCCCGCGCGCTGCGCAACAAAGGCTACAAGGTCATCGAGGCGACGAGCGGCGAAGCGGCGCTCGATCTAATCCACAACGCAGCGGAAAAAATCGATCTGCTGATTACCGATGTCGTAATGCCGCATATGGACGGGCCTGGGCTCGTGCGCGAGGTGCGAGAGATCCATCCGGAACTGAAGGTAATCTTCATTTCAGGATACACCGAGGACGCTTTTCGGCAGCGTCTCGACAGCGACAGCGGCATCGATTTCCTGCCCAAGCCGTTCAGCCTGAAGCAGCTCGCCGCCAAGGTAAGGGATGTCATCGCGGCAGAGGATGCATAGCGGGGATGTTGCGGCATTGCACGATGTGAACAAATAGTGTACAGAAACCTGCCCGAGCTGCGTTGCGCGCCCCGGTGAGCTATGAAATAAGGGAGAGGGATCTTGCAGACGGCTTTACGCCTCTTGGACAAGGAAGCGATGGATAAGCAGCGGGCGTTAGATGCGGCGCTAGGGCAAATCGAGCGCGCGTTCGGCAAGGGCTCGATCATGAAGCTGGGGTCGCGCGAAGCTGCTGCGGATACCGAGGTAATCTCCACCGGCTCGTTGGGCCTCGACATCGCCCTCGGCATCGGTGGGCTGCCGCGGGGCCGGATCATCGAGATTTACGGGCCTGAAAGCTCGGGCAAGACAACGCTCGCACTGCACGTTGTCGCCGAAGCTCAGCACGGCGGCGGAACCTGCGCCTTCATCGACGCCGAGCACGCGCTCGACCCGGCGTATGCCCGCAAGCTCGGGGTCAATATCGACGATCTCCTGATTTCGCAGCCGGATGCCGGTGAGCAGGCGCTGGAAATCGCCGACACTCTGGTCCGCTCGGGCGCGATCGACGTCCTCGTTATCGATTCGGTGGCCGCCCTTGTGCCGCGCGCCGAGCTCGAGGGCGAAATGGGCGACAGCCACATGGGTCTACATGCCCGGCTGATGAGCCAGGCGCTGCGCAAGTTGACGGGCTCCATCGCCCGCTCCCGCGCGATGGTGATCTTCATCAATCAGATCCGCCACAAGATCGGCGTGATGTTCGGCAATCCGGAGACGACGACCGGCGGCAATGCGCTAAAATTCTATGCGTCGGTCCGCCTCGACATCCGCCGCATCGGCGCGATCAAGGAGCGTGATCAGGTGACCGGTAACCAGACGCGGGTCAAGGTCGTCAAGAACAAGATGGCGCCGCCCTTCAAGGTGGTCGATTTCGACATCATGTACGGCGAAGGCGTATCGAAACGGGGAGAACTGATCGATCTCGGCGTTCAGGCCGGCGTCGTCGAGAAATCCGGCTCCTGGTTTTCATATGACGGCCAGCGCATCGGGCAGGGGCGCGAGAACGCCAAGTCATATCTGAAAGATCACGCCGAAACAGGCGAGGCGATCGAACACGCAATCCGCGCCAATGCCGGCCTCGTCGCCGAAGCCATGATGGCTTCTCCCGGCGAGGCCTCGGCCGAGGAGTAAGTTCGCCGAGGTCTCAGCGGGCTGAAAAGCCCGCGACCCGAGGCGTCGCCGTGCCGGGCTGGTTTGCGGAGAGCGCGGGCGTGAGCTGCGGCGCGGGCCGCTGCACCAGATCCGCCGCCCGGATCCAAAACCGCTCGAGCCGGCGGAGCGTCACGCCGGTCGCCTGGAGGTCGTCGGAATTAAGCGTTGCTTGCGTCAGCATCTCCGCATGACGCTGATGCATCGCGGTCAAGCAGTCCCGCAACTTGGTCCCTCGCTCGGTCAGCCGGACGTGTATCGAGCGCCGATCGTGGACCGAGCGCTCGTGCGCAAGGTATCCGTTCTCGACCATCTTTTTGACGTTGTAGGATACGTTCGAGCCCAAATAGCAGCCGCGCAAGGTCAGCTCGCCGACGGTCATTTCAGCATCGCCGATATTGAACAACATCATTGCCTGAACGTTGTTGATGTCGTGAATTCCCAATCCGTCCAGCTCCAGCTTGACTACTTCCAGAAATTGGCGATGAAGACGCTCGACCAGAGAAATCACTTCAAGGTATTGATTATTCATTGATCGCCCCTCGTTCCTGCCCCTTTTCGCGGCGCTGGATGCGGCGCTGCTGCTCATACCTTCGCTACTCGGGGTTCCGTCAAAAAAGCGTCCAGAGTGCCGGATGCCGTCTTCGTGAACATCGCCGGACAACCGCGGCATTGCCCCCGGTGATGCGCTCCGTTCATCGCCCCCCGCATCGGCGGTCTCCGGTTCGGCCGTGGCCACCGCACCGAGAAAGGCAGTGAGAGCGCGCTGCCCTGGCGCTGCAGATGCTTCGGGCGAACTCGACATATTGGCGCTGTGCGATCGGTCCCAGCGCCTCCTGCGCTAGCAGCTCGCCGAGGCCGATGATCGCATTCAGCGGGGTGTGCCGTTCTCCCTGGGATTTCCGCATGTTCTTGCCGGCGAGAAAGCTCGGGATGGGACATCCGTGTGATGATATTCCCTCGCGACCTGGCTGTCGACGATCAACCGCGTTCCTTGAGCTGCTCGGAAAGCCACGCCAGATCGCTCGGCAAAATGTATCATTCGTTGTTCGGTCGTGGGGTCGACCCAATAATTCCCGACAGCCGGCTTGGCAGCGCCGGACAACGGCAAAATGACAGCAGCAGCCGGCCGGTCGGACCGATGCGCACTCTGCCCCAATCGATAAAGCGGCGCGGCGCGGGAGCCGTCATCGCGGCCCGATTTTGGATTGCCCGAGCTCGAAATCGCCCGCCGACAGCTCCGATGATGGTTGACGGCGACAGCGCCCCGTCGCGGTCCCGGCCGGCGCCGCCGTCAGCCACGCCCGCTCGATCGTCGGCGGTCCCAGATGATAGCCTTGCAGGTATCGAACACCCGCGGTCGACACCACCGCGGCGTCCTCGGCACTCTCGACCCCTTCGGCCACCGTAGTGAAACCGAAGGCGTCGATGACGGCGAGCAAGTCACGCAATATGGTACGCCGCTCCCGGCTGGCCGAGAGGTTTCGGACGAAGGACGCATCGATTTTAACCGTGTCGACTGCCAGCAGCTGAAGTTGCCGCAGCGAGGTGTGGCCGGCGCCGAAATCATCGAGGGCAACGCGGCAACCGATATTATGCAAGGTGTCCACGAAGCGTGCAGAATCTTCGATGTCGTCCAAGGCGGCCGTCTCGGTGATTTCCACGACGAGGCGGCGCGCAAGATCAGGCCGAGGTCGCAGCAGTGAAACCAACAATCGGAGCCACGACCCGTCGCGCGCGGTCAGGCTGGAAATATTGAGGCCCAGCTTTATTCCGGGACTGGCGGCGAGTTCCCGAACCGTCTGTCGAAGAACATAATTGTCGATGAACCCGATGAGCCCCAGCTGCTCGAGCGTGGTAATGAATTCGCCACCCGCGATAATCGTTCCTCCGACATCGCGCATCCGAAGCAGGCATTCAAAATAATCGACCCTGCCGGTTACGGCGCAAACGACCGGCTGAAAGGCGAAGAGCAGGCGATCCTGACGCAACGCCGCCTGGACGCTCGCACAGATCGCCAGATTGCCGGTTTGCATATCGCAATGGATTTGCGCCTGGCTCAAGCCCACTTGTCGGATGCGTCCCGGCCGCCGTGCCTATCCCCGTCAGCAACATGTTAACGGTGCTTCGTCAGCAAATCGTCCAGCAGGCGTCAACGAACCGTCATCCCGGGTCTTTCGCGGCCTCACAAGGAACTCTGCCGGGTCGGCACCGCAGCTGTGTTAACGACGCACCCGATCAGTGCGATGCCCGCGGCAACCGCCAGATTTGCCCCGAACCCCCCGAGTGACAGCGCCCCTCCCCCGATCAGGGAGCCGAGCGAGATCCCGAGAAAAAGAGCGCTGTTGTTCCAGGCCAGTGCGGCGGCCCGCCGGCTCGGAAAGTCGTTGACCAGCCCCGCTTGCTGGGCAGGGAAAAAGAGCTGCGCAACAGCGGCGCTGAGCCCCAGAACCGGCTCGACTAGCCTGCCGGTATCCAGGGCAAAGTGCAGCAGCAGAAGGCAGCCGGAGAGACCGGCGAAGCTGGCGCCCGCGGTGAACTTCGCTCCCGCGCGATCGGCGAGATAACCGCCTATCAGAACCCCGCCGATCGCCCCGCAACCATAAAAAGCGATCGACCGGGCAGCCTGCCCGGTCGAAAAACCGGCGCCCTCGAGCCCGCTTCCCAAATAGGTGTATACGGCGTAAAGGCCGGTGCTCCACAGCACGGTCGGCAACAAGCGATGCAGCAGATTGCAAGCGCAGGGGGGATAAGTCGCGGTCGCGGAAACAGGCGCGTCGCGGCTATCTGCCGGCCAAACCCTCCGATTGAGCGCGGCGAGGGCCAAGCTGAGGAACGCGAGCGCGAGAAAGACCGGCGGCCAGCCGAGCACCGCGGCGACGAGGGCGCCGGTCGACGCCCCCAACGCGAGCGAGACCAATAAGCCCGAGACCACGAGGGCCATCCAGGTGGCTCGCTGAGCGGGAGGAGCGGCACTGCCAATAAGGGCATATACGGAGGGCGAGACGCCTGCTGCGGCTGCGCCGGCAAGCAGCCTGGCAACGAGAAGCGCCGGCAGGCTTGCGGCTGACCCGGTGAGCAGATTGGCCGCCGCGAAGGCGAGCAGCGCGCAAGTAAGGACCCGCCGTCGGCCGATCCGATCCGACAGACGGCCGAACAACGGTGCGGTGACCATGTAAGTCAGCGAAAACACCGTAACCGATAATCCCGCGACCGCAATCGGAACGTCAAAATCAGCGGCGAGCATCGGCAACAGCGGCGAGAAGATAAAGAGCTCGGTGCCCACCATAAACATCGTCAACCACGCAACCGACAATTTGGCCGCGGAAGGAAATCGCAAACCCGGCATTGGAAACTAGCCCCGTCAGCCGGCACGACAGCGGCGGCCGACAAAGGCATCAGCGGCCGGCAGGCATGCTGTGGAATGGAGAGGTTTCGGCGCAGCGGAGCGGCGCGCCTTAGGCGGCGCGGAGAAGCGTCACGCTGCGCGGATCAAGTCCGGACCGGAACGGCTCTAACCGCCGCCCGGTCCTCTGCGGACGTGTCCGGGCCTATTGTCGCGCGGTTCGTTGGCCCGCGTTCTGAACAACCCGGTCGAGTTCGACCCACACGCCATCCAGCGCGTCGGCCATGACCCTGGCGCCTTCCAATGTTTCGGACAGCAGAGCCGGCCGCATCCTCAGCACCGTTTGAGTGACGGAAAGAGATTCCTCGGCATGACGCTCTTCGACCATTTCGGAAAAGCACTCGGCGAAATACGGCTCCTGGGCGAATTTCGGAAAGTGCGCCGATAACGCGCCGGCAAGCGCGCGCATCCAGTCGACCGACATCACCTCGATCGCGCACCACGGACCCAAAGACCTTGAATAGAGGCGCTGCGCAAGCCGAACAAACCGCGCTGTTTCTTTGTCGAGATGGCGGCACAATTCCTCGGGATCCCCGAACCCCTCATCGCCCAGAACGCATTCGGCTCCGATATTGCGGAAAGCCCGCGTGAGTTGATAATGATGGGTGTCCCCTCCAGCCAAGCCGTCGTCGTCGACGAATATCTGGAGCTTGCGCTTGCGCAGAGCGGGGCTGTCGAGGTGCGGAAGATAATAGACCGCGGCGCGAGTGGCATGCATCGCCGATTGGTAGATCAAATGGATTTCGACCGAGAAAAGCCGGGTCGCTGGCGACGGCGTGATCCAAAGCCGCCAAGTTCTGGAAAAACGGCATCCGCGACGGACGATGCTGTTCGGCGATCGCTCTTATATCGATCGGGAACTCGTCGATTGCATCGAAGGCCGGCTCATCGCCGTGCCGCAGCGCGAGGTCAGATGGAGAGCACATGTCTGAGTTTCCAATTTCATAAATCGAATGAGCGTCAATATAAAGCGGCGACAAAACCGGCCATCGGTCGGTGCTCGACACGATCAGCGCGAGCGCCTTGTTCAACGAAACGGATGCTAGAACGAAACAGGAACTAAGTCAAGTAAAATCCAACCTATCTGGAGCAAATGTCGGACGCCCGGTGCCGCTGTCGATCCGATCTTCAACAGGCGGGAGTCCCGCGGGCGGCGGCAACCTACCCGGCTGGATCCCCGCCTTGTTCAGAGATCAATAAGGGCTGCTGGATTTGGCGGCAGGGGCAGCCGTGCCGGAACGCATCTCTTGGGCCGCCGCCTGGCCGCCCATCGTCAAAAAGCGGTTGTCGCCACCGACGGTGACGAAGGTGAAGCCCATCTCGATCATCTGCTTGGCGTAAGCGGGGGCGCCGCAATGGATGCCGGGCTGCACCTTGTGCCGCTTGCAGCCGTCGAGCACCTTTTTCAGCGCCGCCATCATCCATTCGTCCGGCTTGTCGCCGCCCGGCGCATAGCCGAGCGAGATCGACAGGTCGGAGGGGCCGACATAGATCGCGTCGAGCCCTGGTGTCGACAGGATCGCGTCGAGATTGTCGAGCGCTTCCTGGGTTTCGATCATGCCGAAAGCGACGACGATGTCGTTGGCCTTGGCATGGTAGTCCGCTCCGCCGTAAAGCGAAGCGCGGATCGGCCCGGAGCTGCGGTAGCCGAGCGGCGCGTAGCGGCACGAGCCGACAAATTTTTCGGCCTCGGCGCGGTTGTTGATCATTGGGCAGACGATGCCGTAGGCCCCGGCGTCGAGCGCCTTCTGGATGTGCGCCGGGTCGTTCCACGGCACCCGCACCAACGGCGTTACACCGGTCGTCGAGATCCCCTGCAGCATCGTAACCATCATCTGGTAGTCGATCATGCCGTGCTGCATGTCGATGACCAGCGAGTCCCAGCCCATATGGGCCATCACCTCGGCCGAAAAGCTGCTGGGGATGCCGCACCAGCTGTTGATGACCGCCCGGCCCTGCTGCCAAGCTTCCCGCACTCCGTTTGGCCGCGCCATCTGCTCCTCCGTGGGTTCGCCAATGAGCAGCGATCCCGCCAGCTAAGCGTGCGCAAGTCAAGCGCTCATGCTTTGAGCATCAGCTCACCGGGCAGCGAATCCGCAATGCGGCGCCGGTCCCGCGCGATCGTGGTCCCCGTGCGGAGAGACCGCGGATTTTATGGCGTTTGCGTCGCCGGGCTGACTCGGCGCAGGGCGCGTGCCATGTAGTCGGGATGCCGCTCGCCGATTTCGTTCATCTCCGCGTTCACTCTGCCTACTCGCTTTCCGCCGGCGCCATCCGGATCAACGAGCTGGCCGGCCTCTGCAAGGCCGAGCGCATGCCGGCGGTGGCGATCACCGATTCCGGCAACTTGTTCGGCGCCTTGGAATTCGCGACCACCCTCACCGCCGCGGGCGTGCAGCCGATCATCGGCTGCGAGATCGCGCTGGAGCGAAGCAATGCTGGAGCAACCAATCGTCTGGGCCGCGCCGCGGCGGAGCCGGACCGCATCGTACTTCTGGTCCAAGACGAGACGGGGTACCGCAACCTCCTCCAGCTGGTGACCCGCTCCTATCTTGCCGGCGAGACGCCGGGCGAGCCGGCGATCAGCGGTTCTGACCTGACGGACGCCGCGAAGGGGCTGATTTGTCTGACCGGCGGGACGAAGGGGCCGGTCGGCAGGCTGCTTTCGGAAGGACAGGGCGAAGCCGCCGAAGCGGTGCTGAGCTCGCTCGCCGCGGCTTTTCCGAACCGGCTCTATGTCGAGCTGATGCGCCATGGGGCGCCCGAAGAAGCGCGGTCCGAGCCGGGCATGGTCGAGCTCGCTTATCGTCATGGCTTGCCGCTGGTCGCGACCAACGACGTCCATTTCCCGGACGGCGATTTCTACGAGGCGCACGATGCGCTGCTCTGCATCGCGCAGGGTGCGGTGATCGCCGACGCCGACCGCCAAAGGCTGACCCCGTCCCACTCGTTTCGGCCGGCTTCGGAGATGCGGGCGGCCTTTGCCGATTTGCCGGAGGCGTGCGACAACACCCTCGTCATCGCCCGCCGCTGCGCCTTTATCCCGCAGCAGCGCCAGCCGATCCTGCCGGCTTTTGCCAGCGGCGACGATCACGATGAGGAGACGGCGCTGCGGCGCGCCGCCCTCGCCGGGCTCGACGCCCGGCTCGCCGCCCAGGCGGTGCCAAGGGATGACTGCGGACCTTATCGGGAGCGGCTCGAATTCGAGCTCGGGACGATTATCCGAATGGGGTTTGCCGGCTACTTCCTGATCGTCTCCGACATCATCCAATGGGCGAAACGGCAGGGCATTCCGGTCGGCCCGGGGCGCGGGTCGGGCGCCGGCTCGGTGGTCGCCTGGGCGTTGACGATCACCGACCTCGACCCGCTGCGCTTCGGGCTCCTGTTCGAGCGGTTTCTCAACCCCGAGCGGGTCTCGATGCCCGACTTCGACATCGATTTCTGCCAGGACCGGCGCGACGAGGTGATCCGCTATGTCCAGCAGAAATACGGCCGCGACCGCGTCGCCCAGATCATCACCTTCGGCAAATTGCAGGCCCGCGCCGTGTTGCGCGATGTGGGGCGGGTGCTGGCGATGCCCTATGGGCAGGTCGACCGGCTGTGCAAATTGGTGCCGAACAATCCGGCGCATCCGGTCACCCTGGAGGAGGCGATCGCCGGCGAGCCGGCATTGCAGCAGCAGCGCGATTCGGACGAGAGCGTAGCGCGGCTGATGACGATCGCGCTGAAGCTCGAAGGCCTTTACCGGCACGCCTCGACCCATGCCGCCGGGGTGGTGATCGGCGACCGACCGTTGACCGAGCTGGTCCCGCTCTATCGGGACCCGCGCTCCGACATCCCGGTTACCCAGTTCAACATGAAGTGGGTCGAGCTCGCGGGCCTGGTCAAGTTCGACTTCCTCGGCCTCAAGACCTTAACAGTGCTGGCACGCGCTCGTGACCTGCTTGCTGCCCGAGGCGTCGAGCTCGATCTCTCCGGGCTCCCGCTCGATGATCCCGGCGCCTACGAATTGCTTGCGCGCGGCGACACGGTCGGGATCTTCCAGCTCGAAGGCGCCGGCGTCCGGGACATGATGAAGAAGCTCCGGCCCGACCGCTTCGAGGACATCATCGCGATCGTGTCGCTCTACCGGCCGGGGCCGATGGAGAACATCCCGCGCTACATCGCGGTCAAGCACGGCGAGGAGAGACCCGACTACCTGCACCGGGCGCTCGAGGGAATCCTCAAGGAAACCCACGGGATCATGATCTACCAGGAGCAGGTCATGCAGATCGCCCAGGTGCTGGCCGGCTACAGCCTCGGCAGCGCCGACCTGTTGCGCCGCGCGATGGGCAAGAAGATCGCCTCCGAGATGGAGGCGCAGCGCCAGCTGTTCATCGAGGGAGCGACCGCGCGCGGCGTCAATGCGCGCGCTTGGCCGAGCATATCTTCGATCAGATGGCGAAATTCGCCGGCTACGGCTTCAACAAGTCGCACGCCGCCGCCTATGCGCTGGTCGCCTACCAGACCGCCTATCTGAAGGCGAACTACCCGGTCGAGTTCATGGCCGCGCTGATGACCTTGGACCTCGGCAACACCGATAAGCTCAACGTCTTCCGGCAGGAGCTGAGCCGGCTCGGCATTCGGCTGCTGCCGCCGGACATCAACCGCTCGGAGGTGAGCTTTTCGGTCGAGCCCGGCGACAAACCCGCGATCCGCTATGCGCTGGCCGCCATCAAGGGGGTGGGCGGGCAGGCGATGGCCGAGCTCGTCGCCGAGCGCGCCGCGCGCGGCCGTTTCAAGGATTTGGCCGATTTCTCCCGGCGTCTCGACGCCAAGAGCTTCAACCGCCGGCAGTTCGAGGGGCTCGCCAAGGCCGGCGCGTTCGATAGCCTGAACCCGAACCGGGCGCAGACCCTTGCCGCCGCCGACCAGCTGTTGCGCCAGGCGAGCCTCGCCGCCGAGGAGCGCGAGAGCCGCCAGGAGAGCCTCTTCGCCCAGATCGACCCAGGCTTCGCGCCGCGCCCGATACTGCCGTTGGTCGCCGATTGGCCGCCGGTCGAGCGCCTGCAGCACGAATTCGCCGCGATCGGGTTTTATCTGTCGAGCCACCCGCTCGACCCTTACGGCAAGAGCCTGGAGCGCGCCGGGATCATCCGCTGGGCCGATTTGCCGGCCGGCCTTGCGGCCAACCCGACCAGCCGCTTCAAGCTCGCCGGCATCGTGATCGGCCGCAAGGAGCGCACCTCCGGCCGCGGCAACCGTTTCGCGTTCGTGCAGATGTCCGACCCGACCGGCACCTTTGAGGTTACGCTGTTCTCGGAGATGCTCGGCCAATCGCGCGCCCTGCTCGATTCCGGCCAGCCGCTTGTCGTCACCCTCGATGTGCGCAGCGAGGAGGACAGCCTGCGCCTGACCGCACAAAAGATCGAGCCGCTCGACACCGTTGTCGCCCACGCTGCCGCGGGCCTCAAAGTCTTTGTCGGCGAGGCCCGCGCCCTGCCGCGGCTGAAGAGCGTCATCGCCCGCGAGGCCGGCGGCCGCGGCCGCGTCACCGTCGTCCTCGACCTTCCCGCCCGCGAAGTCGAAATCGCCCTCCCCGGCGGCTTCAAGGTCGACCCCCGCACCCGCGCCGCCGTCAAATCCCTCCCCGGCATCATCGACGTGCACGACATCTGACGGCGCCACCATCGCTTGCGGAAGTCGACGACGCCATTAACGGCCGCCCCTGGCGATCCGCGATGCGCTCTATTCATAATAAAGATGAACATTGTTCATTATAGAGATTATTGATGGATGGCGGCGGGAGGCGTAGGCTGCTAGCTGCACCATAAGACGGGGTGCCGGTGGACCACTGGCCCCGGTGGGAACGGCCCGCCGCGATGGCCCCGGGCTCGGTCCGAGCGGGGGCAATGAGGAGAAACAATCATGGCTTTGATCTGCTCATCAAGAACGGTCGCGTCGTGGATGGCTCGGGCGAGCCGGCATTCCAAGCTGATGTGGCGGTGCACCAGGGAAGAATTGTCGGGGTTGGAAAATACAAAGGCGCTGCAGCGGAGCGCGTCATCGACGCCGAGGGGCGGGTCGTCGCGCCGGGCTTTATCGACCATCATACCCATTTCGACCCGCAGGCGGTCTGGGACCCTTATTGCGGCTCGTGGGTGCACAACGGCCACACCACCGTCATCGTCGGCCAGTGCGGGCAGGTCATCGCCCCGGTCCGGCCGGGCGACGGCGAGTGGTATCTCGAATTCTTCTCCGACGCGGAACAGATCCCGCTACCGGTGCTGAAGGCCGGGGTCGACGTGACCTGGGAATTGGTCGGCGACTATCTGAATGCGCTCGGCAAGAAGCGCGGCATCAACGTCGGCACCTTGGTCGGCCATTCCGGCATCCGCCGCTATGTGATGGGCGAGGCGGCCGCCGAGCGGCAGGCGACACCCGAGGAGATGGCTGCAGATGCAGCGACTGATCCGCGAGGCGATGCATGACGGCGCGCTCGGCTTCTCGACCGCGCCGAAGGATCGCGGCGACCCCGCCGGGGTGCGCGATGACGCCGAGCGCTGGGCGCTCGCCAGCGTGCTCGGCGAACTCGGCACCGGCGTCTTCCAGGTCGCCGGCGGCGCGCCGGGCGGCACCAAGCAGACCCGCGCGGTCGCCCGCGAGTTGGCGGCGCGCACCGGCCGGCCGTCGATCTACAACTTGATGTCGGATCCGATCGGCAATCCCGACGAGTGGGTCGAGCACCTGAAGTGGCTCGAGGACGGGTTCAAGAGCGGCGCCCGCTGCTACGGCTCGTGCCTGTCGACCGTCGCCGGCGCGATCTTTGATCTGCAACGCGGCCTCAACGTGCCGCAGGACGAGGACATCACCCATCCCGAGGGCTTCTTCCGCGGCATGCCGACCTGGGACAAGGTCATGGCGCTGCCCTTATCAGGAGCGCATGCGCGCCTTCCGCGACCCGGAAATCCGCAGGGCAATGTCCGCCGAGGCGGTCGAAGGCACGGTCGCGCAGGAAGGCGGGATGACCGATCGGCGCGGCCGCGCGCGCGGCCTGTTCAACCGGCGCTGGGACCTCGTCGAGGTGTTTATGACGCGAAGGGGCAGAACCGGCACCTCGAAGGCAAGAGCGTCGAGCAGATCGCCAAGGAGCAGAACAAGGGCATCATGGACGCCTTCCTCGACTTGTCGCTCGATGAGGATTTGCAGACCTGCTTCCAGGCGATCGACCGCAACCACGATCCGAAAGTGCAGAAGCACATCCTCGGATCGCAATACACCGTCATCGGCACCAGCGACGGCGGCGGCCGGCCGCACACCGCCGACCGGCACGAGACCAGCACGAATTTGCTGGGCCATTGGGTGCGCGAACAGCAGGTGATGACGCTCGAAGAGGCGGTCTATCGGCTGACCGGCAAGACCGCGCTGATGCACGACATTACCGATCGCGGCTTCATCGCCGCCGGCAAGGTCGCCGACATCACGATCTTCGATCCCGACACGATCGCATCGAAGCCGCGCGAGCCGGTCGCGACGCTGCCGGCGGGCGGCGTGCAGGTCAAGCGCGACGCGGTCGGCATCGACTACGTCGTGGTCAACGGCAGCGTGCTGCTCGACAAGGGCGAACTGACCGACGCGTTGCCCGGCCAGATCATCCGCGGCCCGCTCTACCAGGCGGGCGCCGCGTAGGGCGCCGGCAGCCCTCGCCCACCCAGCCCTTGCGGGCTCGATCCCCTCTCCCGCAACGCGGGAGAGGGTGCCGACCCCCGGATCGTGCTCCCGGCGGGAGACGGGTGGGGCTGCTCCGGTATGGGCGTTCGGTCAGTTCGACTAGCAAGGCTCTGCCGCAGCAAAGCTCCTGTTGACCTTGATCGTGCCGGCGCGTTGGCGGGCTTCCCACAGATCCCGCTGCATCTGCATCCGCAGCCAAGTATCGGCCGTGCCACCGAAAACTTTCTCCAGCCGGATTGCCATGTCCGGCGAAACCCCGGTATGCCCGTTCAACAGATCGGACAGCGCCTTGCGCGTGACACCAAGGGCCTCGGCCGCCGCAGTTACGGTAAGGCCGAGGGGCTTCAGGCACTCCTCTCGGACAATTTCGCCGGGATGCGCCGGATCGTGCATCTCCATCGTGCTTTCTCCTTTCCCGCGGCTTAGTGGTAATCTACGAGATCGACGTCGGTCGCGTCCTCACCCTCGAACTCGAACACCAACCGCCAATTTCCTGACACTGAAACCGCCCATTGCCCTTCGCGTTTGCCTCTCAGCCGGTGGAGCCGATAGCCGGGCAAACTCATGCCGGCCGGCCCCGTGCTGGTATTGAGCGAGGTCAGAAGCCGGCGAAGGCGGGCTGCCTGCTGCGCGTTGATCCCGCTCGCGTCGCCGCTCCGAAAGAACCGCTCTAACCCTCGATGGCGAAACCGCCTTATCATTTCTGATAACTGAAACTTATCAGGTTACATATGCCAGACGTCACTTACTCGTCAAGAGGATGCACGGCGTTGCGCGCTGATGTCATGTAATCGCCGCCGTCCCGGAATGGCGGCACCGCGATAAATCGACGGAGCAGCACATTTGGCATCGACAAGAATCCGATGACCGTCGAACTGGCGAAGGTGGCGCTGTGGCTGCATTCGTTCACTGTCGGTGCGCCTCTCTCCTTTCTGGACCACCATCTCCGCTGTGGCGACAGCGTGCTCGGCGCTTGGGCGCGGCCTACTGTCGATGCATTAAAAGCGCGCGGCGCTCTGTTTCACACAGGGGTGATTGCCGGGGTCGAACGGGTCGCCGGGTTGATGGCCGAAATCGAGGAGACGACCGACAACGACATTTCCGAAGTGGCGGAATCAAAGACGAAATTTAGCGAGATCGAGGAAGAAACACGGGCGGTTGCCGCGTTTTTCTCGCTCCTTACTGGCTCCTCAGTGACTGGTATCGCCACAGTTTCGGCATCGAAACCATCCCGACCGTGCTGCGCGATCCGTTTCGGCTGAGCGCCGATCTGTTCATCTCCGCGATCGGCAAAGCGCGTGGTACCAAGAAAGCGCCGCTGACTTCGGCGGCGATCGGGTACATCCGGGACGAGTACACCCGCACTGTCGAGCCGATGGCTCGTCGTCTTGTCGAAGCATTGCAGCACGAGAGGGCGATCTCCGACCTCGTCAACGCCGCTTATCGGCTCACGCCAGAAGATATCGCGCTGATGTGGCGGACGGCCCCGCCGCGCATGCCGCTCGACCCAAAAGAAGAACTTCGCCGCCCCGGCTTCACCAACTGACCCGCAGAGCCTGCAGCGATGGGCGGATATTCCTGCATCCTCGGTCGTGGCGGGCGCGATCTTCAACCTGCAGCGCGGCCTCAATGTGCCGCAGGACGAGGACGCCTTCCTCGACCTGTCGCTCGACGAGGATCTGCAGACCTGCTTTATCGCGATCGACCGCAACAAGGATCCAAAGGCGCAAAAAGAGATCCTCGGTTCGCCGCTTTACCGTGATCGGCACCAGCGACGGCGGCGGCCGGCCGCACACCGGCGACCGGCACGAGACCAGCACGAATCTGCTGGGCCATTGGGTGCGCGAACAGCAGGTGATGACGCTCGAAGAGGCGGTCTATCGGCTGACCGGCAAGACCGCGCTGATGCACGACATTACCGATCGCGGCTTTATCGCCGCCGGCAAGGTCGCCGACATCACGATCTTCGACCCCGACACGATCGCATCGAAGCCGCGCGAGCCGGTCGCGACGCTGCCGGCGGGCGGCGTGCAGGTCAAGCGCGACGCGGTCGGGATCGACTACGTCGTCGTCAACGGCACCGTGCTCGCTCGACAAGGGCGAACTGACCGACGCGCTGCCGGGCCAGATCGTCCGCGGCCCGCTGTACCAGGCGGCCCGCGCTTAGACGCCGATAGCTTCCTCTCCTCGCGACTGCGGGATTTGGCGTCCGGAGCCGAGGAGGTCTGACGGGGCTTGTCAAAGCGGTTCTGCACCGTAAGTAAGGTTCGATACCTCACGCAGGGCTGCGGGCGGCGTTCGCGTATTGCGCGGCTGCCCGTTCCGGTGTCGGCGCCACGACTCGCCGATCTCCCCCTGCGGCGGCCCAACCGGAAACAGGAACGATCATGGCGATACCCACCGCTTCACTGCGCCAGCTGCTCGAAGCCGGCGTGCATTTCGGCCACCACACGCGCCGGTGGAACCCGAAGATGGCGCCCTACATCTTCGGCGTCCGCAACGGGATCCACATCATCGACCTCGAGCAGACCGAGCCGATGCTGCATCAGGGCTTGCAGGCGATGCGCGACGTCGTCGCCGGCGGCGGGCGCGTGCTGCTGGTCGGCACCAAGCGCCAAGCGCAGGAGCCGGTGGCCGAGGCGGCCAAGCGCTGCGGCCAGTATTATGTGAACTACCGCTGGCTCGGCGGCATGCTGACCAACTTCAAGACGATCTCCGCCTCGATCCGCCGGCTGCGCGAACTCGAGGAGCGGATCACCCAGGAGCAGACCGGGTTGACCAAGCGCGAGCTGCTGGAATTGACGCGCGACCGCGACAAGCTCGAACGCGCGCTCGGCGGCATCAAGGAAATGGGCGGGCTGCCCGACATCCTGTTCGTGATCGACACCAACAAGGAGGCGATCGCGGTTCGCGAGGCCAACACCCTGCGCATTCCGGTCGTCGCGATCCTCGATTCGAACTCGTCGCCCGACGGCATCGCCTACCCGATCCCGGGCAACGACGACGCGATGCGGGCGATCCACCTCTATTGCGATCTCGTCTCGGCCGCAGTGCTCGACGGATTGCAGGCCGAGCTCGCGGCGTCCGGCGTCGATATCGGCGCACGGGCCGATATCGCCGCGGAAACTCCCGCGTCGGAGCTTCCGGCCGCGCTCGATCCGGAGGCGATCGAGGGCGAGCCGGCCGTCGAGACGGAGCCGGCGGCGCCGAATTTGTAAGCTGCTTCCCCGGGGACAGGGACTTATCGGGCACAGGGATTATGGACGGAAGGGTCGTGTGATGGCCGAGGTGACCGCGGCGCTGGTCAAAGAGCTGCGCGAGAAGACCGGCGCAGGAATGATGGATTGCAAGAGGGCGCTTGGCGACAGCGGCGGCGATATCGAAGCCGCGGTCGACTGGCTGCGGAAGAAGGGATTGTCGGCGGCCGCCAAGAAGGCCGGGCGGGTCGCTGCGGAGGGGCTGATCGGCGTCGCGACGCGGGGTGCCGCCGGGGCCGTCGTCGAAGTCAACTCCGAGACCGATTTCGTCGCGCGCAACAAGGATTTCCAAAGTTTTGTGCAGGCTCTGAGCCGGCTCGCGCTCGATGGCGATGGCGAGCTCGAAACGCTCAAACGAAGCCGATTTCCCGGGGTCGGGGCGCACGGTCGAGGAGGAGCTGACCCATCTGATCTCGACGATCGGCGAAAATATCGTGCTGCGCCGGGTCAAGCGGCTGTCGACCGACAGAAGGGGCCGTGCTGTCCTACGTCCACAACACGCTGGCTCCGGGGCTCGGCAAGATCGGAGTGCTCGTCACGCTGGCGTCGAGCGCGGCCCGCAGATAAGCTCGCCGAGCTCGGCAAACAGCTCGCGATGCATATTGCCGCGGCGAACCCGCTCTACCTCGATATCGCCTTCGGTGCCGCAAGCGGCGCTCGACCGCGAGCGCGATGTTCTGCGAGAGCAGGCGCGCGCCACCGGCAAGCCCGACTCGGTGATCGACAAGATGGTCGAGGGGCGGCTGCGAAAGTTCTACGAAGAATTCGTGCTGCTCGAACAGATCTTTCGTCGTCGACCAGGAAACCAAAATTTCGAAGGTGGTCGAGCAGGCGAGCAAGGATGCCGGGTGCCCCGATCCGGGTCGCAAGCTTTGCCCGCTTCGCGCTCGGTGAGGGAATCGAACGGCAACGCACCGATTTTGCAGCCGAGGTGGCGGCTCAGCTCAAGAGCTGACTCCGCGGTTAATCCGGGCATCTCTTTCGCGCAGCGCGGCAAGGGGAGGCCGCTCGCTTCAGGTGTTTGTCGATTTAAGGTGCGACGCGCCGCGCGGTTTCGTGTATTCTAGCCTCGCATCATGGCGATCGATCTCCGGTACCGCCGCGTTCTCCTCAAAATTTCCGGCGAAGCGCTGATGGGCGCGCGCGAATACGGGCTCGATCCCGAGATGGTCGCGCGCATCGCCGACGAGATCAAATCGGTGCACGCGCTCGGCGTCGAGCTGTGCCTTGTGATCGGCGGCGGCAACATCTTCCGTGGCGTTTCGGGCGACCGCAGTCGGGATGGAGCGCGCATCGGCCGATTATATGGGCATGCTGGCGACGGTAATTAATTCGCTGGCTATGCAGAACGAGCTCGAACGGCGCGGGGTAACGACACGCGTCCAGTCGGCGATCTCGATGCAGGCGATTTGCGAACCCTATATTCGCCGCCGAGCGATGCGCCATCTCGAAAAAAAGCGGGTCGTGATCTTCGCGGCGGGGACCGGCAACCCGTTTTTTACGACCGACACTGCGGCAGCCCTGCGGGCTTCGGAAATGGGCTGCGACGCGCTTCTCAAGGCGACCAAGGTGGACGGCGTGTATGATGCCGACCCGGAGCAGGTAGCCTCGGCGCCAGGCGGTTCGACAGGCTGGATTATCTTGAGGTTCTGTCGCGCGACCTGCGGGTGATGGATGCGTCGGCGATTTCGCTTGCACGCGAGAACCACATCCCGATTCTCGTGTTCTCGATCTTCGAAAATGGCGGGTTTGCCGAGGTTGTCAGGGGGCGGGGACGGTTTACGATCATCGACGGACAAAGCTAAATCCACACGGGACGAGACGCTATGCCGGAAGATGCATTGCTGAACGGATCTGCGGCGCCGGATGGACGGCGCCCTCGAAGTCCTGCGCAAGGAGTTCGGCGGGCTTGCGGACCGGCCGAGCCTCGGCGAGCCTGCTCGAGCCGATCACCGTCGCGCCTATGGCGGAACCATGCCGCTCAATCAAGTGGCCAATGTCAGCGTGCCGGAGCCGCGAATGATCACCGTGCAGGTGTGGGATCGCGCGATGGTCAAAGCCGTCGACAAGGCGATTCGCGAGTCGGGCCTCGGCCTCAATCCACAAACCGAGGGCCAGGTGATCCGCGTGCCGATCCCGGATCTGAACGAAGAAAGGCGGCGGGAGCTGACGCGGGTGACAGCAAAATATGCCGAACAGGCCCGCGTCTCCGTTCGCAACGTCCGCCGCGACGGTGTCGAGCTGCTCAGGCGGCGTGAGAAAGACGCCGATCATCTCGCAAGATCAGCAGCGCAAGCTGCAGCAGGAAGTCCAGCACCTGACCGACGACTACATCAAGCGGATCGACGAGGCGTTGGCGCAAAAGGACAAAGAGATCCTGCAGGTCTGATGAGTACCGCTGCAGGTTCGCGGTCGGTGCCGCGGCACGTCGCGATCATCATGGACGGCAACGGGCGCTGGGCGAAGGCTCGCGGCTTGCCTCGGATCGCCGGGCACCGGCAGCGGCGCCGAGGCCGCCCGGCGAGCCGTCACCGCCGCGGCGGAGCTCGGCATCCCGTATCTCACCCTGTTCGGCTTTTCCTCCGAGAACTGGAAGCGGCCTTCGACCGAAATCAGGATTTGATGGGGCTGCTGCGGCATTACCTGCGCGGCGAGATCGCCGAACTGCATCGCAACGGGGTTCGCCTCAAGGTCATCGGAGAACTCGGCCGGCTCGATCCCGACATCACCAGCCTGATAGAGCACGCCGAGGCGGTAACCCGGGACAACGCCCGGATCAATTTGACGATGGCCCTGTCCTATGGGGGGCGCGCCGAGATCGTTGCAGCGGTGCGCGCGATTGCGCAGCAGGTGGCGGCCGGCAGGCTGGCGGCGGATGCGATCGATGAGGCTTGCCTCACCCGCCACATGTTCACTGCCGACATCCCCGACCCGGACCTGCTCATTCGAACGAGCGGCGAGCAGCGGATCAGCAACTTCCTCCTATGGCAGTGCGCCTATTCCGAGCTGGTGTTCACGAAAACGCTGTGGCCCGATTTCTCGAAATCCGACCTGGAGCAGGCGATCGACGAATTCTGTGGCCGTGAACGCCGTTACGGTACCTCCATTGGCTCGCGCTGAGCGGAGCTCGCTGTGGATGCGGGTGATCTCTGGAGTGGCGTTGGCGCCACTGCCGGTCGCCGCCATCTGGTTCGGATCGCCCTGGCTCCCGCTGCTTACAGCCGCCGCCGCCGTCGTTATGGCCTGGGAATGGGGACGGCTCTGCCGCGGCGGTCGTTTCGGCCAGACCGGCATCGTGCTGGTCGGCGTCGTCCTTATTGCGGTTGCGGCGGCCGCGCTCGCCTCTCCTGCGCTCGCCTTCGGCAGTGCTTTGCTGGGGGCGTGCATCGTCTTCTGGGCCGGGGTCAAGAAGCGAGATATCGAGCCTCACTGGACGGCCTTCGGCGTGCTTTGGGTGGCGCTGCCTTCGATATGCTTGCTCTGGCTGGCCGGTGACGGCTTGACCGGGCGCGCGACCCTCTTATGGGTGCTCGCCGTCGTATGGGCGACCGACATCGGGGCTTACGCGATCGGGCGAGCGCTCGGCGGACCACGTTTGGCGCCATTCTGGAGCCCGCAAAAGACTTGGGCGGGCCTGGCGGGCGGCATTGTCTGCGCGGCATTGACCGGGTGGGCGACGGCGGCGGTGCTTGGTAATTTCGCCGGCTTTGCCGCTGATGCTCCTCAGCGCAGGCCTTGCGATCGTCGAGCAGTTCGGCGATCTTGCCGAATCCGTGGCTAAGCGCAGGTTCGGCGTGAAGGATACGAGCGGCCTCATTCCCGGACATGGCGGCCTCCTCGACAGGCTCGATGGATTGCTCGCCGTGATACCGGTGGTGGCTCTTCTTGACGTTGATCGGCGGCCGCAGCCTGCTGGCGCTGCGATGAACACGCCCGACGGTCCCGGCGGCGGCAAGGAAGGGTCGCGGCGCGTCACGATCCTCGGTTCGACAGGTTCCGTCGGCCGAAGCACGGTCGACCTGCTTGCTGCGCAATTCCGATGGGTTTCGAGGTCGAGGCGCTCACCGCGAACCGCAACCCGGACCTCTGGCCGAACAAGCACGCGCATTGCGGGCGCGATTTGCTGCGATTGGCGACCCTGTTCACTACCCGGCCTTGAAAGAGGCGCTTGCCGGGAGCGGGACGGAGGCGGGCTGCGGCACGGACGCTCTCGCGGAAGCGGCATTGCGGCCCGCCGACTGGGTGATGGCGGGAATTGTCGGGGCCGCAGGGCTGGCGCCCACCTTGGCGGCGATCCGGCGTGGGGCCATCGTCGCCCTCGCCAACAAGGAGGTGCTCGTCTGCGCCGGCGCCTTGGTCATGCAGGAGGTTGCTCGCTCCGGCGCGACATTGTTGCCGGTCGACAGCGAGCACAACGCGATCTGGCAATGCTTCGACCGCGATCGCGCCGAGACGATCGAGAGGATCATTCTGACCGCCAGCGGCGGGCCGTTTCGGGAGCGCTCCTTCGAGGACATGCGCGGCGTGACGCCGAAGCAAGCGGTTGCGCATCCGAACTGGAGCATGGGCGCGAAGATCTCCGTCGATCTCGGCAACGATGATGAACAAGGGGCTGGAGCTGATCGAGGCACACCACCTCTTTCAACTGCCGCTGGAGCGTGTCGAGATCGTCGTGCACCCGCAATCGATCGTCCACGGCGCCGTGGTCTACCGCGACGGGTCGGTGCTGGCGCAGCTTGGGTCACCCGACATGCGGACGCCGATCGCCTATGCGCTGGCCTGGCCCGGCCGGATCGAGACGCCGACCAAACGGCTCGATTTGGCGGCGATCGGCCGCCTCACCTTCGAGCCGCCGGACGAGGACTCGCTTTCCCGGCTCTTCGCGTCGCCCGCGAGGCGCTGATCCGCGGCGGCGGCTGTCCGACCGTACTGAACGCAGCGAACGAGACGGCGGTTCATGCTTTCCTCGACGGGCGGATCGGCTTTCTCGATATCGTCGACACGGTGGAGCGCACCCTCGCGGCGGTTCCCGAGGGCGAGCTTGAATCGCTCGACGACGTCTACAATTTCGACACAACAGCGCGGGAGATTGCCGCCCGGCTTTCCAGCCTGCGCAACTCTCCGCCGGGAACCGCATGAACGGATTTGCGTGATGGAATTCCTCAAAGGACTGACCGCAATTGCATAGCTTTTTCTATTCGGCTATCTGGTTTGTCGTCATTTTGACCGTGCTCGTTTTTGTCCACGAGTTCGGTCATTACCTCGTTGCCCGCTGGAATCGGGTACGGATCGAAGTATTTTCGATTGGGTTCGGGCCCGAGCTGTTCGGCTGGTGGGACCGCGCCGGGACCCGATGGAAATTCAGCACGATCCCGCTCGGCGGATATGTGAAGATGTTCGGCGACAGTGACGCCAGCTCGGGGCTGCCCACCGCCGGGCTGGCTCGGCTCGCCCCGGCGGAGCGCGAGGTTTCTTTTCACTACAAGAGGCTGGGTCAGCGTGCCGCGATCGTATGCGGCCGGGCCGATCGCGAATTTTCTGTTCGCGATCGTCGTCGCTCGCGCTTCTGTTCATGACCTACGGCCAGCCATTTACGCCGCCGGATGTCGGCCAGGTTCAGCCCGGAAGCGCAGCCGAGCAAGGCGGAATTTTGCCCGGCGACACGATTGTCAGCATCGACGGCCGGACCGTCCAGCGCTTTGAAGACGTCCAGCAGGTGGTGCGTCTCAACCCGAACGTCCCGATGACGATCGTCGTCCGGCGCGACGGACAGGAAAAGACGCTGAACGTCACGCCGAGCCGCACCGAGCTCACCGACCGCTTCGGGAACCGATACGAAATCGGGTTGCTGGGGATCGCGCGAAGCGGGGTGGAATACGCCAAGCGCGACCCCGCAACTGCGGTGGTTCAAGCCGGTACGGAAACCTGGAACCTGACTGCCGGGACTCTCCAGGCGTTGTGGCAGATGATCAAGGGCACTCGCGGAACGGACGAGCTCGGCGGGCCCTTGCGCATCGCGCAAATGTCGGGAGAGGTCGCGCAGGGCGGGGTTGTCGCGGTATTGTGGTTTATGGCGGTGCTGTCGATCAACCTCGGCTTGATCAACCTGTTTCCGGTCCCGGTCCTTGACGGTGGCCACCTGCTGTTCTATGCCGCTGAGGCAATTCGCGGAAAGCCCCTCGGCCAGCGGGCTCAGGAATACGGCTTCCGTATCGGCTTGGCCTTGGTGCTTACCTTGATGGTTTTCGCCACCTGGAACGACCTTCTCCATCTCGGGATCGGGAGGCTGTTCTAGGCCCGGCGGGGTAACGCCGGAGAGCCGAATGCCGATCCGGGGGATGGATTTGGAGCGGGGGTGGGGGTGTCTTGCGTTGCATTCGTCTGAGTTCAGTCCTGTGGGCGCTGGGCGCGATGGTCGTGACGGCAGCCGAGCTGACGCAGCCGGTTGCCGCCCAGGCGCCGACGCGTGGTCCCTCGCTTGCCCAGATGGGCGGTGGTACAGTCACCGATATACGGGTCGAAGGGGTACAACGGATCGAGCCTGAAACGGTTCGCTCCTATTTGCTGATCCAGCCCGGCGACGCCTGGGACGATGAGCAGGTTGATCGGTCGTTGAAAGCGCTGTTCGCGACGGGCCTCTTTGCCGATGTCAACCTCAGCCGGGTCGGCAATACCCTTGTGGTCAAGGTCGTCGAAAACCCGATCATCAACCGTATCGCCTTCGAGGGGAACAACAAGATCGACGAAAAGGATCTGTCGGCGGAAATACAGCTGCGGCCGCGTGTCGTCTATACGCGTACCCGCGTGCAGAACGACGTCAAGCGCATTCTCGACCTCTATCGCCGGCACGGGCGGTTCGGCGCCACCGTCGAGCCCAAGGTCATCCAGCTCCCCGAAAACCGGGTCGATCTCGTATTCGAGATCAATGAAGGCGAATTTACCGGGGTGCGCAGCATCAATTTCGTCGGCAACCACCAGTACAGCGACGGAAAGCTGCGGGGGTTGCTGCAGACCAAGGAAAGCCGCTGGTATCGATTTCTCACCAGCGACGACAGCTACGACCCCGACAGATTGAACTACGATCGGGAGTTGTTGCGCCGGTTCTATTTGACCGAGGGTTATGCGGATTTTCGGGTGGTGTCGGCAGTCGCCGAGCTGACCCCCGACCGCAACGGCTTTATCATCACCTTCACGCTCGACGAAGGCGAGCGCTACCATTTCGGCAAGGTCGAGGTCAACATCAAGATCAAGGACCTGCCGCCCGAAGCGGTGCTGCCGCTTTTGACGGTTCACACCGGCGATTGGTACGATGCCGACGCGGTCGAGAAATCAATCTCGGTTTTGACCGACACGCTGGGCAACCGGGGCTACGCCTTTGTCGAAATCAAGCCGAACATCAACCGGAACCGGGAAGACCGCACAGTCGACATTACTTTCGACGTGCAGGAGGGTCCGCAAGTCTATGTCGAGCGGATCGACATCGTCGGCAATGTGCGCACGCTCGACAAGGTGGTCCGCCGCGAGTTCCAGCTGGTCGAGGGTGATGCGTTCAACACCACGAAGATGCAGCGCTCGCAGCAGCGCATCAAAAACCTCGGCTTCTTCAGAAAGGTCGAGGTGACCAATACGCCGGGATCGGCAGCCGACAAGACGGTCGTGACGGCCGAGGTCGAGGAACAATCGACCGGCGAGCTGTCGTTGGGCATCGGGTTTTCCACCACGGACGGTCCGTTGGCCGATGTCAACATCCGGGAGCGCAACTTTCTCGGCCGCGGCCAAGACCTGCGGATCGGCACCGTCGTGTCCTTGCGTTCACAGCAAGTCGACCTGAGCTTCACGGAGCCGTATTTTCTCGACCGGAATATCGCAGCTGGCTTCGATCTCTTCGAAATTAAGACCAGTCCCACGCAAAATTTCTTCTCCGGCATAACTCCGCCCTACCAGCAATTCTCTTACGGCGGAGCGCTTCGGACTGGGTATCAGATCACCGATAATCTGCGTCAGACCCTCAAATACACAGCGCGGTCCGACAACATCACCAACCTGCAGCCCAACACGTCGCTGTTCATTGTTTTGCAAGCCGGGCAGCACACGACCTCCGAGATCGGCCAGGTGTTGCTCTACGACCACCGGGACGATCGGCTCGAGCCGAGCGGCGGCTACTATGCTTCGCTCGGCAACGACTTTGCCGGCGTGGGGTTCGGCGTCGACTACATCCGCAATAAGGTAAGCGCCGGCTATTATTATTCGGTCGCGCCGGAGTGGGTATTGAGCGTCACGGGAGAAGCCGGCTACATCTTCGGCTGGAACGGTCAGAATGTCCTAATTCAGGACCGCTTCTTTGTCGGCGGCGATAATCTGCGCGGCTTCCAAAGTGCCGGGATCGGGCCGCGCGACTCGGTGAGCGGCGACGCCTTGGGAGGGCAAAAGTATTATCTGGGCTCGGTTACCCTGGGCGTCCCGCTCGGTTTACCCAAGGAACTCGGCGTCAGCGGTCGCGTCTT
Organism: uncultured Alphaproteobacteria bacterium; assembly: GCA_963836845.1. Classification (GTDB taxonomy): domain Bacteria; phylum Pseudomonadota; class Alphaproteobacteria; order ATCC43930; family CGMCC-115725; genus AP-15. The sequence continues at coordinate 14,677 of CAWILK010000011.1, read as the reverse complement.
CACCGATTTCGGGACGCTGTATCACATTCAACCGACGAATATCGTGCTGACACCCGCGCAACTGGCCTCAACCGGAGGGGTTCAGCCGATGGTCGAGCAATCGCCGGCCATTCGGGCGAGCGCCGGGATCGGCGTCTCATGGAAATCGCCGGTCGGCCCAATCCGTCTCGATATCGCCTATCCGCTCAAGAAGGAATCATTCGACAGGACCCAGTTCTTCCGGGTCAGCTTCGGCACGAGGTTTTGATGTTGCTGTGTTATTTTCGATTTCAGCTGCTACTGGCGGCGCTGGTGTGCGGTCTTGCCGGCGTTGCGGTGGCGCAGGCGCCGCCTTCGCCTCCAGCACCGACGACGCCCCCGGCACCGACACCGGCCGCCCCGCAGCCTCCGCCGCAGGCGCCGGCAGCCGCTGCGCCGGTGCCCTTGACGGTCATGGTGGTCGATGTCCAGGCGCTGCTGCAAAATTCCAAGGCGGCCAAAATGGTCCGCGGCCAGATCGAACAGAAACGGAACGAATATACAAAGGAGATCTCGCACCAGGAAGAAGCGCTGCGCGCCGAGCGCGACGCGCTACAGCGGCAGCAGGCATCCCTTTCAGCAGACGCATTGAACCAGAAGGGCCGGGAATTCCAGCAAAAAGTCAACGACCTCGAACGCAATGTTCAAGGAAAGCGTCAAGCTTTAGAGAAATCCAATGGCGAGGCGCTCTCCAAAATCCAGGAAGAAATGCTCAAAATCATCGCGGACATTGCGAAACAGCGAAAAGCCAACCTGGTATTTCAGCGAGCCGATCTCGTTCTGTTTGATCAGAGTTTCGATGTCACGGACGAGGTTTTGCAGAAATTGGACGAACAAATGCCGGCATTGACCGTCAACTTCGTCACACCGGTACCACCGCCGGCTCCCACCGCCGCGGCGCAACCGAACTCCGGCGCGAGCCCAAAACCCAAGAAGAAATAAAGGCGAGGATCGCTTCACCGAGCCCGAGGCCAGATGGCGGACCCGCGTTTCTTTTCTAGAGCCGGCCCCTTCACCCTCGCTGAACTATCGAAGCTGAGCGGGGCGCGATTGCTGCGGCCGGAGGATGCCGGTCGCCGGTGTTCGGATGTCCAGCCGCTCGAAGCCGCCGGCCCCGACGACCTCAGTTTCCTCGAAAACAGGAGGTACATCGACGCCTTTCTGGGCTCGCGGGCCGGGGCCGCCTTCGTTGACGAGAAAACTGCGGAAAGAGCGCCTCCGGGGATGGCGCTCCTCGTCAGCAGCGAGCCATACAAATCCTATGCTCTGGCGGCCCAGGCGTTTTACCCGCCGGCGGAAATCGGCGCGCGGCGGGCACCGTCCGCGCTGGTCGATCCGGCGGCCTTCGTTCCGGAAGATTGCGACATCGGCCCCAATGTGGTCATCGAGCCGCGTGTCCGGCTCGGCCGACGCTGCCGCATCGGCGCGAATACGGTCATCGCAGCCGGTGTCGAGATCGGCGACGACTGTCGCATCGGCGCCAACGTGACGCTCAGCCATTGCCTGATCGGGGCACGCGTCGTGCTGCATCCCGGGGTGAGGATCGGCCAGGACGGTTTTGGCTTTGCGCCCGATCCGGCGGTTCCGGTGAAGGTCCCGCAACTCGGCCGGGTGATCATTGGCGATGATGTCGATATCGGGGCCAATTCGACGATCGACCGCGGATCGGGGCACGACACGGTCATCGGCTCGGGCTCGATGATTGATAATCTGGTCCAGATCGGGCACAACGTCGTCCTTGGTCGGTGCTGCGTTCTTGCGGGTCAGGTCGGCATATCGGGGAGCACCAGGCTCGATGATTTTGTGATGATCGGGGGGCAAGGCGGGCTCGCCGGTCACTTACGTATCGGCAAGGGAGCGAGAATTGCCGCCAAAAGCGGGCTGATGCGCGACGTCCCCGCGGGGGAGACGGTGTGCGGCAGTCCCGCGGTCCCGCTGGCTGAATTCATGCGACAGACCGCGGTTCTGCAACGTCTCGCGAAGAAAAAAGGCGCGCGATGACCAATTCAGAGACGACGGGTGAGCCGGGCGCCCAAATAGAACTTGCCCGGATCATGCAGATGATCCCGCATCGCCATCCATTCCTGATGATCGACAAGGTGGTCGATGTCGTCGCCAACGTGCGGGCAACCGGCGTCAAGAACGTGTCGATCAACGAGAACTATTTCCAAGGCCATTTCCCCGCGCGGCCGGTCATGCCTGGTGTGCTGATCATCGAAGCGATGGCGCAGACTGCGGCCGTCCTCGTCGTCCATACGCTCGGCCCCGGATCCGAGGGCAAGCTGGTCTATTTCATGAGCGTCGACAACGCGCGTTTTCGCCGCCCGGTTTTTCCCGGCGACCGGCTCGACGTTCACGTCGTCAAGCAGCGCAACCGCGGGAATGTCTGGAAATTCGAAGGGCAAGCCAAGGTCGGTGACAATGTGATGGCCGAGGCCGTGTTCGCCGCGATGATCCTCGACGACTGAACGAGCCGCATGATGCCGCAGATCCACCCCACGGCGATTGTCGCGCCGGGGGCGAGGCTCGCCGAGGATGTCGTCATAGGCCCTTATTGCATTGTCGGCGGGAACGTCGCTCTCGGCGCGGGAGTGGTCCTGCGCTCGCATGCCGTCGTCGAGGGTCAGACGACGATCGGGGCCGGCAGCCGGGTATTTCCGTTTGCCTCGATCGGCCTCGAGCCGCAGGATCTCAAATATCGCGGCGAGATGTCCGAGCTCGTGATCGGGCGCAACAACACGATCCGCGAATATGTGACGATGAACCCCGGGACGACCGGCGGCGGCATGATCACCCGGGTTGGGGACGGCTGTCTCTTTATGGTAGGCGCGCATGTCGCCCATGATTGCCGGATCGGCGACCATGTCGTCATGGCAAACAACGCGACTCTCGCCGGCCACGTCATCGTCGAGGATTATGCCGTTCTCGGCGGGCTGTGCGCCGTTCACCAATATGTCCGGATCGGCAAGCACGCGATGATCGGCGGCATGTCGGGCGTGGAGCGCGATGTCATCCCCTATGGCCAGGTCATGGGCGACCGGGCACGGCTCTATGGGCTGAACATCATCGGCATGCAGCGCCGCGGCTACAGTCGCGAGGAGATCCAGGAGCTGCGCAACGCATACCAGTTGTTGTTCTCTTCGGAAGGCACGTTGATCGACCGGGTCAACGAAACTGCGGAGCGCTTTAGCGGCATCGGGCCGGTCGACGACATAATCGCGTTCATCCGAGCCGATTTCGAGCCGCGCCATTTGCCAGCCAAAAGGGGCGAATGGCGAATAGGCTCGGCATCATAGCCGGCGGCGGCGGGTTGCCGCGGCGCCTCGTCGAATCATGCCGGGCCGCAGGCCGCGACGTCTTCGTCCTCGCCCTCGAAGGGGCCGCAGACCCCGCCGACCTGCGCGAGGTGCCGCATGCCTGGTGCCGGATCGGGGCCGCGTCGAGCGGGCTTGCCCTGCTGCGTGAAAACGATGTGACCGAGCTCGTATTGGCAGGATCGATCCGGCGCCCGTCGCTCGCCGCCTTGCGGCCCGATTGGCGTGCGGCGAAGCTGTTCGCACGCATCGGCTATCGCGCTCTCGGTGACGACGGCCTCTTGTCGGCCATCGTCGAGGAGCTCGAGCTCGAAGGGTTTCGCGTTATCGGCGCCGATCAGCTGCTCGACCAGGCGCTGGCGCCGGAGGGGCGGCTCGGCAAATTCGGCCCGGACGCGCAAGCGGCGGCCGACATCGAGCACGGCTTTCGGGTCGCCCGATCCTTGGGTGCCCTCGATATCGGTCAGGCCGTGATCGTTCAGCAGGGCTTGGTGTTGGGTGTCGAAGCCATCGAAGGAACGGACGAGCTGCTGCGACGCTGCGCGGCTCTCCGCCGCGACGGTCCCGGCGGCGTGCTCGTCAAGGCCGAAAAGCCTGGCCAGGAGAGCCGCGCCGACCGGCCGACGATCGGGACCCGGACCGTCGCATTGGCTGCCGATACCGGGTTGCGCGGCATTGCGGTCGAGGCCCACGCGACGATCGTGCTCGACCGTGCCGGGGTCGCCTGCGCCGCCGATCGCGCCGGGCTCTTTGTGGTCGGCGTCGGCCGGCCGTGACCGCCGGCGAAGCAGCCTTCATTTTCATCATCACCGGAGAGCCCTCGGGCGATGCGCTGGGCGGCGCCCTGATCGCGGCGCTGCGGCAGCGGACCGGCGGCCGGTTGCAGGTCGCCGGGATTGGCGGCGAGCACATGCGGGACCAGGGTTTGCAGAGCCTCTTTCCGCTCGCGGATGTGGCGGTCATGGGTGTCGCCGAAGTGCTGCCGCGCGCGCCGCTGATCTTTCGGCGCGTGCGCGAGACGGTGGCGGCAGTTTGTTCTATGCGTCCGGATGCCGTGGTGACGATCGACAGCTCCGGGTTTACTTGGCGCATAGCGCATGGTCTGCGGCGGCGCGGAGAGGCCGTGCCGCTCATTCATTATGTCGCCCCGATGGTCTGGGCATGGCGGCCGGGCCGGGCGAGGCGCATGGCACGCTGGTACGATCATCTGATGACTTTGCTGCCCTTTGAGCCGCCCTATTTCGAGCGGGTAGGGCTGTCCTGCCGCTATGTCGGCCACCCCGTGCTCGAAAGCGGCGCCGGGCGCGGCGACGGCGATCGCTTCCGGGCGGCCCACGGCCTCGCCCCGGATGATTTGTTGATCACCGTGCTGCCGGGCAGCCGGAGCGGAGAGGTAAGCCGTTTGCTGCCGATCTTCGGCGCAGCACTCTCACGTCTGCGGAGCCTGATCGGACCGTTCCGGGTCGTCGTGCCGACGGTGGCGACCGTGAGGACGACCGTCGCCGGCGCGGTCGGCGCCTGGCCGGGAGCCGCCATCGTCGTGCAGCGCGCCGAAGCGAAATACGACGCCTTTGCCGCCAGCCGCGCCGCGCTCGCCGCTTCCGGATCGGTCGCGCTCGAATTGGCGATGGCGCGCCTGCCGATGGTTGTCGGCTACCGTCTCAATGCGTTGACCGAGCAGCTTCTCCAGCGGGTTCTCAAAGTGCGGCAGGTCAACCTGGTCAACCTGCTGCTCGGCGAGCCGGTCGTTTGCGAGCTGCTGGGGCCGAACTGCACCGCCGAGCGGCTCGCCGCAGCGCTCGTCGAGCTGATCCGCGACGAACAGGTTCGCGCAGCGCATCTGCGGGGGTATGATGAGGCCGTCCGACGGCTCGAGGGGGACGGGGCGTCGCCGAGCCTCCGGGCCGCCGACCAGATCCTCGAGCTGGTCGCGGCACACCGGTCCGGCGGTTCGGGACCCACAGCAGGCAGGAGAATGAGATGACGATGACCGATGTGGCCGAGACCAAGACAGCGCCCGATGCCGATAAATTCCGGCTGTTGCATACGATGATCCGAGTGCGCGACCTCGACGCCTCGCTGAATTTCTACACAAGCTTGCTCGGCATGAAGCTGCTGCGCAAACGCGACTACCCGACCGGCAAATTCACCCTCGCCTTTGTCGGATTCGGCGACGAGGCCAACAACACCGTGATCGAGCTGACCCACAATTGGGAGCAGGCGGAGCCCTACAATCTGGGCAGCGCCTTCGGCCATCTGGCGATCGGCGTGCCCGACGTCTACAAGACCTGCGAGCGCCTTGGCGCGGCCGGCGTCAAGATCCCGCGCCCGGCCGGCCCGATGGCCCATGGCGGCTCGGTCATCGCCTTTATCGAAGATCCCGACGGCTACCGGATCGAGCTCGTCGAGCGGTCGTAGCAAACCGTAGCCCCCCGGCCGAGCCCAAGAAGGGAGCATGCGATGCAGATCGTCGACGCCCAAATCCACCTTTGGGGATCGGGCTTGCCGAGCAACCTCTCGCACCGGCAGGTGATGTCCTTCACCGCCGAGGAAGCCATCGCTTTGATGGACGAGGGCGGCGTCGACGCTGCGGTCATTCATCCGCCGGGCTGGGACCCGGGTTCGACCGACCTGGCATTCCGGGCGGTCCGGGACTACCCGGGCCGGTTTGCGATCATGGGTGCGGTGCCGCTCGATCAACCCGAAGCATCTCGCGCCCGCATCGCAAGCTGGCGGGAGCAGCCGGGGATGCTCGGTCTGCGCTACGGGTTCCTGAATGATCCCGCGCGGCGCTGGCTGCACGACGGCGAGCTCGATTGGCTCTGGACAGCGGCGGAGAATGCCGGCGTCCCGATCGCCGCCCTGGCGACGGACTCGCTCACGGAGCTCGGCCGCATCGCCGAGCGCCATCCCGGGCTGCGCTTGACGATCGACCACCTTGGCGGCCGCGGCGGCACCAGCACGCTGAAGGACGCCGCGGCGATGACCCACATGCCGCAGCTTCTGGCGCTGGCAAAACTCCCCAATGTGGCGGTGAAAGCGACCGGTGTGCCGCACTACTCGAGCGAGGCTTATCCGTTCCCGGCGCTGCACGCTTATTTGCGCCAAGTCTACGACGCGTTCGGCCCGGAGCGCATGTTCTGGGGCACCGACATCACCAAGATGCCGTGCTCCTGGCGGCAATGCGTGACGATGTTCACCGAAGAACTGCCGTGGCTCGGCGAAGACGACAAGCGTCTTGTCATGGGCGACGCACTCTGCGCCTGGTGGGGCTGGGACCGGAAAGCCTGAGGGCGTCGCAGCCTCGAAATCCATCAGCCGAAGGGAGGAAAAGCACAATGAATCTATGGCAGAGGTCTGCCTCGCGCCGCGATCCTGGCATGCGCCGTGGCGTTCGCCGGTCCGGGCTCAGCGGCAGCACCGAGCAAGCCAGAAGGCGAGATGCGTTTTGCGGTTTATGTGACCATCGCGCCGGGGTGGCTCGATCCGGGGCAGGTCACCCAAGGTTTCCTTTCATCCGTTCTGGTTCACCTATGGGCTGCATGACGCGCTGGTGAAACCGATGCCCGGCAATCCCATGGCGCCGAGCCTCGCGGAATCCTGGACGGAGAGCCCGGATCACCTCTCTTACGAATTCAAGTTGCGCAAAGACCTGAAATTCCATAACGGCGACCCGTTCACCGCCGAGGACGTAAAGTTCAGCTTCGAGCGCGCGCAGGGGACGGAACTCCACCAGAAGGTCAAGGAAGTCGAGATCGTCGATCCCTACACGGTGCGCTTCGTGCTGCATGAGCCGTGGCCGGACTTCATGGCTTATTACGGCACATTGGCGAGCTCCGCCGGCTGGATCACCCCCAAGAAATACATCGAGAAAGTCGGTCCCGACGGCTTCTTGAAGCACCCGATCGGCCTCGGCCCCTACAAGTTCGTCAGCCATGAACGCCGGGCGTCGAGCTCGTTATGGAGGCGAACGAGGATTACTGGCGCAAAGTACCGTCGGTCAAACGCCTCGTGTTCAAGAGCGTCCCGGAAGCGACCACCCGCCTCGCGATGCTGCACCGGGGCGAAGTGGACGTCGCCTATCTGCTGGAGGGGCAGCTCGGCGAGTCGATCCGGAACGACCCGAATTTGAAGCTCGCCTTCTCCGGCGGCATCGGCACGCACCTCCTCGACTTCTTCGACATGTGGGACCCGAAATCGCCGTGGGCACGATCAGCGCGTGCGCAAGGCGGCAAGCCTCGCCATCGACCGGCAAGCACGCTCAACGAGGCCGCCATACGCTCGGCGCCTCCAAGCCCAACGGCAACATCGTGCTTTCCGAACATGCAATTCGCGCTAACGATCGAACCCGACCCTTACGATCCGGCGCAGGCGAAGAAGCTGCTTGCGGAGGCGGGCTATCCAAATGGGTTCGACGCCGGCGATCTCTATGCCGTGCCGCCGTATTTCGCCACCGGCGAGGCGATTGGCGGCTATCTCGGCGCGATCGGCATCAGAGACGAGGCTGCGCACGATGGAGCGGGCCGCTTACTTTGCGGCGCTCCAGTCGAAGAAGCTTAAGGGCGTGTGCTTTTGCAGCGACGCCGTCTACGGCAATGCCTCGACCCGCATGTCGGAGATCGTGCCGAGCGACGGCATCTACGCCTATGGCGGCTAGCCCGACGTCGATGAACTGTACAAGCGGCAGCTCAGCGAGACGGATTCCGAAAAGCGCGAGGAGATGCTGCACAGATCCAGAAGATCGCTGCACGACCGGACGCGGTTCGCACCGATCTGGGACTATTTCTGGCCGAGCGGGATCGGGCCGCGCGTCGAGGAGGCTTCGCTGATGAAGATCGATCCGTTTCCGTGGTCGGCGCCGCTCGAGGATGTGCGCTTGAAGCGGCCCTAAGCATTGCTCCTCCATCACAAAGAAAGTCTCGAGAATGAAGTCGAATGCGAAGGATAAGCAGGTCTGCGTCGTGGTCGGCGCCACCTCGAAATGGCAGGCGGAGGGCCGCAATACTTTACTGGCGCACGGCCACCCGGTCGAAGACAGCCATCTGCCGGTCGGCGTGCGCTGGGGCGTCGGCGGCGCCATTGCGCAGAAATTCGCGCAAGAGGGTTTCTTCGTCGTGCTGACGACCCGCCAGGAGGCCAATGCCGCGAGACTGGCGGCGGCCATTCGAGAGCAGGGCGGCGACTGCATGATCGTCGAGCTGGATCTCGTCTCGCAGGATTCGATCGCCTCGGCATTCGCCACGATCCGCCGCGAGGCGGGTGATCCCGGAGGTGCTGGTCTACAACGCCGGCTATCTGGAAGGCCGCGATCTGCCGCCGGACAAGGAGCTGTTGGAATACGTCCCGGTCGAGATGCTCGACACCGGGCAGCACATCTCCTGCCGCGGACCGTTTCTCGTCGCCAAGGAAGTGTTGCCGGCGATGCGCAAGAAAGGCCAGGGGTCGTTCTTCTTCTCCAACAACTCGAGTTCGCTGCGCGGGAAGAAGCGCTATACCGGCCAGTCGCTCTACTACCCTCGGGTCATGATGCGCACCTTGGCGCAGGTATTGACCGAGGAGTATTCCGAGCACGGCGTGCACGTGGCTAATGTGGTGATCGACGGGAGCATCAACTCGCCCGGAAGCCGGGCATTGCCGCGCAACCAGAACCGCACCGACCTGATCATCAATCCGGTCAAGATTGCCGAGGCCTTCTGGTACCTGCACACCCAGGACCGCTCGTGCTGGACGCACGAGATCCAGGTGACCCCCTTCGCGGCAAAGCCGAGCTATTAACAAAAAGCTTTAACGCAGAGGTCGCAGAGGAAGCGCGGAGGCCGCAGGGCGGCTCAGGCCCCTTCGCGTCCTCTGCGGAACCTCTGCGTCCTCCGCGTTAAAGCGGTTGTTTTCCCCCGCTGGACAACGCCGCGGTGGCCGATTAACTCTCGGTCATGACCAAGACAGCATTCAGCGGGCGCGAGATCCTGGCCGGCGAGGCGCCGCAGGACGCGCCGGTCACGACCAAGGGCTGGGTGCGCACCCGGCGGGATTCGCGGGCGGGGATCTCGTTCGTGCACCTCTCGGACGGGTCGTCCTTCCACCCGGTGCAGGTGGTGGCACCCAACACCCTGCCCAATTACGAGGGCGAGGTCCTGAAGCTCTCGGCCGGCTGCGCGGTCGAGGCGACCGGCATGATCGTGCCGTCGCCGGCCAAGGGCCAGCCCTTCGAGATGCAGGCGAGCGCGCTGCGGGTGATCGGCTGGGTCGAGGACCCCGACACCTACCCGATCCAGCCGAAGCCGCACACGATGGAATACCTGCGCGAGGTCGCGCATCTGCGGCCGCGCACCAACGTGATCGGCGCCGCGACGAGGGTGCGGCACAGCCTGGCAAAGGCGATCCACCGGTTCTTCGACGAGCAGGGGTTTTTCTGGGTCAATACGCCGATCATCACCGCCTCCGACGCGGAGGGGGCGGGGGCATTGTTCCGGGTGTCGACCCTCGACCTCGCCAACCTGCCGCGCACCCCCGAGGGCAAGGTCGATTTCGCGCAGGATTTCTTTGGCCGCGAGGCGTTCCTGACGGTCTCGGGGCAGCTCAACATCGAGGCCTATTGCCTGGCGCTGACCAAGGTCTACACCTTCGGGCCGACCTTCCGCGCCGAGAACTCGAACACCAGCCGCCACCTCGCCGAGTTCTGGATGATCGAGCCGGAGATCGCCTTCGCCGACCTCTCGGACAATGCGGCATTGGCGGAAGCGCTGCTGAAATACACCTTCGCGGCGTTGCTGAAGGAGAGGGAGGAAGACCTCGCCTTCTTCGACCAGCGCGTCGAGAAGGGGCTGGTCGCGAAACTCGAGGGGATCGTCGGCTCGGAATTCGTGCATATGGATTACGGCGAGGCGATCCAAGTGCTCGAGCGGTCGAACGAGAAATTCGAGTTCCCGGTCAACTGGGGCGTCGACCTGCAGTCGGAGCACGAGCGCTATCTGACCGAGAAATACGCGAAAAAGCCGGTCATCGTGATGAACTACCCGAAGGACATCAAAGCCTTTTACATGCGGGTAAGCGACGACGGCCGCACGGTCGCGGCGATGGACGTATTGGCGCCGGGGATCGGCGAGATCATCGGCGGCAGCCAGCGCGAGGAGCGGCTCGAAGTATTGGACCGCAGCATGGCCGAGCGCGGCATCGACCGGGAGCACTACGCCTGGTACCGCGACCTGCGCCGCTACGGCACGGTGCCGCACGCCGGCTTCGGCCTCGGCTTCGAGCGCACCCTCGCCTACGTCACCGGCCTCGCCAACGTCCGCGACGCCATCCCCTTCCCAAGGACCCCGGGAAACGCACGGCACTGATGTAACGCCCGTACTAATATATATTGTTCCGAGCCTTTCCGGAACCATCTTCACCAGAGGCTGCAAGCTGGTTTTTTGAAATAGAGCAAGCACTGATATCATAATAATAGGACGCGTCCCATGGATCTTTCGGAAGCGCTTCATCATGCATTGGATGGTAATGCTGTCCTTTTTACGGGCGCTGGGTTTTCCTGTGAGGCCATAAACAAGGAAGGTAAAAGCTCCTATTAGTGCATGAGTTGGCTGCCTGTTTGGCAGCAGATTTGGGATTATCTTATATTCCACAACTCGACAACGTTTCAGATAGGTATATTTTAGAGAAAGGAGCGTCCTTTCTGGTAGAATTATTGAGAAGGATGTTCATCGCGACAAGCGTGATAGCCATCAGCTAAAATTTTTGCAACGAAGCTGGAGGCGCGTCTACACTACTAATTACGATAATATCGTCGAGATATGCGCAGGTAAACATAGCAGGCCAATCAATCCGGTTACCCTAATAGAGCAGCCATCCGATTACGTCACCACCCGTTCCCTTTGCATCCATATCAACGGGTACATCGAACGATTGACCATTAGCACGTTAAATACCGAGCTGAAGCTGACACGCAGAGTTATCTGACCGAAGCCTTTGGCAATTCGGTTTGGTCATCCGTATTTCGTGATGACATCAACTTGTCCAAGGCAGCAATATTTTTGGGGTATTCGCTGTATGATCTTGATATCGCCCGCATACTATTTGAATATCCCGAGTGGCAGGAAGAATGCGTGTTTGTCACCGCAACCGACCCGGAGCGATGAAGAACGAGATGTAATTTCTAAATTCGTCACGATAGTACCGATCGGGTTGGAGAGCGCATCCGATGTATTTAGTTACATTGAGCGCAGCCATGTGCCGACTGCGGTTGTGCCAACTTATCATTCGTTCCGGCATGAAAAGATGGATGGTATCCGGCTCCCCCGGAACGACGACCTACGCTTTGATTTATTGCTGCGCGGACTAATAGACAAAAACGCGATGCGGTTCTGTGTCTGACAGCAGTGCACCATATTACATACGACGGGATGCGAGTGACAGATACGTTCCGCTATTAAAGTGGCCGAAGAAACTTTCGGCACTCCCACCTAGGTAATGGTAAGACGCTATTCCTTGACGGCTTCATTGCAGAAGCAGAAATTGAGGGGTATAACTGCTATCGACTGTTGGAGGAAAGACCGGGTGTTAAGCGCGAGCTGGATACATACAACGGACCGCAGCTAACCCGATCATTATTGTCGAAAATTATGAGCGCCACCTCCCGCTCTTGCGCCAGGTTGCTCAGTTGCGTGATGCTAGTACTGTCCTTCTGGTGACTGCTCGGAGCTCTGTCCACGATATAAATTTCGAAAACCTTTTCGGTATTATACCTGAGGGCGAGTTTCAGGAATTTGACTTGAATTTGCTCGGGGACAACGAACTTGACCGACTAACTGTCTTATTGGATGCGAGTGGCATTTGGGGTAGCACGAGCAGGCGGACACGTGCACAGAAGCAGGAGTTGTTAAAGCATCGATACGGAAGACAGTTTAGTCTCGTCCTTCTAGATATCATAAATTCACCCGAGATAAAACGCCGCTTTCAAGAGGTGATGGATAACATCATGGACGACAGCGCACTACATTCCATGATAGTAGCCGGTCTTGTAGTTAATGTTTTGGGCTTCGATAACAACATCCCGTTTTTAGTCGAGTTATTGGGTGTTGATGCGGCATTGCAGGCGAAGCATCGCAATAACGCCTACGTTAGGGAACTGGTGCATGTGGACGATGCGGAGCGTGCGCGTGCGTTCGTCGATACTGGGGCGAATTATATTAGCCGAGTTGGAACAGGGAGATAAAGTACTTGAAGTGCTCGTTAGGTTAGCTCAGCGAGCGGCACGATTAGACACGACGAGGCGTGCTATGCACGAAATGCAAATCGAAATGATAAAGTTTTCTAATGTCGAGCGAATTGTTCCGAATATCACAAACAACAAAATCTTGTAAATTATTACGAACGCATAAAAAATTTTGGGTCCTACATCTCACAACCGTATTATTGGCTGCAGTATCGCGATCGCCCGACCGTCTTACGGAGATTACGAGAAAGCGGGTATATTTTTTGAAAACGCATATGGGCGGGCGAGAAGTCTCGCTTGGTTCGACACTTTTCATATCTACAACCACTTTGCGAGATTTCTGATCGCAAAGACAGTTCACGATCATGATGTGGCCCATTCGTTTGCACGGTTTGTGCAGGCGAATGATATTTTGCAGCAACAGGTCGTACGAACGAAGACCCATTATTACCCGTATCGGGTGGCGACGGCGTATCGGGATATTTTTGAGCATTTTTTTGACGAGTGGGAACCCTCGCAGCAGGACGCTTTTCTAAAGAGCATGTCGGAAGATCCTGGAAAGGATCGGCGGTTTGCGGGGGCGACTCGGTAGATAGGCATGTGGTAGGTTGCGAAAATGTGTTGAGGCGAATTCTCTCGGCGCTGTGAGTATTCTTACCAGATGCCGACTCAAACCGAATACGCAGGTAGCCAATCAACGCGGAGGGGCATTATTTGCCGGTATGGACATTGACTTCGCCAATCTGCCGCGCACGCCCGACGGCAAATTGGATTTCGCGCAAAGACTTCTTCGGCCGCGAGGCGTTCCTGACGGTGTCAGGGCAACCCAATATCGAGGCCTACTCCCTGGCGCTGACCAAGGCCTTCTTCGACCAGCGGATCGAGAAGGGGCTGTTGGCGAAACTCGCAGGCATCCTCGGCTCGGAATGCGTCGCATATGGATTACGGGGAGGCGATCGAAGTGCTCGAGCGCGCAAACGAGAAGTTCGAGTTCCCGGTTCGATCGGGGCCTCGACCTACAGTCGGAGCACGAGCGCTGTATCTGACCGAGAAATACGGGATTACGGTGACAGTTTACTTTACCGAATGCGCGGGATGCGCGTCGGCTGCTCGATGGCTTCCCGCAGGTACATCGACGATTTTGGCATCGGCATGCTCGGCGCCAATCGGATCGTTGCGGGCTGAGCGGCGGTCTTCCCGATCGCCGAGGCCGGACCGCAGTTCCTTCTTTCGCAGAGCCGGTCAAGCTCTTGTCGTTGAAACATGACTAAGTTCCTGGAACAGGCAATCGAAGGCGTCCGCCGACTATCTGAAAACTCCCAGGATGAGATCGCCCGTGCCATTCTTCACTTGGCGGGGAGTGAGATGGGGCCCGAGCTGGTCGATCCGGCCCACTTGGTGGCGGTGCTCGAAGGGCTTGCGCAGGCGAAGCAACGCGACGTGCCACAGCTGAGGAAATGAAAGCAGCGTTCCGCCGCTTTGGTGTGCGCAGCCAAGGAGGTTGGCATGGACAGCACGGTTGACGTGATGATCCCGGTCGATGCCGAGCTGCCAAGGCGCTCGAGATCCGGCCCGTCGCGAAGCGGTCGGTCGTTACCTGAGCGGTCTGCTGAAAGACGGGCGCGCCCGCGATGTCCTTGCGGAGGCAATCACCGAGGCCAAGCGCGAAGCGCGCGCACATGGCCTGACGGACGAAGAGATCGACGCCGAACTCGATGAATGGCGGGCAGAGCCGCGGCTTGATCGTCGTCATCGACGCCTCGACCTTCGTCTCCGCTGCCCTTAAATCAGACAGCCTTCCGGAGCGTGCTCTGTTGCGCGCCATCGATCCGCTCAACCGGCTTATCCTCTCGCAGGCGGGTCGAAGACAGTACCGCGAGGTGATCTTCCGTCCGAATTCGACCGCTTCGTCTCCGTTACCGGCGCCAGCAAATTCTCGACATTGTCGTCGTCGCGGCCGAGCGGATCGAGCCGAGTGAAACCGTGCGGGAGTGCCACGATCCAAAGGACGACAAGTACTTGGCGCTGGCGGCTGCCGGTAGGGCCGATGTGATCGTGAGCAGCGACACCCGTCACTTGCTTTCGATGCATTCCGTGGCGCGGGATCAGCATTCTGTCCCCAGCAAACTACCTC
>CAWILK010000010.1:0-339963 GCA_963836845.1 uncultured Alphaproteobacteria bacterium | reverse complement strand
GAGCGCGTTGCCGTAGCCGTGGTCGGCGTCGACCAGCAATGGCACGTCGAACGCCCGGTTGATGCGGTATGCTTGGTCGGCAAACTCGCGCAAGGTGATCAGGATCAGGTCGGGAGCGCCGAGCACCGTCAGCGACGCGGTCGAGCCGGCGAACATGCCGACCTCGAACCCCAGATCCTGGGCGATCCGCGCCGATAGCGGGTCGAACACCGAGGCCGGATGATAGCAGCGATCACCTTTGAGGATGGCCCGGAATCGCCGTCGCCGGTCGGTCCAGTGCATCGTTCGTCTCCTCCGCTGATTGCCCGATCAGCCTCGCCAAACGGAAAGGCCCACATTCAAAATGCCGCAACCTGTCAAATTGGCAAGCCGCCAGCTATCGGCTCCGGGCTGCTGTGCACGAGCACGCCCGAGAGTTGTCTCTGAAGCCGACCTGCGGGAGGGTATTTTTGCGGACGGAGGTCGCGGCTTTCGGGAACTCCTGCCGTTCGCAAATCCTTCATGAGAGGGAAACGGCCTCGAGCCCAGCGCCGGCTCGGAACCCTGATCCTGTGCTGGTCAGCCATGCAAAGGAATAGTGGGGTTGTGGTGATCGAGGCGTTGCGATGGCGGTTAAATTAAGCTTACTTCACCATATGCTCTCGTCGAGCCCCGCAACTATAAAACGAGTGTGAAGAAGGATATGATTCGAACAGTCGAACAGGCAACGATGCGCAAAGTCTATCTGCGCATCCTGCCCTTTGCCGTCCTGACCTATTTCTTCTGCTATCTCGACCGCATCAATGTCGGCTTCGCCGCGCTGACGATGAACAAGGACATCGGCCTCGACGCCGCTGGTACGGCATGGCGGCCGGCGCGTTCTTCTGGGGCTATGTCCTGTTCGAGGTGCCGAGCAACATCATTCTCGAAAAGGTCGGCGCGCGGCATCTGGATCGCCCGCATCATGATCACCTGGGGGATCATTTCGGGCTGCACCGCTTTCGCGACCGGCCCCTACAGCTTCATGGCGATACGCTTTCTGCTCGGTCTCGCCGAAGCGGGGCTCTTCCCCGGCTTCGTGCTGTATTTCACCTACTGGTTCCCCGACCAGCATCGCGCCCGGATCAATTCCGGCTTCACCTTGGCGCTGCCGATCGCGGTGGCGAGCGGCGCGCCGGTCTCGACGGCGCTGTTGGGGCTCGACGGGCTTGTGGGGCCTCAGGGGATGGCAGGTCATGTACATCTTGGAGGCCATCCCGACGGTCCTGATCGGGATCGGCGTGTTCTTCTACCTGACCGACCGGCCGAGCGAGGCGCACTGGCTCAATCGCGAGGAACGGGATTGGCTGAACGGCAGGATGACCGCACGAGCGGCGGCAGATCGAGGCGCACCACGGGGCCGGATTGCTGCGCGCCTTCTACGATCCGAAGGTGATCATGCTGTCGCTGAACTATATCGGCATCGTCACCGCCAGCCTCGGCATGCTGCTGTTCCTGCCGCAGATCATCAAGGAGCTCGGCGTCACCAACATGCAGGTCGGCTGGCTGACGATGATCCCTTATATCTGCGGCGCGATCAGCATGGTATTTTGCGGCTGGCTGTCGGACCGGATCGGAGATCGCCGCTGGAGCCTGTTCACGACCTGCGTCATCTCGACCGCCGGGCTGGTCATCGCCGGGCTGACGATCGGGACATGGTGGGCGCTGGTCGGAATCACGATCGCCGCGATCGGGTTCTACGGCACCAAGGGTCCGTTCTGGTCGATGCCGACGATGTTCCTGACCGGCGGGGCCGCCGCGGCCGGGATCGCCTGGATCAACTCGCTCGGCAATCTCGGCGGCTTCTTCGGCCCGACCCTCGTCGGCTGGGCCAAGGATCTGACCGGGCAGCTTTGCCGGCGGTCTCTATGCGCTCGCCCTCTGCGCGCTGGCCTCCGCCGTGATCTCGCTGTTCTGGCTGCACATTCCGCGCCGGGTCGTCTCGGGCGAGGCGGCCGCCCCCGCCGAGTAGCCGCACCCGGCGCGCCGCCTCGGCTCCGAAGCGGGCGCTGAGGGCACGGCGCAATGGCGCACGATCACTCGGGCCATGCGCACCACGGTCATGGGCACGCGCATACGCGGTATGGGCGTGCCTTTGCGATCGGCATCTCCCTCAATCTCCTCTATGTCGCCGGTGAGGCGGTAGCCGGGATCCTATCCGGATCGCTCGCGCTGCTTGCCGATTTCGGGCCACAATCTGGGCGACGTCCTCGGACTGTCATTGTCCTGGGGCGCGGCGGTGCTGAGCCGCCGGCAGCCGAGCGGCCGGTTCACCTATGGGCTGCGCAGCAGCTCGATCCTTGCGGCCTTGGCCAATGCGATCATTCTGCTGGTGGTGACCGGCGGGATCGCTTGGGAGGCGATCTGGCGCATTGCCCATCCGGTGCCGGTGGCGAGCGGCATTGTCATTGCCGTCGCGACGGTCGGCATCTTCGTCAATGGCGGGACGGCGCTGCTGTTCGCCTCGGGCAGCGGCGACATAAACGTAAGGAGCGCGTTTCTCCACCTCGCGGCCGACGCGGTCGTCACCGCCGGTGTCGTCGCCGCCGGGATCGCGATCTGGTTCACCGGGTGGCCGTGGCTCGATCCCGCCGTCAGCCTCGTCGTGTCGGCCGTCATTGTTTTCGCCACCTGGAGCCTGCTGAGGGGTGCCGTCCACCTCGCCCTGGACGCCGTGCCGGAAGGCGTCGATTCCGAGGCGGTTCGCGGGCATTTGCTGGCCCTGCCGGGGGTCACCGGGCTGCATGACCTCCATATCTGGGGCATGAGCACGACCGAAACGGCCTTGACCTGTCATCTGGTGATGCCCGCCGGCCATCCCGGCGATGCGGTGCTCAACGCGCTCGCGGAGCAGCTGCACCACGTGTTCGGCATCCAGCACGCGACGATCCAGATCGAGCTTGCCGATACCGACGAGGCTTGCGTGCTGACCCCGGAGCACGTCGTCTAACTCAACCGCCTGACGCGAAAGATGCGCGGTCATTCCGGGGCGCGGCGGAGCTGCGAGCGGGCCCGGCCCATGCGGGCCGTCCCGGAATGACCACTTTGGACGGTCGCACGCTAAGGCTAAGAGCCTGGCTCAAAAAGAATGCAGTGTGCACAACAGGATATCCGTCACCCCCGCGGGCGCTAGGGCATGCACACATTTCGATCCGCAGCAGTGTTTCGCGCGGGGAGAGGGGAGGGACCGCGCCGCAGGCGTGGGAGGGTGAGGTGGGTCGCCACAGTTCGGAGCTTGGGGCTCCCCCACCTCACCCCGACCCTCTCCGCCCCCGAGGGCGGAGAGGGGGATATTCGGGCTTGAGATCTGTGCATTCCCTAGCGCGAAGGCGGGGGTCCAGGAGCCAGCGCTGCGGACCTGCCGCCCTGGATTCCCGCTTTCGCGGGAATGACGGTTACCTATTGAAACACCGCGATCCTTCCTGGTCAGCCCCTAAGAGATTGCCGGACCACGGCCGCGGGTTTAGCTTGCATACCGTTGAGCCTTCTTGCTCGGAGGGAAGAATGAGCGAACGCGCCCATGTCCGCGAGGTCGGGCTCCGCGACGGCCTGCAGAGCATTGCCGAAATCATGCCCACCGAACAGAAGATCGCGTGGCTCGAGGCGGAGCATGCGCGCGGGGGTGCGCGAGATCGAGGTCAGCTCGTTCGTGCCGCCAAAGCTGTTGCCGCAGCTCGCCGACGCGGAGGCGGTGGTGCGCCATGCGCTGGCTTTGCCCGGGCTCACCGTTTCGGCGCTGATCCCCAATCTCAAGGGTGCCGAGCGTGGCCTCGCGCTCGGGGTGCACGAGATGAATTTCGTGCTGTCGGTCAGCGAGGGGCACAACCGCTCGAATGTCCGGCGCAGCACCGCCGAATCGATCGAGGATTTCCGCCGCGTCGTCGCGCTCTGCCACACCGCGCCCGCAGGACCGGCGCCCGCGGGTGGCGTGCGGGCTCGCCACCGCCTTCGGCTGCACGATCGAAGGCGCGGTCGACGAGGACCGGGTGCGCCGGATCGCCGTAGAGGCCGCCGAGGCCGGCGCCGACGCGATCATCCTCGCCGACACGGTCGGCTACGGCCAGCCGGCTGCGGTCGAGCGGGTCTTCCGCCGGGTGATGGCCGATGTCGCGCCGCTCCCGGTGTCCGGGCATTTCCACGACACCCGCGGGCTCGGCCTCGCCAATGTGCTGGCGGCGCTCAACGCCGGGGCGCGCGCTTTCGACGCGTCCTTGGGCGGGCTCGGCGGCTGCCCCTACGCGCCCGGGCGCCACCGGCAACATCGTGACCGAGGATCTCGCCTTCATGCTGGAAGCAATGGGGTTCGAGACCGGCATCGATCTCGACCGGCTGGTCGCCGTGCGCGAGCTCGTCCACGGCTTCTTGCCGGACGTCGCCCAGCACGGCGCCATCGCCAAGGCCGGTCTGCCGAAGAACTTCCACGCCGTGCCGGTCGCGCAAGCGGCGGAATAGGCAAAAGACAAGATTTGCAACCTGCTCCCTTCACCCCGCCAAGCCCCCTCCCATTCCCTCCCCGCAGGCGGTGGAGGGTTAGTGTGGGGCTGTGTCCCTCCTTCGTTCGCACGACGCAGAGCTGTTCGGGAAAAATCGACGGTGCGCCCTTGCCGCCAAATTGCCGCCTGATGGCCCGCTATTTTACCCTCTCCCCCCGCCGGCCGGGGGGAGAGGGCAGGGTGAGGGGGGCCGTCGATCCGGTTTGCGGCGGCACCCACCTCACCCTCCCGCCGCTGCGCGACGGGCCCCTCCCTCTCCCCCCTGAAAGGCGGAGAGGGGCTTTTTCTCGAATACCAGCCGGACGACGGCGTCACTTTCGATTGAGTGGGCGGCGGTGTTACAACCTGTTTCGATCCCTCGGACAGTCCTGCGCAAGCCGGGCGAGGGTGTGTGGATATGGGAGGAGGAGGGAATGGCCGGGCAGCCGATTTCGGCGGAGCGGTTCGCTGCGATGGTCGAGCGTGCGGGGCTGACGCTGACCCCGGAGCAATTCGAGGAGATGCGGCAGGGCTACCGGTTTGTCGAGCGGATGATCCGCACGGTTCGGCGGCCGCGCGATCGTGCCGCCGAGCCGGCGCATATCTTCGTCCACCCGAGACGTTGAGGGCTCGATGGACCCCACTCTGCTCACAATCGCCGAAGCGAGCCGGGAGATTGGCGAAGGCCGGCTCTCGCCGGTGGCGTTGACCGAGGCCTATCTCGACCGAATCGATGCGCTCGACGCGGAACTGCACAGCTATGTGCTGGTCTTGCACGAGGCGGCGCGCATCGCGGCCCGCGAGCTGGCGAGCGGCCGATCGCGCGGCGCCCTGCACGGCATCCCGATCGGGCTCAAGGACATCTACAAGACGCGTGGGATCCGGACGACGGCGGGATCGCCGCGTTATCTCGACCATGTCCCGGAGGAGGATGCCGAGACCTGGAGGAGGCTGCGCGATGTCGGCGCAGATTCTGCTCGGCAAGCAGGAGACCCACGAATTTGCGATTGGCGGCCCGGATTTCACCCTGCCCTTCCCGCCGGCCCGCAACCCGTGGAACACCGCGCATTACCCGGCCGGCTCGTCGAGCGGCTCGGCGGTGGCGGTGGCGGCCGGACTTTGCGCCGCCGCGATGGGCTCCGACACCGGCGGCTCGATCCGCGGGCCGGCCGCCTATAACGGCATCGTCGGGCTCAAGCCGACCTATGGCCGGGTCAGCCGCCGCGGCGTGTTCCCGCTCTCCTACACGCTCGACCATTGCGGGCCATTGACGCGTACCGTCGAGGATTGCGCGATCATGATGCAGGCGCTCGCCGGCTACGACCCGCAGGACCCGGCCTCGGCCGATGTCCCGGTCCCGGATTACCGCGCCGCGCTCGCCAAGCGGCTCGACGGGATGACGATCGGGGTCATCCGCCATTTCCACGAAGATAGACGCAGTCGCCGGGTTCGGCGCCGGACAGCGCGCCCTCCGCGACCTATGTCGCCGCCTTCAACGACGCCTGCCGCACCTTGGAAAGCCTCGGCGCTCGCCTCGTCGACCTGCGGCTCTCGCCTCTCGATCGATTACCTCGACGCCAACCGCCTGATCATGCTTGCCGAGGCCTATGCGCTGCACGAGACCGATTTTCGCGAGCGCCCGCACCTGTTCGGCCACCACATGTTCGCCCGCATCGGGCTGGGCGCCTTTCTGAGCGCGGCGGACTATGTCGAGGCGGTGCGGCAGCGGCGCGAGCTGGCGCTCGAATTCGCCGACGCGCTCGCTGCGGTCGACGTCGCGGTCTCCGCCAATTCGACCGGGCCGGCGCCGCCGATCGACCAGGTGTCGACCTACTCGACCTTCGAGCGGGCCTCCTATACGGGCCCCTACAATTTGACCGGCAGCCCCGCGCTTGTCGGTGCCGATCGGCTTCGAGGATGGTCTGCCGCTCGCTTTTCAGATCGCCGGCAAGCCGTTTGACGAGGCCGGCGGTGATGCGGGTCGGCCATGCCTTCGAGCAGGCCACCGACTTCCACCGCCGCCGGCCGCCTCTTGCCGCTTCGCTTCCCGGTCGAGAATGAGCCTGAGCCCGCAATGACCTTCGGTATCCTGGCGGCGCTGTTTTGCTTGTGCATTGCCGCGGGCGGGTTTTTGGCGGCGGCGCCGCAGCTCTTGTTCCGCTGGTACTTGCGTGAGGCGCGACGTCTCGAGATCCCGCCGGATCCCGCAGAGACTATCGCCACCTATCCCTTTGCCTGAGATTTCATGTCCCTGCGGCGGCTGCGGTTTCTCTGATTTACTTGTTGCTTGCGCCGCTCGCCCTGGTGCGCCGGTTGCGCCGCCGCCGAATCGGGTTGGATCGATGCCCGCGAGGCGCGCTGATGCTGGTGATGGGGATCTCGTGCTATTACCACGACAGCGCAGTCGCGATCGTCGATGAAAACGAGATCAAATTCGCCATCCAAGAGGAGCGACTGAGCCGGCATAAGCATGATCGGCGGTTTCCTGCACTGGCAGTAGCACGCGGCCTTCAGGCGTGCGGCATCACCATCGACGATCTGTCGAAGGTCGTATTTTATGAAGACCCGCAGCTGAAGCTGAACCGGCTGTGGGATCAGATCATCGACAACTGGCCGCGTTCCCGCCGCATCTTCGATCATCACCTGCCCGGCTTCCTGCATCACAAGATGCCGGTCGACGCAGCAGATGCGGACCTATTTCGGCTTTGCGGGGAAGTTCGAGTTTTCCGAGCATCACCGGTCGCACGCGGCATCGGCATTTTTCACCTCGCCCTTCGAGCGCGCAATCGTCGTCACATTGGACGGGGTCGGCGAATACGAGACGGCGGCGGTGCATCTCGGCGAGGGCAACCGGCTCGAGAAATTGCGCTCGATCCATTTCCCGCACTCGCTCGGCCTGTTCTACTCGGTCTTCACCCAGTATCTCGGGTTCGAGGTCAACGAGGGCGAATACAAGGTGATGGGGCTGGCTCCCTATGGCAGGCCGCGCTACCTCGACAAGCTGCTCGGCCCGATCCTGAGAATCGGGGAGGACGGCGCCTTTTCGCTCAATCAGCGGTTTTTCGACTTCTGCTCGACGGCGCGGCACTACGCGCCGGCGCTGATCGAGCATATCGGCATTCCGCCGCGCGCCCCGGGGGACGAAATGCGCGAAGAGCATCAGGATCTCGCGGCATCGGTGCAGCAGGCCCTGGAAATCGCCATCGCCAAGATATTGGCGCCGCTGATCCGCGAGCACGGCACCAGCGATTTCTGCTTTGCCGGGGGCGTCGCCCTCAATTGCACTGCCAATGCCCGCATGATCCGCGACCTCGGCATCCGGTCGCACATCCATCCGGCAGCCGGAGATGACGGCGGGGCAATGGGCGCTGCCCTGCAATCGGCGATGCGCAGCCGGGAGGCCGGGCCAATCCACCGTTACGGTTATTCGGCCTATCTCGGGATCCGCTATCCCGAGCCGGTGGTCAAAACTACCCTGGAGGTCAACGGCATCCCCTATCGGCGGAGCGCCGATGTCGCCGAAGAGATCGCGGACCGGCTGGCCGCCGGCCAGGTGGTCGCGATCGTCCACGGCCGCGACGAGTGGGGGCCGCGGGCGCTCGGCGCGCGGTCGATCCTGGCCGACCCCCGGCGCGCCGAGATGAAGGATCATCTCAACGCGAAAATCAAATTCCGCGAGGAATTCCGCCCATTCGCCCCAGTCGTCAAGCAGGAGGCCTACGGAGACTGGTTCGAGACCCTGGGGATGCCGGATAGCCCGTACATGCTATACACACACCAGGCGCTCCGCCCGGCGCAGACGGCTGCGGTGACCCATGTCGACGGGACCAGCAGGGTGCAAACCGTCTCGCTCGAGCAGAACGCCTATCTCTATCGGATCCTCGACGCATTCGAGCGGCGGACCGGGGTGCCGGTGCTGATCAACACATCGTTCAATTTGCGCGGCGAGCCGATCGTCTCCAGCCCGTCGGACGCGCTAAAGACCTTTTATGCCTCGGGGATCGACTGCCTGGCGCTCGAGGATTTCATCGTCGAAAAGCCGGATGCCGGCGCGACCGCGGAGGCGCACCGAGAACATGCGCTGGCGGGCGGTCAATGAAGACCGTGCACCTGATGCTGGATCACCATGCCTGCAAGCTGCTCTACTACGACAATGAGAGCCGAAGCGTTGCGGCCGCAGCTGGTGTTTGTCGATGGCGCGGGATCGATCGTCTTCGAGACCAACGAGATCGGTCTGAAGGGCGACGCGCCCGATAGCGACCGCAAATTGGCCGTCGTCTGGGGGGATTCGGTGGTGTTCGGGGTCGGCTGGGGCTGGCCCTGCCTGATCGACGGCCTTGCTCCGGGCTACCAGTTTCTCAATGGCGGCATCGAGGGCGATTTTTACGCGAACATCCTGCGCCGGGCCGGCGAGCTGAACCGGCGCAGGTCGGTGGCGCTCAACCTTGTCATGCTCGGCTGGCATCCACTCCCGGATAATCGGAACCTCCGCTCGGCGCTTGACCGCCTTCCTCCAGGAGACCGAGAACACGGTGATTTTAACCATCCCGACTGCGCTCAATCGGCGGTTGGCCGACCAAGATTTGTCGCCCTATTTTTCCAACGGTGGCCCGGAGGACGGCTTTTCGTTTTCCGGAAATCTGCGTTATTCGCTCGATTTGCAGCGAACCGCGTTCGATTACATCGTCGAGAGAAACCAGATCGCGCGCGATTGCGCCCGCCGAGCCGGAGCCCCGCTGGTCGATCTGTTCGCGGCATTCGACACCGAGCTGGCAGACGATTTCCGCGAGGATTTCTTGGACATCATGCATTTGCGGCCGAGCGCCTATCCAAAGATCGCCGGCGCGGTGTATCAGGGGATCAAGGATCTGCTGGCGCCGCCGTCGCTGCCGCGCCGGGCGGGCCCGGCCGCAAACGAGAAGGCGAGGCTGACATGAACGCAAGCGAGCGGGTTTGCCCATCCCGAGTTCCTGATCGAAACCGATGCGCTCGAGCGGCGGCTCGGGGACGCCGACTTGCGCATCCTCGACTGCACGACCCATCTGATCCCCGACCCGAAAATCACTTATCAGGTCGTGCCGGGCCGGGCAGATTTTGAAAAGGGCCATATCCCCGGCGCGCAATTTGTCGATTTGCAAGGCGATCTGTCGGACAAGAGCCACCGCTTTCGCTTCATGACGCCCTCGGCCGAGGCGTTTGCCGCGGCGATGAGCCGGTTTGGCGTCGGCGAGGGCACGCAAATCGTGCTGTACAGCACGGCCAACCCCTGGTGGGCGACGAGGGTGTGGTGGCTGTTGCGGATCTTCGGGTTCGACGATGCCGCGGTCCTCAATGGCGGTTGGCAGAAATGGAGCCGCGAGGGCCGGCCGGTCGAGACCGGCCCGGCCAAGCCGCGCCCGCCGGGCCATTTCGCTGTCCGCGAGCAACGCCCGTTGATGGTCGGCAAGGAAGAGGTGTTGCAGGCAATCGGCGACAGCGGTGTGTGCACGATAAACGCGCTTCTGCCCGAACAGCACGCCGGCATCGGCGGGAACAGCTATGGCCGGCCGGGGCGCATCAAGGGGAGCGTCAACCTGCCCGCAGCGCATCTGATCGATCCTCGGACCAACGAATTCCTGCCGCCCGCCGAGCTGCGCCGGCGGTTCGACGCGCTCGGCGCGTTCGACAAGCGCGTCATCACCTATTGCGGCGGCGGCATTGCGGCGAGCGCCGATGCCCTCGCCCTTGTCATGCTCGGTCATCCCGAAGTGAAGCTCTACGACGCTTCGCTCGGGGAATGGGCTGTCGACCCGAACCTGCCGATGGAGACCGGCTGATGCGGTACACGGTCGCCAAGCTCTCCGAGCATACCGGCGCGGAGGTCCGCGGCATCGACCTCGCCCGCGCGGTCGACGAGGCAGCGCGGGCACACCTCAACGATGTCTTTGTCGAGCGCTCGGTGCTGGTGTTTCGCGATCAGCATTTGACGCCGCATCAGCTGCTCGCCGCGGTCCGCCATTTCGGCGAGGTCTTCCCGCAGCACAATTCGCGCTTCGCCCTGCCGGAATGCCCGTTGGTCCATTACATCTCCAACCAGGACTTCTTCCCCGACGGCGGACGCTACATTCCCGGCGAGGGATATCACACGGATCACTCGAACGCCGCCTGCCCCCCGAAAGCCACCGTACTGCATGCGGTGAGCCTGCCCGACCGGGGCGGCGACACCCAATACGTAAACATGCGCCTCGCCTATGACGAGCTGCCGGACGAGACCAAATCTCGCCTCGACGGGCTGAAGGCGATCCATGTCTATCAGAGCCGTCACAGCACCCGGAAGCTGATGGAGCTCAGCACGGAAAACCGCGAGCGCGTGCCCGAGGCGGTCGCCCATCCGATCGTGCGCACCCATCCCGAGAGCGGCCGCAAGGCGATCTACATCAACCCGATCCGTATCGAAGGCATCGTCGGAATGGCAGAAAGCGGAAGCCTTGGCGCTGGTTGCCGGCCTGCTCGAGCATGCGACGCAGGAAGGAATACCAGTACCGCCACCGATGGCAGCCTGGCGACCTCGTGATGTGGGACAACCGCTCATTGCTGCACAAGGCCAATGGCGACTACGACATGAGCCAGCGGCGCTATCTCTACCGCATGATGCTGAAGGGTGACGTGCCGGTCTGAGACGAGCGCCGGGTGATGCGCTCGGCTTCGCAGGATGGATAAGGTTGACAGCGCCACGCGTCGTGGCTCGAGGAAGGGGGGCGCGCAAGACTGCCGGGTCAGCCGTTAACAATTAATTAACCAATTTTAGGCTATTACCCGGTAATCAGGCAGCCCCTATCCGCGAGTTGGGGAGCCAACGAGCTCGAGCGGCGCCGGGTATTTGGAGTACGGCCGATGACCACGCATGAAGCAAGCTCGGCGCTGCATCAACCGGCGCCTGCCAAGCGCCGGGCCGCCATGCTCCGGATGCCGCATGTCAGCCTGACTGCGCGATTGTTCATCCTGGTGCTGATCGCTGTTTTTCCGGCGACTCCTCATTCAGGCTTACAACGAATACGAGCTGCGCAAGGCGCGTGAGGCCGATATCCGGCAGCAGGTCGTGCAGATCACCAAGCAATTCGGCGAGGAGATCGGAGAACTGCGCGAAGGCGCCCGCCAGCTGCTGCTCGCGCTGTCTCAGCTGACGCCCGTTAGACTGCGGGAGAGCGAGGCCTGCAACGCCCTCTTCGCCACATTGGAGTCGCAATACGCAAACTACAGCCTGCTCGCCGCAGCCGACACGGAGGGGCGGATATTCTGCTCCAGCGCCAAGCTCGGGTACTCCTCGGTAGCCGATCAGCCCTTTTTCAAACGCGCCATTGCGCAGGAGGGGCTCGCCGTCGGCAATTATTGGGCCGATCAACACAGCGGCCAGCGAATGATCCACTTCGGGCTGAAATTCGACAATGCCGACGGCCATACCGCGGGTGTTGTGTTCGCCGGGCTCGATCTGCGCTGGCTTTCCGACCACCTGAAGGAAAGGGGGCTGTCGCCGAGCGCCTCGATACTGATCGCCGACCGCGAGGGAAACATCATCGCGCGCTTGCCCAATCCCGAAATCCTCGTCGGTAAAAACATGAGGAAAGGCCATGCTGAAATCATGGACGGGGACACCGCGGGATGGGAAGAGGCGCCCGGGGTTGATGGGCAAATGCGCATCTACGGATACGTGCCCCCTGCCCTGCCGCCGCGGGACTTTTTTCTGAGCGCCGGCCAGTCGAAGGCTGAAGCGTTCGCCGCGATCGACAGCGCGACGGCGCGCGGCATAGGCCTGATCGTTTTTGGGCTTCTCGCCGCGAGTTTTGCCGCAGTGGTGGGCGGACGCAGGTTTCTGCAGGAGCCGATCAGCGGGCTCCTCCAATTTGCCACCGAATGGCGCAACGGCAACTACGACGCGCGGGTCAAGGTGCGGACCCCGGGGTCGGAGATCGGTCATCTGGGGGCGACGTTCAACGCGATGGCCGACGCGCTGGCCGCCCGCTACGCGGCGCAAAAACGTGCGGAGAGCGAATTGCGCGAGCTCAACGCCACGCTCGAAAGCCGGGTCGAAGAGAGGACGATCGAGCTGGCCAAGGCGAACCGCGCCAAATCCATGTTCCTGGCCAATATGAGCCATGAATTGCGCACCCCTCTCAATGCGATCATCGGTTTTGGGGAGATGATGCACCGCGAGATCATGGGGCCGATGGGTGTGCCGGCTTACCGGGAGTACGCGCAGCACATCCACGACAGCGGCCTGCATCTGCTTTCACTGGTCGAGGAGATGCTCGACCTCGCCAAGGTCGAAGCCGGGAAGCTGCAGATCGATCGCGTGCAGACACAACCGGGTGCGTTGCTGGCCGAAAGCCTGACGATGCTGCGCATGACTGCCGAAAACGCCGCGGTCGAGATAAGCCTCGACGGGGACCCCTCGGCCTGGCCGGTGATCGATGCCGACCCGGTCAAGCTGAAGCAGGTGTTCTCCAATCTGATCGGCAACGCAATCAAATTCACGCCCCCGGGCGGATGCGTTACCGTCTCGGGACGAGTTGAGAAGGCGGAGCTGCGCATCCGCATCCGAGATACCGGAATGGGGATCGCCCCCCAGGACATTCCGCTGGTGCTGCAGCCGTTCTATCGGGTCAATTCTGTTCTCGACGGCAAGCATCAAGGTGCTGGGCTCGGCTTGCCTTTTGCGAAATCGGTGGTGGAGCTGCATGGCGGAACGCTCACCATCGAAAGCGAGCTCGGCGCCGGCACGACGGTTACCATCATCCTGCCCCTGATGTCCCGGATGCCCCATGCGACCGGCGATGCGGCAGCGCCAGTGGCAGCGCAGGCCCGGTAGTCCAAGGGAACGGGCGGTGCGCCAAGTTGACGGCCCAGCCGGCGATCGATATCGCTGCCGAGATCATCAGGTTTGCGTCGAAGCCGCCCAGCGACATGGCCTGCCCGCCGATCAGCGAGCCGAGAGAAATTCCGAGAAAAAGGGCGCTGTTGTTCCACGCCAGCACGGTTGCGCGGCGATTGGGAAACTCACTGGCCAGCCTGACTTGCTGGGCCGGGAAAAACAGCTGCGCCGCAGCGGATGAGAACCCGAAGGCGCAATCGACCAGCATCCCCGCGTCGAGCGTGAAGCGCGTCAGAAGCAAGCACAAGCAAAGACCGGCGAGCCCGATCCCGCTGGTCGCCTCGGCGCCGAGGCGATCCGTCATCCGCCCGCCGATCAGGACGCCGAAAATCGCCCCGCAGCCATAGAACAGGATCACCTCGGCGATTTCTTCCGGCGAGTAGCCGAGCGAGGCCAGACCGCCGCCGAGATAGGTGTATGTCGTGTACACTGCCGTGCTCCAGATCACGGTCGGGAAGAGCCGGCGCGAGCACCGGTGCCATGCTGAGCCGAGACGCCCGGGGGCTGGGCTTTCGGCGCCATGCTGGCTGCGCCAAACGCGGCGGTTCGCCGGAACCAGACAGGAGGGTCAAAGCCCCGAGCCCGGCAAAGACCACGGGCCAGCCGAGGGACGCGCCGGTCAGCACGCCCAATGGCGCGCCAAACGAGAGCGACATCAGCAGTCCCGAGACGACGATCGCCAGCCAAGTCGCGCGCTTGTGTGGGGGCGCGCCGCTTCCCACCAAGGCGTATACGGAGGGTGTCACTCCTGCCGCCGCCGCCCCGGCCGTCAATCTCGCTGCAAGCAGCCAAATGAAGGTTCCGCAGGCCGCGGTCAGCAGATTGGCTGCGCCGAACGCCAGCAGGCAGCAAATCAACATCCGCGCACGCCCGATCCGGTCGGCAATCGTGCCGAGGATCGGCGCGCTCAGCATGTAGGACAGCGAGAAGACGGTCACACTCAGGCCCGCCAAGGCCGGAGGGATGCCGTAATCTGCTGCGATCAACGGCAGCAGCGGCGAGACGACAAACAAGTCGCTCCCGATTACGAACATGGTAAGCCACCCGGCTGCCAATTCGATCGGTGGCCGGGCCAATGCCGGAGCCGGACGCTTTTGAATATCCATCGCGCTCACCCGAACAGGGGAGCTGCCGAAGCTACAAAGTCCCGATAAATGAGAGATTAATCCGGTTCAGGCGGCGAGTGTGCCGGCTTTGCTGACTTAACCTTAAGTTTACATCTCGCGCCTAGGGTTTCGGGATCAGGGCCGAGCTGAGGCGACGACGCCCAGTGAAGACCCTTCCGATACATGGAGGACATGCAGTGATAGGGAATCCCTCCGGCAGCCTGTCGGAAGCGACCGAGACGCCCGCTGCGGTCGAGGGCCTCTCGGGCGCGATGGCTAAATTGCTCGAGGCGCACCGCCCATCACGAATGCCGTTCTTCCGGCACCTGGCCTCCCTGCCTGGCGGAGTTGCCAGGGATCCATGCCTTCTGGGCAAGATTCATCTGGTGTATCAGGCGGCGATGCACGCGACCCGAGCGGCCGTGTACTACGTGCCTCACCTCGACAGCCCGGCGCTCCGCAAGCGCAAGCTCCAGATATTCATCGATGACGACGGGCTGCCCAACGGCGACACCCACCATTATCAGTTGACCCGGGCATTTCTCGGCATTGGGGCAACCTGCCTGCTCGACGAGGAAGAATTCGGAGAGCCCGGCGAGCTTTGCCATTATCTCGAGGGCGAAACGGCGCAGTTTGTCCGCCTCGTCCCGAAACTTTACTCGAGGTCGCTCGGCGCATGGTGCGCTGTCGAAAAGTTGTCGGTCGATTGGATGCGAGCGCTGGCTGACGCGCTATCGGTGCACTTTCCGCATTTCAAGGACGAGCCGTATTTTTCGGACTGTTTCTCGCAACAAGTCGAGGAGCGGCACGCGGCCGAAGCTGTCGAGGTCACTGAGTTGGTCCTGAAAGGGCGCCCCGAGCTGCTGCACGAGACGTTGCGCGACGCCGAGCTGGCTGCCGAGGCGCTCGACGGCGTATGGACACATCTGGACCGAATCGTCCTCAGCGCCCAAGCAGATGCTTGGTCGCACCGCCCCGAGGCGGCCAGGAAATATGGGACTTAGGCGGCTCCGGCGGTGGGAGCGCTGATGACCTATCGCGCTATTCCGACCGGGATCTTACAGCCGCGCAATGACTTGCTCCTGAAACCGGCGCATCTCGGCGATCGCGGCTTCGGCTTCCGGCCGTTCGAAATCGATATCCACTGCGGCGACGCCGATGTCACGCAACGCCTTCAAATCGGCGACGATGTCCGCGATGCTTCCGGAAAACAGCCGCCGCTCGCCATCCGAAGCCTTGTCCGGCACCGCCTCCCCATATCGTTTGACCCGGTAGGTCAACCCTACACTGCTCGGGTCGCGCCCGGCTTCGACGGTCAGATGCCGCAGCCGTTCGACGCCGGCGCGGTAGCGCGGCAATGTATCGAGCAGGTGCTTGTTGTTGCTGCCGATCGGATACCACGCGTCGCCGAGGCGGGCGGCGCGCCGCAGTGACGGCCCGCTCTCACCGCCCACCCAGATTGGCGGATGCGGCTTTTGCGCCGGCTTCGGCTCGAACATGAGCTGATCGAAGTTCACCCAATTGCCGTCGACGCGCGGCGCCTCCTTGGTCCACAATTCCTTGAACGCCGCGATATATTGGTCGGTGACCCGGCCGCGTTCGGCAAAGGGCGTGGCGACGACCGCGTCGAATTCCGCCTGAAGCCACCCCGCGCCAATGCCGATGACGAGCCTGCCGCCGGATAGGGCGTCGATCGTCGACAGCATCTTGGCGGCAAGCACTGCCGGCCGGTGCGGCACCACCATCACCGCCAAGACGAGCCGGATGCGGGTGGTTTTCGCGGCGATAAAAGCTGCCGCCGTCAATTGCTCGAGCCGGCGTTCCGGCGCTTCGCCGAAGAATTCGCCGCTCTCGGAATACGGATAGCCTGGCACCCGCATATTGGGCAGCACGATGTGATCGGTGACGGTCAAATAGTCGTAGCCCAGCGCCTCGCCTTGTCGGGCGATCCGGATCACCGTCTCGGGCGCCGAGAGGGGGCCGCTGATCGGCAGGTTGAACCCGATCTCCATAGCTGCCTCCTCGGGGCCGGCTCGTAAAATCACCTTGGCGGCAGGAATGCCACGGCGCTGTGGACCCCCGGCTTGTCCAGCATTCCCCACAACAGTCTATTATTTCGCAGGCTGCTCCAGGACGGGCGGGGGAGCAGGGAAAGCGGGGTGTCTGCGAAAGCGATCACCGATCGAAGATGTCGAGCGGCAGGAAGGCGCTCACCACCAGGTTCGGCACGTCGACCAATTCGCTCAATTTGAGGTCGACGGCGACGCTGCAGATCGCATAGGCCTGCTGCCGGGTCCAGCCGCGCTCGACCAGAAGGTCGATCATCGCCAAGAGCGCATTGCGCGCGCTGAGGGTGGCGTCCTCGCTCTCGTTGGTGCCGTCCTCGCGGATCGACAGCCCGGTCGTCGCGAGAAACCGTTTGGGAGCCGCGAGCTCGGGCGGGAGGTAATAGTCGTCGCGGGCGAAACGCGGAAAGCGGATGCCGCGGCGCGCGGCTTCTCCTTTATGCACCGTAAAGCGCACCAGGATCGCGCCGGCCATCTCGATCGCCGTGCCGCAGGCCTCGCCGTCGCCTTGCGCAAAATGCGCGTCGCCGACCGAGAACAGCGCCCCCTCGACAAACACCGGCAGGAACAGGCGCGCGCCCTTGCTCAGCTGCTTGATGTCGAGGTTGCCGCCGTTCTCGCGCGGCGGGATCGTACGCAACGCCTCCGACGCGATCGGCTCGGCTCCCGGCACAGCCCCTTGCTTCTCGGGCATCAATACCATACCGCCGCGGCCGAGCAGGCTGGCTTCGCGGCGCTGGATCGTCTCGCGCAATGCCTTCGACGGCGCGACGCCGATGACGCCGACAAAGGACCCGTCGGGAATGCGCACGCCGGGCAGATCGGCGGATTCGGCAAAGCCGTCCTTGATCGCCCATTTGGCAATGTAGGGCTCCGGAAACACATCGCGCAAAAACCCGAACCCCGGAACCTCGACGGTATAGCCGAACGAGGCCGGCTTCATGTCGCAGATTTCGACTTCGAGCAGATCGCCCGGCGCCGCGCCGGCGACATGGACAGGGCCGGTCAGCGGATGCACCAGGTTGAGGTCGCAGCGGCGCAGATCCTCGGCCGTTGTCGACGGGGTGATCTGACCGTCGAAGGCGTCGCGGGTCTCGATCTCGACTTCCTCGCCCGGCGCGGCTTCGACTACCGGCGCGATCGCCTCGTGCCAGCGGTTGTGGCCCTTGCCCGGCTCCTCGGCGAGGCGCTTGGCGCGATCGACCGTGATGCTCTTCATAACCGTCCCTCCCCGGCCGCACCGGTTCAGGCTATGCGTAACCCGGAGCGGTGACAAGCGCAGCCGGCCGGGCTCAGATGGCCCCGGCCTCCGTAGCGAAAGCGGATTTCAAAGGTTATCCTCGAGGCCCGTCCGCGCACAATGAACGATTGTTGGTGGCGCCCATGGGGAGTTCGGGACAATATCGGATTGACCGAAATCGCGGATTGCCGCATCTGAGGTCGAAGCCGTATCCCGCCGAACGATCTTTTCGGCGCCACGCAATGGAGCACCTTCCGATGGCCACGCCCGCAGTGGCTGGCGCTTCGACCCCGACCCGCCAGCCGATACCCGCGCCGTTGACGCGGGCCGCGATATTTCTGATCGTGACGCTCAACTCCGGCGACGACGCCGTCGCGGCAGTGCGATCGCTGTGCGCCGACCTCGCTGCGCTGCTCCGTGCGGTCGGGTTTCGCGAGCCCCGCGAAAATCTCTCCTGCATCATGGGGTTGGGGTCGGACGCCTGGGACCGGCTCTTCGGGGAGCCGCGGCCGGCCGAATTGCATCCGTTTCGTGAGTTCCGCGCCGGATCGCGCCATGCGGTCGCCACACCCGGCGATGTGCTGTTCCACATCCGCGCCGAGCGCATGGACCTTTGCTTCGAGTTGGCGACACAGATCATGGGGCGGCTGGCAGGCGCCGCCACTCTGGTGGACGAGGTGCACGGGTTTCGCTATTTCGACAGCCGCGACCTGCTGGGCTTTGTCGACGGGACCGAGAACCCGACCGGCCAGGAAGCGGCGGACTCGACGATAATCGGCGAGGAGGACCCCACCTTTGCCGGCGGCAGCTACGTCATCACGCAGAAATATCTCCACGACATGGCCGGCTGGAACGCGCTGCCCACCGAGGCCCAGGAACGCATCATTGGCCGCACCAAGCTCTCCGACATCGAGCTCGACGATGCCGTCAAGCCGAGCTGGGCGCACAATGCGCTGACCGTGATCGAGGAGGGCGGACGGGAGATCAAGATCGTCCGCGACAACATGCCCTTCGGGCAGGCCGGGCAGGGCGAGTTCGGCACCTATTTCATCGGCTACAGCCGCTCGCCCCGCACGATTGAGCAGATGCTGGAAAACATGTTCGTCGGCCGGCCGCCGGGCAATTACGATCGGATCCTGGATTTCAGCCGGGCCGTCACCGGCAACCTCTTCTTCGTGCCGACGGCGACTTTCCTCGAGGACGTGACAGGAGGCGCGGAGCCGGCGGTGCAATCGGCGATAGAGCCGCCCCTGCCCGAGCCGCCACAACCCATCCCGCCGATGCCCGATGGTTCGCTCGGCATCGGTTCGCTCAAAGGAAAACCCCGCTGATGAACAACCTGCACCGCGAGCTTGCCCCGATTTCCGACGCGGCTTGGACGCAGATAGAAGAGGAGGCGTCGCGGACCTTGAAGCGGTACCTCGCCGGACGCCGGGTCGTCGACCTGCACGGCCCGAGCGGCGTCGCCCTGTCCGCCGTCGGCACCGGCCACTTGCAGAATGTCGCGGCGCCCGGCGAGGGCATCCTTGCTCGGCAACGCGAGGTTAAGCCGCTGGTCGAGCTGCGCGTGCCGTTCGAGCTGGACCGCCAGATGATCGACGACGTCGAGCGCGGCGCCAACGATTCTGACTGGCAGCCGGTCAAGGACGCCGCGAAAAAGATCGCCTTTGCCGAGGACGGCGCGATCTTCGAGGGCTATGCCGCCGGCGGTATTCAAGGCATCCGCCAAGGGACCAGCAACCCGATCGAGCCTCTGCCGGCCGACGTGCGCAACTATCCCGACACCATCGCCCACTCGTTGAGCGTGCTGCGCCTGGTGGGTGTCAACGGTCCCTATTCGGTGCTGCTGGGCGCCGGCGAGTACACCGCCGTCGCGGAAGCCAGAGACTACGGGTACCCGGTGCTGGAGCACCTCCGACGCATCGTCGACGGCGAGATCATCTGGGCGCCGGCGATCACCGGCGCCTATGTCCTGACTACTCGGGGCGGCGATTTCGATCTGCATATCGGCCAGGACATCTCGATCGGCTATTCGAGCCATAGCGATGCCGCAGTCCGGCTCTATCTGCAGGAGACCTTTACTTTTCTTTTGCTGACCAGCGAGGCCGCGGTTGCGTTGTCCCCCGCGGCGATGGCGTCCTGATCCGGATCGCAGGGCAAAGTCTTTAACCGGCGACGAAAGCGCTGCGGGTCCAGCTCCGCGGAAGCCGGAGTGCCCGCACACCCGATCGGTCGCGGCCGACAGCGCCGGCCCCGGTAACCAGATTATCTGGAGGGCTCGGCTATATTGCGCCGGCTTCGCCGAGCTTGGCGATTTCGGCGGCCGAGAGGCCGAGCCAGCCGCCGTAGATCTCGGCGTTGTGCTGGCCGATCGTCGGGCTCGGGCCGGGCTCGACCTTGGTCGGCGCCGTGCAGGCGCAACGGCGTGCTCGGCACCACGATCTCGCCGAGCTCGGGGTGGTTGATATGAGCGAGCATGCCGCGCTCGTGCATGTGCGGGTCGTTCATGACCTCGGGCGCGGTGCGCACCGGCGCGCACGGGATGCGGTATGCCTTGGCGCGGGCGAACACCTCCATCTTGGGGAGGGTGCGCGTCCACGCTTCGACCAGCGCGTCGGTCTCGTCCATATGGGCGACACGCCCGGCATTGGTGGCAAAGCGCGGGTCGTCCTTGAGGTCCTCGCGGCCCATCGCTTTTAGCAGATTCTGGAAATGCGCCTCGGTGACGACGTGGATTGCGACGTGCCCGTCGGCAGTCGCAATAGACATTGTAGGGCGCGCTGTTGAGCCCGGCCTGGCGGTTCCCGGTGCGGGGCGGGACCTTTCCAGTGCGGTAATAGTAATCGTAGCTCCCCGCCAGGCTCGGCCAGACCGTCTCCTGCATCGCCACCTCGACGAGCCGCCCGACCCCGCTGCGGTCGCGGTCGTAAAGCGCCGTCAGGATGCCGGCGTAGAGATGAATGCCGCCCATGAAATCGACCAGGGTCGGGCCGGCCTTGACCGGCGGCCCGTCGGGAAACCCGGTCACGCTCATGATCCCCGAGGCCGCCTGGATCGTCATGTCCATCGCGAGATTATCTCGGTCGGGGCCGCTGATGCCGAACCCGGTGCCGGACGCATAGATCAGCCGCGGGATTGATCTCGTGCAATCGGCTCCAGCCGACGCCGAGACCGTCCATCGTACCGGGCGAGAAATTTTCGAGCAGTACGTCGGCCCGCTCGGCCATGCGAAACAGCAATTCGCGGCCGCGCTCGTGCTTCAGGTTCAAGGTGACCGCGTGCTTGTTCTGGTTGAGCATGGCAAAGGGCAGGGTCGCGCTCTTGCCGGGATCGGCCCGCCGGCGCCCGGGCTCGCCCTGCCGCGGCTCGATCTTGATCACGAAGGCGCCGGCCTTGGCCAGTAAGAGGCTCGCATAGGGGCCCTGAAAGATCTGGCCGAAATCGATCACCGTCACATCGGAGAGGGGCCTGTTCGCCCGCGTTTGCGCCATTGGCACTTTCCCATCCCCCAAATTCAGTTTTTGGTCGCGCCTCGCCGCCAGTGCGAGTCATGCTTGCCGCAGCTTCGCACGGAGGACATGCCGATGAAATACGACGTCATCTCGGCCGATTGCCATATCGATCTGATCTGGCTGCCGCCCGACCTGTTCACGGCCAATGCCCCGGCGGCGCTGAAGGACCGCATGCCCTTTGTGACCGATGGCGAGCGCGGCAAGGAATGGGTCACCAAGAAGGGCGCCTCGTTCGGGCTGATGAACGGCATGGGCTCGGCCGGCCGGCTCTACGAGCCCGGCAAGATCCACCGCTCGGACCGGATGGCGTCCGAGGGGATCTACGACGACGGCAAGAAGGGCATCCGCCGCATGACCGATCCCGCATTGCGGATCAAGGACCAGGACCGCGACGGCATCCAGGCCGAGGTGTCTCTACGGCATCCTCGGCGCCACCAGCCGGATCAACGACGACGAAGCCGCCGGCGAGATGCTGCGCATCTACAACGAGTGGCTCGCCGGGTTCTGCAACACCCATCCCGACCGCTTTGCCGGGCTCGCCTGCATTCCCAACCACGACATCGACGCCGCGGTCGGCGAGATCGAGCGGGTGGCGCGGCGCGGCGGCGTGCGCGGCCTCGAAATCTCGCGGCGCGGCGACATGACGCCGCTGTGGGACCCCTGGTGGAACCCGATGTGGGATGCGGTCGCGGCCTCCGGGCTGCCGGTGCATTTCCATACGATCGGCAGCGGTATGCAGGCGCGACTTCACCAAGCTTGCGCCAAAGGTGGCGCTCGCCGCCCGCGCCGCCGGCATCACCAGCTTCCAGATGTACATGTCGGACGTCTTGATGTCGGTGATCTTTGCCGGCGTGCTCGAGCATCACCCCGGCATCAAGCTCGTCATCGGCGAGGCCGGCACCGGCTGGATCCCCTACATCCTGCAGCGCATGGACGCCGAATGGGAGGACCAGTTCAAGGAGCTCGACCTGAAGATGCCGCCCAGCGAATACTGGCGCCGCCAGTGCTACGCCACCTACCAGAGCGACCCGGTCGGCGTGAAACTATTGGACGAGCTCGGCGAGGACAACATCATGTGGGGCTCGGACTTCCCGCACCCCGACGGCGTCTGGCCCGACTCGCAGGAATACATCGAGCGCGAGCTCGGCCACCTGCCCGCCCTCACCCGCAAGAAGATCGTCTGCGACAACGCCGCCAAGCTCTACCGGTTTGTGAATTGATGGCGACGCACCGGCGCCTCAACTAGGGAATCAGCCGATTAGGCGGGGTAAGACCGGCTGAGGCCGCCCGACATCTATTCACTCGAACGGAGACACCAATCGCCGATCCCTGACAACAAAACCGCCCGTGCCCCCTTTGCCCGATTGATGTTTTTATTTCGTCGCTTATGTTCCTGAAATGAGAATGTAGGTGCGAGAGCAACTCTGCTGCGGCCATGTTCCACAGGCGGAGCGTGTTGCGGCAATGCATGGATAATGAACATGGTCAGCGCGGTTGCCAAGATTCTGGATGATTTGAGAGCCCGGGGAGGGCTGAAGGGCACTGACGTAGCAAATATCACGGCAGTGTCGCCGGCCACTGTGTCGCGCTGGACAGCTGGTAAGGCATTTCCACACCCTAAAACTCAGCTGGTAATCTCGGATTTACGCTACGTTGTCGATCGGCTCGCGGAGTTTTACTCGCCGGATGAAGCTCGGATATGGCTATATTCAAAGCACTCGCTGCTGAACGCGGAGCGAGCAATCGATCTGATCCATGCCGGTCGAACGGATGAGGTACTGGCAGTCATAGAGAGTCTCGACCAGGGCACCTATACCTGAACGTGATCGGCCGGCGGCCTCTTCATGATCGGGGCATCCTCGACGCGCTCGAGGCGCTCGATCCGGAGCGCTTCGCCGGCGAAGTCTGGCGCGTCGCCCGAAAAGGCCGGGATGCACTGCGCGGCTCGGCCGCGAACGGACGCTGGAGCCCCAGCGGCGGCGGATTTGAGGTCCTGTACACGAGCCTTGAGCACGACGGTGCGCTTGCAGAGATCGGATACCGGCTTTCGCTGGAGCCGGTCTGGCCTAGCCGCATCGAACATGAACTGCACGGCATCGAAGTGGAGACAGAGCGGACGCTCAGGTTCGCCGACCTCGAGAGCCTGGCTCCCCTCGGGATCGATATCGGGCGCTATCACACTTTCGATTATCAGGCGACCCAGGCGATCGCCGCGGCGGCATATTTTCTAGAGTTCGACAGCCTGGTCGTACCCAGCGCTCGCTTCCCTTGCGCAAATCTCGTCATCTTCTCGGAGCGAGCCACCGGGTTGGTGTTAAAGAACTCGCAAGCAGTCGATTGGGAGAGCTGGCGCCAGCGCCGCGTTCATCGGTAGCGCACTCCGAGCAAAGGCCGCTCGACCCTCGGCGATGCCGAGCCTGCCGCAATCAGTGGTGAGATGCGGGCGAGGTCCGCCTAGCCGAGGATCCGCTTTGCGAGGTCGGAGATCTCCATCGGCTGCTCCTTCCCGGCGAGCGGTGGCGCTACCCCTTCGACAAACGCCGGTGCGTGCCTTTCTGAACGCAACCAGCGGGATTTCGCGAGGCTCCCGAATGCGCTGCTGGAGCGCCGATGCAGGCGAGCGTAAGAGAGGATCTCCGGCTGTGGACGATCGCGGAGATGACGATGCCGAACCGCCCTGCTGCTGCTTTTCTGTTCGCCCTCCTATCAACCAGCGCGCTCGTCGCCGACGTCGATGCGGTTTTGGCCCAGGGCACAGTGCCGAGCCTCCCCGGCGCGCCGCAGCCGACGCCAAACCTGCCCGGCGCGCGGCTGCCTCAAACATCGCTGGGCGGCTCGGGCAACTATTCGATCAGCGCCGCGGCCAACGAGCACGCCGCGTATCTGTGGGTCGTGGACAATATTCAGCACGCGGTCGTGCTGTGCGAAAAGACCGACGGCGGCCGGGATTTTGCCTGCACGAAAAAGCCGCTGCCTTGACACGCCCCGCGCCGAAGCGCGACATCACGCCCCATTCCTTATCGCACCCGGACCTTATCGCACCCGGACAAAGGATCGAGACGATGGCGCTCTCCGATGTTAAGGCCCTCACCTTCGACGTCTTCGGCACCGTGGTGAATTGGCGCGACAGCATTGCTCGCGAGGCCAAGAGCATTCTCGGGCCGAGGGGGCACGACGAGGACTGGCACGCGTTCGCCGACCAGTGGCGCGCGCGCTATCAGCCCGCGATGGACAAGGTCCGCAAGGGTGAGCGGCCTTGGGCCAAGCTCGACGAACTCCATCGGGAGAACCTGGTCGAGCTGTTGCCCGCCTTCGGCGTCTCCGGCCTCGGCGAAGCGGAAATCGACCACCTCAATCGCGCCTGGCACCGCCTCGACCCGTGGCCCGACACCATCGAGGGGCTGACCCGGCTCAAGCGCAAATTCATCCTGGCAACATTGTCGAACGGCAATGTCGCATTGATGGTGAACATGGCCAAGTACGCCGGCTTGCCGTGGGATGCGATCCTCGGGGCCGAGGTTGCCCAAGCCTACAAGCCGCAGCCCCAGGCCTATGACCGAACCGCCGCCCTGCTCGACCTCGAGCCGCAGCAATGCATGATGGTGGCGGCGCACAACAGCGATCTCTTGGCGGCGCGCGGCCGCGGGTTTCGCACTGCCTTCGTCAGCCGTCCCCTTGAGCACGGCCCCAGCAAGACCAGGGACTTGAAGGCCGAGCACGATTTCGACGTGATCGCCGACGACTTTATCGACCTGGCGAAAAAGCTCGGCTGCTGACCAGTCTCTGCGTG
The DNA here is from genome assembly GCA_963836845.1 of uncultured Alphaproteobacteria bacterium. Taxonomy (GTDB): domain Bacteria; phylum Pseudomonadota; class Alphaproteobacteria; order ATCC43930; family CGMCC-115725; genus AP-15. Next base: position 314,851 of record CAWILK010000010.1, on the reverse strand, counting down.
CCTTGCCGTTGGTCGGCGCAGAGGGCGCCTCGCCGCTAGAGCAGTCCCAAAGCACCCAATGCGCCGCCCGCAGCCAAAATCCACAACGGGTTGAGGCGGGTCGCGAGGATCACCGCCGCGGCCGCAGCAACCAGGAGCCCGCTCGGCCAATCGGAAGCCGCCGCCCGAGCCATGACATAGCCGCCGGCGATGACGAGGCCGATCGTCAGCGGAGCGAGAGCGCGCCGGACCACGCGCTGCCACGGCATGTCGCGGAACCGGTCCCAGAGGCGGTAAGACGCATAGTACATGGCGCATGGCGGCCCGAAGGTGGCGAGCGCGCTGGCGACCGCTCCCGGAACACCCCCGACCTTCAGCCCGATAAAGCTCATCATCAGGATCATGTTGGGACCCGGGACGACCTGCGAGATCGCAAAAAACTCGGCGAATTCTCGATCGCTGACCCAGCCGTTCGCTGCGACGAGATCGTGCACGTCCGGGAGAACCGTCGGGAACCCGCCAAAGCTGATCGAGGACAGCACCGCCAGATGCACCGCCAGCACGACAAAAGCAGGCGAGGCGCTCACCGCGCCCTGGCGCTTTGGAGGCCGGCGGCGGCGATGCTGAGCGGCGCCAATCCGAGCAGCACGACCGGCAGCGGCAGCCGCGTGCACACCATCGCAAGAAACGCCGAGGCGGCGAAGGCCAACCCTGTCCAATGCGCACGGTGCGGCAACAAAAGCCTCAACCCGGTTCCGATCAGCAGCCCCGCGGCGGCGGCAGACAGCCCGCCGAGGGTCTTCTGAACGACAGCCAGCTCGGCATGCTGAAGGGCGACCGCGCCGAGGATCAGGCCGATGGTCCACGGCACCAGGATGAAGCCGGCGACCGCCATTGCCGCGCCGGGCGCGCCGCGCAGCTTTGCGCCGACGCAGACCGCGATGCCGACGATGTTCGGCCCGGGCATCAGCTGGCACAGGGTCAAGGTCTCGGCGAATTCCTGGTTGTTCATCCATCGCCGGCGGTCGACGACAATTCGCCGCGCCCAGACCAGCCCGCCGCCGAATTGGCAGAGCGAAACCTTGAGAAAACCGCTGAACAAGGCCGCCAAGCTGGCCTGCTCGCCACAGCTGCCGACCTCTCTCATTTGGAACATCGGATCACCTCGGCAAATCCGCGGCCTGGAACGGAAGCAGCGGCTAGACATTTTAGCGGGGTAAATGCATTCACCGGGAGCGCCTGGGGATGGCGCGGCAGCATGGCCGGAAAACGCTCCGCATTCTGAGGAGGCTCGGGGAAATCATGATCACAAAAGCTCTTCGACTGCTCGTGCTCTTTGCAGCGGTCGGGTGGCCGCTCGTCGGCGCGGCGCCGGCTGATGCCGAGGATGAGGATGCCGCGACGATGGCCGCCGCGCTGAAGGACGCCAAGCTCACCTTGCAGGACGGCCTCAAGGCCGGTGAACGCGAAGGACAGCCGATCTCGGCGCAGTTCGAGATCGACGACGGCAAGTTGCGGCTGTCGGTCTATACGACCAAGGGCGATGATTTTACCGAAGTTGTCGCCGACCCCAAGACCGGCGCGGTCGTAAAGACGGAAAAAATCACTGACGCCGACGAGCTCAACGATGCGGCGGATCAGAAAGCCGCCATGGCAAAGGCGAAGGTGTCGCTCTCCGCCGCCGTCGATGCGGCTGTCAAGGAAAATGCCGGGGCTCTGCCGGTCGCCATCTTCCCCGATTTGAGAGATGGCCACCCGATTGCCGAAATCACCCTGCTGCAGGGGACGACGCCGAAAACGGTCACCGAAAAGCTCGATTGACCGGCTCTTCTATCGACAGGGGCCCTATGATGCCCGGTCGACGACGATGGCTCGGAAATCGTTGACATTGGTGCGCGTCGGACCGGTCACGACCAGATCGCCGAGCTTGGCGAATAGCGGATAGGCGTCGTTTCTCGCCAGATGGGCCTTGGCGTCGAGCCCGGCTCCCGCCGCGCGCGCGAGAGTATCCGGCAGCAACACCGCGCCGGCATTGTCCTCGCTCCCGTCGATCCCATCGGTGTCGGCGGCGATCGCGGCAATCCCGGCTCGCCCATCGAGGGCCACAGCCAGGCTCAGCAGGAACTCGGCATTGCGCCCGCCACGCCCGTCACCCCGCACGGTGACCGTCGTCTCGCCGCCGGAGATCAGCACGCAGGGAGGCTCCGCGGGTTGCCCGTGCCGGGCGACCTGCTTGGCAATCCCGGCATGCACCAGCCCGGCATCTCGCGCCTCTCCCTCGATCGCATTGCCGAGGATCAATGGCCGAAAGCCGGCCGCTCGGGCGACGCCGGCTGCCGCTTCCAGCGCGTCCTGCGGGGTGGCTACGACGATGTTGGTGACCTCGGCAAACCGAGGGTCGCCGGGTTTTGGAGTTCTCGGCTGCCGGGTCTCTTAGATGTTCGAGCACGCGGCGAGGGATCTCGATGCCGTATTTCAACAGGATCGCGATGGCGTCGGCGGATGTCGTCGGATCAGGCACCGTCGGCCCCGACCCGATGACCGACGGGTCGTCTTCCGGGACATCCGAAATCATCAGCGTCACGACGCGCGCGGGCGCCGCGGCGAGCGCCAGCCGGCCGCCCTTGATCGAGGACAGGTGCTTGCGCACGCAGTTCATTTCCCCGATCGGCGCGCCGCTGCGCAAGAGTGCCCGATTGATCGCCTGCTTGTCCTCGAAGGTGATGCCGGGGGCGGGAAGCGCCAGCAGCGCGGACGCGCCGCCGGACAGCAGGCACAGCACGAGATCCTCCGGCCCAAGCCCCGAGGCCAGCTCGATGATCCGCCGAGCCGCATCCCGTCCCGCGGCGTCAGGCACCGGATGCGCGGCCTCGACCACCTCGATCCGGCGGCACGGGGCCGTGTGCCCATACCGGGTAACGACCAGACCCTCTATTGGGCCTGACCAGTGGGCTTCGACCGCGGCGGCCATTGCCGCAGCAGCCTTCCCGGCGCCGACCACGACGGTCCTGCCCTTCGGAACCTCAGGCAGGTATTTGGGGACGCAGAGCGCCGGCGAGGCTGCCGCCACCGCTGCATCGAACATCTCTCGCAGCAGCCTGCAATAATCCACTTTGCCTCGCCTGAATACCGACGCACCCGGGTAGTGTTATAATGATCGTCCTCGCCGTCCGGCGAAAGAGCATCTCACCCACCTCGAACCGTTCAATGCCTGGCAAGCGGCGCCAGGCGCACGCAGACTCCGGGTCCGCCGCTTGGGGAATGATTTGATGAGGCCATGCAGGGTTGCCGTCGCGGCGTTGGGGTTCGCAGCCGGCGTGTGCTCAGCGATAGGCCCGGTCCCGGCAGCGGCCCAATCGGCGCCGCCGACCGCTGGAACGCCGGCCCCACCCGGCTCGTTTCTGCTGACGATCTTTCTGCGGCACGATCAGGCGAAGACATTGGATCAGATCAACGACCATCTGAAGCAGACCGGCTGGTACGACAAATTTCCGCCGGACGGGGTCGAGGTCGTGTCTTGGTATGTCATGATGGGCATCGGCCAGGTGGTGACGTTGCGCGTTCCCGCCGAGAAGCTGCGCGAGGTCAATCGGGTAATCGAGCAGAGCGCCTGGGGCGGCTACCGCACCGAGTTTTACCCGACCTATGACTACAAGCCGGTCTGGGATGCGATCCCGCATCGCCGCCCCTGAACGAACCCGCAGTTCGAGGATCCAATAGGGCATGAAAACCCGGGTTGCGGTGCGCCGTCACCGGCGCATTCTCTGCATTTTTCCGCGCTACGCCCCGTCTTTCGGCACGTTTCACCACGCCTATCCGCTGATGGACGGGGTACGGGCGTTCATGCCGCCGCAAGGAATTCTGGTCGTCGCCGCCTATCTCCCGCAGGCATGGGAGGTTCGCCTCGTCGACGAAAATGTCCAGCCGGCGAGCGCGCAGGAGCTGGGCTGGGCAGATGCCGTCTTCGTCAGCGGCATGCATGTGCAGAAAAGCGAGATCAAGGCCCTCGCGCAGCGGGCCAGAGCGCTGGGGAAGACAACCGTATTGGGAGGCTCCTCGGTCTCGGCCTCGCCGGAGCAGTATCCCGAATTCGATTATCTTCATATCGGCGAGCTCGGCGATGCGACCGACCGGCTGATCGAAGCCCTCGACCAAGACGCAACCCCTCCCCCGGCACAGCGCCGCTTTGTCACCGAGACGCGCCTCCCGCTCGCGGACTTCCCGACCCCTGCCTATGAGCTGATCGACGGCCGGCGCTATTTTATCGGCAGCGTGCAGTTTTCGAGCGGCTGCCCCTATCGCTGCGAATTCTGCGATATCCCGGCCCTCTACGGCCGCCAGCCGCGGCTCAAGAGCCCCGAGCAGGTCATCGGCGAGCTCGATGCCTTGCTCGCCGCCGGCATCAAGACCTCGATCTATTTCGTCGACGACAATTTTATCGGCAACAAGAAGGCGGCGCGCGAATTGCTGCCGCATCTCGTCGCCTGGCAGAAGCGTCACGGCTATCCGGTGCAGCTGTGCTGCGAGGCGACCCTCAACATTGCCAAATCCCCGGAAATATTGACGCTGATGCGGGAAGCTTACTTCTGCACGATCTTTTGCGGCATCGAGACCCCGGAGCTCGCCGCGCTCGAGGCCATGCAGAAATCGCATAACCGCGCCGTGCCGCTGCTCGAGGCGGTCGCTACGATCAACAGCTACGGCCTTGAAGTCGTGTCCGGCATCATTCTCGGCCTCGACAGCGACACGGCGGACACGGCCGACAATTTGGCCGAGTTCATCGACAGCTCGCACATTCCGGTCTTGACCATAAACCTCTTGCAAGCGTTGCCGAAAACCCCGCTGTGGGATCGGCTGCATGCCGCAGGACGGCTCAGCGACTGACGAGGATCGGGAATTGAACGTGATCTTTGTTCGGCCCTATGACGAGGTATTGCAGAGCTGGCTGCGCTCCATTCGCCATGCCTATACGCCGGAGGCGATCTATGGGCGATTCCTCTGGAATGCGCAGCACACCTACGCCAACCGGATCACCCCGCCATTGTCGCGGGCGCGCCTCAACCCCGCCAATCTGCGCCGTGCCTTTGTGATCCTGACGAGGCTGCTGATCCGTGTCGGGGTATTTGGCGACTATCGCCGGATTTTCTGGCGCATGGCACGGCCGGCGCTACGCTCCGGCCGCCTGGAAGAGCTGATCCATGTTGGGCTTGTTGCCCATCACATGATCACCTTCGCCCGCGACTGCGCCAAAGGCCGGGAGAATGCCTCGTTTTTCGCCAAGCGCCCAAAGATCGCGGCACAGCCGGTGCCGGCCGGGGTCTAAAGGACAGATCCTGCCTCTGCTGATCCAATGAACGGCGCGAGCTCGCCAGACCCGCACTCCCATGGCCCGCCGCTTGCAGACTTGCTAAAGCTCAGTATAGCCGCTTGGCAATTGGGGACACTTATGCGCACATTCATCACGACACTCATTGTCGCGGCCGGTCTTGCAGGGCTCGCTGCGCCGGCGCACGCGGCGCCGGCCGCGCCGCACGAACTTTCCACCGGCCGCCCGGGGATCACGGATGTGCGCCAGCGCTGCGGAAAGGGATGGCACCGGCAAAACGGGTGGCAAGACAAGCACGGCGCCTGGCATGGCAAGTGCGTGCCCAATCCTCCCAAGAAAAGCTCTCCAAGCTAGCGCTCAGATTCTCAAATGATTCACCTGTAGGATGGGTTGAGCGGAGCATCGTTGCGAACGTTGCGATGGGTTTCGCGATGCTCGACCCATCTACGGCTGATTACTTATAATTGCGTCTGAGCTCTCGTGTTCAGAACCATCCGGCTGATTCAGTTCGGCCGCTCTTGCTTTCCCGGTGTAGCGGGAATAGGTAAGAGCGATTGATGCATAATACCTGATGAGGTCGCGCGAATGAGGCTGAGTTCCAGCCTAGCTAGTGCTTAATTGCATTGTTATGCGATATTTTGTTGATACCTTGGTTCGCATACCAGCTGAGGTGTCGCGTGACCCGGGTCGCGGTGGCGTTGTCGTGTTCTGCCAGCAACGAACGGAACTGATGAACCTTACCCGTCGCCGTACCGCGGAAGCCCGTTTAGTCGCGCGCGCCAAGATCATTCTCGCTTGCCTGGATGGCAAGCGGAATGACGAGGTCTCGCGCGAGCTTGGGGTGCGGCCAAACACGATCGGTCTGTGGCGCAAGCGGTTTGCGGCACGGGGTATGGGTGGGCTGCGCGATCAGCCGCGGCCGGGCAAGAAACCCACATACGGTGCGCAGCTGCGCCTGCGCGTTCTGCGGCAATTGGAGTTGCCGCCGCCGCCAGGGTTGGCCGGGTGGGATGGCGGTACCCTGGCCGTGGCGCTCGGCGTTACGGACGCTGCGGTTTGGCGGGTGCTGCGCCAAGAAGGCATTCAGCTGCGCCGGCACCGCTCGTGGTGCGTCAGTACCGACCCGCAGTTTGCTGCGAAAGCGGCCGATATTATCGGCTTGTACTTGAACCCCCCGGAGAATGCGCTGGTGCTCAGTGTCGACGAAAAGCCGTCGATCCAGGCCTTGGAACGGGCGACCGGCTATGTTCAGACCAGCAGCGGTAAGATCGTTCAAGGGCTCAAGAGCACCTACAAGCGGCATGGCACGGTCAACCTCTTCGCCGCCCTGGAAGTCGCCACCGGGATCATCCGCGGCAAGACCACACAGACCAAAATTCGCGTCGACTTCCAGGCCTTCATCGCCGAGATCATTGCAGACCAGCCGTCCGACCGCCAAATCCACGTCATCCTCGACAACTACTGCACCCATAAGAAGAACGAAACTTGGCTTGCCGCGCACCCTAATGTGACTTTCCATTTCACGCCGCCTTTGGCGAGCCGGCTTAACCAATCGAGATCTGGTTTGGCATCTTTACCCGAAAGGCCTTGTCCGGCGCGAGCTTTCGCAGTGCCGAGCAGTTGACGCAGGCGATCCACGACTTCACCGCCGCATACAATCAACGGCCGCCCCGTTTTTCTGGCGCAAGCGCGAGGTCAAGGCTCGCAATTGCGACATACTATCGTTAACTTACGCAATTAGACACTAGCTAGAGGCATAGGCTGGTCTTTTCTCGCCTAAGTCCGATCTGTTCGGGGCTACCGCGAATGCGATCCCCGGCCTCGCGCCAATCTGCCTCTTCGATCGGCGCCAATCAAAAGGTCTTCAGCGTATCCAGAATCCACTGGTAATGCCGCCGCTCGTCCTCGAGCCGCGCTGCAAGGCATCGCGAGTCGTCGAAGGCAGCGCGTCGAATTGCACCGCGCGCTCATAGGCGGTGTTGGTGTCCGCCTCGTTGGTGCGCATCGCATGCAAATGGATTCGTCGCCCATCAGGCCGCCGATGACCACCTTGCCCTTGGCGAGGATCCCCTTCATGTCGCCTTCTTTGGGCGGGGTGCGGCCCATCCCGGAAAGAATGTCGCTGAGCTCCGCGATGTGGCGCAGATGATCGCGCTTGAACTCTGCCAGCGCATCGCGAAAGCGCCTGTCGTCCAAGCGATCGATCGCCGCCTGATAGGCATCCGCCGCGTCGTAATCGAGCTGGATCAGGTCTTCGAGCAGATTTCCTAGAGTGGTTTCGGTGCCTACCGTTGTAGCCATCATTGCTCCTATCAGCCCGCTCGTCCTGGAACGCGCAACCCCGTCTATCGGAAAACAACGCCATTAGGGCTTCGCTCCCAAGCCCGGCTGCGCGAGTTGAAGCGCGCGCATGGCGGGAAAATCCGGCTGTTCTGCGCGCATGACGTCAAGGAGCTGGAAGAGTTTCCCTCGATTGTCGCAGAACCAATTCCGGCCGAAACGGCGCCGTTGTCGCAGCACGCGTAAAAGGAAGGTGTTATCGTGCCGCGCGGGGTGCCAGCAGCAGCGCCGCCACTGCGGCGGCGATCGCCAGACCGGCGACCGCCAACGACCGTGTCGCCGGCGAGCGCCAGCCTCCCCTTGTTGCGCACCCTTCCGCCTCGCAGCAAGCCGTCGCCTCGTGCAACGCGTCCTCCCGCCGGCCCGCGAAAGCGACACGCGCCCCACGCCGGGCGAGGGCTATTCCGCACCCCGCCCGATGCCGCTGGACGCACCGATGATGACGGCGCTCGCTCCCTTCAAATCACGCATTTGCAAACTCTCGCAGCCGTTCAGCGAATCCAACGCACGGGCGCCGAGCTGATCCCGTGGAGAAAGAACGCCGAGCTCCGCGGGCTCAATAGCCGGGCGGGTTGATGCGGGCGGTAAAATCGCGGGTGGCGCGGGCCTCGCGGTCGTGCTGCAGCGCCCAACCCACCGACGGGAAGGCGAGCCTCGCCCAGGGGATCTCGTCCCAGTTGAAGAGCCCCACTTCGAGGCTTTCCTGTCCCGCCTGAATGTCTTCATCGAGCAGGCGGGCGCGATAGATCAACTGCACCTGGCTGATCCGCGGGATGTCGTAGATCGCGAGCAGCCCCTCGATCTCGATCCGCGCGCGCGCTTCCTCCCAGGCTTCGCGCTCGGCTCCGGCGCTCGCCGATTCGTTGAGCTCGAGAAACCCGGCCGGCAGGGTCCAGTACCCGTAACGCGGCTCGATCGAGCGGCGGACGAGCAGGATGCGCTCGCCCCAGCGGGCGACCGAGCCCACGACGATCTTTGGGTTGTCGTAGAGGATGTAGCCGCATTCGGCGCAGATCATCCGCTCGCGGTTGTCGCCTTCGGGGACGCCTCGAACCGATGGGCCGCGGAGAGGGTTGTCGTCCGACATCGCCGCTTCGATCGCGATCGAGTCAGCTCATCTGCCGAGCATCACGGTTCCCGACGGGCGCCGGGCCGCGGCATAGGGTCTTCGCTCAGCGCCATCGCAGTCGATCTGTCGCTCTGTCCATCGCAATAATAGGCAGCGCTCCAATGCGGGGCAACAACGCTCGCTCTTACCTCTTGCGAACCGGAAACCTAACCTTAATTGCTTGTCCCGGATGCCGACACCTATCGACAGGCTCGCTTTCAATGCCGCGCAAGCGGCCCGCATCGGCTGGTATTTCGGCCAGAAGCTGCTCGCCGCGCGGATGGGCCGGCCGGTCGCGTTGCCTCCCTCGCTGCGCGGGCGCCCGATGCCGGACCGGCGGCGCCTCCTCGGAGATCTCCGCACGCTGATCGAGCAGGATTGGCGCAACATCGAGGCTGGGTATTATGCTCTTCCGGTAGACAGGCTCAGCCCGTTCGCGGAGCTTCGCCGAGCCATCGATTTCTTTGCCGATCTGAGCGAGGTCGAAGAACGACGGCATGGCGGGCGGGAGGAGCGTCTGCTGGAGGACGCGTCGGCCAGCGGCTATCCCCGTTATTACCTCCAGAAGTTCCATTTTCAGAGCGACGGCTATCTCAGCGACGCCTCGGCCGAGCGCTACGACCACCAAGTCGAGGTATTGTTCGGCGGCGCCGCGGCGGCAATGCGCCGGCAGGCGCTGGTCCCGTTGAAGGCTGCGCTCGCCGGGCGCCCGATTGCCGGGCGCGACGCGGCGCATTTGCTCGATGTCGGATGCGGCACGGGGCGGTTCTTGCGCGAGGTCAAGGCGAATTACCCGCGGCTTCGCGTGACCGGCCTCGACCTGTCGCCCCACTATCTCGGGGTCGCACGGCGCGAGCTCGCGCCGTGGTCGCGCGCGCGGTTTGTCGAAGGCGCGGCAGAGGACATGCCGTTTGCCGATGCAGAATTCGATGTCGTCACCTGCATCTACCTGTTTCACGAGCTGCCGCCCCGGATCCGGCGCGCGGCGGCGGCTGAAATCAGCCGCGTGCTGAAGCCCGGCGGCACCCTCATTTTCGTCGATTCGCTGCAGCCGGGCGACGAGCCTGATTACGACGCGCTGCTCGAGCTGTTCCCGCTGGCTTTTCACGAGCCGTATTATGCGAGCTATTTGCGCGAGGATCTCGACAGCCTGTGGCGCCCGGATTTCAGCCCCGTCGAGCGTTTCCCCGCATATTTCTCAAAAGTGCTCAGCTACTGCCGTGATACCGCCAAAATTGCGTCATAGATGGCCCGATGGCGAAGTGTTGAGCCCTACATATAGATAGCGCTTGGCTTCGACACACAAGGGTGGTACTGTATTTTGTGGGGGTGGACCGGGGGGTCCACAGCATACGGGGGAAATCGATGGAGATGACCTGGACGCCTGAGCGCGTCGAGCTGCTCAATCAGCTGTTTGAGGAGGGGCTGCCCACTTCGGAGATCGGCCGCCGAATGGGTCTGACGAAAAATACGGTTATCGGCCGGCTTCACCGCAACGGCATGACCCGGCGCGAGACCGGGCCGAAATTCATTCCGCAGCGCAACTTCTTCGAGTTCAGCGGGCCCGGCTGCCTGTGGCCGCAGGGGCACCCGGATGATCCGCACTTCCACTTTTGCGGGGCCCAGCCGCTTCCCGGGAAACCCTATTGCGCGGCGCATTCGGCGGTCGCCTATGTGCGGCCGAAGGAGGAAAGAAAAGCAGCCTAGAGCGTCAAGCGCCGTCAGCGGGTCAGGCGGCGCATCGCCCGGTCAAGTCCGTCGAGGGTCAACGGGAACATCCGATCCTCGACGATCCGCTGGATCATTCCGATGCTGGCGGTGCCGGTCCAGTATTTCTCCGGCACCGGGTTGAGCCATACTGCCCTCGGGTAGGTGTCGAGCAGACGCCGCAGCCAGGTTTCCCCCGGCTCGTCGTTCCAGCGCTCGACGCTGCCGCCCTCTTTTTCGATCTCGTACGGGCTCATGCTGGCGTCGCCGACGAGAACCACGCGGTAGCTCGCATCATAGGTGCGCAGCAGCTCCATGACCGCCGTCTGCTCGACCTGCCGCCGCCGCGAATCGCGCCACACCGAATCGTAGATGCAGTTGTGGAAATAGAAGTGGATCAGCTGCTTGAACTCGGAACGCGCCGCCGAGAACAGCTCCTCGCAGGCGCGCACATGGTCCTCCATCGAGCCGCCGACATCGACGAACAGCAGAAGCTTCACCGTGTTGTGCCGCTCGGGCACCAGCTTCAGGTCGAGCCAGCCGGCATTGTGCGCGGTCGATTTCACGGTGCCGTCGAGGTCGAGCTCTTCGGCGGCGCCCTCGCGGGCGAACTGCCGCAACCGGCGTAACGCCAGCTTGATGTTGCGGGTGCCGAGCTCGACGGTGTCGTCGAGATTGCGGAACTCCCGCCGGTCCCAGACTTTGACGGCGCTGCGGTTCTTTCCCTCCTCCTGGCCGATGCGGATCCCTTCGGGGTTGTAGCCATGGGCGCCGAACGGCGAGGTGCCGGCGGTGCCGATCCATTTGCTCCCGCCCTGGTGCCGCGCCTTCTGCTCGGCGAGCCGCTGGCGCAATGTCTCCATCAGCTTTTCCCAGCCGCCGAGAGCTTCGATCGCCTGCTTCTCCTCCTCGGTCAGAAACCGTTCGGCGAGCTTTTTCAGCCACGCTTCGGGGATCTCCGCCTTGGGGTCGGCCAAGGTTTCGATCCCCTTGAAGCAATGGCCGAAGACGCGGTCGAAGCGGTCGAGATGCCGCTCGTCCTTGACCAGCGAGGTGCGCGCGAGAAAATAGAATTGCTCGATGTCGAAGGCGGCAACGCGTTTGCGCATCGCCTCCATCAATGTCAAGTATTCGCGCAGGGACACCGGCACCTTGGCCGCCCGCAATTCGGCGAAAAACGAGAAAAACATGGGCTAGCGCCGAGCCCCGCGAATGCAGCCTTTTACCCCGAAAGCGGGAATCCGCGGGCATGCCCCTCTCCGCCCGCTTGCGGGGGGAGAGGGAGGGGCCCAGCCCGTAGGGCTGGGAGGGTGAGGTGGGTCGCGCCGCTGCTCGCAACGCGTGGCTCCCCCCACCTCACCCCGACCCTCTCCGCCCCCAAGGGCGGAGAGGGAGATATTCGCCGGCCAAACAGGGAGAGGGGGAGTGAGGGGCGACACGCGGCGGGTCTCTGCCACGCCGCTCACCCGCGCTCGCGGCGGTGCAGAAAGGCGAGGCGCTCGAACAGATGGACGTCCTGCTCGTTCTTCAACAGCGCCCCATGCAACGGCGGGATCAGCTTGGCCGGGTCGCGCATGCGCAAGACTTCCGGCGAAATATCCTCGACCAGCAGCAGCTTGATCCAGTCGAGCAGCTCCGAGGTCGACGGCTTTTTCTTTAATCCCGGAACCTGCCGGATATCGTAAAACACGGTCAGCGCCTCGCGGACCAGGCTGTCCTTCAGATTGGGAAAATGCACATCGATGATCTGCTGCATCGTGTCGCGATCGGGGAACCGGATGTAGTGAAAAAAGCAGCGGCGGAGAAAGGCGTCCGGCAATTCCTTTTCGTTGTTGGAAGTGATGACGACGATCGGGCGGTGGCGCGCGCGAACCGTGCGGCGCGTCTCGTAGACGTAGAATTCCATGCGGTCGAGCTCGAGGAGAAGGTCGTTGGGGAACTCGATATCCGCCTTGTCGATCTCGTCGATCAGCAGCACCGGGGCGATCTCGGCCTCGAACGCTTCCCAGAGCTTACCCGGGACGATGTAGTTGGCGATGTCGTGGACCCGCGCGTCGCCGAGCTGGCCGTCGCGCAGACGAGAGACCGCGTCGTATTCGTAAAGGCCCTGCTGCGCCTTGGTGGTCGATTTGATATGCCAGGTGATCAAATCCCTGGAGATGCCGTGGGCGATCTCATGCGCGAGGATCGTCTTGCCGGTGCCCGGTTCGCCCTTGACGAGCAGCGGGCGCTCCAGCGCGATCGCTGCGTTGACCGCGACTTGAAGATCCTGGGTCGCCACATAGGTCTCGGTACCCTCGAAACGCACCATCCGCACGATTTCCTTCTACAGCCGAGGATCACATAGCCCGAGGGACGCCATGATGCCAGCCTCGCAGCAGCGCGCATCGCGCCGAAATCCGGCGAGGGAGGCGATTTCGGCAAGCCTCGGCGTGTTGTCGCTTGCTGTTCTTTTTCTTCCGTCGCGTGATGCGCTGACCCATGCGACCACCATCGAATGGCGCCCCGCCGCCGAGCTCGCAGGCCTTTTTTTCCTTGTCGCGATGGCCGCCTTGGCGGCGCCGCGGGTCTTCCTCCGGCGCGGCCCGGCACTGGTTCTCAGTCTCCTGATCGTCATGGCGGCGGTGCTCAATCTGATCGACGCGGCGACCCCGCCGCTGCTCGGGCGCGAGCTCAACCTCTATTGGGATTTGAGGCACTTGCCGTCCCTTCTCGGGCTCGCCCGCGAGTCGGCTGGCCCCTGGCGGCTCGCAGCCGCGGAGGCGATCGGGTTTGTCGCGCTGTCGCTGTTGTTCGCCGCGGCCTATTTGATTTGCCGTCGAGTGCTGCTCGCCCTCACCGATCGGCGCATTGCCATCGGAGCAGCAGTCGTGCTCGGCGTCGCCTTGGATGTCACGGCGTTCGCGCCTGCCGAGCATCGGCCTGCTCGCCACCGGGTTCGGCGCCGAGCTTGCGCGCCACGCCGCGGCACTCGAACGAAGCTGGCAGACGCCGGCCGGCGGCGCGGGGCCGCTTCCGGCCGCGCTCGCCGCGCCGGGGCCGCCGCTCAGCAGTCTTGCCGGACTGAAGCGGCGGGATGTTTATCTCGTCTATATCGAATCCTACGGCACGACAGTGTTCGACACGCCGAGGTTCCGCGACGGTTTGAAGGGCGCGCTCACGCAGTTCGAGGCGGCGCTGCGCGGATCCGGGTATCGGGTCGCCTCGAACCGGCTGGTTTCGCCGACTTTTGGCGGCGGATCATGGCTTGCTCATGCGACGCTCGCCAGCGGGGTCCGCCTCGATGATCCGGTCGTATACGCTCAACTGCTGGGCTCCGGCCGCAAGCTCCTCCCGGCCTACTTCAAGGCCGCCGGGTGGCGGGCGGTCGAGATCATGCCCGGCATCAAGGCTCCCGCCCACGAGGCCGAGGCATGGGGGTTCGACCGCCGGATCTACGCCGCGGAACTCGGCTATCGCGGCCCATCCTTCGGCTGGTTTGCGATCCCCGACCAGTTTACCCTCGACCGCGCCACGGCGCTGCGCGCCGGCTTTGGCGCCGAGACGCCGGTGTTCGCCCAAATCGTGCTCGTCTCGAGCCACATCCCGTTCTCGCCCTTGCCGCCCTACGTCGCCGATTGGGCGGATTCCGGCACGTTTGCGACGGTGCCCAACGAGGCGTGGCAAGACATCAATCGGGCGCCCGACTGGTCGGCATTGGCGCCCTACTACATCAAGAGCCTGCAATACGATCTCACCGTGCTCGGCGACTGGCTCACGAGCCGCTTGGCGGGGCAAGCCTTGGTGATCCTGCTCGGCGACCACCAGCCGCCCGCAATGGTCGGAGGCGAGCTCAAAGAGTGGACCGTGCCGGTCCATGTGCTGTCGCGCGACCCCGACCTCGTCGCGCCCTTTGTCGCCGCCGGCTATGTCGACGGGATCGTTCCGAGCCAAGCGCCGCCGAATCCGGGAATGGAAACGTTTCTCCCGAGCTTTCTCGCCGCCTTCGACCGGCGAGGATAGCAGCGCCGACCCGGCTGGAGAGCCCGAGCGGCAGCTCGCCTCCCCTCCCCTGTTTGCGTCAGGATAATCGTCACGGCCTTCTGCGCGTCATAGCTCCAGCGCCGGCAAATCGATCCAGCGCCGCTCGCGGTCGCTTTGGTAGCAGGCCTCGGCGAGCTGGACGCTCTTGGCGCCTTCGAGAAACGGCGACGGAAACAGCGTGCCCTCGGCAACATGCCTCAGGAAAAGCTCCCAGCCGGCGCGGTAGCCGTTTCGCATCGGCTCGACATCCGGCATCTCCTGCCATTGCTCGTCGAACACCATCGGCTGCGGGCGTTCGGGGTCGAAAAACGGCTTGGGTGTCGCGACGAGCGGCTGCACGAAACATCGGTGCAGGCCGCAGACCGCCGAGCCCAAGGTGCCGTCGACCTGGATCTGCAGCAGGTCGTCGCGCTTGACGCGGCTCGCCCAGGAGCAGGCGACCTGCGCCAATATCCCGCCGGCGAGCTCGAAGGTGGCGAAGGCGGTGTCCTCGACATCGACCTTGTACCAATTGCCGTCCTCGTCGCGGCGCTCGGGCAGCGCGGTCATCTGACGGCACGACACCGCTTTGATCTCGCCGAGCAGGCGGTCGAAGACGTAGCGCCAGTGCGCGAACATATCGAGGATCAATCCGCCGCCGGCGGCCTTGCGGTAGTTCCAGCTCGGCCGCTGCGCCGGATAGGGGGCGCCGTCGAACACCCACCACCCGAAGTCGAGCCGGACGGACAGGATGCGGCCGAAGAACCCGGCCTCGTAGAGCTTGCTCAGCTTTACGAGCCCGGGCAGGAACAATTTGTCCTGCACGACCCCGTTCCTCAGGCCAGCGCGCTCGGCACGGCGAACGAGGTCGAGCGCATCCGCCAAGCTCTCGCCGAGCGGCTTCTCGACATAAACGTCCTTGCCGGCATCGAGCGCCGCCCTGATGCGCCCGGGCCGCCCTCCGGTGGCGGTCGCGTCGAAATAAATCGCGACATCGGGATCGGCGAGAAAAGCGTCTCGATCGGTGCCCCATTTCAGCCCGCCATTCGCAGCCGCCAGCGCCGCGAGCTTCGCCGGGTCGCGCCCGAGCAGAATCGGCTTCGGCACGAGGCGATCGCCGTTGGCGAGCGGAAGCCCGCCCTCGTCACGGATCGCCATCAAGGAACGCAGGTGCTGGGTCGCGCCGAGACGCCCGGTGGCGCCCTCGACGACAATGCCGATCGGCTCCGTAGCCACTGGCCGCTCAGCCTCGCGCCGCGGCGACGAGCAACTCGCGGAGGATTTGCGGGATGCGGTCGAGCACCTCGGTCGGGGTCGACAAGGGCGGCGCCAGGCAGATCGTGTCGCCGATCGGCGGCTCGGCGCTGCCGGCTCGGATCCGCGGCAGCAGGCCCCGCGCCCGCGCCTCGCG
The DNA here is from genome assembly GCA_963836845.1 of uncultured Alphaproteobacteria bacterium. GTDB lineage: Bacteria > Pseudomonadota > Alphaproteobacteria > ATCC43930 > CGMCC-115725 > AP-15. The sequence continues at coordinate 298,978 of CAWILK010000010.1, read as the reverse complement.
GGTGAAGCGCGCGCCGAGCCCCAAGGCCGGTGCCTTGGTCGCGCGGTCGGCCACCAGCTCGACCCCGCACATCATCCCGAGCCCGCGCACATCGCCGACCGCCGGCAGATCGCGCAATTCTTCGAGCCCGGCTAGCAGCCGCCGCCCCATTTCGGCGGCGCGCTCGACGAGGCCTTCGCTCTCGATGATCTCGACATTGCGCAAGCCCACCGCGCAGCAGACCGGATGGCCCGAATAGGTGGCTGCATGCATGAATTTCCGGTCGGCGGGGGCACTCTCGATGGCTTCGTGGACATGTTTCGAGGCGATGACGCCGCCCAATGGCAGGTACCCGCTCGTCACCCCCTTGGCAAAGGAGACGAGGTCCGGCTCGACGCCCCAATGGCCGAGCGCGAACCAGCGGCCGGTGCGGCCAAAGCCGGTGATCACCTCGTCGGCGATCAGCAGGACTTCGTGGCGGTCGCAGATCTCGCGCAGCCGCGGAAAATACGAGGCCGGCGGCACGATGACGCCGCCCGCCCCCATGACCGGCTCGACGATCACCGCGGCGACCGTGTCGGGGCCTTCGGCGAGAATTGCTTTTTCGACAGCATCGGCGGCGCCGGCTCCCGGCTCCTCATTGCCGGCCCAACGATAGGCGTAAGGCGCCGGCACCTGGACGAAGCCGGGGACGAGCGGCCCGAACATCTTGTGGTAGGCCGCCATCCCGGTGGCGCTCATCGCCGCCATCGTCACCCCGTGATACGCGTGGATGCGCGAGATGATCTTGGTCTTCTGCGGCTTGTCTTTGAGTTTCCAGTAGTAGCGGGCAAATTTGAACGAGGATTCGTTGGATTCGGCGCCAGCGGTCGTGAAGTACACCGCCGCAGAATTCGAATAGGCATGGCCGACGATTTTTTCGGCAAGGCGAACCGCCGGCTCGTTGGTCGCCCCGATATAGGCAGAGGCGAATGCAATCCGCCGCATCTGCGCGCTCGCCGCGTCCGCCAGCTCGGCGCGGCCGTGGCCGACATTGACGTTCCACAACCCCGAGAGGCCGTCGATATAGTCGCGGCCGTCGGCGTCGCGCAACATCGCGCCGCGCCCTTCCACCACCACCAGCGGCTGCTGGTGATCGTCCGGGTGATGCAACGGGTGGACAAGAAAGCGCCGATCGCTCTCGAGCAGCTGGGTGGTGCCGTCCATGCTGATGCTCCTTTGGGAGGCCCACTCGAACCTAACCTAATCGCGGTTTTTTGACACGGAATTTTGTTTACCTGTCGCCCGTTCTTGCACCCTGCCGAAACACACGAAGTAAATACCCCATGGTTTCGCATAGCCGGCCAGCAAAATTCTGAGTCAATTCGGAATAGAGCGATCAATGGCTCGTTCTTGAGTGCGACGGCGACTTGCCGCCTCGAGCAGGAGTTTAAGATGCACAAGCTTGTTCGGTTGCCGATGGGTCTTTTTGCTTTGACGATTGCTGTGCCGGTGATGGCTCAACCGGCAACGACGACCACCCCCACCACGACCTCTCCGTCCTCGACCATGGCGCCTGCCACACCGACCGCGCCAAAGGCGTCGACTTCGGACGCGCGCAGCAGCGCGACGGCTCCGAAAGCCGACATGGTCGACATCAACAGCGCCACCGCGGCCGAGCTGAAGATGCTGCCCGGCGTCACCGAGAGCGACGCCACCAAGATCATTCAGGGCCGGCCGTACCACGACAAGGGCCAGCTCGTCTCGAAAAAGGTCGTCTCCGAACCGACCTACGAGAAGATCAAGGACCACGTGGTCGCCAAGCAGTCGAAGTCGTAACCGCCGGACGACCCTGAGGCGGTGGGGTCGCGGCGAATGCCGCGGCCCCACCACTCTAGCTAGGCCCCCTCTTGCTTCCCGGCGGTAGCCGGGACCCACGGCCGCCGTGGGCACCGGCTAATAAATCGCCGGTCAGTTCCGGGACGGCCCGTCAGGGTCTGAGCACTAAGAGCCTGTCGAGCACCTACCGGCTGCTGCATCGGATAAAGTTGAGCTGGTTGGCACCGCGGCCTCGCCACCCCGGGGCCGATGCGGCGGCGCAAGCGGAGTTTTCGCAACTGTTGGATTGCAATTAGAGCGAGTCCGGGCGGAGCGGGCGCGCGGTATGCGAGTCGAGGTGTGGTTTCAGGACGAGGCTCGGATCGGTCAGAAGAACAGCCTGACCCGGGTGTGGGGGCAAACCGGCAGCCGGCCGGTGGCGCCAAAGGATCTCGGCTTCGCCTCGGCCTATCTGTTTGGGGCGGTCTGCCCGTCGCAGGGCAAAGCGGCGGCGCTGATCATGCCGGTCTGCAACACCGCCGCGATGAACCATCACCTCGGCGAGATCAGCAGCCAAGTCGCCGCTGATGCTCATGCCGTGGTGGTCCTCGATGGTGCCGGTTGGCACAGAAGCCAAGGCCTGGTCGTCCCCGGCAATATCACCTTGTTGCCGCTGCCGCCTTACAGCCCGGAACTGAACACAGGTCAAACCGTTGTTTTCTCGAGCCCGTATTCCTGGGTTCCGAGCTCGCGGGCGATGCCCGCGCCCCGGATGACATTTTTCAGTCAGATCCTGCCAGCTTCGCATCAAGGCCAGAGAGCCCGCGCTGCTCCAATAGCGCGGCGACATTCGGTTCGCGACCGCGAAAAGCACGGTAGAGCTCCATCGGGTCGCGCGTGTCGCCGGCGCTGTAGATCTCTTTCAGGCGGCCGGCCAGCTCGGGGTCGAAGACGTCGCCCTTCTCGGTAAAGGCGGCGAAGCCGTCGGCCTCCAATACCTCCGCCCAGAGATAGGCGTAATAGCCGGCCGCGTAGCCGCCCCCGGCGAACAGGTGCTGGAAATGCGGCAGGCGGTGGCGCAGCCCGATCTCCTGCGGCACCTCCATGCGGTCGAGGAACTCGCGCTCGTACCCGGCGGCATCGACGCCGCCAGGCGCGGTCTCGCGATGCAGGTCGAGGTCGATCAGCGCGGAGGCCGTATACTCCACGGTCGCAAAACCCTGATTGAAGTTCCGTGCTGCGTTCAATCGCTCCAATAAGGCCTCGGGGATCGGCTCGCCGGTCCGGTAGTGGCAGGCGTATTTGCGCAGAGTTTCCGGCGCCGACATCCAGTGCTCGAAGATCTGCGACGGGAATTCGACAAAGTCGCGCAACACGGCGGTGCCGGATTGCGAGCGGTACCGCACCCGGCTCAGCAATGAATGCAACCCGTGGCCGAGCTCATGGAACAATGTGCGGGCGTCGTCGAAGCTCAACAGGGTCGGGTCTCCCCGGGCGGCGCTCCCGCGGGCAAAATTGTTGTTGTTGACGACGATCGGCGCGACCGGGCCGTCCAACGCTTCCTGATCGCGGTAGCGGCTCGACCATGCCCCCGACTGCTTGCCGGGCCGGGCGAAATTGTCGTGCAGGAAGAGGCCGACATGGCCACCGGAAGCGTCCTCGACCGCCCAGACCCGGACGTCGGGATGATAAACGGGGAGATCGTCGCGCGGCGTGAAAGTAAGGCCGAACAGCCGGCCGGCGGTGTCGAACGCCGCCTGCACCATATTGTCGAGAACGAAATACGGCTTCACCTCGGCCTCGTCGAACGCATATTGCGCCTGCCGCACCTTCTCCGCGTAATAGCGCCAATCCCAGGGCGCGATTGCCCCGTTCAATCCCTCGACCCGCGCCGTCGCCTCCAAGGCCGCCCGCTCCGCGCGAGCTTTCTCCTTGGCGGGCTCCCAGACCTGCAATAGCAGCTCCTCGACCGCCGCGGGGGTCTTTGCCATCGTGTCGTCGAGGCGGTACTCGGCAAAGCTCCGATAGCCGAGCAACCGGGCCTGCTCGGTGCGCAGTGCGACAATCTCCCGGATCAGCGGCGCATTGTCATTGCCGCCGGGATGGGCGCCGCGCGCCGCCCAGGCTTCCCACAAGGTGCGGCGCAAATCCCGCCGGGCGGAAAAGGTCAAAAACGGCTCGACCGAGGAGCGGGCGAGCGTCACGGCATAGCCTTGCTCGATCCCCCGCTCTCTCGCAGCTTCGGCCGCTGCCGCCCGGGCGAACTCCGGCAAGCCGTCGAGGTCCGTTTCAGCGAGAACCAGGCGCCAATCCCGCTCGTCGTGCAATACATTCTGGCCGAACAGGGTGTGGAGGCTCGCCAGCCGCTCGGAGATGGCCGCCATCCGCACCTTTTGCTCGGGGTTCAGCAATGCCCCGCTGCGGACAAACCGCCGATGATAGCGCTCCAGCAGCCGCAGCTGGTCGGGCGCCAATTGGAGACTGTCCCGGCGGGCATGGAGATCGGCGATGCGCGCAAAAAAACTCGGGTCGAGCGCGATGCGCATCTGGTGCTTGGCCAGGATCGGCGCGTAATCGCGGGCGATGGTTTCGAGCGCGTCGTTGGTGTTGCTCGAATCGAGATTGAAGAACACCCGGCTCACCCGGTCGAGCAGGCGTCCGCTGCGCTCAAGCGCCTCGATCGTATTGGCGAAGCTCGGCGTGTCGGCGGCACCGGTGATCCGGCCGATCTCGGCAATCTGCTCCGCCATGCCGCGGTCGAAGGCCGGCGGGAAGTGCTCGGGGCGAATGCGGTCGAAGGGCGGCGCCCCAAACGGCGTCGTCCAGGTTTCGAAAAACGGATTGCCGGTCATTCGGGCGACACCATTCGCGAGATGGATCGAAATCGAGCCCAGCATGTAGCCGGAACCCTTCCACCCAGCGCAAGGGAAAGCGTCAGCCTCCGGCTACATGAAATCCCACCAGCCAGTTCCCCCGCGAAAGCGGGGGTCCAGATCCTACCCCTGGTGAACAGGGGCCAGGGCATCCTTCAAACAGCACCACAATATTGCTTCATTCGCATTACATCATTGCGGCGGAAGGTCGAGGATTGTGGGCAGTGCTGCAATTATCGTTGAAAGAGCTATACAATTTACACGGGAGCCACGCTGCAGAACTCGCTGCAGGAGCAGCGGCGGCGATTTCCGGACGCCAGTATAGGTTGTAGGCCAAAATGCGTTATGGCCGCTGCTATCGACCCGTCATGACCCTTTCGCCGGCTCCAGCAGGTCGGCGAGCTTGGTCTTGAGCAGGTTCGCCTTGTAGCCCGGGATCGCGTAAATCCAGGGCGAGACCTTCTCGTCGATCTTTTTGGCCTCGGCCTCGGCGGCTCCCGAGCCGGCGGCGGAGATCGCCACCCAATTGGCCTTGTCATGCTCGAACATCCTGAGGTCCACCGCCAACCCGTCGAAGGTCGTGAACGAGGCGTTCGTGACGTCCTTTTCGGGAACGGGCAGCTCGCCGCGCGGCTTGACATCGTCGAGGTCGAGCGTTTCGAGCGCTGTGGCGGGGCCGCTGGTCGTGGTTTCGCTTTTGAATTTCGCGTCGGCGGGCGCGTCCTCGACGGCGAACTTCTCGGCCGGCGCCGAGCGGCTGATGACGAGCCTGGCGCCATCCGGCTGGGTTAAAACTGCTTTGGCGATTTTCTTCTCGGAGATGTCGAGAATGTGCCGGTCGAGCCAGCTCGACGGTTCGCCCGAGGGATCGAGCGAGCCCCGGGCGAGCCATGCCTGGCCGTCGCCCGGCCGGCGGATATACACCCCGTCGTTTCCGCCGCCGAGCCGGTCATAGCGCCGCTTGCCGACAATCGCCTCGGCGACGGCGCCACCCGCCTTGTCATTGACCGCTACCAGGGCCGATTTTCCCTTGCCGGGGTCCTCGACTTCGAGCCGCGGGTAAAGATCGGGGCTCTGGGTCTTGGGCTCGACCAAAGTCAAATCCGCCATTGCCAGCACGAGCTGGCTGATCTTCTCGGCGTTCGCCGGGTATCTGCCTTTTTCCGACACCAGCCAGCCGTCCCCATCCCGGACCATCGTCAAGGTCGAGCCGTTGCGGGTTACCGCGACCGTTGCGACGTCACCGAGCTTTGCGGCGAGCCCTGGAAATGCCCGCTCCCCCGGTGCCGCACGGCTGACGCCGCGGTCACCCGAGGCCAATGCAAAAATCGCCGCCGCCACCAGCACGACGGTGGCGGCCGCAAGAGAAATCAGATGGCGCTTCTGCATTCCAATGCCTCGGAGAAAGCCCTCACCAGCCTCGCTGCGCTCGGCACCCTCTCCCGCACCGCGGGAGAGGGTGGACCGAGCCCGCAGGGCTTGGTGGGTGAGGGTCGGTCACGCTTCGGCGCTGCGGCGGCTGCGGCGTCTTACGCGCAGGGCGCCGAGAATGATCGCGACCGCCGCGACGATGATCGGGATCAATGCGATATCCAGAAATTCGAGCCCCGCCTTGAGCCGTCTGATCTCGCTGCGCAATGCCGCCTGCACATCGCGCAGCTGGCGGCGGGTCTGCACCATATCGGCGCGGAACTGCTCGATCGCCTTCGTCTGCTCGGACGAGAGCGGGGTGGGCGCCCCGGCCTGGTCCTTGCCGGTCAAGCCGGCGAGCTTGGCTTGCGTCTCTTTGAGCCGGGCCTGCAAGGCGCGCTCCTCGGCGCTGTAGCGCGCCCGCGCTTCGCGCTGGATCGTCTCGACCACTTCGAACGGGCGCGCCGATGTGCCGCGGCTGCGCAACCCCACCAGATCCTCGCCGCCGGCGAGCACTTCGATCGCATTGGCGACAAAGTCGCCGTTGTTGGCGGTCGGGACCAGCACCCGCTGTCCGAAGAACTCCTGCTTTTGCAGCCAGAACTTGTCGTCGAGCAAGTCGGTGTCGGCGACGACGACAATGTTGATCGGCTGCGCCGATTGCTTGAGCTGCGCATCGGAAGCGGCCGGCGGCTCGGCGGCTTTGGGCGGCGACGCGGCCTCGCCCTCCTTGCCCTCCTCCGGTTTGGCGGCTTCGGGCGGTTTCGGCGGGCCGTCGGGAAAGGCGCTCTCGGCCGGGCCGGTCACCCGAGCCGCCAGGATGTAGCGCTTGTTGTCCGGCTTGAATTCGGCCAAGAGGCCGGCGACATCGGGCATTCCGGCCAATTTCTCGGCCGGGATCTTGGTCGAATCCGGGGATGTCGTGATCAAGGGCTCGACCGTGGTCTTGGCGCCTTCGAGCGGCTCGATGATCCCGGACGAGGCCATCGTGATGTGGCTCAGATCGGCCGTGATCATGTCGCTGCGGTTCAGATTGTCGGCCTTCAGGTTGAGCCAGGCGATGTAATCGAGCGGCCGCGACCCGCCGCGCGGACCGGGCACGCCGACCCTTTGCGCGTCGCGGCGGTCGCCGGCGACGGTCTTCGCCGGGACCTCGAAGCCCCAGGATTTGAACAGCCGCTCGAGATTGCTGGCGCTCGGCGATCCGGGCGGATTGCGCTGGCCGGGGCGGGAGGCCTGCAATTCGGAATAGGGATCGACAAAGACGAGCGCCTTGCCGCCCTTCAAGACGAACTGGTCGATCGCGTAGAGCGTCTTTTCGGTCAAGGCTTGCGGGTGCACCAGCATCAGCACGTCGACATCGGCCGGGACGGCGTCGATGTCCGCCGCGAGCGGCTTCACCGTATCGAGCTGCTGCAATTGCTCCATCACGGCCATCGGCTCTGCCGGGCGGCCGCGCATCATCGCCATCATGTCACCTTCGAGCGGCAAGGCGCTGATCAAGCCGACGACCGTCTTCTTCGGGAAAGCGAGGCTGTGCACGAGCTTGGTCAGGTCGTATTCGAGAAAGCGCTCCCGCTCGGGCTGGAAAAACGCGATGATTTGCTGGTCATCGGTCGAGTTGGTGGCTGCGAGGCCGAAATAGACCTGATCGCCCCCCACATCGAGCGGCACCCCCTGCAATCCGAACGCCACCGCGCGGTCCTCGACATCGGAGAAGGGCTGCGGGTTGTACACTTCGAGACGGATCTTGCCGCGGGAGGCGGCGACGTACTGGTCGAGCAATTCACGGACGCGCTGGGCGTACACCCCATAGGCCGGAACTTCGTCGGCGAGGCGCGTCGAGTAGTAGAACCGCATCGTGATCGGCTCGTCGATCCTCGACAAGGTTCGCCGGGTGCCGGAGGAAAGGGTGTAGAGCTGCTCGCCGGTGAGATCGAGCCGCCACGTCAAGAACCGGGCCGCGATGATATTCACCGAGACCAGCATCAGCGCAATGCAGACGAGCGCCGCGACGGCAACCGAGCGCCGCGATGTGACAAAGCCGCGAAGCCGATCGGGCAGTGCCATCGTCAAAGCTTCCCACCGCCCCGCGTGAGATACGAGAAAGCAACCCCTCTCCGCCCTTCAGGGGGAGAGGGAGGGGCCCGTCGCGCAGCGACGGGAGGGTGAGGTGGGCACCGCCGCAAAAACCGGACCGTCGGCCCCCCTCACCCTGCCCTCTCCCCCCGGCCGGCGGGGGGAGAGGGTTAAAAGGGCGAAAGGCGGATGAGGTTACGGGCATCTCACTCGGCCTTTTCGAGATCGATCAGGATCGCATTGGCGCCGAGGAAGGCGACCATGACCGACAGAAAATAAACGATGTCGCGCACGTCGATGACGCCTCGCGTGATCGCGCCGAAATGGGCCAGAAAGCTGGTCTGGGCGACCCCGCGGGTGAGCCATTCTGGCGCCCAGCCCTGGAAAAAGCCGAGCACGATCGGCGATCCCGCGACGGTAAACACGAAGACCGCTGCCGCGGTGACGACAAAGGCGATGACCTGGTTCTTGGTCATTGCCGAGACGCAGGCGCCGATCGCCAGCATCGCCCCCGCCATCAGCCAGCTGGCGATGTAGCTGGCGAGGATTACGCCATTATCGGGCCGGCCCAGAAAGTTGACGGTGATCCAGAACGGGAAGGTCAATGCCAAGGCAATTCCCGCAAAGCACCACGCCGCGAGGAATTTTCCGATCACCGCCTCGGTCATGCGGATCGGCAAGGTCAGGAACAGCTCGATCGTGCCGCTGCGGCGCTCTTCCGCCCACAGCCGCATCGACAGGGCCGGGATCAGGACGATGTAGAGCCACGGATGAAAGGTGAAGAAGGATTGCAGATCGGCCTGGCCCGCGCTCGAAGAAATTGCCGACGAAAAATGTCAGCACCCCCGCCATCACGAGGAAAATGACGATGAACACGTAGGCGAGCGGGGTGGCGAAATAGCCCGCCAGCTCGCGCCGGAAGATGGTCAGGACGTTGCGCATCGGCCTCAGGCTGCGCTGGCGATCGCGGCCGGTTCGGGTTGGGCCGCGGTGATCTCGCGAAAGACATCGTCGAGCCGCCCGCGCTCGACCCGCAGCCCGGTGATCGTCCAGCCGCGTTCGCGCGCGAGCTCAGCGATCTCGGCGACGATCGAGCGCCCGGGACGCGGAAACACGATGATGTCGTCGCTCTCGGCATCGCTGACCGGCTCCACCGCCGCCACTCCCGGGAGGGCGGCCAGCTCTGCCCGGCTGCCCGGGTTGGCGCCGCCGGCGATGCCGAGACGGACGGCATTGTGATGGCGCGACCGCTCGGCGAGCTGGCCGGGAGTTCCGTCGGCCAGAATGCGGCCATGAGCGATGATGATCGCGCGGTTGCACACCGCCTCGACTTCTTCGAGCAGGTGGGTCGAAATGATGATCGCTTTTTCCGGCCGCATTGCCGCGATGACCTTGCGCATTTCATATTTCTGGTTGGGGTCGAGCCCGTCCGTAGGCTCGTCGAGGATCAGGACGTCCGGATCGTGCAGCAGCGCCTGCGCAACCCCCACTCGCCGCTTGTAGCCCTTCGACAACGTCTCGATCGGCTGATGCACAACCTCGGCGATCTTGATCATCTCGACTACCCGGCCGATGCGGCGCGCCGCTTCGGTCCCCGAGAAGCCGCGGATATGGGCGACGAAGTCGAGAAAATCGGCCGGGGTCATGTCCGGATAGGCCGGTGCGCCCTCGGGAAGGTACCCGATGCGCCGTTTCGCCGCGATCGGCTGCATCGCGATATCGAAACCGCAGATAATTGCGGTGCCTGAGGTCGGCGCGAGAAACCCGGTGATCATCTTCATTGTCGTAGATTTGCCGGCGCCGTTGGGGCCGAGAAAGCCCAGCACCTCGCCTTTCGGCACCGAGAAGGAGACATCGTCGACGGCGACCAATGGACCGAATGATTTGACGAGATGTCGGATCTCCAGCATACGCGGCGAGCCCTCCGTTGACGGGGCAGTTTGTGCCCTGTTCCGCCGCAGCGAGCATCGCGACGCAACGGCGCACCAGCGCCGTCTGCCCGCGACGCCGCGGGTTACGGAAGCCCCGGCCCCGATGACACGTGGTTTTGTCATCGCGCCACATCTGGGGCAAGACCTGCGATGATTCGGCGACTGCGCCTAGTCTCGGGCCTCGTGATGCTCGCCTATGTAACGATGCATCTCCTCAACCATGCCGTCGGCCTGATCTCGCTCACCGCAATGGAAGACGTGCTGTGGTTTGTGTTCCGCATCTGGACGAACCGGCCCGCGCAGCTGCTCCTCTACGGCGGCTTTCTGATCCACTACGGGCTGGCTCTGTGGGCATTGTGGCAACGCCGGAGCTTGCGGCTGCGCATCCCCGAGCTGAGCCAGATCATCCTCGGCTTCGCGATCCCGATCCTGTTGGCGCGGCACGTCGTCAACACGCGAATCGCAGACACTTTTTTCCATACGGATACCGGTTATTACGCCTATCTGCTTTGGGTCTACTTCGTTCGATTGCCCGTTCACGGCTACCTGCAGATGCTGGTCTTGGTGGTCGCCTGGGCCCACGCGATGATCGGCCTGCACTTTTGGCTCCGGGTCAGGCCCTGGTACGCGCGTCTGCAGCCGTTTGCGCTGGTCCTCGCCGTGCTGGTGCCGGTGCTGTCCTTGCTCGGCATGATCGAAGCCGGCCGCCAGGTTGCGGCACTCGCCGCCGATCCGGAGTGGACGCGCACGGCGTTCGCGGCGATGGCGCAGCCTTCGCCAGACACGCAGCGCATCCTTGCCGCCATCACCGATGGGCTCAGCTGGTTTTTCGGCGGCGTGGTGGCCGCGGTCCTGCTGGCGCGGGTCATCCGCCGTGCGTGGCAGCGGCGTCGCGGGCTGGTGCGGGTCGGCTATCCCGACGGGCGTTTCGTCGAGGTGACCCCCGGCACCAGCGTGCTCGAGGCCAGCCGGATCGCGGCAATACCGCATGCCTCGGTGTGCGGCGGACGGGGGCGCTGCTCGACCTGCCGCGTTCGGGTGCGCGGCGAGATCCACAGCATCGATCCCCCTTCCGCCAACGAGCTGCGCGTGCTGAACCGGATCGGGGCGCGGCCCAACATCCGTCTCGCCTGCATGTTGCGCCCGCGCGGCGCGGTCGAGGTGACGCCGCTGCTTGCCGCCGCTCGCTCTCGCCGCGGATGGCCGGCGGCGGGTCGATTTCGTGCAGGGCAGCGAGCGCGAGATCGCGATCCTGTTCGCCGATATCCGGGGCTTCACCGCGCTCTCCGAAGGCCGGCTTCCATATGACGTGGTGTTCATCCTCAATCGCTATTTCTCCGCGATGGGGCGCGCGGTCGAGGCGGCCGGCGGCCGGGTCGACAAGTTCATCGGCGACGGCGTGATGGCGCTGTTCGGGATCGAAAGCGGCCCGCAGGCGGGCTGCCGGGAAGCTCTGGCCGCAGCGCGGCTGATGTCGCAGCGGCTCGGCGAGCTCAATCGCTCGCTGCGCGCCGAGCTCGATCAGCCGCTGCGCATCGGCATCGGCATTCATGCCGGGCCGACGATCGTCGGCGAAATGGGCTATGGCGGCGCCGTCGCGATCACCGCGATCGGGGACGCCGTCAACACGGCGAGCCGGCTCGAAGGCCTCACCAAGGAATACGACTGCGAGCTGGTCGTCTCCGAAGAAACGGTGGAGCGCGCCGGGCTCGATCTCTCGGCTTTTCCTCGCCATCAGATCGAGATCCGCGGCAAGCGAGAGATGCTCGCCGTCAGAATTCTCGAGCGCGCCGCGGACCTGCCCGTCGCCGCCGCGGCTCGCCGGGTCGAACCGGCGCCGGCAAGCTGAGTGTCAGGGCAACAAGCGCTCGACCTCCCCGATGATTCGGCTATCGCTTGGAGGGACTTGCGCCGGCCAGGCGCCGGCGAGCTGGCCATCGGGCCCGATCAGATATTTGTGGAAATTCCAACGCGGCGTGCCGCCCTCGCCGAGGCTCTCGGCGATCCAGCGGTAGAACGGGTGCGCTTCGGCCCCGATCACCCGGCACTTTTCCGTAAGAGGGAAATCGACCGCGTAATTGGTTGTGCAGAACTCCTTGATTTCGGTGCAGACCCCGGCTCCTGCCGGCCGAAATCGTTGGACGGCACCCCGAGCACGACAAGCCCGCGGCCGCGGTAGCGCTGCCACAGCGTTTCGAGATCGCTGTATTGCGGGGTGTACCCGCAAAACGAAGCTGTGTTGACGACGAGGACAGGCCGGCCGCGCCAGGCGCTCAACGGAAGGTTCTCCCCTTCGAGCGAAACGAACTCAAAACGATAGGCGTCATCGGTATCAGCCATGGCAAACTCCGGGTAGCTTGGGATCCAGGCGAACAACATAGCGCCACTCCATCCGCCGCAAAGAGGACGGGTTTCGGGTTGCGCCCAGTTGCCGGTTCCCAGAGACTGGCGGCGCCTCACCCCGGGATTCCGCCGCGATGCTTTTAGTGTTTCTGTTGAAAGGCATCGCGGTCGGCATTGTCATCGCTGTCCCGGTCGGCCCCGTCGGGGTGCTGTGCGTGCGCCGGACGATTTTCGAGGGCAAGCAGGCAGGCTTCGTCTCGGGCCTCGGCGCCGCCACCGCCGACGCGTTGTTCGGCTTCATCGCGGCCTTCGGATTGACCTTTGTCTCGGATTGGCTGCTGGACTATCAGCACTGGCTGCGCCTCGCCGGCGGATGCTACTTGATCTATCTCGGCGGCGCCGCCCTGCTCGCCCGCCACGCAGCCGAAACGCATCAGAAGCCGGATACCGAAGGCCTGCTGCGGGATTACCTGTCCACCTTTGCGCTCACTCTGACCAATCCGATCACCATCCTCGCCTTTCTCGGGATATTCTCGGCCGTCGGCCTTGCGGGCGAGCAGGCAACGTTGGGGCGCGCCGCGATCCTGGTTTTCGGGGTTTGGCTTGGCTCGCTGCTGTGGTGGCTGACGCTGACCTTGGGGTTGGGACTGGTTTTTCGCTCGTTGGGGCCGCGCCACCTGGTGTGGATCAACCGCGGATCGGGCGTCATCCTGCTGCTCTCCGGCGGGGCGCTGCTTGCGGTCCCGGTACTCGAACGTTGGATCTGAGGCGATCGGAGCCCGATAGCATGGTCTATTTGCCACCCGTCTTCACCGAAGCGCGCCCGGAAGTGCTGAGGGAGCACATCGAGAGGCACGATTTTGGACTGCTCGTCAGCCACGGTCCCGCCGGGCTGACGGCGAGCCACATACCATTTCTGGTCGAGCCCGATGGCGAAAGGGTGCGCCTGCTCGGCCACCTCGCGCGCGCCAACCCCCAAGTCGAGGATCTCGCGAGCGGCGGCGAGGTTCTGGCGATCTTCAGCGGCCCGCACGCCTACATCTCGCCAAGCTGGTACGCGAGCGCGCCGAGCGTGCCGACCTGGAACTACGCCGCTGTGCATGCTTACGGCAGGGTTTGCCTTGTCGAGGATGCCGATCGGTTGCGGGGCATGCTGCGGCTCCTGTCGGAACGTCAGGAAGCCCGCAACTCGACTGGATGGCGGATGGACGACCTTCCGGAAACCTATTTGGACGGCATGCTGAAGGGCATCATCGGGCTGGAGATCGCGGTCACAAGGCTGGAAGGCAAATACAAGCTGAGCCAGAACCGCCCCTCAGTCGACCGGCCGCGCGTCATCGCCGAGCTCGAACGCCGCGGCGACAGCGACGGCCTTGCAGTCGCGCTATTGATGCGCGAGCGCTCCTGAAGCAGGCGACTTGGCGAGTGCGCCTCCTCTCGTCGTCCCGGCGAAAGCCGGGACCCATAGCGGCCATGGGCACCGGCTTGCGCCGGTGTAACAGGATCTGGGTCTCACCAAAAGCCATCTCGATCTTCGGTAGTGGGTCAGTTTAGCTGGATCGGGTCGCGCGGGCGCTTGAGACGACGTTCAGCCCATTGGCTCCGCGTCTCCTTCGGAACGAATTTGGCGAGTAATTCCCTTCCACCACGCTCTTGTGTCGAGCGATCCACGCCTCAGCTTCCGCTTCGGTCGCAAACTCAGTTACGGTGGTCGGATACGTCTCTGGAATGGCGACCTTCACGCCGAATGCCCTTCCATTCTGGAGGGACACGACGCGATAGGTCGCCTCTGCGTGGGGATGTGTCGTTGACCTTGCCATGCTGGTAATATGGCATGGCGACCGCGGATCGGAAACCCGGCGTCAAATTGAGCCCCCGAAACTGTTGCATTCAAACTGACCCACTACCCGATCTTCCTTTTCGCGGGGAGGCTCTGGAATTGGCCGGGGCGCAATAGTATAACATACCAGTCGGAGCAGCCTGCATGACGCCTCGGCAAATCGACACCGCGCTCGCGCGAGCTCAAGCGATCTGCACGATGCGCGGGGCGCGGCTGACGCCGGTCCGCCGGCGTGTGCTCGAGCTGATCCTGCAGTCGACCCAGCCGATGGGCGCCTATGCCTTGCTCGCGCAGCTGCAAGGCGGCCGCGGCAAGCTCGGGCCGCCCACCGTCTATCGGGCGTTGGACTTCCTGCTTGCCCACAAGCTGATACACAAGATCGAGACTTCGAGCGCCTTTATCGCATGTCGCGACATCGAGCATCCCCATGAGAGCCAATTCATGATCTGCGAGGATTGCGGGGCGACAGAAGAGATCCGGGACGACCGGATCATCGAGAGCCTGCGCCGGCTCGGTGAAGGACGGGGCTATGCCGTGGAACGGCAAGTCATCGAGGTCCGCGGATTGTGCCCCGCTTGCCGCTCCACGCACCAGTGAAGATCATCGCACGCCCGCTGCTTCCCCGCTTCCGCCGCGCTTTCGAACGCAGCCTGATCGAGCAAAGCGCCGTGGAGCGGCTGGGCAAGGCCGCGTTTGCCTCAGCCTTGCTGTGGCTGGCCATCTGGTGGGCGGCGTCATGAGCATCCGCCCGGCAAGCGCCGTCACCCTGCGCGACGTAACCCTGGCTTACGATGGCGGTCCGGTGGTCGAGCATTTCAGCGGCTCGCTGGCGCGCAGCTCGCTGACCGCGATTGTCGGCCCCAACGGCGCGGGGAAGAGCACCCTGCTGAAGGCGATCGTCGGCCTGATGCGGCCGGCAGCAGGGCTGATCGAGCGCGAGCGCCTCGGCCGTGGCGGGATCGCCTATCTGCCTCAGCACAGCGAAATTGAACGGCGCTTTCCGATTTCGGTCATCGACACGGTCCTGCTCGGCCACTGGCGGCAGATCGGGTGGGCCCGGGCAGCGGGGCGCGAGTTGCACGAGACGGCACGGCGGGCGCTTGCCGCGGTGGGCCTCGCGGATTTGAGCGCCGGCCGATCGAGGCGCTGTCCGCCGGGCAATTCCAGCGGGTCATGTTCGCCCGGCTGATCGTTCAGGATGCCGAGCTGATCCTGCTCGACGAGCCGTTGACTGCGGTCGACTGGCGCACCAGCGAGGATCTTCTCCGCCTGATCGATGATTGGCATCGGGAAGGGCGCACTGTCGTCGCTGTCCTCCACGATTTGGACCAGGTCCGGGCGCATTTCCCGGAAACCATGCTGATGGCGCGCGAATGCGTCGCCTGGGGGGTTACGCCGCAAGTCTTGACACCTGGTAATTTAGCCCGGGCGCGCGAAATCTCGGGAAATTGGACGACGGACACAAGAGATCGGCGGCCGGCTCCCCGAATGCCGGTTCTGAACGCGTTGCGCCTGAAAGCCGGGCCATGAATTTGTACCAGGCGATCTTCGCTCCGTTCGCCGAGTTCGGGTTTATGCGCCGCGCCCTGGTCGGCTGCCTCGCCTTGGCGCTGGGCTGCGGGCCGATCGGCACGATCCTGGTGATGCGCCGGATGAGCCTGATGGGCGATGCGCTTTCTCATGCGGTTCTGCCGGGCGCGGCCTTGGCCTTCATCCTCGCGGGCTTGTCGTTGCCGGCGATGAGCCTCGGCGGGATCGGAGCCGGATTGGCTGTGGCTCTGCTGTCCGGGCTCGTCACCCGGCTCACCCCGCTACGCGAGGATGCGAGCTTTGCCGCCTTTTATCTGATCTCGTTGGCGCTCGGCGTGCTTTTGGTGTCGACCCACGGCAGCAATATCGATCTGCTGCATTTGCTGTTCGGCTCGATCCTCGCGGTCGACAACACGGCGCTCTTTTTGATCGGCTCGATCACCACCCTCAGCCTGTTGTCGCTCGCGGTAGTCTGGCGCCCGCTCGTGGTCGAGTGCTTCGACCCCGGCTTTCTGCGCGCGGTTGGCGGGCGTGGCGGCCTCGTGCACACATTTTTTCTCGCTTTGGTGGTCTTGAACCTGGTGGCCGGTTTCCAGGCGCTCGGCACCTTGATGGCGGTCGGGCTCATGATGCTGCCGGCTGCCGCCGCGCGGTTCTGGGTGCGCGAGCTGTGGTCGCTGAGCGCGGCGAGCAGCGCCTTGGCTCTCGCCTCCGGCTTTCTCGGCCTCCTGCTGTCCTATCACTTCGACCTGCCGACCGGGCCGGCCATCATCCTCGTTGCGGGGGCGGGCTATCTCGCATCGGTGCTGTTCGGCCCCCGCGACAGCCTGCGCGCGCTTTGCCTCAGGCGCCGGCCCATCGAGGCGTGACAAGCAAACCCTCGGGTTCAGACCACCGGCGAGCGGCCGCCATCGACGTTGATCGCGCATCCGGTCACGTAGGACGCGGCGTCGGAGGCGAGGAAGCACGCGATGTTGGCGAATTCCTCCGCGCGGCCCATGCGGCCGAGCGGCACCGCCCGCCCCGCCTGGGCGATGAAATTCTCGAGCGAGACATTGGCGCCCTCGCGCTGATGGCGGCGCACGATCTGGTCGCTGACGATGACGCCGACGTGCAGCGAGTTGACCAGCACGTTGTGCGGCGCCCCCTCTTGTGAGAGGACCTTGGTGAACGCCATCTGGGCGGCACGGCTGACCGAGGTCGGCGCGCTGTCCGCTCCCGGCGCCTTGGCGCCGATGTTGAGGACACTGATGAGGCGGCCCCAACGGCGCTGCTTCATCTGCGGTAAGACGAGGCGGCAAAAGCGGATCTGGGCGAACAGCTTGAGGTCGAGATCGGCCTGCCACATCTCATCGGTAATCTCTTCCGACGGGCCGCGCGTCGACTGACCGGCATTGTTGACATAGATATCGATCTTGCCGAATTCGGACATGATCTGATCATAGGTCCTGCGGATGTCGGCCGCCTTGGATACGTCGCAGCTGATTGCCGCTACTTTCCGGCCGGGCGCTCCGGCCTCGATCTTGGCCTTCGCCTCGGCGAGCGCCCCCTGATCGCGCGCGAGGATTGCGATGTCGGCGCCCGATTTGGCGTATTCCTCGGCAATCGCCAAGCCCAAGCCTTTGCTTCCGCCGGTTATCACCGCGCTTCTTCCGTCCAGGCGAACTTCCATATCGATCCTCCTCAGCTTGTGTTCAGACTATACGGCGGTTAGCCGGTCGATCTCTTTCATATCCTCGGTGGTCAGCCGCCAACTCATCGCGCGGACATTTTGCTCGACCTGCTCGGGTCGCGTCGCGCCGGCGATGATGCTCGCGACCGCCGGTCGCCCCGCCAGCCAGCAAAAGGCGAGCTCCAGCAAATTATGCCCGCGCTCGGCCGCGAACCCCTCGAGCCGTCTCACGAGCGACCAATTCTCGTCGGTCAGATTGCGCTCGGCCGCTCTCGCCACAGTGGCGAGGCGGCTGCCCGTTGGCAGCGGCGCGCCGTGCCGGTATTTGCCGGTGAGCAGCCCGTCCGCCAGCGGCCGAAACGGGATCAGGCCCAGGCCGTAGCTCTCGATCATCGGCATCATGTCGCGGTCGAGGCCACGGGCGAGCAGGCTGTACTCCTCTTGGCACGAGACGAAATGGTGCAGGCCGAGATCGGTCGCCGTCCACTGCGCCTCGACGACCTGCCAGGCCGGCAGGGTCGAGCAGCCGATATAGCGGACCTTGCCCTGCCGCACGAGGTCGTCGAGCGCCCGCAAGGTCTCCTCGATCGGGGTCAGCGGATCCGGCTGGTGCTGTTGGTAGAGGTCGATCCAGTCGGTCTTGAGGCGTCGTAGGCTCGCCTCGACCTCGGCCATGATGTAATGGCGCGAGGCGCCTTGATGCCGGCCTGCGGCGTCCATCGGGCGCGCGAACTTGGTGGCCAGCACGATGCCCTTGCGGCGGTCGCCGAGGATCTGGCCGAGGCACGTCTCGGAGCAGCCCCGCGGGTCGCCGTAAGTGTCCGCCTCGTCGAAAAAGGTGATGCCGAGATCGAGCGCCTTGTGCACGACCTTCCGTGTCTCCTCGAGGTCGATACGGCCGCCGAAATTGTTGCAGCCGAGCCCGACCACGGAGACGCGGAGCCCGGACTTCCCGAGATTTCGCTCTTCCACAAATGCGCCCTTTTCCCCAGCCAAATCGGATCTGTGCGTGGCCGGCAGTATAGAGGCTTCGACGACGGCGTCACCCTCGCGTATGAGTGCAGACGGGTACGACCCGCGCAGCCTGCGCCCCCGTGATGGATCAGCTTTCGAATTCCTCCTCCGTCATTTTCGGTCTGAGCCCGGCATGGGTGGCGATCACGGTGTTCGCCCTGACCTACCTGCTGGTCATCGCCGAGCGGATCAATCGCTCGATCCTGGCCCTGCTCGGCGCCGGGCTGATGATCATCACTGGCGTGCTGACCCAGGAGGAGGCGGTCCGCGGCATCGACTTCAATACGATCGCCCTCCTGACCGGCATGATGATGCTGGTCTCGATCTCGCGCCGCTGCGGCATGTTCGAGTACCTCGCCATCTGGTCGGCAAAGCAAGGCAGGGCGCAGCCCTGGGCGATCCTCGCGATGCTCTCGGTCGTGACCGCGGTGCTGTCCGCCCTGCTCGACAATGTAACAACCGTATTGCTGATCGCGCCGGTCACACTGAGCGTTGCCCGAGAGCTCGAGATACCGGCCTACCCGTTCCTGTTTGCTGAGGTCTTCGCCTCCAACATCGGCGGGACGGCTACCCTGATCGGCGACCCTCCGAACATCATGATCGGCTCGGCCGCGGGTCTCAGCTTCAACGACTTCATTGTTCATTTGGCGCCGGTCGTAATTATCATAATGGCTGTTCAGCTGGTGCTGACACACCTCGTCTGGGGCTCGAAATTTCAAGCGGCAGCGCAGGCACGGGCGCGCGTCATGGCGCTCGACGAGCGCAGCTCGATCGTCGATCCGCCGCTGATGCGGTTTTCGCTGCTGGTGCTCGGCGCGGTTACCATTGGTTTCGTATTCGCCCGGCCGCTCCGTCTGGAGCCGGGCACGATCGCGCTGCTCGGCGCCGCGGTGCTGTTGCTGTTCCACAACATCGAGCACCACCGGGAAATGGAGCGGCAGACCGTCAAGGTCACCGCTACCTTCAATGAGATCGACTGGATAACGATTTTCTTTTTCATCGGTCTTTTCGTCATCGTGCACGGGGTGGATGTCGCGGGCATCCTCGACGTCGCCGCGCGCCGTCTGCTGGCCGCGACCGGAGAGGATCCGCGGATGACAGCCGTCGTCATTCTCTGGGGCTCGGCCTTTATCTCCGCTGTCGTCGACAACATCCCGTTTGTCGCCGCGATGATCCCGCTGATCAAGGAAATGGCGCCGCATCTCGGCGGCGCCGAGCAGGTAATGCCGTTATGGTGGGCCTTGTCCCTGGGCGCCTGCCTCGGCGGCAACGGCACCTTGGTCGGCGCCTCGGCCAATCTCGCCGTGGCCGGCATTGCCGAGCGCAGCGGCGTGCGCTTCAGCTTCTTGGCATTTACCAAATATGGCATTGGCGTGATGCTGATTAGTGTCGCCGTCAGCAACCTCTATCTTTGGCTGCGGTACCTCTGATAGATACGAGGGATAATACCGGGGAGGAGGAGCCGAAGATGAAGCGTCGTTCGTTCATTGCCGCTGGTGGCGCGGGGCTCGTCGCCACATCGATGGTGGCGCCGGCTATTGCGCAGTCACAACCCGAAATCAAATGGCGTCTTGCAGCGAGCTGGCCGAAAAGCCTCGACACGCTCTACGGCGGCGCCGAATATCTTGCCAAGCGGGTCGGCGAGGCGACCGACAATAAATTCCAGATCCGGGTGTTTGCCGCCGGCGAAATTGTTCCGGCGTTTCAGGTACTCGACGCAGTGCAGAACAATACTGTCGAGATGGGCCACACTGCAAGTTATTACTTCATCGGGAAAGACCCGACCTTCGCCTTCGACTGCACCATCCCGTTCGGCATGAACGCCCGGCAGATGAACGCCTGGATGACGCATGGCGGGGGTTTGCAGCTGCTGCGCGATCTCTTCAAAGACTACAACATCTACAACATTCCGGCCGGCAACACCGGCGCCCAGATGGGCGGCTGGTACCGCAAGGAGATCAAGACGGTCGCCGACCTCAACGGGCTCAAATTTCGCATCGGCGGATTGGGCGGTGCGGTCCTCGCCAAGCTCGGCGTCATTGCACAGCAGATCCCTGGGGGCGACATCTATCCCGCACTCGAAAAGGGCACGATCGACGCCGCGGAATGGGTCGGGCCCTATGACGACGAGAAGCTCGGCTTCTACAAGGTCGCCAAATATTACTACTACCCCGGCTGGTGGGAGGGTCAGACGCAAGCATCGGCGTACGTCAACCTCAGCCAGTGGGAGCAATTGCCGAAGAGCTATCAGGCGGTCTTGACCGCGGCTTGTGCCGAGACCTATTCCTGGGTGCTGGGCAAGTACGATACCGACAACGTCGGCGCATTGCGCCGGCTGGTCGCCGGCGGCGCCGAATTGCGCCCCTTCTCGCGGGAGATCCTCGACGCGTCCTACAACGCAGCACAGGAACTTTATGCCGAGAACGCCGCGAAAAATCCGAAGTGGAGGACAATCTACGAGGCCTGGAAGAAATTCCTGGATGACGAGCACCAGTGGTTTCGCGTCAACGAGCAGCAATTCGATAATTACATGTTGTCGAAGAAGAGCGCCTCATAGGCCCTGCTCCGAGCTAGACCAACAGGGTGCTCAAAACGGCGGGCAAGCCGAAAATTCGTCATTCCGGCCGTAGCAAAGCGGAGAGCCGGAATCCATAAGCTGTTGAGAGCAGTGGATTCCCGCTTTCGCGGGAATGACTGGGAGAGGGTGCTTGCGCAGTTGTCAAACCTATTGCAGCGGTTTTTCAGAGGGCGCGGAGCGTCGCTATTTGATCTCGATCATCGGGATTTCCCCCTGGTCTTGCTCGGGGATGTGGATCTGGATTTTGCTCGGATCGATGTTGGGGCCGCTTTCCAGCGAGGCCAGCACCAATCCCGGCGCACCGATGATCACCCCGACCATCAGCAATTGAATGATGACGAACGGGATGCTGCCCCAATAGATCTGCGCGGTGGTGACGGGCGCAGTGAGCCTACCGGTGATGCGGTCGATCTGCTCTCTGCTCGGGGCGACGCTGCGGAAGTAGAACAGCGCGAACCCGAATGGCGGGTGCAGGAAGGAGGTTTGCATATTGACCGCCAGCAGCACGCCGAACCAGATCAGGTCGATGCCCAAATGTTCTGCCACTGGCCGTAGCAGCGGCACGACGATGAAGGCGAGCTCAAAAAAATCGAGAAAAAACGCCAGGAGGAACACCATCAAATTGACGACGATCAGGAAGCCGAGCTGGCCTCCCGGAAGCGCCGTCAATAGGTGCTCGACCCAGAGATCGCCGTTGACCCCGCGGAACACCAGGCTGAAGACCGACGAGCCGATCAGGATAAAGATCACGAAGCACGACAATTTGGCGGTGGAGTTCATCGCCTGGCGCAATAGCGGCCAGCTCAACCGGCGCTTTGCGATGGCGAGAACCAGCGCCCCGGTTGCGCCCATGGCGCCGCCTTCGGTGGGAGTGGCAATGCCGACAAAAATCGTGCCGAGGACGAGAAAGATCAGCGCCAGCGGCGGCATCATCACGATGATCGCTTGTTGGGCGAGGCGGCTCAAGAGGCCGAGCCTAAGAAACCTGTCGGTCAATGCGAGCAGATAAACGGCAAGCCCGACGACGGAAGCGGCCCAGATCGGGTGGATCAAATCGGTCAGAAAATACCCGGTAGCGATCGCGAGCACGATGGCGGCGGCGAGAGACGGATAGCCGGCCTTGCCGCTGTCTTCGCGGATGGTCAGGGCCTCGGGGGGCAATGCCGGCGCGGCATCGGGGCGGATTATCGTGATGATCAGGATAAAGACAGCATAGAGCGCGGCGAGCGACAGGCCGGGGATGAAGGCGCCCTGATACATGTCGCCGACCGAGCGGCCCAGCTGGTCGGCCATGACGATCAGAACGAGGCTCGGCGGGATGATCTGCGCCAGGGTGCCGGACGAGGTGATGACGCCGGCGGCGAGACGGCGGTCATAGCCGTAGCGCAGCATGATCGGCAGCGAGATCAGCCCCATCGAGATCACCGAGGCGGCAACGACGCCGGTGGTCGCCGCCAATAGCGCGCCCACGAACACCACGGCATAGGCGAGCCCGCCGCGCACTCGCCCGAACATCTGGCCGGCGGTCTCGAGCAGGTCCTCGGCCATGCCGCTGCGCTCGAGGATCAGTCCCATAAAGGTGAAGAACGGGATCGCCAGCAACGTGTCGTTGCGCATGATGCCGAACACCCGCTCCGGCAAGGCTTGCAGCAATTCGGGCTTGAGCAGCCCCAGGTCGATCGCGACGAGGCCGAAGAAGAGGCCGTTGGCCGCCAAGGAAAAGGCTACCGGATAACCGATCAGCAAAAACACCACCAACGCGCCAAACATCAGCGGCGCCAGATTGGCGATGAGAAAAGCGCTCATTGCCGCGCGCCTTGCAGCTCCTCGGCCACCGGATGCTCATGCTTTTCGCTCGGGTCGGGAACGAGGCCTCGCAAGAACGCGGCCCGTTTGACAATCTCCGAGACGCCTTGCAAGGTCAGCAACAGAAACCCGGCCGGGATCAGCAGCTTGACCGGCCAGCGCAGCAGCCCCCCGGCATCGGAGGATACCTCACGGCGGGCAAAGGATTCGACAAAGATCGGCCATGACAACACCATGATCACGATTGCCATCGGCAATAGGAAAAAGATGCCGCCGAGCAGGTCCACCCAGGCGCGCCGGCGCGGCGCCAGATGCCCGAAAACCACGTCTATCCTGACGTGCTCATTGTGCAGCAAGGTATACCCGGCGCCGAGCAGGAACACTGCCGAGAACAGGTACCATTGCAGCTCGAGCCAGGCATTCGAGCTGGTGTCCAAGCTATAGCGGATCGTAGCGTTGCCGGCGCTGACCAGCACCGCAACCAGGATTAGCCAGTAGATCGCGTGGCCGACCCGCTCGTTCAGAGCATCGATCCATCGGCTCATTCGCAGCAAGAGGGTCACGGCGCTTCCCGCCCCAAATGCTTTCAATGATACAGCCAATGATACAGAATCAGGAACGAAGCGGGCGATAAAGCCCGACAACCGCTGGAATAAGTTTGCAATCAGACGGAGAGTTGAATGTTAAGCGCCGCTGCACCTGCAGCGAGTCTGCAGCTAGCTTCCCGTAAAAGTTGTAACCCGAACTGAGGCCGACTCAGCGGAGCACCGAGCCCGCGTCGGGACCGGCGCTATCCCCGGGCTGCTCGTGGCAGATCCTCGCGCAAACGACGACATCCCCGGGGTTCTCCTTCATGCAGGCAGCACAGTTCTGCCTGGGGCCCTGAGCCGCCGGCCCCAGGCCACCGGGCGCGGCGCCGGCGCACCCCAGAAGGAGCGAGCCTGCGGTGATGAGAACGAAAGTGCGATAGGTCATGGGGCCCAAATGGCCGTCTTCCCACGATTTGTCAACGAAAGGTAGCCTGGGTCGGCAGCTGTTCGATCAATTTACGCTGAACGAGATTGGGAGCGGCGGTAACCGCTGACTTCAGCCCCGTCCGCCGGAGTCAAACGCAAGAATCCCACTGCGGAGAGCAACGGCAGCAGGGCGATCAGGAAAAACGCCAGCCCGAAATCGCCTGTCGTCGGGATTTGCGGGCCGGCGATCACAGCGAGCAGCGCCGCTCCCACCGCGATGCCAAAGCCCCTCGCCAGTTGCTGGGCGACGCCGCCGACACCGGTGCTTTTGCTCAACACCGGGCCGGGCACGTCCGCGTAGCTGATCGTGTTGAGGCCGAGATATTGGATGCTGCGCACGCACCCGGATAAAAGGACGAACCCCACGATCAGCCAAACCGGCGTCTCGGGGCGCAGCAATCCGCAGCCGGCGGTCACCGCGGCGGCCAGGAGCGCATTGCCGGCGAGCAGCCGGCGAAAGCCGAAAAGCCGCAAAATCACCCCGGAGCAAATGCGCACCAGCATCGCGCCGAGGCTCGACGAGAAGGACAGGAAACCCGATTGCAAAGGGCTCAACCCGAACCCGACCTGGAAGAGGAGCGGCAGCAGAAACGGCACCGCATCGAGGCCCATCCGGCAAATGCTGCCGGTGACCGTGCCGATACGGAAGGTGCGGATGCGCAGCAGGCGCAGATCCAGGATCGGATCCTCGCGCCACCGCGCATGCCGATAATAGACGAGCAGGATCACGAGCGCAGCAGGGAACACCGCCATTCCGGCGGCCCCCGGGATCATCGGGCGCCCGACATTCTCGATCGCGAGCTCGAGCAAGGCGAGCCCGAGACCGACGATGAAAAAGCCGCGCAGATCGAACCGCGTCGGCGCCGGGGCGCGGAAATCCTCGATCAGCCACAGCGCCAGCCCGACTCCGGCGACGCCGATCGGCACGTTGAGAAAAAAGATCGCATGCCAGGAAAAATAGCTCGTCAGGAATCCGCCGACGATCGGGCCGACGGTGGGGCCGATCATTGCCGGGATCGTCATCCAATTCATTGCCGAGACGAATTGCGAGCGCGGAAAGCTGCGCAGCAGGATCAGTCGCCCGACGGGGGTCATCATGGCACCGCCAAAACCCTGCAATACCCGCATGACCAGCATCATCGGCAGGCTGGTCGACAGCCCGCACAGCGCCGATCCGATCGCGAATATGGCGATCGCGGCGCAGAACACGGCGCGCGCGCCGAGACGGTCGGCGATCCAGCCGCTGACCGGGATGAAAACCGCGAGGCTCAGCAGGTAGGTGGTGATGACCAGATTGAGCCTCAGCGGGCTCTCGCCGAGGCTCTTGGCCATATCTGGGATCGCGACCGCGATCATCGTCGAATCGAGCCCCTCCATGAAGAAGGCGCAGCCGATCACCAGCGGGATCAGGATTTTGAGCCGCGTCTGCTTCGGCGCCTCGGAGATCGGGCTGGTCTCTTCCAGGTTGGATGCTCACCTGTTGCGTCACGGCGACAGTAGCCGATTGCGAGGGTTTGGTGGGGCCGGACATGGACGGTGACGAGATCGCACCCGAGCTGCTCGAGCGCTGGGCGCTCGACTATCTCGGCCGTTACGCCAGCTCGTCCGAGAATTTGCGGCGGGTGCTGATGCGGCGGGTCCGGCGGCGCCTGCCGCAGGCCGCGTTGAGCTCGGCGGCGCCGATCGATGCGCTGATCGACCGTTACCGGCAAGCAGGGCTGCTCGACGATGCGGCCTATGCCGCCGGACGGGTAGAATTGCTGACCCGCCGCGGCGATTTACTGCGGTCCATTCGCGCCCGCCTCTTGGCAAAAGGGGTGGCGGGGGCGGATGTGGAGGATGCCTTGTCGGGTCTGCGCGCCGCGGCGGCGGACCCCGATCTCGCGGCCGCCTGTGCTTTCGCGCGCCGGCGCCGGCTCGGGCCGTTTCGGCGCACGGCCGTCGACCACGCGCGCGAGCTCGCCGCGTTTGCACGAGCAGGGTTCAGCCGCCGGGTCGCCGAGGCGGTGCTCGCCTGCACCGACCCCGACATGGTCGAAAGGCTCGCCCGAGACGGGCTCCGATAGAATGGCGGGTTGCACCCGCCCTACGCCGGTGCCGGAGCAGAGAGTTTCGTGCTAGGCTGGCGCCTCAACCAGGCCGAGGAGATCAATGCCGCGCACGGTTCGAGCGCTCACATTGGTGAGCGCCATTTTTTTGCTGGCCGCCGCTCCTGCGCTCGCGCAAAAGACCGGCGGCGTGCTCAAGTTCTTTCACCGCGACAGCCCGGCCAGCGCCTCGATCCACGAGGAGGCGACAATCTCGGCGGTGGCGCCGTTCATGGGCGTCTTTAACAATCTGGTGCTGTTCAACCAGCATGAAAAGCAGAACCGGCTGGACCTGATCGAGCCCGAGCTCGCCGAGAGCTGGAAATGGAATGACGACCATACGCGGGTCAGCTTCCAGCTGCGGCAAGGGGTCAAATGGCATGACGGCCAGCCGTTCATGGCCAAGGACGTCAAATGCACTTGGGACATGCTGCTCGGCAAGTCGAACGAGAAGCTCCGCCTCAACCCGCGCAAGGCGTGGTACCGCAACCTCGACGACGTGACGACCGATGGCGATTACCGAGTGACCTTCGTGCTGAAGCGTCCGCAGCCGGCGTTTTTGATGCTGCTCGCGACCGGCATGTCGCCGGTCTACCCGTGCCACGTCTCGCCGCGCGACATGCGCACCAACCCGATCGGCACCGGCCCGTTCAAGTTCGTCGCGTTCAAACCGAACGAGTACATTCGGCTCGCCAGGAACCCGGATTACTGGAAACCAGGCCGCCCATATCTCGACGGGATCGAGTGGACGGTCATTCCGAACCGCTCGACCCAGACATTGGCGTTCATCGCCGGCAAGTTCGATATGACCTTTCCCTACGAGGCCACCGTGCAGTCGATGCGCGACATCAAGGGCCAGGTGCCGGAGGCGAACTGCGAGCTGACGCCGACCCCGGTGGCGATCAACCTGCTCGTCAACCGCGAGGCTCCGCCCTTCGACAATCCGGATATCCGCCGGGCGATGCAATTGACGATCGACCGCAAGAGCTTTCTCGACATTCTCGCCGAGGGACAGGGCGACATCAGCGGGGCGATGCTGCCGCCGCCGGGCGGGCTCTGGGGCCTGCCGCCGGAAATTCTCCAGACCTTGCCGGGCTACGGCCCGGACGTCGCCGCCAACCGCGCCGAGGCGCGCAAGCTGATGGCGAAGCACGGCTATGGGCCCGACCACCGGCTTCCGGTCAAGGTCGCGACCCGCAACATCGCCCAATACCGCGACCCGGCGGTCATCCTGATCGATCAGATGAAGGAGATCTATATCGACGGCGAACTCGACCCGGTCGAGACGGCCAACTGGTTTCCCAAGATTGCCCGCAAGGACTTCCAGGTCGGAGCCAACCTTTCGGGGTCGGGGGTCGACGACCCGGACGCCTATTTCTACGAGCACTACGCCTGCGGCTCGGAGCGCAACTACACCAATTACTGCAACCCCGAGCTCGAAAAAATGTACGACCAGCAATCGGTCGAGGCCGACCAGGAAAAACGCAAGAAACTGGTCTGGGAGATCGATCGCCGTCTGCAGGAAGACGCGGCCCGGCCGATCATCTACCAATACCGCCTCGGCACCTGCAGCTACCCCCGGGTGCACGGGATCACGGTGATGGTCAACAGCCTCTTCAACGGCTGGCGGTTCGACGACGCTTGGCTCGACCAGTAGCTGAGGTGACCCCGGACGCAGCCGTTTCCACGCAGGACACTACCGCAGATGCGGCCCATTCCTTCATAGAGTCAGAGCCGGCGAGCAGAAATGATCGCAGCCTTTGGGGTCATTCCGGGACGGCCCGCATGGGCCGGGCCCGGAACCAATGAACACGGGCCTCCCAAGAGAAGACGCAACAGCTGCAAATTGGCCAATGCCCCGTGTGCATGGGTTCCGGGCTCGCAGCTCCGCTACGCCCCGGAATGACCGCACACCGTCATTGCCGACTTGAGGTGCGCAATTGAAATGCTGGTGACTACTTCGTCGGGCATATGCGTGCTCACCGCGACCAGTCGAACTGCGCGTCCGATGCGGTCAACAGCTCGGGCGCGCAGCGGCGCGCGATCTGCGAATGCTGGACACCGGACGGCTCGACCCGGTAGCGGGGCGCCAGGCTCGCCGCCAGGGCGGCATCGGCGCTCGCCAGGTGTCGGGCGATCAGCTCCGCCACCGCGCGCGAAAAGGGGCCGGTCTGCTGCTCGATATAAATCACCCGGAGGGCCCCCTCCCGCTGCGGCTCGCCCCGCAGCCTCTCGCCGAGCCATCGATCGATGATTTCGAGGCCTTGCATCGGGGCGCCGGTTCGGGGATCCCTGCCGTAGAGACCGTCGAACACAAAGAATTCATCGGGCGGCCGGCGCGCCCCGGCAATGGCGTCGACCGCCGGCATGCCGCCCCCCGAATGAGCGGTCAGGATAAGCCGATCGAGCGCGAGCGCGCGCGGCGCAGCGGGCGGCATTGCGGCAATCGCGCGGGCGAGGCAGTGCAAACCATAATCGATCAGCCGATCGATGCCGCCCGAGAGGAGCGCCGGGAAGTCGTAGTAGTAATGCCTCAGCCAATTGCCGCGGGGCAGCAGCGCGAGGGTCGGCCGCGCCCTGCCCGAGAGATCGAGCCCGCTGCGAGCGACCTTTTCCGCCAGCGGCATGGCGCGGCCTTCCTGCGAAAAACCGTGCAGGTGCACGACGACGTCTACCGACGCAGCCGACAGCGGGATCCGGTTCCAGCGCAGAAACAAATCCGGCTGGGTGCCAGCGTGAGATTGCAGGATCGGGGTGTCATCGAGATAGGCCTCACCGGCGGAAATGCTGGCGGCTGATGTCACGATCGGGATTTCTGGCATCGCATCGCTCCGCTTCCCTGATCGGGGTTTGCTATCTGCGTGAGGGGTTATACATTTGCGACCAACAACAACGCTGCCGCTCATCGGCGAATATGGCGAGGAGGACAGAAACCGTGGGCTGGCTCGATGGGCAGGTGGCATTGGTGACCGGCGGCGGCTCGGGCATCGGCCGCGCGGTCGTCGCGCGATTTATCGCAGAAGGCGCGCGCGTCGGCGTCCTCGACCGGGTCGCCGATCGAGCGGCCGAGCTGCGCAGCGAATTCGGCGCTGCGGTTGCCGCCGTCACCGGGCAATGTCGCGCGACTCGCCGACAACAAGCGCGCCGTGGCCGAAACCGTCGGCGCATTCGGCCGGCTCGACATTCTCGTCGGCAATGCCGGCATCTTCGACAATTTCCTGTCGCTCGCCGAGCTTCCCGAGGAAACCTTTCCGAGGCCTGTGACGAGTTGTTCGGGGTCAACGTCAAGGGATGCATCCTCGGAGCCAAGGCGGCATTGCCCGAGCTGCTCAAGACCGACGGCTCGATGGTGTTCACCGCGTCGGTCGCGGGCTCGAACTCGGGCGGCGGCGGCCCCCTCTATACCGCCTCTAAACACGCGGTGGTCGGCCTGATCCGGCAGCTGGCGGTCGAGCTCGGACCCCGCATCAGGGTCAACGGGGTCGCGCCCGGCGGCACGATGACCGATCTGCGCGGGCTCTCGATACTGCAGCAGGACGGCCGCTCGCAATTCGCCGATCCCGCGATCGAGGAGCGGCTGCGCACCAACAATCCGCTGCAGATCGCGCTCGCGCCCGGCGATCTCGCCGGCGCTTATGTCTTTCTGTCTTCGAGAACCAACGCGAGAGGGATCACCGGCACGATCCTGACGGTCGATGCCGGCGCGACGCTGCGCATGCCGCGGCGCACGCTGACGGCGTCACTCGAAGGAGAAATCCGATGGGAATGGGCATGAAGCATCTGGTCGATTCCGAGAACGGGCTCGTCAGCCGGCGGATCTTTATCGAGCCGGAGATCTACGAGCAGGAGCTGGAGCGGATTTTCGCCCGCTGCTGGCTGTTCCTGTGCCATGACAGCCAGATCCCGGAGCCGGGCGATTTCCTCACCACCTATATGGGCGAGGACCCGGTGCTGGTGGTGCGCGACAGCGGGGGACAGGTCGCGCGCCTTCCTCAATGTCTGCCGGCATCGCGGCAACCGGCTGTGCCGCGCCGACAGCGGCAACGCCGCGACCTTCACCTGCGCCTATCACGGCTGGACCTACCGCAATGACGGGCGGCTGGCCGGGGTGCCCTACCTGCAAGGAATTCTATCACAACGAGTTGGACCGGGAGAGCTGGGGCCTCGTCCCGGTCGCGCAATTGGACGAGCTACAAGGGTCTGTTGTTCGCCACCTTCGATCCCGCAGGCGCCGCCGTTGCGCGAGTATCTCGGCGAGATGGCCTGGTATCTCGACACGTTCTTCGACCGCCGCGAAGGCGGCATCGAGATCGTCGGCACCCACAAATGGGTCATGCCGTGCAACTGGAAATTCCCGGCCGAGAATTTCGGCGGCGACGCCTATCATGTCCAGTGGACCCATCTGTCGGCCATCCAGACCGCGTTCAGCGCGCGGCGTGGCGACCAAGCCCAACTCCACCGGCAGCATGGTCTCCCCCGGCAATGGCCATGTCCTGATCTGCGTCGGGCCCGAACGATGTCGGCGACCCGCCGATGCCGGAGATCCTCGAATACGAGAAGGAGATCCGCCCCGAGGTCAGAGCAGCGGCTCGGGCCGCGCGCCGGCCTGATCAATCCGATCGTCGGCACGATGTTCCCGAATTTCTCGATGCTGCGGGCGACCTCGCGCAGCTTCCGCGTCTGGCACCCGCGCGGACCCGACAAGACCGAGGTCTGGTCGTGGATCTTCATCGACAAGGCGGCGCCGCCGCGATGTCAAGGAGGCGATCCGGCTCGCGGGGTGCGGGGCTTCAGCCCGTCGGGCACCTTCGAGCAGGACGACATGGACAATTGGCAGGAATGCACCCGCACCTGCCGCGGCGTCGTGTCGCGGCGGATGGATCTGAACCAGCAGATGGGGCTCGGGCATGAGCGCTTCGACGAGGGCCTCAACGCCTGGGCCAGCGATCTAGCGCATCAGCGAGAGCAACCATCGCCAGTTCTATCGCCGCTGGGCCAGAGTTGATGGACGCGGCGAGCGCTGGGCCGAAATGTCAGGGAACGCGGCGATGCCGCGAGGAGATCATCCGCGAGGTCGAGCAATTCCTCTACCGGGAGGCCCGGCTGCTCGACGAGCGGCGGTTTCACGACTGGCTCGCGCTGTTCACCGACGATGTCCGCTACTGGATGGTCGGGCGGAGCAACCGCTACCCGCAGGTCGAGCAAAGCCATTGCGGCGCTCGATCCGCGCCGGACGCAATGACGAGGACCAGAAGACAGACGAGCTGGCCATTCTCGACGAGGACAAGACGACGCTGGCTGGCCGCGTCGCGCGGCTGGATACCGGCATGGCCTGGGCGGAAGACCCGCCGTCGCGCACCCGCCACCTGATCACCAATATCGAGGTCGAGCCCGATGAGCGCCGGATCTTGACTGCAGTGCACTCCAATTTCATTGTCTACCGCAGCCGGGCGCGAGACCGAGCAGGATTTCTATGTCGGCGCCCGCCGCGACCTGCTGCGGCGCAGTCGACGGCGCCTGAAGATCGCGAGCCGCAGGATCATTCTCGATCA
Organism: uncultured Alphaproteobacteria bacterium; assembly: GCA_963836845.1. Classification (GTDB taxonomy): domain Bacteria; phylum Pseudomonadota; class Alphaproteobacteria; order ATCC43930; family CGMCC-115725; genus AP-15. The sequence continues at coordinate 267,471 of CAWILK010000010.1, read as the reverse complement.
AAATGTCCTGCTGGCAATGAACGTCAGCATCTTCTTCTGAGCCGGCTATTCGGCGCTCGGGGGGAGCGGCAAATCGATGCTCCAGAACAATCGGGCCCGTGCGGCGGCTCTCTCTCGGCGCTGACGAGCGCGCGTGACCGCGTACTCCTCGAGCGCAGCGCGATCGGCTTTATCGACCGACCCTTGGGTCGGCACCGCGCACGCGGTCGGGCAGCGGGTGACCCCTTTCGTGCGAATATATTCGTCGATGACTGCGTTGTTATTGTGGCCAGAGATCATTTGCATCACTCTCTCCCTGACAAAGGCGCGAGCCGCGTTGATCGGCTGCGCCGCAGTGGTTGGCGGTATCGAATGTTCAATGCAATGTTCGATCGTCCGAGCTATTGCAACCAGGCTGAAGCCATCGAGGCGGCAGCCGCCCAGACCGCAGCCCAAACCCCCAGCGATGACAGCATGACCATCACCCACAGGGCCTCTTTCGTCAGTGCCAAAACGCTTTTCTGCACCGTTTGGCCGGCGGTGGACGGCCATCGCGGAACCCTGCGGTCATCGACCGATGAGGCGCGCTCAGACACAAATCTGCGCTCCACCAGCTCCTCCCATCTCGGGTAGCCCGGCACTGTGAGCTGGCGGCCGGCGTGTGCCGTTGGGCATCTCGACTGCCACCAGACGGCCCCAGCTTAACCACGTTTAGTCAGGGCGTCGTCTATTGCACGTCAAAATGCTGTCCGCTAGGGTTTTCTGCTCGGATTTGACGAAATTTTGGATCAATGGCGATCTGCCCAATCGCAGATCGCACGGCAGCAGATCACGCAGGCCAAATGGGAATGAGCTCCGTGGCGACAGTGATTATCACCACCCCGTGAAAGCGAGGTGTGAACAGCACCGCTTGACTGGAAATGACGGTGATGTATTGAAAATCAGGATCGATGCCGCCCGCAGTCAGCGGGCGGCCGGCGCGTCAGCCAAGGGTGCTGACGCGTCGATGCTATGCTGGTGCAGGCACCCGATACTGGGCAGCCCAATCGGTCAAGGCGGGAACGATAGGAAGCACTTGTCCGACGCCAGGATGTAGGTTTCCATGTAGTCCTGGATCACCGGCCGCCGGTCGAGCGCTTCCATTGCGCCGATCAGCGCCATCCAGTTCAGCATCTCGTGCTGCCCGGCGAACTCCATTTCGGCCAAAGAACGCTTTCGCCAGGTAGCGTAATCGGCACGGCTCACAGCATCGAACAGCAGGCGGTCGCCCTCGTGATCGGGCCAGAGATAGCCGTTTTTCGGCGACAGGAAGGCGTGCGACCAGCTCGACGAAGCGATCAGCGCGGCACGGTAGGGCGATGCCGCGAGCACCTCGGCGACCGCGGCGCCCACCTCCATGCAACGCCACGGCGGCGGGGCTGGCGGGTCTTCCCCCTCGTCGGCGGGCCGCGGCGGCTGGAACAGATGGGCGAGGCCGCCCTTGGCGTGGATCAGCGTGCGGCCATAGCAATTTATCGCAAATGGGATCACCGGATATGAAAAGCCGCGCCGATCCCAGTCGAGATAGAGGAAGGTGTTGGTAAAGGCGTGAGCCAGCGGATGGTGCAGCGGCCGGTAGGCATAGGCCATGTCGATGCCGCGCTCGATGAGCCCGGTGGCCAGGAATTTTGCCGCCTCGCGGTGGCCGTGCAGCCGCAACCCCCAATCCCCCGGCTCGCCCCAGCGGTTGGGCTTGCCGCCGTTTCCATTGGCCCATGGCTTTAGCTCGAATTCGTGGTCATAGCCCAATACACAGAAAGCCGGGACGATGTCTTCGCGGAAATTCTCGTATTGGTCATCGCCCCAAACCAGCACGAGGTCCGGGTTGAAATCGTCCAATATCTTACGGATCGCGCGGAAGTCGTTGCCGAAGCGCTCGCCGCAACGGTTTGCCGCCGACCGGCCATCGTCATTGCCGAGCTCGGCAAGCAGCTCGGCCGGCCAATTCGCCGGATCCTTGCGTTCCGGGTCGACGTTTGGCGCGGTCAAGGTCCGCTTGAACACGCTGGTGAGTCCTTCGTTTGGCAGGCACAAGGTCGGCCAATGCGTCACGCCGAGACCGAGTATTTCCGCCATCTCAGTGCTCCTTGCTGTGGTCCGACGCAAGGATGCGCCCGGCTCGGCCTCGACACAAAGGAAAAGGTGAGACCAAGCCATTGCTGCGGCAGCTGGGACACGCCTCTACCGATCTGCCGACCTTCCCCACCAGCCGAGGCTCAGCCGGCCGATTGCCATTGCGACGGCTGCCTGGGTCGGCTCGACAACCGGGATTTGCACAGCTTCCTCGAGATCGGCGCGGTATCGCGCCATCCCGGCGCAGCCCATGACCAGCACATCGGCGCCGTGCCGGTCGCGCAGCTCGCGACCGACATCGATCATCCGCGTCAGACTGGCGCCCGCATCCGCGAGCTCCGTGACGCCGAGGCCGATCGGCAGATCGCCGGCCAGCCGCTCTCGGATCCCCATGGCGGCGATGTAGCGCAGATGCCGCGGCACCGAACGCGAAAGGATCGAGATGACGCCGAAACGATGACCGAGCGTGAGCGCAGTCAGGATGCCGCACTCGGCTATGCCGAGCACCGGCTTTGCCGTTATCTCGCGCGCCGAGAACAGTCCCGGATCGCTGAAACAGGCAATGACAAACGCGGCAGCCTCGAAATCCGCATCGCGGATCATGCGGCACAACGGCATGACCACACTATCGGCGTCATATTGGCTTTCGACACCGGGAGGCCCCTCCTCCAGTGTCAGGCAATTGATCTCGGGGCCGCTCGGCACGCGCAGCGGCGCCATAGCGGCGTCGATAGCGCGCGTAACGGCGGTGGTGGAATTGGGGTTGATCACGAGAATACGGTCCGGCATCGACCTGTTCCTCCACCGGGGCGAGCTGGACAGCCTAACGCAAATCGCCGGGCCGGCGCGCTGCTTTGATCACGGGAAGCCGGACGGAGCTGCCGAGCACTCGAGGACGACCCTCCTCGTCGACAGCCACGAAGGTGAACTCCGCCTCCGTCACCTTTATGCGGGCGCCTTGACCTTGCCGCAGCACCCAGACTTCGACATCGAGAGTGATCGAGGTCCGGCCGACCCGCTTTACCTCGGTATAGCAGCAGACGGTATCGCCGACATGAACCGGATGCAGGAAGGTGATGTTCGACACCGAGACGGTCACCACCCGTCCGGCAGCGTGCGGGGTGGCCGACATCTTCCCGGCGGCATCCATCAGGGACATGATCCACCCGCCAAAGATATCCCCTCTGGGATTGCAGTCTGCCGGCATGGCTAAGGTGCGCGAGGCGAGCTCTCCCCTCGGTTCGGGTGAACTGCGCGGTCTTCCCCTTCTTGCCCATCCCCGCTCTCCGTCCTGCAAACCGTCCGGATTATGTTGCGTCGCAGCATTCGAGTGTCAACGTTGGCAGAAAATATCCAAGTCTTGTAAGGATGCGGCGCACAATTACCAGCCGGAGCCGGGGCCGCATATTTTACTTTGCAGCCGCGCCCGCTAAGTTAGAACCCACGGTGCTAAGCGAAATCGCGCGAGGGCGCAGTAAAGGGAGCGGGAGGAAAATGGCCTCGGTGAAACCAGATCCCGCGCCATTGCTCGACCCGCTCCTTCCGGATCAGCCCCGGGCTGAGGAGGAACACCTTAGGCTTGCGCTGGAAGCCGGGGAAATCGGCGCCTGGGAGTGGGATCTGATCAGCGGCCGGATGCAGTGGTCGGCGCAGATGTTTCGGAACCTCGGGCTCGCGCCGCGCCGCCGCGGCGACTTGTACCGTGCCCTCCTCGCAGCGACCCACCCGGCGGACCGCCGGCGGCTGGAAGCGTCTCTCGCCGAATTTCGCCAGCAGCCTGGCCCGATACGGGTCGAAATCCGGGCAGTTTGGCCCGGTGGCGACATCCATTGGATTGTCTTTCTCGGCAGGGTCGTGGGCGATGCGGAAGGCTGCCCGGTGTGCATGCGCGGGATCACGATCGACGGCACCCGACGGCGGCGCGGCGAGGCCGCGGTGCACGATTTGGCCGAGCGCCTGCGCCTGGCAATGAATGCGGGCAGGTTGGCGGCGTTGGAAGTCGACCTTTTAAAGCGGGTGCTGCGATGGTCGCCGGAAGCTGCGGCAATGCACGGCATTTCGTCGGAGCAAGCGGAAATCGGGCTTGACGATTGGCGGCGTCTGATCCACCCCGAAGACGAGCCGGCTTGCGCGCAGCAGCTCGCCACCGCAGCGGGCCAAAAAATCGACTGCGATGTCGAATACCGGCTCATGCTGCCAGGCCATGCGCTGCGCTGGCTGGCGGTGCAAGGGAGCGTGGTCCTCGACGCGGAGGAAAGGGCCGCGCGGATTGTCGGTGTCGTGCAGGACGTGACCGAGCGCAAAGCGGCCGAAGCGGCTTTGCGCGACAGCGAGCGACGCTCGCGCGAATTGAACGAAACCCTGGAGCAGCTCGCCGAGCGACGCGCTCGCCAGCTCGATGCGAGCCGGGCTCAGATGCAGGCGTTCTTCGACAACTCACCCGATTGGCTGACGTTGTTTCGGGCGACGCAAGACGGCCATTTCGTCTACGAGGACCTCAACCGGGCAACCGAGCTCGCCTACGGCTTGAGCCGGGATCAGGTGGTCGGGCGAAGGTTGGAGCAGATTCTCGGCGCCGAGCCGGCCCAGTTGCCCTTGAGGCACATGCGGGCGTGCCTTCAAACCGGCGAGAACCAGCGCTATACAGCCCGCCGCACCATGGCGGGCCGGACGCGCACGATCGATGTGATGTTCGTCCGGGTGCCGGAAAAGCAAGAGAGCGAGTTCTTCATCATCGCGACCGCGCGGGATATCACGGAACGCGAGGCGATCGAGGAGCAGCTGCGCCAAGCGCAAAAGATGGAAATCGTCGGCCAGCTCACCGGGGGGCTGGCGCACGATTTCAACAATCTGCTGACTGCGATCATCGGCAACCTCGAACTGCTCGCGCCGCGCATCGCCAGCGACCCGATCAGCGCCAAGCATGTCGCCTCGGCCCAACGCGCGGCGGATAGTGGAGCGAAATTGACGGAGCAGCTGCTGGCGTTTTCGCGCCGCCAGCATCTGCAGCCGCGGGCCGTCGACCTGAATGCCGTGATCTCCGGGATGAGCGACCTGCTGACTCGAACCATCGGAACGACGATCCAGGTGCACACCATGCTGGCGCAGAACCTCTGGCCGGCTCTAATAGATCCGACCCAGACCGAGATCGCGATCCTCAATCTCGCGATCAATGCGCGGGACGCGATGCCGCTCGGCGGGACGCTGACGATCGAGAGCAAAAACCTGGCGGCAGGCAGCGTCGCCATCCCGCAAGAAATCCGTGACCGCGATTGCATCTGCATTTCAGTCCGGGACACCGGGACCGGCATGACCGAGGAGGTGCTGGGATCCGCGATCGAGCCCTTCTTCACGACCAAGGAAGTCGGCAAAGGGAGCGGCCTCGGGCTCAGTCAGGTCTACGGCCTGGTGCGGCAATCCGAGGGCGCCTTGCGGCTCGAAAGCCGGCTTGGCGCCGGCACCAGCGTGCATCTGTTTCTGCCGCGCGCGCCGATGCAGGCCGGTGCGCTCGAAATTCGGCCCGACCGTTCAAAGTCTGCGAGCATCGAGCGGGCGCATTCTAGTGGTCGACGACGACGCCGGAGTGCGGGAGATCACCGTGGAGATGCTCCGGCAGGGCGGATACGGGGTTGCCGAAGTCGACAGCGGCCAAGCCGCTCTGGATGCTCTCGCACGCGGCGAGGTTTACGATCTGGTCGTGATGGACATCGCGATGCCCGCCCTAGACGGCATCGAGACGGTCAGGCGGGCGCGCGAACGCTGGCCCGGCCTCAACGTGCTCTACGTGACCGGGTTTGCCGAGATCGGCGGAGCGGAATGGCATACCGGGGACGACCCGCTGATCAAGAAGCCGTTCCGCTTGACCGATCTGATGGATGCCGCAAGGCTCGCGATCCGGCGCGGCACTCATCGGAACCCAGCGAATATCCTCCGGCTCCAAAATCGGATCTAGCGCTCAGATGCATTCGGATGATTCCGTCTCAGCCTAATCGTCTTGCCCGGCCCACGCGACCGCGCTCCCCACCCGGCCCGAGGACAAGCCTTGCGCCGGGCATCCACGGAGACCGGCGAGACGTGTGCACTCGTGAATTGCCGGATCAAGCCTGGCTATGGCGGCTCCGCTAGTGGTGCAATTCAAACAAATGATTCCCGTCCCACCTGCTTCGTCGCCCCCGCGCAAGCGGGGGTCCAGTGCCACAAGCTCAATCCATTGTTGCCCCTGGATACCCGCTTTCGCGGGTATGACGTCAAATTTCGGCAGGAATCAAGTGTTAGAGCCGTACCGCTAGCTTAGCTACAGGGGCCAGGCGGGTTGCGCTCGCGCGCCGGACAAAACATCATCCGCTCGAAACCGTTTCCGGGAGGGGGCCGATGAGCGAAATCGACAAACCGGTGGCAGTGGAAGCCGCCTCGCTGCCGCCGGCACGCGCCGCCCGGGGCTACCCCGATCCCTTCGCGGCGCGCGTCGCCGGGCGTGAGCGGCGGGTGCTCGGAGATATGTTCGGCCTCACTCGTTTTGGGGTCAACCTGACGCGGCTGCCGCCGGGTGGAATGTCGGCGCTGCGCCACACGCATCTCCGCGAGGACGAGTTCATCTATGTCGTGGAGGGCGAGCCCGTTCTCGTGACCAATGCGGGCGAGACCCCGTTGCGGCCGGGCATGTGCGCCGGCTTCAAGGCCGGCTCAGGCGACGCCCATCATCTGATCAACCGCAGCGGGAGCGACGCGGTCTACCTGGAAATCGGCGACCGCGATCCCGGCGACACCGTCATCTACCCCGATGACGATATCGGCAGGGCATTGAGCCCGGACGGCCGGCGGGTCTTCGTGCACAAGGACGGTCGCCCCTATTGAAGTCCAGAGCGCTGATGTCGGCGCCACGACAACAATTGGGCGATCACGGTTTTGAGATCCTCTTGCCGGAACGGCTTTTCCAGCACGGGAACCCCGGTATAAGCCGCCAGAACGCCAGCCGATCCATAGCCCGTCACGAATGCGAACGGGACCCGGCGCGCCTTCAGGATATCGGCGACCGGATAGGTCAGTTTTCCGCCGAGGTTGAGATCGAGCAGCGCCAGGTCGAAGTCGCCGGTCCGCGCTGCCGCGATCGCCTCGTCGAGCGTGGCCGCGCCAACGACGACCTCGTATCCGAGAGCAAGGACCATGTCTTCGAGGAGCAGAGCGATCAGCACCTCGTCCTCGATCAGGAAGACCCTGACCCCCGAGGCGGTCATCTTTTATGACTTATCCTTCGTCAGCTCGGCGATCGCGGCATTGATCATTGAGATCAGGGCGTCCAGCTGGTAGGGCTTGGCCAGCCAACCGAGAGGCGCGGCTCGCTCGGCGCGAACCCGTGTTTCGTTATCTTGGTGAGCGGTCGTAAAGATGGAGCGGATGCCGTAAGCGTCAAAGATCTCGACCGCGGCCGCGATCCCATCGCGCCGGCCGACAAGGCGGATGTCCATCAGGGCCAGCATCGGGCGCTCCGAAGCCGACAGCCGGACTGCCTCTGCTGCCGAATTCGCCGTGCCGACTACGGTGAACCCGGCTTCGGAAAGCCCGGCCTCGATCTCCAGCCCGACGACGTAATCGTCCTCGACGATCAGGATTCGGAAACCTTCGTTTCTCCGGTCGCCCGGCGCACGCTCGTCGGGTGACCGGGATGCTCGATCAGGCGCCGAAGCTGCACGGTGGGCGATCAGCTCCATGTCAAAACAGGTGAAAACGGCCCAGCAAGAATCAGGGGTCTTCGCCTCGGAACTCCACCGTGCATCGCGCTCCGGGCACCCGTTCGACTTTGAAGCTGCCGCCAATCTGCCGGACCAGGCCGATGACCAAACCCAGGCCGGATGACCGCCGGCGGGTTGCCGAGAGCTCGAAGCCCGGGCCGTCGTCTTCGACACATAGCACGAAAGAGTTGGCCTCCCTGGCGAGCGCCACCTTGATCGATACCGCAGCCCGGCCGTTCACGCCGTGCTTGGCAGCGTTGGTGACCAGCTCGTTGACGATCAGGGCCAAAGGTACCGCCGTGTCGTTTGATAGCTCGCCGGCGCCGGCAGCGCACTCGATTGTGATCCGATCGTCAAATCCCTGTTGCGCGCTGGCGCATATGGCGCCGATGAACTCGGCGGCCTGATATCCTCGGGTATTGTTGGCCTGGTACAACACCTTCTGCGCCGCAGCCATTGCGCCGACGCGTTGGCTGGCATCGGCCAGCGCGGCGCGGGCTTCCGCGTTGCCGGTCTCCCGGCGCGCGGCATTCAGCAGGGACTGCAGCATCTGCATGTTGTTCTTGACCCGGTGGTTCAATTCCGCGAGCAGCAGCCGTTGCTGGGTTTCGGCCTCCTTTCGCTGGCTCACATCGACCAGCATGTTGACGGCGCCAATCAGCGCGCCCGACGCATCATGCAGCGGGGTCGGATAGGGCAGGAACGGGACGCGGGTCCCGTCGGGCCGCTCGGCTATCGCCTCCGCTCCCCGAACCGGCCGATCCTCCCGCAGCGCGATCGCCATCGGGCACTGGTCATGCGGCAGCGGCGCGCCGTCCGGATTGTACAGCCGCCACGTGACGCACCATTCGTCGGAGCCGAGCTTCGGGCGTCTTCCGGAGAGCTCGACGGCCGCTTCGTTGTAAAAAGTGATCCGCCCGGCGGCGTCGGTCGTGTAGATCGCCGCGGGCAGGGCCTGCAGCAAATCGCGGAACTGCCTCTCGTTTTCCCGGAGCTTGCGAAGCTCTTGCTTCGCCTCGGTCACGTCGTGAAAGCAGTTGATCGCGCCGATCACGTTCCCGGCAGCATCCTTGAGGGGATTGATGTGGACCATCGTGACGATGCGGCTCCCGTCGGGACGCTCGACCGCGGCTTCCGCACCGCTGATCGGGGTGCCGGTGCGGAGCGCCTGCGCCATCGGGGTCTCGTCACGACGGATCAACCGTCCGTCGAGCCCGTAAAGCCTATAGGAACCGCAGAACCGCTCGGCTTCTTCCCCGATCCCCGGCGAGCGGCCCCACAACTCGGCGGCGCGCTGATTGAACCACCGCAATCGGCCGCTGGCCTCGCAGGCATATGCGGCGATCGGCAACAAATCGACAAAAGCGGGTGGGGAGACGAGGATTGCTGCGGCGTCGGCGGTCCCGCCCGATAGGGCGCGTGCAAGAAAAATCGCCGCCTCGTCCACGGGCTACTCCGTATCGCTGCATCTCAGCCGATGGCGCGGGCCTCGGCTCATTCCGGAACCGTAGACCAAACAAATGGGCCGCAACAAGGTTCCGGCGCGCGGTGGCGTCGAGCAACTCTCAACGTGTCCGATCGTTTCCGTGGCCTGATCGGGCAAAGGTTGAAACCGATCACTCAAATTGTCGATTTTCGGAGCTGTATAGTTGTGGGGCATGCACGGCTGGGCTTGTACGATCGGGCCGCAACATGCAGGGAGCACCGCTGATGGCCGCCGTGCCGCAAAATTTGGTCGTCTTGATGTCCGACGAGCACAACCGCAAGATTGCCGGGTATGCCGGGCATCCGGTCGCCGACACGCCGGCGCTCGACAAGCTCGCCGCACGCGGCAGCTGCTTCACCTCGGCCTATACGCCGTCGCCGATCTGTGTGCCGGCGCGCGCCAGCCTGGCAACCGGACTTCCCGTCCACCGGCACCGCGCCTGGGACAACGCGATCGCCTATGACGGGCACATCCGCGGCTGGGCTCATGCCCTGCGCCAGCGCGGCCACCACGTCGCCGCCATCGGCAAGCTCCATTATCGCGGGCAGCCCGGTGAGGATTACGGGTTCACCGAGACCTTATTGCCGATGCACATAACAGGCGGGGTCGGCGATCTGACCCATCTGGTCCGCGACCCCGACGACATCCGCACCACAGGCAAGAACCTGATTGCCTCGGCCGGGCCCGGCGAAAGCAGCTACACCTTGTACGACCGGCAAGTCGCCGCGGCTGCGCAGATCTGGCTGCGCGAAACCGGCACCCGCCGGCATCGACGCCCCTGGGTGTTGTTCGTCTCGATGGTGGCGCCGCATTTTCCGCTGACCGCGCCGCCCGAGCATTATTACCGCTATATCGGGCGGGATCTGCCGCGGCCGAAGCTCTACGACCCGGCCGAGCGGCCGGATCATCCCTATGTCCGGATGTATGCGCGGCGGTCGGATTACGACAGGCACATCGCCGGCGCGGCAGATCTGCAGCGAGCCCTGGCGGGCTATTTCGGCCTTGTGTCGTTTCTCGACGAGCAGGTCGGCAAGATCCTGGCCGTCTTGTCCGAGACCGGCCTCGCGGACACGCACCCGGGTGATCTACACCTCGGATCACGGCGACAATCTCGGGGCGCGCGGCCTTTGGGGCAAGGCGACGATGTACGAGGAGAGCGCCGGCATCCCGATGCTGATGGCCGGCGAGGGGGTGCCTCACGGCGCCGTCTGTCGAACCCCGGTTACGCTTTGCGACGTATCCGCGACGATCCTCGATGCCGCCGGCGCGCCTGACGCCATCTCCGAGCTGGGCCTCCCCGGCGTTTCGATGCTGGATCTCGCCCGCCGGCCGGCGCAGGACCGGACCGTGCTGTCGCAATTTCACACCTACGGGCCCGATGCCTTCTACATGCTGCGCACGCTGCGCCACAAATACGTCTATTATGTCGGCGCGCCGCCGCAGCTCTTCGACCTCGAAGCAGATCCCGAGGAATTGACCGATCTCGGCCGCGACCCCGCGCACGCGGCGCGGCGTGCAGCGTTCGAAGAGCAGTTGCGCGCCATGCTCGACCCCGAATTGGTGGACCGGCAGGCCAAGGCCGATCAGGCCCATGTGGCGGAGCAGCATGGCGGGTTCGAGGTGCTTCGCCGGCGGGAGAAGATGGCGTTCACCCCGCCGCCGACCGCGATGGCGCATTGACCGGCGGCTAGTGGTGGTGCAGCACCACCCTTCCTCTCACCTTGCCCCCGCTCTTCAAGTCGCTGAGCGCCGCGCTCGCCTCTTCGGCCGGCCGCGTCTCGAGCGGGATCGGCGGGACCCTGCCGGCCTGGCCGAGGGCCAATAGCTCCCGCAGGTCTTCGAGGGTGCCGACATAGGACCCTTCGATGGTCATCATCTTGAACGGGAAGAGCACGGTCGAGATCGGGTGAGCTCCGCCATACAACCCGACCATGACGAGCTTGCCGCCCTTTCGCAGGACGTTGACGCCGAACTCCATGGTCTTGGGCGAGCCGACAAAGTCGATCGCCGCGGCGGCGCCGCCCCCGGTGGCATCGATGACTTGCTTCACCGCATCCGGCGCGGCGTTGTCGATCGTCGCGACGGCGCCCATCTGGCGGGCTTGCGCGCGCTTTTGCGCGTCGATGTCGGCGACGACGACCTTGCCGGCGACGGCAGCCGGCGCAATATGCACCGCGCTGCCGCCGACCCCGCCCGCCCCTATGATCACCAGGTGGTCGTCCGCGCCGACATGCTCGCGCGTCTTCTTCAGCGCCGAATAGGCCGTGATCCCGGAGCAGGTGTAGGTTGCGGCTAGCGCCTGCGGGACCCCCTCATGCGGAAGCAGGTAGCGGCCGTGCGGCACGACGACCTGTGTGGCGTAGCCGCCGGCGCGTCTCGTGCCGAGCGTCCGCGGCCTGAGGCAGAGCAGCTCATCGCCGTTGCGGCAGACTGCGCATTCGCCGCAGCCGATCCATGGATAAGCCACGACCTTGTCGCCGAGCTTGACCCCCGAAGCCCGCGGCCCGAGCGCCGCCACCTCGCCGGCGATTTCGTGCCCCATCGTAAACGGCAATTGCACGCCGCGTGATTCGAGCGAGATCTGCTGCCCGCCGCCCAGATCGAAATACCCGTCCCAGATATGCACGTCGCTGTGGCAAACCCCGGCCGCCTCGACGCGCAACAGAACCTCCTCGCCCTTGGACTCGGGATCGGGATAGTCCCGGCCTCGAGCGGCTTTCCCCAATCGATGATTTGCATCGCGCGCATCACATGTCCTCCCTTTCCGATCCAAATCCGGCTCGTGTCGGAGCGCTTTGGTCATCAACATGCGGGGCGCGGCGGAACTTCCCAATACGATCCGCGAGCGCGGCTCTTGCCGTTGGACATGGATTGGCTCAGCATCACGCCCCCTCAGCGTCGGGTGCAAGACACGGCAAAGCAGGAGTGCGCATGAAGCTCGGTGTAGCGCTACCGATCGTTGATATTGGCGGTGAACCGGCGACCTTGCGGGAATTCGCGCAAGCCGCTGAGGAGATTGGGTATCACGGCATCGCGGCGCCTGATCATGTGCTAGGCGTCAACGTCGCGAGCCGTCCCGGCTGGACCCAGGGGCGCGCCCGGTCGACCGACTGGTACCACGACCCGTTCGTGCTGTTCGGGTTTCTCGCCGGATGCACCAAGATCGGCGATTTCTCCACCCAGGTCCTGATCCTGGCGCAACGCCAAACTGTGCTCGTCGCAAAACAGGCTGCCTGCCTCGACGTGCTGTCCGGCGGCCGGTTTCGACTCGGCGTCGGGGTCGGATGGAACGAGGTCGAGTTCGTCGGGCTCAACGAGAATTTCCGCAACCGCGGCCGCCGCTCCGAGGAGCAGGTCGAGGTCATGAAAGCGTTGTGGGCGCAGCCGCATGTCACCTTCAAAGGCAGGTGGCACGCGATCGAAGACGCCGGCATCAACCCGCTGCCGACCGGCCGCAAGATCCCGCTATGGTACGGGGGCCACGCCGATGTGACGTTGCGCCGCTGCGCCAAATGGGGCGACGGGTGGATGCCGCTCGCCTATCCGCCCGGCGAGGAAGCAAGAACGGCCATCGCGACGCTCCACCGCTACGCCGAACAGGCCGGCCGTGATCCGGCAACGATCGGCATCGACACCCGGGTCTCCGCCGGCGCCGGTTCCGAAGTCGAATGGCGCGACCAGGTGCGTTTTTGGAAGTCGATCGGGGTCACCCACCTGACCTTGGCCAATTACTACGAGAGCGGTCACCTGCACCGGATAGCCGGCCGGTCCCTGAGCGATCACGTCGACGCGATAAAGCGGTATTGGAACGCCGTTTCCGACCTGCTGTAGCGCCGCCAATCGTCGGAGGGGAGCATTCTTGCGCCGGCACCCTTGGGCGCCCCTTGCTCAGAAATACCATTCTGTAGTGGCCCCTCTCCGGGTCGAGAGCGCGGATCTGCTCGGAAAATCGTTCGGCCGGTCAGGACCGCTCTCCAACAAGGGGCATCTCGTCGGTGGCGGGTAGCCAGAGCTCTACGGTGGTTCCCGCCCCCGGTTTGCTGCGGATCCGCACGGCGCCGCCGGATTGCGCGGCAAAGCGTTGCACCATAGCCAAGCCCAGGCCGGAGCCGCTGCCGATTTGTTTTGTGGTGAAGAACGGATCGAATGCCCGGGCGAGGGTGGCTTCGTCCATCCCCGTGCCGGTATCGCTGATCGAGACCACGATATAGGCGCCGGACGGAAGCTCGCGCGGCGAACCCTCACCAGTTAGACAGCTTTCCAAGGTAATCCGCAATGTCCCGCCGTCGGGCATCGCATCCCGCGCATTGATCGCCAGGTTGAGAATTGCAAGCTCGAGCTGGTTGGTATCGACACGAGCCGGCGCAAGATCGTGACTTGCCCCGACCGAGAGCTGGATCGAGGGCCCCAACGTGCGGCGCAGGAGATCTTCGATGCCCGCGATCAGGACGCCGAGATCAACGGATCGCGGATCGAGGCGCTGTTCGCGCGCGAAGGCGAGCAGCCGCTGAACCAGGGCGACGCCGCGGTCGGCGGCCTGCAAGGCGCCTTGCAGCATTTGTGTGTTCGCCGAAGATTTCGCCCGGCCGTCCGATCGCCAGCACCAGGTTGCCGATGACGACGGTAAGCAAATTGTTGAAATCGTGAGCGATGCCCGCCCGTCAGTTGGCCGACCGCTTCGAGCTTTTGCGACTGGCGCAGAACCTCCTCGGTCGCCTGGCGCTCTGCCATTTCGGCCTTCAACCGACGATTGGCCTCGTGCAATTCAAAGCGGAGGCGAACCGTTTCGGCGAGGAATTGGTTGAGCTGCCATCCAGCGAGCGACAGCGCGACCGCGAAGACCACGATCATGGCGCCCAAAGCACTCCCGGTCGTCGACCCTTCGCAAAAAAAGAGGACCGCCAGCGGCAGGCTGGCCGGCAGAAGGAAAGCGACAAGGCTCGGCAGATGCGAGGCGCTGACGACGACGGCGCCCGTGCACATGCCGCCAATCACGAGAGTGAGAAAGATTTGCCCGAGCACCGGGACGGCCGGGAACATGGCCGCGCCGCCCAACCCCCAGGACAGACCCGCAAGCAGCGACCCGAAGGCAGCGAGCCGCGACCAGTTCGGGCCGTCTTCACTTTCTTCCACGCGTATACGGCGATGCCGCCGCCAAACCACCCAGCGGCCAGCCGTTATCAGAGAAACGGTGCAAAACCAAGCCAGCGGCAGCACGACGATAGCGGCGAGCCGATGAACGACAATCGCCGCGATGCCGGCGTTCACGATATTGACCGCGAGCGCAACCGGCATCTGCCGAAACAACGTAGTTAACTGCGCCGCATGGATGTCCTGAGTGATTTCGTCCGCGGGCACGCCCGTTAATCCAAAAGCAACCCGGGTCTCCCATTGCAAGCCGGACGAAGGATGCCGCTGGGTTGCGGCGATCAAACCTCGAGCGGTGCCTGGGAAGATATTTCCATATGCCCGGACCGAGGCGAGACAGCAATTCACCCGAAAGGACGGTTTTTTGACGCTGACAAGGCACTTTGCTGACGATTTAAGGTTAACATAGAGGGAGGCTATGTGAATGCGGAACGCGCTGCGCAGCCGTCAGCAACGCACGGACGCACGGTCACGAGGAGAGAGCCGATGGACCGCAAGGTGATACCGCAGCGCGCCTATTACGCGGTCGAGCGCGGTCTACCCGTAGCGCCGGCCTCCTCGCAGCCAACGGTGCCCGCCGACGGCGAAGCTCGGCTGACCACCGGCGCTTCGGTGTTGATGATACTGCTGACGTCCCTCGGCCTGTGGGCCGTCATCTGGATGGTGGTCGCCTCACTGGCGTAGCGTGGGGCGCTAGAATCGCTCACCGCAGAATTGCTCACCGCGCTCGGGGGATCAGCGCGGCCCAGCGATCCAGGATCGGCAATATCTGGTCGCGGTTCCCGGAAGGTAACATCACGACCATGCGTGCTATGCCCAGATCACGATAACGGGCCAGCCGATCAGCATCCTCGGACGCGCCGAACAGGGTAACCGGCGCGGATTGCGGGTCTCGCCCAGCCTCCGACAGCATCTGGCGGAAGCGGGGCAACAACTGCTCGACGTCTCCTTCGGGTCCCCGGCCGGTGATCGGCGCCCAGCCGTCGCCATACCGGACCGCGCGGCGCGCCGCATGCGGGAAGGCTCCGCCGACCAGGATCGGCGGATGCGGTTTCTGGACCGGCTTTGGCCACGCCATCATCTCCGGGAAATCGACCATTTCGCCGTGGTATTCCGCCTTCGGCTTTGTCCAGATCTCCTTCATCGCCTCGATGCGCTCGCGCATCAGCTTGAACCGGGTTCTGAACTCGGTCCCGTGATCGGCCATTTCCTCCGCGTTCCAGCCGCCGCCGACGCCGAACAGAAAGCGCCCGCCGGAGACCTGATCGATCGAGGCGACCAGCTTTGCCGTCTGGATCGGGTCGCGTTGCTGCACGAGGCAGACACCGGTTGCCACTCTGAGGGTCCTTGTGGCGACGGCGCCGCAGTCAGCGAGACGAACGGGTCCATCGCCTCGTAGTAGACCTTCGGCAGCTCGCTGCCTCCCGGCCACGGCGAATTCCGTGAGGTCGGGATGTGCGAATGCTCGGGCGCCCAGACCAACTCGAACCCGCGCGCCTCGAGCGCCTGCGCCAGCTCGGTCGCAGGGATGGCATAGTCGGTGAAAAACATCAAAGCGCCATAGTCCATCGCCCATCCTCCAATCCGTGCCCGCTCCTAAAGATGGGCACCTTAGCCTCGCCTTCTGCGCCCGGCTAGGGCGGGCAGCGCAGCAGCGAATATGTTCTGTGGTCTGACCCGGCTGTCGTCCCTCCCCATTCGCCCGGTGGCGCCCCGCCTCGATCGACACCATCCTCCCGGCCATCTGGTGAAGGAGGAAAACCATGACTGAGATTGCCCAGGATGTGTTGACCGGCTTCTCGCATGCGCTTGCCGAGCGAGAGCGGCTGGCGCGGCCGCTCGTGGTGAAAATATCCGCGCAGGGCCACCGCTTGCGCTCCGGGCTACTGTGGCGCAACGGCGTGGCGATCGCCTCGGAGCAAAATTTCCCCGATGCTGGCGAAGCATTGATGACGCTGGGCGACGGAACGGCCGTGACGGCGCCAGTCGCCGGGCGGGACCCCGGCACTAACGTGATTGCCTTTCGCTTTGACAGCACTCTCGATCCGGCGCCGCGACCGGCGGCAGAGCCGCAACCCGGTGCCGTGGTCATCGCCTATGGGGTTGCGGAAGAGGGTGTCTCCGTGCGGCTCGGCGTCATTCACTCGGTCGGTCCCGCCTGGCATAGCCGCGCCGGGGGCAGGATCGACCGCAGGATACTTCTCGACATCTCGCTCGCCCGGCGCGAAGAGGGGGGGCCTGTTCTCGACGCTTCGGGCGGGCTGCTCGGGATGTCGACATTGGGTCCGCGAGGGCGGGTCCTGGTCATCCCGAGCGCAACCATAGAAAGCGTCATCGAACCCTTGGTCGCCAAGGGGCGTATCGAACGGGGCTGGCTCGGGGTCGCATTGCAGCCCGTGCTCGTGCCAGAGGCTCTGCGATCCGAAGCCGGCCAGTCACATGGGCTGATCATCATGGGCGTGTCGCAGGATGGCCCGGCGGCGCTGGCAAATGTGCAGGTCGGCGACGTCCTTTTGAGCGTCGGCGGCGAGGGGATCGCCAGCCCCGCAGCGGTCGCGCGGCGTCTCGGGCCCGAGGCGGTGGGGCAGCAGATCGAGCTCCGCCTGATCCGGGCGGGAGCGCTGCAGACGCTGAGGGTCACCGTCGGGGCACGGCCTGCGCGATGATCAGCTGGGGCAGCCGATTGCGAATTGCCGTGGGGGCGTCGGATGGCGCGGAAGAGTGCCGGCTCGCAGCGTTGGTCGCTCAGCTTGGGCACGAGCTCGTGCCGCCCGACGCGCTTCCCGATGCCTGGCTGACCGACGGCTCCGCCGATGCCGCCTGCACGTCACCGATGGTGGTGCTCGGGTCACCGATGGAGGATGCCGCCGGCGTTTTGCCCGAGGATGCCAGCGCCATCCAGATCGATGCAGCGCTGCGCGCCGTAACAGCGGGGTTGACGGTCCGTGTGGCACGACGGCAACACCGCAATTTCGAGCCATTGCCCGATGAAACACGGCTGGCGCTGACGCCGCGAGAGATCGAAGTGCTGGCCGCCCTGGGCAAGGGGTTGAGCAACAAAGCGGTAGCCCGATATCTCGGGATCTCGCCCCACACGGTAAAATTTCACGTCGACTCTCTCTTTAGAAAGCTCGGCGCCGCGTCGCGGGCCGAAGCTGTCGCGAAGGGGCTGAAGCAGCAGATCGTCGAGCTTTGACGGCAATGTAGCTGACGCGTCAAGTTGACCGCTCTTTGTAGCGCATCAATTGACCGCTTTCTGATGATGATGGCCCTGTGGGGTTGTGGGTAACTCGCAGAGTTATCCATAAATCCACAGGGCGGCTGCCGAAGCGGGTCAGGCAGCCAACTTGGCGTCGTCATGGGGTCGTCCCTCGGCATCGTATTCGGCCAGGCGATGCGGTCCGTGGAAGACCGCCAATCGCCCGTCCGGGTATTCGTGGACGCGCACCACGGCGCGCACGAAGTGCGGCCGCAGCGGGTTGGGCGGGATCTGCAGGGTGAGCCGGCGCCATTTGACGGTGTTGTCGTTGCCGACGCGCCGTTCTTCCTGAAGGCACAGGATTTCCCGGGCTGCGCCGGTGCGGTCGGCGACAAAAGCGCTGCCCGCTTGCTCTGGGGCGACCGCGAAGGCGGCGTTGTAGGCCGGCAGATAGCTCTGCCTGATCCAGCGATTGGCCGCCTCGAGGGTGGCAATGCCGGCCAGCGCCATCTCCTTGGGCAGGCGGTCCTGGAGCGTTCGGAAGGCCCGCTCGGATCGGCCGCGCGCCTCGGGCGAGTAGGCCGCGATGTGGCGGATGCCGAGCTGCGCCAGCGCCCGCCCCACCTGGGTGCGAACCGTCTTGGAGACCGGCTCGCCGGCCTTGGGCGTATGGAAATAGTGGCTGCCGCGGTCGGTGTAGAGTTCGCAGAACAGCCCGTGCGCGGCGATCACCTCGGCGATCGCCCGCAGGCTCGATTGCGTGCCCTCCTCCTCGACCAGAAAGGCCGAGTAGATGGCGCTCGTCGCATCGTCGAGGGTGACCACCAGATCGTATTGCCGAGCATCCTCGGGCAGCCAAGCAAAGCGCGAGGCATCTTGATGCAGCATCATGCCCGGCAGCGGACGGCGCGGCCGCTTCTTGCGGTGCGCCGAGCGCCGCGGCGCCGGCCGCACCAGCCCTGCCGATTGCAGCGACAGCCGGGTCACCGTGTAGCCCAGCTTGTAGTCGTGCCGCTTCCTCAGCTGCTCGTGAAAGTGCTTCACGGTGAAGTCGCTGTAGCGCTCCTGGTAGAGCCCCAGCATGCGCAGGATCTCCTCGGCAGCCGCGCGCCGGCTCGACGGCTTGCCGATCCGCCGGTCGAGCAACCCGCCCGGCCCCTCGTCGCGCAGCCGAGCGCGCCAGCGGCGAAACGTCCGCTCCGAGATCCCCAGCATCTCCGCCGCTTCCTCCTGGCTCAGCTCGCCCCGCTCATGCCGGTCGAGCAACCCCTCGAACCGCATCTGTCGTACCCCTTGCAGCACCTCCGTCCGGCCCATTCCCCGCCCCCCTTTCGAGCGGTTCTAAAACCGGACAGATCACGCGCTACAAACTCCGGACAAATCACCCGTCAGCTACAGGTATGCGCCTGCATCCCTAGCGCTTTCGCCAGGGTTGAGCCAGGCTCTCAGACCGGGGCGAGCGGGCGATGCGGTTGGGGCGGCAGCTCGACCGCGATTTCGTCGCCCGGGCGCACCTCGCCGCCCGCCAGCACCACCGCCATGATGCCGGCCTTGCGGACGAGATTGCCGCTTTCGTCCCGACCAAAAGTCGCCGCCATCAAGCCCGGCTGGATGCGGTCGAGCTGGGCGCAAGGGTTGCGCAACCCGGTGACCTCGACGACCACGAAGCCGCCGAGATGGAGCCGCGCGCCGGTCGGCAGGCCCAAAAGGTCAATGCCCCGGGTCGTGACGTTCTCGCCCATTTGCCCCGGCGACACGGCGAATCCTGCCCGCCCCAGCTCGTCATGCAGCTCGGCATGGATCAGATGGACCTGCCGCAGATTGGGCTGGGTGGGGTCGCGCGCCACCCGGGAGCGGTGCTTGACGGTCGCGCCGCTATGCGCGTCGCCATCGACGCCGAGCCCGGCGACCAGCCGGATCGCGCCTTCGTTTCCCTTGACCAGAGTGTGCTTTGCGCTGCGGCTCACTGCCCATACGACCCCGCTCATCTCCGACCTCACGCGATCTCTACCCGACGCTTTGCCAGTTCCGGCTCATTCACCCGCAACCCCAGCCCCGGCTCCTGCGGCAGATGGAACAGCCCGTCAACCGGTTTCGGCGGATTTTCGAACACGGCATGCATGCGCGGGGACGGGTCGTTCAGCTCGCAGGGCTTGGTCGCGTGCAGCTGGCTCGCCGCCAAGTGCAGGTTTGCCATGTGGCCGATCGTCGGCTGGGTCTGATGCGGCACCAATTCGACGCCGTGAGCGGCGGCGAGCGCGGTGCAACGCATGAGCCCCGTGACGCCGCCCATCTTGACGATGTCCGGCTGGACCATGCGGACCCCGGCGGCGATCAAATCGGCGAGCCCGGAGATGCGTATAGGTCTGCTCGCCGGCAGACACCGTGATGTCGAGCCGCTGCGCGACCTCGCCCATCGCCCGGACGTGGTAATGCTGCACCGGCTCTTCGAACCACCAATAGCCGAGCTCTTCGAGCGCGCGCCCGACGCGGATCGCGCCGCCGACCGAGTAGCCGTTGTTGGCGTCGAAGGCGAGCGGAAAGCCGTCGCCGACGAGCCGCCGCACCGCCCGCGCCTTGGCGATGTCGCCGGGAATGTCGAGATCGGGCTTGGTCCGATCGTTGTCGAAGCGGATCTTCACCGCGGCGGGCTGCTCCTTCAGGCGCGCCTCGACGACGCGCAGCACCTCGTCGACGGTGCGCCCGCCATTGCCGCCGATCGAGGCATAAAACGGCAGCGCCGTGCGCCAGGCGCCGCCGAGCAGTTTGTAGATCGGCTGATCGAAGAATTTCCCCTTGAGGTCCCACAGCGCGATGTCGAGCGCCGCGAGAGCGCCGGTCAGCGCGCCCTCGGGACCGAGCTTGACAAAGCTGTGCAGCAAAGAATCGTGCAGCACCGCATGATCGAGCGGGTCCTTGCCGATCAGGGCAGGGGCGAGATGGTGGCGGATGATCCCGAGCGAGGCGAGCCCGCCCTGCATCGGCGAGGCCTCGCCGATGCCGGACAATCCGTTGTCGCAATGCACTCTGACCCAGGCGCTGTGCTGGGCGGGCTTGTCTTCGGGCGCCCAGCGCAGCTGAAAGACCTCGACCTCGGTGATTTTCATGGCGGAACTCCCTATTCGACTTGCCCGCGCGATCAGACGATGTTGCCCGATCGGCGTTGATGTCTCAATTGGCGGCGCCGGCCGACCAGCTGGGGCTCTCGACCCCTGTTCCTCAGCGTCATTGTGTTGGCGCTGAGGCGATCCGGATCGCTCTCGTGATGGCGCCGCTGTTGGTGCTGACCTCGTGGGTGATCGGCCGCCCATGGGCCTCGTTTCACCAACCCCCTCGGTCTTTTCGCGATCGCCGGGACCGCCTGGATTGTCACTGCGATCGCGGGGAACGGCGAGACGACCTGGTTCGAAGGCCTGTTGCTGATCGGCGTCTATGCGCTGCTCGGGTTCGGGTTCTTCTTTTTCGCCGGCTGAGGATCGTCCGGCTTCCATCTAATTGCTCGCACCGGCGTTGTCCTATGATGGCGCGTGCATTCGATAATCGGAGGTATCGCGCGGATGCGAAGCCCAAAGACCGTGCGGGCAGCGGAGGAGCTCGGCCGCGTGCGACTGTCCCGCTCCTTCTTCATGCGGGATTTCCTTTATAGCGAGATCTCGAATATTCACGGCATCGCCAATCTGCCGGAGGATCCGGGGCTGGCGGTCGCCGCGGGCAGCCGCCTTTGCGAGGAACTTCTGGAGCCTTTGCAGGCGGGCTTCGGGCGTCTGGCCATTCGTTCGGCCTACCGGTCCTGCGCCGTCAACGCGTTCGGAAACGCCAACGGCTACAATTGCGCCACCAACCAGCGCAATCATGGCCGTCATATCTGGGACCGCCGCGACGCCCGGGGCAACATGGGAGCGATGGCCTGCATCATCGTCCCATGGCTGGTCGACCGCTTGCAGGAAGGCGTCGGATGGCAGTCGATGGCGTGGTGGATCCACGATCACCTACCCTACAGCCAATTGCAGTTTTTCCCCAAGCTCGCAGCCTTCAACATCGGCTGGCAAGAGCTGCCTCGGCGGGAGATCTACAGCTACATCCCACCGCGCGGCTACCTGACCCGGCCGGGCATGCCCAACCATGCCGGCGACCATTCGGCCCAGTATCGAGGCTTCCCCCCTCTGCAAGGCTAATCGGGTGCCGCTCCGAACCTCTTATTGCCGCATGCGGTGTTCGAGATATCCCGCGCTCTGCATTTCGATCAGGCGCGAGACGGTGCGCTGGAACTCGAAGGTCCCGTCGCCTGCGGTATAGATTTGTGTGGGCGGCACCTCTGCCGAAGCGATCAGCAGGATCCGGGCCTCGTAAAGAGTATCGATCAGGATATTGAACCGCCGCGCCTCGTTGCGCTGGCCGGGGTCGAGACACGGGATGGCTTCGAGGATGACCGCGGTAAACCGCTCGGCGATCGCGAGATAATCGGCGGCGGCGAGCGGTTGCGCGCAGAGGTCGTCAAAGGCGAACCAGGCCACGCCGCGCGCGGCTCGCGGGACCGTCAAGCGGCGCCCTTTGACGGTGAGGATCTCACGGTCGCCGGGGGCGCCATCGGTCAATTCTGCAAAGGCATGCTCCAACGCGTCATGCGCCGCCCGCCCGAGCGGATAGTGGTACACCGCCTTCCCGCGCAGCCGCGAGAGGCGGTAGTCCCGGCCGCTGTCGAGTTCGAGCACGTAGAGCTTGTCCTTAAGGAGCGCAATGAACGGCAGAAACCGCTCGCGCTGGAGCCCGTGCTCATAGAGCTCGTCCGGTGCCCGGTTGGATGTCGCGACGACCACCACCCCGGCCTCGAACAGCGCGACGAACAGCCGTTCGAGGATCATCGCGTCGGCGATGTCCTCCACCTGGAATTCGTCGAAGCACAACAGGGCCGCCTCGGCCGCGATGTCTCCGGCGATCTTGAGGATCGGCGCATCGGTGTTCTTTCGCCGCTCATGCTCGATGCGGTCATGCACTTCGAGCATGAAGGCGTGGAAATGGACCCGGCGCTTGCGCGGGCTCGGGACCGAGCGGAAGAACAGGTCCATCAGCATCGATTTGCCGCGCCCGACGGGACCGCACAGGTAGAGCCCGGCCGGAGCCTGATCCCCGCCGTTCTCAACCAGGCCGAAGCGAGCGAGCCAGCCGCGCAGCCCAGTCTCGGGCCGGTAATGCCGCAGCCCGCGATACAGGCTCTGCAGCCGTTCGACCGCCAATTGCTGCGCAGGGTCGGGCTCCAGCGCTCCCGCTTGCCGCAGCGCGCGATAGGCTGCCATTGGCTCCTGCCCCGGTACTGTGGATCCGGTGTCGGACGCCTGCAACGGCGCGCAAGCAATCGACCCGGAAAAGTTCAAAGGCATCGATGAACGGAAGGGCTGGGGTCAGGAGAGGCGGGCGCCGAAACCTAATTCAACGAAATCGTCGACCGGCGGCTTGTCCGAAGGCTACGCTGCTTGGCGGCATAAAGCATCCAGGAGAAGGCCATGAACGAAGACCGCTTCAACATGGATATCCGCAAGTTCTTAAAAATTGTCGGCGTCACCTCGCAGCGCGAGATCGAGATGGGAGTCCGCACCGCCCTCGCCAACGGCAAAGTCAGCGACTCCGCATTGCTGAAAGCGCGGGTGACCCTGACGATCCCCGAACTCGGCCTCGAGCACATCGTCGACGGAGAGATCGGCCTTTCCTGACCGGCCGATCTCTCCGGCCGCCGCTTTCGGCTATTTCGCCGCGGTCACCATGATCTCGACCAATAGCTCGGGGCGGGCGAGATCGGCGCGCACACAGGCGCGGGCCGGCGGGTTCTCGGGATCGACCCAGGCGTTCCACACCGAATTCATATCGGCGAAGAGCGCCATGTCCTTGATCCACAGATTGGCCGCGAGCAGGTTCGATTTGCTGGTGCCCGCCTGCGCCAGATAGCCGTCGATCTTGTCGAGGATCTGCTTGGTCTGGCCCTTGATGTCCTGGCTGGTGTCGCCGGCGGTCAGGCCGGCGAGGTAGACGGTGTTGTCGCGGACGACGCAGCGGCTCATGCGCGGGCCGGGCGGTTGGGTCAAATCGAAGCGGGTGATGGCCATTGGGTGTCTCCCTCTTGCGGAACAGTGAAAGCCGCCGGTGCGCAGCTTAGCCGTTGCTCTGCGGCGGCGACACGTAGTTGACGATGCGCTTTCCGAAAGTGTGGATGCCGAAGGTGACGAGCGGCTGGTCGCCGATGACCCGAAAGGCATGCACGCGGTTGGCCGGCACGGTGATCGTGACACCCGGCTCCATGACGACGACACCCTCCTCGCCGTCGAGCCAAGCCTCGCCCTTCCCTTCGAGCACGGTCAACACCTCGGCATAGGGGTGCGAGTGCAGCAATGTCGCGTAGCCCGGCTGCGAGGTCTGGATCCCGGTGCGGATCGGCATGCCCTCCCCGGTGTCGTCGCCGATGATCGGCTGGTATTCGGCTCCGCCGGGTAGGGTCACGACCGGCCGTTCGGCGTGACGAATGACGGACAGCGCGTCGGGCATCGGGTCCTCCATGGCCAATTCGACCGGACGACGGTATCACGGTTTCGCTGGCGCGGTCGATCAAGGAGAGAGCGGGATGGAAACCGTAGGGCTCGGCTTCTGCTTCGAGGATCTGCCGCTCGGCCGGCAGTTCCGCACGATCGGGCGCACCATCACCGAGGCCGACATCACCAATTTCGTCAACTGCACCGGCATGGTCGAGGTGCTGTTCACCAACCTCGAATACCTCGCGCAGGAATCCGACATCAAAGGCCGCCTCGCCCCGGCGGCGCTGGTCTACGCCTTTGCTGAGGGCCTCCTCGTGCAGTCGACGATGCAGCACACCGGCCTCGCCTTTCTGCACATGGAGCTCGACGTCGAAAACCCGGTTTTTGCCGGCGACACGATCCATGCCGAATGCGAGGTCGTCGAGGCGCGCCGCAGCCGCAGCCGGCCCGACCGCGGCCTGGTGCGCACCCGGGTCCGGGTCGTCAAGCAGAACGCCGCGGTCGCGCTGACCTACACGCCGCTGCGCCTGATCAAGTGCCGCAGCTAAAAGGAGTATTTGCCCCTCTCGCCGTCCTGCCCTCTCCGCCCTAAAGGGGCACTAAAGGGGGGAGAGGGAGGGGCCCGCGCGCGTCAGCGCGCGGGAGGGTGAGGTGGGTCCCGCCGTCCCGCTCCGAGCGCGCTGCTCCCCCCACCTCACCCCACCCTCTCCGCCCCCAAGGGCGGAGAGGGGGATGGTTGAGCGGGAGCCGGGCTAGTCGCGCAGCTCGGGGACGATCCAGAACGCCCTTTGGCCGCGCGAGACGCGCTCGAAATTGTCGAAGGCGTTGCGCCAGCGCTTCCAGTGATTGTCCCAGGTCGGCCCGGCGCCGTGCGGCGAGAAGATCGCGTTCTTCATCGTGAACAATTCGTGGTCGGGCTTCGGCGGCTCCTCGACCATGACGTCGAGCCCGGCACCGAGGATCTTCTCGTCGCGCAAGGCCATGTAGAGCGCCTTCTCGTCGACCACCGGGCCGCGGCAGGTGTTGATCAGGATCGCCGTCGGCTTCATCATCGCCAATTCGCGCTCGCCGATCAGATTGTGCGTCGATTTGTCGAGCGGCACGTGCAAGGTGACGATGTCGGAGGTCTTCAACAGCTCGGGGAACAGCGCGAAGCGGACGCCCAGCGCATCCTCCTGATCGGCCGTCAGCCGGTTGATGTCGTAATATTTGATGTGCATGTCGAAGGCCTTCGCCCGGCGGGCGACCTTCTTGCCGATATTGCCGAGCCCGATGATGCCGAGGGTCTTGTCCTCGAGCTCGTAGAGCTTGGCCGAGTTGAAATCGTTGCCGCGCCAGCGCCCCGACACCACGCCCTCGTGCTGCCAAATCAGTTTGCGGCAGACCGCCAGCATCAGCATCATCGCGTGCTCGGCCACGGCTGTCGCATTGGCGCCGCCATTGTTGCAGATCGGCACGCCGGCGGCCCGCGCCGCGTCGAGGTCATAAGTGTTGTAGCCGGCGCTCAAGGTCTGCACGATCCGGAGCCTGGGGGCGGCTTGGTAGAATTCCGGCCCGTGCTTGAACTGCCCGGCGCCGATGTAATACTCGGTATCCTTGAGCAATTCCAAGAATTCGGGCCTGCCGTGCGGGGCGGTAGCCAGTTCCCAGCCGGGCGGCAACAGATCATAGGCGATCTGCAAGGTTTCGTCCGAGTGGGTGGCCGGGGTTAGAATTCGCGGCATAAGCGTCTCCTCTTCGGGGGGATTGTCGCGTGCGGTTGGCAAGAGCCCCATCGTAGCGATAGGTTGCGCGGGTCGTCAAATCAGCGCGGAAAAACAAAACCATGACCGAGTCGCTCGAAAGCCGCTTTCAGAACCTGCACGAATTTGTCACGCAGGCGCGCACCAACCTCGATCGCAACAATTGGGACTACCTGATCGGCGGCTCCGAGACCGAAACGACCCTGGCGCGCAACCGCCTGGCTTTGGATGCGATCGGCTTCCGCCCGCGGGTCTTGCGCGACGTGTCGAACATCGATTGCAGCAGCTCGCTGTTTGGCAAGAAATTGCGCATCCCGGTATTGTGTGCGCCGGTCGGCTCGCTCGAAGTGTTCGAGCCGGGCGGCGGCGCCACCGTCGCCGAGGCGACGCGCGCGTTCGGCAACGGCATGATCCTCTCCTCGGTGTCGCATCCCGGGCTCGACCAGACCGCCGAGGCCTCGGGCGACGGCTTCAAGATCTTCCAACTCTATGTGCGCGGCGATGCGGGCTGGGTCGACGACCATGTGCGCCGCGCGATCGACAAGGGCTACGACGCCTTCTGCCTGACCGTCGACACCGACAGCTACAGCCGGCGCGAGCGCGACATCGCCAAGCGCCACCAGCGCCGCCGGGTGCGCGTCGCCGATGCCCGCATCTTCCAGGCGCAGTTGGACTGGCGTGATATCGAGCGCATCAAGAAGAGTTTCGACATCCCGCTGATATTGAAGGGCATCGCCACGGCCGAGGACGCCAAGATCGCGCTCGAGCACGGGGTCGACTGCGTCTATGTGTCGAACCACGGCGGCCGGCAGCTCGACCAGGGCGTCGGCTCGCTCGACGTGCTGCCGGAGGTCGTCGAGGTGGTCGGCGGCCGGGCCCGGATCATCGTCGACGGCGGCATCAGCCGCGGCACCGACGTGGTCAAGGCGCTGATCCTCGGCGCCGACGCGGTCGCCTGCGGTCGCCTCTATGTCTACGGCCTCGCCGCCGACGGCGCCGCGGGCGTGGTGCGGCTCTTCGAGATCCTCGAGGACGAGATCCGCATCTGCCTCTCATTGCTCGGCGTCAGCGGCTACCGCGAGCTCGACAAATCCTACATCCGCCCGGCCCGCCAGGTCGTCCCGCCGCACGTCCACAGCGCCTTCCCCCACCTCAACCTGCCGCGCGAGACGTATTGACGGTAGGGGTGCGGCCAGCTTCTTTGCAAAGGCATCCCAATCCAGTATCTTGGCGGCTCTGAGTCGGGAGCCAGCTCATGGAGCGCGTGCACCACATTGACACCCGGAATGTCGCGCATTTCCGCCATGTCTACGACAGCGAACAGCCCGACATGCGGCGCCTCTATGAGCAGGCCAAGATCGACCAGTGGAATGCGGCGACCGACATCGACTGGGCTCAGCCGCTCGACAGCGACGGCGGGCTGATTGCCGACGATCTGGTCGACATTCACGGCACCAAATTCTGGGACAGGCTGTCCGCGGCTCAGCGGATCGAGCTAAACCGCTGCGTCGCCAAGTGGCGGCTCTCGACCCTGATGGCGGGCGAGCACGGCGCGATGCTGGTGTGCAGCCAGCTGGTCGAGAATGTCCAGGGGCAAGACGAAAAACTGTTTCAGGCGACGCAAGTGGTCGACGAGGCGCGGCACAATGAGGTGCTGAACCGCTATGTGACGTTGCGGCTCGACGGCGAAACCTACCCGCTCGCCGGCAATGTCCGGGAGATCTTCGACACCTTGCTCGGGACCTCGGCCTGGTATCTGAAGACGATCGGTCTCCAGCTCGTCGCCGAGACCTTCGCGGTCTCGTTGTTCCGGATGCTCGCCGAATCGTCGAAGGATGCGGTCCTGCGGCAGGTCTGCCGGCGCATCCTCCAGGACGAGGCCCGGCATATGGGGTTCGGCATGCTGTCCCTACCGGCGGTGGTCGCGGAGGCGACCCCCGCCGAGCGGCGCGAGATGGAAGATTTCGCCGTGTGGGCGCTGAACCGGACGCTGCGGGGCATTTTCCCGCTCGCCGCCTACGAGGAGATGGGGTTCGACCCGAGCGACATCGAGGAGATCAAACGGTTCCGGCGCGAACGCGCGGCCGGTGGCGACGAGACCGCGTTCCGCAAGTATTTTCGCCGCGACCTGCATGCCGGGCTGGTGCGCAACCTGCGCAAGGTGGGGGTTCTCACAACCCGCATCGAGCCGGATGTCCAGGCGCTCGGGATCTCGCTCGCTGCCGCATAAAGCGGCCCGCTGCTCGGGCCGTCTATTATCAAATCGTGTCGCGAGCGCGCCGGTTTGGCGCTAACACACGTCGTCGCGCTCGAATTGCGGCGGGATCGTGCCGCTCCGATCCGGGTAATGCCGCTCGACATAGCCGGCCATCCGCTCGAAGCGTTCTGCGATTTCGGACATTTCACGACGGATGTCCGGGTTCTGGGCATGTGTCGCCAAGTCCCTGATCTCCTGGCTACCTGCCGGTAATAGGCCGCGGTGGGTTCTTGCTCGTCGGCCATCCCTTCCCTTTTCCGCGGACTTCCCCCAATCCTTAAACCGCCCGGCCGGCAAACAGTTCCCGTTGCCCGATCGCCAAGGACACCAGCGAGCTTGTGTAACCGGATCTATGTAACAAGTAATAAATCGTATAAACCGGTATCGGTTTCGACAAATGGCCGATTTACGGCGTCAGAAACTATAATCAGGGAATCGTGTTATTGATACATTATGATCGAAGACGAAATCAAGTTTCTGCGCGAGAAAGCTGCTGGGTTGCGAGACCTGGCGCTGAGGGCGCCGGCGATCGGCGAAGCGCTGCGCCGGCTCGCGGACGAGCTGGAATCGAGGGCCGCCGAACTCGAACGCAACGCCGGGGGCCCCCAACAGCCCGCCGGTTAGCCATCGGGTGAAGCGCCGCCGAAGCTCATTCCGCCTCTTCGGAGATCGCGCTTTCATGCCAGTGACGCAGCAGCAGCCGGGACAGGGCGTCCAGCGCCAGGTAGATCACGATGCCGGTCATCGACAGCAGGAAGAGCGCGGCGAACAGGCGGGGAACCGCGAGCCGGTAGCCGGCTTCGAGAATGCGGAAGGCGAGCCCTGTCTCCGCCCCGCCGGTGCCGGCGACGAATTCCGCGACGACCGCGCCGATCAGGGCGAGGCCGCCGCTGATCCTGAGGCCGGCGAGGAAATAGGGGAGCGCGGTCGGCATTTTAAGATAGCGCAAGGTTTGGGCTTGGGAGGCGCCGTAGAGCCGGAACAACGCCACGAGGTTGCGGTCGGCGCTGTCGAGGCCGACTGTCGTGTTCGCGACAACGGGAAAAAACGCCACGATCCAGGCGCAGACCAGGAGCGCGAGAAACGGCTCCCTGACCCAGATGATGATCAGCGGCGCGATCGCAACGATCGGCGTCACCTGCAGGATCACCGCATAGGGAAAGAGGCTGAGCGCAAGAATGCGCGACAATGAAAACAGCAATGCGATGCCGCCGCCGAGCAAGGCCGCGGCGGCGAGCGCGGCAAGAGTGATGCGCAGCGTCACCAGGAGAGAGCCAAGGAGGCTCGGCCCATCGGTCCACAGGGTCGCAGCGATCAGCAGCGGGCCGGGCAGGATATAGGGCGGAACGCCCTCGATCCGGACGGCCGTCTCCCACATAGCGAGCAGGATCGCGCCCACCGCTAGGGGAGGGGCGAGCCGCCAAAACCGAAACCCGAACCGGCTCATTCCCGAGCCGTGCTGCCTTCGCCATCGAGCCATGGCGAGCCGTCAGCCATTGCCCGCGCCAGCTGAGCCGATACCTCCCCGCAAATCGCAGCATATTCGGGCGTGGTCCGCAATCGCGCGCTCGCGCTGCAACGGCAGTTCGACCGGCAGATCGGCGGCGATACGGCCCGGCCGGCGCGTCATCACGGCGATGCGGGTCGACAGATAGACCGACTCGAAGACGCTGTGGGTGACAAAGACCACGGTCGGCCGGCGGCGCTCCCACAGCCGCAGCAGATCGTCGTTCAGCGCCATCCGGGTGATCTCGTCGAGCGCGGCGAAAGGCTCGTCGAGCAGCAGCAGGTCGGGATCGGTGACGAGCGCCCGGGCGATCGACACCCGCATGCGCATGCCGCCCGAGAGCTGGCGCGGATAGGCACTGCTCGAACCCGGCGAGCCCGACCGAGGCGATCTCCGCGGCGGCCCGCTCGCGCTCGGCGGCCCCGACCCGCCCGGCGAGGCGAAACGGCAGCAGTACATTGTCGATGACCGTGCTCCACGGCATCAGGGTCGGGTCCTGGAAAACAAAGCCGATCCGCCCGGGGGGGATATGCGCCGCGGCGATCGGTTCCGAGCGACGAGGCGGCACAGCCCGCGTGCTCGGCTCGATCAGGCCCGCGATTATGCGGAGCAATGTGGACTTGCCGCAGCCGGACGGGCCGACCAGGCTCAAGAACTCGCCTCGCGCCGACCTCGAGATCGATCGCGTCGAGCGCCGTCAGGCCGGAGGCGAACCGCTTGCCGATACCCTGCAACGTGACCAGCGAATCCGCGCGCCCGCTCGCCGCCGGCGAACCAGGCAGTGCCGTCAGGGCTGCATCCCTACTTTCTTGTCGACGAAGCGCAGGGTGAAGGCCTGGTGGTAATCGAGATCCTTGGGGTAGACACCTGCTTCCGACATCGTATTGAAGAAATCCTGCCAGCGCGCTTCGGTCATTGCCCCGATGCCAAGTCGTCTTGGCGTCGCCGCTGTCGACAATCGCCGTATTCCTTGATCTTGGCGATGCCGTAGGCGAGCAGCGCGTCGGTCATCTCGGGATTGTCGCGCTTGATCAGCGCGTTGGCCGGCGCCGGATCGCCATACAGATAGCCGTACCAGCCCTCGATGCTGGCATCGACAAAGCGCTGCACGAGATCCGGCTTGTCCTGCACGAGCTTGTCTGAGGTCTGGATCAGGACCGTAGCTCGAATAGCCCGCATCGGCGAGCAGCAGCACGACCGGCTTGACGCCCTTGCGCTTCGATCGTGAACGGCTCGCTCGACAGATAGCCCTGCTGGATCGCCTTGGGATCGGCGAGGAACGGAGCGACGCTGAAGGTATAGGGCCGGATCTGGTCGTCGGTGTAGCCGAATTTGCTCTTGAGAAAGATCCAGCTGCCGATCCGGGTGTCGGAGCCGATCATGATCGGCTTGCCCTTGAGCGCGGCGAGGCTGTCGTTGCCTTGGCCGGGATGGGCGATCAACACCGAGGGGTCCTTCTGGAAGATCGCCGCCACGGCAACGATCGGGATGTTCTCCTGCACGAAATTGAGCGGGACGAACGAGTTCGGCGCGAGGTTGAACTCGAGCCGGCCGGCAGCCAGGAACTGCGCATGGTTTACCTGCGGTCCGCCCTGCCGCAAGGTCACGTCGAGCCCGTGCCGGCGATAGATCCCGGTGGCGATCGCCTGGTAATAACCGCCATGCTCGGCTTCCGCCTTCCAGTCCGTGCCAAAGCTGATCTTGTCCTCCGCCGCGGCGCTGCGGCTCAGCGTCAAGGCTGCCGCAAATCCTCAGGACGGCCGCGATCAGAACGCGCATTCCCGCAGAGCTCCCTGCTGCCAAATTTCGCCCACTCTAGCCCCGTGCCTGCCGCTCTCGCAAAGCACGCGGCAATGGTGTATTGTAACGCTTAACGGGATCCCGTCCCGGTAGGGCGGGCGAGCGCAGGGAGCGCGCGATGAAGAATTTGCTGACGGTGGTCGGTGACGGCAATGCCGGTCCGGTCCTCGACACCGCATTGATGGCGGCGCAGCGGTTCAACAGCCAAATCGTCGGGCTGCACAGCTTGACGACCGAATACGCCGTGGTGTTCGGCGGCGAGATGGGGTTCTCGATCTCGTCGGAGGTCGACCGCACGCTCGAGCGCGAGGGTCACGAGCGGCGCGACCAGGCGCGGCGGCTGTTCCGCGACTTCATGAATGCCAAGGGCGTCCCGATCGGGCCGTTGCCGGCCGGGCACAACGGGCCGAGCGCCGCGTGGCGGGAGGAGGACGGGCGGCAGAACGCGGTGGTGGGGATGATCGGGCGGGTTTACGACCTGATCGTGGTCGAGCAGCCGGAAAAGCTCGCTTCGATCGCCGAGGCCACCTTGGAAGACGCGTTGTTCGAGAGCGGCCGCCCGGTGCTGATGGTCCCGAAGCGCAGCCCGTCGAGCTTGGGCGAGGTCGTCGCGATCGCCTGGAACGGCAGCACCGAGACCGCGGTCACGGTGGCGATGGGAATGCCGTTTTTGAAGCAGGCGCGGAAGGTAGTGGTCGTCGCGGTCGGCCCGCAGCACATGCCCGAGCCGGGCCCCGAAGGCGAGGAGCTCGCGCGGGCACTCGAACAGCACGGCCTCGATGTCAGCCTGCGGACGGCGGTCGGCCGGCAGAAGGCCCAGGGCGAATCGTTTCTGAAGGAGGCGATGGCGGCGGGCGCCGATCTGCTGCTGAAGGGCGCCTACACGCAGAGCCGGATCCGCCAGATGATCTTCGGCGGCGGCACGCGGCACATCATCATGGAGGCCCAGATCCCAGTCTTGATGGCGCGCTGAGGCGTAGGGCGGAAGCAAGGGGAACTCGGCTGCCCGTGGTCTCGTTCGCCAAGTATAGCGAAGGAGATCTTTAATGAAGAACAAATCCAAGCACGTGCACCCCAAGGATTGCAACAGCAGCGAAACGAAGCCGAAGGAAACAAGACCGCAGCGCGACAATACAACGAGGCGCAACGGCAGTTCGCCCGCAGCGGCAGGGTCGGCGAGCAGGCGGATGCGGCAGAAAAAGCGCTCGACAGCGCGGAACGGACCGAGCTCGAGCATGCCGAGCTGGTTGGCAAGCGCCATGCCGCCGAAGAGGACCCGACGCTAAAGAAGCGGTGAGCGCGGCGGCCTCAGGGGCTGACCCGGAATGGATCTCGGTGTTTCAATAGGTTACCGTCATTCCCAATCCAGGGCAGTAGGTCCGCAGCGCTGGCTCCTGGCCCCCCCGCTTTCGCGCTAGGGCATGCACAGATCTCAAAGCCCGAATATCCCCCTCTCCGCCCTTGGGGGCGGAGAGGTCGGGGTGAGGTGGGGGAGCCCCAAGCTCCGAACAGTGGCGCGACCCACGGCACCCTCCCACGCCTGCGGCGTGGGCCCCTCCCTCTCCCCCCGGAACCGGGCGGAGAGGGGCAAGCGCACGAAACACTGCTGCGGATCGAAATGAGTCCATGCCCCTAGCGCTTTCGCGGGGGTGACGGATATCCTGTTGTGTCCGCCGCATTCTTTTTGAGCCAGGTTCTCACACGCCGCGGCAGATCACGTTCACGAGGGCCTGGCGCTTTTCCACGGTGACCGCGTGCAGCGCGCGGTCCAGCGCCGCCGGCAGGGCGGCCGGGTCCTCGACCCTCTCGCCGTAGCCGCCGGCGGCGGCGCAGACCTGCTCGAAGGCCGGCAATTGGTCGAGATCGATCAGCGGCGGCTTGTTGCTGCGCGCCGCCTCGCCCTCGGGGTACATGCCCAGGGTCGCTCGGCGCACGGCGCCCCACATCGAGTTGTTCATGACGACGAACAGCACCGGCAATTTGTGAAGCGCCGAGGCGTGGTGCACTGCGACCGGGTTGCCGAACAGATGGGAGCCGTCGCCGAGCACCGCGATCACCGGCCGGTCGGGTGCGGCGAGCTTGGCGCCGAGCGCCGCGCCGCCACCCCAACCCAGTCCCGAAGCGGTGCTCGACCCGAAATAGCTCCCCGGCCGGTTCGAGCCGCAATGCTCGGACATCAACGTATATTCATTGACGAGAATGGAATCCTCGGGCTTGACCCGGGCGATACAGGCGCTCGCCCAGGCCATATCAATGGGGCTGAGCGTGGCGGCCTCCTCACGGGACTTCGCCCATCTCGCCTGAAGACTTCTCGCGCAGTTGTCCGACACGCCGGCGGCGGTTCTCGACACTGCCGCGATCGATGTGGCGGTCGAGGGCTGCCGTCAGCTCCGGCAGGGCGGCCGCTGGCGCCGCGGTTATCGCGAGATCGCATGGGAAACCGCGGATCGGATACCGCGAGAAGAGCGGATCGGTTCCGAGATGGATGACCTTGCATTCGGGCGGCGGCGCGTTGAGGCTCGGGATCCACGGGACATCGCATTCGATGACGAGGATCGCGTCGGCGCTGTCGAGATAAAGCGCCGCATCGTAGCCGAGATGACAGGGGTGATCGGCGGGCAGGCAGAGATGGCGAGGCCGGTGCTGCACCACCGGGATCGCAAAGCGCTGCGCGAATTCGGCGAGCACAGCGACGGCGGCCGGATCGCGCCCGGCGCTCGCGGTGATTACGAGCGGGTTCTCCGCTGCCGCTAAAATGCGCGCGGCTTCGTCCGCCGCTACCTTATCCGCGACCTGGTGGGGCTGCCGCGACGCGGCGCGCCGGAGCGTCATAGGAAAAACCGGGCAGCGGCGCCGCCAGGACCTCGCGCGGCAGTGAAAGATAAACCGGGCCGGCAGGCTGGGTCGTCGCCACCGCCAGGGCGCGGTCGATCACCGTTTCGAGCTGCTGGCCGTTGCGCAATTCGTATTCCCATTTGACGATCTCGCGCAGCATCCCGGCCTGGTCGAACATCTCCTGGGCCCAGTGGATATAGACGTCGCGCGCTCCCGGAAGCCCGCTCTCGGTCAGCGGCGAGCGTCCGGCGGTGAACAATATCGGCGATGTTGTCGCGCGCCGCATTGAGCGCGCCGCAGATGCCGTTGGCGGTGCCGACGCTGACATGCACCATGACCGCCGGAACGCGGCGCGACACCATCGCATAGCCATGCGCCATCGAGAAGGCGAGGTTCTCGTGCGTCGCGAGGACCGGCTGCGGCACCGCCCTGCCTGTCCGCGCCGCCTTCGCGAACGCCTCGACGAGCGGCGCGAAATCGGTGCCCGCATTGGCGAACAGATAGTCGATGCCGCGCTCGGCGAGCAGCGCGAGATAGGCCTCGGCGACATTGTCGACCGAGATTTCTTTACGGCTCATGGATTGCTCCGGTCAGGCCAGCTTGCAGCCGCGCGCTGGGTCGGCGAGCGCCTTGTGAGCGACCGCGACGACCCGGTTTTCGGTCCCCACTACCTTGCGCAGATAGATGTTCTGGATCGGATTATGCGCCTTCGACAGGGTGAAACCGCCGCGCGGGCTGTCGATATGGGCGGCCTCCATCGCGGCGATCAGCTCGTTGCGGGCGCCGGTGTCGCCCTTGACGGCGGCGAGACCGATCGCCAGCAGCTGGCCGGTGTCGTAGCCCTGAACCGCATACACGTCCGGCTCGCGTCCGGTCCGTTGCTTGTACGCCGCGCGGAACGCCGCGTTCCTTGGGACATCGAGAGCATCGCCGTAATGGAGGGTCGTCTCCATCCCTGCCGCCGCGTCCCCTTGCGCGGGCAATGTCCCGTCCGTCAGAAATCCCGGGCCGACCAGCGGGATCTTGTCCTTGAGGCCGGCCGCGGCATAGTCCTTGACCAGCTTTACCGCGCCGCCCCCGGCGAAAAAGGCGTAGACGACATCGGGCTTGATGGCCGCGATCTCTGTCAACAGCGGCTGGAACTCGACATTCGGGAAGGGCAGCCGCAATTCCTTCAGCACCTTCCCATCGGCCGCGATGAAGCCTTCCTTGAAGCCGCCGGTCGACTCCTCGCCAGCGGCATATTGCCAGGTCAGCGTAACGGCGCTCTTCAAGCCGCGGTCGGCGACGACCTTGCCCATCGGGAAGGCGGGCTGCCAATTCGAGAAGGAGGTGCGGAAGATGTTGGGCGCGCACAGCGCTCCGGTCGCCGCCTCCGCGCCGGCATTGGGAATGACCAGCATCGTCCCGGTGTCGCGCGCGACCTTGACCATGGCCATCGCGACGCCCGAATGAACCGTTCCGACCAGGAAATCGACCTTGTCCCGGGTGACCAGCCGGTTGGCGTTCTCCGGCGCCTTGGCCGGCTCCGACTTCGTCGTCGACTGTGGCGAATTCGACCTCGCGCCCGCCGAGCCGCCCACCCGCTTCCGCAATCGCGAGCTTCAGCCCCTCGGTGATCGCCTCCCCAAGCTGCGCGTAGGTGCCGGTGTAAGGGAGCATCACCCCGAGCTTCAGCTTTGCGGCCTGACCCATCGCAACGCGCGCGGGAGCGGCGAGCAAGACGGCCCCGGCGCCGAAGAGAATGCTTCTGCGCGCCAATCGGTGCCGTCCCCTGATCATCGCCTCTCTCCTTCGGCACCCTGCTCGCGCAATTTGAAGCGTTGGATCTTGCCGGTCGCAGTCTTTGGCAAATCGTCGAGAAAGGCGAACCAGCGGGGGCATTTGAACGGCGCGAGCAAACTCCGCGCATGGCCGTCGAGCGTGCGCGAGAATTCGTCGCCCGCATTGATGCCGGGCTTTACCACCACGAATGCCTTGGGCCTGATCAGGCCGTCCGCGTCCGCGGCGCCGACGACGGCGGCTTCAAGCACATCCTCATGCGCGACCAACGCCGCCTCGACCTCGGCCGGCGACACATACATGCCGCTAACCTTCAGCATGTCGTCGCTGCGGCCGCAATAGACGTAGTAGCCGTTCTCGTCCTCGAAATATTTGTCTCCGGTGCGGGTCCAATTGCCCAGAAAGGTCGCCCGGCAGCGCTCGCGGTTGTTCCAGTAGCAGGCCGCGCTGGTCGGGCCGTCCACCAGCAGATCGCCGATCTCGCCGCGCCGGGCCGCGCGGCCTTCCTCGTCGACGATCTTGAGCCGGTAGCCCGGGATCGGCCGCCCGGTGGTGCCGTAATGCACATCTTCCGGCCAGTTGCTGAGAAAGATGTGCAGCATCTCGGTCGAGCCGATGCCGTCGAGGATGTCGACCCCGAACCGCGCCGACCAGCGCCGGCCGATTTCTTGCGGCAAAGGCTCGCCGGCCGAGACGCAGCGGCGCAATGCGAGCTCCTCGGCCTGGGGCAGATCTGGGCTGGCGAGCATCGCGTTGTACAATGTCGGAACGCCGTAAAAGATCGTCGGCCGGTATTCGCCGCAGCACCCGGGCGACGGCTGCCGGGGTCGGCCGTTCCGCCATCAGTATGCTGGTCGCGCCGACCGCCAGCGGAAAGGTCAGCGCATTGCCGAGCCCATAGGCGAAAAACAGCTTGGCCGCGGAGAAGACGACGTCGCTCTCGACGATCCCGAGCACCGGGACAGCGTAGAGCTCGGCAGTCTGCAGCAAGCTCGAATGAATGTGGACCGTGCCCTTCGGGTTGCCGGTCGAGCCCGAAGAATAGAGCCAGAAGCAGGGCTCGTCGGGACGGGTGGGCGCCGTCTCGGAGATTGCCGGCGCCTCTGCCAGCAACGCGGCGAGAGAGTGCTGGCCCGGCCCGGCGCCGGAGACGATCATCTCGGGGCGCGGCCCCGACAGCTCCGCCAATGCCGCTTCCATTGTCGGCAGCAGCGGCTCCGAGACGACGACCGCCCGCGCCCGGCTGTCCGCCAGCATGAACGCGAACTCGCCGGCGGTCAGCTGGGTGTTGACCGCGACCGGAACGACACCGGCCTTGATCGCGCCGAGGAAGGCGGTCGGGAAGTCGATCGTGTCGTGCAGGCAGAGAAGAACGCGCTGCTCAGGCTGAATGCCGAGTCGTCGCACGAGAGCGGCAAAACGGTTCACCCGTTCGGCAAGCTCCGCGTAGCTATACCGTCCGTGATCGTCGATGAATGCAGTCTTTGCGCCGCGTCCGGCGGCGAGGTTGCGCTCGATCAGGTCGGCAGCGGCGTTGTACGTCGTCGCGGCCTGCATGCGCCATTCTCCTCTCTGGGGCTCATCACGAGCATTATTATTCCCTTATGCTCCGGTCAAGATGAGCTTCAACAGAACGGTCGTCGTTACCTTTCAGCAATCCGAAATGGCTCGATCTGGTTCCGCCGTTGGCGGCGCTGACCCCGCGGGCCGAAATCGCCGACAAGCAATTCTACACGCCCTTCTCGGAACCACAATTGCCGGACTTGTTGCGACGACGCGGGACCGATGCCCTGGTGATCACCGGCGCCGGTTGGGGGTAGGCCTCAGCCCTGCGCAGAGCCGACAGTGTCGGCCATTTTCGCGCCGCGCATCCCGAGCGGCTTGGGCTCCCCCGTAGTGGTCTGTCGCGCCGTTTGATGCTCCATCTCGGCATCGAGCTTGGCGCCGACGAGAACCACGACAATGGAGATCCAGATCCAGGTCATAAAGCCCACGACCGCACCGAGCGAGCCGTAGGTCTTGTTGTAGCTGCCGAAATTGGCCACGTACCAGGAGAAAAGGACAGATGCGGCGAGCCATGCCACCGCGGCAAACGCACTGCCCCAGGTGATCCACCGCCAACGCGGTTGGCTGCGGCTGGGGCCGTAGCGATAGAGCACCGCCAGAGCCAATGCGACGAGCACGAAGACAATCGGCCACCGGGCGATTTTAACGATCAGATCGGCGCCCCCCGGCAGCGGAAGATAGCTCAACACCACCGGCAGGAGCACGACGAGCGCAATGGCCAGCAACAGGAAAACAACAGCTCCGAATGTGAACGTCAGAGTGGCGGCATAATACCTCACAAGCCCCCGTTCCTCCTTCTCTTCATTAACAATATTCAGAGCGTCGAAGATCGCCGACACGCCCGAATTGGCGGTCCATAACGAAATGACGAGGCTGATCAGGAAGCCGATCCCGAGGGTTGTGCCGCCGCGCGATGCAAGACGGGTCATCTCGTCGCGAAGGACCTGGATCGCACCTCCCGGGGCTAAATTGGCGACCGTGTCGAGCTGGCTGGCGACGGTGCTCGGGTCGGCGAACAAGCCGTAGATTGAAATCAGCGCCGCAATGCCCGGAAAGATCGACAAGAGCATGTAGAACGTGACGCCTGCTGCGACCAGCAGAATCCGGTCCTCCGAAATGCCGCGGAAGACACGCAGAACGATGTCCTTCCATCCAGAGGCGGGCCATCCAGAGGCGGGGATGTCGGATGGTGTGTCGGCCGATCGACCACGGCCGTCTTCTGCTTCCTCGCGGCCCTCCGCCCCCGGGGTGGAACGCCGAGAGCGCCGAGCGAAGCCGACCGCGATCAGCAGAGCGCTCAGTCCGATCGCCCATAAAGCGGGCTGATCTGAGCCGCCGCCGGCCACCGCCGCGTGCCCGCCCGCATCACTGGTCATGGGCTTGCTCCATGGCCCGCTCACTTCCAAACCTGGCTGCTCGCGGCTTTTCCTCATCGTCCGGCGCGGCGATTGCCGGCGCGATCCGATCGGGACGGTCAAAACGGCTTGCTGGCTCATTCGTTGCGTACTGATCGGGGCTCACGTCAAAGAGCGGCCGATCCAGTCCGGCAGCCCTGGAGCGGACGCGCGAAGACAGGCTGCTCGCGGTGATCAGCCAGGCAACGCCGACCGCGATCAATGTGAGCGGAAGCGGGTTTTCGCGGACTTCACGGCCGAGATTGCGGAAGAACTCCGCCGTCGGGCCATGCTGCGCGTAATCGGCGACCTGGTCGACGACTTGGCCCGGGGTCATGCGATCCCGCAGCGCCTGCATTGTTTCGTTGATGCGCGCGCGCATTTGGCGGGCTTGCCGCTCCATCTGCTCGCCTTGGGTTCCCATGGTCGCCCCTCTCGATTGCACGGATAACCATGGCTCTTCGAGCTAAGTTCCGCTCGCGCTATTGGGGAATCTCGGAAGTCTGCATCCCCGGCCAATTCATGACCGGAACGCTGCTGATGCTGTTTTTGGGGCTGCCCTCTATGACGCGGTCGCTGTAAGCGACATAGACCAGCACGTTGCGCTTGCGATCGAAAAACCGAACGACTTGGAGTGTCTTGAAAACAAGGCTGCGCCGCTCGTCGAACACTCGCTCGCCGTCCTTGATCTGGCTGGCGATCTTTATCGGGCCGACTTGCCGGCACGCGATGCTGGCATCGCTGGTATCCTCGGCCACGCCAAACGCGCCCTTCATGCCGCCGGTCTGCGCACGGCTGATGTGACAGGCAACCCCTTCCACCTTGGGGTCGTCAAAGCCATCGACGACGATCTTGTCGTCGGGCCCGAGCAAGCGGAATTTCGTGTTGACCGAGCCGGTGGTGCCGCGCTCCGGCCGACTGACGATCCACATTCCAAGGAAAACCAGCACCAGCAAGGCGCCGGCTCCGAAAATCAGGCCCAATTTCCGCATCACTGCCTCGTTTGCCTGATAAGCAGACACGTGCCCGCCGAGGCGGTTCCCGCGGCGGGTCGGCAATGCTCACGCGCCGAGTGCGTGCTCAGTTCGTAAATGAACCAAACGGCGAATCGTTTGTTAGGACCGATATTGCGGGGAGGGCTATGCACGATATCGTCCAGATACTGGAAGGAAGATATGGTCTCGACCGCCGGAGCGCACCGCACACGGAGTGGCGCCGGTGGATGCGTCGTGCGATCCATTTCTTTTCCTATCACCTGATCCTGAAGCGGCGCACCACGCGCCGGACGCGGGCGGCAGGGTTCCGACTAACGGTCCGGCCAACCGTATTCCACCCGCGGTATTTCATAACCAGCGAATTCTTTGCCTCCTTCATCGCCCAGCTCGATCTCAGCGGCAAGCGGGTAGCGGATGTCGGAACGGGGTCCGGGATCCTCGCCCTCGCTGCGGCGCGGGCAGGCGCCGAGAATGTCACCGCGATCGACATCAACCCAGCCGCGGCAATGACCGCCGCCGAGAACGCCCGGACCAACGGCTTGGGAGACCGCGTCGATGCGGTGTGCTCGAACCTGCTTTCGGCGCTCGCGCCTTCGGCGCTGTTCGACGTGATTATTTCGAGCCCTCCCTCGTTCCCCGGCGAGCCACGGGACATCGCCGACCGGGCCTGGCATGCCGGCCCCGATTATCGCGACGTGGCCTCGCTGTTCGAGCAAGCACGCGAACGGCTGGCCGCCGGCGGACGCCTTTACATTTTGCTCTCATCGGATTCGGATCTCGATCTATTCAGCGCGTTGATAACGAGAGCTCGCTTCAGCGCTCGTTTGGTCGCCGAGCGCTCCGTGCTGATCGAGTTGCTGATCATCTACCAGCTGCACGCGCGTTGAGCGGGATGTTCAGCCCTTTGGAGGCAGAACGAATGACCGAAACAGTTGTGATCACCGGCGCTGCAGGAGGGGTGGGGCGAGCGACGGCGCGCGCATTTGGCGAGCGCGGGTGCCGGGTCGCATTGTTGGCGCGCGGCGAAGAAGGGCTGCAAGCGGCGGCCGGGGAAATAGAAAGAGCGGGCGGCCAGGCGCTCGTCCTGCCTGTCGATGTGGCGGATGCGAATGCCGTCGAAGCCGCAGCCGAGGCTGTCGAGAGCCGGCTCGGCCCGATCGACATCTGGGTCAATGTGGCGATGGCGACGATCTTTGGCCCGGTGCACCGCATCACATCCGAAGAGTTCCGCCGCGCCACCGAGGTCAGCTATCTCGGCTTCGTCTACGGCACGATGGCGGCCTTGAAACGAATGCGGCCGCGCAACCGCGGCACGATCGTGCAGGTCGGCTCGGCGTTGAGCTATCGCGCAGTCCCGCTGCAATCCGCCTATTGCGGGGCGAAGTTCGCCATCCGGGGCTTCACCCAGGCCCTCCATTCCGAGCTGCTCCATGACGGGGTCGAAATCCATCTGACAATGGTGCAGATGCCGGCCCTCAACACGCCGCAATTCAGCTGGGCGCGCAACAAGATGGCGCGCCGCCCACAACCGGTGCCGCCGATCTTCCAGCCCGAAATCGCCGCCCGGGCCATAATTTTCGCGGCGTACTCGCACCGCCGCGAGGTCTGGGTCGGATGGCCGAGCGTCAAGGCCATCCTCGCGACCAAGCTCGCGCCCGGCCTCTTGAACCATTATCTTTCTTCCCGTGGGTACAGCGGGCAGCTGACGGACGAGCCCGCCGACCGAAATGCGCCGGACAACCTGTTCGATCCGGTCCCGGGGGATTTTGGCGCGCATGGCCGCTTCGATGACCGGGCGACCGGGCACTGTTCCCAGCTCTGGGCGACCCGCCACCGCGCGAAGCTGATCGCGGGTGCAGCCATGCTGGGCATCGTCGGGCTGGCCGCCTGGCTCCGAGGTTCTCGCCCGGCCATCGACGCCGCGGCCCGCCCTCTTAGCCAAGGATCGGGCCGTGCAGCCACAGAACCCAGGTGGCCAAGGCGAGAAACGGGCCGAAAGGCAGCGGCGACTGAGCGGTGAGCCGGATGCCGGCCAGCCTCAGGCCGCCGGCGGCGGCGAGCGCCGATAACGCGGCGACAAGGATAACCTGCGGCAAGGCCGCCACCCCGACCCAAGCCCCCGCGGCAGCGAGCAGCTTGGCGTCACCGCCGCCCAACCCTTCGCGGCGGCGCAATCGGCGGTAGAGTGCCGCAATCGTGAAAAGGCTCAGATACCCGGCTGCCGCCCCCAGGCTGCGGTCTGACAATTGCTCGGGATCGAAGGCGGCCGCGGCGACGAGACCGGCGACGACGAGCGGCAGGGTCAGCGCGTCGGGCAATAGCCAGCTGCGGAGATCGACCCAGCCGAGGGCGAGAAGCCACCAACCCAATAGGCAATCGAGCCACAGGCTCTGCCCGCTATCGGCCAGCACGGCGGTGAGCGCGACCGCAACCGCCGCCACCTCGATGCCGGGATGGAACCAGCCGAGATCAGTGACCGCAATGGCGGCACCGGCCTTTCAATACGAGCCAGGAAACGATCGGCACGAGATCGCGCGCCTTCAGCGGCACCCCGCACCGGTCGCAACGCGACCGGGTCCAGGCGATCGGGGAGCCATCGGGCAGACGTTGCACGATCACCCCGAGAAAGCTGCCGACGAACGGCGCCGCCACCAGCAGGACCCACCAGGCCGCCGGCACATCAGCCATCCGCTCGAACGGTCCCAGCTCGCATACTTGCACTCGCCCCCAACCCCGCGCTGAGCTATCTTGAGCGGCAGGCGCCGCTTGAAGGAGCGCCCCATGATATAGCGCCACGATGACTCTTCGAGCCCGTCGCTTCTTCCAGCGTGCCGGATACCGCCGACCTGCTCGCAAAGCTCGGCGCCAGCCTTGTCGACAGCGGCGCGATTGATCAGGCGCACCCTGGATCGCGCGCGTCGCGTCGCGGCCGAAACCGGCGGCCGGCTCGACCAGGTCCTGACCCAGCTCGGCCTGATGAGCGACCGCGGCCTCGCCGAAGCCCTGGCCCGAGCTGATTTCGGCGCCGCTGGTCGGGCCCGCAGATTATCCCGAAGCGCCGCTCTTTCACGACCGGCTCAAGGCCAAGTTCCTGCGCCGCGCGCGCGCCCTGCCGATCGCCGTCGACCGACCATCGTGCAACGCTCGCGATGGCCGATCCGCTCGACGGCTTCGCCCGCAACGCGGTCGCGGCGGCGCTCGGGCGGCCCGTCGCAGTCGCGGTCGCTGTGCCGATCGAGCTCGAGGCGGCCCTCGACCGGCTGTACGCCGAACTTGGCGAGGAGACGCCGAACGAAGCGTTGGACGAGGTCGGCGCCCGATGCCGAACCGGCGGAAGAAGACGCGGAGCGGCTGAAGGATCTCGCCAGCGAGGCGCCGGTCATCCGCCTCGTCAACCAGCTGATTGCGCGCGCGGTGGAGACCCACGCCTCGGATATCCATCTCGAGCCGTTCCCCGACCGGCTGCGCGTGCGCTACCGCTATGACGGCGTGCTGCACGAGGTCGAGCCGCCGCCGGCGCGCCTGCAGGCCGCGATCATCTCGCGCATCAAGATCATGGCGCGGCTC
Organism: uncultured Alphaproteobacteria bacterium; assembly: GCA_963836845.1. Taxonomy (GTDB): domain Bacteria; phylum Pseudomonadota; class Alphaproteobacteria; order ATCC43930; family CGMCC-115725; genus AP-15. The sequence continues at coordinate 223,852 of CAWILK010000010.1, read as the reverse complement.
GACATCGCCGAGCGTCGGCTGCCGCAGGACGGCCGCATCAAGCTGACGGTGCGCGGCCACGAGATCGATTTCCGGGTCTCGACGATCCCCTCGCTGCACGGCGAGACAGTCGTGCTGCGCGTGCTCGACCGCACCGCGGTCGAGTTCGATTATGCCAAGCTCGGCCTGCCGCCGGATATCCGGGCAGGCGTCGAACGCGCGCTCGAGCTGCCGAACGGCATGGTGCTGGTCACCGGCCCGACCGGCAGCGGCAAGACCACGACGCTCTACACCGGGCCTCTTCAAGCTGAATACGGTCGCCCGCAACGATCGTCACCGTCGAAGACCCGATCGAATACCAGCTGACCGGCATCAACCAGATCCAGGTGAAGCCGCAGATCGGGCTCAATTTCGCGAGCCTGTTGCGCTCGATCCTGCGGCAGGATCCCGACGTCATCATGATCGGCGAAATCCGCGATCTGGAAACCGCGCAGATCGCGGTGCAGGCGGCGCTGACCGGCCATCTCGTGCTGTCGACGCTGCACACCAACTCGGCGGCCGCGACGATGACGCGGCTGCGCGACATGGGGCTCGAAGATTATCTGATGACGGCCACGCTGAAGGCGGTGCTGGCGCAGCGGCTGGTGCGGCGGCTGTGCCCGGTGTGCAAGACCGCCGACCCGGCCCCGGCGGCGCTGATCGAACGGTTCGGCCTCGATCGGCTGGCAGCCGACGCTGGGAGATCACGCTGTTCCATCCGAGAGGGCTGCCCCGAATGCCGCGGGACCGGGTTTCGCGGCCGCCGGGCGATCGCTGAACTGCTGGTGCCGAACCAGGCCGATCGATCGCCTGATCTTCGATGGCGCCGACGACGCTGCCATCGAGCGGACCGCGGTCGAGCAGGGAATGCGGCCGATCTTCGACAGTGGGCTGCTCGCCGTCATCGAAGGCGACACGACGATCGAGGAAGTCGTGCGCTGCATCCGCAGCGAAGCCTAAGGCGCCGGATGCCGTCCTTTCGATGGTCGGCGGTAAATCCCGGCGGCGATGTCGTTCGGGGCGTGATGGAGGCGACCGACCGGGCGGTCGTCGTCGAGCGGCTGCAGCGCCAGGGGCAGATCGTGCTGAGCGCCGACCCGGCCGACGGTCGGCGGGGCTGGACCGACCTGCTGCAGATCGAGCTCGGTCGGGGCCGCCGCCTCGATAAGGCGGCGCTCGGGGAGGTTACCAGGGAGCTGGCGATCATGCTGGCGGCGGGGCAGGATCTCGACCGTGCCCTGCGCTTTGTCGTCGAGAATACCCGGAACCTCGGCGCCCGCACGATCCTCGGCGCGGTGCGCGACAAGGTGCGTTCCGGAAGCTCGCTCGGCGCCGCGCTGAGTGGCGAGCCTCGCAGCTTTTCCAAGCTCTATGTCGGCCTGGTTCGGGCGGGCGAGGCGGGCGGCACCCTGCCGGCGACGCTCGATCGCCTCGCCACCTTGCTCGAGCGCGAACGAAGCCTCAGCGCGAATTTGCGCTCGGCGTTGATCTACCCGGCCCTGCTGATCGCCGCCGCGATCGGCTCGGTCGTGCTGCTGCTCGATTATGTGCTCCCGCAGTTCACGCCGATCTTCGAGCAGGCCGGCGCCGAGCTGCCGGCTGCGACCCGCGCGTTGATGACCGTGGGGGCCTTGGTCGGCGCCGCGACACCGTGGCTGCTGCTGGCGGTCTTGGCAAGCGGCTTGGCCGCCCGACAACTGCTCGCTCGCCCCGCCTACCGGCTTAGGTTTGACCGCCTCCTGCTGCGCCTGCCGGTCGCCGGGGCGCTGATGCGCGAGACATTGGCGGCCCGGCTGACGCGCACGCTGGGCAGTCTCTTGCAGAACGGCGTGCCACTGATCCCGGCGCTCGGCATCGCCAAGGACGCGCTCGGCAACCTCGCCGCAGGGGCGGCAATCGAGGCCGCTGCGGCCGGCGCAAAGGGGGGCGCAGGCCTCGCTCGGCCTCTGGCGGCCTCCGGCGTGTTTCCGCCACGAACGATCCACCTCCTGCAGCTCGGGGAGGAGGCGGCGCAGCTTTCGTCGATGGCTCTCAAAGCCGCCGATATTCATGACGAGCAAGCGCGGCTCATGATGCAGCGCCTGGTCGCGCTCACGGTGCCGCTGATCACGATCGCAATGGGTCTTGCCGTCGCCGGGATCGTCAGCGCCCTGCTGACGGCAATGCTGAGCCTCAATGATCTCGCGGTTTAAGGAGGACCGGAGGCGCTCCAAACGCGTCGGGGGATTCACCCTGATCGAAGTCATCGTGACGCTCGCCATCGTCGGTTTGGCGCTCGTGCTCGTCGCCGGCTTCAAGCCGCCGTGGAGCAGCGGGCTTGGCCTGAAGGGGACCGCGACCCAGCTCGCTGCCGGATTGCGCTTGGCGCGGTCCGAGGCGATCCTGCGCAACCGTTCGGTTGCGTTCGGCCTCGACGTCATTGGCCATCGTTGGCGCATCGAGCAGGGAATCGACCGGCCCCTGCCCGCGAACCTGACGGTCGAGCTGCTGACGATCGCCGGCGAGGCGCGGGGCCCCGGCGCGGGCGATATTCGCTTCAACCCCGACGGCAGCTCCACCGGCGGCAGGATTCTGCTCGCGAGCGGGCAGCGGAAAATCGCCGTCGGGGTCGATTGGCTGACCGGGAGGGTCAGCGTTGCGGATGCCCGCTGAGCGCGTGGGTCGAAGCAACGGCTTTACCCTGCTAGAGATCGTTGTGGCGCTGGCCATCGCCGGGCTGGCGCTGGTGGGCCTGTTTCGCGCCGGAACAGGTGGGTTATTTGCCGTCGACACGGCGGCCCGCGCCGAGGAAGCCGTCCAGCGCGCCCAGTCGCACCTCGCGGCGGTCGGGAGGAATGCTGCTCTGACGGAGGGTGAATTCACCGGCGATGACGGCGGCGGGTATCGCTGGACGCTGCGTGTGCGGCCGGTCGCCAGGCGGCAGGTTCCGGGACAAGACGGAATTTCCTCCGCTACTGCCACACTGTTCGATGTCGAGGTTGGGATCGCATGGCCGGGCCGTGCCGGTGAGCGATCGGTCACTTTGAGGACATTGCGCCTCGGCACGGCTGCGAGCGGGGGATGAGGGTGCAGCCGGCAAGCCGACCCAAGCTTTATCGGCAGTCCGGGTTCACTTTGCTGGAAACGCTGGTGGTGGTCGTAGTGCTCGGGTTCCTGGTGGTCGGGCTCGCGCAGGGGGTGCGTACCGGGCTCACACTCTGGGAGGCGCAGACCCGGCGTGTCGGCGAAACCGCCGAGCTCGAACTCAGCAGCCCGGATCCTGCGCACATTGCTGAGCGGAATTGTCCTCCAACCCTCTGCTGCTCTTTTGACCGGTGGCGAGGGCCAGGGGGAGTTCAAGGGCACCGTCACTACTTTGAGCTTTGTCGGCGATCTGCCGACTGGGTTTGGCACCACGCGCCATGCCAACGTTACCATCGAGCTCGATCAAGGGCGGCTGGTGCTGCGCTGGACTCCGCGCCGTCACGAGCTGTCGGCGGCGCCGCCGCCCGAACCGGTCGAAACCGAGCTGGTTCGCCAAGTGGAGCGCCTCGATCTCGCCTATTGGGGGGCCTCTTCCCCAGACCAATCGCCGGGCTGGCAGGCGCAGTGGGAGGGCTTGCCGGCGCCCGAGCTCATCCGCGTCCGTCTCGCCCTCGCCGGAGAAGACCGCCGCCGCTTTCCTGACCTGATCGCCGCTACGCAACCCTGATGTCGAGCGGCGATTCGCGCTATCGCGGCCCGCGCGTGCCCCGCCCTGGCCGAAGACGCTTCCGCTATGCCGCGGCTGATCCATAATAATGAGGCGATTCTCGTCTCGGTCGAGCCACATTCGAGCCGTCTGTTATATGATAATACGTTGACGGGCCGGGGGCTTTCTGAATGCTCCACGGCCTCGTCATGTCCTGGAGGGGTCCAGGCTAATTTGCATCGGCTTGGTCTCGGATCATGGTGCGCGGGTTCTTTAGTTGGTGGCTCGGACAGCTGGCGGATCTGCTGCCGCAGGACTTGCGAAGGTCGGCTTTCAATGCTGGGGATGCGCTGGTAATCACTCCGATCGGGCCGTTGGGTCACGGAGCTGAAGCCCTGTCGATCGATTTGCGCCGCAATGGAAAAGAGGCGCCGATCGGCCGGTTTGCCATCGATGCAGTCAGCCCCACGCAGTTGCCCCGTATGCCGGGACGGCCCAGCGTGCTTCGGCTTGGCAATTCCGATGTTCTGGCAAAAACCTTGACGTTGCCGCTCGCTGCCGAGCGTGAGCTCGATCAGGCCCTCGTTTTCGAGATGGATCGGGAGACCCCGTTCACCGCTGAGGAGCTGTACTGGACCCATCGGATAGCGGCGGTCGACCGGCAGAACGGGCGATTGGCGGTGCGCCTGTTGCTGGTTCCGAAGGCGAACCTCGATCCGTTGCTGACCAAGCTTGCCCAGATGGAAATCCGGCCCGGCAGGGTGGAAATCTCCGACGGGCCGGACAAAGGCGTGTCCTTGCCGCTGACCGCAAACGGCGGCCGCGTGCACCACGCCTCGGCTCGCCTGCTTTGGCCGGTCGCGGCGTGCTGCGCCGCCCTCGCAGTTGCGGCGGTGGCTGCTCCGTTTGTTCGCCAGGAAATCGCCCTCGGGTCGCTTCAACGCGAGGTTGTTGCCGGCCGCGCTGCTGCCGCCGAGGCAGACGGGCTGCGCCGAGAGATCGAGCGCTTGTCTGGCAGTGCCGGCTTTATCGAAAGCGAGCGTGAAAAAGCCGGAAGGCCGCTCGCGGTGTTGGCGGCCGCGACCCGTATCCTCCCGGACGACACCTATCTGACCGAGATGGAGCTGCGGCAGCGGAAGCTGACCTTGAGCGGCAGATCCGCCGGCGCCGCCCGCCTGATCGGCGCGCTTGCTGCCGACGGTGAGTTCCGAAATCCCGGCTTTTCAGCTCCGGTGACCCGGCTCGAGGCTCTCAAAACTGAGCTTTTCACGATTAACGCGGAGGTCTCGCCGTAGCCTTGCCCGCAACTTTGCCGAGCGGCCGGCGTGGCCGGCTTCTGGCTGCCAGCCTCGCGCTCATCGCGCTCGGGGGCGTCTATCTCCTCGTGGTCTCGCCGCTTCTCGATCTCTATTCGGCGCGCGCTGCGGTGCTCGACAACAGACGCTTGCTGCTGCCCCGTTTGCGGGCGGCTGCGGACGAGCTGCCGGACCTGCGGGCTCAGGTGGAGCAGTTGCGCGCCGCGGCGGGCTCCCGGAAAATCACCTTGGAGGGCGCCAGCGATGCCATTGCTGCTGCCGCCTTGCAAAGCCGGATCGAGGAGCTCGCCGCTTCCGTCGGCGCCACGATCGGGAGCACGGAGAGCCTTCCCGCCGAGGCGCGGTCCGGTTATCGCCGAATCGGATTGCGCTACGTCCTCAGCGGGCCATACGAGACCCTGGTCAGGTTTCTGGCAAAGCTCGAAGCGGCAACGCCGCCATTGGTGATCGACAATTTGCACATCCATGGCGTGCTGCGGCGGCCCGGCACGCCGGCGGCCACGGGCCTCGATGCGGGGCTCGATGTTTATGGCTACCGCGACGGCGAGAAGGCGGTCGCCACCAAGCCATGATGCCGCGCCTCCTCTTGTTTTTGCTGACTGGCGGGTGCGTGCTGTTCGGCGCGATCCTTTTTCTCGAGCTCGATGCCGGCGGCGAGGACACCTCCCAGGCGGTAGAGATTGCGCGTCGGCACGAGCCAGCGCCGGCAATGCGCCGTCAGCAGATCCCAAAGCTCGACGACCTGGTAGCGACGATCCTCGCTCGGCCGCTGTTCAGCAGCACGCGCCGCCCGCCGCAGAACGCGTCCGCAGGAGCCTCGGCCGACAATGATCTCGCAGATACCAGGCTGACAGGGATAGTCACCGAGCCCGGGCGCCGCCTCGCGATTTTCGCCGTCAACGGCGAAAAGCCGCTGAAGGTCGCTGAGGGAGATGCCGTGAGCGGCTGGCGCATCGAGAGCATCTCGGCCCGCGAGGTGTCCCTGAGCGGGCCAGGCGGCAGCAAGACGCTGCAGCCCAAAATGGACCCGAACCTCGCGCCGCCTGCGGGACCGCCGCCGCCGGCCGTTGCCGGCCCGCCCGGCGCGCGACTCCCCACCGCACAGGGGCCGGTTCCGGGGCGTCCGCCCATTCCCCCTGCGGCGATTGCCGCCGGACAGCCGAACCTCAACGTTCCTGGCGTGGCTCGGCCCGCGCGTCTGCGGCAGCAGCGATGAAAGCAGCCGTGCGAAACGTTGGGCTCGCGCTGACCGTCACCTCGATTTTGATTTCCGCGTGCCAACTGCCGTCGCCGCCGGGTTTGGAGCCGTTGGAGCAGCCCAGCACGTTGCAGCCGGCAGAGCCCCGGGTCAGTGGATCGATTGCAACCGACCGCAGCCGGCAACGGGCCTTTGAGCAACGGGGTGCTGCACAACGGGGTGCGCCTCAGCCCTCCGTGATCGGACCACCGCCTTCCGCAATGACGACAACGGGCCAGGCGGGCGATGTGACGCTCAATTTCGTGGACACCGACATTCGCGAGATCGCCCGCACGATCCTCGGCACGATGCTGAACTTGAACTACACGATCGATCCTAACGTCCGCGGCACCGGCTCGATCGAGACCGGGACGCCGTTGCCGCGCAGTGCTTTGCTGCCGACGCTGGAAACGCTCCTCAACGAGAACGGCGCGACATTGGTCGACAGGAACGGGGTGTACGCCGTGGTTCCGCTGGCTGCGGGCGCCACCCGCAACCTGGTCTCCGGCGCCAACGCCGTCGGGGCCGGCACCCAAATTGTCCCGTTACGCTATGCATCGGCCAGGGATCTCGCCAAGGTGCTCGAGCCCTATGTCGCCGAGGGCGGCAAGATCAGCGCCGATCCCGGACGCAATGCCCTTATCATCACCGGCGATGCCGCCGTTCGCGCGACCTTGATCGGCCTCGTCCGCGCTTTCGACATCGACATCCTGGCGGGTCAAAGCTATGCCCTGTTCCCGGTGAACGACGGTGATGCGGCAAAGCGCGCGAGCGAGCTCGAACGCGTGATGCAGACGCAAGGCGAGGGCGCGCTGGGCGGGGTCGTTCGCGTCATTCCGATGGAACGGGTCAACGCGGTTCTCGTGGTTTCGTCCCAACCTCGCTACATCGAGGCGGCCAAACGCTTCTTCCGGCTCACCAACCAGGTCGAGGATGCGACGGCGCGCACCTGGCACGTCTACTACGTGCAGAATGGGCAGAGCGCGGATCTCGAAAACCTGCTTCAGCGGGCATTCACGCCGCGCAACCTCTCCCCGACGGCGGCCCTGCCCGGCGGCACTGCGCCGGGGGCCGAGCAATTGTCGATAGCTCCGGGAGCCGGCCCGGGCGGCGGCCCGACCGGGTTGGGTGGAGCCGCGGGAGCCGCCCGTGGCGCCGGGCTAACCGGCGGCCTCGGCGGAGCGGCAGGCGGGGCGGGAATTGGAGGCGGTGCAGCAGGACTGGGTGCGGGGATTCCGGCAGCGGTGCCGTCCGCCGCCGAGGCCCCTCCCCCGGCCACCGAGCCCTTATCGGCCGAAACCGGGGCGGGCGGGGCGGCCGAGAACCGCATCCGGATCATCGCCAACCGGCGCAACAATGCGCTGCTGATCTATGCGACGCCGAGCGAGTACGCGGTTATCGAGGGGATGCTGCGCAAGATCGACATCATCCCGCTCCAGGTTATGATCGAGGCGACCATTGCCGAGGTGACCCTGAACGACCAGCTGCAATACGGCACGCAGTTCTTCTTCAGGATAGCCCATGTCGCGGAGACGCTCGGATCGCAGCCGGTGTTTCCCGAGAACTTCCCCGGCTTCGCGCTGAGCAAAGCTCCGAACTTTATTTTGAAGGCGCTCGCCGACATCACCAAGGTCAGGGTGTTGTCGGCGCCGCAGCTCCTGGTCTTGGACAATGAGCCGGCGCGTTTGCAGGTCGGCCAGCAAGTGCCGGTTCTGACCGGTACCGCGACGAGCACACTCGCGGCAGGGGCGCCGATCGTCAACAGCATCGACTACCATGCCACGGGCGTGATCATGCAGGTGACGCCGCGGGTCAATTCGGGCGGCCTCGTCACCCTCGACATCGCCCAGGAGGTCAGCGACGTAGCACCGCCGGCGCCGAACACGGCGGTCGGCTCGCCGACCTTTAGCGACCGCGTGGTCCGCACTCGGGTGGCGGTGCAAGACGGCCAGACGGTCGGCATGGCGGGCCTGATCCGCGACACCTCTACCGAAGAGAACAGCGGCGTCCCGTTTCTCAAGGACATTCCGTTTCTCGGAACGTTCTTTTCGACCCAGGCGAACACGCGCAGCCGCACCGAGCTGCTGGTCCTGATCACCCCGCATGTCGTGCACGATCAGCGCGATGCGCGGGCATTGACCGAGGATCTCCGCAGCCAGCTGATCAATGCCGGGCTGATCCCGCAACAGCTGCAGCGCAGAGGCCACCCCGGCCTGGCCAACCCGAACGGTCTGTAGCCGGTGACGCACCGGTCTTCGCCATCGCGGCCGGACCTCCGCGGCCATGGCGGCTTTGCCTTGATCATCGTGCTGTGGACGCTCGTGCTGATCGCCTTCATCGTCGCGCAGCTGACGGCGAGCGGGCGTACGGAGATCCGCATCGCCGGCAATCTCGTCTCCAATTCGGTCGCCCAGGCGGCCGCCGACGGGGCGATCTTCGAGGCGATCTTCAACCTCTCGGATCCGCGGCCCGAAGCGCGTTGGGCAGTCGACGGGAGCGCGCGCCGTCTCGCGATCGGCAATAGCGAGGTGGCGCTGCGGCTGGAGGACGAAGGGTGGCGGATCAATCCGAGCTCGGCCTCACCGGCCCTTCTCGAGGCGCTGCTGCGCGTCAGCGGCAGCGATGCGGAGACTGCACGCCGTTTGGCGGCCGCGATCGGCGACTGGGTCGGCTCGGCGGCCGTCTCGCGGCCGCAGAATACATTGGTCGCGGAGTACCGGGCGGCAGGCCTCGATTACGGGCCGCCCGGCGGCCCTCTGGAAACCCTCGATGAGCTCGACCGGGTGCTCGGCATGACCCCGGCGGTGCTCGCCGCGATCCGCCCTCATCTGACCCTGTTCGGGCCGCCCGAGCCGAGCCCGGCGACCCTCGACCCGGTCGTGCTCGCCGCGCTCGCCTTATTGCCGCAAACCGGCGCCGTGTCCGCCGGCACCAATCAGACCCCGCCCGATGCGCTGACCGTCCGGATGACGGCAATTGCGTCCGGGCCAGGCAACGCCCGGGTCGTCAGGACTGCGATAATCCGCACCGGGCCCAGCCTGCCGCAGGGCTACGCCGTGCTCGCTTGGGGCAGTGGCCCGTATTCGGATACGCCTGCTGCGGCCCCCGGGGCGCCGCTCACTCGTTGACGATCGCCGCCGTATCGCCGGTGCCGCCGGGCTGGCCGCTCGGGCCGAGCGACAGCAGATCGTATTCGTGCCCGGGGCGCTGGCTCGGGCTGCGGTAGATGAAGGGCCGGCCCCACGGGTCTTCGGGCAGCTTTTCTCCCTTGAGGTAAGGCCCGTTCCAGCGAGCCACCCCCGACGGGCGCGCGATCAACGCCTGGAGGCCCTGCTCGCTCGTCGGGTACACCCCCACATCGAGCTTGTAGATGTCGAGCACCCCGGCGAGCCGCTCGATCGATTGACGCGCGATCTTCTCCTTGGCGGAGCCGAGCTGCCGCAGGGCGGCGGGCGCCACGAGGCCGATCAGCAGCCCGAGGATGGCGAGGACCACCAGCAGCTCGAGCAGGGTGAAGCCGCGCTGCCGCCTCGGCAATTCGCCCGCCGCTCGGGTCGAAGCGTTTGGGAAAATGGGTGATTGACGCACGTTGATGCCGAGGCTGCTCGGAGGCGGCGTACAGTTCGATTTGGACAAATTCGTGATGCCGGGCGAAGGCGGCGCCGCCCGCCGGCGCTGCGGCAGTTCGACGCGCTGCGTCGCCGGAGGCGTGGTTGATATTGCGAATTGCTCGCATGGCTGGGTATATGAGCAGCATCAATTTTGGAGCGGGGCGTGTATGTACGTATGTCTCTGCAACGGGATCACCGACCGAGACTTTCACGCCCACGCCGATGGCGAGGATCGCACGGTATCGATGGTTTATCGCGCCCTCGGCGCCAAACCGCAATGCGGCAAATGCGTCCCCTTCGTTCGCCAGCTGCTGCGCCGCACCGCGGAAATCCAGCAGCAGCACGGCATGGCGGCGGCCGCGGGATAAGAGCCGCGGAAGATCTTGCGCCGCGCGGTGATGCGCCCAGCTAGGGTGTCGAGGCTGCCCGCCTCGGGGAGGTGATCGTGCGCGGCGATGCGACAGTCTTGCAGCACTTGAACGCCGTTTTGAAGAACGAGCTCACCGCAATCAATCAATATTTCCTGCATGCGCGAATGTTGCGCCATTGGGGCGTGACCAAGCTCGGCAAATACGAGTACGAAGAATCCGTCGACGAGATGAAGCATGCCGACAGACTGATCGAACGAATATTGTTTCTCGACGGGCTGCCGAACCTGCAAGACCTCGACAAATTGCTGATCGGCGAGACCGTGCAGGAAATCCTGGAGTGCGACCTTCGCCTCGAGCAACAGGCGATGCCGGCGCTGCGCGAAGGGATCGCGCATTGCGAGAGCGTGCGCGATTTCGTCACCCGCGACCTGTTCAGCGAAATCCTCGAGGCCGAAGAAGACCATGTCGACTTCATCGAAACCCAGCTCGACCTGATCCCCAAGATCGGGATCGAAAACTACATCCAGCTCCAATCCGGCCCCGCCGAGTAGCCGGCCACCTACGATAGATCCGCTCCTCGAGTGCAGCGGCCCGAAATCGCTGTCGACGCCCTCTCTTTGGCGCCGAAGACTGCAATCAAAAATTGATCCAGTAGTTAATCGACTGCATATCTGCAGCGAATCAGCAGCTAAACTCTTCTTCAAGTTGAAATTCCGACAAGAAGGGAGTTGACCGCGCGGGCGAAACCAGGGCCTCGGACACACGCTCGATCACCACCGCGGATCTTTCTCGTCACCCCCGCTTTCGCGCAGGGCTGCCCGGGGAATCGAATTCGGTTGCAGCATCGCCGCCAGCTCAACCGAAAGCGCAGAATTCGGCGGGATGGGTTTCGAGGAAAAGCCCCTCTCCGCCCTTCAGGCGGGGAGGGAGGGGCCCAGGCGCGACAGCGGCCTGGGAAGGTGAGGTGGGCGGCGCCGCAAATCCGTCCCTCGGCCCCTCTCACCCTGGCCCTCTCCCCCCGGCCTGCGGGGAGAGGAGAGAACAGCGGGTCCTCGAGAGCCCATTTCGCCGCGAAACTGTAGCCCACTTTCCCCGACGCCCTCCGAAAGCGGGGGTCCAGGTCCTGCCCCTGACTTTGAACAGGGGGCTGCAGCGCTTCATCTGTCGCTCTGGATGCCCGCTTTCGAGCGTGTGAAGAAATTGGCTGCATTGCAGTCGTGCGTCCTTCGAGGCCTCGCTTCGCGAGGCACCTCAGGATGAGGTACTTCTTTGATAGCGTTGAGAAAAACCTCATCCTGAGGAAGCCGAGGGCGGCTGTCTCGAGGACACACGGCAGTTCTCCAGACCAATTTCAATTCTTTCACGCGCGCTTCCGCGGGCATGACGACGAGGAGGCGTGGGTGCCAAAGCCCACTGCTCGGCCCGGCGCCCTTCGCTTAATCCCCATCCGCGCCACCCTCCATGCAGTTCGATCCGCTCCAAAGCCGCAGCGAGGGAAGAGTATGCATCGAGAATTAGCCAATTTTGCGGATCGCCGAAGATCACCCATGCTCCTCAATCCGATGAACGGCCGGGCACTCGCGTTCGTAAATAAACCCGGTCTGTCTGGAACTCGAGAATGCGGGTTATGCGGTTTTGATGGAGTTACTCGCTAGCGGCGGAGACACAAGATTTTGAAAACCGCAGCTAGTGGTGCAATTCAAACAAGTGATTTCCGTCCCACCTGCTTCGTCGCCCCGCGCAAGCCGGGGTCCAGGGCCACAAGCTCAATCCATTGTTGCCCCTGGGTACCCGCTTTCGCGCAAGGCTGTCCGGGGAAATCGAATTCGGTTGCAGCATCGCCGCCAGCTCAACCGAAAGCGCAGAATTCGGCGGGATGAGTTTCGAGGAAAAGCCCCTCTCCGCCCTTCAGGGCGGGAGAGGGGAGGGGCCCAGGCGCGACAGCGGCTCTGGGAAGGTGAGGTGGGCGGCATCGCAAATCCGTCCGTCGGCCCCCCTTGTATCTGGAATTTGGCGCCGGGTTGTGATGAGAGCGGTGCGGCACGGGGTCCGGTGGCCACCGGACCCCGTGCGCGGCGGGCGACGCCCGTGCCCCCTCAGGCAACAACCGCGGGTGAGCCTTGGGACCGCCTGCCGCAGTGTCACGCACGACCGAACAGTCGCTCGATTGTCGATCGCATGGACAAGGCAGGTTACCGTGACGAACCTCATTTGTGGAGTTGATGTCAGCTCGACCACGCTGGAAGCCCGGCTCGGCCGCGACGGGCCGGTCAAGAGCTTCGAACGCAGCGCCGCCGGGATTGCCGGGTTGGCCGCCTTCTGCAAGGAACACCAAGTCGCCTTCGTTGCGATGGAGGCGACCGGCGGGTATGAGAGGCTGCCCTGTGGCCTGCTGTGGGCCGCGGGCGTGCCGGCGGCCATCGTCAACCCGCGGGCGGTGCGCCGCTTTGCCGAGGCGATGGGCATTCTCGAGAAGACCGATCGCATCGATACCGGGGTCATCGCCTGGTTTGCCGAAGTCAAACACATCGCGCCGCAACCCCCGGCTTCGGACGCCCAGCAGCGGCTCACCGCGCTGGTCACCCGGTTGCGCCAACTCACCGAGTTGCGCACCGCCCAACTCAACCAGCGCCGTCTGGTGACCGACCCCGAGGTGCGCCACTCGTTCGATGAGCTCCTGCAACTCCTCAGGAAGCAAATCCGCAGCCTTGAAGGGCAGATCGCCCAGCTGATCGACAGCGATCCGCTGTGGCAACAGCTCGATGCCAGCTTCCGCACCATCAAAGGTGTGGCCGATCGAACCGTCGCCTGCCTCTTCGCCGAGCTGCCCGAAATCGGCACCCTGTCGAACAAAGCCGCCGCCAAGCTCGCCGGCCTCGCCCCAATCGCCCGCGACAGCGGCAAGCTCAACGGCAAACGCCCGGTGCGCGGCGGCCGCAGCGCCATCCGCTCGATCCTCTTTGTCGTCGCCGACCTGGTGCGCCGATACAATTCCGACTTCACCGACTGCCATGCCCGCTTGACCCACGCCGGAAAGCCCAAAAAGGTCATCCGCGTCGCGCTCGCCCGCAAACTTCTCGTCCGCCTCAACGCCAAAGCTCGCGATGTCCGATGCAATTTTCCTAATCCCGCTTGACAGATCAGACAGTCGCTCACCCTCCCTCTCCCCGGCCGGCGGAGAGGAGAGCGGTCCTCGTACACGTTTCGCGGCGAAAGTGCTAGCGCCAACTTGCCCCGGCCAGCCCTGCGCTTTCGCGGGTATGACGTCATATTACGGCAGTGCGCGCGTCTTGGAGCCGTACCAAGAACCAGGAGACAACGGTTATTGCGCCGGCAACAGTGTCGGCTGCGGCCTGCCTTCATCACCGGCGGCGGGTTCCACTTGCCGGTCAGCGCATCGCTCTTCGGCGCATAGAGCCGCATCGTGAGGTTGAACGGCCCTTTCGGCGCGGGCAGCCAGTTCGCTTCCTTGTCGGCGCCGGGGCTGGCGTTCTGGAAGTAGAGGTCGAGCGAGCCGTCCGGGTTGTATTTGAACGGCATCCAGCTGCTGACGGCGAACCGGTTGAGGCTGTTCGCCACCTGGTAGCCCTGAGCGTCATAGAGCGTGACCGACCAGAAGGCGTTCACCGGCGGCGTCGCGCCCTTGTCGAAATGGAGGACATAGTCGCTGCCGCCATCCAGCGGCTTGCCGGTGTCGTCCGCGAGGTTGATCGGATAGATCGCGTCCTCCGGCAGGTTCGCGCCGAGACCAAACTGGGTGACGATCGCGCGCTTCAGGTAATAATTGCCGTAGACGCCCATCGTGTCGGTGTTCATCGACCAGCCGTTCACGACGCGCGCGAGGCTGGTCACCTTCCACGCCATCAAGCTTCAGGGCGTCCTCGGGCGCGGTCTCCAGCCCGGCCTTGATCGCCGGATCGACCTTGTCGATATCGAAGCTCTTGCCGCGCTCGATCCCGATCCGCTGCATCTGGGCGAGGATCGGCTGGTCGGTGATGTGCGGCGGCTGCAACTTGAGGATTTCGGCGGCGTAGGCGAAGAACTTGCCGGCCGGCATCGTGTCGACCGCGATCTTCGGCGGCGTCTTCATGTCGATGCCGGGATCGACGGCGCCGACCACCGGCTCGGCGGCCTTGCCCCAGCTCGACAGCGGCGTGATCTTGAAGCCGGCCTGGATCTTGTGCACGGCGTCGTAGTCGGCCGGCCCGTCGGTCTTGGTGCGGCCGATGATCCAGACATAGGGCGTGGGCGCGTCGATGCGAACGACGCCCGCCGGCAGCGAGCCGCTCCAGCCCGGCGGCATCACGGCATAATCGCCGGCCTGGGTTCCGGTCGTGCGCCAGCCCGGCGAGGCGAAAACGTCGGTCCACATGTCGAGCATCGGCAGCAGGTAATAGCGCCCATGCGTATCGGGCACGGATACGATCATCGGCTCCTTGGTCAGGTCCAGCCAGGCGCTGGAATAGAGCGTGTCGAAGTTCGGCCGGACCACGACCTTCATGTCCGCCGTCGGGTATTCCGGGATGTTGGCGAACGTGTTCATCGGCGCGTAGATGCCGCCGCCGGCCTTGACGACGTTGGTCAGCTGCTTTCGCGTGAGGTCCATTGTGACCAGCGAGTAGAAATACAGGTAAGCCTGCACGCCGATGGCATGGGCATCCTGTTCGCTGATCGTCTCGGCCGCGTGCGCCAAGCGGGGCCCGCCGCCGGTGAGCGCCGCGCCGAGCAGCGCGGAAAGAGCGAAGCGCGCGAGCGGAGTGCGTGTCATAACCATGCGTTCGTCCCCGGCCGTCGTGGCCCGACGCTCTGTAAAGCAAAGACGTGTCCCCGGATAGGGCAACTTCGCGCCATTCTGCCGCCCGGTCTCTGCGAACGGCTCCGACCCGCGAGGATCTAAGCCAATATTATCTGCAATGGCGCGACGTTGTGCAGTTGCATGGCGCAAGAATTATGCACCAAAACTAGAGCGTTGAACCGATTGCGCTTCTCTGTTGCACAATTCTGGTGCAGAATCTTTCCATGAAAACCATCACGGGCAGCGTCATGGGCGGCTCTGGCAAAAGGACGGCTGCCGCCGCACTTACAGCCGATCACGGCACACAGTTCGGCTACGCTCGTGTATCGACTGACGGCCAAAGTGTTGACGCGCAGGTGCGCCAGCTTCGCGCCGCCGGTGCCGGGAAAGTGTTCCGTGAAGTGGCGAGCGGTGCCAAGACCGACCGCGCACAGCTTCGCCGTTTGCTGGCCGCCCTTGGCCCCGGCGACGTGCTGATGGTGACTAGGCTCGACCGCCTCGCCCGATCAACTCGCGATCTGTTGAACACCCTCGCCGCGATCACCGCCAAGAAAGCAGGTTTCCGCTCACTCGGCGATGCATGGGCGGACACCACGACGGCGCATGGACGTCTTATGCTTACCGTGCTCGGCGGGCTGGCCGAGTTCGAGCGCGATCTAATCCGCAGCCGCACCAGTGAGGGAAGGGAGCGGGCTAAAGCGCGTGGCGTAAAGCTTGGACGAAAACCAAAATTGACCGATCATCAAAAACGCGAAGCGATTTGCCGCCGCGACCGCGACGGTGAACCGGTGCGCGAGATTGCCCGCAGCTACAACGTCAGTCACAGTACTATTTCCCGCCTGCCCGCCGCTGGAGCGCCGCATGGCTAGAGGTGAAGAAATCCCCGTTAACCCGCAAATCATCGCTTGGGCGCGCAAACGCGCCGGGTTTAGCGACGAGGAAGCGACAAGAAAATTCCCGAAGATCGCGGCATGGGAAGTGGGCGAGGCACTGCCGAGCTATCCACAACTCGAATCCATGGCCGAAGCATTCCGTTCCCGATTGCGGTGTTCTTTTTCCCGCAGCCGCCCGACGTGCCGCCGATTGGGGAAACCTTCCGCACCCTGCCCGATACCGAGTTCGAGCAGCTTCCGCGCCGCATCCAATAATTGCTCAGGAAGGCAAAGGCGTTTCAGCTTGGCCTATACGAACTTTGCCAAGGGCGCAATCCGGCCGAACGCCTGATCACGCGCGAAGTGGAGTTCACCGCGCGAATGTCAGTCGACACCATGGCCGCACGTGTGCGCAGCTATCTTGGCGTGTCGCTCGAGCAGCAGTCCGCATGGCGCGACCGCCGAGGATGCGTTGAAACAGTGGCGAGATGCTCTTTACCGTGTCGGCATCTTTGTTTTCAAAGATGCTTTTCGCGAGGAAAGCTTTTCGGGCTTCAGTCTCTACGACGACGTTTTCCCGATCATCTATGTCAATAACAGCCCAGCGAAGACGCGGCAGATTTTCACGCTGTTCCATGAGCTTGCGCATCTGCTGTTTCACACCAGCGGCATCGACCCGCTTGACGACCAATATATTGAACGTCTGCCCGACCGGCCGCAGCACATCGAGGTGCTGTGCAATCGCTTTGCGGCACAATTTCTTGTGCCGGAAAAGGCTTTCGAGGCGGCCTTTTCCGGTCAACAGGCAACCGAGCGCACAGCCGAAATTGCTCGCCGCAGCTTTCACGTCAGCCGCGAATTCATCTTCCGCAAATTCCTCGACCGAGGGCTGATCACGCAAGACGACTACGGGCGCGCAGCAAGGCGATGGGCCGCCCAAAAGCAGAAGGTAGCAGCGGCGGAGATCCGTATTGGAGCAAGCTTGCGTATCTCGGCCGCGAGTATGTCGCCCTCGCCTTCAGCCAATACCATCAGAACCGCATCGACGAAGCGCAACTCGGCGAATATCTTGACATGAAGCCGAAGAATGTCGGCACGCTCGAAGAATATTTTGTCAGAGGCGTGCAATGAGCTACGTCTTTGACAATTCGCCCCTTTCGGCCCTGTTCCGCAACTACTACCGCAAGACCTTTCCCTCTCTCTGGCAGCGTTTCGACCAGCTTGTTGCACGACGGCCGCCTTGTATCGACGCGCGAGGTTTTCCGCGAGATCGAAGATGGCCCGATTGAAAGCCTGCTCGAATGGGCGAAGAAAAACCGCGCGCTTTTTGCGACGCCGACAGCGGAGGAAGGCGCTTCGTCGCGAAAATCTATGCTGTTCCACGCTTTCAGCAAAACATCGAACAGAAGAAGCTGCTACGCGGCGGCAAGGTGGCCGACCCATTTGTTATCGCCAGAGCCGCGTGCGAAGATCGAACAGTTGTAACAGTCGAAGTTATGAAGCCCAATGCTGTCAAGATACCGAACATATGCGCCCACTTCGGTGTGAGATGTTTGTCTCTGGCCGAGTTTATGGAAGCCGAAGGCTGGACGTTCTAGCGCAAATTTCCGGTCGACCTCCCTGCCTGACCCATTCTGCAATGGCGTTAATTTTCCAGAAGCAGATTATGCGCTGATTTTGAGAGCCACGTGAACCACTGGCAGACCTGTTGCCATGTGGAAACTCAGCGGGCGCGACAACAAAATCCGGCAATGGGCCGAGCTTGGCGAATTTCAAAACATCAATGACGCCGCGCGGCATGTTCTGAAACTCGAAGGCCACCATCCCTTACCCGCGCTGTTCTTTCGCGTTTACGCCGACCCACTCAGCGACAAATCCGACGCTGAAATTCTATGTCGTCTCGAATACCAGAGCGAGAAAGCCTTCTATCTGCTCAAACGCGTCGTGCAGTGACTTTCCAGAATCTCGAATTATGCGTCTTTTGACATACACGCGGGCCGGAACGCGCAACAAACACAACATCTAGATTTGAGGGGGCGTTGATCAATGCCCACGCAGAGGACACCGACCGCTTACCGAACAACCTCGATTTGCGAGCGGTCTACTGCTTCGCAGGTTTGGCAGATACGGTTCAGACGAGCGCCGCTACAACGGTGCCCTGTTGCAAACATTCGCCCGTTTGTGCACGCGGCGTTACTTCTGCGTCGATGCACTGTGCGTTGCATGTGGTGTGGAAAGTCGGGGTTCGCTAACGGCCGCGCCGGTGTCGCCCCATTTCATCGGCAGTATCGCCATCGGAATATTCGATTTATCCTTGGCTGATATGAAGGCCTCACGGATCGTTTGCCAGCTAAACCAAACGAGAGCAGCGAATAGTAAGCACATAATTCCCCAAGGATTTAAGATATGCCCGCCCCCAAGTGCGTCGTCCCAAAACGCATAAATTCCGAGGAGGACGAGAGCCGTTGTTACAAATATCCTGACGAACATGAGGGCTCCTTTCGACAAACTTAATCACTACGATCCGCCGCTCGGCGCTTGTCAAGCCCGCCGAGGATTTGTAATGTGCGCTGCCGCTACTAGCACCGGCACCATAAAGGCCCGCTACTTGAGCGGATACGCGGTACCGAGTTCCTGATTTAGAGAATTCGCCTCGTCGTGAAGTCGTTTAAATCCGCGCAATACAATGCGTGGTATCTAATAATTTATAAGAGTAAGTCAGCCGCGCCGTTCGACCGGTCGCAGCACCGACCCCGGCGACGCTATCCCCTTCTGAATTTTCCAGAATCGCGATATGCGTCTTTCGACAGCGCGGCGCACGAGTGGGGGCTGTCCGCGCCATCTCCGTCAACTCAGCGCGGCCAGATGGCGGACGAGGTCTCGGGCGTAGATCGGCAGGTCGGCTTCGCGGCGGATACAGATCGTCAGGTTGCGGAGCGCCCATTCGTCGGCCAGCTCGATCCGGTGGATCGACATCGTCCTGGCATGCCGCTCGGCAGTGGTGGCCGGGACGACCCCGATACCGACATTGCACTCCACCAGCCGGCACACGGCGTCGAAGCTGCGCAGCTGGACCCGCAGCTTGAGGCGGCGGCCGGACCGTTCGGCCTTTTCGGCGAGAAAGCGCTGAAGGGCGCTCGCCCGGTCGAGGCCGACAAAGTCGAAATCGAGCACCTCGGCAAACGCGATCCGCTCGGTTCCCGCCAATTTGTGCTTGGGTGGGACGACCAGCACAAAGCGGTCGGTGCGGAACGGCAAGGTTTCGAGACCGGCCACCTCCACCGTGGCGGCGACGATCCCGATATCGGCAGTGCCGTCCGCGACGGCCGCGACGATCTCGTCGCTGAGCCTCTCCTCGAGATCGATATTCACTTGCGGATGGGTGGCGAGAAAATCGCTGAGCGGCTCCGGCAGGAACTCGGTCAATGCGTTGGTATTGGACATCAGCCGAACCTGACCCTTTAGGCCCTCGGCATATTGCGCAAGCTCGCCGTGCATTCGCTCCGCCTGCTGAAGCAGCAGACGCGCGTGATGGGCGAGCGTGCGGCCGGCGGGGGTCGGCTGCACGCCCTGGCGTTCGCGGCGCAACAACGGGGTGCCGAGCGCCGCCTCCATATTGCGAATGCGGGTGCTCGCGGCCGCCAGGGCCAGATGGGCCCGCTCCGCACCATGGGTGATGCTGCCGGCCTCGACCACGCTCAAGAATAGCCGCAGATCGCTTAGATCGAACCGCATTGCGGGGGTGTTCCTTCGGATTCGACGAACCTAGGCTACGCCAAAAGCCGATTGTAAGGCCTAATCGTCCACGCCAGATTTCGAAAAACACGAAGGCTGGGCGTCATGACCAACGCATATCCGGTCGAGCAGCACAATTACGATGTCGTCGTTGTCGGGGCCGGCGGCGCCGGGTTGCGCGCGACCCTCGGAATGACCGCGGCGGGCCTCAAGACCGCCTGCATCAGCAAGGTCTTTCCGACCCGCAGCCACACCGTCGCGGCGCAGGGCGGCATCGGCGCGGCGCTCGGCAATATGGGCGAGGACGACTGGCGCTGGCACATGTACGACACGGTCAAAGGGTCGGACTGGCTCGGCGACCAGGATGCGATCGAGTACATGTGCCGCAACGCGATGGACGCCGTCGTCGAGCTCGAGCATCTCGGCATGCCGTTCTCGCGCACCGAGGAGGGGCTGATCTATCAGCGGCCGTTTGGCGGCCATACCGTGCATTGGGGCAAGGACATGGCCAAGCGGGCCTGCGCCGCCGCCGACCGGACCGGCCATGCGATGCTGCACACGCTCTACCAGCAGAGCCTGAAACACAATGCCGAGTTCTTTATCGAATATCTGGCGCTGGATCTGGTGATGGAGGACGGCGCCTGCCGCGGCGTCGTCGCATGGCGGCTCGATGACGGGACCCTGCACCTGTTTCACGCGCCGCTCGTCGTGTTGGCGACCGGCGGCGGCGGCCGGGTCTATTTCTCGACCACCCAGGCGCATATCTGCACCGGCGACGGCTATGCGATGGCGTTGCGCGCCGGATTGCCGTTGCAGGACATGGAGTTCGTTCAGTTTCATCCGAGCGGGATCTATGGCGCCGGCTGCCTGATCACCGAAGGCGCCCGCGGCGAGGGCGGGTATATGACCAACGGCGAGGGCGAGCGGTTCATGGAACGCTATGCGCCGACCACCAAAGACCTGGCGGCGCGCGACATGGTGGCCCGCGCCATGGCGATCGAGATCCGCGAAGGGCGCGGCTGCGGGCCGCATCGCGACCACATCCTGCTGCATCTGGAGCACCTCGATCCGAAGGTGCTGCATCTGCGGCTTCCCGGGATATCGGAAACCGCGCGGATCTTTGCCGGGGTCGATGTCACGCGCCAGCCGATCCCGATATTGCCGACTGCGCATTACAATATGGGCGGCATCCCGACCAACCTGCACGCCGAGGTACTGGATCCGACCGCAGACGATCCCGAGCGCACCGTCCCGGGGCTGATGGCGATCGGCGAGGCGGCGAGCGTGTCGGTGCACGGGTCGAACCGGCTCGGCACCAACTCGCTGCTCGATCTGGTGGTGTTTGGCCGCGCCGCCGCGCACCGCGCGGCGGAGATCGTCGAGCCCGGCGCGTCGCGCAGCGTCCTGGCTTCGAACGCGGCCGACGCGGCGATCGCCCGCTTCGACCGGGTGCGCCATGCCAAAGGCCGGCTGAAGACCGGCGAGATCCGCCTGGCGATGCAGCGCGCGATGCAGGACCACTGCTCGGTGTTTCGCAGCGCCGCGGTGCTCGAGGAAGGGGTGCGCAAATTGGCGACGGTCGGCGATGCAATGCACGATCTCGCGGTCATCGACCGCTCACTGATATGGAATACCGATCTTGTCGAGGCCTTGGAGCTCGACAATCTGATCGGGCAAGCGACCGTTGTCCTCCACTCCGCCCGTTATCGCACCGAAAGCCGCGGCGCTCATGCGCGCGAGGATTATCCGGAGCGCGACGACCGCGCTTGGCTCAAGCACACCCTCGCCTGGAGAGGGGAAGACGGCATGGTGCAGCTCGGCAGCCGTCCGGTGCATCTCAACCCCTTATCGAACGAGGTGCCCCCGTTTCCGCCGGCCGAGCGCGTGTACTGACCCTGTTCTTGGACTGAGCCGCACGATCGGCCTTGCGCAGTCGGCTCCGGCGTCGGGATGCTGGCGGCTCAAGGCCGTAGGAGATATGGTGCCGGCATGTCCGCGATCGTTACCACCAGCTGGGACGACGGCCACCACATGGATATGCGGCTCGCCGAGCGGCTCGCCGCGCACGCGCTCAAAGGGACCTTCTACGTCGCGCTGAACCATCCCGGTCAGAAAGACATCTTTGACGACGAGATCCGGGTCCTGCACTCGATGGGCATGGAGATCGGGTCTCACACCCTCTCCCACCGGCTGCTGACCGGCCGGCCGGATACCGAGGTGCGTTACGAGCTGAGCGAGAGCAAGGCGCGCCTGGAGGACATCATCGGCGCACCGGTCGTTGCCTTCTCCTACCCCGAGGGTGCATTTGCGGGGATCGACCGGGCGGCGCTCGCGGAGACCGGCTATGCCCTCGGCCGGACCACCGTGGCCTTCCGCACTGCTGCCGCGTTCGAACGCTCACGAATGCCGATCTCGGTCGATTTCCGTCGCGCCTCGCACACGGCGCTGATCCGTCACGCATTGCGCGACCGGAATTTCGGCGGCTTGGCGGACTGGCTTCGGCTGGCGCGGCTGCACACCGATCCGGTCGAGCTCGGCAAGAGCTTGTTCGACGCGGCAGATGCGCGCGGCGGCATTTTTCACGTGACTGCGCGGTCGTGGGAGGTCGACGGCAACGGCCTGTGGGCGCAGCTCGACGAGCTGTTGAGCTATGTCGCCAATCGCCCGGGGGTGCAGTACGTCACCAACAGCGAGGCGTCAGAGCTGCTGGTCAGCCCCGACGGCGCGAGCTCGCAACAACCGTCTCAACCGATCTTTTAGGCCGAGCTGCTCGGCCGCCGCCGCGCAACAATCCGACGTGGCGATGCAGCCGCGGTGAGCGGCGATCTTGAGCAGGTTGCCGACACTGGGCTGCATGAAGAGCAAGGTCGCGCACAGCGTCGAGCCGGTGGCCAAGAGGCGCTTGTACTGCGCCTCGCCGGATCCGAAGTCGAGGACCGCAAAGCGTTCTTCGCTGATGATCGAGCGCAGCATTTCGTGAATGAGGACAATGCCCGGCGACCACGCGGCAAATGCCGGATCGTACCCGGTAAAGACAAACCGCAGGCAATTGCCGGTCGCAACGCAATAGCCGAAGGCGATCGGCTGATCGAGATAGAACAAGAGGTATCCCCGCATCACCCCCCGTTCGGCATGATCGCGAAGCTCGGCGCGGAACGCCGCGGTGTCGGGCAGCCCGAGGCGAAGAAAGCGGTCTTGATAGGTCTTCGCGGAGAGCCCCCGAGCCAGCTTGTAGAAGGCCTGGGCTTCGTCGGGAGTGGAATAGCGCCGAACCTCGATTACCCCGTCCGTCGCTTGGAGATAGCGCCGCAGCTTGCGCCGGACCTCATGACGATGGGCGCCCTGCAGGCGCCGCAGGTAATCATCAAAGGTTCCGACGAGCTCGGCATAATAATGATTGTTGATCCCCGGCGCGTAACGCACAAACCGCGGCGCCAGTTTCACCCGTGACGGTGGAATGGCCACAGGATGAGAGGGAATCACGATCGCCGCATAGCGCTCGATCAGCGGCAAGAGCGCTTCTGTGGTTTCATTGAGCGATGTCTTGATCTGCGTGACATGGGTGAGCAGCTCGAGACCCTGAAACCAGGTTTCGTGGAAGCAATAGCCTCCGAAGGTGAACATCAGGCTGCGGCGCGCCGGCAGCCATTGCAGATCCCCAGCCGCGGTCGCGTCTTGGGCGGCCCGGTCGGGGACAGCGCTCAAGCAGCAACCCAGCTCTCGTAGTCCTTGGATATCGCGGCGACCGCAGTCTCGTAGAGGCGCTGCCCGGCTTCCGGGGTGGCGAGCCCGGGATTGGATCCGATCCGGCCGTCCGGGAATTTGGCTCGGTAATCGGCGGCATCGGCGAAGTCTCCGCGGGGAGCGATCGGCGGGTCGAGGATGGCCGACTTGATCGCGTCCGGGTAGGCGAATTGCGTGACGGCGACCTCGCTCGGCGTCGCATGGCTGCCCTCGGCGTCGCCAAACAGCTCCTTGGCCAATGCCAAGGTTTCATGGTTCTGCCACCAGTTCTTCAGCCTGCACTTTATCGGCGGGGCATTGGTCCCGGTCGCCATGCTGCGCGCCGAGTAGATCTCGGAAAATGCGGCGGCGAGGGTCGCGATGTTTCCGCCATGGCCGTTGAGAAAATAAAACCGCTCGAAGCCGTGCCGCGTCAAAGAATCGACCATGTCCTTCAACACGGCGATCAGCGTGCTGGGCCGCAACGTCATCGAGCCGGCAAAGCCCAGATGGTGCTGCGCCATGCCGACCGCGATCGTCGGCGCGACGAGCGCCCCGGTGGTGTCGCCGACACCCCGCGCAATCACCTCGGCGCAGATCGCGTCGGTGCCGATCAGGCCGGTCGGCCCGTGCTGCTCGGTCGAGCCGATCGGCAGGATGATTCCTCGGCTGTTCCGAAGATAAGCATCGATCTCCTGCCAGGTCTGCAATTGCAGCTGCATTCGCGATCCTTTCAAGGCGTGTGTCGTCGCCTCGTCGATACTAGCACGCTCACCCCTCGGGCATGAGCTCGATTGGCGGCGGCTTTGGATTTGGCGATTCGGCATGATACGGTCTGCCGCGATGGTTGACAGCCACAGCGCGTCATGAAGCTTGCGATCCTGTTTGCCTCTCTGCTCGCGATGGCGTTGAACGGGTGCTCGTGGATCCCGAGAGCGGGGCCTTCGACGGGCGAGGTTCTGGAGCAGGCGCGGGCCGGCGGCGAGATCATGTTCGACGTCGTCGAGGTCGACGAGCGGGTGGTCTCCACCTTGCTTTCCCAGCCAAAGGAGAGCCTCGCCGCACGATTCAAGAAGACCGCCGAGCCGCCGGAGGTGAAGATCGCGATCGGCGACACGATCTCGGTTTTGATCTGGGAGAGCGCTGCGGGCGGGCTTTTCTCCGCAGGCGCCGCCTGCGCCCTCGGCGGCCGGTTCGAGAACGGGTATCGAGCCTCTCGCCCCCGAGTCGCGGCCTCCCGCGGGAGGGATCGGCGCTCCGGGCGTGCTCGGCCGCCCGCGCGAAGAGGCGGCGCGCCCGCGCACCAATGAGCAGCTGCGCCGCATTCCCCCCAGGGAAACCTTTGGGATCGAACCTGCCGCGACGTCGGGCGGCCGCCAGCCCGCGAGGATCCCTGACCAGCTGGTGGGGCCGGACGGCGCGATTAGCGTTCCCTATGCCGGGCGCGTCCAGGCGGCGGGCCGTTCTCCGGCGGAAGTGCAGCAGACGATCGAGGCGCGGCTCGCCGAAAAGGCGCTGCAGCCGCAAGCGTTGGTGATTGTCGAGAAAAGCGCTGCCAATGCGGTCACTGTGGCCGGCGAGGTGGTCGCGGGTGCAAGGGTGTCGATCTCGCCGGGAGGCGACCGGCTTCTCCAGGTCATTGCCGCGGCGGGTGGGGCCAGGGCTCCGGTTCATGAAACCCTTGTCCGCCTGTCCCGCCAGGGCGTCACCGCGACGATCCCGCTGGAGCGGCTGGTCTCCGACCCGGCCGAGGACATCTATGCACAGCCGGGCGATCTGCTCACCCTAATCCAGGTGCCGCAAACCTTCAGCGTCTTCGGGGCGACCGGCCGGAACGCCAAGATCGCGTTCGACGCCGAAAAGCTCACCCTCAGCGAGGCCGTGGCGAAGTCACAAGGATTGCGAGACGATCTGGCCAAGCCCGAGGGCGTGTTCTTGTTCCGGTACGAGCCCAATTCGATCGTCCGGGCGCTCGATCAGCCGCTCGCAACCGGCGCCACCGCAGCCGATATTTCCCCCGTTGTCTATCGGTTTAACTTCAAAGACGGCAAATCCTATTTCCTCGCGCAGAAGTTCCCGGTGCGCGACAAGGACGTGATCTTCGTGGCGGATGCTCCGGCCGCCCAAATCTATAAATTCTTTACCGCGCTCAACCAAGTCACCGGGCCGATCGTGACCGGCCTCGTGACCTGCCATTATGTCAAGTGCTGATACCAGGGCCGCCGTTCAGTTGGCCTCGACCAGGTAATCCATTGCCGCGGCAAGGCCGCCTTTGCCGTGCGGGATATCCGTCAGTTCGAGCGCCATTTCGACCGCGGCGAGCGCGCCCAGGATCATCGGCTCGTTCAGATCGCCCATATGCCCGATGCGGAAGACATGCCCGCGCAGCCGGTCGAGCCCGCCCCCGAGCGAAACGTTGAACTTGTCGAGGCAGAGCTGGCGCACCCGGTCGGCGTCGCAGCCCTCGGGGACCTGCACGGCGGTGATCGAATCCGATTGCGCCCGCGGGTCGAGAGCGAAAATCTCGGGCCCGTCGTTCTGCCGCCAAACGCGTACCGCCCGGCGCGTCGCCTCGCCCAGACGATGATGCCGCGCGAAGATATTGTCGAGGCCTTCTTCTTCGATCATCCGCAGCGCTTCCTGCAGCCCGTAAAAGAAGTGCACCGGCGCAGTGCCGTTCCAATAGGCCTGCGAGGCCTCGCCGAGCAGCCGGCGCCAGTCCCAATAAACGCGCGGCAGCTTGGCCTGGGCGGCAGCGGCTACGGCGCGGGTGCTGACCCCGGTAAAAGCCATTCCGGTCGGCAGCATCAAGCCTTTCTGCGAGCCGGCCACCACGACATCCACACCCCATTCGTCCATCCGGAAATCCATCGACGCCAAGGACGAGATCACATCCACCAGGAACAGCGCCGGGTGATGTGCTGCGTCGATCGCGCGGCGCAACGCAGCAATGTCGTTGACGACCCCGGTGGAGGTTTCGTTGTGCACGGCGAGCACCGCGGTGATCGCGTGCTCGCGATCCTCGCGCAGGCGGCTTTCCAGCTTTGCAGGGCTGACGGCGCTGCGCCAATCATTGGGGAGCGTCTCGACCTCGAGCCCGAAGGCTTCCGCCCTCATGCCCCAATTGAGCGAGAAATAGCCGCTCTCGACGATCAGCACCTTGTCGCCCGGCGAGAACAAATTGACGAGCGCCGCCTCCCACGCGCCGTGGCCCGATGCGGTGTAGGCGAGTATCGTCTCCTTGGTCTTGAACACCCGCTTCAGGCCGGCGAAGCAGTCCTCCGCGATGTCCCGGAACTCCGCGCCGGTAAAGTCGATGACGCCGCGGTCCATCGCGCGCAGCACGCGCTCCGGGATGTTGGTCGGCCCGGGATTTTGATAGAAATGGTATCCACGCCTGACCGCCATTCCCGCTCTCCTGTTCCGTCTCCGCGCGCCGCCTTCATACACCGGGCGCGTCCCGCCCGCGTCCCCGAAAGCAAAGAGGCAGGCTTCGCGCCTGCCTCTTCTCGATCCTCATACGCCCCGCCGGAAGGTTACTTCCCGGCAGACGCCAACGCTTCCTCCCTAAACTCGGGCCGGCACGTGCCTGCACGAAGCGCAATCTTAGGCCTCGTCACAGTTTCCGTCACGCACAATTTAACAAACGGTCGAGGGATCGCGAGATGCTCTCAGCGTTGACAGGGTCGCACGCCCCGGCTGCAATCTCCTCAACTCCAGAGGGGCATAATGATGGACCGCCAGCGGCTCCCGATCGGTCGACGACCGAGTTGGCGCCGGGTTCGGCCGCCGGGCGTTGACAGATGCGTCAGTTGATGGGGGTGCGGAGAGGAACATGGAGCCCAGACGATTCCGCAACCGCCGTGAAGCAGGGCGAATGCTGGCCGCCAAGCTCAGCCATCACCGCAATCGGCCCGACGTTGTGGTGATGGCCCTGCCGCGGGGCGGCGTTCCGGTGGCTTACGAGGTGGCGCGGGCGCTTCGTGCGCCGCTCGAGGTCTTTCTGGTCCGCAAGCTCGGCGTTCCCGGCCATGAGGAACTGGCCATGGGCGCCGTCGCGACAGGTCATGTGCGCGTGCTCAACCAGGAAGTCGTCGACGGATTGCACATTCCCGAGGACGTCATCGAGGCGGTAGCGATCCAGGAGCAGGAAGAGCTGAAGCGGCGCGAGCGGATCTACCGTGCCGGCCGTCCGGCCGCTGATGTGCAAGGCCGCATCGTGATTCTGGTCGATGACGGGCTCGCGACCGGAGCGACCATGCGCGCTGCGCTTCAGGCCCTCCGCGAACAACAGCCTGCGCGGATCGCCGTCGCGGTTCCGACGGCCTCGCGCGACATCTGCGAAGCGCTGAGGGCGGAGGTGGACGAGGTCGTTTGCGCAATGACGCCTGAGCCGTTTTTCGCGGTTGGCCGCTGGTACGACGATTTCACGCAGACGACCGATGACGAGGTCCGCCGCCTCTTAACACAGCCGTAGCAGAAGGGCCTGCTCAAGAGCTTTGGGAGGGGTGCAATACCCCGGTCAAGCGAAACCCCGGTCACGAGGACCGGGGCTTCGGCCTCGCCAGCTTGGTGCGGTGGCAAGGAATGAGCATCGCCTCGACTGAAAATCGGAACCTTACGATGCCGCCACATAATGCGGTCACCCCGGCATAGTTGCAATAAATATCCCAAAAATTAACTACAAATCCCGGATTCCGGTATTTTTTGCCGTTGGCCGCTCGTCCGCATGCGAGCTACCAGCTCACGCCGAGCCGATCTTGTACGAACCGGCCGCCCGCCCGACGACAAAGGAAACCAGCCAGCTCACCGCGAATATTCCAATCACCGAGCACCCGATCGCACCCGGGTGGCCGGCGGCGAAATCCGCTAATCTGCCGCCGATGCCCAGCTTCTCCGCGAATAGCCCAAACGCCTCGATCGCACCGACCACGACCGCGATAATCACCGATATGCCGGTAATCGTCAGATTGTAGTAGAGCTTGCGGACCGGGTTGGTGAAGGCCCAGCCATACGCGCCGACCATCAAGACCCCGTCGCTCGTGTCGACGAGCAACATGCCGGCGGCAAACAACGCCGGGAACACCAGGATCGACCAGATCGGCAATCCCTTTGAGGCTTCCGCCGCAGAAATTCCGAGCAAACCGATCTCCGTCGCTGTATCGAAACCCAGCCCAAACAGAAAGCCGAGCGGATACATGTGCCAGCTGCGCGAGATCAGCCGGAATATCGTCCGGAAGAGGCCGCTCAGGAGACCGCGCCGTGCAAGCAGCCCGTTCGGTAGCTCCTCGGGATAATCCTCGCCTCGCCGCACACGCCCGAGCAGCCGGCAAACGGACGCGAGCACCGCGATATTGATGATGGCCACGGCAAACAAAAAAAGTGCCGATATCGACGTGCCCAGCACGCCGCCGACCTCGATCAACTCGGGAAAGCGCTGGTGCAGGCCGGCGGCGGTCGACGCGATGACAACCGACGCCGCAAGGACCACGGTCGAATGACCGAGCGCGAAAAAGAACCCGACGGTGATCGGCCGTTTACCCTCCTGCATCAACTTGCGGGCGACGTTGTCGATCGCAGCGATGTGATCGGCATCGACGGCGTGCCGCAGCCCCAACCCGTAAGCGATCAGTCCGGTCGCCAACAGCAGAGGCTGGCTGTAGAACGCTGCGAAGGCCCAAGCCCAGGCCGCCCCGTTCGCGACGATCAAGCCGCCATAGAGGCCGATCACTTTGTGGCGAAGGCGGCAAGCTGAGTCGTCGAAGACGGTCAGGGCTGATACGAGAAGTTTGGCCAAGCGCATCTCAGCGGATCGAGAGAATGACGGGAAATGGGTCGCGGCTCGTGAACATTGCCGGCCAGGGGATAATGCGCAGAGCTTCACGCCAAGGTGACCGCGCCGGCGCGGATTGGCAGGGTAGCATCCGTCTCGATCCCGCTCCGATAGAATCGATGGCTGATCAAACCTCGCCGCAAAGCAGCAGTTCGATACGCCGCCTGGTGCCGCTCGGGCTGCTAGCCGCCGCATGGGTCACCTTCATGTTGGCCGGCGGCTACCGTTACGTGAGCTTTTCCGCTCTCGCCGAGAACCGCGATTGGCTCTGCTCGCTCGTGCAGCGATGGGGCATCGTGGCCGCGCTCTGCTATATCGCGGTGTACGGATTTCTGGTGGCGCTTTCGGTGCCCGGCGGCGCGGTGTTGACGATGGCTGGCGGGTTTCTGTTTGGAACGTGGATCGGAGCGCTCTGCGCGATCATCGGCGCCACGCTCGGTGCAACCGGCATTTTCCTCGCGGCGCGGGCGGGCCTGGGAGGCCTCGCGCGGCGGGCGGGGCCCCTCGTCGGCAAACTTGAAGCGGGGTTTCGTGCCGACGCCTTCAATTATCTGCTGGTGCTGAGGCTGGTGCCGGTTTTTCCGTTCTGGCTCGTCAATCTGGTTCCGGCATTGGCCGGTGTAAAACTGCGGACCTTTGTCCTTGCCACCTTTATCGGGATCATTCCGGCGACATTGATCTTCGCCAGCCTCGGCAACGGGCTCGGCAGCGTGGTGGAGCAGCCCGATGCCGGAATCGTGCTGCGGCCGAGCGTGCTCTTGCCGATCCTCGGGCTCGCTTTTCTCGCGCTGATCCCTGTGGGCTATCGGAAATGGCGCGGCAAAAGGCCCTATGACCCGGCCGCTGGCGCCTGATCTATGCGTCATCGGAGCCGGCTCCGGCGGCTTGTCGGTCGCCGCCGGCGCAGCTCAAATGGGCGCCGAAGTCGTGCTGGTCGAGCGCGGCCCGATGGGCGGGGACTGCCTCAATTTCGGCTGCGTGCCGTCGAAGTCGCTTCTCGCAGCCGCTCGCCATGCCGACCTTGCGCGGCGCGGCGCGGCGCTCGGCATCGCCTCCCGCGCGCCGCTGATCGACTTTGGCGATGTGGCCGACAGCGTGCAGGAGGTCATCGCGGCAATCGCCCCGAACAACTCCGCGGAGCGCTTCGAGCGGCTCGGGGTAAAGGTAATCCGTGCCGAAGCACGCTTCACCAGCCCGCGGGCGCTCCGCGCCGGCGAGGTCGAGGTCCGGCCCCGCCGGTTCGTCGTCGCCACCGGCTCGCAACCGGCGATCCCGCCGATACCGGGTCTTGACCGCGTTCCCTACCTGACAAACGAGACGGTCTTCGCCAACCGCGACCTCCCCGATCATCTTATCGTGATCGGTGGCGGGCCCATCGGCATCGAAATGGCGCAGGCCCACCATCGGCTCGGGGCCAGAGTTACCGTGCTCGATATCGGCCCGTTTCTACCGCGCGACGACCCGGAGCTCGCCGCGGCTCTGGTCGAGCGTCTTACCGCAGAAGGGATTGCAGCTCGTCCACGGATCGAGATCCGACGGGATCGAGCGGGAAGGCGCCGTGACCATCGTTCACCTCGTCGGGGGCGAGAGAATTGCCGGGTCGCATGTGTTGGTCGCCGCCGGGCGGCGGCCGAGCATCGAGGCGCTCGATCTTGGCGCGGCGGGCATCGATGCGACCGCAAGAGGCATCACCGTGGATGCCCGGTTGCGCACGACCAATCGCCGGGCATTTGCGGTTGGCGATGTCACGGGTGGACCGCAATTCACCCATATCGCCAATTATCACGCCGGGATCGTGATCCGGAACGCGCTGTTCCGGCTGCCCGCCAAGGTCGATTACCGGGCATTGCCATGGGTCACCTACACCGACCCCGAGCTCGCTCACGTCGGGCTGACCGAATCCGGCGCCGGGGCCGGCGAGGTGCGGGTGCTGCGCTGGAATTTTGCCGACAATGACCGCGCGCAAACCGAGCGGGACACCGCAGGCCTGGTGAAGATCGTGCTGCGCCGCAATGGTCGTGTCCTCGGCGCCTCGATCCTCGGGACTGGGGCCGGTGACCTGATCGTGCCGTGGGCGCTGGCGATATCCCAGAAGCTGAAGATCGGCGCGCTCGCCAATCTGATCGTGCCCTATCCGACGCGCAGCGAGGCGAGCAAACGGGCCGCCGGGTGCTATTATACCCCGACATTGTTCTCTGCGCGCACCCGCCGGCTCGTGCGTTTTCTCGCGCGGTTCGGCTGAAAACCGCCTAAAGCCGTGCTGCCAAAGAGCCTCTCCGCACGTCTTCTGATCCTCACGGCATTCTTCGTCATGCTGGGAGAGGTGCTGATTTTCGTGCCGTCCGTCGCCCGGTTCCGCATGACCTATTTCGAGAACCGCCTGAGCGCCGGGTACCTCGCGACATTAGCGGCCGAGGCGAGCCCGGACGGGCAGCTCGACCAGCGCCTAACCGACCGGCTGCTCGCCCGCGTCGGCGCGCTCGGGGTGGCCCTACATCGTTCCGACGGCACGGTGCTGCGGCTCGAATCCGCGGCTCCGCCGCGCGCCGATTTCACGATCGATCTCGGCCATCCGAACATCCTGCTCGCCATCAGGGGCTCGTTCCGCACCTTGCTCGGCGACGGCGATCGCGTCCTGCGCGTGCTGGGTCCGGAGGCGAACGGCCGGGAGACTGTCGAGGTGCTGCTCGATGAGGCGCCGCTGCGGGCCGAGCTGTGGGATTTCGGCATTCGCATCCTCAAGTTGTCGATGGTCCTATCGCTGATCAGCGCGGCGCTCGTTTATCTCAGCCTGCAATGGCTGATGGTGCGACCGATGCAGCGGATCACCGCGAACATGATCGAGTTCCGCAACGACCCCGAGGACGCCGCGCGGGTGGTCACGGCGAGCCGCAGAAGCGACGAAATCGGGGTCGCCGAGCGTGAGCTCGCCATGTTGCAGAAGACCGTGCGCGATGCGCTGGGGCAGCGGGCGCGCCTCGCCGCCCTCGGCACGGCGGTGACCAAGATCAATCACGACCTGCGCAATATCCTGGCGACAGCGCGCCTCGTCACCGACGGCCTCAGCGCCAGCGCCGCTCCCGATGTGCGCCGAATCGCGCCGCGCCTGATGGACGCGATCGACCGCGCTGTCGCGTTGTGCACGCAGACCCTCGATTTTTCGCGCGAGGGCACGCCGCCTCTGGCGCCGAGCCGTTTTGCGCTCGCGCCGCTGATCGACGAGGTCGGCCCGGGTCTCGCCGTCCCCGACCACATGCTGGTGGTAGAAACCGCGATCCCCCCCGGTCTGACGATCGAGGCCGACCGCGATCAGCTCTACCGCGTATTCCTCAACCTCGCGCGCAACGCGGTCGAGGCCGGGGCGCACCGTCTGCGCTTCGCTTCGGCAACGGAGGACAGGATAGTCGTGGTCGAAATTGCCGATGACGGGCCTGGGCTGCCGCCCAAGGCGCGGGAGAACCTGTTTCGCCCGTTCTTCGGCTCGGCGCGCCCGGGCGGCAGCGGGCTCGGCCTGGCGATCGCCCGCGAGCTGGTGCGCGCCCATGGCGGCGAGCTCAGCATTGTCTCGAGCACCGGCGCCGGCACTGTATTCCGCCTGACCCTTCCCGCCCCGGAAACACGCGAAGCTCGCCCCGCGCGAGCGTCGACGGTTTGAACCCCTCGAGGACCTGATGTCCCGCGGGACGAGGATGGTTGGTCGGCGGCACAGCTGCCGGGTCAGTCGAGCGCGAGGGTCAGTGTCTTGAGATAGGCGGTTTCCGGCAAATCCGGGTGAATCGGGTGGTCGGCGTCGGCGCCGGCCGCCCGGACAATGCGGCCGCTGCGCCCGGCATCGGCAAGGCCGCGCCGCACCGCTTCGGCAAATTCCGCCTCGTCGACATTGAACGAGCAGGAGGCGAGGAAAAGAATGCCGCCGGCCGCGGTCACCGAGGCGGCGAGCCGGGCGAGCTTGCGATAGCCGCGCAATGCGGCCGGCACGTCCCTGCGCGATTTTGCGAAGGCCGGCGGGTCGGCGATGACGATGTCGAAGCGTTCGCCGCCCGCCGCCAGCCGGGCCGCCTCTTCGAACGCCTCGGCGCGGCGGAAGGTGCAGGTTTCGCCAACCCCGTTGCGCTCTGCCGCTGCGGCGGCAAGCGCCAGCGCCGGCTCGGAGCGGTCGATGCCGAGAACGGCGTTGGCGCCGGCACGCGCGGCTTGCACCGCAAATCCGCCGGAGAAGCAGTAAAGGTCGAGAACCCGCGCGCCGCGGGCCAGGCCGGCGACGAAACGGCGATTGTCGCGCTGGTCGAAGAACCAGCCGGTCTTTTGCCCGGCTACCGGGTCGGCCCAAAACACGGCGCCGTTTTCGTGCACCGAAACCGGCCCTTCGAGGCTCCCTCTCGCCACCCTGACCTCGGAAGACAGGCCTTCGAGCGCCCGCGCCGGGCTGTCGTTGCGCAGCACGATCGCCTCGGGAGACAGCAATTCGTCGAGCGTCTCGAGCACCACCGGCTCGAGGCGCGCCATGCCGGCAGTATTCGACTGAACCGCCAGAACCCGATCAAACCGGTCGACGACCAGGCCCGGCAGCCCGTCAGCCTCGGCATGGACAAGCCGATAATGCGCGGCATCGAAGAGCCGCTCCCGCAGCTTGAGCGCCCGCTCGAACCGTCGCGCAAAGAAGCTTCGGCCAATTGACCGCGCCGAGTCGCGGTCCAGCAAGCGTGCCGACAGCAGAGTGTGAGGGTTGAACATCGCCACACCGAAGGCGCTCTCGTCCGCGCGCCGCAAGGTAACGAGGGTGCCGGGCGCGAGCTCCTTCGCCGCGGGGTCCATCCGGATTTCATTCGAATAGATCCATGGATGGCCGCGGGCAGCCCGCCTCTCTCTGCCGGGCAGCAGCACGACCGAAGGGCGGGCCGCCGGCTCGTCGGGCGCTGTTGCTTCACCGGTCATGGCGCCCTATGTGGTTAGCGGCGAGGCCCGGCGACAATGCCCCGCGACAATGGCCGGCGACGATCCGCCTTGCCTTGCGGCATCGGGCTGGGGTAGTTGTGGCCGCCCGCAAAGCGGTTTCGGCTTGCGGCAGGCGCCCGTAGCTCAACTGGATAGAGCACCAGACTACGGATCTGGGGGTTAGGGGTTCGACTCCTCTCGGGCGCGCCATTCTTTCAAATGGTTAGTAGGGTATGGATCAGTCGGGTGAAACTTATGTCCGCCGCATGTCCGCAAACCGGGCCAACCTGCGCGCCAGTCGCCCAACTTAGATCAATCGGCGCGCTAATCGCGCTGCAAGCGTTCGACCCTAGCGTTGTTTAGATAACAACCGAAGCTACGGCCTCATAAACGACCGCTGATGCCTTCGAGACTTGCCAGCTCGGCCACCGAACCGATGCCGCCACTAACCAGGGCGTCGAAGCAGCCGCGGGCTCGCTTGACCCGGACCACGTTCTTTTCAGGGGGTGTCATGGAGTTCTGGACAGAACCACAGATGGCGTCGATCCACAAAATGCTCAACCCGCGCTCCATTGCGATCGTGGGCGCGACGCCGCGGATGCAGTATGGCGGGCGGTTTCTGGCTGCGGCGCTCAAGGCCAAAGACCGGATGCGGGTTTATGCCGTGAACCCGCGTTATGACGAAATCATGGGGGTGAAGTCCTACCCGAGTGTGACGGACCTGCCGGAGGCCCCCGATGTGGTGGGCATCGTGGTGCCCTACGACCAGGTGCTCGATGTCCTCCAGGAGAGCCACCGCAAGGGGACGGGATCGGCGATCGTGATCTCGGCGGGCTTTGCCGAGCGCGGCGTCGACGACCGGCGTGATTTGCAGGGGGAATTGGGTGCCTTTGCCCGCACCTCGGGCATGCGGATCAGCGGCCCCAACTGCCTGGGGCTCGCGAATGTCAAAGCACGACATCTGGGCCACCGCTTCCTCGCGCGGGGCGGAGGGTCTGACCGGGCCGATCGGCCTGGTGTGCCAAAGCGGCGCGACGGCGTTCGGGCCGTTCCTGGTGCGGGCGGTCGAGAACGGCATCGGCTTCAGCTACATCATCTCGACCGGGAACGAGGCAGACCTCGACTTTACCGATTTCGCCCGCTATCTGCTGGACGATCCGGATACTCGGGTCATTGCCGGCTTTGTCGAAGGCTTCAAAGCGGGCCGATAAATTTCTCGAAGTGGCAAAGCTCGCAGCAGAGCGCGGCAAGCCGATCGTCCTCATCAAAATCGGGCGTTCGGAACTGGGAGCCCGGGCGGCACGCTCGCATACCGCAGCGCTGACGGGCGCCGATGCCCGGTACGATGCGATCTTTGCCCAATACGGGGTGATCCGGGTCCAGGATTACGACGAACTCCTGGAGGTCGCGCACCTCCTGGCCCACACCCCCAAGCCCGGCGTGCCCGGCATCGCGGTGGTATCCCACTCGGGCGGCATCAGCTCGCTCACCGCCGACATGTGCGGTCAGGCCGGTCTCGATCTGCCGCCGCTTGGCGACGGAGGCGCGTGACGGCATCAACGGGATCCTGAAGGGCTTCGGGTGGGCGGCGAACCCTGCCGATGTGACAGGCTTTGCCAACAGCGAGTCCTTCCCGCAAATCATGGAGCATATGATCAATGATCCCCGGATGGGGACGCTCGTCGTGGCGAGTGCCGGGGCGGACGCGCAAGCTCAGCAGGTCATCAGCCAGCGTGATCGGACCGACAAGGGTGTGGTGTTCTTGTGGACCGGAAGCCGGGACGCCAAGGCTGGCCTGGCACAGCTCAAGACACGCCCGGATACCGATCTTCTACACGCCGGACAAATTGGCCCGAGGCCTGCAGAGCCGCCTCGCGTATCATACATGGCGCGAGCGTCGCCTGGCCGATGGCTTTGCCACGGCCCCGCCGCGCACGGCGCCGCAGGATGAGGCCATCGCCCAGGCTCTTGGCTTGGGGCGTCCGACACTCTCGGAGTCCGAGAGCAAGCAGCTGTTGGCAGCCTGGGGCGTGGGGAGTGCGCGTGAGCACCGGGCAAATTCTGCAGAGGCCGCCGTCGCGGCCGCAGAGCAGCTCGGGTTTCCGGTGGCTCTCAAGGTCGATTCGCCGGATATTCTGCACAAGACAGAGGCCGGGGTCGTTCGGCTGAACCTCGGCGATGCGGCACAA
Organism: uncultured Alphaproteobacteria bacterium; assembly: GCA_963836845.1. GTDB lineage: Bacteria > Pseudomonadota > Alphaproteobacteria > ATCC43930 > CGMCC-115725 > AP-15. The sequence goes on along the minus strand of CAWILK010000010.1, from coordinate 187,547 downwards.
GTGCGAACGGCCTACGCAGAGATCCTGGCCAGTGCCAAGGCCTATGCGCCACAGGCTCGGATCATCGGCGTGTCGGTGCAGGAGATGGTCGGAGAAGGTGTCGAAGTTATCATTGGCGTGTCTTGCGACCCGCAATTGGGCCCGGTGCTGCTGTTCGGCAGTGGCGGCGTGATGGTCGAGGTCTACAACGATGTGGCCCTGCGACGCTGCCCGATCACGCGCTCGGAAGCACAGGCGATGATCGCCGAGGTCAAAGGAGCCCGGTTGCTCCAGGGCTTTCGCGGACGGCCGGCGGCGGACCTCGAGGCGCTCGCGGATACCCTGGTGCGCGTGTCGTACCTCGCCATGCACCTTGAAGGACACTTGGCAGAGCTGGACATCAATCCGCTCATGGTGCTGCCGTCAGGTCAGGGAGTGAAGGCGGTAGACGCCCTCGTCGTGTTTCGCGGCACATAGTGGTCAAAACCTGACGCCTGGTACCCGGCGGCTACGGCTGGAGTCCGACCCATAGCAGACCCTCACCTCAGCCTTCTCGGCGGCAGCTGCTCTTCATGCCCCATTTGGCCCTTCTACCCTGGTTACCTTTGCTGAACCTTCGACCGGCGTCGGCAGCAATAGGCGTGAGGCGATTTGCTTACTTCTCCGGAACACCAGCTTTGCGCAGCCCTTCGGCGATGCAGGCGATAATTTCAGGAGCGAGGCCCTTCGCGACATCACGCATCGCAGAAGCGATAGTAGGCTGCGGATGGACCTCCTGTAGGCGACGTAAACATTTTTGGACGTCTTCCTGCCGGCCGAGATGGCCACACAAGCTCAACTTGAGGCGCAGCGCTGGCACCCCCGCATTTTCTCGCAACGCCGCTTCGGCCCACGGCAACGCTATCTCGTAGCGACCCGCGGCCAGGTGGGCCAGAGCGAGCACCTGACAGAACGCAAACATATTAGGATCGAGCGGGCTCAAGCGGATCGCCTGGTGCGCCGACTGGATTGCCTCCTCGGGTCGGTTGAGATGCGCCAGGATCACTCCACGATGACCGAATGCTAGAGCGAAATTGGGATTTAGGACGATCGCGCGATCCAGTGCGCTGAGCGCGGCGTCATTGTCCCCGGCGAGGAGCGAGAGCGCCAGACCGGCAAAATCCAGCACCCAGGGATCCTCCGCGGCGGTCGCGATAGCCCGCCGCGCCATCTCGATTCCCTCCTCAACCTCCGGGCCTACGGGCGCGATCCAATGCCGAAGCTGCTGCATGCCCCGGCTCAGGGCAATTCTCGCCATTGCCAGGCCATAGGCGGGATCGTGTTCAAGCGCCAGATAGGCCAAGCGAATCGACTCGTCCATCGCCTCTCTGGTCCGTTTGTAAGCTTGCGCCTGGGCGCGAAGGTAGAGGTCGTAAGCATCGAGGCTTTCGGTTGGTTTGCGGCCGGCGCGTTCGATTTCGGTAAGCCGCAGCTGTGGTTCGATCGCGCCGGCGATGCCGCTGGCGACTTGGTCCTGCAATTCGAAAACGTCATCGAGGGTGCCGTCGAAGCGTTCGGCCCAGATTTGGGCGTCGGTCGCCGTGTCGATCAATTGTCCGGTAATGCGCACCCGGTTGCCGGTCCTCCTCACCGAACCTTCAAGCACGTAGCGCACGCCAAGTTCACGCGCCGCCTGCCTCACGCCGACCGGCGTCCCCTTGTACGTAAAGCTAGAATTTCGTGCGATCACAACCAGCCATGGAAAGCGCGCAATCCCGGTGATGATCTCCTCGACCATACCGTCAACGAAATATTCCTGCTCGGGGTCGCCGGTCATGTTCTGGAACGGTAGCACCGCGATCGAGGGCTTCTCCGCAGCGGTGGCGCGGCTTGCGGCCGGCACCGCCGGGTCCGGCAACTCCGTTACCTCGCCGACAAAACGCACACCTTTGCGGGTGAGGGTACGAACCAATCGTTGCGCGGCGCCGTCATCGCCAAGCGCCCGGCGCACTGCGTTGATCCGCGTCGTCAGCGCCGAATTCGGAAACGATCCGCCCGGCCCAGACATGCTCGATCAGATCATCCTTGCCGACCACCCGGCCGCGGTGTTGCACCAGAAAAACAAGCAGATCGAAGGCCTTGGGTTCGAGATCGACAAGCTCGTTGCCACGCCACAATTCGCGACGCTCGATGTCGAGACGATGATCGCCGAACGCCAGCACCAACTTCCGTCCCCCGAACGCCTCCCGGCGCGGCTCCGTAATGAAATCATAAGAAGGAAAAAAGACGGCCGTAAAGCATTTTGCCGCTTCTCGGGGCATTGATGGGTGATCGTAAGCCCCAACGGGCTCCCAGGCGCCGATAGAGGCCGACCGCCGGTGCTGTCAGCGTCTAACGCGCGCCGCACGCCACCTCTCGCCCATGTCTCTTCTGAGAACCAAAAGGAAAATTTTATGAATCGGACACTCGCTTTGAGCACAATGGCACTGTTATGTATGGCGTCCTCGGTCGCCATGGCGCAGGAACTCACCGCCTTCATACCAGGGAGACCCGGACGTTTATAAGGTGATTTTTGAAGACCAAAACTTTCGTGTAATTGCGGTAACCCGGAAAAAAGGAGTGCACGATAAGGCCCACGGACACCCGGTTGCATCGGTCTCTTATAATCTCACTGACTGTACAACCAAGCAATATCGCCCAGACGGCACGAGCTCGGAGAGTACGAACAAGGCTGGCACGGCGCGAGCGATCCCAATCATTTCCTCACATACGGCCGAGAATACTGGCCCGGCGGACTGTCAACAGATCTTCGTCGAGCGCAAGTAGCTTGTATTGAGGTTTCTTACAGGCGAATTCGACCGAGGGACGGACATCGCGGGAGAACGGTAGTCGCGCTTCCCGTGAATGGCTGAATCGGCGCACAGCCGACCGCCAGCGCCGCGAACTCGAACCGCCGCTTTGCGGTATCAGCGGACCTTCGGACCCGGTACCAAGCGTTAGATTTACCAATGCCTGCATGGCTGAGAGTGATCGCCGCAGCGTGATCTCCCAGTGTCACAGGCCGTCAGCTCGGGGATTTGCCGAACATGATCCAGCCGCCACTGCTTGGCGTGGTGAATGCCGCCAGCGCAGTCTCTGCCCGAACCCTGACCTGCCGTGCGCCAGCCGTGCCGCGGAGCTGCTCTATGCTGTCGGTGTACATGGCCGTACGGGTGCGCCCGTTCCCCAAATTGCCGCCGCTCGAAAGCCGGTGACCTCCAGTGTCACACCCCGTCAGCTCGGGTGTTTGCCGAACATGATCCAGCCGCCACTGCTTGGCGTGGTGAATGCCCCCAGCGCGGTCTCTGCCCGAACCCTGACCTGCCGTGCGCCAGCCGTGCCGCGGAGCTGCTCGATGCTGTCGGTGTACATGGCCGTCCGGGTGCGCCCGTTCCCCAGATTGCCGCCGCTCGAGCAGAGCGGGTGCGGTCCCTCGACCCTGATATCGCCCGCGTAGAACGCGAAGGCATCGCCGCGTTTGACGCCGTGCCACTGGAAGCCCTCCAGGAAGAACTGCGCCATCGGTGCATAGCCGTCGTAAGGATTGAATATATCGACGTCCTCGGGCCCAAGCCCGGCACCCTCGTACATTCTCCTGGCGGCGCGGTCGGTCCAGTCCTCGATCTCGTCCAGATCTGCCTGTGTGGTGCGCTGCCTGAAATTGTGCTGCGAGTGATTGAGCACATAGACCGGCGGCTGCCGCATGTCGCGGGCGCGCTCGGCCGTCGTGAAGAGATACGCGGCCGATGCATTGACCGGCCGGTCGCAGTCCCAGAGCCTGAGCGGGTTCAGGACGTAGCGCGAATTGAGGTAATCCTCGACGGTGAGCTGCGGCACCTTGTGGGTGGCATTGTACCCCCACGGCGTGAGCAGCCCGTTGCGGTGCTGGTTGACGACGAACGGGGCGAGGTCGTCGTGCTTGCCGCCGTATTTCAGGCAGTACTGACCGTGCGGGAACATGTTGATGAAATCGTTGCCGCCGTGATTGCCCCAGGGTGCCGTCCATTGGCGTGCGCCGCGGGCGTAGTCGTCGGCGTTCTCGCCACCGCGACGATAGCGGCCTTCGAGATTGCCTGTCGGGTAGATGACGAGACAGGTGCTGCAAACGCCGTCACCCACGGCCTGCGCCGCCATGCCCACCATTTCGCTGATGGTCGGCAATCCGGTCGGCGCAAATTTGACGTTGGGCAGCCCCATCTGCTCGATGAGCCACTTCGCGTTGACCAGAGTGAGCCCCCACTCCGAATCGTAGGGCGGGGCGAAGTAGGGCCGTGGCGCCCACTGCGACGCGGAGCCGCCGCTGCCGCCCGCGATATGGCTGTCGCAGCAGATGACGCCGTCGATCTGATCCGGCGTCACGCCGGCCTCGTCCATCGCCTTCTGGCAGGCCAGGATGGAGTAGGCACCCAGCGTCTTGTCCATCGAGACGCCGTCCCAGCGACGGTCGACCGGCGAATGTCCGACACCAGCCACTGCGACCTTGCCGCGGTGCTCCCATACGCCGAGCCCGTCCTTGTCTCGCCGCCACTGATACCGGTCTGGCGCGGTCATGGCTCCACCTTTCCTCTATGCTCTGGCAGTTCAACAATCGTACACGAGCTTCGAGTGAGCGAAGCAGCCCCTCGTCATCACGGGTGACCAGGTGGATCTCGCGCAGCACTGGGCTGGTGCAGATCACCGGGTCAAGCCTCCGTGATCGACGATCGCGATGGGCCCACTCCGCGCTCGAAGCGATAAGGGGCGTCGATAGGCTCGACTCTGCAAGGTATGGCAGGGTCGACTAGGCGACGACCCGCCACTCGTGGATGAGCTGGTCTGGGGCCACCTCCTCGAACGTCACCTCGACGGCGGCGCCCACTGGCACCTTGTAGGGCGGGGTGCCCGGGAGATTGGAATAGAAATTGACCCGCGGGTCCGCGTCCAGCGTCACCATCGCCATGTTATAGGGCTGATCGGGCATGCGCCGGTTGAGGCGGCCATCCTCGATCACGATGTAGCTCGCGATATGGCCTCTGTCCCTCGACCTCTTTCCACGTCAGACCGGCGGCCGAGTTGCAGACCTGGCAGGCCTGCTGCGGCGGGTATTGCAGCCGGTCGCAGGCAGCGCAGTGCTGCAGGACGAGCCGCCGTTGATTGACGGCGTCCCAGAAGGGCTTGCTCAAAGCGTCGGCGACGGGGATCAGCTTCGGCATCGTTTCACTCCTCGCCCCGTCCAACCCACTGGCCGTAGACCGGGTACTGGCAGCAGATGAACTCGATATAGGCCGGGCGGCCTGACGTATTGACGTCGAGCGCCCGCCGCAGGGCCGGGATGATTTCGGCCGGCTCGCTCACCCGCTCGGTGTGGAAGCCGAGGGCGCCGATCACCTTCGACATATCCACCTCGTCGGGCCCCAGCACCTGGTGGGTGAAGGGATCGTGTCCCGGCCCCCAGAAGCCGGGTCCATAGCCCGCAAAGCCGCCATTGCTGATGTGCACGACCGTGACCCCGAGTTTCTCGCGCAGCAGAACCTCGAGGTTGCCGAGCATGTAGCCAAGGCCCGCCTCGCCGGTCACCGCCACGGATGCCCTGTCCGGAAACGCCTTCTTGGCGGCAATGGCAGCAGCCAGGCTGAAGCCGAGCGTGGAGACATTGCCCCAGCCCAGGAAGCCGCGCGGGATCAGCGTGTCGAAGACGGTGCTCAGCTGGTCGCGCGTGTTGCCGGACTTCGTGCGTCACGAACGAATTGCGCAGATCCAGCACCTGCATCAGATCGCCGTACACCCGATAGGGGTTGATCGGCGTCTCGTCGGAGTTCATGACCTGCCGGTATCTGGCGAGCGCCTCGTCGCGTGCCGCCCTCACTTCCGCCGCCACATCACCCGCCGTCCGTCCGGCACCGGACGTGCGGTCGGACACTTCCTGGCGGAGCGCCTGCAAGGTCAGGCGCGCATCGCCGATCACCGCGTGCGCCGTCGGATACATCTTGTTGATGTGCAGCTCGTCGACGTTGCAGTGGATGATGGTCTTCTTCGCCGCATCGGGAATGCCGTGGCTGAAGCGGCCCGGCGACAGGCTCGAGCCCACGGCGAGGATGAGGTCGCTCTTGTTCAGGTAGTGCGCCACCTGATCGCCGCGCACGCCGACAAACAGCGGATGGTTCTCCGGGAACGCCCCTTTGGCCTTGAGGGTCGTGATCACCGGCACATTCACGAGCTCCGCCAGCGCTTTCAGGTCGTCCGAGGCGCCCGCGTAGATGACCCCCTCGCCGGCGTAGATCAGCGGGTTACGGGCTGCCAGGAGCTGGTCGACTGCGGCGCGCACATCCGCCGGGTCCGGCGCCGATTTCCAGCCCTTCACGGGACGGTAGGGGTCGGCGGTCTCGTCGTATGTGGCCGTGGCATTGGGAATAGCCAGGATCACCGGGCCCGGTCTGCCGCTGCGCAGCATGGTGAAGGCGCGGCGCATGAGCTCAGGCGTGCGCTCGGGCTTGTCGAGATAGCCGAACCACTTCGACACGGTCTTCATGGCCGATGCGACATCGTACTGGCTGTTGCCCGAGCTGCCGGCCGGCACGCCATCGGTGATGCACAGAACGGGCGAGCCATCCTCATAGGCCTGCGCCATCCCGGCGTAGGCGTACTGCATGCCGGCGGCATTGACGCCCCCTTGGAAGGTGCACACCCCGATCCGTGAGCCCGCGGTGATGCGCGAGAACGCGTCGGCGACCGCGACGGCGTAGCGGTCGTCGCGCATCATCAGCATCGGCACCCCTTCCCGGCCGAGCGCGTTGTTCACCCGGCAGACCGGGAAGGTCGAAACCCAACCCACACCCTCCTGCTTGAGAATGCGGACTAATGCCGGTCGCTACATCGATCGTCATGGATGTGGTCTCCTTTGCATGGAGCCGAGCCGTCGCACTGAAGCGCGTTTCCCAACTGCCGCAGCGGTGTGATCGGCCTCGCAATCGCGGGCAATCCGGAAAATGACGGGCACCTGTCGCCCTGGCAAGAGGCGCTGTTTCAGGACGTCGTGTTCGGCTGACCGGAACGCGGGGGAGCGTCTTGCAGCCCATGAGCGCCAAGAGATGGTGACAAGCATGACGACCGGCGCTTGAGCCAAAGTCCGATACAGCTTGATGCTCCCGATCCAGCGCTCGACTCCGGCAGAAGGCTCCCTGGGAGGGGTAGGGGGCGCATCCACGACTACCTCAAGGCGCCTGGCCACGGCGACGACGAGCAAGGGCCGCTGTTCCGGCCGATCCGCAACAACCGCACCGGCCGCATCGATAAGGCGCTCGTCGCTGAAGGCCGGCATCGTGGCGCCGTCCGTCATGTTGGGAAAACGTCGCCGCCTATGGCGCCGATACTCGCAAAGGCGTGTCTCAGCACCGCCCGGGACGTTGCAGGCCGGCTGAAGCGGGGTAGGCGCCGTCAGCCATCGAATTCCCGGGCATCAGCCGCGCGAATTAGACCCGCGGCGACCGCTGGCAATTTCGATATAAAAGCTTATTATCACCGTAGGCAGCTATCCCCTGACGGTGCCATGGATCTCGATCGCAGCTTCGGATTTCTCGTGCACGATGTCGCACGCCTCTTCGGACGACGCTTTAACCAGCGCGCGCTTTTGTTCCTCGGCCTTACCCGAGCCCAATGCAAGGTGCTCGGCTATCTTGCCCGCAACGAGGGGATCAACCAGGCCGGCCTTGCCGATCTCCTCGAGATAAAGCCGATGACCCTGGTCCGGCAAATCGACCGAATGGAAGAGGACGGATGGATCGAGCGGCGTCCCCAGCCGGGCGATCGCCGCGCCCGGCGGCTCGTCCTGACCGACAAGGCGCGCCCGATTCTCGCTCGAATCCTGGATCTCTCGAACGAGGTCCGCGCTGAGGCGTTTGGCGGGCTCTCGCGTGAGGAAGGAAGACGCCTGATCGAGCTGCTGCGGCGCGTTCATGGAAATCTATCCGAGCGTGTTCCGCCGCTGGCGGCCGAGTTCGCCGATCTCGATGAGCCCAACGAGCCGTTGCCGGCGCCGAATGCGAGCTCCGATGCCGATTTGTCGCCGGTCGGGGGCCACCGGTGACCACCTCCGCGGAAAACGACACCGCGACTATCGGCGCGCTGCGGGCGCCCAACGAAGCCCGCCCGGCCATCGCCAGGAGGCCTCGCCCGCTGCGTCAGCGGCTGCGGCTGCCGTTGATGATCGCGGGTCCGGTCCTGGTTGTGCTCGTCGCCGGCTACTGGTACCTGACGGGCGGCCGATACGTCTCGACCGACAACGCCTATATTCAGGCGGCGCGGGTCGCGATCAGCACCGACATCTCGGGTCGGGTCGTCGAAATCGACGTTAACGACAACGAGCACGTGAAGCGCGGCCAGGTGCTGTTTCGCCTGGATCCACGACCGTTCCGCATCGCCGTCGACGAAGCCAAAGCGCAGCTGGCCACTGTGCGGTACCAAATTCATGCGCTAAAGGCGACCTATCACCAAAAGCGGGCGGAGGTGAGGGCGGCAGAGGCTACCTCGGATTATCAGGAGCGCGAGTTCGAGAGGCAGAAACGGCTGTTGGCCTCGGGCACCGCCTCGCAGCAGCAATTCGATCAGGCACGCCAGGCCTACGAGAACGGCCGCCAGCAGACCGCGTCCAAGCAGCAGGATGTCGCCGTCGCTCTCGCCAATATCGGCGGCAACCCCGATCTTCCGCTCGAGCAGCACCCGATGGTGCAGCACGCCCAAGCCGCCCTCGACCGGGCCGAGCTCAACCTTTCCTATACGGAAATCCAAGCGCCCGAGAACGGGATCGTCACCAAGGTCGAGCAGCTGCAGGTCGGCAATTACGTCAACTCCGGGACACCGCTGTTCTCGTTGATGTCCACCGACCGGGTGTGGGTCGAGGCCAATTTCAAGGAAACCGAGCTCACCCATATGCGGCCTGGCCAGCTTGCCACGGTCGATGTCGACACCTATCCCGATACGGTCTTTCACGCCAAGGTGGAGAGCCTCAGCCCCGGCACGGGCCTGATCTTCTCGCTGCTCCCGGCGGAGAATGCGACCGGCAATTGGGTGAAGGTCGTCCAGCGCTTGCCGGTCCGCCTCGGCCTCGACCGGTTCGAGCCGAAGGCGCCATTGCGGGCCGGGCTGAGCGCAACGGTCGAAGTCGACACCCACTATCGCCGGCCCTGGCTCGATCGGGTCGAGGGCATGCTGGCGTGGCTTACCGGGGCCAAGATCCAAGCGGCGGAGCGGTGACGGATGAGCCCCCCGCCCCGGTGGCGAACCGGGGCGCGATCACCGTCTCGATTATGCTGGCGACCTTCATGCAGGGGGTCGACACCACGATCGCCAACGTCGCGCTGCCGCACATGCAGGGGAGCTTTTCCGCCGCGCAGGACCAGGTCGCCTGGATCGTGACCTCCTACATTGTCGCGGCGGCGATCATGACCCCGCTGACCGGCTGGCTCGCCGGCCGCTTCGGCATAAAATACGTGTTCTTCATCTCGGTCGCCGGGTTCACCCTGGCGTCGGCCTTGTGCGGGGTGGCGACGAGCCTGGCGCAAATGGTGGCCTACCGCCTGCTGCAAGGCGCCTGCGGGGCGGCGCTGGTACCGTTGTCGCAATCGGTGCTGTTGCAGATCAACCCGCCCCACCGGCATGCCCAGGCGATGTCGGTGTGGGGGATGGGGGTGATCTTGGGCCCGATCATCGGCCCGGCGCTCGGCGGGCTGGCTGACCGACCAGTACAACTGGCGCTGGGTGTTCTTTATCAATGTGCCGTTCGGGGTGCTCGCCGCCGTCGGCATCCTGATATTTATCCGCGAGACCCGGCACGGCCGGCGCGAAGGCTTCGATTTCTTCGGGTTTGTCACGTTGAGCCTGGCGATCGGCGCGTTGCAGATGCTGCTCGACCGCGGCGGGCTCAAGGACTGGTTCGGCTCGACCGAAATCTGGGTCGAAGCGACGATCGCCGGCCTCGCCTTCTATCTGTTCGTGGTCCACACCGCGACCGCCACCGACCGCTCGTTCCTCAACCGTGAGCTCCTCAAGGACGCCAATTGCGTCGTCGGCACGATCTTGATGTTCTTGGTCGCGATCCCGCTGTTCGGCACCATGGTGCTGCTGCCGACAATGTTGCAGGATCTGCTGAACTATCCGGTGATGACGACCGGGCTGGTGACGGCGCCGCGCGGCATCGGCACGATGGCGGCGATGTTCCTCGTCGCCAAGCTGGTCGGCCGCGTCGACACCCGGCTGATCATCCTGACCGGCCTGGTGCTCACCGCGATCTCGATGTGGCAGATGACCGGGTTTTCGCTTTACATGGGAATGGGGCCGGTGATCTCGACCGGGCTCCTGCAAGGCTTTGGCCTCGGCTTTGTCTTCACGCCGCTGAGCATCATCACCTTCTCGACCCTGCCGCGGCATATCCTGACACAGGGGACGGCGATCTTCAGCCTGACGCGCAACATCGGCAGCAGTGTCGGCATTGCCACGGTCATCGCCTTGTTGACCGAGAACACGCAAATCGTGCATTCGCGGCTAGTCGAGCATCTGCGCCCCGACAACCCGCTGGCGCGAATGCCGCACCTGGCGCCGCCCTTCAGCCTGACCGAACCCTCCGGGATCGCCGCCCTCAACGCGGAAGCGACGCGGCAAGCGGCGATGGTTGCGTATATCGACGATTTCAAGCTGATGATGATAATCGTGCTGATCGGCTTTCCGCTATTGCTGCTGCTTCGCCGGCCCCGCCCGGCTGCGGCGAGCGCTGCAGCCGAGTAAGTTTTCTTCGATCAACGGACGGGGCGATGGATAGAGGGTCGGGGAGGCGCAACAATTTGCCCCTGCGTGGTTACCTGGCAGGAGCGGCTCGGGTCGCGGGCCCGGGTCGGGGAGGGCTCGGGTGATTACCGCGGCGCTGCTGTCGGTCAACAACATCGAGGTGATCTACAACCACGTCATCCTGGTGCTGAAGGGGGTGTCGCTCGAAGTGCCGGCAGGCGGCATCGTCGCGCTGCTCGGCGGCAACGGCGCCGGCAAGACGACGACGTTGAAGGCGATCTCGAACCTGCTGCGCGCCGAGCGCGGCGAGGTGACAAAAGGCTCGATCAGCTTTACCGGAGAGCGCATCGACGCGCTCGATGCCGCCTCCGTCGTAAAGCGCGGGCTGATCCAGGTCATGGAGGGGAGGCATTGCTTTGCCCACCTCTCCGTCGAGGAGAACCTGTTGACCGGCGCGTACACCCGGCCTGACGGGCGCGCTCGAATCGCCGACGATCTCGACAAGGTATACAGCTATTTTCCGCGGCTCAAAATCCGGCGGGCCGCCATCGCCGGATACACCTCGGGCGGCGAGCAGCAGATGACCGCAATCGGCCGGGCATTGATGTCTCGGCCGAAAATGATCTTGCTGGACGAGCCTTCGCTCGGCCTCGCGCCTCAGCTCGTCGAGGAGATCTTCGAAATTGTCGACCGCCTGAACAAGGCAGAGAGTGTCGGGTTTCTGGTTGCCGAGCAAAACACCAATATCGCGCTGCGCCATGCCGATTATGGCTACATTCTCGAAAACGGGCGCGTCGTCTTGGACGGCAGCGCCGCCGCCTTGCGCAACAACGAGGACGTCAAGGAATTCTATCTCGGCCTTTCGGCTTCCGGACGAAAAAGCTATCGCGAGGTCAAGCATTACCGCCGGCGCAAGCGCTGGCTCGCTTAAGTCGTCACGGAAATTTCCGTCCCGCTGGGCCGTTCTTGTTGGTGCTGAGGGGTCGAGAGAAAACGATGAAGCTTGCTATGGGTCTGTTCGCCGGCGTCGTTTTGGCGGGCCTCGCCTCGACGGCCTGTGCGCAGGCGCCGCCGCCGGGCTCATACCAGCAAAGCTGCCGTGAAGCCCGGATGCAGGGCTCGACCTTGACCGCACTCTGCCGCCGGGCCAAGGGCCGCGGCGATCAGCTGACCGCCCTCAATGTCGCGCATTGCGTCGGCGACATCGGCAACAACAACGGCCAGCTGCAATGTAGCGGCGGACAACCCGCGGCGCCGGCCCCACCGCCGTCCCGGCGCGCAGCGCCCGCCTATCCGGGCCCTGGATACGGGCCGCCGCCCGGGTCACCAGGGCCGGGATACGCGCCGCCTCCGCCCCGCTACAGCGAAGACGGCGGCTACTGGGAACGTTGCCGCCAGTTGCGGCACGAGGAGCACGAGATCCGTGACCGGCTGGCCTATACTCCCTATGGCGGAGAACGGGAAAGGCTGCAATACCGCCTCGGCAGGGTGCAGGCCGAGCGCGAGCAGTGCCGACGGTAAGGCCGCGCCGGCAATGCTCGCGCCGGTCGGGGATCGCTCAGTTCCGATAGCTCGGATCGAGCCTGTCGGCGAGCCGCAGCAAGCGCCGGCCATTCGCGCTGGCCCTGCAGGCGCGGCATGTTGCCGGTAAATTGCGCCGCCTGCCGTTCGCAGGTCTCCGGCGACGGCACGACGATCTTGCTGCCCCCCGCCGCGGCCGCCTGGATTTTCAGTTGCGCCTCGGCCGAGCGCTCGAAGTGGTACATCAGCGAGAAGGCCTCGGCGACATTGCGTCCGGTCGCCAGCAGGCCGTGGTTGCGCAACACCAGCACCGGATGCTGGCCGATGTCGTGCGCCAGCCGCTCGCGCTCGTCCATCTCGAGCGACACGCCCTCGTAATCGTGATAGCCGAGCCGGCCATAAAACCGCATCGCCCATTGCGACAGCGGCAGCAGACCCTCTTCGAGCACGCCGACCGCGATGTCCGCCTCGGTGTGGGTATGGATCACGCACTGCACGTCGGGCCGCGCCAGGTAGATCGCGCCATGGATCACGACCCCGGCATTGATCGGCTCGTACTCCGACGGCTCGATCAGATGGCCGTCGGTGATGTCGACCTTGAGCAGGTTCGACGCAGTGATCTCGTCGAACATCAGTCCCGACGGGTTGATCAGCATCTGGTCGGTCGTGCCGGGAACGCGCGCCGTATTGTGCGTCAGCACCAGATCGTCCCAGCCGAAATGCGCGATCAGCCGGTAGCAAGCGGCGAGATCGACCCGCACCGCCCATTCCTCGGGGCTGATATGCGCCGGCCTTGCGCCGAAAGCCGTGTTTCAAGTGTCCATAGATCTTCTCCGATTTTTCAACAGTCTGCTGATCTTCAGGCATGGGAACACAAAGTAGTTCCTGTCATTCCCGCGAAGAGCGAGGCGACGAAGCAATCGCGATGCCCGGTCCGAGCACTCAGCGGCACCAGCTTGCTTTGCGGCGCTCGCAATGACGTGAGGTCATCAGGCCGGGGTGAACATCGGCACCGGCGGGCCGCCGTCGGTCGGCTTGAAGACGAGCCGGACCTGCTGGCCGATGCGGATCTTGTCGAGGTCGCAATCGACGATGTTGGTCATCATCGTCGGGCCTTCGCTCAACGTCACATAGGCGATCGCGTAAGGGATCGGGGCCCGGCGCATCACGCTGTAGGTGTAGACCGTGCCGTTGCCGGAGGCCTGCTGCAATTCGGTCTTGTCGCTGAAGCAGAACGGGCAGATCGCGCGCGGGATAATAATGCACCTCGCCGCAGGCGGTGCATTTGCCGATCATCAACTTGCCTTCCTCGGCCGCCTTCCAGAACGCCTGGGTCTCGGGGTTGGGCTGCGGGGCCTGGATCTTGCGCTCTTGGCTCTGCATCTGCCTCACTCCCGTTCCATGATGACGGTCGACGGCAGCCGTGCCGCGTGCCGAGCGAGCCGCCGGTGCCGTGCGCCAAGCGCCAGATCGCAATTCTTGACCTGCACTGCGGGATGCGCCTCGCCGCGCAACTGCCGCACCGCCTCGACCACCTTGGTCAGACCGCCGCGGTTGGCCGGATGGTTGTTGCACAGCCCGCCGCCATCGGTGTTGAACGGCAATTTGCCGGTGCCGGAAATCAGATTGCCGTCGGACACGAACCGGCCGCCCTGGCCCTTCTCGCAAAAGCCGAGATCCTCGATCTGCATCAGCACGGTGATCGTGAAGCTGTCGTAGATCGAGGCGTATTTGATGTCGGCTCGGCTTGACCCCGGCCTCGGCCAAGGCCGGCGGCCCCGACCACACCGCGCCCGAATAGGTCAAATCGAGCTGCCCGCCCATCTGGTGCTTGGGCGCCTCGCCGGCGCCGAGGATCTTGACCTTGGGCCGTTTCAGGCTCTTCGCCACCTCGGGGCTGGCGACGATGATCGCGCCGCCGCCGTCGCTGATCACGCAGCAATCGAGCCGGTGCAGCGGGTCGGCGATCATCGGCGAGTTGACGACCTCCTCGACCGTGACGACGTCGCGCAGCATCGCATGCGGGTTGTGCTGGGCATGATGCGAAGCGGCGACCTTGATCCAGGCGAGCTGCTCGCTGGTCGTGCCGTATTGGTGCATGTGGCGCATCGCGCACATCGCGTACATGTTCGCGGTGGCTGGCCCGTAGGGGTTCTCGAACGGCGCGTCGGGCGTGTTCTGCGTGGTGCGCGCCGCCGTGCCGGTCGCCTGCCCCTCGCTGCGCGGCTTTCCGGCCAGGGTGATCAGCGCGATGTTGCACTTGCCGAGCGCGATCGCCTCGGCGGCGTGCCCGACATGGATCAGATAGGACGAGCCGCCGGTATCGGTCGAATCCATGTGGCGCAATTTGAGGCCCATGTAATCGGCCATCGACAGAGGCCCGAGCCCCGGCGCGTCGCCGGCGCAGAAATAGCCGTCGATATCCTCTTTCTTGAGGCCGGCGTCTTCGAGCGCGCCCTTGGCCGATTCGGCATGCAATTGGGCGAGCGATTTGTCTTCGGCCTTGCGCGTCGGATGCTCATAGATCCCGACGATATAGGCCTTGTTCTTGATGCTCATCTGAGGCTGATCCTCCCCTCTAAGCAAAAACGACGGTCGAGGCGATGGGATACTGATCCGCGCCCGCGGTCAATCCCGGATTCGGCTATCGGCCGGACAAGCTGCTGTCCGTAACGGTGACGACCCGCAACGTCCCGGCGTGTCGCCACCCGACGATGATGGTCAACGGCAACTAAAATGGCTGGCGCCTCGATGACGCCCGGCTCGAGCAATAGGCCGGCGGGCCTAACCGGCAGGCTTTTCGATGTGCCCGCCGAACTCATAGCGCATCGCCGAGAGAAGCTTGTTGGCGAACTCCGCCTCGCCCCGTGAAGCGAAGCGATCGTAAAGCGCCGCCGAGAGCACATGCGCCGGGACGGCTTCGTCGATGGCCGCCTTGATCGTCCAGCGCCCCTCGCCCGAATCCGAGACGCGGCCGGCGAAGCCGGCGAGCTCGGGGTCCTTGCCGAGGGCACTCGCGGTCAGATCCAGGAGCCATGACGCGATCACGCTGCCGCGCCGCCACAGCTCGGTGATATCGGGGAGGTTCAGGTCGTACTGGTAGTGCTCGGGGTTGCGCAGCGGGGTGGTCTCGGCATCGACCGCATGCGACTGCTTGCCGACATTGGCCGAGCGCAGGATTCCCAGACCTTCCGCATAGGCGGCCATGAGCCCGTATTCGATGCCGTTATGGACCATCTTCACGAAATGCCCGGCGCCGTTGGGCCCGCAGTGCAGGTAGCCGAGCTCGGCGGTGCTGGGCGCCAGCTTTTCGCGGCCCGGGGTCGGCGGTATCTCGCCCTTGCCGGGAGCGAGCGTCGCAAAGATCGGATCGAGGCGCTCGACGACCGGCTTCTCGCCGCCGATCATCATGCAATAGCCGCGCTCCAGCCCCCACACCCCCCCGCTGGTCCCGACATCGACATAATGAATCCGCCGCGGCGTCAGCTCGTTGGCTCGCCGGATGTCGTCGATGTAATAGGAATTGCCGCCGTCGATCAGGATGTCGTCGGGCTCGAGAGCCGGCAGCAGATCCGCAATCGTGTGGTCGACCGCGGCGGCCGGGACCATGAGCCAAACCGCCCGCGGCTTTGCCAATTTCTTTACCAGGTCGGCGAGCGAGCTCGAGCCGACGGCGTTCTCTGCAGTCATCTCCGACACCGTTTTTGGCGACATGTCGAAGACCACGCACTGATGGCCTCCCTTGAGCAGCCGCCGCACCATGTTGGCGCCCATCCGGCCGAGGCCGACCATTCCGAGTTGCATGAGGGGGCTCCCTTTTGACCGCTTAGCGGGGTTTGGTGACCAATGCAGAGAAATCATAGGCGAGGAGGTCGCCGATGCGCTCGACGGTGCGGTCGGCAGCGGGCAGCGAGGCGACGACCTGCGCATCATTGGCGTACTGGCCCTGGCGAGGCAATATGGTCGTCACCCGGTCGCCCCAGATCTTCTTGACCGCTGCCAGGATGCGCGGCTTGTCGTCGACCAGGACATAGTGGCGGGCGGGGTAGCGCTGCTCGACATCGGCGAGCTCTTCTTCCTTGTGAATGTAGATCAGCACGTGGCCGTCGACCGCCTCGGCGATGCCGGAGCGCTCGACCTTGCGCGGCTGAAAGACGACATCGCCGTCGGACAGGATGACCGTGCTGCCCCAGCCGCGGAACTGCTCCAGCACGTCGAGCGCCCCGGGGTAAAGGCGATTGGCGAACGGATAGTCGACCAGATAGGAAGACATCGACAGCAGATGTATGTCGCGCGGGCGCTCCGCGCGGTAGCGCTGCAGGGCGCCCAGGTAATCGCGATATCCGAGCTCGGTGAATAATTGCTCGAGGATGGCCCAGTATCGGTCGCGGCAGGCGGCCCCGAACTCGCGCTCGAGGTGACGCTTCAAATCGGCCTGGATGTGGTCGTTATCGATCAGCGTGTTGTCCACATCCACCAGGAAAACAGTCGAGTCGGGGGTGATCATCAGTCAACCTTTCTGGATGCCAACGGGACGGTTTGCGGTTACGACCCGCCGGCCCGGGCATTGCTCACGATCTGCTGCGCTTCGCTTACGACCCTCTGCAGATGTTGCTCGTCCCTGAAGCTCTCCGCATAAATCTTGTACACCGCTTCGGTGCCGGAAGGCCGTGCCGCGAACCAGCCGTTCCGGCGTGACGACCTTGAGGCCGCCGATCGGCGCATTGTTTCCCGGGGCATGCGTCAGCTTATCGAGGATCGGCTCGCCGGCCAATTCCGGCTCCTTGACGGCTTCCGGCGACAACCGGGCCAGCGCCGCTTTCTGCGCCGGCGTGGCCGGCGCGTCGATGCGCGTGTAGTGCGCGGTCCCGAATTCCGCCGTCAGCGCCCGGTAGTGCTCGCCCGGATTTTTGCCGGTGGTCGCGGTGATCTCCGCAGCGAGCAAGTTCATGATCGGACCGTCCTTATCGGTGGTCCACACGCTGCCATCGCGCCGCAGGAAGCTCGCCCCGGCGCTCTCCTCCCCGGCGAAGCCGCAGGAGCCGTCGAACAAGCCCGGCGCGAACCATTTGAAACCGACCGGCACTTCAAGAAGACGCCGGCCGAGCTTGCCGACGATCCGGTCGATCATGCTGCTGCTGACCACCGTCTTGCCGATGGCGGCGTCCGGCCGCCACCCCGGGCGATGGGTCAGCAGGTAAAGGATCGCCACCGACAGATAATGATTGGGGTTCATCAGCCCCGCCGTCGGCGTCACGATGCCGTGACGATCGAAGTCCGGATCATTGGCGAAGGCGAGGTCGTAGCGATCTTTGAGGCTCAAAAGCCCGGCCATAGCGTAGGGACTCGAGCAATCCATGCGAATTGCGCCGTCGTAATCTACCGTCATGAATGAGAAAGTTGGATCGACCCGCGGATTGACGTTGTCGATCTCCAATTTATAGACGGTGTTGATCGGTTCCCAGTAATGGACGGCGGCGCCGCCGAGAGGGTCTACCGCGAGCTTCAGACCTGCCGCACGGATCGCGTCCATGTCGACGACATTGCTGAGGTCCTTGACATACGGCAGCACAAAATCTTCTTCTCGGGTGGTCTCGGCTTTGAGCGCGGCGGTGGGTTCCAGACGTCTCACGTCACGATTGCGATTGCGCAATAGGTCGTTTGCGCGCCGCTCGATCCACTGCGTGACATCGGTATCGGCAGGCCCGCCATTTGGCGGGTTGTACTTGAAACCGCCATCCTCGGGCGGATTGTGTGACGGAGTGACGACGACCCCGTCGGCGAGATGAGCCGCGCGCCCGCGATTGTAAACCAGGATCGCGCGCGAAATGACCGGTGTCGGCGTGACCCCGTCCTCTTTCTGGATGATGGCATGGGTGTCGTTGGCCGCCAGGACCTCGAGCGCGGTCGACTGAGCCGGTCCGGAGAGCGCGTGGGTGTCCTTGCCCAGATAAAGCGGGCCGTCGATCCCCCGATCCTGCCGATAGTCGCAGATAGCTTGGGTTATTGACAGAATATGCGCCTCGGTGAAGGAGCCGCGAAACGGGGACCCGCGATGGCCGCTCGTCCCGAAGCTGACCTGTTCGTCGGGGTTGTCGGGGTCCGGCCGGCGCTCGAAATACTCCCGCTCGAGCCGAGCGAGATCGACCAGCATCTCCGGCGGCGCCGGATGCCCGGCCAGCGGCGAAATCGCCATTTCCGTTGTCCTAATATGCCCGTTGGCTTGATGCCCCGATATCATGCCGGCCTAGCGCATCTCGTTCCAGAGCCGGATTACCGGCTCGTCCAAATTGTGCTCATAGCCGAGCTCGCTGAGGCTTGCCGTGCTCAACAGAAGATGACGCCCGCCCGAGGGCTCAAGGCCGAGCCAGCGCGCGGCGAGCACCCGGGAAATGTGAGCGCTGGAGAATACCGCCGCGTTGCCCCGGACATCGCGCAGGCGGGCGACGACCCGGTCGGCGCGTGCGCCTATTTCGGCGGGGGATTCTCCGCCCGGGCAGCCGTCGCGGAACAATTGCCAATCCGGTCGCTCCGCCAGGATCTCAGCGGTGCGTCGGCCCTCATAGAGGCCATAATCCCATTCGGCCAGATCGGCATCGATCTCGGTTACCGCGCCGAAGCCAGCGAGCTCGGCGGTCCGCCGGGCTCGCTGTGAGGGGCTGGTCAAAACCTTCACGATCGTCGCCGCGCGCAGCCGCTCGCCCAAGGCGCGCGCCTGCTGCTCGCCGTGCTCGGTCAAGGGCAGGTCGGTTCGGCCGGTATGCTGGCCGGAGAGGCTCCAGGCCGTCTCGCCGTGCCGGGCCAGGTAAATGACAGGAAGCGCTTCGGTCACGACTTTCTCCTGCACAACGTTGCTGGAATGGGGCGGCCGCGGCGCCATAGACGCCCCCCTTCGACGACCTGCCAAGCGGCAAGAGCCGGCAAGCCGATCATGAGGTCGCGCGCCCGCTTCAGCAGCGAGATGGCGAGCGCCATCTCGGGCGTTAGCCCGAGAGCGGCCCCGATCAGTATATACGCTCCTTCCTGAACGCCGACAGCATTTGGAATGGCAAAGGCGGCCGTCCGGATCGCGTAAAGCAGGCTCTCGATGATCAGAACGGTCGCAAAGCCGAGCGGCACGCCGGCGAGGCGAAGCGCGGCCCAGACCTCCACCGCGCTCAGGATCCAGCATGCCAAGTGCAGGATGAACCCGCCCCACAAGACCGCCTGCCGCCGATAGATCTCGGTGAGGGCCACGTGAACCGCCGCCGCTCCGGCAGCCGTTCGCTCCGCCCAACCTCGGCCAAGGAGGTGCGCGAACCGGTCGAAAAACGCGAAGCCATGCCGCTGGACGACGACGAATGCAAACGCAAACAGGCCGGTGGCGGTCAAGCCGATAGTGACCGGGAGCGCGGCCGGCATATCGGCCCGGACACCGAGGAGCAAAACGAGGCCGATCGCCATATAGGCGATCTTGGCGAGGAACTCGAGGGTGAGGTCGACAAGGGTGCTGGCCGCGGCCACCGACCCAGAAACCCCGGCAAGCGTCACGACGCGCGCCCCGAGAACGCAGCCGCCCATTTGCGAGACGGGCAGCACTTCGGCGCCGGCATCGCGAATGAGTCGGCCCCACAAGAAAATCCAGGCGGGTTTGCCCGGGACGAGAAGCCGCCACGCCAGCCCCTCGACTGCTATGACGGAGAGATGAATCAAACAGATCACCGCGAAGCCGTCCCAGCCGATCGCCCGCAAGGAGCGGACGACGCTGCCCGCCCCGAAATAGCCGACGAGCACTCCGATGATCGCCAAGCCCACGAGCCCAGCGATCACGGTAACGATCTTCATGGGCGGGTCCGCGGCGCTGTCGGCACGGAGATCGAAGCCAATCTGGCCGCGCTCGTGCAGGCGGCCTGCACGCGCCTATGAGAGCCGGGATCGCCCCAGCAGGTCAGCCGGTTACGCTCGCTCGCGGGTGTGAAATGCGGCCTTGCAGAGGAATGACTATGGGCAGGCAGCGGATTGACGCGAGAAGCCTTGACTTTCCGAGCCGAAATTGAGAGTCTTCGGCCCAGCCCAATCAACATAATTGCGCGGACTGCAGGTCGAGGCCAAGGGGCGAAACGGCGTTCATGTCTCTTTCGGCGCGCCTGATCGGCTTCAACCGGAAAATGAGCAGAGCCGTCGAGGCTTGGCTGCCGGTTTCTTTCAAACGTCACCTTCACACCTTGTACAAATTCGAGGTCGCGGACCTTGTCAACCGCCGACCGGCCCAAGTGGTCCTGGACATCGGCGGCGGCAAGGAGTGCCCTTTCCTGCCATTCGTCAAGCAGGCGCGGGGCCATCTGATTATCGCCGTCGACTGCTCGGACCATGAGCTTCGCCTGAATTCGGAGCTGGACAACAAAGTCGTCGCGGATGCGGCGTCTTGCGCGTTTCCGTTCCGGGAGAATTCGGCGGACCTGATCGTGTCGCGCTCTGTTGTCGAGCATCTGCACGATAACTCGGCGTTCTTTTTCAATTGCGCAAAAGTGCTGCATCCCGGCGGAGCGCTGGTTCACACCTTTCCATGCAAGTTCGCGCCGTTCTCGCTGATCAACCAGCTATTGCCAAACCGAGTGACCCGCCGGCTCCTCGCCTATTTTCATCCTCACTGGGAGGATGAGTGCGGCTTTGTCGCTTATTACGACCGCTGCTATTATTCAGGGATGCGCCAACTGCTGGAGCGGAGCGGGTTTTGCAACACGCGCTTCGCATTCCGCTATTACCAGAGCATCTATTTCGATTTCTGCTTTCCACTCTATGTCTTGGCGCTGGTTTATGATTTGCTGGTGTGGGCTTTGGGAATCCGAAACCTTGCCTGCGCGATCCTGGTGACCGCGGAGCGGCCGCTGCCTTCCGGCGCGGCCCGAGATGCCGCTGCGCCGAGTGAGGCGTCGCCGTCGCATGTGGCGGAGGCTCCGGTTTCGAGCGGCATTTTCGCTAAACAGAGTGCTTGG
The DNA here is from genome assembly GCA_963836845.1 of uncultured Alphaproteobacteria bacterium. Lineage (GTDB taxonomy): Bacteria > Pseudomonadota > Alphaproteobacteria > ATCC43930 > CGMCC-115725 > AP-15. The sequence continues at coordinate 166,299 of CAWILK010000010.1, read as the reverse complement.
CGAGCCGACTGCGCAGAGACCGGCTGAGCGCAACCATTTGGTGGGGGATCAAGGGGCGAACCGCCGCGGCCTTGTCCGTTATCCAATCAGCCAGCTGGTATCGCCGAAGAAGCGATTGATCCAAACGCAGTCGGGTCGTCGGCACGAGCTGTCCGCCGAACTTCCGCAAAAATAGGTGTGCGCCGCCCAAGCTGTATTTGGTCATGCCTTGCATGCACCCCCACTCGATGGCTCGCCAATGCAACAGGTCGTTGGGGCGGAAGCGCAGTGCGCTTTCCAGCGAGCTGTTTGCTGCATACTCCATGATGCCGTGCGGAAAAAACCGAATTACCACGCCAGCTATGATTTTCCCCTCATGGCGCGCGAGGAACAGCACCCTGTTGTTGATCAGCGCAAAGTTCTGCTCAAATTCCTCCTCCGGCGGGATCGGCAACCCCTTCCGACGCGACCAGTCGCTACAGATCGCGTAGTAGGCGGCAATATCCCCCGCATGCTTCGCCGGCTCGACCGATACTCCGAATTTGATCGCTTTCTTGATGTTCGTTCGCTTGTTTTCAGAAAATTTGCGGAACAACGCGTCCGGACCGCGAGACAGATCGAGCATGATCACACCCTCGCCTTGCGTTTGCCGGAAGCGGGTATCGATCGATCCGGCTGTGCTGGACCACGCGAAAAGATCGACGAGCCTGGCGCCTCTTGCCGCTGCGACAAGGCCGGCCAGCAGGCTGCGCAGGCAACGCACCGGGTCGGCAGAACGCGACAGCGCGACCTGAGGGCGCACCGACAGACCCGATTGGACATGGCCGCGCTCGTTGATCCCGGTCAGAACTCCGCTAACCCGATCGTCTGCAGTGCTGAGAACGGCAAACGGGTTCTTGCTGCGAAACGCAGGCTCTAAAAAGAATTCGGGTGCCGTATAGTGCGTCGGATAGTCCGAAATCGGCGAGAAACTCTCGCCATTTATCCGCAAGCGGCCCGCTCGGCTGGCTCCGTAGTATCCGAAAAGAGCCGTCGCTTTCGTCTGGCACAGCCAGCCCCGGCTCAGAGGCGCTTATGGTGGGCGGGGCTCGAAGGATCGTTGGCGCCGACAACGATCCTTTGCCGTCTCGCGAAGTAGGTGAGCATAGTCGTCCAGATTTTTCGTCTTTTGAGTCAGAATTCGGTAGGAATTTGGTCATACCTGTTGATTATCTCTGCTATGTGGACGGGGCTTGTGCACGCACCGAGCTGTCATTCTTGGGTTTGCGCCGAGATGCTATTCGCATCTCGGCGATGACCGTTGTCCCCGAAACGCGCGGACTGACAAAAACCGCAGGTACTCGCAAGATGTCCCGTAGAAATATTAAAAGCATGCTTAGAGCACGGTTTTTCTGGTGGATCAAGCGCGGCTCCGGCATGATCTTCGACGCGGTGCACCGGGTGGATACCGGTGGCGGGGTTTCCGAAACCAACCTCCAAATAGCGAGCGCAAACCGGGACAAGGGCATCGCGTACGATCCCTGTCCCTGGTCAACGCTGCGGCGATCCTTGCGCCTGGTTTCGCTGCCAGTCGAGGGGCTCACGTTTGTGGATATCGGTTGTGGTAAGGGTAAAGTCTTGTTGTCCGCGATGGTCCTGCCGTTCAGGAGGATCGTTGGTGTAGAATTCTCGTCATATCTCTGTCGTGTTGCCGAACAAAACCTCGCTTCGGCAAGGTTCTTCAACCGTAAATGCTCATCGATCACCGTAGTCTGCGCGGACGCTGTCCAATACCCGATACCCGAAGATCCAACCATATTCTTTTTTGCTAATCCTTTTAGTTATGACATTATGGAGCTGGTGCTCGACAACATCGTGAGCTCCTACCTGAAATCACCGCGACGAATATTCCTGATGTTTTTTGCCGCCTCATCGATCATGCCGCAGATCGGTGAATTTTTGCCTAGAACGAGCGGCGGTCGCGCTCGGTTGCGGGTTTCGAGCCTGCTGGGGCAAAGGAGCATAAATATTTTCGAGCTGCCGCACTATTGAAGAGGAGCATAGCCGAAGGACTATTTCCTTCCTCCTCGGCTAAGACAGGCCTAATGGGTGAGAGATGCATTTGATCGGCAATTGGCGGCCGTTGCAAGGCGGGCTGGACACAATTCCAGGTTTTTCGTTTCTCGATCTGCGCATGTCCGGTGCCGTTACGGTGCTCGAAGATCACCGATGCAAATTGGTCTACGAGGGGATCATATTCGACGCGACGAGCCAGGAACTGTTGAATGATCCTACTCTCCTCGACCGAGCATTCGGCTACTACACATATCTGTTGTTTCAGAAGGAAAGCGGAACCGTGGTTCTCGGTGCCGACAGGCTCGGCTTCAGCCCGGTGTATTACGCCTGGGAGAAGGGAATTTTTCGATTTTCCTCCTCCCTGACCCTGCTCAAATACGAACTCGACACGGTAAGCCCCAATTTGGATGCCTGGGACGAACACCTGACGTTGGACGATATTCTCGGCGAGAAAACTGTCGTCAAGGAAATCTCCCGGCTTCGATGGGGCCGGAAATTCAAGATGACGCGCGATCGTATCGACACCGTCGACATCTGGGAACCCGAGGTGCCGGCGTTCACCGACAAGCAGTCCTACATTCGCGTCAACAATGAATTGCTGATCGAGGCAATGCAGGCGACTCGATCGTGCCAACGACACAAGTTTGTAATGTTGAGCGGAGGCGAGGACTCTCGGCGTCTTGCCATCACCGCCTGCCACCTAGGCATGCCGATCACCTGCATTACCCAGCAAGTCATCGGAAAGGAAGCCTCCGACAAGGACGCGCTTGTCGCCGAAGCCGTATGCCGATCACTCGGCGTCCCCCACATTCGGGTCCCGCTGCCGAGCCATCGCGATGTTCTGAACGACGCCATGGCCGAGGATTACTGGCTCGGGTACGAAGGTGGACAACACGAGTGGATGCTGCCGCTGCTGCGTCACGTGCCCCCGAACGCCCTGGTTTACGACGGCATCATCGCCGATGTGACCGTCAACGGGCATTTCTTCCACACCTATCCCCAGCTGATCACCCGCTTTGGCGATCTCGACTACGCCGCTCGGCTCGTGTGCGGGACGAGGCAGAGCGGGATCGAGGCAAAACTGCTGTCGTCTCCGCTGTTCGAGCGGGTTCGGGCCGAGCTTGCCCGTTACCCCGACTCCCCGCACCGGCTGACCTATTATTTTCTTCTCAACCATACCCGACGGTGCATCGGCGGCTGGTTTGCACTGTTTTACCTGTTCGGGCACATGCCCGCGCTGCCATACATCTATTATCCGTTCTTCGTTCAATCGCTCTCCCTCGAGCCGCGCCACTACCTCGAGGCGTGGATGCAAAACGAATGCATGAAGGCGATGAACCCGCAGGCCGCGGCGATCCCGTCGACGCGCAGCAAAGTGCCGGCGCGTCTTGTCATCGACCTAAAGCCGGAGGCGCGGGCCAGGGCACGGTTCGCGGCGCGTCATTTGCGGATCCGCCGGGAGGCGACCCGGTACTTGCCGGGGCTGGCGCGCATCCGCCGGGCGTACGAAGCAATGTCTCTTTTGGGGTTGCAGGACCGGGCTGACCGATGGAGCTGGGCGCCGAATTATCTCACGCGTTTCAGCCGGTTCCTGGATTGGATCGAGGACCGCCAAGCACCTGACTTCCCGATCAAAGGCGAGGCGACCCCATTTTCCCGGCGCCACTTCGTGGCTTAGGGCGAAGCGGAGCGCCTCGCCCCGCCCTCGCTCATCCGGTTGGCAGATCTGCCAGAAGGCGGCCGAAGGTTGGGAGCCGGTCGCCGGCGCCCAAGGCGCGGAGCATCGCCCAAAACGACGCCTGATTGGTCGTGACGACCGGCTTGCCGAATTCCTGCTCCCAAGCGGCAATCGAAGTCATCGTCGGAAAGTTGCCGCCGGGAACGACAAACGCCTCGATCTCCGGCCGGTCTATCCGGCCGAAGGCAGAGCGCGCATTATCCGGGCCGAGCTGACCGATCGCATAGGAATTGGTCGCGCCAAAGCCCTCCAGAGCGATCGTTTTTAACCCGTGCTTGCTTTCGAAGTAGTGCGCAGCGCGTTGATTGACCGCGTCCGAATAAGGCGAGACGACCGCGATGCGCTGCGCGCGCAAGGCGCGAACCGCGCGGCCGATGGCCTGCGCCGAGGTGATGGCCGGGACCCCGGCGCCCTCGCTCATGCGCCGGGTCACTTCCGCGTCGTAGTTGTCTGCGAAGAGGCTCGCCGAGGTCTGCGCCAGGATTACCAGCTCGACCTTGGCAGTGCCGAGCAGACGGGATTGGTACTCGATGTCCTCGTCTCGGCTCGGCGAAAAGGTCTGCCCGGGGGCGCTCGTCATCAGCCGCCCAATATGCGCCTGATAGGCCGGCGGCAGCAGCCGGCACTCCAATTCCACCGTCGTATTGGTCGAAGGGATCAGAACGCCGAAATGGCGGGTCATTTGCTTGGCCTTTGGTTGATTGGAGGCGGTCATAACACGCTGATGCTGGTGCTTGGATGCCTTCGGGATCGTTCAGCCTCGTAGCCTGTGCATCGTGCTCGTAGCGTCCTCCCGGTTCCGGTTCGCCGCAGCATCGCTCGGTGCGCTCAATCGGGCAAATCGAAAAACTTGCACCAGCCGCGGGGGCTGATGTCGCCTGCCACTACCTCGCAAGATCGCGGTGGCCGAAACAAGCTGCAAGCCGCGCAGGTCAGTCCGTTCCTTGGACCGTCCTGATACTCCGCCTCCCCCGGCGGCATCTTTACCTGGGCAGCAACCGCCAGGATGTTCATCCCGCCGATCGCGCCCGAGAATATGGACAACATCAGGCAGCGCCGCAACAGGCGGCTGGCGTCAGCCCGCGCGGCTGACGTAGCCGTAGCGTAGGTTGCTGCGACCCGGGCCATTCTTCAGGTACTCGGCCTTGATTGCGGCAAACCGGTCGGATGTCGCGTTTGCGGCTTGTTTGCCGAAGTTATAGAGACGCATCGCGTTTTCGGCGAAGACCGCGTTTTTGACCCGACCGTCCGCCGGGCCGAGCGGCTCGAAGCCGTATTTCTTTTGCATATCCTCCGGGATTTCCAGGCGGCGCAGCCCTTCGATCTGCCATTGCGGCGCCCCGGTCCACACCGCGTCGGTGCCCCACAGCACGTGATCGGCGCCGAGCCCTTTGACCAGCATTCCCATCAGCGCAGCGGCAAGGCGGGGCTCCGCAACGGCTGTCCAGGCGAAGAGCTGCCCCAAATCGCCGTAGACGTTGGTCACGCCGTATTTTTCGGGGATCTCGGCAAGATCGCTGGTCCATGAGCTGCGGCCGGTCTTGTCGAACTCCGCCATTCCTTCCGATGGCGCGGCGCCGATCCAGCGGTAGGCCGAGTGGTAGATCAGGAAATTGAGCTGCGGCCAGTCCTTGGCCGCCTTGCCGACATCGTTGACATCGGCGTAGGGCCGCAGCCGCGGGAACTTTTCTTCGGTCGCCGGCGCGAACAGGCCCTTGTGGATACAGACGTTCTTGATCCCTGACTTGGCGGCCTTCTCGTAGAACGGGTACATCAGCTTTTCATCGTCGAGCCGGTAGGGGTAATGGGCGAGCTCCTTGTGGGTGTTGTCGCCGACCGTATAGCCCTTCCACGAATTCGGGCTTGTAGACCTCGATCGCCTGGTCGATCTGGTCGAGCCAGCCGGGCCAGCCCGGGGTGATCGTGAAATGCGCCATCATCCGCCGCGAGCCGGCCTCCTTGTTGACCTTTTCGCGGGTCGCGAACACCTGCTCCTGAGGGATGAACCAGTCTTCCGGCACCTCCGAGGGCGAATTCGACAGCAGCGCCACCTTGGTGTCGCTGTCCATGTATATCTCTTTGATGTAGTTGCTGTACTTCAGGTCGTCGATGGTCTGTTCCTTGTCACCGATCTGCTTGTTCCAGCCGGCTTTCCCGACCGCTTCGCGGGCCTTTATAAAGCCCATCAGCCGCGTGTCGTCGCGCAGGAAATGGGTGTGCCCGTCGAGGATGAGCTGCGGCGACAGCGCCTGAGCGCGCTCGGCCGCCATGTCGGGCGTTGCCGCCTCGGCCTCGCTGACCTCGAAGAGCCTTCCGAACACCTGGTTCATGACGAGGAACGAGGCTGCCATGCCCGATGCGGTCTGGAAGAACCTGCGCCGCGACATCCCTTGCCGTCGGGCGAGACGGTCGCTCAACTCCTTGAGCCGCGCCTCCACCTCGCGCTGCTTCCCGGTCTGCGGGACCGGCATGTACTCGTCGCTCGACACGATCTGCGTCGGCACCGGCGACGGGAACGACAGACGTTTCCGCCGGCAGCAACTCGCTCAGCTGCTCGTCAGTCAGGAACTTCATGGGTTTCCTCCCTGTCGTCAAATGGCCCCGCCATTTCGTTACGATGCTAAGGCTTCTCTGCCAAGATGAACTGGTGAATGAGGCGTCCCTCTTTCAGCGCGGCCATTGAGTTCTGTGCACGTGTCGCGAAATCGTCTCCCATCACCACGTCATTCGCCTGCCGCGGCGGCGGGCCGAGTTTTTCCAACTCCGCGCCGAAATCAAGTTGCTGCTTTATGCGCAATCCTGCCGCTGCCAATACCGCACGCATTTCCTCAGGCGTTGCGAGAAAACTCGCCGACGGGTCGCTCGCCCAAGGCAACGGGAAGCTCGGTGGCCCCGCCTTACCTTGTTCGACCTCTACGCATGAGAAGCCGCCATTCCCCCGCAGCACGCGCGCCGCTTCCCGAGCCAAAGTCTTCTTGTCTGCAATATTCATTGTGACGTGGTGGCACCAGACATGATCGAAGCTCGCCGCTTCGAACGGCAGAGCGAGCGCGCTGCCTTGGCGGTAGTCGATTTTTTCCGAGAGACCGCAACGCATGGTGAGAAGGCGCGCCAGCTCTACAAATTCCGAGGTGAGATCGATAGCGCTGACGTTGCAGCCGCACGCCGCCGCCAAGTACCGTGACGAACCGCCGAGGCCGCATCCAAGATCGAGCACATGCATGCCGGCGCGAAGCCCCGCCCGCGCGGCGTGCTCCTTGGTTGCCATGATGCCGCCCCCGTGCAACTGGTCGAAAGGGTGCAGGTCTTCTGCGACGCAGCTTCTGCGGATCGATGTCAGCTGTCCTTAAGCGCGCCTCGATGCGGTCCAGAAGATCGGATCGGCCGTAATGATGTTGGACCTGCGATTCAACGTTCGTCATAGCTTGCGCCCCTCCGTCCGCTCTCGGCCCGACATCTTTCCGATGCACCTTACAACGTCAATGCCCCCTCAGCAGCACGCCCAAGATCGCGATCGTCGCCGCGGCGTTGATCCCGACCGCCCAGGTCAAAACGTTGATTTTACCGGGCGCCAACTCGGCGACTTTAGTCTCGACCACAGCCAGCCGGCTCTCAATGTGGTCAAGCCGATTTTCCACGTCGGTCAAGCGCGATCCTCCACTGATGCGAGCCGGCCTTCTACGCCGCCCAGCCGATTTTCGATACTGGCTAAGACGGTTCTCGTAAGCGGCCAATTCCTCAGCCGCAGCGATGGCGTCCTCTTCGGGCACCCCTGCTGCTTTGAACGCCTGGTAGGTCTTGGCCAGCATGATCGCCATCTCGACGACTACTCTAGCGCGGCGTCGCCGGAATTTCGAGGTTGAGCAGCCGTGCGGCGTTGCCGCCGAGGATCGCCCGGCGTTCGACGTCGTCGAGCCCCGGCGCGCCCTCGATCATGCCGATCGGATCGACCTCGCCCATATCGGCCGGGTAGTCGGTGCCCATCAGGATATGGTCGGCGCCGTATTGCTCGACGAGGTATTCGAGCTGGTGGTGGGTGTAGACGAGCGCGTCGAAATAGAGCCGCTTGAGGTAGGTCGTCGGCATCCGGTGGATGCGCTCGCAGCAATCCGGGCGCGCCGCGGCGGCGTGGTCGATGCGGCCCGAATAGGCCGGCAGATAGCCGCCGCCATGCGAGGCGACCAGCTTCAGGTTCGGATAATCGGCGAGCACGCCGCCAAAGATCAGATGATGAAGGGCGATCGTCGTGTCGAGCGGGTTGCCGATCACATTGTTGAAATAATGGTCGGCAGGCGGCCGGCTTCGGTGAAGCCGTCCGAATGCATGAAGACGAGCAGCCCCAGCTCTTCGCAGCGGGCGAAGATCTTGCGGAAGCGATCGGCCGACAGATCCTCCCCGGCAACATGGGTCATGATTTCGATGCCGCGAAAGCCCAGCGAATTGTGCAGCCGTTCGAGCTCGGCGACCGCGAGCTCGGGGGCCTGGAACGGCACAGTGCCGAGACCGACGAAGCGGTCGGGATAGCGGCCGCAAATATCGGCGATGAAATCGTTGACCGCGCGCGAGGACGCGAGCCCGAGCTCGGGGTCGGCGCCGTAATAGGTCTGGCGCGGCGCCGGCGAGATCGCCTGAATGTCGATCCCCATCCGATCCATGTCTTCGAGCCGCTTTTCCGGCGACGCGCCCTGGTCGCGGGTGCGTACGCCGTTTTGCCGGTTGATCTCCCGGCTGCGCGGGCTGGCCGAAGTTTCGAGGAACCAGCGGGAGACCTCAGTGTTACCCTCGACCATATCCGCAGCCTTGTCGCTGCGGACATGGCAATGGATGTCGATCGTGAACCACTTGCCGCGGGCATGCACCGGACCCGGAAAGCGCCCGGCCAGCGGCTCTGTTCCCGGGGCCAGGCACTTAAAGAGAATATCCTCGCCGCCGCGGTTCATTACGGCCTCGTCGGGATTTCGATGTTCAACAGCCGCGCGGCGTTGCCGCCGAGGATCGCCCGGCGTTCGTTGTCGTCGAGCCCCCGCGCCCCCTCGATAAAGCCGATCGGATCGATCTCGCCCATATCGGCGGGATAATCGGTGCCCATCATCACGTGGTCGGCGCCGTATTGCTCGACCAGATATTCGAGCTGGTGATGTGTAAAGACGATCGTATCGAAATAGAGCCGCTTCAAATATGTGGTCGGCATCCGGTTGATCATTTCGCAGGTATCGGGCCGCGCCGCCGCCGCATGGTCGATGCGGCCTGAATAAGCCGGCAGATACCCGCCGCCATGGGCGATCACCAGCTTCAGATTAGGGTGGTCGTGCAATACCCCGCCAAAGATCAGGTGATGGACGGCGACCGTCGAATTGAGCGGGTTGCCGATCACATTGACGAGGTAATGGTCGGCGAAGCGCCGCGCGTCGGGAAAGCCGGTCGGGTGCATGAAGATGAGCAGCCCCAGCTCCTCGATGCGCGCGAAGATCTTGCGGAACCGCGAGGCGGAGAAATCCTCGCCGGCGACGTTGGTCGCGATCTCGATGCCGCGAAACCCGAGCGATTTGTGGATCCGGTCGAGCTCTGCCACCGCAAAATCGGGGGCCTGAAACGGCACCGTGCCGAGCGGGACGAAACGGTCGGGATGGCGGCCGGCTATGTCGGCGAGATTGTCGTTGACGACCCGCGCGGTGGCGATCCCGATATCGGGGTCGGCGCCGTAATAGGTCTGGTTTGGCGATGGCGAGATCGCCTGGATATCGATCCCCATAAGGTCCATATCGGCGAGCCGCTTCTCGATCGAGGTGAATTGAATCCGGTTGCGCTCGGCCTGTTGCCGGTTGACCTCGCGTGTGCGCTCATTGGCGTAGACTTCGCGCGGGTGGCGGGTGGCGTCGGCGTTGCCGGCGACCATCTCGGCGGCTTTCGGGGTCAGCACGTGACAATGGATATCGACCGTGAACCATTTGCCCCGCGCATGTGCAGGCCCGGGAAAGCGCCCCGGGATTTCCGCCCCCGGCGGCAGGCACTTGAACAGCATTTCGCCCCCTCCTTTGGTGTCGGCATATCCTATTACGCGCGCTCACTTGTTTTCATAGGGAATTTGCAACCGGCAGCGCCGCGCGGCTTACGATCTGCATTGAAATCGGCATCAAATGATGCTGGTCTCAATGCCGGTTGGGGTTCGAAAGGGCAGGACCGTGCGCACCACCCTCGCGCTTGATGACGAGCTATTGCAGAAGGCCCAGGCCTACACCGGCCTGCACGAGAAATCCGCATTGGTCCGCGAGGCGCTGAAGGCGTTGATCGAGCGCGAGAGCGCGCGCCGGCTCGCGCGTCTCGGCGGGAGCGAGCCCGATCTTGAACTGCCGCCGCGGCGGCGCCTCGATCCCGAGTGATCCTGGTAGACACGTCGGTCTGGGTCGATCACCTCCGCGCCGGCGATCGTGCTCTCAGCAAGCTGCTCGAGGGTGGGGAAGTCCTCGGACATCGGTTCGTAACGGGCGAATTCGCTCTCGGCAGTCTCCGCAATCGTAACCTCGTTCTCAGCGCTTTGCGAGTGCTGCCCCAGGCGACCGTCGCCTCGGATGAGGAAGTGCTCCATCTCGTCGATCGCCAAGCTCTGTTCGGTGTTGGCATCGGCTATATCGATGCCCATTTGCTCGCGGCGGTCCGACTGATGCCGGGCACCAAATTGTGGACCCGGGACAGATGTTTGCAGGGGGTCGCGATACAGCTGGGCTTGGCTGCGCCGCAGACTTGAATCGCCCCTTAGGCGGCTTCGGCCTCGGCTTCTTGCTCGGTCCCGCTCGGGCCCGAATCCTTCCCCTTGGCTTCGGGGTCGCGGTCGACCAGCTCGATCAGCGCCATTGCTGCATTGTCGCCATAGCGAAAGCCGGCCTTGATGATGCGCGTGTAGCCGCCCGAGCGGTTCGCGTAGCGCTCGGCGAGGGTCGTCATCAGCTTGTTGGCCAACCCGGAATCCTGCAGGGCGGCGATCGCTCGGCGGCGGTTGGCGAGCCCGCCATGCTTGCCGAGCGTGATCAGCCGCTCGACCACGGGCCGCAGATCCTTGGCCTTGGGCAGGGTCGTCCGGATCTGCTCGTGCTTGAGCAGAGCGGCGGCGAGGTTCTCGAACATCGCCTTGCGGTGGGCCGATTTGCGGCTGAAGCTCCGGCCGCTCAGACGATGTCGCATGGGATCCTCAATAGGGCTCGTCGAGCCGCTTTGCCAATTCCTCGATGTTCTCGGGTGGCCAGTTCGGGATCTCCATGCCGAGATGGAGCCCCATCTGAGCCAGCACCTCCTTGATCTCGTTCAAGGATTTGCGCCCGAAATTCGGCGTCCGCAGCATCTCGGCCTCGGATTTCTGAACCAGGTCGCCGATATAGACGATGTTGTCGTTCTTCAGGCAATTGGCCGAGCGCACCGATAGCTCGAGCTCGTCGACCTTGCGCAACAGGTTTTTGTTGAACGGCAGCTCGCTCGGACGGACCTCTTCGGAGGGGTGCCGCGGCTCCTCGAAATTGATGAAGAGCTGGAGCTGGTCCTGCAGGATGCGGGCAGCCAGGGCCACCGAATCTTCCGGGGTTACGGCGCCGTTGGTTTCGACGCGAAGCGCCAGCCGATCATAGTCCGTCACCTGCCCGACGCGGGTATTCTCGACCCGGTAGGACACCTTGCGCACCGGGCTGAACAGCGCATCGACCGGGATGAGGCCGATCGGCGCGTCCTCCGGGCGGTTTTGTGTCGCCGGCACATAGCCCTTGCCGTTTTCCACCGTCAGCTCCATCGCGATCTTGGCGCCGCTGTCGAGCGTGCAGATCACGAGGTCCGGGTTCATGATGTCGATGTCGTGGCCGGTTTCGATCGCGCCGGCGCGGACCTCCCCCGGGCCGGTGGCGCGCAGGCGCATCCGCTTGGGACCCTCGCCATACATCCGCAGATCGATGCTCTTTACGTTGAGGACGATATCGGTCACGTCCTCGAGCACCCCCGGGATCGACGAAAACTCGTGCAATACGCTTTCGATCTGCATCGACGTGATCGCAGCGCCCTGCAGGGAGGAAAGCAGGACCCTGCGCAGCGCGTTGCCGAGCGTCAGGCCGAAACCACGCTCGAGCGGCTCAGCGACAACCGTGGCAACCCGCTTCGGGTCGTCGCCCGGCTCCACCGAGAGCTGTTTCGGTTTGATCAGTGTTTGCCAATTTCTCTGAAGCACGAAGCCTACCTCGGTCGTTTGACGCGGATGAGATCCGCAATGACGGCCGGCCGAAGGGCCGCCGTCATTTTCTCAGAAAGCTAGCCCACCGACAGGCGGCCGTTCGGGTCAGACCCGACGGCGTTTGGGCGGCCGGCAGCCGTTATGCGGGATCGGCGTGACATCGCGGATCGAGGTAACTGCGAACCCGACCGCCTGCAATGCCCGCAACGCCAATTCGCGCCCGGAGCCCGGTCCCTTGACCTCGATGTCGAGCGTGCGCATGCCGTGCTCCATGGCCTTGCGGCCGGCGTCCTCCGCTGCGACTTGCGCTGCATACGGGGTCGACTTGCGCGAACCCTTGAACCCCTGGCTCCCGGAGGACGACCAGGCGATCGTATTGCCCTGAGCGTCCGTGATCGTGATCATCGTATTGTTGAAGGTGGCATTCACATGGGCTGTGCCCGATGTGATGTTCTTGCGTTCGCGCCGCCTCAGCCGCGGCGCTGCCGCCGTTCTCGCCATGTATGGGTTTCCGCCGTCTGGGTCGCGCTCGGAGCTCTACTTTTTCTTGCCGGCGATCGGGCGCGCCGGCCCCTTCCTGGTTCGCGCATTCGTGTGAGTGCGCTGACCGCGCACCGGCAGCCCTTTCCGATGTCGCAGCCCGCGGTAGCAGCCCAGATCCATCAGCCGTTTGATGCTCATCGCGACCTGCCGCCGCAGATCGCCTTCGACCGTATATTCTCGGTCGATCAGCTCGCGCACCCGCAACACCTCGTCATCAGTCAATTCGTGCACCCGGCGCTCCGCCGGGATCCCAACCTTGCCGCATATCTCGATCGCCTTGGTGCGCCCGATGCCGTGGATGTAAGTGAGCCCGATCGGGACCCGCTTCTGATTGGGGATATTGACGCCAGCAATACGCGCCACCTGCGCTTCTCCTCAAAAGAACAGAGATGATGCTCGATCCGAACTTTCGCAAGGGCGGGCATTATAGGGACAGAACCCGCTGCGTCAACCATGACGACGGTCTCAATCCGCACCAGCGGCCGGCCCACCGAGGATACGATCGATTTCGCTCGTTACCGCGCTGATTTCCGCCATCCCGTCGATATGGCGCAGAATACCGCGGTCACGATAATAGGGCAGAATCGGCGCTGTCTGATCATGGTAGACCGAGAAGCGGGCCCTCACCGCTTCGGGCCGGTCATCGGCACGGCGGACGAATTCGGTGCCGCGGCAGACATCGCATATGCCCTCGCGGCGCGGCCTGTGGTAGCGGTCGTGATAGCTCGCGCCGCATGTCGCGCAGGTGAACCGCCCGGAGAGCCGATCGACGAGCGCCGCCTCGTCCACTTCCAGCAGGATCACGTGATCGAGCTTCAGGTCATGCTCGGCAAGCATCGCGTCGAGCGCCTCCGCCTGCGTCACGTTGCGCGGAAAGCCGTCGAGAATAAAACCCTTGCTGCAATCAGGCTGCGCGATGCGGCTGTCGATCATCTCGACGATGATGCCGTCAGGCACGAGCTGGCCGGAATCCATGATCGCCTTGACCCGCCGGCCGAACTCGCTGTCGGAGCCGGTCGCGGCCCGCAGCATGTCGCCGGTGGAGAGCTGGATGATGCCGTAGGTCTGCTGGATGCGCTTGGCCTGAGTCCCCTTTCCCGACCCCGGCGGGCCGAGCAGGATGATGTTCATCCGCGCCGCCCCCTGAGCTTCGCCTTCCTGATCAGCCCCTCGTACTGATGCGCCAGCAGGTGCGAGTGGATTTGCGCGACCGTGTCCATCGTGACGCTGACGACGATCAGCAGGCTGGTCCCCCCGAAATAGAACGGGACCGAGTATTCCGAGATCAGGATCTCGGGGAGGATGCACACCGCCGAGAGATAAGCGGCGCCCACGACAGTCAATCGAGTCAGCACATAATCGAGGTAATCGGCGGTGTTTTTTCCCGGCCTGATCCCGGGGATGAACCCGCCGTATTTGCGCAGATTATCGGCGGTCTCGGTCGGATTGAAGACGATCGCGGTGTAGAAAAAGCAGAAGAACACGATCAGACCGATATAGAGCGCCATGTAGAGCGGGCGCCCGTGCGCGAGATAGGCCGTGATCTCGCCGATCCAGCCGTAACTCGCCCCGCTGCTCTCGAAATTTGCGACCGTTGCCGGCAACAGCAAGAGCGATGACGCAAAGATCGGCGGGATGACCCCCGAAGTGTTGATCTTCAGCGGCAAATGGGACGCATCGCCGCCGAACATTTTGTTGCCGACTTGGCGTTTCGGATATTGCACCAGTATGCGGCGTTGCGCGCGCTCCATAAAGACGATGAAGGCGACGACGGCGACCGACATCAGCAGAAAGATGATGATGAAAACCGTCGAGATCGCGCCGGTGCGGCCAAGCTCCAGGGTGGAGGCGAGAGCGTGGGGCAGGTTCGCCACGATGCCGGCCATGATGATCAGCGAGATGCCGTTGCCGACCCCGCGCGCCGTGATCTGCTCCCCGAGCCACATCAGAAAGACCGTGCCGCTCGTCAGCGTAACGACGGTGACCAGCCGAAAGAACAGCCCGGGATCGAGCACCGCCGACGCGGTGCCGGCGCGCATGCCCTCGAGGCCGACGGCAATCCCGTAGGACTGAACCGCCGCCAGCAGGACTGTGCCGAGGCGGGTGTATTGGTTCAGCTTCTTGCGGCCGCTCTCGCCCTCTTTCTTCAGGGCTTCGAGGGTCGGGGAAACCGCGGTCAGCAGCTGAATGATGATCGACGCCGAGATGTACGGCATGATGTTCAGGGCAAAAATCGTCATGCGCCCGAGCGCGCCGCCCGAGAACATGTCGAACATCCCGAGAATGCCGCCGGCGTTGCGCGAAAAGACGTCCTGCAGGATGCCCGGATCGATGCCGGGGATCGGGATGTAGGTGCCGAGCCGATAGATCACCAGAGCGCCGAGCGTGAACCAGATGCGGCTCTTGAGCTCGGTGGCCTTCGAAAAAGCCGAGAGATTTATGCTGGAAGCGAGTTGCTCGGCGGCTGACGCCATCTACCATTCCTCACGAATAGACCGGACCGGCGCCGCCGTATTCAGGCCGAGGCAGCGTCCTCCGCTTTCCCCTGCTTTCCCCGCCCGGCGCGAAGGATGACCTTGCCCCCGGCTTTTTCGACCGCGGCGATCGCCGCCTTCGAGGCGCCGGCGACTTCGATCGTGATGGCCGCGCGCAGCTCGCCTTTGGCCAGCAGGCGCACGCCGTCTCCGAGCCGCCGGAGGATCCCGGAAGCGACGAGCGCCGCGCCGTCCAGCGTGCCGTCTGGCTTCAGCTTGCCGTCATCGAGCGCCGCCTGCAGACGGCCGAGATTTACGATCCTAAAATCCGGGCGAAAGATCTTGTTGTTGAAGCCGCGTTTTGGCAGGCGGCGATGCAGCGGGGTCTGACCGCCCTCGAACCCGTTGAGCGCGACGCCGGTGCGCGCGGTCTGGCCCTTGCCGCCGCGCGCAGAGGTCTTGCCCTTGCCCGACCCGATGCCACGCCCGACCCGTTTTGCCCGGTAGTGCGCCCCGGGATTGTCCCTGATCTCATTCAGCTTCATGTCTTCAAGCCATCCTGTTCCCGTCCGGGCTTCCCTCCTCCTCGACCCGGACGAGGTGCTTGACCTTGTTGATCATGCCGCGCACCGCGGGCGTGTCTTCCAGAACGCGCCGGCGATGCCGCTTGTTCAATCCGAGCCCCTTCAGGGTCGCTTCCTGATCCGGCTTGCGGCCGATCGGGCTGCCGGTCTGCACGACCGTCACCGACTTCTTGCCCTCCATCAAGCGCTCTCCCGCGTTTCGGCGTCACGGCGGCCGAGGATCTCGGCGACTTTCTTGCCGCGCCGGGCGGCGACGGCGCGCGGGCTGGTGGCGCGGCCCAACGCGACGAAGGTCGCCTTGATCATGTTGTGCGGGTTTGGGCTGCCGATCGATTTGGCGACCACATCGTGAACCCCGAGAGCCTCGAAAATCGCGCGCATCGGGCCGCCGGCGATGATCCCGGTGCCGGGTTTCGCGGCGCGGACGATCACCTCGCCGGCACCATAGCTGCTGACGATGTCGTGATGCAATGTGCGGCCTTCGCGCAGCGGCACGCGGATCATGCCGCGGCGCGCCTGCTCCGTCGCCTTGCGAATGGCTTCCGGAACCTCGCGGGCCTTGCCCGAGCCGTAGCCGACCCGGCCCTTCCGGTCTCCGACGACGACGAGCGCCGCAAAGCCGAACCTTCGGCCGCCCTTCACGACCTTGGCGACGCGGTTGATGTTCACGAGTTTTTCGGTGAACTCGCTGTCCTCGCGCTCGCGCGATTGCCGATCGCCGTCCCCTCGCCCGCGCCGTTCGCCTTGGGTACGTGCCATGCTGTGCCTTTCAAAAATCGAGACCGCCCTCGCGGGCGGCGTCGGCCAGGGCCTTGACCCTGCCATGAAACAGATAGGCGCCGCGGTCGAACACAACCTGCTCGACACCTGCGGCCTTGGCGCGCTCGGCTAACAGCTTGCCGACCGCGCTCGCCGCCGCTTGGTCGGACCCGGTTTTCAGGGTCGTCTTGAGCCCGCCGTCCAGCGTCGAGGCGGCCGCCAGGGTATGCCCAGTCGCGTCGTCAATGACCTGGGCATAGATGTGCTTCGACGAGCGGAACACCGAAAGGCGCGGCCGGTTGTTCCCCGTCCGGCGCAATTTCGAGCGAACTCGCTGGCGCCGGCGGAGAAAGAGGGTTTTGGCTTTTTCGGGCATCGGCTTACTTCTTCTTGCCTTCTTTCCGGCGAACCGTCTCGGTCGAATACTTTATGCCCTTGCCCTTGTAGGGTTCGGGCGGGCGATAGGCGCGTATCTCGGCCGCGACTTGTCCGACCCGTTGGCGGTCGGCGCCGCTCACCGTGATCACGGTCGGCCTTTCGCAGGCGATCCGGACATCGCCGGGGATCGGAAAGGCAATGTCGTGACTGTAGCCGAGCTGCAGATTTAGCGCATTGCCTTGGACCGCCGCGCGGTAGCCGACACCGTTGATCTCGAGCGTCACCGAGAAACCCTTCGAAACGCCGGTCACCATGTTGTTCACCAGGGCGCGTGTCGTTCCCCACATCGCGCGCGCCTGCTTCGTTTCACTCTTGGGCGCAATCGTCACCATTCCATCGGCCACCGAGGCGGTGACATCGTTGCTGATGACGAGGCTCAACGCGCCGAGACTTCCCTTGGCGCTCAAAGTCTGACCCGAGAGCTGAACCTCGACACCACTGGGGACCGCAACGGGATGCTTGCCGATACGCGACATCGCAATACCTCAAAAGACGCGGCACAGAACCTCGCCGCCGACCTTGGCGGCGCGGGCCTCGTTGTCGGACATGACCCCACGCGGTGTCGACAAAATGGAGATCCCGAGCCCGTTATAGCTTCGCGGCAGGTCGGCGATCCGCGAATAGATCCGCCGGCCCGGTTTCGACACGCGGGATATCTCGCGTATCACCGGCTCGCCATCGACGTATTTCAGCTCGATCCGCAGTTCGGAGGTGCCGGGCCGCACGTGTTCCTGGGTGAAGCCGCGGATATAGCCCTCCCGCTTCAGGACTTCGAGAACATTGGCGCGGATCTTCGAGGCAGGAGAAGCCACGACCGCCTGACGCGACCGCTGCCCATTGCGGATCCGCGTCAGCATGTCGCCGAGAGGATCGCTCATCGTCATAATCGCGCTTCCTCTACCAGCTGGACTTGACCATGCCAGGGATCTGCCCCGATGAGGCGAGCTCGCGCAGGGCAATGCGCGACAATTTGAATTTGCGATAATAGCCGCGCGGGCGACCGGTCAGCGAGCAGCGGTGACGCACCCGCGTCTCGGAGCTGTTGCGCGGCAACTCCGCGAGCTTCAGCTGAGCTGCAAACCGTTCCTCGGGCGGAGCGCTCCGGTCGATCGCTATGGCCTTCAGCCGAGCCCGGCGTGGGGCGCCGCCCTTGGCTAGCTTCAACCGCCTCGCGTTCTTCTCGATCGAGCTCTTTTTTGCCACCTGATTTATCTCCGGGAGAATTCAATTGGCGAACGGCATGTCGAAGGCTTTGAGGAGCGCCTTGGCCTCGGCATCGCTTCGCGCGGTCGTAACGACGACCACGTCCATTCCACGCGTGGCATCGACGCGGTCATAGTCTATTTCCGGAAAGACCAGCTGCTCCTTGAGCCCGAGGGCGAAATTGCCACGTCCATCGAAGCTCCTGCCCGACAAACCGCGAAAATCGCGCACGCGCGGCAACGCCACCGTAACCAGCCGATCGAGAAACTCGTACATGCGCTGCCGGCGCAACGTGACCTTGCACCCGATCTGCATTCCCTCGCGCAGCTTGAAAGTCGCGATCGACCGCTTGGCCTTGATCACGACCGGATGCTGGCCGGTTATGGCGGTCAGGTCGTTTGCCGCGGCCTCGACCTTTTTGCTGTCCTGCACCGCCTCGCCGACACCCATATTGACGACGATCTTTTCGAGCCGCGGCACCTGCATCGCGTTCTTGTAGCCGAACTCCTGCATCAATGCCGGGCGAACCGTCGTCTCGTAGAGTTCGTGCAGCCGAGCCCTAGGCATTCGTTCACCTATCGATCACTTCGCCCGAGCGGCGGGCGAACCGGACCTTGCGTCCGTCTTCGAGAGTCTTGTAGCCGACCCGGGTCGGCTTGCGCGACGCCGGGTCGATATGAGCCACGTTCGATACATGAATTGTCAGCTCTTTCTCGACGATTCCCCCCGGCTCGCCCATCCGCGGCCGGGTATGCCGCTTGGCGACATGCACTCCCTGGACGATGAGACGCGATTTGGCGGGGAAGACCCGTAGAACCTCGCCAGTCCTGCCCTTGTCGCGGCCGGCAATGACGACCACGTTGTCGCCTTTCTTGACCCTTAGCTTCGGCATGCTGCTGCTCCGCTCGCTGGATGCTGCGGAAAAGCCCCTCTCCGCCCTTCAGGGGGAGAGGGAGGGGCCCGGGCGCGCTAGCGTCCGGGAGGGTGAGGTGGGTAGCGCCGCAGACCGGCCCTTCGGCCCCCCTCACCCAGCCCTCTCCCCCCGGCCGGCGGGGGGAGAGGGTGAAGGAACGCCCAGTGTGGAACATCCTCACAGGACCTCGGGCGCGAGAGACACGATTTTCATGAACCGCCTCGCCCGCAGTTCCCGGGTCACCGGGCCAAAGATGCGCGTCCCGATCGGCTCTCCCTGATTGGTGATCAGCACCGCGGCGTTGCGGTCGAACCGGATAGCGCTGCCGTCGCCGCGGCGGATTTCCTTTGCCGTGCGCACGATCACCGCGCGGTGCACGTCGCCCTTCTTGACCCGGCCGCGCGGGATCGCCTCCTTGACCGAGACGATGATCACGTCGCCGACGGTTGCGGTCTTGCGCTTCGAGCCACCCAATACCTTGATGCATTGCACCCGACGGGCGCCGGAGTTATCCGCCACATCGAGGTTCGTCTGCATTTGGATCATGACGCGGCTTCCCCGGTTTCGGCGGCTTCGACGGGGGCGGCTTCGACGGGGGCGGCTTCAGCCCTCGCTTGCGCGGTATCGGCAGCGGCGCCGAGAACGACCCAGCACTTCCGCTTGGAGATCGGACGGCTCTCCTCGATGCGGACCGTATCGCCGGTGCGGTACCTGTTGTTCTCGTCATGGGCCGCGTACTTTTTCGAAAACGTGACGAACTTCTTGTAGACCGGGTGCATAACCCGGCGCTCGACCCGAACGATCACCGTCTTGTCGCCAATGTCGCTGACGACGACACCCTGGAGGACGCGCTTGGACATTACATCGGTTTCCTAGGACACCTTGCGGCGCCGTTCGCCGAGGATCGTGTTGATCCGGGCAATGTTGCGCCGCACCTGCCGCACGCGCGCCGTGTTCTCGAGCTGGCCGTTCGCCCGCTGGAAGCGCAGATTGAAAATCTCCTTGCCGAGGACGTCGAGCTCGGCGTCCAGCTCGCCATCGGTTTTGGCCCTGACATCGCTCGCCTTCACCGGGCCGCCTCCTCACCTTCACGGACGACGAAGCGGGTGCCGATCGGCAATTTTGCCGCCGCGAGCTCAAACGCCTCGCGAGCGATGTCCGGAGGCACCCCGTCGAGTTCGAACATGATCCGCCCGGGCTTGACCCGGCACACCCAGAACTCGGGCGATCCCTTGCCGCTGCCCATCCGCACTTCGGCGGGCTTATGCGATACCGGTACATCTGGAAAGATGCGAATCCAGACCCGGCCGGCACGCCGAATGTGCCGCGTGATCGCGCGGCGCGCAGCCTCGATCTGGCGAGCCGTAATGCGGCCCGGATCCGAAGCCTTCAGACCGTAGGCCCCAAAGTTCAACGTGGTTCCGCCTTTGGCCAGTCCATGGACCCGGCCCTTGTGCGCCTTGCGGTATTTGCTGCGTTTGGGGCTCAGCATGACGAGCTCACGCCAGAGTTTCGCGGCGGGTGCGTTCGTGACTTGCCGGCTGCCCTTCGTTCAACCGCTTATCCTGGGCCATCGGATCGTGGGTGAGGATCTCGCCCTTGAACACCCAGACCTTGACTCCGCAGACGCCGTAAGTCGTCTTGGCGGTGCCGTAGCCGAAATCGACATCGGCCCGCAATGTATGCAGGGGCACGCGCCCCTCGCGATACCACTCCATGCGGGCGATCTCGGCGCCGCCCAATCGTCCCGAACAGTTGATCCGGATCCCTTGCGCGCCTAGCCGCATGGCCGACTGCACCGCCCGTTTCATGGCCCTGCGGAACGCGACGCGGCGCTCCAATTGCTGGGCGATGCCATCGGCGATCAGCTTGGCGTCGATCTCCGGCTTGCGGATCTCGACGATGTTGAGGCTGACTTCGCTGTTGGTCACCTTGGCAATGTCGGTGCGCAGCTTTTCGATGTCGGCGCCTTTCTTTCCGATCACCACACCTGGGCGCGCCGAATGCAATGTGATCCTGGTTCGCCGGGCGGCGCGCTCGATGACCACACGGGACAGGCCCGCCTGAGTGAGCCGTTTTTGCAGGAACTTGCGGAGACCCAAATCGTCGAGCAGCAGGTTGCCGTACTCCTTGCGCGCAAACCAACGGGAATCCCAAGTTCGGTTGATGCCGAGCCGCAGCCCGATCGGATTGACCTTCTGTCCCATTACTCGGTCTCCTCGGCGCTCTCGCGGACTACGACCGTGAGATGCGCGAACATTTTCTCGACCCGCGCCGAGCGGCCCCGGCCGCGGGTGTGGAACCGCTTCAAGACGAAGGCTCGGCCGACCGTGGCTTCCTTGACGAACAGGCGATCGACATCGAGCTGGTGGTTGTTCTCGGCGTTGGCGATCGCCGCTTGCAGCACCTTCTTGACGTCATGGGCGATGCGCCGGTGGGAAAACGTGAGCTCCGCCAGGGCAGCCGCCGCCGTCTTGCCCCGAATCGCCTTGGCGACAAGGTTCAGCTTGCGCGGACTGCTGCGCAACCCGCGCATCGATGCCGCAGCCTCGGTCTCGTCGAGCCGGCGCTCGGCAGCAGGCTTGCCCATCTCAGCTCCTTCTCGCCTTCTTGTCGCCCGCATGGCCGTAGAAGGTGCGGGTCGGTGCGAACTCGCCGAGCTTGTGGCCGATCATGTTCTCGGTCACCAGCACGGGGATGAATTTGTGGCCGTTGTAGACCCCGAACGTCAGCCCAACAAATTGCGGGAAGATCGTCGACCGCCGCGACCACGTCCGGATCACCTGGTTGCGCCCGGAGCCGCGCGCCTCTTCCGCCTTCTTCAGCAGGTAGCCGTCGACGAACGGTCCCTTCCAAACGGAGCGTGCCAAGCCCTTCCTCCGTACGGCTAGCGGGTTTGATGGCGCCGGCGAACGATCAGCCGGTCCGCCGCCTTGTTGTGCCGAGTCTTCTTGCCCTTGGTCGGCTTGCCCCACGGGGTGACCGGGTGGCGGCCGCCGGAGGTTCTGCCCTCGCCGCCGCCATGCGGATGATCGATCGGGTTCATCGCGACGCCGCGCACCGACGGGCGGCGCCCCAGCCAGCGGTTTCGCCCGGCCTTGCCGATCACGATGTTCTGCTGGTCGGGGTTGGACACGGCGCCGATCGTCGCCCGGCATTCGGCGCGCACCATCCGCAGCTCACCGGATGACAGGCGCAGCAGGGCGTAGCCCTGGTCGCGGCCGACCAGCTGAGCATAGGTCCCTGCCGAGCGGGCGATCTGACCGCCCTTCCCCGGCTTCATCTCGACATTGTGGATGATCGTGCCGACCGGCATGCTGCGCATCGGCATCGTGTTGCCGGGCTTTACGTCGACCCTCTCGCCCGAGATCACCATGTCGCCGGCCTTCAGGCGCTGCGGCGCCAGAATATAGGCGAGTTCGCCGTCCTGGTAGCGGATCAGCGCGATAAACGCGGTGCGGTTCGGATCGTATTCGAGACGCTCGACAGTCGCCGGCACATCGACCTTGTTGCGTTTAAAATCGACGATCCGATAACGCCTCTTGTTGCCGCCGCCGCGCCAGCGCACGGTCGTTCGCCCGGTGTTGTTGCGCCCGCCTTTGCCGCGCAACCCCTCGGTCAACGCCTTGACCGGCTTGCCCTTCCACAGCTCGCTGCGGTCGACGATCACGAGCTGTCGCCGCGACGGCGTCGTCGGATTGAAGGTCTTCAATGCCATCGCGTCAAATCCCCGTCGTGATGTCGATCCGCTGACCCTCGCGGAGGGTGACGATCGCCTTCTTGTAATCGGACCGTCGCCCCGGACGCCCACGGAAGCGCTTGAGCTTGCCCATGACGCGGATCGTGTTCACCGCCGTGACCGTGACGTTGAAGAGACCTTCGACCGCTGCTTTGACTTCGCGCTTATTCGCGGTGAGCGGCACGCGAAAGATCACCTGATTGTGCTCGGAGACGTTGGTCGCCTTCTCGGTGATCACCGGGCCGCGGACAATGTCGTACATCTGCCGGCGCGTCAGCTTGGTCTCGGTCGGCGGAATGACGCGAAAGCGGCTCATTTCAAGCGGGCCTCGAGATGCTGCACCGCCTCGCGCGTGAGCACGAGCGTGTCACGACGCAGGATGTCGTACACATTGGCGCCTTGCTGCGGCAGCACGTCCACCCGCGGGAGGTTGCGGGCGGCGCGGCTGAAATTCTCGTCGACCGCTGGGCCGTCGATGATCAGCACGGAATCCCAGCCCAATGTCTCGAACCGCGCGCGAAGCGCCTTGGTCTTGGTCTCGTTGACGCGGGCGGCGTCGATCACGACGAGCTTACCCTCGCCCTGCTTGGCCGACAGCGCGGTCTTGAGCCCGAGCTTGCGCACCTTCTTCTGCAGCGAGAAGGCGTGGCTGCGCACCACCGGCCCAAAGATTATCGCGCCGCCGCGAAACTGCGGTGAGCGCAGGCTGCCCTGACGGGCGCGACCGGTGCCCTTCTGCTTATAAGGTTTCCGGGTCGTCCCGCGGATTTCGCTGATGCCCTTGGTCTTATGGGTGCCGGCACGGCGTTTCGCCAGCTGCCAGTTGACCACGCGAGCGAGGATGTCTCGGCGTATCGGCACCCCGAAAACCTCGTCGGCCAACTCGATCTCGCCGACTTCCTCGTTGTCGAGATTGCGCACGGCAAGCTTCATCAGGAGGCCTCCCCCGCCGGGCTCTCGGCCGAGGCCGGCGTTTCCCGCAAGGCGGCCGGAAAGGGCAGCCCCTCGGGCAGCTTGCGCTTCGACGCATCCTTCACCAGGACGAAACCGCCGGGGCTCCCCGGAACCGATCCCTTGATCATCAGGAGCCCACGCTCGGCATCGGCTCCGATCACTTGGAGGCTCTGGGTCGTTACCCGCTCGGCCCCTAGATGCCCGGCCATTTTCTTGTTCTTGAAGGTCTTGCCGGGCGACTGGCGTTGCCCGGTCGAGCCGTGGCTGCGATGCGAGACCGACACGCCATGGCTCGCCCGCAGCCCGCTGAAATTATGCCGCTTCATCGCACCGGCAAAACCCTTCCCGATGCTGGTGCCAACCACATCGACGCGCTGCCCGGGAACAAAATGCGCGGCGGTGATTTCGGCGCCCACTTCGAGGAGCGCATCCTCGGAGACGCGGAATTCGGCAAGGCGCGCTTTCGGCTCGACCTTCGCCTTGGCAAAATGCCCACGCTGCGGCTTCGAGACATTCTTTGTCTTGGCCGCCCCGACCCCGAGCTGCACCGCCGTATAGCCGTCCTTTGCCTCGGTGCGCACGGCGACGACCTGGCAATTGTCGACCTTGAGCACCGTCACCGGAACATGGTTTCCGTCCTCGGAAAAAATCCGGGTCATGCCGAGCTTCTGAGCGAGGAGACCAGTACGCATCGTCCTCTCCTCAGAGCTTGATCTCGACATCGACGCCGGCGGCGAGATCGAGCTTCATCAGCGCATCTACGGTCTGAGGGGTCGGATCGACAATGTCGAGCACCCGCTTGTGCGTACGGATCTCGAACTGCTCGCGCGACTTCTTGTCGATATGCGGCGACCGCAGCACGGTGAATTTCTCGATCCGGGTCGGCAACGGGATCGGGCCGCGCACTCGCGC
Organism: uncultured Alphaproteobacteria bacterium; assembly: GCA_963836845.1. GTDB lineage: Bacteria > Pseudomonadota > Alphaproteobacteria > ATCC43930 > CGMCC-115725 > AP-15. The sequence goes on along the minus strand of CAWILK010000010.1, from coordinate 141,802 downwards.
CCCGGTCCGCTTGGCGGTGTTGACGATCTCGCTCGTCGACTGGTCGAGCACGCGATGGTCGTAGGCACGCAAGCGAATGCGGATGTTCTGGTTGTCGGCTGCCATTCCTTGTTTTTCCGATCCTACGGCAACGCGGCCCGCCCCTGCCAGCCGCTACTTTATGATCTTGGCGACGACGCCGGCGCCGACGGTGCGGCCGCCTTCGCGGATCGCAAAGCGCAGCCCCTCATCCATCGCGATCGGCGCGATCAATTCGATCTCCATCGAGATGTTGTCGCCCGGCATCACCATCTCGGTGCCCTCCGGCAGGTGCACCGTCCCGGTCACGTCGGTCGTGCGGAAATAGAATTGCGGCCGGTAGTTGCCAAAAAACGGCGTGTGCCGCCCGCCCTCCTCCTTGGTCAGGATGTAGGCCTCGCACTGAAACCGGGTGTGCGGGGTGATCGAGCCCGGCGCCGCCAACACCTGCCCGCGCTCCACCTCCTCGCGCTTGGTGCCGCGCAAGCAGCGCCCCGATATTGTCCCCCGCCTCGCCCTGGTCGAGCAATTTCCGGAACATCTCCACACCCGTCACCACCGTCTTGGCGGTCGGCCGCAGCCCCACGATCTCGACCTCGTCGCCGACCTTGACGATCCCGCGCTCGACCCGGCCCGTCACCACCGTGCCGCGCCCCGAGATCGTGAACACATCCTCGATCGGCATCAAAAACGGCCGGTCCTTGGCCCGCTCCGGCTGCGGGATATAGGCGTCCACCGCCTCCATCAGCGCGATGATCGTATCGTGACCCTGCTCCGGGTTGCGACCTTCCAGCCCAAACAATGCCGAGCCGCGCACGATCGGGATGTCGTCGCCCGGAAACTGATAGGACGACAGCAGCTCGCGCATCTCCAGCTCGACCAGATCCAGCAATTCCGGATCGTCCACCATGTCGACCTTGTTCATGTACACCACCAGCGCCGGCACCCCGACCTGACGCGCCAAGAGAATGTGCTCGCGGGTCTGCGGCATCGGACCGTCCGCCGCCGACACCACCAGGATCGCCCCATCCATCTGCGCCGCCCCGGTGATCATGTTCTTGATGTAATCGGCATGGCCCGGGCAGTCGACATGCGCATAGTGCCGCTTTGGCGTCTCGTACTCGACATGCGCCGTCGCGATCGTGATCCCCCGCGCCCGCTCCTCCGGAGCCTTGTCGATCTGGTCAAACGGCACAAACGTCGCGCCGCCGCTCTCCGCCAATACCTTGGTGATCGCCGCCGTCAAGGTCGTCTTGCCATGGTCGATATGACCAATCGTCCCGATGTTGCAGTGCGGCTTCGTCCGCTGAAACTTCGCCTTCGACATCGCCTTCTTCTCCGTTCGATCCGGCCCGACTAATTGATCAGCCGGATTATCAAGCCATCTTGGCGCGGACTTCGTCCGCCACCGCCTGCGGTACCTGCTCGTAATGGTCGAAATGCATCGTGTACTGGGCCCGGCCCTGGCTCATCGACCGCAATGTGTTGACGTAACCAAACATGTTCGCAAGGGGGACCATCGCATCGATGACCCGAGCATTGCCGCGCGTATCCATCCCGGTGACCTGCCCGCGCCGGCTGTTCAGGTCGCCGATCACGTCACCCATATACTCCTCCGGCGTCACTACTTCGACCCGCATGATCGGTTCGAGAAGCTTTGGCGCCGCTTTCATGACCCCTTCCTTGAAGGCGGCGCGCGCGGCGATCTCGAACGCCAGGACGCTCGAATTAACATCGTGATAGGCACCGTCGAACAGGGTCGCCTGCAGGTCGATGACCGGAAAGCCGGCGAGCACGCCGGTCTCGGTCGACGCCTTGAGCCCCTTCTCGACGCCCGGCACATATTCCTTTGGCACCGTGCCGCCGACGACCGCATTTTCGAAAACAAAACCGGAGCCCGGCGGCAGCGGCTCGAAGCGCAGCTTGACGCGGGCGAACTGGCCGGCGCCGCCGGTCTGCTTCTTGTGCGTGTAATCGACCTCGGACGCCCGCGTAATCGTCTCGCGATAGGCGACCTGCGGCGCGCCGACATTGGCGTCGACCTTGAACTCGCGCTTCATGCGGTCGACGATGATCTCGAGGTGCAGTTCGCCCATTCCCTTGATCACGGTCTGGCCGCTCTCGTGGTCGACGGTGACCCGGAAGGAGGGGTCTTCAGTCGCGAGCCGGGCGAGCGCTTGGCTCATTTTTTCCTGGTCGCCCTTGGTCTTGGGCTCGACTGCGATCTCGATCACCGGTTCCGGAAACTCCATGCGCTCGAGCACCACCGGATCGCCGGGGTCGGAAAGCGTGTCGCCGGTCGTCGTGTTCTTGAGACCGGCCAACGCGACGATATCGCCGGCGAGGGCTTCCTTGATGTCCTCGCGGTGATTGGCGTGCATCTGCAGCATGCGGCCGACCCGCTCGCGGGTGCCTTTCACGCTGTTGAGCACCTGGCTGCCGGCCGAAACGACGCCGGAGTAGATCCGGATAAAGGTCAGCGAGCCGACAAACGGGTCGCTCATGATCTTGAAGGCGAGCCCGGCAAACGGCTCGTCATCCGAGCAGCGCCGCACCACCGGCTGGTCGGAGCCGACTTTGATGCCCCTGATCGCGGCGACGTCGGTCGGCGCCGGCAGGTAATCCACGACCGCATCGAGAAGCGGCTGCACGCCTTTGTTCTTGAATGCCGAGCCGCACAGCACCGGCACGAAGACACCGCCAATCGTGCCCTTGCGGATGCAATGCTTCAGCGCCTCCTCGCTCGGCTCCTCGCCGCCCAGATACGCTTCCAGAACGGCATCGTCCTGCTCTACCGCAGTTTCGACCAACCTTGTCCGGAACGTTCTGGCATCGTCCAGCATCTCGGGCGGCACTTCGACGATGTCGAACTGGGCGCCCAAGGTCTCCTCGCGCCATTTGACGGCGCGGAATCCGACCAGGTCGACGACCCCGACAAAATCGCTCTCCACACCGATCGGCAATTGCAGCACCAGCGGCTTGGCGCCGAGACGATCGTTGATCATCGCGATACAGCGCGGGAAATCGGCGCCGATCCGATCCATCTTGTTGACGAAGCAAATCCGGGGAACGCCGTATTTATCGGCTTGCCGCCATACGGTTTCCGATTGCGGCTCGACGCCGGCAACCGAGTTGAACACCGCGACCGCCCCGTCGAGGACGCGCAGGCTGCGCTCCACCTCGATCGTGAAGTCGACATGGCCGGGCGTGTCGATAATGTTGATCCGGTGATCTTCCCAAAAGCAGGTCGTCGCGGCCGAGGTGATCGTGATGCCGCGTTCCTGCTCCTGCGCCATCCAGTCCATCGTCGCGGTGCCTTCGTGGACCTCGCCGATTTTGTAGGACCGCCCGGTATAATAGAGGATGCGCTCGGTGGTGGTCGTCTTGCCGGCGTCGATATGCGCCATGATGCCGATATTTCGGTATCGCTCGAGGGGTGTCGTGCGTGCCATGAAAAGAACTCCGATGGCGCCATCCCAGGAGGCGCCCTGAAGAGAAATCCTGATATGAGATCGGGCGCTGCGGCGTCGTTTACCAGCGGTAATGCGAGAAGGCCTTGTTCGCGTCAGCCATCCGATGCGTATCCTCCCGCCGCTTTACTGCGACGCCGCGATTATTGGCGGCATCGAGGAGTTCCCCGGAGAGCCGCTCTTCCATCGTATTTTCGGAACGGCCGCGCGAACTCGTGATCAGCCAGCGGATCGCGAGGGCTTGGCTGCGATCCGTCCTTACCTCGACGGGAACCTGGTAAGTCGCGCCGCCAACCCGGCGGGAGCGCACCTCGACCGCCGGACGGACATTGCCGAGCGCATCGTGGAAGACCCGGATGGGATCCTGGCCGCTGCGCTTGGCGATGCGGTCGAGCGCGCCGTAGACGATCCGCTCGGCGACCGATTTCTTGCCCTCATACATCAGGCAGTTCATGAATTTGGTCAGCACGCTGTCGCCGAATTTGGCGTCCGGCAAGACCTCGCGTTTGACCGCGGCGCGGCGGCGCGACATGACGTTCTCCTACTTTGGACGCTTGGCGCCGTATTTCGAGCGGCGCTGGCGGCGGTCCTTGACGCCTTGCGTATCGAGCGTGCCCGCGAATGATGTGGTAGCGCACGCCGGGCAAATCTTTGACCCGGCCGCCGCGGATCAAGACCACCGAGTGCTCCTGCAGGTTATGCCCCTCGCCGGGAATATAGCTCGTCACCTCAAAACCATTGGTCAGTCGCACGCGCGCAACCTTGCGCAAAGCGGAATTCGGCTTCTTCGGCGTGGTCGTGTAAACGCGCGTGCACACGCCGCGTTTCTGCGGGCAAGCTTCCATCGCAGGAACCTTGTTGCGAGCCACCTCCGGTCTCCGCGGATTGCGGACCAGCTGGTTTATCGTCGGCATCGTCACGACCTCGTCAAAACGCGCAACCGCTCGGCGACAGACGAGCGCCGGAGCGGTCCACAACCTCTACCTAGTTTGGCGCGCCCCCTCACAGAAGCGCCGAGCCATCGACGGTCGTAGAGCTGCGTCTAGGTGGCTTCCTACGGCCAGCCCTTGTGAGGCGGATATCAATAGTGACGCGAGAGCGCCGGGTCAAGGGCTTCCCGCGGAACGCGCCGGGTTCCGCGGAAAGGTCCTGATCGAGGATGGCGGCGGCGAGCCCGCCGCCATCTGGCTCACGCGGTCTGCTTGTCGGCCTCTACGAGTTGCGGCACCTCTTCGTTCGCCGCAGCGATCGCTGCCAGTTCGCGGTCACGCTCGGCTGCGACCTCGCGCAGCCTGGCGATCACGCTGCCGGTGCCGGCGGGGATCAGGCGTCCTACGATCACATTCTCCTTGAGGCCGGTCAGCGCATCGATCCGCCCGGAGACCGCAGCCTCGGTCAGCACGCGGGTTGTCTCCTGGAAGGACGCGGCCGAGATGAAGGAGTTGGTCTGCAGGCTCGCCTTGGTAATGCCCTGCAGCACCGGGCGGGCCGTCGCTGGCCGCAGCGATTCCCTGTCGGCCTTGGCGTTTTCGAGGTCGAATTCAGAACGGTCGACCTGCTCGCCAGCGAGGAAGGTTGTCTCGCCCGGATCATCGATCTCCACCTTCTGCAGCATTTGCCGGACAATCACTTCGATGTGCTTGTCGTTGATGCGCACACCTTGCAGCCGATAGACCTCCTGGATCTCGTTGATCAGATAGCTCGCCAATTCCTCCACCCCGAGGATTCGGAGAATGTCGTGCGGCACCCGATTGCCGTCCATCAAGAGGTCGCCCTTCTCGATGTAATCGCCTTCCTGCACGCTGATGTGCTTGCCCTTCGGGATCAAATACTCGACCGCCTCCTTGTCCTCCTCGCCCGGAACGACGATGATCCGGCGCTTCGCCTTATAATCCTTGCCGAATTCGACGCGGCCGTCGCTTTCGCTGATGATCGCGAAATCCTTCGGCTTGCGCGCCTCGAACAGCTCCGCGACGCGCGGCAGACCGCCGGTGATGTCGCGTGTCTTGGAGGATTTGCGCGGGATCCGGGCCAGAACGTCCCCGGCCTTGACCTGCGCACCATTGTCGACCGAGAGGATCGCGTCGACCGACATGAAGTAGCGGGCCTCGAGCCCGTTCGCCAACGTCAGCACCTCGCCATCCTGGTCGCGCACGGTGATCCGCGGCCGCAAATCGCTGCCGCGCGGCTGCTGCTTCCAATCAACGACGACCTTCGAGGAGATGCCGGTCGCTTCGTCGACCGTCTCGCGCACCGACAGGCCTTCGATCAGATCGACGTAATGCGCGATCCCGTCCTTCTCGGTGATGATCGGGATTGTATAGGGGTCCCACTCGACCAAGCGATCGCCCCGCTTGACCTCGGTCCTGTCATCGGCCAGCAGCCGGGCGCCGTACGGAACGCGGTGCCGTGCCTTCTCGCGCCCCGCCTCGTCGAGCAGCACGATCTCGGTGTTGCGGCCCATCACTACCGGAATGCCGGTCGAGTTGATCACGACGTTGCGGTTCTTGACTTCGACCGTTGCGTCGAAAGCCGCCTCGACGGAGGATTGCTCGGCGCCGCGCTGTGCTGCGCCGCCGATATGGAAGGTGCGCATCGTCAGCTGGGTGCCCGGCTCCCCGATCGACTGAGCGGCGATGACGCCGACCGCCTCGCCGATATTGACGACGGTGCCCCGCGCCAAATCGCGGCCATAGCATTTGCCGCACACGCCGATGCGCGATTTACAGGTCAACACCGACCGGATCGGCACCGTGTCAATGCCGGCCCGCTCGATCTGGTCGACCGCATCCTCGTCGATCAGGGCTCCCGCGGGCAGCACCAGCTCGCCGTTCAACGGATCGAGGATGTCGACCGCCGCGCTGCGGCCTAGAATGCGGTCGGCGAGCGGCGCGATCACCTCGCCGCCTTCGACGACAGCGCTCGTCATCAGTCCGTGGGTGGTGCCGCAATCCTCCTCGGTGATGATCGCGTCCTGTGCGACATCGACGAGGCGGCGGGTCAGATACCCCGAGTTGGCGGTCTTCAGCGCCGTGTCGGCGAGGCCCTTGCGGGCGCCGTGCGTCGAGTTGAAATACTCGAGCACGGTCAACCCCTCCTTGAAGTTCGAGATGATCGGGGTCTCGATGATCTCGCCCGACGGCTTGGCCATCAGGCCGCGCATCCCGGCCAGTTGCTTGATCTGCGCCGCCGAGCCGCGGGCCCCGAGTTCGACATCATCCACACCGAGTTGACCGGCTCGCCGGGCGCCGCCGAGCGGATGATCTTGAGCATTTCCTCGGCGACTTTGTCGGTGCACCGCGACCAGACGTCGACGACCTTGTTGTACTTCTCGCCCTGCGTGATCAATCCGTCCTGGTACTGCTGCTCGTACTGCTTGACCTGCTCCTGCGCTTCGCTGACCAGGCGCCGTTTCTCCTCGGGAATGATCAGATCGTCTTTGCCGAAGGAGATGCCTGCCTTGCAGGCCTGCTGAAAGCCGAGCGACATCAGGCGGTCGCAGAAGATCACTGTCTCCTTCTGACCGCAGTGGCGATAGACATGATCGATCACGTTGCTGATTTCCTTTTTCGTCAGCAAGGTGTTGATCAGGTCGAAGCCGATCGCCGGGTTGCGCGGCAGAATTTCGGACAGCAGCATCCGGCCGGGCGTGGTCTCGACCCGCTGCACCACCGGCCGGTTCTCGGAATCCACGGTGTCGTAGCGAGCCTTGACCCGGGCGTGCAATGACACCGCCTTTGCTTCGAGCGCCTGCTCGATCTCGCCGATGCTGGTGAACATCATGCCCTCGCCCTTTTCGCCGGGCCGCTCCATCGTGATGTGATAGAGGCCGAGAACGATGTCCTGCGACGGCACGATGATCGGCTTGCCGTTTGCCGGGCTCAGGATGTTGTTGGTCGACATCATCAGGACGCGCGCTTCGAGCTGCGCCTCGAGCGACAGCGGCACGTGAACCGCCATCTGGTCGCCGTCGAAATCCGCGTTGAAGGCGGTGCAAACGAGCGGATGCAGCTGAATTGCCTTGCCCTCGATGAGCACCGGCTCGAAGGCCTGGATGCCGAGCCGATGCAGCGTCGGCGCCCGGTTGAGTAGAACCGGGTGCTCGCGAATGACCTCCTCCAGAATGTCCCAAACCTCAGGCCGCTCTTTTTCGACCATGCGCTTGGCGGCCTTGATCGTGCTGGCGAGACCGTAAAGCTCGAGCTTCGAGTAGATGAACGGCTTGAACAGTTCGAGCGCCATCTTTTTCGGCAGCCCGCACTGATGCAGCTTCAGTTCGGGGCCGACCACGATCACCGAGCGGCCCGAATAGTCGACCCGCTTGCCGAGCAGGTTCTGGCGGAACCGGCCCTGCTTGCCCTTCAGCATGTCGGACAAGGACTTCAGCGGCCGCTTGTTGGCCCCCGTGATGATCCGGCCGCGACGGCCGTTGTCGAACAACGCGTCGACCGCCTCCTGCAGCATGCGCTTCTCGTTGCGCACGATGATATCGGGGGCGCGCAGCTCGATCAGGCGCTTCAGCCGGTTGTTGCGGTTGATGACGCGCCGGTAGAGGTCATTGAGATCCGAAGTCGCAAAGCGGCCGCCGTCGAGCGGCACCAGCGGCCGCAATTCCGGCGGAATGACCGGGACGACCTCGAGGATCATCCACTCCGGCCGGCTGTTCGATTCGACAAAGGCCTCGACGAGCTTCAACCGCTTTACGAGCTTTTTGCGCCGCGCCTCCGAATTCGTCTCTCGCAGCTCCTCGCGCAACCTCTCCTTTTCCTCGCCTAGATCGATGGCGGACAACATCGTGCGCATCGCCTCGGCGCCGATCGAGGCGGTGAACTGATCGTCGCCGTAATCGTCCTGCGCCTGCAGATATTCCTCCTCGTTGAGCAGCTGGTGCTGCTTCAACGGGGTCAGCCCCGGCTCGATGACGACGTAATTCTCGAAATAAAGGATCCGTTCGAGATCCTTCAATGTCATGTCGAGCAACAGGCCGATGCGGCTCGGCAGGGATTTCAGAAACCAGATATGCGCGACCGGCGAAGCCAATTCGATATGGCCCATACGGTCGCGGCGCACCTTTGACAGGGTCACCTCGACACCGCACTTCTCGCAGATGATGCCGCGGTACTTCATCCGCTTGTACTTGCCGCACAAGCATTCGTAGTCTTTGATCGGCCCGAAGATGCGGGCGCAGAACAGCCCGTCCCGCTCCGGCTTGAAGGTCCGGTAGTTGATCGTCTCGGGCTTCTTGATCTCGCCATACGACCAGGAGTGAATGCGCTCCGGGCTCGCGATCGAGATGCGGATCTGATCGAAGCTCTGCGGCCCGCTGACCTGGCCAAAGATGTTCATCAACTCGTTCATCAACGACCCCTTTGCGCTCGATCGTCATGCCCGCGAAAGCGGGCACCCAGGGCGGCCGGCGGGCCGCTTGCAGGCCTGGACCCCCGCTTTCGCGGGGGCGACGGAAGAAGAACCATTAGTTTTAGTAGCACGGACCCGGTCAGTAGCCGCGCTGCTCGAGCTCGACGTTAAGACCGAGCGACCGAAGCTCCTTGACCAGCACATTGAAGGATTTGGGAATGCCGGCCTCGAAATTGTCGTCGCCGCGAACGATCGCCTCGTAGACCTTGGTGCGCCCCGAGACGTCGTCCGACTTGACGGTCAACATCTCCTGCAAGGTGTAGGCCGCACCGTAGGCTTCAAGAGCCCAGACCTCCATCTCGCCAAAGCGCTGGCCGCCAAACTGAGCCTTGCCGCCAAGCGGCTGCTGGGTGACGAGGCTGTAGGGGCCGATCGAGCGCGCATGGATCTTGTCGTCGACTAGGTGGTGCAGCTTCATCATATAGATGTAGCCGACCGTCACCGGGCGGTCGAAGGCCTCGCCGGTGCGGCCGTCCACCAGCACCACCTGACCCGAAGAAGATAGACCGGCGCTCTCCAGCATCGCGACGATGTCCTCCTCGCGCGCGCCGTCGAACACGGGGCTTGCCATCGGGACTCCGTGCGAGAGGTTGTCGGCGAGCTCGGTGAGCTCCCCATCGGGGAGCCGGCCGATCTCGGCGCGCTGCTCTCCCTGGTACATCTCGCTCAGGAAGCCGCGCAGCTCGCCGTCCGCGACACCGCGCTTCATCTTTGCGAGCACCTCGCCGATGCGCCGGCCGAGCCCGGCCGCCGCCCAGCCGAGATGCGTCTCCAGGATCTGGCCGACATTCATGCGGCTCGGCACGCCGAGCGGGTTCAGCACGATATCGACCGGCGTGCCGTCCTCGAGATAAGGCATGTCCTCGCACGGCACGATCCGCGAGATGACGCCCTTGTTGCCGTGGCGGCCGGCCATCTTGTCGCCCGGCTGCAATTTGCGCTTCACCGCGACGAACACCTTGACCATCTTCATCACGCCCGGCGGCAGCTCGTCGCCGCGCTGCAATTTTTCGACCTTGCTCTCGAAGCGAGACGTCAAGGCCGCGACGGCGTCGTCCATCTGCCTCTTCAGGCCCTCGATGTCCGCCATCCTCGCGTCGTCGCGGATCGAGATTTGCCGCCACAGCGCCGGCGCATATTCTGCGAGCACCTCCTCGGTAATTTCGGTCCCCGACCTCATCCCCCGGGGCCCGCCGACGGCGGTCTGGCCCAGCATCAGCTCTTTCAGCCTGGCGGCGAAGCTGCGCTCGAGGATCGCGCGTTCGTCATCGCGGTCCTTCGCGAGCCGTTCGATTTCGGCTCGCTCGATCGCCAATGCGCGCTCATCCTTATCGACGCCGCGCCGGGAGAACACACGCACCTCGACGATCGTGCCCGAGACCCCGGGCGGCAGCCGCAACGAGGTGTCGCGCACGTCCGAGGCTTTCTCGCCGAAGATCGCGCGCAGCAGCTTTTCCTCGGGCGTCATCGGCGACTCGCCCTTCGGGGTGACCTTGCCGACCAGGATGTCGCCCGGCTTCACCTCGGCGCCGATATAGACGATGCCCGCCTCGTCGAGATTTTTGAGCGCCTCCTCGCCGACATTCGGGATGTCCCGCGTGATCTCCTCCTGGCCGAGCTTGGTGTCGCGCGCCATGACCTCGAATTCTTCGATATGGATCGAGGTGAACACGTCGTCCGAGACGATCCGCTCGGAAATCAGAATGGAGTCCTCGAAATTGTACCCGTTCCACGGCATGAACGCGCACAGCACATTTCGCCCGAGCGCCAGCTCGCCGAGCTGGGTCGACGGGCCGTCGGCGATGATGTCGCCCGCGGTCACCTGATCGCCGACTATGACGAGCGGCCGCTGGGTGATGCAGGTGTTCTGGTTCGAGCGCTGGAACTTGAGGAGATTGTAGATGTCGACCCCGGAGGCGGCGGTCGAGGTTTCCCCTGTCGCCCGGATCACGATGCGGGTCGCATCGACCTGGTCGATGATCCCCGACCGGCGCGCGATGATCGTGACACCGGAGTCGCGCGCGACGGTCTCCTCCATTCCGGTGCCGACGAGGGGCGCTTCGGCGCGGATCAGCGGCACCGCCTGGCGCTGCATGTTCGATCCCATCAAAGCGCGGTTCGCATCGTCGTTTTCGAGGAACGGGATCAGCGCCGCCGCCACGGAAACCAGCTGCTTCGGCGAGACGTCGATAAGGTCGATGTCCTCCGGCCGCTGCATGACGAAGTCCCCGCCTTTGCGGCAATTCGTCAGCTCGGCGGTCACCCGGCCCTCCGCGTCGGTCTCGACATTGGCCTGAGCGATCGCGTAGCGGCCCTCGTCCATCGCCGACAAATAGACGACCTCGTCGGTCACCTGCCCATCGACGACCTTGCGGTACGGGCTTTCGATAAAGCCGTATTGATTGACCCGGGCATAGGTCGCCAGGCTGTTGATCAACCCGATATTCGGGCCCTCCGGGGTCTCGATCGGGCAGATCCGGCCGTAGTGGGTCGGATGCACGTCGCGCACCTCGAAGCCCGCGCGTTCACGCGTCAGGCCGCCGGGGCCGAGCGCCGAAAGCCGCCGCTTGTGGGTGATCTCGGATAGCGGGTTGGTTTGATCCATGAATTGCGACAGCTGCGAGGAGCCGAAGAACTCGCGCACAGCGGCCGCCGCCGGCTTGGCGTTGATCAGGTCGTGGGGCATGACCGTGTCGATCTCGACCGAGCTCATGCGCTCGCGGATCGCCCGTTCCATGCGCAACAAGCCGACCCGGTACTGGTTCTCCATCAGTTCGCCGACCGAGCGCACCCGGCGATTGCCGAGATGATCGATGTCGTCGATCTCGCCGCGGCCGTCCTTGAGCTCGACCAGCACCTTGACGATCGCGAGGATGTCGGCCTTGCGCAAAGTGCGCACCGTGTCTTCGGTCGTCAGGTTGAGCCGCGAGTTCATCTTGACCCGACCGACCGCCGACAGATCATACCTCTCGGGATCGAAGAACAGGCTGTTGAACAGCGACTCCGCCGTTTCCAGGGTCGGCGGCTCGCCCGGCCGCATCACCCGATAGATATCGATCAGCGCGTCCTCGCGCGTCGCATTCTTGTCGATCGCAAGGGTGCTGCGGATATAAGGGCCGACCGTCACATGATCGATGTCGAGCACCGGCAGCTCGTCAAAGCCGAGCTCGGTCAGCTGCGCCAGCGCGGAAGCGGTGATCTCGTCCCCCGCCTCGAAATAGACCTCGCCCGTCTCCTCGTTTATCAGATCCGAAGCGAAATACCGGCCGATCAGGTCTTCCTCGATCACGAGGATGTCGGCGAGCCCCTCCTCGCGGAGGCGCCTGGCGACACGCGGGGTTACCCGCTCGCCCGCTGCGAGCAGAACCTCCCCGGTTCGGGCGTCGCGCAGATCGCTCGCCAGCTTGCCCTTGAAATACTCTTCCTTGAACGGCGTCATCCAGCCCTGGGCGCCGCGGCGGAAGTCGATCGTCCCGTAGAAGTGGGATAGGATCTCCTCCTTCGACATGCCGACGGCTTCGCCGGGCTGAAGCGGTCGCCCGTCGGCGCTCCGGCGCGCCCGCAACTCCTCGGTCGCAGCGTCGTCGAGAGCGAGCAGCAAGGTCGTCGCCGGCAGCTTGCGGCGCCGGTCGATTCGCACATAGACATGGTCCTTGGCGTCGAACTCGAAATCGAGCCAGGAGCCGCGATAAGGAATGACGCGCGCGGCAAACAGATATTTGCCGGATGAATGCGTCTTGCCTTTGTCGTGGTCGAAAAAAACGCCCGGACTGCGGTGCATCTGGGAGACGATGACCCGCTCCGTGCCGTTGATGATGAACGTGCCGTTCTTCGTCATCAACGGCATGTCGCCCATATAGACGTCTTGCTCCTTGATATCGCGGATCGAGCGCGACCCGGTATCCTCGTCGACATCCCAGACGACGAGGCGCAGGGTGACCTTGAGCGGCGCCGCGAAAGTAATGCCCCGCTGCTGGCACTCATCGACCTCGTATTTCGGAGATTCGAGCTCGTAGCGGACGAATTCGAGCTGAGCGCGCTCGGAAAAATCGCGGATGGGAAAAACCGATTTGAAGACCTCTTGCAGCCCGACACTGCCGCGCTGCTCCGGCACGACTCCCATCTGCAGGAAATGATCGTACGAGCTCTTCTGTACTTCGATCAGGTTCGGCATCGGCGCCACTTCCGCGACGCGGCCAAAGCTCTTGCGGATCCGCTTTTTTCCCGTGAAGGAAATAGCCATGCATGCTCCTCGATAGGGGCCGCTGATCGGCAGCCCGAATTCAGAACGCTGTCCTCTGTCCGCCCGCCACCGTTAGCAGGGCGAACCGCTCGATCTAAGACGCCGAAACCCGGCGTGCGCGATTGCTCGCGCCCCGGTTCGCAGGTCTGGCGTGACGGGCAGCCGCCGAAGGCGGTCGAATGCCCGCTCCCGTATGATAAAGATCGTGACAGGCCTACTTTATTTCGACAGTCGCACCCGCATCTTCAAGCTGCTTTTTGATTTTTGCCGCCTCTTCCTTGTTGACCCCTTCCTTGACGGTCTTGGGCGCGGCCTCGACCAGATCCTTGGCCTCCTTGAGGCCGAGGCTGGTTATTGCCCGGACCTCCTTGATCACGTTGATCTTTTTCTCGCCGATCACGGCGAGGATCACGTCGAATTCGGTCTGCTCGGCGGCCGCTTCGGGAGCAGCTGCGGCGGCTCCGCCGGCCAGCGCCGCGACCGCGACGGGGGCTGCAGCCGAAACCCCCCATTTCTCTTCCAGCATCTTGGACAGCTGCGCGGCCTCGATGACGCTCAAGGCTGACAAATCGTCCACTAATCTTGCCAGATCAGCCATGTCCTACTCCTGATTTCCTTTAGATTACTCTGCGACCATTATTCAACCGAGGGTGCAGTCGTTTCGCCCTGGCTTTCCGCATAGGCGGCGAACACTCGCGCCACCTGCCCGGCAGGCGCCTGCAGCACTCTCGCGAGCTGCGCTGCCGGAGCCTGAAGCAAACCGATCAGCTTGCCGCGCAATTCATCGAGCGAGGGCAGGCTGGCCAGCTCCCTGACCCCCGCGGCATCCATCTGCTGACCGGCGAGCCCGCCGCCGATGATGGTGAGCTTATCGTTCCGATTGGCGTATTCTACGATCACCTTGGCGGCGGCGACGGGGTCGCGCGAAAAGGCGATTGCGGTCGGGCCGGTGAACAGCGATGACAACGGCTCGAACGGAGTGCCGGTCAGGGCGCGCTTGGCGAGGCGGTTCTTGGTGACCCGAAAGCTGGCGCCGGCATTGCGGACCTGCCGCCTCAGCTGGGTCGCCTCAGCGACGCTCAGCCCGGTCTGGTGGGTCACGACCACGCAGGCCGTGCCCACGAGATCCTGCTGCAAGCCCTCGACGAGCTTTTGCTTCTGTGCTCGGTCCACGCCACTCTCCAACCGGTCTCGGCGGCCGCTCTTACGGCCGTTGCTCTTCGGCCAGCCCCGACAACTCCACCCTGACGCCCGGCCCCATGGTCGAGCTGACGCTCACCTTTTTGATATAGGTGCCTCTGACGCCGCTCGGCTTGCCGCGGGTGATCGCGCCGACAAAGGCGCGCACATTATCCGCGAGCGCCTCATCGGTAAAGCTCGCTTTGCCGACCCCGGCATGCACGATCCCCGCCTTCTCGGCGCGGAACTCGACCTGCCCGCCCTTGGCGGCTTGCACCGCCTCGGTGACGTTCTGGGTAACGGTGCCGAGGCGCGGATTGGGCATTAGCCCGCGCGGCCCCAGGATCTTGCCGAGCCGCCCGACCAGCGACATCAGATCCGGGGTCGCGATCGCACGGTCGAAATCGATCTGGCCGGCCTGCACCTTCTCGGCGAGGTCCTCTGCCCCGACGACGTCGGCGCCCGCGGCCTCGGCCTCCTTCGCCCGATCGCCTCGCGCGAAGACGGCCACCCGAACCGTCTTCCCGGTTCCGTGCGGCAGCATCACGGTGCCCCTCAGGTTCTGATCGGGCTTGCGCGGATCGAGGTTGAGGTTCATCGCGACCTCGACGGTTTCATCGAACTTTGCCGAGGCGCGCTCCTTGATCGCCTTGAGCGCTTCCTCGAGCGGGCGCGCTACCGTCGGATCGATGCCCTCATAGGCTTTCGTCAACCGCTTGCCGGCCTTTGCCATCCCTTCACTCCACCACTTCGAGGCCCATCGAGCGCGCCGAGCCGATCAGCATGCGGCAGGCGCCGTCGACATCCTTTGCGTTGAGGTCTTGCATCTTTTGCTCGGCGATCTCGCGGATCTGATCCATCGTGACCCGGCCGACCGCCCTCGCCTTCCCGGCGGTCTGCGACCCCTTTTCGATCCCGGCGGCTTTCTTGAGAAAATAGCTGTTGGGCGGGCTCTTCGTGACAAAGCTGAAGGAGCGGTCGCCATAGGCGGTGATCACGACCGGGATCGGCATGCCGGGCTCGAGGCTCTGGGTCGCGGCGTTGAACGCCTTGCAGAACTCCATGATGTTGAGCCCGCGCTGGCCCAGCGCCGGGCCGATCGGCGGCGACGGGTTCGCCTTGCCGGCCGGCACTTGCAGCTTGATCAGACCGACGACCTTTTTTGCCATTCACTCCTCCAAGTCGCGGCGGCGACCCTAGACCTTCTCGACCTGCGAATATTCCAGCTCCACCGGGGTGGCGCGCCCGAAGATCGAGACGGCCACCTTGACCCGCGCCCGTTCCTCGTCGACATCCTCGACGAGGCCGTTGAACGAGGTGAACGGACCGTCGCAGACGCGGACTTGCTCGCCGACCTCGAAGGTGACCGAAGGCTTGGGCCGCTCGATCCCCTCCTGCACCTGGTGCATGATGCGGGCCGCCTCGTGATCGCTAATCGGCGACGGGCGGCCGCGGCCGCCCAGAAAACCGGTCACCTTTGCCGTGTTCTTGACGAGGTGCCAAGTCTCGTCGCTGAGATCCATTTTGATCAGCACATAGCCCGGAAAGAATTTTCGTTCCGAGCTGACCTTGGCGCCGCGCTTGACCTCGACGACCTCTTCGGTCGGCACGAGGATTTCGTCGAACTTGTCGGACAGGCCCTTCTGCTCGGCCTGCTCGCGAATTGACGCGGCAACCTTCTTCTCAAAGCCCGAATAGACGTGAATCACATACCAGCGGCTCGTCATCTCCCATGTCCTGAAATCTATTGGCCGAGTCCGAAGATCTGCCTGACTCCGATCGAAAAAATCTGGTCGACGACGAAAAAGAAGGCGGCCGCGATAAACACCATCACGAACACCATCGCGGTCGTCACAAGGGTTTCCTTCCGGCTGGGCCACGTGACCCGCGAGACCTCCTGGCGGACCTGCTGAAAGAATTCGATCGGGCTCGTCTTCGCCATGACCCTAACTTGTCCTCGGGCGGCAGGCGCCGCCCAAATCCCATATGGCCCCTCGCCCGCACCCGTTCCAGGAACCCCCTTGCGGTGAGCGGCTGGCAGGAGTGGAGGGGCTCGAACCCCCAACCCCCGGTTTTGGAGACCGGTGCTCTACCAGTTGAGCTACACTCCTAAACCTGTCGTCATGCCCAGGCGCGACCCGGGCATCTCCACGCCTCCGACGAGATCCCCGGATCAAGTCCGGGGATGACGTTCGCCGTGTCGGCGAACGTCACTTGATGATCTTGGCGACGACGCCGGCGCCGACGGTGCGGCCGCCTTCGCGGATCGCAAAGCGCAGCCCCTCATCCATCGCGATCGGCGCGATCAATTCGATCTCCATCGAGATGTTGTCGCCCGGCATCACCATCTCGGTGCCCTCCGGCAGGTGCACCGTCCCGGTCACGTCGGTCGTGCGGAAATAGAATTGCGGCCGGTAGTTGCCAAAAAACGGCGTGTGCCGCCCGCCCTCCTCCTTGGTCAGGATGTAGGCCTCGCACTGAAACCGGGTGTGCGGGGTGATCGAGCCCGGCGCCGCCAACACCTGCCCGCGCTCCACCTCCTCGCGCTTGGTGCCGCGCAAGCAACGCCCCGATATTGTCCCCCGCCTCGCCCTGGTCGAGCAATTTGCGGAACATCTCCACACCCGTCACCACCGTCTTGGCGGTCGGCCGCAGCCCCACGATCTCGACCTCGTCGCCGACCTTGACGATCCCGCGCTCGACCCGGCCCGTCACCACCGTGCCGCGCCCCGAGATCGTGAACACATCCTCGATCGGCATCAAAAACGGCCGGTCCTTGGCCCGCTCCGGCTGCGGGATATAGGCGTCCACCGCCTCCATCAGCGCGATGATCGTATCGTGACCCTGCTCCGGGTTGCGACCTTCCAGCCCAAACAATGCCGAGCCGCGCACGATCGGGATGTCGTCGCCCGGAAACTGATAGGACGACAGCAGCTCGCGCATCTCCAGCTCGACCAGATCCAGCAATTCCGGATCGTCCACCATGTCGACCTTGTTCATGTACACCACCAGCGCCGGCACCCCGACCTGACGCGCCAAGAGAATGTGCTCGCGGGTCTGCGGCATCGGACCGTCCGCCGCCGACACCACCAGGATCGCCCCATCCATCTGCGCCGCCCCGGTGATCATGTTCTTGATGTAGTCGGCATGGCCCGGGCAGTCGACATGCGCGTAGTGCCGCTTTGGCGTCTCGTACTCGACATGCGCCGTCGCGATCGTGATCCCCCGCGCCCGCTCCTCCGGAGCCTTGTCGATCTGGTCAAACGGCACAAACGTCGCGCCGCCGCTCTCCGCCAATACCTTGGTGATCGCCGCCGTCAAGGTCGTCTTGCCATGGTCGATATGACCAATCGTCCCGATGTTGCAGTGCGGCTTCGTCCGCTGAAACTTCGCCTTCGACATCACTTACCGCTTTCTGTGCGAAAGAGGGGTACACCGCTTGTTGTCAGAACAGGAGCAGCCTGGAGCGGGTGATGGGAATCGAACCCACGTAGCCAGCTTGGAAGGCTGGAGCTCTACCATTGAGCTACACCCGCACTGCGCTGAAACCGAAGCCGACCCTTGATCTTGCACGTTCTCTCGCTCCGCCGTGTCGCCCGTTCCGGAGCTCGGCACCAGCCCCCTGCGCCGGCCTTCGGGCGCTGCGCTGGTGGAGGGGGTAGGATTCGAACCTACGAAGACGTACGTCGGCAGATTTACAGTCTGCTGCCTTTAACCGCTCGGCAACCCCTCCGGAATCGCGTGCCGCCCGGCGCAGCGGAGCGCGCGTCATAAGGTGTGGGTTTGACTTTGTCAATCCGGGCGTGCTCGCCGCTCGCGGGGGCTCCCGGGAGTTCCCGGTTGCCCGGCAATCAGCCTCGTCTAAGATAGGTGACAAGGACCGATCGGCAACACTCCGTTGGAGACCAGGACATGATCACGAAATTCGACAGCCTGTTCGCCGGACACATCGACATCGACAATGTCGGATACGGCGGGACCCCGGTCAACGACCGTAGATTTCCCAACGAGCAGCTGGCGGCCGTCTTCGACAAGGCGCAAGCGATGGCGGAGCTGATGGACCGTGTCGGCTACAACGCGTTCTGGATGGCCGAGCACCACTTCCAGCACGAAGGCTATGAGTGCATCCCCAACGTGCTGATGATGGCGGTGCATTTGGCGCATGTGACGAGACGGCTGAATATCGGCTGCGGGTTCAACATAGCGCCAATGTGGCATCCGCTCCGGCTGGCCGAGGATTTCGCGACAGCCGACATCCTGACCGGCGGCCGCGTGATCTTCGGGGTCGGCCGCGGCTATCACACGCGGGAGGTCGAAACGTTCGGCTCACCGCTGCTCGACCAGCCGGCCAACCGCGAGCTCTTCGAAGAGCAGGTCGACATCATCTTCAAGGCCTTCAATAACGAATTGTTCTCGCATCGCGGCAAATATTACACCTTGCCGCCCGAGGTGCCCTATCGCGGCTATACCCTCAAGGAGCTGACGCTTGTGCCGCGCCCGTTGCGGCTTCCGGTGGAATGCTGGCAGCCCATTCAAGGCGGCACGGCGCGGGCGATGGATTTCATGGCCAAGCACGGCATCCAGGGCCTGATCGGCGGCGGGTCCGCAGAAGGCGGAGCGATGCACAAGGTCGTTCTCGGATGGCAGGAAGCTCATGCTCGGCAGGGCATAAATTTGGATCAGGGCGAGCGGCTGTGCTTTGGCTTCCACTTCCTCCTCGCCAAGAACCGGGAGCAGGGGATCCGCGAAGCGGCAAAATATTACGAAGAAAACATGAAGATGTTCGGTGAGCTGCGCCTCGTGCGGGCCCTCTCCGACGAGCAGATCGAGATCATGCGCGACCCCCAGCGCGCTCCGACCGCAAAGCTTCCGCGGGTCGAGGACGCGATCGCCAACGGTGGTTTTCTGTGCGGCTCGCCGGAGCAGGTGATCGAACACCTGAAAAGCCTCGAAAGGCGCTATCCGGGTCTCGACCGCGTCTCGGTCAGCCTCTCGGTGGGCGTGCCGAGGGCCGCGTGCCTCGAGCAGCTCGAGTGGTTCGCCAGAGAGGTGATGCCGGCCTTCGAGCGGGCCGAGGTTCGCGAGCCGGCGATGGCCAACTAGCCGCGCCCTGCATCAAGCCCTCTCCCGCAGCACGCGGCGGGAGGGGGAGTATCGGTCAGATATGAGTTTGTCGGCCATTCGCCCGGCGACGAGGTGTCGGCCCTCTTCTCGGTTATTTCTGCGCTGTAGATACTGGCTGCTCGACCGGGGAACGTGAATGACCGATGACCCCGCACGGCTGCTCGCCGAGCACGTCTGCCGCACCGGTTACGCTGACCTGCCCGCCAGTGCCGTCCGATCCGCACGCCGCGATATTCTCGATACCCTCGGCTGCATGCTCGGCGGCAGCGGTTCGCCGGGTATCGACGAGCTGTTTGCGGTGACCAGCCAGTGGGGCGGGCGGCAAGAAAGCCGCGTATTGCTGCGCGGCACTCGCCTGCCGGCGCCACAGGCCGCGCTGCTAAATGCCAGCATGGGGCATGCGCTCGACTTCGACGACACGCTCGACACCGGCGGCTCCATCCATCCCGGTGTCTCCGTACTCGCCTCGGTGTTCGCGACGGCCGATCGCCTCGGGGGTGTCAGCGGCCGCGATGTCCTGCTGGCCGTGGCGCTGGGGCTGGACGTGTCCTGCCGCCTCGCGCTCGCGAGCACTTTGGACCGCGGCTGGCACCGCACCGCGGCGATGGGGGTGTTCGGCGCCACAGCGGCGGCGGGCAAGCTGATCGGGTTGACGCCGGAACAAATGCTGCACGCCCTCGGGATTGCTTACAGCCACGCGTCCGGGAACCGCCAGTCCATCTTGGACGGCGCGCTGACCAAGCGCCTGCAGGCCGGCCAAGCGGCGAGCGCCGGAGTATTCTCCGCGGTTTTGGCGCAAACCGGGTTCACCGGGGCGCGAAACATCTTCAACGGCCGCTTTGGGTTCCTGCAGCTCTATCAGCCAAACGGGCACGACGCCTCACTGCTGTCGCGAGACCTGGGCGCGGTCTATTGCGGGGAAGCGCTGAGCTACAAGCCCTATCCCTGTGGCCGGCCGTTGCACGCCGCCATCGATGCTGCCTTGGCGGTCCGGGCCTTGCTCGGAATCACGGCAGCCGACGAGATCGCTTCGGTAACGATCGAGGCCGATCCTGCCGGCCACGCCGACCAATTCGGCGGCGGCCCCGCCAAGCGCCGCCCCACCCAGGTCGTAGAGGCGCAGTTCGCCCAGCCCTTCCTGGTCGCCACCGCCCTGGTGCACGGGAAGGTGGGGATCGCGGAGGTGGCTGGTTTGGGCGAGGCCTCGGTGCTGGCGCTGTCGGACCGGATCGCGGGCGTGCCACGGCCAGGCCGGCCCAAACGGTCGCTGAGCATCGCGGTGCGCCGGGCCGATGGGCGCGCGGCTTCCGCTGAGGCGACCGACCCGGTTGGATCGCCGGAGAAGCCGCTGAGCGATGCCCAGCTCGAGGCGAAATTCCGCGACTGCGCACGGCACGCAGTACAGCCCCTGTCGGATGCGAGCGTCGACGCGGCGCTGGCGGTGATTGGTCGGCTGGAGACTCTGGTCGATGCGCGGGAGCTGCTGAACCATTTTGACGAGTAAAACCTCTTTTTGGCCGAGACTGTGCTTCGCGCACCAGGTCAGATCGCGAGCGCGGACCCGAAACGCCGCAGCTCTTCATTGGCCGCCTCCATTTCCCGCAGCGGCCTCTGCGATCGCGGTTGACAGGGCGGTGATCGTCGCTTCCCTACGGCCGCGTTTATCGAGCGTCGCGTCCGACCGCGGTCCAATTAGCGGGCGCCGCCGGAAGTGCGTCTCCACCTAGACACAGGGGCATTCAGCTTTGGGCTCGGGTACAGGACCGCTTAGCTCTGGTCGCCGTCGATCGCGCCGGGACGCTTGAGCCGGGCCATATGACGTTCAAGATGGGCGACGGCTGACCGGCAGAGCTTGCCGGGCGCGCCTGCTGGAGATCGTGAGGATCGCCAAGCCGAGCAGCATCAGCACGGCGAATGCCCAGCACAAGAGGAGAGTGACGATGACCGGGTCCCACAGGAACGGATGGATGTAGCGCTGCACAATCGCTTGGGTGAGGTTCAGGCTCGACCGGTTGAGGTCGAACCACAGCTGGCCGAGAGCGATCGGCGCCCAGCGCTTCGCCTCGATCGATACCAGCACGTCCCGCACCAGCACCGAAAGCCCCGCAAGGAACAATCCCCAGCCGATCAAGCGTCCGATCATCGACAACAACCGCCGGCTCTAACGATTTCTCCGACGCCGCTATCATAGACGGGCGTTCCGCACATCGCCTACCGCCACCATCGTGCCGGCCAAACTCTCCTTCGGCGGGTTTGGAATAAATCGTCGGCGGATGCGTTTCCCCGCCGGACGGCCGGTTGACGCCCGAAAGTTACAAAGGGGGCGATCCCGCGGGGTCAGAGGCCGGATGGCTGGAGGATGTCGAGCTTCTCACATTCTGACGATCGGCCCTCGATACCGGCACCGCACAGCAAATTTTGCCGAACATGTGTGACCGAGCTCACACTTCCGTCCTCCTGATTGCCGGATGATCGTCAATCTACCGCGGGATATCCGCAAGAAGAGGTTGGAAGGCTCTGATGCTAGAGGAGCACGCGCTCCGTAACGGTGACCGGGATGTCGGCAGTTGCGCCGCGATCCGAACGAATTGGCACCATGCGCCGACCGTCCCCCGCCTGGGCGAGGACAATCGCCGTGGCATCACGACAGCGCCGCCCCGCAGGAAATCTGGCGTAGACCGCCAACGCCACAATCTCGCAGACAGCCGAAGCAACACTCTGCATCGCAGTTGCCGTGCGCGCTCACCAGTTATCGGGTGTGCCGGGCGAATAACCAATGCGAGTGATCGTGTGGCCGGTAACCCCTTGTTAATCGATTCTGGTAATTCTGATTAACCAAGACCCCGCCGGTTTGACTACCGGCCGATCCCGGAGGTTCCCATGCGTGTGCTCTTAGTAGAAGATGACGCAGCAACTGCTGCAAGCGTCAAAATGATGCTGGTAAAAGAAAATTTCATTTGCGATACGACGGATCTCGGCGAGGATGGCCTCGAAATCGGCAAGCTGTATGACTATGACATAATCCTGCTCGACTTGATGCTGCCGGACATTGACGGGTACGAGGTGCTGCGGCGGCTGCGTGCCGCACGAGTCCGCACCCCGATCCTGATTCTTTCCGGTCTCGCCGAGCTCGACCACAAGCTCAAGGGCCTCGGTTTTGGCGCCGACGACTTCCTGACCAAGCCGTTCGACCGGCGCGAGCTGATCGCGCGCATCCAGGCGATCGTGCGCCGGTCCAAGGGCCACTCCGAATCGACGATCCGCACCGGCAAGCTGGTGGTGAACCTCGATACCCGCGTCGTTTCGGTCGACGACCAGCCGGTTCACCTGACCGGGAAGGAGTACGGCATTCTCGAGCTGCTCAGCTTGCGCAAGGGGACGACGCTGACAAAGGAGATGTTCCTCAACCACCTTTACGGCGGGATGGACGAGCCCGAGCTGAAGATCATCGACGTTTTCGTCTGCAAGCTGCGCAAAAAGCTCGCTCAGGCGACCGGCGGCAGCCACTACATCGAGACCGTCTGGGGCCGCGGCTATGTGCTTCGGGACCCGATCACTGCTCCCGGGCCCGCGCTACCCGGCTCGGGCAGGGAGGAGGCCGCTGCGCGCAGCACGGCAGCAGCCTAGTTCAGCGATCGGCAGCGATGACCGAGATCCGCACCCGCTCCGGCGCCGTCGTCACCCGCAGGCCGCAGTCGAGGGTCCTGGCGAGGAGAGCGGTAAAATAGGCTTGGACGGTGCGTGCGGTGAGGTCGGCGACGGGCGTCGCCAACACCAGCGCCGCGTGCGCCTCGGGAGACAGGATGGCGCCTTCTCCGACCGCTTCGATGCTCAGCGGAGGATCGGTCAACGCCAAGTGGCCGCCGCGGGGCAGCGCATCGGCCCCGACGGGGAGGAGGTTGCACGCCAGCTTCTGCCAGGGCGCGGACAGCGCCCGGACCCCATCGGCAAAATCATAGGCAATTCGGGTCGTTTCGAAGAGGCCGCGCGCGAGCTCGTGCGGCGGCGGGCCGGCATTCGCGCCGGGTTTGGCCGAACCGTAGGCAAAGCGGTAAAATTGCAATCGGCTCCCGGCTCGGCAGGCGCTGCCGCTAACCAGCGCGACCGCGTCCCGCACAAAGCTGGATTCGGGCGAGAACCCAAGCGCCGCTTCCTCCTCGGCAAGCAATTCGATGCCGTTGTTGATCGCCGCGAGTGGCCCGCTCAATTCGTGGCACAAGCGCGCCGTCAGCAGCTCCAAAACCCGCATATCGACTGCGCCGTCCGCGCCGGGGTGCCGATGCGCCGCCGAGAGGCGCCGGTTAGCGGCCGCGTCGACGGCAACCGAGCCAGTATTGAAATTGTCTCTAAGCTGCCGCGCCATCTGTGACTAACCACTCGGGCCGCAAAGCCCAACCTGCTAATCCGAGCGCCGTCAGCGGGCCGTCCAAAAAACGGCGGCGGCGTGGCGAGAATTTCAGGTGTCCGCCGCCCGCAGCAGTCCCGCGGCGACTTCGAGATCCTCGGGCCGGTTGGCATTGAAGAACGGGTCGCTCGGCTCGCCGGAAAAATGCACGCCGCGAGGCGGTGACGTGCGGTCCACACATCGACCTTGCGCACGCCCTCGTCGGCCAGCGCCCGGCGCAGATCCTCGCGCAACCGCACCGGCCAGAGGCCGATCACCGGGTGCGCCTGGCCGCCGAGGCGGCGCAGGCGAGGTCGGCGCCGGCTGCTTTCCATTCACTTGCGAGCCGCGTCACCAGGTCCACCGGCAGAAATGGCGCGTCCGTCGCGACGCTGACAATGTACGAACAATCCGGGCGGTTGTGCGGCGGTCCAGTCGAGACCGGCCAGCACGCCGGCGAGCGGCCCGGCGAAATCGGGGACGCTGTCCGGCACCACCGGCAAGCCGAAATCCGCGAAACGGCGCCGGGTCGCCATTGGCGTTGAGGACCAGCGCTTCGACCTGCGGCCGCAGCCGCTCGATCACGCGCTCGCAGCAGCGGTACCCCGCCGAGCAGGCGCAGCGACTTGTCGCCGCCGCCCATGCGCCGGGACTGCCCGCCGGCCAGCAGCAGGCCGACGACTCTTCACGCCGCATCCTCGTCGAGGCTCGGCCTTGCGGGCGAGACGCGGCGGCTCGTCCGCGATCGCCCTGCGGATCGCCGTCGAAGACGATGCGCTCGCTGCCGGCGAGCGCAACAAACCGCTTCCCCTTGGCCCGGCCGATCAGGGTGAGCCCGGCCTGGCGCGCGAGGTCGACGCCCCAGGCGGTAAAGCCGGAGCGCGAGATCAGGATCGGGATGCCCATCTGCACGGTCTTGATCACCATCTCCGAGGTCAGCCGGCCGGTGGTGTAGAAGATCTTGCCGACCGGGCGAGATGCCGTGCAGGTGCATATAGCCGGCGATCTTGTCGACCGCGTTGTGGCGGCCGACATCCTCCATATAGAGCAGCGGCCGGTCCTCCTCGCACAGCACGCAGCCATGGATCGCCCCGGCCGCGAGATAGAGGCTCGGGGCCGTGTTGATCTTGCGGGTCAGCGCATAAAGCCAGGAGGTCCGCAGGATCGCAGCCGGATCGAGGCGCACCTCCTCGAATTTCTCCATCAGGTCGCCAAACACGGTGCCTTGGGCGCAGCCCGAGGTCAGCGTCTTTTTCTTCAGCTTGTCCTCGAAATCGGTCTCGCGGTCGGTGCGCACGACGACGGTTTCGAGCTCTTCGTCGTAATCGATGCCGATGATCCGGTCGTCGGCACGCAGCATGTTCTGGTTGAGCAGATAGCCCGACCGCGAGATAGTCGGGATGGTCGCCGATCGTCATCATCGTGACGATCTCGCGCCCGTTGAGAAACAGGGTCAGCGGCCGCTCCATGACGACCGCGGTCTCGATCGCCCTTCCCTCCTGATCGATGCCGACGACCGTACGAGTAAGCCTCGGATCATCCGGCTGCGGGCGGACGGTGAATTCCTGCATGAGGTGATGATGGGACGGGACCGCTTTCGCCGCAAGGCGGCCAATGCCATGTTGAGGCAGAGTACATGAGCGGGATGACGATCTAAAGACGCTCTACGAGAGGGACTTCGTCGCCTGGGCGCAACAGCAGGCCCAGGCGTTGCGCGGCGCCGCGCGTGGCGGCTCCAACCAGCTGCTCGACTGGGAGCACCTCGCCGAGGAGATCGAAGATTTGGGCAGATCGCAGCGCTCGGCGCTCCGCAGCCAAATCATGCGAATCATCCAGCATTTGGTAAAACTGGAGTATTCGCCTCGGTCGAGCCGCGAAACGGATGGCGGCGAACGATCCGACTTGCGCGGTTGCAGGCTCAAAAGCGGATTGAGGACAATCCCAGTTTGAAGCCGGAACTCGGCCGGCTCGTCGAGGATGAAACCAAGCGCGGTATTGAGCTGGCGATTGCCGATCTCGAAGAGCATGGCGGAGACCGATGAGTTGGATGCGCTTGTGCTTCGGCGTGCCCGCTATACCGAGCAGCAGGTGCTCGGAGATTGGTTCCCCGAGCAGCCGTGGGGTAGCCCGGCGTAATGGTAGATCAGGTTGGGGGCGACATCTGCGAGTGGCGCCCCTATCTTAACGAGGTAAGCCGCGGCGCGAGCGAGCAAGGCATGATCGACCCGTTTGGACGAACCATCACCTATCTGCGCGTATCGGTCACCGACCGCTGCGACTTCCGCTGCGTCTATTGCATGGCGGAAGAGATGAGTTTTCTGCCGAAATCCGAGCTGCTGACCCTCGAAGAGCTCGACCGCGTGTGCAGCGCCTTTATCCGGCTCGGCGTCAGGAAGCTGCGGCTGACCGGCGGCGAGCCGCTGGTGCGGCGCAACATCATGACGCTGTTCCGCTCGCTCGGCCGGCACCTCGAAACGGGCGCGCTCGACGAGCTGACCCTGACGACCAACGGCAGCCAGCTGGCGCGCTATGCCGACGAATTGCGCGATTGCGGCGTGCGGCGGGTCAATGTCTCGGTCGACACGCTCGACCCGGCGAAATTCACCGAGATCACCCGGCGCGGCCGGCTCGACGCGGTCCTCGAAGGGCTCGGCGGCAGCAAAGGCGGCCGGGCTCGCGGTCAAGATCAACACGGTGGCGTTGCGCGGGGTCAACGAGGACGAGCTCGACGATCTCGTCGCGTGGACCGGCGACGAGGGCTTCGATCTCGTGTTTATCGAGGTCATGCCGATGGGCGATATCGGCGGCGAGAACCGGCTCGACCAATATCTGCCGCTGTCGCTGGTGCGCGCCCGGCTGCAGCGGCGCTGGACGCTCGACGAGACCGATTACCGCACCGGCGGCCCGGCGCGCTATGTCGACGGTGCGCGAAACCGGCCGGCGGCTCGGCTTCATCACGCCGTTGACCCACAATTTCTGCGAGAGCTGCAACCGGGTTCGGATGACCTGCACCGGCACCCTCTATATGTGCCTCGGCCAGGAGGACGCGGCGGATCTGCGCACGCCGCTGCGCCAATCGGAGGGCGACGAGGCGCTCGTCGCGGCGATCCGCGAGGCGATCGACCGCAAGCCGAAGGGCCACGATTTCATCATCGACCGCCGCCACAACCGGCCCGCCGTCTCACGGCATATGAGCGTGACCGGCGGGTGACCGCTCCGGCACCGCCCGAAAATCGCCGTCGTCGCGGCGGAAACCGAAGCCGCGCAACAGGCTCTTGGCGAACTGCTGCAGGCTCTACCCCTGCGTCCCGCCCGAGCGTGCCGACGTCATCGTGCCGCTCGGCGGCGACGGCTTCATGCTGGAAACGCTGCATCGCTTTCGGTCCGTGGGACGTGCCGATCTACGGCATGCATCGCGGCAGCGTCGGATTTCTGATGAATGCCTATCGGCCCGATGGGCTTTGCGCACGGCTGGCGGCGGCGCAGCCGGTCGTGCTGCACCCGCTCGAAATGCGGGCGCGGGACGAGCACGGCGGCTATGCACAGCGCGCTCGCCTTCAACGAGGTTTCGCTGCTGCGCGAGACCCGCCAGGCGGCAAAGCTGCGGGTCAGCGTCGACGGGGTTGTCCGGATCGAAGAGCTGATGGCCGACGGCATCCTCGTCGCGACGCCCGGTCGGCAGCACGGCCTATAATCTCTCGGCGCACGGGCCGATCATCCCGCTCGGCGCCGGCCATTCTTGCGCTGACGCCGATCAGCGCGTTCCGGCCCCGCAGCGCTGGCGCGGCGCGCTGCTGCCGCATGAGGCGCGGGTGCGGATCGAGGCGCTCGAGACCGACAAGCGCCCGGTCAGCGCCGTCGCCGATTTCACCGAGGTGCGCGACATCGTATGCGGTCGAAGTCAACGAGAACCGCGATATCGCGATGACCTTGCTGTTCGACCACGATTCCAACCTCGAAGAGCGGGTTCTGAAGGAGCAGTTCGCCTCCTGACCGGGCGTCCCTGGCCGCTGTTGGGCAGGCGCGTAGTGCAACCCGCCTTGCCGGCCCCGGCACGAACAGCGCGTTGCGCTGCGCGGCTGGGCGAGAAATGCTGCGCGGGCCATCACGGAATGACGATCCGAGCGAGTTTGAATTCGTTCACAGGCTCTCAGCATGAGGGTACGGTATTGAGGGCATTAAGAAAAAATGCCTCATCCTGAGGTGCCTCGCGCAGCGGGGCCTCGAAGGCCGACACGGCGCCGATCCAGCCCATTGTCTAATTCCTGACAGCCGGCGAAAGCCGGGGGGCGGGAGCGATGCATCCCGGGACGCTTGCCGGCTTCGCCCTGAAGCTTGAGCATGCGGGCTGGCCGCCTACATGAGTTCTCGAAGCGAGGGGAGATCGGCCAAATGGACATCGCCACCGACATCGGAATGCAGAAGGCGGAGTTTCGCGGCCGCGTTTATGACAGCATCGTCGACACGATCGGCGCGACGCCGCTCGTCCGCATCCACCGCCTCGCCCAGCAGGCGGGCGCCAGGGCCGACATTCTCACCAAATGCGAGTTCTTCAACCCGTTCGAACTCGGTGAAGGACCGCATCGGCGTCTCGATGATCGCGGCGGCTGAAGCGGCCGGCCGGATCAAATCGGGGACCGTGCTGGTCGAGCCGACTTCGGGAAACACCGGCATCGCGCTCGCCTTTGTCTGCGCCGCGAAGGGCTACCGGCTGATCCTGACGATGCCGGACAGCATGTCGGTCGAACGCCGCAAGATGCTGAAATTGCTCGGCGCCGAATTGGAGCTGACGCCGGCTGCGCAAGGCATGCGCGGCGCCATCGCCAAGGCCGAGGAAATCGTCGGTTCGCTGCCCGACGCCTTCATTCCGCAGCAATTCCAGAACCCGGCAAATCCCGAGATCCACCGCCGCACCACTGCGGAGGAGATCTGGCGCGACACCGGCGGGGCCGTCGATGTTGTCGTCAGCGGGGTCGGCACCGGCGGAACGTTGACGGGGGTCGGTTCGGTCCTCAAGCCGCGCAAGCCCGGGCTCAAGATGATCGCCGTAGAACCCGAGGACAGCGCCGTGCTCTCCGGTGGCCCGCCGGGCTCGCACCGGATCCAGGGCATCGGTGCGGGTTTCATTCCCGACATCCTCGACATCGGCCTGATCGACGAGATCATCCGCATCGGCAACGACACTGCGGTCCGCTGCGCGCGCGACGCCGCCCGGCTCGAAGGCCTAGCGGTCGGCATCTCGTCCGGCGCCGCCCTCGCGGCCGCTCTCGAAGTCGGCGCGCGCCCGGACATGGCCGGCAAGACGATGGTCGTGGTGTTGCCCGACTTTGCCGAGCGCTACCTGTCAACCGTATTGTTCGACGGAATTTAAGGGGGCTTCATGGAGCTCAGCGAGGAGCAGTTTCAGCGCTACGCCCGCCATCTGATCCTCGACGAGGTCGGGGAAGAGGGGCAGATCCGGCTGCTCTCGTCGCGGGTGCTCGTCGTCGGCGCCGGCGGGCTCGGCTCGCCGCTGCTGCTCTATCTCGCCGCCGCCGGGGTCGGAACGCTCGGGATCACCGATGCCGACCGGGTCGATTTGACCAATCTGCAGCGCCAGATCGTCCATGCGACCGACCGCATCGGCGCGCTGAAGGTCGAGAGCGCCCGTGACACGCTCGCCGCGGTCAATCCCGGGGTCCGGGTCGAAGCCCACGCGCTGCGCCTCGGCCCCGGAAATGCGGAGGCGCTGATCCGGGAATACGACCTCGTCGCCGACGGCAGCGACAATTTCGAGACGCGGTATCTGCTGACCGATCTTTGCTGCCGCCTCGAAAAACCGCTGGTCGCGGCCGCATTGTCGCCTTTCGAGGGCCAGCTCTCGACCTTCAGGCCGTATCTCGGCGCCGGCCATCCCTGTTATCGCTGCCTCTTCCGCGACCCGCCGCCGCCCGACCTCGTGCCCCGCTGCGAGACCGCCGGCATTCTTGGCGCGGTCGCGGGGGTCCTCGGCACCTTGCAGGCGGTCGAGGTCTTGAAGGAGCTATTGCAGCTCGGCGAGAGCCTCGACGGCACACTCCTTATCTACGACGCGCTGCGCGCCCGGTTTCATTCGATCCGCATCGCCAAGGACCCGGACTGCCCGACCTGCGGCGACCGGCGGCGACCAGATCGAGATCACGCGCACTACCGATAGGGCAATCGAGATGAGCGAGCGACACGAGCACATCGACTGGAAGACGCACGGCGTCAAGGTGATCCCGGGCGACCAGCTCGACCCCAACACCGCCCAGACCCCGGGCATGGACCGCGCCGCGGCGATCAACTTCGCCCGGGTCGGCGCGCAGAAGATCTGGGCGGGCACGGTCAAGATCCACGCCAACGCCAAGACCGGCGCGCATCACCACGGCCATCTCGAAAGCGTGATCTACGTCCTCAAGGGGCGGGCGCGGATGCGCTGGGGGGACCACCTCGAATACGTCGCCGAGGCGGGCCCCGGCGATTTCATCTTTGTCCCGCCTTATGTGCCGCACCAGGAGATCAACGCCTCGACCGACGAGACGCTCGAATGCGTGCTGGTGCGCAGCGACAACGAGGCGGTCGTCGTCAATCTCGACATCGAGCCGGTCGAGCGGCCGGAAGCGGTCCGCTGGATCGACCCGATCCACCGGGACGGGTAACCGCCCCGCCTCGAGTCATCCGCGCGACCGCAGCGGATGGGCATGGTCGAGCGGCCCGTGGCCGCGGCCCAAGCCCGGCGCGCCAGCGATCGCCTTTTGGACATAAACACGCGCCCGCTCGACCGCGCGCTCAATATCCAGCCCCTGGGCGAGGCCGGCGGCGATTGCGGAGGCGAGCGTGCAGCCGGTGCCGTGCGTGTGCCGGGTCTGAAGGCGCGGGCTCTCCCAAACCCGGGCGCCAGTCCGTGGTCACCAGCACATCCGGTACCGTCTCTCCCGAGAGGTGCCCACCCTTGACCAGCACCGCCCGGCAGCCGAGCGACAACAGGGTTTCGCCAGCCGCGCGCATCTCGGCCTTATTGCCGATCGCCTTGCCGCAGAGGATTTCGGCTTCCGGCAGGTTCGGGGTAAGGACCTCCGCCCGAGAAATCAGCAGCTGCTTGAGAGCCTCAAGCGCATCCGGATCAATTAGAGCGAGCGCCGCCCTTGGCGACCATCACGGGGTCGACCACCAGCGGAATGCCGGTGGCCCGCTCCTCCAGCACCGCGGCAACCGTCTCGATCACCGCCGCGTCGTGCAGCATGCCGGTCTTGATCGCATCGGCGCCGATATCGTCGAGGACGACCTCGATCTGCTGGCGGATGAAGTCGGGCGAAACCGGCAGGATCCCGAACACGCCCTCGGTGTTCTGCGCGGTCAATGCGGTGATCGCGGTCGCCGCATAGGCGTCCAGCATCGTGACGGTCTTGATGTCGGCCTGGATGCCGGCGCCGCCGCCGGAATCCGAGCCGGCGACGATCAGGACGCGCCCGTGCACCGCTATTCCGCTGCTTCGGCGATGACCGGCGCCGCGGGTCCCGACCGGAGCCTCTCCATCACTTCCCAATTGGTGTAGCGGGTGAACCCGTTCTCGTCGAAGAACAGCACCGCACCGTTGCAGATGAAGAGATAAGTCGTGTCTTCGAGCGCGGTCGTCGCGTCGTGCAATACGCCCGAGGGCTCGTAGACATAGTCGCCGGCGTTCAGCAGGCCGTTCCTGACCTGCAATTTACCCGAAATAATGTAGACGTGAGCGCCGGCGAGGTGCTTGTGGGGCGGTGCGGCGTAGCCCTTTTTCCAGTGGTGCAGCGAGGCCCAGGTGCCGGTCTCGCGGCCGACCCACAGCACCTTGACCGAGGACAGCGGCGTCTGCTCGACCCACGGCGAGTCGGAGCGGACCAGCGTGTCCTGGATGTCCTGGAAAATCGGTCGGATGTCTTGCGGAAGCGGCATCTCTGCTCTCCTGCGGTTTGGGCCTCAGCGCGGGGTGTCGCCGGCCAGGGTTACCCGGTGCATGACTGATCAGCAACCAGGTATTGCAGCAGCGGCGCCGGGCAGTCCCGCCAAAGATTGCTTTCCCGCACGCGCCCAGGGCTGTCCGGGGAAAGTTGGCGCTACACTTTCGCCGCGAAATGGGCTCTCGAGGACCCGCTTTTCTCTCCTCTCCCCCCGCCGGCCGGGGGAGAGGGCAGGGTGAGGGGGGCCGACGGACGGATTTGCGGCGCCGCCCACCTCACCTTCCCAGGCGCTGTCGCGCCTGGGCCCCTTCCTCTCCCCCCTGAAGGGCGGAGAGGGGCCTTTCCTCGAAACCCATCCCGCCGAATTCTGCGCTTTCGCTTGAGCTGGCGGCGATGCTGCAACCGAATTCGATTCCCCGGACAGCCCTGCGTCGCGGCATGACGCCCTCTAACCAAAGCGTCGCAGCTGGGAGCGTACGCCAAGCCTGCCGGAAAGGCCAGCCTCGCTCCCTCCTGATAGCGCGCATCTTCCGGTTAGAACCGCCACGGCCGACGGCGCAGGCGACAGAGCGGCGAGGGCGACCGGCAGAGCGGCGAGCGAGCCAGGAGCGGCGGAGCGGACCGGCGACGCGCCGCGCGCGCCGCGCGCGCGGGCCGGCGGGCCGCCGCGCGCGCCGCGGCCGCGCGCGCGCCGGGCCGCGCGCGGCTCTCCGGCGCCGCGCTCACCGGGCCCCGGCGCGGGCGCCCCGCGGCCCGCCCGCGTCGCGCTCGGCGGCGGGCGCCGCGCCGCGCGCTCGCGCACCGCGGCCCGCGCCGCCGCGCCGCGGCGCCGGCCTCGCGCTGCGCGCCCGGCCGCACGTCGGTCACCCTCGCGGCGCGGCGCTCCTCCCTTCTTCGCGGCCGCTCGGCCGCGGCGTCGCCGGTCGCGCGCGCTGTTCTGCGAACTCTACACCGACCGCGGCAGCCACTATTTCCATACGCCTAAGGCCGGCGAGCCGGTCTCCAGGACGGTTCGCACCCAGGTGGGGCGGGCGCTGACGCAGCTCGGCATCCGCCACATCGCGGCCTACTCGCCCGAGGCGCGCGCCGATCCGAGCGGGCCTTCCGAACGCTCCAGGACCGCCTGCCCAAGGAGATGGCGCTGGCCGGCATTGCCACCCTCGAGGCGGCCAATCGCTGGATCAGGCAGAGCTATCTGCCGGCCTACAACGCCGCCTTCGCGGTCGCCCCAGAGCAAGCGGGCAGCGCTTTTGTCGCCGACCGCACCGGCGCAGCCCGGGAAATCCTGTGCCTTCAGGAAGAACGGCGCGTCGGCAACGACAGCCGCTCCCTCCTGATGTTGCAGTGAAAAAACAAGCAGGAGGCCGGCTATGATCATGAAAACCCTGGCGTTTCTGCAGTATCCCGCGGCGCACCGGAGCTCGTGCGCGGCGTGCGCGCAACCCATCTTCTGCAAAGGCCCAGTTTTTTCACCGTATACGCCCCGGTAGCATGGAAATACGGCAATTTTGGTGGCGTCCGGCGAGTTGACGCGCCCAGAGGTCCGGCGGGTGAAGCGAGCGCGCGCCTCACGCCGCCGGAGACAAGGCGAAGACATGCGCCGGATCGGCGATGTTCTTCAGCTGGTGCTCCCCCATATCGACGAACTCGGCCGCGATCGAGCTCCGCACATGACGCCAAGCATCGGCGGAGATGCAGATGCCGCCGGGCGGGGCGAGGCCTTCGAGACGCGCGGCGAGGTTGACGCCATGACCGTAGATGTCGTCCGGTGCAACGATCACGTCACCGAGATTGACCCCCATGCGGAACTCGATGCGGCGGTTCTGCGGCAGCGCCGCGTTGCGGGCGAGCATCAGCTGCTGCACTTCGAGAGCGCACCGCACCGCGTCGACCACGCTGCCAAATTCCGCAAGGGCGCCGTCACCGGTGTGTTTGACGATGCGGCCGCGATGCTCCTGGACCTTCGGTTCGATGACCTCCCGCCGGTGGCTCACGAGCCGCCGATGCGTGCCTTCCTCATCGGCGGTCATCAGCCGCGAGTAACCGGCGACATCGGCGGCAAGGATCGCTGCCAGCCGGCGTTCGAGGCGCGGAGGCTCGCCTGCCCGCAGCCGCCGCAGGAAGCAGGCGACTTTGGGGGCGAGCCACTGCACGAGGATCGCCCCGCCCCCGGCAAGCAAGCCGCTGACCCAGGCTTTGCCTATCTCAGGCCCCAGCTCCTCCAACATGACCCCACGTCCTTCGATCGCAGGGTCCCGCCGGGCATAAATCGGGCAGAAAAGAGAAAGGCCCCGTCCATGTCCGGCGGGGCCCTGGAAGCCATCTAAATGCGCCGATCCCTCAGCGCAAGCAAACCTCCATCGGCCCCCCGCAGGGGGTGAGCACGGCTCCGCAAGTCGGCATCAAAATTTGCGACACTCGATCCATGCGCGACTTTCTACGCGAGGTTGGGCGTCCGGGTCAAGCCTCAATTTAACCAAGCTCGTCGAGCAGCGGCGGCCTCGGAATGTCGAGATCGAGCTCCAGCGGCTCTCAGGTCAGCGGCAAGCTTGTTCCCAAAAAGGGAACATGCTATATAATGACATGCGGGTGATTGCTCGAAATGCGCTGATTGGCTTTTGGGCTGACCACCCCGAAACAAAGGCTGCTCTCGAACGCTGGTACAAACTCGTCAGGGCCGCACATTGGATGTCAACGGATGAGGTCATGAAAGCCGCGCCGAGAGCCAAGGTGCTGAACCGCGAGCGCGTCAGGTTCGAGATTGCGGGAGGGAACTATCGCCTGGTGGCCGCCTTCGACTTTCGCCGGCAGATCGCCTTTGTGAAGTTCATCGGCACACATGCCGAATATGATCGCGTCGACGCGCTGACCGCCTCACAATTCTAGAGGGGAACACCGATGGAAATCCGGCCAATCCGAACAGACGAGGATCACCGCTCTGCGCTCGATGAGATCGAGGCCTGCTGGGGGGCCGCGGAGGGCACCGAGGAGGGCGACAAGCTTGAGGTACTCGTCGCGCTCGTCGAACTCTACGAAGCAAAGCGGTGGCCAGTCGACGTCGGCGAGAGTTTTGACCCGATCGACGTGCTGCGTTATGCGATCGAGGAGCTCGGGCACACCCAGGCCGAGCTCGGCGCACTCCTGGGATCGCGTTCGCGCGCATCGGAAATTCTTTCTCGTCGGCGCCCGCTCACCGTCGAAATGATCCACAAGATCGGCGAAGCGTGGAAAATTCCGGCGGACCTTCTGGTTCGCCGCTACAAGCTCGATCGAGCTGCATGAGCGCCGCCCCGCGCGGACTGCCGCGCATGGGCGATCTCCTCCGCTAACTCATGCCAGCTCGTCGAGCAGCGCCTTTGCCTCTTTCAGATCGGGTGTGTCGAAGCCCTCGGTGAACCAGCCGTAGACCGGCGCGAGCAGGTCGCGGGCTTCGGCGCGGCGGCCCTGGTCGCGGCGGAGCCGGGCGAGGCTCGCGGCGGCGCGCAATTCCCAGAGCTTGGCCTCCTGCTCCTGCGGCGATGCTCAGGGCTTTGCGATACAGTTCCTCGGCGGCCTCGGAATGCCCTTGCCGCAGCAGCAGCTGGCCTTTGTGCCTGATCAGCTCCGCCTCGAACCAGCGCTCCCCTGTCCTTTCGACGATCTGCAAGGCATCGTCCAACAGGGTCAAGGCCTCTTCAATTTGCCCTGCGATCTCACATGCCCTGGCCAGGAGGGCGATATAATGGGGCATCCACAGCCTCCGCCCCGGTGGCGCGGTAAGCGCTCGAACCGCTGCGCAGGAGCGATATCCCCTCGCGCCACATCACCATTTTTGACCTTGACCCACCCGCGATAGATCGTTCCCTGCGCGCGCCAGTAGGGGAAACCCTGCTCGGTCGCCACCGCAATCAGCTGGTCCGCCCGCTCATCCAGGGCTGCGTCGTCTCCGACGAGCGAAAGCAGCACGGCGCCGAGTGCCAAGCTCGCAGCCAAAGACGGCGGATGAGCCAGCCTCCGAGCCTCAGCGATTGCTGCGTTGCTCTGTGCCAATGCCTGGTCCGGAAAGCCGAGACAGAAAAGGACAATCCCCAAATACGCCTGCGATGTTACGCTGGGGGTGGATTCCGGCCTGATGGACAAGCGAGCGGTGGGAGATCGGATCATAAAGCGCAAGCACCTCTTCCAGATGCGATCGGGATGACGCAAACCTGCCGGCAAACATCAGGTTTCGACCGGAGGAGCAGTGACCCAGAACGAGCCCGGCGGAATCGTTGCGCTGACGGCTCAGACGCAGCAAATCCTCGTCCAAGCGCTGCGCCAGATCGAATTCGCCGCGGAACGACGTGATAGAGAGACTGCCCATAGGGAATCCGAAGGAACTCCGAGGGAGAACCCAGCTGCTCCCACAGCTCTCGTGCGCGGGCATAGGCATGGCCCGTTTCCGGCGCCGCGAAGCCTTTGACGGCCATCAACACCGCGCCCAAGGCGCTGCAAAATTCGAGCTCCTGTCGCTGGCGTTCGGGGTCGTCCGGCAGCAGCGCCAGCTGGTCCAGCCCCTTTTGAAATTGCGCGGCCGCTTCCGCCATCGCCGAGCGGGCGGCGGACCTCCGACCGGCCTTGCCCCAGTAGGCGACGGATTTTTCAACCAGCCCGGCCTCGGCGTAATGCTGCGCGAAGAGCTCGGGCTGGCTGTCCATCAGCTCGGGAGAATGGGCTTCGAGCGCTTCGGCGATCTGCGCGTGCAGTTGCTGCCGGGTGCTGCGCAGCAGGCTGCCGTGCGCCGCGTCCTGCACCAGCGCGTGCTTGAAGCTATAGACCGCGTCGGGCGGCGTGCCGCGCTGGAAGACCAGCTCGGAAGCGACGAGGCGAGCGAGAGCGGCTTGCAGCTCGTCCTCGGGAAGGCGGGAGACGGCGCGCAGCAGCGCGTAGGAGAACTCGCGTCCGATCGCAGCGCCGATCTGCGCCACCATGCCGCACCGACGCCAGGCGGTCGAGCCGCGCCATCAGCGAAGTCGTGCAAGGTCGTCGGGATCGCGCGCAGCCGAGCTCGTGCGACAGCCGCTCTCCAAGACGCTCTTGGTCAGTTCCTCGACAAACAGTGGCACGCCGTCGGTGCGATCGACGATCTGGTCGACGACCTCGTCGGGCAAGCGCCTTGCCGCCGGCGATCTGCTCGACCAAAGCGGTCCGGTCGCGCCGGTCCAGGCGATTGAGCGCCAGCATCGTCACCTGCGGCTGGCCGGTCCAGGGCGGCTGGAACTCGGGGCGGAACGTCACGATCAGCAGCACCGGCAGGCTGCGGACGCGCTCGACGGTGAGGTCGAGCAGCTCGCGCGAGGTCGGGTCGATCCAATGCGCGTCCTCGAAGACCATCACCACCGGCTGCCGGCGCGCCAGACCTTCGAGCTGGCGGATCAGCGCCTCCAGTGTCCGCTCCTTCTTGCGCTGCGGACTGAGGTTCGGCAGCGGGTGGCGCTCCGAAGCCGGCAATGACAGCAGATCGGCGAGGAATGCCACATCCTCGTCCGGCGGCGCGGCGCGGGCCAGCAAGGCCTCGAGCTTCTCCAGCCTGGCAGCGGGCGTATCGTCGCGCGCGAACCCCGCTGCCCGGCCGAGCTGGTCGATGAACGGGAACAGCGCGCTGTCCTGGTGATAGGGCGAGCAGAAATAGCGCAGGCGGAGATGCGGCTCGGCGTGGAGGCGCTCCTCCAATGCCGCGGTGATGCGCGACTTGCCGATGCCGGGTTCGCCGGAGATCAGCACGACCTGGCCGTCGCCGGCCTTGGCGCGCGCCCAGCGGCGCAACAGCAGGTCGATCTCCTCGTCGCGGCCGACCAGCGGGGTCAGCGCCGATCCGCGCAATGCCTCGAACCGGCTCGCGACGACGCTCGGACGCAGCACCTGCCAGGCCGGCACCGGCGCGGCGATGCCCTTGACCTCGACGGCGCCGAGATCGCGGTACTCGAAGAGATCGCCGACCAGCCGGCGCGTGCCCGCGGCGATGACGACCGCGTCCGGCTCGGCCAGGGCTTGCAGCCGGGCGGCGAGGTTCGGCGTTTCGCCGACGACCGATTGTTCCTGCGCCGAGCCTTCGCCGATCAGATCGCCGACGACCACCAGCCCGGTGGCGATCCCGACGCGCGCCTGCAGCTTGACGGATTTGACATCGAGGCGACCGACGGCGTCGATGACAGCCAGCCCCGCCCGGACCGCCCGCTCGGCATCGTCCTCATGGGCTCGCGGGTAGCCGAAATAGACCAGGACACCGTCGCCCATGTACTTGGCGACAAAGCCGTCGAACCGCGCCGACG
Organism: uncultured Alphaproteobacteria bacterium; assembly: GCA_963836845.1. Taxonomy (GTDB): domain Bacteria; phylum Pseudomonadota; class Alphaproteobacteria; order ATCC43930; family CGMCC-115725; genus AP-15. The sequence goes on along the minus strand of CAWILK010000010.1, from coordinate 103,739 downwards.
GTCTCGGCGACGGCGCGGTGATACGCGGCGATGACCTCGCGCAGATCCTCGGGGTCGAGCCGCGCCGAGAGCGCGGTCGAGCCGACGAGGTCGCAGAACATCACCGTCAGCTGCCGGCGTTCGGCCTCGCTTGCGACAGTGGCAGCGACTGGCGGCGGCGCCGTTGTGGCAGCCGGTTGACCATCGCCGAGCGCCGCGATGGCGTCGACCAAGCGGCGGCGGTGGCCGATCGACGCGACGCCGAGCTCGCGCAGATCCTCGGCCGTCAGCCGCCGCAGAACCTCCCCGTCGATCTCGTTGTCGCGGAACGCGGGCGCATATTGGTCGAGCCCGAGACCGCGCAGCCACTCGGCCACATCCATTGAGTTCGCCCGAAACCGGCAAGCCGCGGAGCCATTACAATCCCGGCGCCATTCTGTCCAGGACGGCTAATATAAGAGGTCTCTTCGGGAACCTGTCGCCTTCCGGCTCCTCTCTTGGGCTTGTGCCGCCGCCGCGCTCGCCTTAGGTATGGGTACCCATATAGATATTCCCGTACCGAAGGGTCACATGAAGACGACCGTGGAGATTTCCGATTCGTTGCTGCGCGAAGTCCGCGCGGTCGCGGCGCGCGAAGGCGTCACTTTGCGAACCCTGGTGGAACGTGGGCTTCATCGCGTCGTCGCCGAGACACAGCGCAGCGCGCCGTTCAAGCTGCGCCGGGCCAGCTTCAAGGGCAAAGGGCGGCAGGCGGAGCTCCGCGAGGCCTCGTGGGACAGGCTGCGCGATCTGGCCTACCACGATCGCGGCGCTTGATCGCCGTCGATACCAACATTCTCGTTTATGCGCATCGCGAGGATTTACCATTTCACGAAGCCGCCTTCCGGCGCGTGACGGAGCTCGCCGAAGGGCCGGCGATTTGGGCGATCCCCTGGCCGTGCCTGCATGAGTTCCTCGCCATCGTGACGCATCCGCGGATCTACGCGCCGCCGACACCGCTGGCCCGGGCCCTCGACCAGGTCGATGCTTGGCTCGAATCGCCGACCTTGGCGCTGTTGACCGAGTCCGCGGCGCATTGGCCGACATTGCGCGCGCTGCTCGCCGGCGGCCGCGTTGCCGGGGCACAGGTCCATGACGCGCGGGTCGCGGCGCTGTGTCGCCAGCATGGCGTGCGCGAGCTGTGGTCGGCGGACCGAGACTTCAGCCGTTTCGCCGGGCTCCCGATGGTCAACCCGCTGGTCGGCGACGGCTAGACTTGACGAGCCGCCGAACTCACGCCAACTCGTCGAGCAGCGCCTTTGCCTCTTTGAGATCGGGCGTGTCGAAGCCTTCGGTGAACCAGCCGTAGACCGGAGCGAGGAGATCGCGCGCCTCGGCGCAGCGGCCCTGGTCGCGGCGGAGCCGCGCGAGGCTCACGGCGGCCCGCAATTCCCAGAGCTTGGCTTCCTGCTCCTTGGCGATGCTCAGGGCTTTGCGATACAGCTCCTCGGCGGCCTCGGCATGCCCTTGCCGCAGTAGCAGCTGGCCCCTGTGCCTGTTCAGCTCCGCGTTCCAGCCAACGCTCCCCTGTCCTTTCAACGATCTGCAACGCATCGTCCAACAGGCTCATCGCCTCTTCAATTTGCCCTGCGATCTCACACGCCCGGGCCAGGAGGGCGATTTGGTACGGCACCCACGCTTCCGCCCCGGTGGCGCGGTAGGCCGCGCTTAACCGCTGCGCAACAGCGATATTCCCTCCGACCACCTCGCCATTCTTGACCTTGACCCATCCGCGATAGATGTTCCCATGGCGCGCCATAAGCAGGAAACCCTGCTCGGTCGTCACCGCTGACCAGCTGGTCCGCCCACTCCCCCAGGGCCGCGTTATCTCCGGTGAACGAACGCAGCCTGGCGCCGTTCGTCAAGCCACGGCCAAAGACGGCGGATGAGCCACCCTGCGGCCTCGGCGATTGCTGCGCTGCTCCGTGCCAATGCTTGATCCGGATGACCGAGACAAAACAGCACAATCGCCAAAAACGCTTGCGATGCGACCTGAGGGTGGACGCCGGCCTCCTCGACCAAGGATTGGCGGGGATCGGAGTTGCACAGCGCAATCGCCTCTTCCAGATGCGATCGAGACGAAGCCAGTCTGCCGGCAAACATCAGGTTTCGCCCGAGCGACTGGTGAGCCAGAACGAGCCCGGCCGGATCGTTGCGCTGTCGGCTCAGACGCAGCAAATCCTCGTCCAGGCGCTGCGCCAGATCGAATTCGCCGCGAATCTCGTGATAAAGCGACTGGCGCATAGGCAACCCGAAGGAACTCCGAGGGAGAACCCAGCTGCTCCCACAGCTCTCGTGCGCGGCCGAGGCTTGTCCGGTTTCCGGGGCTGCGTAGCCTTTGACGGATTGCAGGACAGTGGCGAGGGAGCTGCAGCAATTCGAGCTCCTGGCGCTGGCGTGCGGCATCGTCCGGCAACAGCGCCAGCTGGTCCAACCCCTTCTGAAATTGCGCGGCCGCTTCCGCCATCGCCGAGCGTGCAGCGGACCTGCGAGCGGCTTTGCTCCAATAATGGACCGATTTTTCGACGAGCCCCGCTTCCGTGTAATGGCGCGCGAAGAACTCGGGCTGGCTGTCCATCAATTGCGGAAACAGGCTTCGAGCGCTTCGGCGATCTGCCCGTGCAATTGCTGCCGGGTATTGCGCAACAGGCTGCCGTAGGCTGCTTCCTGCACCAGGGCGTGCTTGAAGGTATAGATCGCATCGGGCGGAGTGCCGCTCTGAAACACCAGCTCGGAAGCGACGAGCCGGACGAGAGAGGCTTGCAGCTCGTCCTCGGGAAGACCGCAGACCGCGCGCAGCGAGGTATAGCGGAACCAGCGCCCGAACGCCGCGCCGATCTGCGCCACGTGGCGCACCGTCGCCAAACGGTCGAGCCGCGCCATCAGCGAAGCGTGCAAACTCGTCGGTATCGCGAGCGGCGGCAACGGACCGTCGAGGACATAATGATCGTCTTCCTCGCGCAGCAGCCCGCTCTCCAGCACGCTCTTGGTCAAGTTCCTCGACGAACAATGGCACGCCGTCGGTGCGCTCGACGATCTGAGTCGACGACTTCATCGGCAATGTCTTGCCGCGGGCGATCTGCGTCACCAGAGCGGCTCCGGTCGCGCCGATCCAGGCGATTGAGGACCAGCATCGCTCACATGCGGCTCGCTGGTCCATGGCGGCTGAAACTCGGGGCGGAACGTCACGATCAGCAGCACCGGCAGGTTGCGCACACGCTCGACGGTGAGATCGAGCAATTCGCGCGAGGTCGGGTCGATCCAATGCGCGTCCTCGAAAATCATTACCACCGGCTGCCGGCGCGCCAAGCCCTCCAGCCGGCGGATCAGCGCCTCCAGTGTCCGTTCCTTCTTGCGCTGCGGACTGAGGTCCGGCAGAGGGTAGCGGTCCGAGCCCGGCAACGACAGCAGATCGGCGAGAAACGCCATGTCCTCGTCCGGTGGTGCTGCGCGGGCGAGCAGCGCCTCGAGCTTCTCCAGCTTGGCGGCAGGCGGATCGGCGGGCGCGAATCCTGCCGCCCGCCCGATCTGGTCGATGAACGGATAGAGCGCACTGTCCTGGCGATAGGGCGAGCAGAAATAGCGCTGGCGGAAATGCGGCTCGGCGTGAAGACGCTCTTCCAATGCCACGGCGATGCGCGACTTGCCAAGCCCGGGTTCGCCTGAGATCAGCACGACTTGGCCGTCGCCCGCCTTGGCGCGCGCCCAACGTCGCAACAGCAGGTCGATCTCCTCGTCGCGGCCGACCAGCGGGGTCAGCGCCGATCCACGCAACGCCTCGAACCGGCTCGCGACGACGCTCGGGCGCAGCACCTGCCAGGCCGCGCACCGGGTCGCGGCGATGCCCTTGAGCTCGACAGCGCCGAGATCGCGGTACTCGAAGAGATCGCCGACCAGCCGGCGCGTGCCCGCGGCGATGACGACCGCATCCGGCTCGGCCAGGGATTGCAGACGCGCGGCGAGATTGGGGGTTTCGCCGACGACTGATTGCTCCTGCGCCGATCCTTCGCCGATCAGATCGCCGACGACCACCAGCCCGGTGGCGATTCCGACGCGCGCTTGGAGCTTGACGGATTTGACATCGAGACGACCGACCGCTTCGGTGATGCCGAGCCCCGCCCGGACTGCCCGTTCGGCATCGTCCTCATGCGCCCGCGGATAGCCGAAATAAACCGAGCACACCGTCGCCCATATACTTCGCGACAAAGCCGTCGAACCCGCCGACGACCTCTGCGACGGCGCGGTGATAGGCGGCGATGACCTCGCGCAGATCCTCGGGGTCGAGCCGCGCCGAAAGCGCCGTCGAGCCGACCAGGTCGCAGAACATTACCGTCAATTGCTGGCGTTCGGCGGTCGGAGGTGTCGCGAGCTGCATCGGGCGCCGCCGTGGTTCCGCTGCGCAAGGCCGAGATCGCCCCCAGCAATTTACGGCGGTGTCCGACGAGGCTGACGCCGAGATCCTTGAGGTCCTCGGCGGTAAGCTCCGGCAATACCGCCATATCGATCGCGTTCTCGCGAAAGGCCTGTTCGTATTGCTGCAGCCCGAGACCGCGGAGCCACGCCCCGATGTCCACGCTCCTCTCCTCGACCCGGTCAGCGTCGCGCTCGGGCTCACCTTACCGTAAAATGGCGGAGCGCAGGAAGCTCAGCGTGGCGTATCGCCGGCCAGGGTTACGCGGTGCATGACGCGGCGGTAGCCGTGATAGTCGTTGATCGGGTTGTGCTGGGCGCAGCGATTGTCCCAGAGGGCGATCGATCCGACCTCCCAGCGGAAGCGGCAGGTGAATTCCGGCCGCTGCTGATGGGCGAACAGGTATTGCAGCAGCGGCGCGCTTTCTGCCTCGGTCATGTCCTCGAAGCGCAGCGTGTGGCCGCCATTGACGTAGAGCGCCTTGCGGCCGGTCTCGCGGGTGGGTGCGGACGACCGGATGCTCGGCGACGTATTCGCGCTTGGCATCGGTCCGTGCGCCGTCGCGGATGCGGTCTTCGCGGGTCTTGGTGACATCCGCCTTGGCCGAGGAGTTGACCGCGACGAGCCCGTCGAGCAGCCGCTGCATGCCGGGCGACAAGGTCTCGTAGGCGAGATACATGTTGGCGAACAGGGTGTCGCCGCCAAAGGGCGGCACCTCGCGCGCGATCAGCATCGTCGCCATCGGCGGGCGTTCGAGATAGGTGGTGTCGCTGTGCCAGAGCCCGCCGAAATTGACCCGCTCGTGCTCGAGCTTGATCACCGGGGTGATCTCGGGGAAGCCCTCGATGCCCTTGATGAACGGGTATTCGACGACCTCGCCGAAACGGCGGGCGAACCCCAGAAACCGCTCCGGCGACAGGGTCTGGCCGCGGAAGAAGATCACGAGATGATCGAGCCATGCCGCTCGGATCGCCGCTATGCTATCGCTGTCGAGCTCCTCCGCGAGATCGATGCCGGCAATCTCGGCGCCCAATGCGCCGGCAATCGGCCGGACCTCGAAACACCGGTTCGTCATCGGATCTCGAGGATGTCCTGGGCGAAGATCATCTCCTCGCTGCCGACCCGGGCGGGGTCGTCGGGCGAGGACAGATAGCGGGCGAAGACCCAGACGCCGTCGGCCGGATTGGAGACGATCTCCGCAGTGGCGCCGTCGACCAGCGCGATCCGCGTGCCGGGCTCGAGCGTCCTGATGTTGATCGGCTCGCTCATTCGGCGGCGCGCGCAACGCGCCAGCCGGCGAGCTCGTCCCAGCTCTCGGCTTCCATGAACTCCGCCCAGCGGCGGTAGAGGTTTCGCAGGTTGTGCTCGCTGGATTTCGCTTCGGTGATGTCGATGACGGTGCCGGGGATGCGCAATCCCTGCCACTCGTAATGGTCGGTCTCGAAGCCGAGGCCCTGCTCATAGCTGTAGGGGTAGCGGCGGGCGATCGTGCCGCGGCTCGCGGCATGCGCATAGTTCCAGTTTTCCATGTCGTCCTGCTCGGTCATCCCGCCCGGGCCGGAATAGCGGATGTAGTAGTCGCGCAGGAAATCCTTGACCTCGGCCGGCGCGGCGCGGTCGACGAGGTACCAGCGCCAGACCTCGGTCTCGTGCGCGCCGCGCGGGTGCCAGACCGCGATCGTGCGAGGCTGGCGCGGATGCAGCGCGGTGTTCGGGAAGATCTCGCCGGGGCTGCCGATCAGCCGGGCCAATTCGCCGCGCCGGCGGCGGCGCTCTTCTTCGCAATGCGCGAAATATTCGGCGACCACCGAGGAGTGCTGGTAGGCGGCCGGCGTCGGCCGATCTTTGGGCAATACATAGACGCCGGTCTGATGGCCGCGGTCGTAGAAGGCGACGTGCAGCCGCCGCGCCATCAGCCGCTCCTGCATGTCGCGGCGGCCGCTGCCGCTGGGGCCGATGCCGACCAGATCGACCGAGCGGTGACTGATGTTGTGGTAGCTGTCGCCGCAGAAATTTTCGGCCGGGAATTTCCAGTTGCACGGGATGCGCCATTTCTGGATGCCGCCCAATATTTCGGTGCCGCCCTCGCTGCCGTCCCAGCCGTCGAGGGTCAGGTCGAGAAAGCGGCACGAAATCGCCGAGATATTCGAGAAAAGGCGGGGCCGAGGGGTCCCAGCAGGCCCACACGGCGCCTTTGTAAAGGCAGAGCTGCGGGACCTCGACCAAGCCCCACTGCGACTTGTCGAGCTTCTCGCTGGTAGGCCTCGCGGAAATAGGGCACGCCCACCAGCCTGCCGTCGGTCCCATAGCTCCAGCCGTGGTAGGGGCAGGTGAAGACCGGCGTGTTGCCCTCGTCATAGCGGCACACCTTCATGCCGCGATGACGGCATGAATTGAGGAATACGTGGACCTTTCCGGCACGATCGCGGCACAGAATCACCAATTCCTCGCCCATGCCCGAGACGAAGTAATCTCCCGGCTTCGGGATCTGGCTCTCATGCCCGACAAACAGCCAGGCGCGCGCAAACAGCCGCTCCAATTCCTCCCGGTAGATCTCGTCATTGACAAAGATCTCGCGGCTGATCCGCCCCGCCGCCATGTCCACCAGCCCGCTCCGGTAACCCGTCATGGCGATTACCTCCTATTTATTCACAATGAGACGGTGAGGCGGTGAGGTCAGCATGTCACTTCGTCACCCCCGCGTAAGCGGGGGTCCAGGGCAGCCTTTCGGATCACGGTCCCTGGATTCCCGCTTATCGCGGGAATGACGAAGTCAATGCATCACCCCACTGTCTCACCGCCTCATTGTGATTTCTTCAAAAGAAAAAGGTCAGGTTCTTGGTGAGCAAGACGTTCTGGTCCAACACGATCTTGCGCCGGGCGATCTGCCAATTGCCGTCGTCCCGGCGCAGCAGATCCTCGCGCTTGCCGACCAGGATGTCGGTCTCGGTCTCGACCCGGTTGCGGTAGATCAGAAACCGGCATTTGACCGTAACTTCGGCCGGCGCCTCCGCCGACGGGGTTGACCTCGACGAGGCGAACATTGGAGACCATGTGGGAAATGCGCGACACCGGCTCCTCGGCCCAGTGGATGCCGGTCAAGATCTGCTTGACCCGCCGCGTCAGTGTCTCCTTGCCTTCGTCGAACCAGCTGATGTCCTGGCCGGCGCGGGTGAATTCGCGCTCCTCTTCGCCGAATTTGACATTGCGCCGCATCGGCATCCAGTAGCGCACATCCTCGGCGAGCAGCCCCAGCCACTCCTCGTAGCGCCGCTCGTCGAGCAGATCCGCCTCGCGATAGAGGAAATCCTCGATCTCCTGCTTCAAGAGCAGGCACGCGATCTGCTCGTCCTCGCCGCCCATCTTATTGGGCGGCGGCGCGCTGCGCAGTGAGCTCGGCATCCCAGGGGCCGGGGAAGCGGCCTCGGTTCATCATGTCGAGGGCGAAGATCTGCTCCTGGCGCGGCCACTCTTCGCGCGGCAGTTCGTAATAGACCTCGATGCCGTTGCCGTCCGGGTCGCGGAAATAGATCCCGAGCGAGACGCCGTGATCGGCGACGCGGTCGATCGGCACCCGCTTGTCCTTGACGCGGTGGTAGAAGTCCTTCAGGTCGTCGAGGCTCTCGACCCGCCAGGCCATGTGGTTGAGCCCGACCTGGCCGCTTCTGCGGCCCCGGGGCGTCGGGACCCAATTGCATCAGCGCCACCTCGTGCGACTGGTCGAGATCGGCGGACATAAAGGCCGCCGCACCGGGCCGGTAATGGTAGGTGTGCAGCCCAAGCACCTCCTCGTACCATTTCTGCGAGCGCTCGGCGTCGCGCACGTAGATGTTGACGTGCCGCAGATACATCGGTCGGTGGGTCATCTTTCTTCCTCCGTCATTCGGCATCGTCGTCGCGCCCGAGGAACTCCAGGACGCGGTCCATCACTTCTTTCTTCGGGTAGATCTGCGCAATCGCGCGGGCGCGGGTCAGCGGGTCGCTGGCAAAGAACCGCTCGTACAGCACCTGACGGCTGCCAAAGGCATTGCCGGCGAGATCCCAGGCCAGTCGGAACAATTTGACCCGGTCCTTTGCCGTCGCATTGTCGGTCGCCAGATACTGCTCGATATCGGCGCCGAGGGGCCCCTCGGAAATCGGCCTCGGTCGGGGTCAGCATAAAGCTGCTCGACCCCAGCAGCTGCAATATCTCGATCATCCGCGGATAGGCGTTCATAAAGAGATTGCGCGGGCTCTCGACCATCAGCGGGTCGGGGGTCATGACACCCCATTCGTCGAGCTGGGCGTCGGCCTCGGCGGCGCGCATGCAGGCCTTGGTCAGCTGAGCATAGAGCATCAATTCGCCGATCCGCTCCTCGACATGCGGCAGATGGGCATTGCCCAATGTCTGCGTCATCAGCAATGCGACGCCCAACACGAACTCGCATTTGGCGAGGTTCTTGGCCGCGCCCTGATGCGCCGAATGCGCCGAGGAATGGGTCGCGATTGGCGGTGCGGTTGAGCATGTCGACATCGCCGAGCAGGAACACCCGCTCCCACGGCACCAGCACATCGTCGAAAAAGACGGCGCAATCCATTTCCTCGAAGCGCGAGCCGAGCGGATGGTCGAAATGCGACCGGCCCAGATCAAAGCTCTCGCGGCACAGGAATTTGAGCCCCGGCGTGCCGCACGGGATCGCAAAGCTCAGCGCGAAGGGGCTGTGGCTCTCGGTGTGCCGCCCCATGCGCGGCGAATAGACCCCGATCTCGTCGGCCAGGGGCCCCAATGTCGCGAGGATGCGGGCGCCGCGCACGATGATGCCGGCATCGGTCTCGCGCACCACCTGCAGCGCCGTCCCTTCCTGCAGATTGAACACACCGGAGACGGTGCGGCTGCGCTGCAGATTGATCAGCGAGTGGGTAAGAGTAAGGTCGTTCTCGCGAATGTATTCGTAATAGCGCAGCATGTTCTCGCCCCATTCGGGGCGGCCCTGGGCAAAGAACTCGTGCGCCCCGGCCCAGGCGGCGTAAGTGACGTTCATGAAATCGGGCGAGCGGCCCATCATGCCGCAGGTCGCGCGCGCCCAATTCAGCATCATGACGCGCCGCTTTTCGAGATCCTCGCGGGTGCGCGGGATGATGAACGACAACCCGACGCGGTCGCCCGTGCTCGGCGAGACGTAGGTCATCGCGTCGCGCAATTCGGGATCGTGCTGCATGTCGTAGAGCGCGGCGATCGCGCGCGCGCCGTTGCGCAGACCGGGATGGCTCGTCGGGTCTTCGACCCGCTCGCCGCCCAGCCACACCTCCCGCTCCTGCTCCCGCAGCCCCGCGAGATATTGCTTTCCGGTGCGCGCAGGCATGACGCCTCCCGTGTCGTAACGCCGCGCGAACCCTACGACAAGGTCAGGCCAAAGGCCAGGCACCGCCTTCCCTGCCCCCCCCGCAGGACGGGGGAGGGCCTCTGGGGTGGGGAGGGCACGAGGTTCGTGAGGCTCGCTCACCCGAAACGCGAGACGTCGACCGCCTTTTCGGTGATGAATTCGAGCAGGGCCGGCGTGCCTTCGCGGGTCTTCTCGATGCCGCGGCGGATCGCCGGGACGATCTGCTCGGGCTCGGTGACGCGCTCGCCATAGCCGCCCAATGCCCGGGCGAAATCTGCGTAGTTGCCGCTGATGTCGGTCGAGCGGTATTTCTCGGTCGCCACCGGCATGACCTTCAGCTCGATCGCCATCGAGAAATTGTTCATCAGGATCGACAGGATCGGGATGCGCTCGCGTACTGCGGTCTCGAAATCCATTCCGGTAAAGCCGATCGCAGCGTCGCCCCAGACATTGATGCAGAGCTTCTCCGGGCCTGCCAATCTTCGCGCCCATCGCGAGCCCGAGGCCGTAGCCGAGCTGGGTCGTCTTGCCCCAGCCGATATAGCTGAGCGGCGTCTCGCTGACCCAGAACGGCGACAGCTGATCGCGCGGGCTGCCGGCGTCATGGGTGATGATCGTCTCCTTGACGTCGACCGTGTGCAGCAATTCCCAGATCACCCGGTAGGGCGACAACGGCGTCGTGTTCTGGGTCAGCCGCGGCATCCATTGCTCCATCCACTCGTTCTTCAGCGAGTTGATGCCGCGGGTCACACCGTCGAGCCGGCCGCGGGGCTTCCCGTGCAGCCGGTCCTTCACCTCTTCGAGCAAGGCGTCGAGCGTCAGCCCGGCATCGCCGACCGCGGCGAGCTCGACCGGCACATCCTTGTTGATGTCGGTGGGGTCTAAGGTCGCATGGGCGATGCGCATGCCCTTCGGCATCGGCGTCGCAAAGCTGGAGCGGGTGAAGCTGCAGCCAATGCCGAACACCAGATCGGCGTTCTGCAGAAAAGTGTGCAATTGCTTCGAGATGCCGATCCCGCCCGAGCCCAACGACAGCGGGTGGTTCTCGGGGAAGGCGCTCTTGCCCGGCAGGGTCGTCATGACCGGCGCTTCGAGCAGTTCGGCGAGAGCCTGCAGCTGTTTCCATGCCTTCCCGTAATGCACCCCCTGGCCGGCGACGATGACCGGGCGCTGCGCCTCGACCAGCGCGGCGGCGATTTCGGATACCGAGCGCGGGTCGGGGCCGGTCTTGAGCCGCGGCGTCTTCTGGTACTCGATCGGCCCGCTGATCTCCTCGCGCAGCAGATCGGACGGGAACTCGATCAGCACCGGCCCCGGCCGCCCGTTCTTGACCTGGGTGAAGGCGCGGCGCAGCGCCTCCTCGGTGGCGCTCGGCACCGTTACCTGCTCGATCCATTTGGTGACGTGGCGGAAATTGAGCGCCGCGTTGAAATTGGGCCGGACCTGGTTGATGTTGCGGGCATAGCCGGCCGGCAGCACGACGACCGGGCAGGAATCCCCATAGGACTGCGCGACGCCGCCAAAGGCGTTCTCGGTGCCGGGGCCGTGCTGCATCGCAAAGACGCCGATGCGGTCGCCCGAGGTCACCTTGGCGATCGCGTCGCACATATGCAGCCCGATGCGCTCCTGGCGCACCATGATCGTGCGGATATCGGCCTCGGCCGCGGCCTCGATGATCGGGTTGACCGGGTAGCCGATCAGAAACTCGATCCCCTCGCGCTTCAGGATCTCGGCGACGGCGTTGGCGACCTTCATGGGAATCCTCCTCGGTGTTCAGCGGTCGTGGCGCGATTGTGACACAACCGGCCGCCCGGGCGCCAATTCTGTCTAGACGTTGACGCAGTGGAACTACCTGGTAGAATGGTTCCTATATAATGGTAGATCGGCATACGGAATGAGCCTCAATATCAAGAGCGAGGAGGCACACCGACTGGCTCAGGAGCTGGCACGGCTCACCGGCGAGAGCATGACGGCCGCCGTCACGCAGGCAGTGCGTGAGCGTCTCGATCGTGTGCGTCGTGAGCAGGCTGTCGGCTTGGCGGATCGCCTGTTGGCGATCGGCAAAGACTGCGCCTCGCGTCTCAGAGAGCCGTTCCGTTCGGTGGATCACGCCGATCTGCTTTACGATGAGCGGGGATTGCCGAGATGATCGTCGACACCTCGGCGCTGATCGCGATCCTTCGAGATGAGCCCGAGGCGGCGGCGTGCGCGGCAGCGATCGAGGCCGCTCCTCATCGCCGCATGTCGGCGGCCAATTTTGTCGAGGCCGCAATCGTCATTGACGGAAGCCGCGATCCCATCGCCAGCCGCCGTCTCGACGATCTCGTCGCCGAGGCGCAGCTGGCCATCGAAGCGGTTACCGCAGCCCATGCCAGGATCGCACGCGAAGCCTATCGCGACTTTGGCCGGGGCAGCGGCCATCCAGCGAGGTTAAATTTCGGCGATTGCTTCGCTTATGCGCTGGCGCGGGCGACAGGCGAGCCGCTGCTGTTCAAAGGAAACGATTTCTCGCATACCGATATCGCATCGGCTCTGACGTGAAATTCTGAACTGCGTTACTTACCCGTCGGTAATCGTCGGCCACAGGGCGTCGGGGCCGGCGGCCATCACCGCTCGGCCGAGTTCACGCGACCAATGGCTTTCCGTCCCGAATTCATCGCGCCACGACCAGAGGCGGCAGGTCAGGCGGTGGAGGCTGTGCTCGCGCGTAAAGCCGATCGCGCCGTGCACTTGATGGGCGATTTCGGCGACCTTGCCGGCGGCCTCGCCGGCCCGGATCTTGGCGCGCGGCGGCGAGCGCCATCGACGGCCACGCCGCTGCGACGGCGACAGCCGCGCTCTCGACCGCGACCAAGGCGGCGGCCGCCTGCTCGGCGAGCTGCGCCAATTGCTGCTGGATGGCTTGAAACTTCGCGATCGGCCGGCCGAACTGCACGCGGTCGTTGGCATATCGGGTCGATAGAGCGAGCACTGCCTCCATCGCCCCCGTCATCTGCGCAGCGCGGCACAACGCCCCATAGCGCTGCATCACACCAAGATCGACAGCCCGGGGCAGAGCGGCCGAGCGGCCGCTCGGCTCGATTGCGCCCAGGTGGTCGCGGGGCTCGCCGGCGAGGTTCCTCCCCGGGATGAAATTCGCCGCCGGCTGCTCGACCACCAGCAATCGATCGCCGGCGATCAGCACGATGGCGGCGGCCGCACGACCCCATGGGATGTAGCCGGCATGGCCGGCAACTGCGGTCTCCGCGAGCTCGAGCCGATCCCCCGGCTCGACCGGGCCGACCGTCAGCGCGCCCGCAGGCGCCTCGATCCCGCAAGCGGCGCACAGCCAGCGGGCAAGCATGGTTTCGGCGAGCGGGATTGGCGCAGCATGGTGGCCGGCGGCGCGCAGGATCGTCGTCGCCTCGACCATCCCAGCGGGGCCGCCGGCCAGAGCATTCGGGTATCCAGCCTGCTCGACTGCCCGCCACAGCGGCTCTGGCCAAGCGCCGTCCGCCGCAGTGCTCGAAACCTCAGGCGCGGCGAGATTCCCAAACAGCCGCACCGCGCTGTCGTAAAGGATCGTATCGGGCATCCTGCCTCTCACCATCCCAGCATCGCCGGCAATTCTGCTGATCCACGGCGTCGGCGCTAGCGGTCTATTGTTCGGTGCAGGCGGCCAGGGTCACGATGACGTCGGCGCTGTCGGACCAGAAGCTGCCGTCGCTCATCCGCGCGACCGCAACGAGGCGTTGCAAGTCGGCAAGGCGAATTCGGGTCAAGACCCGCGCCTTGCCGGCCCGCGGGCCGATATGAAATGCCGCGATGAAAGGCTGCGGGTTCTTCTCGTTGAACAAGTGGATGGTTTCGACGTAATCGGTCTCGGTCATCGGGCTGTCGACCGAAACGGCCAGCGGCACAGTATTGCCGTTCTCGACGATCGAAGGCACTTCGAGCTTGACGCGGCCTTGTTCGAGCAGCGCCTCGCCGACCAGCCCGCGTATCGCATCGTCTATCGCGGCGGCTTTGGAGGTGCCCGGTCCGGCGGCGAGCGACGCGAGGCCGATCCCTGCGCCCGTCAGCACGCTTCGGCGGGTCACCGTATCGCCGCCGCCGCCCCCACGAGCGGAGAGGAAGAATCGGCGTTCACGGGGCTTCATGTTTTCGCACGCCAGAGGGATCAGTTTCGTAGGGTCGAGAGGAACGCTACCACATCCTCGATCTGCGCGGCGGTCAGGATCGGCTTCCCCTGCCAGGGTCTGCCAACCCTCGTCAACCCGTCCACCCGGTAGTAGGGCGGCATGATCGTGTCGGGATTGAGCCGGGTCGCGTCGACGAGCCGGAGCCGGAGCTGGGCTGCGGACCAGCGCGAACCCGCGCCCGACAGGTCGGGTGCGAGCGTGCCCTGAAACTTGTCCTCCGGAAAGGGGCCGGTGTGACACAGGAGGCAAGCCCCAAGCCGCCGGTCCAATACGATTGCGCGCCCGCGGAGCGGATCGCCGCTGTTCCCGGTCAGCGATGCCGGGATCGTATCGCCGATTATCGTATAAGGTGCGAGCTGCTCCCCTTCGGCTGGGACTTCCGGCCCAAACCACCAAGGCGCGCCGCGCCGGCGAAAACCGCCTCAGCCGAAAGTCTCGGCCGTGATCGTGCGGAACCAGGCTTCGGCATAGCTCGCTTCGAGGGCGCGGAAATCGGGCGGCGCATCCAATGGGCTGACGCCGCCTGCCCCTTCGACCTCGGCCAGCTGACCGCCGGACGAATGATAAACCCCGGCGATCGAGATGCCGTACTCCGGCGCGACGAGGCTGTAGCAGGTGTTGATCAGCTTCGGCGGCTGCGGGGGCTCGTCATGCAAGCAGCGCGGCCACTGCGGAAGCGCACACCTTGGCCTGGGCATTCGCGGCAAAGGCTGATTTGGGCATCGCGCCGGCGATCGCGGCATCGCCGATCACATGAATGTTGGGCAGCAGGCGCGATTCGAAGCTCACCGGGTCGATCGGGCACCAGCCGGTGCGATCCGCCGCACCGGCGGCGCCGGCGACGGTTCCGGCTCGTTGCGGCGGGATGATATTGACCACATCGGCTTTGTAGCTGGCGAAATCGGTGACGACGGTGCGGGTTTTCGCGTCGACCGAACTCACCTTGCCGCCGTTCGACAGCGACACCCATTCGAGCAGGCCCGGGTAGAGCTGCTGCCAGGCCGCTTGGAACAGCCGCTGCTTCGAGAAGCCGTCCTTGGCGTCGAGCACGATCAGCTTGGAGCGGGGTTTCGCCTGCTTCAGGTAGTGCGCGATCAGGCTGGCCCGCTCATAGGGGCCGGGCGGGCAACGGAATGGATTGGCCGGGGCCGAGATCACGACCGTGCCGCCATCCGCCATGGCTTCGAGCTGGCGGCGCAGCAGCAGGGTCTGCTCCCCGGCGAGCCACGCATGCGGCATGACGGCCGCCGCCGCCTCGTCGTAGCCGGGCAGAGCGTCCCACCGGATCGCGATGCCGGGCGCCAGCACCAGCCGGTCGTAATCGAGAACAGAACCGCCGCGAAGCGTGACGCGCCGGGCCTGAGAGTCGACCGCGATCGCCTGATCCTGCGCGACGGCGATCCCCTCCGCGCGAACGGCGTCGAAGCCGAAGCGCTGCGCTTCGATGTCGCGCAACCCGGCGATCACGGCGTTGCTGAACGGGCAGGCGGTGAAGACTGGGTTCGGCTCAACCAGAGTGACATCGAAACCGGGGTCGGCGATATGCAGCGCCCGGGCGCAGGTGGCGCCGCCAAAGCCGCCGCCCACAACGACGATTTTCGGTCTTGCCTGCGCCATGGAAGGCGCAGCGAGCAGCATCGCGGCGGCGGCGCGCGCCGCTGATGGCTCGCCTTCGCGTAATGCCAATCACTGCCGGGCCGTCATTTCCGTGCCGCGAGCCAAACTGCAATCGCTCGTATCTCGTCTTCGGAAAAGCCCTTGGCGATCCGAGCCATGACCGTCGATGGGCGCTCGCCGGAACGAAAATCCCGCATCGCCGTGACGATCTCGGCCGGGTCGCGGCCGCGGATCGGCGGGATCGACGTTTCCGCCTTGGCGCTCGCCGGATGGCACCCCGAGCAGGAGGAGGCGCCCGGCGGCGGCTCCGCCGCCGCTACGCTTCCGATCCACAACATGAGAATGCCGGCGAGCGTCGGCACCCCGATCCTGCGGCCGACGCAGCTCCCCCTCCCCGGTCGCTGCCCTCTCCCTCTCCGCCCCCGGGGGGCGGAGAGGGTCGGGGTGAGGTGGGGGAAGCCCAAGGCTCGGAGCGGCGGCGCGACCCACCTCACCCTCCCGGCGCTGCCGCGCCGGGTCCCTCCTTCTCCCCCCGCAAGCGGGCGGAGAGGGCGACACGCGCTCGAGAAAGCGCGGTTGGTGAAAGGCGGGCCGCTCACACGCGCTTCAGGTCCTGGTCCTTCAGCGGCAGCGAGCGGATGCGCTTGCCGGTTGCCGCGAAGATCGCGTTGAGCACGGCCGGGGCCGCGACGCAGATCGTCGGCTCGCCGACGCCGCCCCAGAAATCGCCCGTGGGCACGATGACGACCTCGACCTTGGGCATCTCGTCGATGCGCATCACGTTGTAGCTGTCGAAATTGGTCTGCTCGATGGCGCCGCCATTGACCGTGCATTTCGCCGTACAGCGCCGCGGAGAGGCCATAGACGAACGAGCCGGCGACCTGGCGCTCGATCTGGGCCGGATTGACCACATGGCCGGGATTAGTGGCGGCGACGATGCGGTGGATCTTGAGACGGCCGTCCGTGCTGACCGACACCTCGGCGCAGGCCGCGACATAGCTGCCATAGCCCATGAACTGGGCGAGCCCGTGATAGGTGCCGGCCGGGGCCTTGCCGTAACCCGCCCGTTCGGCGGCGGCATTGAGCACGGCAAGATGCTTCGGTTTCAACATCTTGCGGCGGAATTCGAGCGGATCCTTGCCAGCGGCATGGGCAAGCTCGTCGATAAAGCATTCGCTGTAGAGCGCGTTGTGATTGGTGTTCACGCCGCGCCAGAAGCCGGGCCGGATGTGCGGGTTGCGCATCGCGTGATCGATCAGCACGTTCGGGATGTCGTAACCGAACGCGGCTTCAGGTCCGCCCGGGTTGAGGCCCTGGAACACGGCCGGGTCCATGCCGTTCTTCAAATTCTGGGGAAAGACAGCCGCTAGGATCGACTGCCCGGAAATGCGCATCTGCAAGCCAACCAGATTGCCGGCCGCATCCAGCCCGCCGCGCAGTTTGCATTGCGTTATTGGGTGATAGTAGTCGTGCGTCATGTCCTCTTCGCGCGTCCACAGGAGCTTGACCGGCGTCCCCGGCATCTGCATCGCGATCTGCACCGCCTGGCGCGCAAAGTCGGTGAAGGCGCCGCGCCGGCCGAACCCGCCGCCAAGCAGAACCTTGTAGACGTCGCATTTCGCGACCGGCAGGCCGGACACGTCGGCAATCGCGGCGAGGATCCCCTCGGCGCTCTGAGTCGGGCACCAGACCTCGCATTTTTCCGGCGTGTAGAGCGCGGTGGTGTTCATCGGCTCCATCGGCGAGTGGCTCTGGTAGGGGTAGCTGTAGACCGCCTCCACCACTTTCGCCGCGCCGGCGAGCGCTGCCTTGGCGTCGCCCGCCTTGTTGCCGACAAAGGCCTGCTCGGCGTCGAGGCCCTCCTTGAGCATGTCGGCGATCGTGGCGCTAGTGACCTTCGCGTTGGGGCCCTCGTCCCAGACGATCGGCAGGGCGGCGAGCGCGGTCTTCGCATTCCAGAAATTGTCGGCAACGACGGCAACGGCCGTGTCACCGACCGGCACGACCTTCTTGACGCCGCGCATCCCCTCGACCTTCGCGGCGTCGAAGCTCTTCACCTTGCCGCCGAAAACCGGGCAGTCGCGGATTGTGGCGGTCAGCATGTTCGGGAATTTGAGGTCGATCCCGTAGACCTGTTTGCCGTTGACCTTGTCGGCGGTATCCAGCCGCTTCAGCGACTTGCCGGCGATTTTCCAGTCTTTCGGGTCCTTCAGCTTGATGTCTTTCGGCGGATCGAGCTTAGCGGCCTCCGCGGCGACCTTGCCGTAGGTCGTCGTGCGACCGGACGGCTTATGCGTGATCACGCTGTTGGCGGCGCTGCACTCCGCGGGCGGTACCCCCCAGCCGGCCGCCGCGGCGCGGATCAGCATGTCGCGCGCCGCCGCGCCGCCTTCCCGGACATACTGGTTCGATTCGCGGATGCCGCGGCTGCCGCCGGTCGAAAAATTCCCCCAGACGCGATTGCGCGCCGACGTTTTGACCGGGGGTGGGGTATTCGGTCGTGACCTTGGACCAGTCGCATTCCAGCTCCTCGGCAACGAGCTGCGCGAGGCCGGTCAGCGTCCCCTGGCCCATCTCCGAGCGGGCGATCCGGATCACGACAGTGTCGTCCGGGCGAATGACCACCCAGGCATTCACCTCCGGCACGCTGTCGGCGGCCTGCGCTCCAGCGCGGCCGAACGGGATCCGAAGGCCGAGCGACAGCCCTCCGCCGATCGCGGCGGCGCTGACGAGTAACGAGCGGCGGTTGAGTTGCGGTGATGCGGTCATGGCATACCCCCCGTTACGCCGTGGCGGCGGCGTGGATCGCCTCGCGAACCTGCTGATAGGTGCCGCAGCGGCAGATGTTGGTGATGGTGCTGTCGATATCGGCGTCGGTCGGCTTCGGGTTGTCCTTGAGCAGCGCCGCGACCGCCATGATCATCCCGCTCTGGCAATAGCCGCATTGCGGGACGTCGTTGTCGATCCAAGCCTGCTGCACCTTGTGCAACGTGCCGTTGGCCGGCGAGCCCCTCGATCGTCGTGATCTTCCTGGCGCCGACGGCGCTGACCGGCACCGAGCAGGACCGCGTCGCGACCCCGTCGATGTGGACGGTGCAGGCGCCGCACTGGGCGATGCCGCAGCCGTATTTGGTGCCGGTCAGGCCCAAAGTGTCGCGCAAGACCCACAGCAACGGGGTATCCGGATCGACATCGACGTCCTGCGTCTTTCCGTTGATGGTGAGGCGGGTCATGATACTACTCCTCCTATCGGCTCACGGCACATGGCCGGGAGAGCGCGGTGTCGAATTCTAGGCCGCCCGCACGTACTCGCCCAATCCCCCTTTTCGGGTGGTGTCGGTCACGGTTCGGTGAGCCGAAACCGCCCGCATGAGGAAAGATTTGCCAGCCCCGCCGTTGCTTCAACAGGAGTTCGCTGCGATCGTGAATGTTCCGCTCGCCTGGCGTATCTTGACCTATGACAAGAGGCGGACGGCCCTCGCGCTGATCGGCATCTTCATGGCCATCCTCCTTGTCTTCATCGAGCTCGGCTTCTTTTATGCCGTGCCGCGCGGTGGGCTGCTGCTCTACGACAATATGCGGTTCGACTTGTTGCTGGCCTCGGACCAGTACCAGTATCAGGCGCAGCCCGGAACCTTTCCGCTCGCCCGCCTCGACCAGGTGCGCAACCTCGCCCGATGTGCAGCAGGCGGCGCCGCTCTATTTCGGTTTCGCCAAATGGAAGGACGGACAAGGGGGCGTGTGGCCGGACGTCTTTGTCATCGGGTTCGATCCGGCGAGCCGCGTCTTTCTGCCGGACAGCATCAATCGGCAGATCGCCGCGGTCGAACGTGCCGATACGGTGCTGGTCGACAGCACGACCCGGCCGATGTTCGGCCCGCTCGACACCGGCCGGAGTCGTCGAAATCGGCAACCGCAAGATGACGATCGGCGGGAGATACGATTTGGGGACGGGGTTCATGGGCCTGGGGGTGATATTGACGAGCGCGGCGAATTTCGCCCGGCTGTTTCCCGGCCGTGGCTTGGACATCGTCAATCTCGGCGCGATCCAGCTGAAGCCCGGTGTCGACCCCGACCGTGCGGCGAGCGATTTGCGCCGGTCCGTCGGCGCCGATGCCCGGATCTTCACGCGCGGTGAGCTCGAGTCGCACGAGACGGCGTATTGGACGACGCGCACCTCGGTCGGGATCATCTTTGGCTCGGGGCTGCTGATCTCCTTTGTGGTCGGGATCATGATCGTCTACCAGATCGTGTCGACCCAGGTGACGCGGCAATTGCCGCAATTCGCCACCTTGAAGGCGATCGGCTACCCCGACCGCTCGCTCTTGGGCACAGTCGGCGCGATGTCGTTGCTGATCGTCGTCGCGGGCTTCATCCCGGCGCTGTTTGCCGCCCTCGGCCTCTATTCGGTGATCCGGCAGGAGACGCTGCTGCCGGTGGAGATGAGCCAAATGCGTCTTGCCGCGGTATTCGCCGCCGCCCTCCTGATGGCGGTCATCTCGGCGCTGCTCTCGGCGGGCAGCTTGCGCCGCGCCGATCCGGCCGACGTTTTCTGAGATACTAGGTATGAGTTGGCTGGATAAGTTGCACCTCGGCGGTGCGTGCTTCGAGACGCGCACTCGGCGCTCCTCAGCATGAGGTATGTTGTTGATGGGAGTTAGAAAAACTCCTCATCCTGAGGAAGCCGCGAAGCGGCTGTCTCGAAGGACGCACGGCGCTGCTCCAGCGATTGGTTCACGCGCCCACGGGTGCTGAGGAGGCTGGCCTGTCGATTGCGCCCTCTCCCCTTCCCGCGGCGCGCCCGGGCTCGGTCCCGCTCGCTTGGCGCAACCTCGTCGCCAACAAGCCGCGCCTGTTGCGCTCGGCCGGCGGCATCGGTTTCGCGGTCTTGCTGATGCTGATGCAGCTCGGCTTCGAGCAGGCCTTTTTCGAGAGCTCGCTCGAGGTCATCCGCGCGCTCGACGGCGACCTCTTCATCCAGAGCGCCCGGAAATACCAGTTTGCCACCCGCGACCCGTTCGCCCGTTCCGACCTCGACAAGGCAGGCGAACGGTGGCGGGTGTCGCGAGCGCGCGGCCGCTTCTTGCCGACTGGTTCGATTTTTTTTGGAAGAACCCGTTCGACGGCAAGATTTTCCTCGTCCGCGCCTTCGGCTTCGATCCCGATGCGCCGGTGTTCTTGTACGAAGAGGTGAACGCCAATCGGCAGAAACTGAAGGAAGCCGAATTCGGTTCTCGTCGACCGGCGCGCCCGGACGCTTTCTCGGCATGGATGGCGGGGCGACGAAATCCGAGCTCAACGGCGCCAAGGTCAAAATCGTCGGCAGCTTTGCCCTCGGCCCCGATTTTCAGAGCGACGGCACCGTCATGATGAGCGACCGCACCTTCTCCGGCTTGCTTCGCGGCCCTCCGACAGCCCAGCCGGTGGTCGATGTTGGCGTGATCAAGCTGCGCTCCGGGGAAGACCCGGCGGCAGTGCAAGAGGCGCTGAGAAAGGCGCTGCCGGACACGATCACAGTGTTCACGAAGCCGCAGCTGATCGAGTTTGAGCGCAAGTTTCAGGCGGCCGTATCCTCGGCGGGTCCGATCTTCGCGATGGGGACGATCGTCGGATTTGTCGTCGGCATGCTGATCTCGTATCAGGTGACCTATACCGATCTTTCCGACCAGCTGCCGCAATATGCGACATTGAAGGCCATGGGATATCGAACCGGGTATTTGCTTCGGGTGGTGTTCGGGCAGGCGGCGTTCAACGCCTTGGCCGGGTGGGTCCCGGCCTGGCTGGTGAGCATCCTGCTCTATTACGTGATCGGGCGGCTCGCGCTGCTGCCGCTGCACATGACGGCATATGTGGCCCTGGTGAGCCTCGGCTTGACCCTGGGCATGTGCCTGATCTCCGCCGCGATCGCGGTGCGGCGGGTGATCAAGGCCGATCCCGCCGAGGTGTTCTGATGTGCGCGATGGTCGCCGAACGGGCCGAGGCTCCCCCGGCCGTTGCCACCGCGCTCCGGAGCAGGTCGTGCGGGTCGAGGACCTGAACCACTATTACGGCGAAGGCGAAGCGCGCAACCAGGTCCTCTTCGGTAACCGGATCGAGATCCCGGCGGGTCAGCTCGTCGTGATGACGGGACCTTCGGGGGCCGGCAAGACCACGCTCTTGACCCTGATCGGCGCCCTCCGCACCGCCCACGAGGGAAGGATCGAAGTGCTCGGCCGCGACCTGTCGCGGCTTGCGGGAGGCGAGCTTGTCGAAGTGCGCCGCGGGATCGGCTTCATTTTTCAGATGCACAATCTGTTCGATGCGCTCTCCGCCTTTGAGAACGTCAAGATGGCGGCGCAGCTCGGCGATGCTTCATCCGAGGATCTGCGCCGGCGCAGCACCGACATCCTGCAGCGCCTGGGGCTGGGTCATCGTCTGCACCACAAGCCGCGCTTTCTCTCGGGCGGCGAGCGCCAGCGGGTCGCGATCGGCCGCGCCCTCGTCAACCACCCGAGGCTGGTCCTCGCCGATGAGCCGACCGCGGCGCTCGACAAGGATTCGACGATGAACGTCATCGCGCTGTTGAAGCAGATGACCGTCGAGCACGGCTCGGCGGTGATGATGGTCACCCACGATCACCGGATCATCGATTCGGCTGACCGGCTGGTCCACATGGTCGACGGCAGGATCATGTCCGACGTGGTATTGCACGACGCGCTGCGGATCTGCGAGTTCCTCCGGCCGATCGAACTGTTCAAGACCTTGACGCCGCGTCAACTAACCGACGTCGCCGAAAAGATGACAAAGCGTCATTTCGCGTCTGGCGACACCATTATCCGCGAGGGCGAACCCGGCGAGGAGTTCTTCCTGGTGTCCGAAGGCGAAGTCGAAGTAGATCGCGCCAATCACGAGGTGGCGCGGCTCGGGCCCGGCGATTTCTTCGGCGAGGTTGCGCTGATCAGCGGCGAGCCGCGCAACGCCACCGTCGCGGCGGTCGACGAGGTCGATACATACGTCCTCGGAAAGGATGATTTCCAGACCGCGCTTGCCACCAGCCAGAGCTTCCGCGACCAGCTCTACCGCGTCTATTTCATGCGCCATTAGGGGCGCAAGCCGAATGCCGATTGCAATCCGCCAGCTCCACCCGGTCTTCGCCGGCGAAGTTTCCGGCATCGACTGCCGCGAGCCACTGAAGGCCGAGGAGGTCGCCGCGATCCATGCGGGGATGAACGAATACGCTGTGCTAGTCTTTCGCGACCAGAACATCGCCGATGAGGAGCAGATCGCGTTCACCCGCCAATTCGGCGAACTGGAGAATTACTGCGACGCCGGGGCATGTAAGGAAGCGCGAGGACCACCGTCTCGGCCCGGGGATCGCCGATTTCTCGAACCTCGACAGGCACGGCAACATCATGTCGGACGACGACCGGGTGTGGTTCTTCAAGCTCGGCGACCGGCTGTGGCACTCCGACAGCTCGTTCCGGCCGGTGCCGGCGAAATACTCCTTGCTGTCCGGCCGCGTTCTCCCCTCATGGGGCGCCAACACCGAATTTGCCGATATGCGCGCCGCCTATGACGCGCTCGACGAGCGCACCAAGGCCGAGATCGAGGATCTGATCTGCGAACATTCGCTGATGTACTCGCGTGAGGCGATCGGCTTCACCGAGCTGACCCCGCACGAGATCGCCGCCTTCACACCGGTGCGCCAGCGCCTCGTTCGCACCCATCCGGCAACCGGGCGCAAGTCGTTGTTTCTCTCTGCGCACGCCGGCGCGATCCTCGGCTGGACGATTCCCGAGGCGCGAATGTTTCTGCGCGACCTGACCGAGCACGCGACACAACGCGAGTTCGTCTATTCACATGCCTGGCGGCCGTGCGATCTCGTCATGTGGGACAACCGCACGACGATGCACCGCGCCCGCCGCTTCGACCGGAATGAGGTGCGCGACGTCCGCCGCACCACCTTGGCCGGCGACGCTCCCGTAGGGCGGGTGTAACCCGCCGCTTCGCCCCGTCATCGGCGGGTTACACCCGCCCTACACTGTGACACGCAATTCGGCGCGCAAATCTTTGATGACTTGGTCGCGCGTGCGGGTCTGCCAGCGGCGGCGGCGGCCGATCGGCGCGTTTTCGATCTCCGGGGCGACTTTCAGCGCCACGAACACCGGACCCGGCGCATTGAGGATTTCCGGCAACCTGCCGGAAAACTGATCGAGCTCGTCAAAGGCGAAGGCGCGCGGGTACCCGGCGCCCCTGGCGATCACGTCATAGGCGATGTTGTCCGCATTGGGGACCGGCTGGCCGCCCGTCGTGGCATAGACGCCATTGTCGATCAGGAAATGGTAGAGATTTGCCGGCTGCTGCTCGGCGATCGTGACCAGCATGCCGAGGCTCATCAGAATGTCGCCCTCGGAATCGAACAGCATCACCTTCTTTTGCGGCTGGGCGAGCGCCAGCCCGAGGGCAAACCCGGCATGCCCGCCCATCGCCGGGTCGCCGAGCGGGACATCGAGGTTGGGCCGGGTGGTCAGATCCGTCCAATAGCGGCCTCCCCGGCCCGGAACGACGATCGCATCTTCGCGGTAGGGCGCAAAGACCTTGAGCATTTCCGCGGTGTGCATCATTTGGAGCGCCCTCGCTACCGGTTGAAACCGTGATATTCGTCGCCGACCAGCACGACGACCGGCCGCTTCGTCCGCTCCGCCTCCTCGAAGGCGATCGAGATGCGCGGCGCGTCGGCGTCGTTCTCGACAAGGTAATAATTTAGCCCGAACGCCATCAGGAACCGCTCGGTATAGGTCGCGGCAGTGTCCTGAACGACACCGTGGCGGGTCCAGCCGCGATAGCCGACCATCAGCACCACCGGGACATTGAGACCCAACAGCCAGCCGCGCAGCGAATCCCCCGATTCCATCATCCCGGTGTTCTGGATCAGGATCAGCGGCTTGGCCCCCGCGACCGACAGGCCGGCGGCGATCGAGCAGGCATGCCCCTCTCGGCTGACCCCGACAAGCCGCAATGACGGCTCGGCCTTCATCAATAGGTAGAGCCAATTGGTCTCGCTGTCGGGCAGCCACACGACATGCGTGACGCCATTCTTCTTCATTTCGCCGAGCACCGTCTCGGGGCTCAGCTCGACCATTGCTGCTTCACTCATCGATCGCCTCCGCCAGGTATCGACGCATGATATGGTCTGCGGCCGAAAAGCGGGAGATTTCATGCAGCAAGCCTCTGACCAACGGATCCTCTTCCTGTTCCGCCACGGCGAGACCGATTGGAACCGCGAGGGGCGGCTGCAGGGGCACACCGATACGCCGCTCAATGCCACTGGTCTGGCGCAGGCGGAAGCGTTGAGCGAAACATTGCGCCCGCACCGGCTCGATGCAGTTGTCTCGAGCGACCTGCTGCGGGCTTCGACCACCGGGCGGATCGTTGCCCAAGCGCTGGATGTGCCGCTATTCACCGATCTAGGGTTGCGCGAAACCAATGTCGGCGCCGCCGAGGGCCTGCTTTGGGCAGATGCGAAGACCCGGTTCGGCAAGGGCTTGACCGAACGCTGGTACTCGGACGGCGATGTCGCCTTCCCGGGCGGCGAGACCGGCGCTGCGACGCGAAGCCGCGGGCTCGCGGCGTTGCAACGGTTTGCCGAAGCGCATCCCTACCGCCGCATCGGCGTCTCGACCCATGGCGCGATGGTGCGTCAGCTGATGAAGCACGCCTTGCCACCCGGCGCGCCCCCGGCGCCGGTTCGCAATACCACCCTGTTCGTGCTGCGCTACCACCCGGCCGTCAACCGGCTGATCGTCGTCGAGCAGGAAGAGCTCGAAATCGACGGAGCCGCTCTGGTAGGGGGCTGCTAAAACAGCAGGCGGCCGAGAACTCGCCGTTCCAGTCGAGAAAAAAGCCCTTCTTCGCCATTCGGGGAAGAGATCCGCTCGCCTGTCCCTGCCATTTCCCTGCCAGCCCGATTTCGTTCCCGGCAGGGAAAATCGCCGGCAGGCCGAGCTTCAGCCCGCCGCGCGGGTGATCGCGGCGGCGATCAAGGCCGCCGCCTCGCCGGCATCGGCCCAGCCCTCGACCGTGGCCCATTTGCCGCTTTCCAGCTCCTTGTAGTGGCGGAAGAAGTGGCTGATCCGGTCGCACAATATCGGCGGCAGATCTCGGTACGATGCGACCCCGGTGTAGAACGGGTGCAATTGGTCGACCGGCACCGCCAGGATTTTCTCGTCCGGCCCGTGCTCGTCGGTCATCATCAAAACGCCGATCGGGCGGCAGCGCACCACGGCTCCCGGCACGACGGCGGCCGGCCCGACGATCAGCACGTCGATTGGATCGCCGTCCTCCGCCAATGTGTGCGGCACGAACCCGTAATTGCCGGGATAGAACATCGCGGTATGGAGAAAGCGGTCGACGAACAACGCCCCGGAGCCCTTGTCGAGCTCGTATTTGACCGGCTCCCCACCCTGCGGGATCTCGACGACGACGTTGATGTCGTGAGGCGGCGCGCGGCCGGCCGGGATCTTCGCAAGGTCCATGGCGGCGCCCCGGCTACGGGGCCATGCCCTTCTGCGCCAGCTCCTCGACCGCCTTCTCCGACTTGCCGAGATCAAAGCCCATCGCGCGCATCACATGCGGCGCCTTGGTGAATTGAATATTCCCGTATTCGACGACCTCGACGCGGTTGCCCCACGGATCGAGAAAATCGAGGAAAGGCCCCGGCAACAGCCGCCCGCCTGCGGCTTCGATCCGGGCGCGCACGCTCGACCGGTCATCTACCACGAGCCCGAAATGGCGGCGGCGGTCCTCGTGCAAGGCCGAGGTCTCCATCAGGTTGATAAACTGGTCGCCGAGCTCGATAAAGGCATTGCCGGGCCGTTTGGCCCTCAATGTGAAGTCGAAGATCTTGCCGTAGAAATCGAGGGCCTGCTCGATGTCGCCGACCTCGAGCGCGACGTGGTTGATGCCGACGAGCTTCGGCTTGCCGGCGTTGGTCTGGCTGGTCTCGCTCATGCCCGAATTCCTTCCTGCTGGTGCCTACCCTGCGCACCCACTATATATACCGATGCGGGCTCACAGGTCCCATCCGGGCCGACCCCGCCGATTTCAAAAAAGGGGCGTCGTGTTCTCGGGGGCGGGGGAACCGCCCGCCCAGGAGAATCATGATGGACATGCTTGCCAAACTGCCGGAGATGTCCGACGACGCCCTCGCCAATCTCCGCAGCAATGCGAAGCGGCTGCAGCAGACCGGGACGCCCGCCCAGAAATCCGATGCCGCTGTGTTATTGCCGGCGGTCGAGGCGGAAATCGGAGCTCGGCGATTAGCCAAGATAAGAGTGACCCGAAATACTGCGGCAAAACCGCGAGCAAAAGCGTCACGCAAGGCCAAACCGGTCAACAGCGAGGAGACCGCCGACGCTTCGTAGCGCTCAGCGGCCATTCACGAGCCGCGGTACACGCCCTGCCGGTTTCCGTGGATACCCGGCACAAGGCTTGTCCTCGGGCCGCGCGGAGCGCGGTCCCGTGGGCCGAGCAAGACGATCACGCTGAGACCGAATCATCTGAATGCATCTAAGCACTAGCGTCGCGTAAGCACTAGCGTCGCGGCCAGGCCCGCGCGACATCCGCGTTGCGGTTAGGCGCCTTGGACCGCGAGGGTTTTCCCTGCATGATCGGGCGGCGATAACTGACCAGAGGGGCGGAATGTCGGTAGACCTGAGCATCGAGGGCGCAATCGCCAAAATCGTGCTGAACCGTCCGGAGAAGCTGAACGCGCTGACCGTCGATATGCGCCGAGGCCTGTGCGATCACCTGGCCCGCTTGCGGTTCGACGACACCGTCCGCGCCCTCATCGTGACCGGAGCGGGGCGCGGGTTCTGCTCCGGCGCGGATGTCGAGCGCATGGCGGGGCAGCCGCACGATCTGCGGGCCGACCGCGAGCGGATGCAGAGCGGCGGCCATGCCTTTATCCGTGCGCTCCATTCGATCGAGAAGCCGGTCATCGCCGCTGTGCGGGGGCCGGCGGTCGGGATCGGCTGGAGCATCGCTCTCGCATGCGACCTCGTCGTGGCCTCGAAAACCGCGCGCTTCTCGCAGATCTTCCGGCGCATCGGCCTAGCGCCCGATGGCGGGGCGATCTGGTTCCTGACCCGCCGCCTCGGCATGGTGAAAGCCAAGGAGCTGGTCTTTTCGGCGCGGTTTGTCGATGCCGAGGAGGCGTTGGCCCTGGGCCTCGTGAACCATGTCGTCGAGGACGACGAGCTGATGCGCAAGACCGACGAGCTCGCCGCGGAATTGGCCGAAGCGCCGACTTTCGCACTGGGCCTCGCCAAAAAGCTGTTCCATGCCGCGGTCGGCCCGAGCCTCGACGATTATCTCGAGATCGAGAGCATGGTGCAGCCGCAGCTGCATATGACCGCGGACAACGCCGAGGGCGTCGCAGCCTTTCGCGAAAAGCGAAAGCCGAATTTCGTCGGGCGCTGAGCGCCCGGCGCGCCTATTCGGCGGCGATCGATTTCATCTGTTGAGCCGTCTCTCCGGCGAGCTCCTCGCGGCGCTCGTCGAACACGCGGCGGATCCAGTCGATCACCGCGCGCACGCAGGCGGCGCGGCGCAGGTCGCGGTGCACGATGACCCAATACTCGGCGCCGAGCTCGGTTACCGGCGGGGTTATTCGCTCGAGCAGCGGGTCGTCGTCGCCCGGCGTAAGCACGGGCAGCAGCCCGACGCCGATCCCGGCGCGGACCGCGGCGGTGCGCAGCGGCAATGTCGAGGCTCGCAGGGCCACCCGCCCGCCCGTCGCCCGCACTTGCTGGTCCACCCACCGCGCGCTGACGAAATGGCTCTGCTCCTCGGG
The DNA here is from genome assembly GCA_963836845.1 of uncultured Alphaproteobacteria bacterium. Classification (GTDB taxonomy): domain Bacteria; phylum Pseudomonadota; class Alphaproteobacteria; order ATCC43930; family CGMCC-115725; genus AP-15. The sequence goes on along the minus strand of CAWILK010000010.1, from coordinate 75,317 downwards.
ATAGGTCACCCATCCCGCGCCTCCAGCGCGTGCCGCGGCCGGCATCGATTCGCCGGTAGACCGCGCAGGCGATCACGCCGACCTTCGACACGTAGAGGTTTCCGCCTTCGGGCACGCCGTGGCGCAACGCGAGATCGGCGTCCCGGCGGGCGAGATTGGCCGTCTCCCAGGATTTGACGAGCTCGAGGGTCAAGGTCGGCGGCAATCCGGTTTCGCTCGACTGGTCGAGATAGCGAGCCAGAAAGCCGCCACCCCATTCGCCGACCGAGACGCGCACGGTACCGCTGAGCGCGGGAGAGGCCGCCGCGCGACGCCGCTCGAGCGCCAGTGCCGCAGCTTCGAGCTCCTCCGCCACCGGCATCAGCGCGTCGCCGGCGGCGTTGAGCCGCAACCCCTCGGGCAAGCGATCGAACAAGGTCGGCCCGCCGAAGGTCGCCTCGAATGAGGCCAGCCTTCGGCCGATCGTCGGCTGGCTCAACCCCAATGCACGGCCGGCGGCGCGCAATGATCCGTGCCGAGCAACCGCCAGGAAGACGCGGATATCGTCCCAATTCATCGACGCAGAGCCATTGCCTATTCATGATACAAACACGTATCGCTGTTCGCGAATTTGTCGATGGCTGATTTCGTACGTATCACTAAATACCGGAGCAAATTGAACAAGGCGTTCAGGTCAGATGCGATCTCGCGCGAGCCACGGTCGCGTATCGGCTCGAATTTGCTCAGGTGGCCGCCCGTGATCGAGATTTTTGGCCCGATAGCGCGCCCTTCAACTATGCTCGTGCTTTGAGACGGAGCCGCGATGTACTTTGACCGACGGCTCTGGCAGCTGACGCGCGGGCTTCGCGGCTGGATCGCGCTGGCGATCCTGCTCGGGCTCGTCGCTTCGGTCGTCGGCATCGCCCGCTTTGCGCTTCTCGGCGTCCTGCTGTCGCACGTTTTCGAAGATGCCGGCTTCTTCGCCATCGCCGTTCCGGCCGTCGGCGTCGCGGCTGCCGTGATCCTGCGCGGCGTGGTGGATCACCATCGCGCAATGATCTCGCATCGCACCGCCACCAGCGTGCAGGAGGACCTGCGCGGCCGGCTCTACGACAAGATCGCCTCGCTCGGGCCGGCCTGGTTCGCCGGCGAGCGCACCGGCGGCGTCATGCTGTCGGTTGTCGACGGCGTCGAGCAGCTGCAGACGCTTTTTCGGGCAATACGTGCCGCAGCTCTGCATCGCGGTGCTGACCCCGCTAGCGATCTTTGTCTTCATCGCCTTCTGGGATGTCCCGGTCGCGGCGGTGATGCTGGTCTTCGCCTTGCTGACCCTGTCGCGCCCGGCGCTTTCGCGCACCGCGAGCGCAGCTCCAGCCACGGACGCCAGCAGATCCCTCAAATCGTTCGGCTCGGAATTTCTCGACGGCATCCAGGGCCTGCCGACACTTGAAGGCGTTCGGCCAGAGCACGGCCTATGGCGAGCGCCTCGCCGCATCGGGCGCGAGATTTGTGCGACAGCACGATGCGAGTGCTCTCGATGGGCGTGATGACCCGCGGCATCACCGATTGCGGCATCGCGATCGGCGCCGCCGCAGCCTTGGCGCTCGCTGTGTGGCGGGTCTCGCAAGGGCTGATGAGCATCGAGGCATTGCTGATCGTGCTGATGGCCGGAACCGAGGTCTTCCGGCCGTTGCGCGATCTCCGCACGGTGCTGCATCAGGGAATGCTCGGGCAATCGGCCGCCGCCGGCATCAATGCCCTGTTCGCCGCCGAACCCTTGGTTCGACCGAGCAGCCGCACGGGCGAACCGCTGGTCAATCGGCCGCTCCTGCCGACCATCGCCTTCGAGGATGTTCACTTCGCCTATCCCGGCGGGCGCCGCGCCGCGCATGACGGGCTCTCCTTCACCGTCGCCGCGGGCGAGAAGATCGGTATCGTCGGGCCGAGCGGCTCCGGGCAAATCCTCGGTCGCGCGGCTGCTGCTGCGCCTTTTCGACCCGCAAGGCGGCACCGTGCGCATCGGCGGGCACGACATCAGGACCCTCGATCCCGAAGCGCTGCATCGGATGATCGCGGTGGTCCACCAGGACACCTACCTGTTCCACGGCACGGTCGAAGAAAATTTGCGGCTCGGCAAGCCCGACGCCACCCACGACGAACTCGAAGCGGCGGCGCGCGACGCCAATGCGCACGAGTTCATCTCGCTGCTTGCCGCAAGGCTACGCGACGATGATCGGCGAGCGCGGCGTCCTGCTTGTCGGGCGGGCAACGCCAGCGTCTGGCCATCGCCCGCGCCCTGTTGCGCGACTGCGCCGATCCTGATCCTCGACGAAGCCCTCTCCTCGGTCGATGCCGAGAACGAGGCGGTGATCCAGCAGGCGATCGACCGCCTGTCGGCGGGCGCACGACCTTGATCCTCGCGCACCGGCTGTCGAGCGTGATCGGCGCCGACCGCATCCTCGTTCTCGATCAGGGCCGGATCGTCGAAAGCGGCCGCGCACGCCGAGCTGATCCGCCGCGACGGCCCCTACCGCCGGCTGATGGGAGCGCAGGCGGAAGAGCGCGAGGACGATGTCGAGCTCGTCGAGGACGAGCTTGCCGCGCCGCGACAGCGGCGCCGCCCGCGAGGAAAGCGACACCGCTGCCGCCAGCGGCGACCGATGCCATGGCTAGCGCCGCGGCGGCGGTCGGCTGGGCGAGCGACGCTCGGCACCCTGGTGCAGATCATCAAGCCGTGGCGCCGGCGCTTCGGCATTGTCGTGACTTCGGGCATCGCCCGCGTCGCGGCGTTTATCGGCGTCGGCGTTCTGGGCGCGCTCGCCGTCGCCGCGGTCAAGACCGGCGCGCCGTTCGGCTATCTCTTGATCCTGCTCGGGCTGACGGCGCCGCTCGCCGGGCTTGCTGCACTGGCTCGAATCCTGGCTCGCGCATGACATCGCCTATCGGCTCCTGGCGGAGATGCGGATCGACCTCTTCGCAAGCTCGACAGCGCTGGCGCCGGCCTATCTGGTGCGGCGCCGCTCGGGCGATCTGATCGCGCTCGCCAACCAGGACATCGAGACGATCGAATATTTCTTTCGCCCACACCGTGGCGCCGCCCTGGTCGCAGTCCTGGTTCCCTCGGCGGTGTCGTGACCCTGGCCGTCGTCTCCTGGCCGATCGCCTTGGCCTTGCTGCCTTTCGTGCTTTTCGCCGCGCTGCGCTCCGGTATTGACCCGGGCACGGATCGATCGGCTCGGCGCCCGGCCCGCGACACGCTGGGCCTGCTCAGCGCCTATGTCACCGAGACGATCCAGGGCCTCTCCGACCTCGTCGCATTTCAGGCGGTCGCCGGCCGGCGCCAAGGCTTTCATGGACCTCGTCCGCGGCTATCAGCGAGTCCGCCTGCGAATTGTTGCGGGACCTGTCGTCGCAGACGGCGCAGCTCGAAATCGTGACCGGGCTCGGCGGGCTGGCGGTCGCGGTGGTCGGCGCGCGGCTCGCCGCCGAGCATCAGCTGATGGCCACGACCTTGCCGCTGCTGATCCTGCTGGCGTTGGCGTCTTTCCTGCCGATCTCGGAGATCGCCCAGGTCAGCCGCCAGCTCGCCGATACGATCGCCTCGACCCGCCGCTACTACGCCGTGCAGCGCGAACAGGCCGCGGTGGTCGACGGGCCGCTGCGCCCGCCGGCGCCGGTCGGCGGCTCGGCGATCCGCTTCGAGGGTGTCGGCTTTACCTATCCGGGCGCGCGGCGGCCGGCGCTCAGCGATGATCGAGCTCGCCATCCCGGCCGGGGCGACGATGGCGCTCGTCGGGCCCTCCGGCGCCGGCAAGACGACGATCGCCAACCTGCTGCTGCGGTTTTGGGATCCGAGCGCCGGCCATATCCTGCTCGACGGCGTCGATCTGCGCGACTTCGAGCTCGACCATCTGCGCGCCCGCATCTCGCTCGTCTCGCAGGACACCTATCTCTTCAACGACACCCTGCGCGCCAATGTCCTGCTCGCCCGCCCCGAAGCCGACGAGGCGGCGATCCGGCGCGCGCTCGAGCAGGCGGCGCTCGCCGATTTTGTCGCGAGCCTGCCCGAAGGGCTCGACACCCGGGTCGGCGAGCGCGGCGTCCAGCTTTCCGGCGGCCAGCGCCAGCGCGTCGCGATCGCCCGCGCCTTCCTAAAGAACGCACCGACCCTGATCCTCGACGAGGCGACCTCGCATCTCGATGCGGTCAGCGAGGCGCAGGTGCGCGGCGCGCTCGATGCGCTGATGCGCGACCGCACCACGATCGTCATCGCCCACCGGCTCTCGACGGTGCGCAACGCCGATCTGCTGGCGGTGCTCGACCGCGGCCGGCTCGTCGAGACCGGCACGCCATGCCGAGCTCCTCGCCCGCAACGGCCTCTACGCCCGGCTGATCCGCCGCCAGGTCGCCGGCGCCCGCCAGCCGCTGCGCGCCGCCGGCAATTGACGACTAGCTTCGGGTCTTTCTGAAAGGGGTGCCCGGACCACCATCGATGGTCCGGGCACTGCAAGCGCGAGGCGAAGTCGCCGTCAGGCGGCCTTGCCGCGCGCCAGAGCGTGTACGTCGGCCGTGCTGAGAGCATTGCCGCCGATCCCCCAGTCACCGCTTTCTTCATCGTCGTCGAGGACGACATCTTCTGCGATCTGCAGGTCAAGATCACCCCCCGGCTGGCGACGCTCGACCAGCTCAATCGGGTAATCTACGCCCGCAGCTTCTCGAAGACATTGTCAGGCAGCCTGCGCGTCGGTTTCGTCGCCTGCGCGCAGGACATCGCCAATGAGCTGGCCGACATCAAGATGCTGACCAGCATTACCATCTCCCCCTTTACCGAACGGCTGATCTATCTGATGCTCGCCGACGGGCATTACCGGAAGTACCTGTCGCGCCTGCACGAGCGGCTGGGCGAGGCGAGGCGCAATGTGGTGCGCGGCTTCGAACAGATTGGGCTGGAGCTCTTTGCCGAGCCCACAGACGGCATGTTCGCTTGGGCGTGATTTCCCCCCGATATCGAGGACTCACTGGCATTGGCAGAGGCGGCGCAACACGAAGGCGTCATGCTCGCTCCCGGCGCGATGTTTCGCCCGCACCCCGAGCGTTCGCCGTGGATGCGGTTCAATATTGCCGCCTGCGAAGATCCTCGGGTGCAGAGCCGGCTACACCGGCTGCGGGCGTGTGTTGCCGCGTAGCGCCGGACTGGAGACAGCTCAACGCAGGTATTCGACCCGCAGCACAACGAAATAGTGGTGGTCGGGATCCAGGAGGGCGCCGTCCGGGCCGGCGAGATGGCCGTCGAGGGTCGCCGGGATGTGCTTCATTGCGACGGCGTTGTCGACATTGCCACCGATCACGTCGAGCTCGCCGGGCCTGATCGCGACGACGAAATCGCAATGCCCCGGGAAATGGCCGGCGGGCAGGTCGTCATAGGCGATTGCCCGGCGGCCCCGCCAATAGCAGATCAGATCGCCGCGTTGCGGCGCATAGGCTTCAATCCGTTCGGCAGTCAAGGCAGTGGCGGGTTCGAGGCCCATTCCGTGACGGCGGGCGGCGTTGATGTAGTCGGCGTGGGTTTCCGAGTAGGGGAAAAGGTTGCCGGCACCGGCCATCCGCATCACGTAGGAGACAAAGGCAGCTGACCAGGCGTAATTGCCGTCCTGGCTCTCCGGAAAGACCTGGCCATTTTCGTTGTGAATGCCGGTCCTCGCTTGCGAGTTCCAGCGCGGGTCGAGCCCGAGCCACCAATATTCGCCGACCCGCTGCCACATCCCCTCTTGTCGCTCCTCGTCCACCGGGAGTTCGACGTTGGGGAAGACTACCTGCTGGCCAAAGGCCCGCCACTCGCGCTGCGCGATCTGCACCGCGGCCTCGCGCGAGAACGGCCTGGTAAGGCCAACGCGCAAAAGGCGGCACATGGGCGGTCAGTGATGTCGTGACTCCAGCTGAAGGGCCCGGCGGCAACCCTTCTTCTTGCGGTGCGGCGCAGCCGTCGAGCATCAACGCGAGCAGCAGCACCGCGAGGATCCACATGCTTAATTCAGGCGAGCGGCAGGGTGGTGCGAGGGCTCAGCTCGGCGGCGGTAGGTTAGGCGTTCGTGTCGGACGGCTGGTCCGGTTCCGCCGAGATGCCGGCGTTCCGCCTCCCCGCTCGGCACGTTCGCAGCGGCATAGGCGGCCGGGTCCTTGCGCCACAGGCCGATGCCGCCGGTCAGCCCGTCCGTGTTGGGCACGATCGTCACATCTGCCGGCAACGGGAGGGTGATGTCCTTTGCGTTGCCGCCGCCGATATAGAGGTGGTCGAAACGGATCACCTCGCGCAGGATCCCGATGACCTTGGCGACCCGCTTGTTCCAGGCCTTCTTGCCCTTCTTACGCCGCGCCGCATTGCCGATGTATTCGTCATAGGTCTTGTTGCCGCTGACCGGGTGATGCGAGAGTTCGAGGTGGGGCATTACCTCGCCGTCGCGAAAGATCGCCGTACCGGCGCCGGTGCCCAATGTCAGCACCATTTCCAATCCCTGGCCTCGAACCGCGCCGAAACCCTGAACATCAGCGTCGTTGAGCACTCGGACCGGCTTTCCCAGATGGTCGGCAAGCACCGATTGCAGATCGAAGCCCGCCAGCGCGTCGGTCCCGAGATTGGGCGCGGTCACCAGGCGCCCGTCGCGCACATAGCCGGGGAACCCGACCGACACCCGCTCGAAGGGGCCGAGCGGGCTGACGACCTGGTCGATGGCGCGGAGCAACTCGTCCGGCGCAACCGGCTTTGGGGGGGTCGGCACGCGCTGCCGCTCGCCGATCATCTTGCCGGCCTCGTCGAGCAGGGCAGCCTTGATCCCGGTCCCACCGATATCGATCGCAAGCGTGCGAGGTTCGTTCATGGCTCCTCTTTCCGACCGGTTTTCCGGCGCGCCGTCACGAGAAGGTGACCGGATGCTGCTGGAACCGCACCCGGTCGAGACCGATGTCTTGTGCTATCTTACACCAATGCGGCGGATTTCCATTAGGTCGAGCATGTTTTCGGCGTTCGTCGCCGTGGTTGGGCTGCTCATCGCCCCGGGAGTGCGGGCACAGGCTCCCCCTCCTCCGGCGAGCCTGGTCAAGGCCGGCCTTATCGCGGAAACCGGCTCGATTGCCCCGGACGCCACCCTCTGGGTCGATCTCCATCTCGAGATAGAGCCGGGTTGGCATGTCTATTGGCGCAACCCTGGCGATTCCGGACTGCCGACTGCGCTCGACTGGACGCTTCCTGACGGCTTCGCGGCCGGGCCGATGCTCTGGCCGGTGCCCGAACACTTCGTTCAGAACGGGATCGGCAATTACGGATACGCCGGAAGGGCGGACCTGCTCGTGCCGATCAAGGCCGCGAAGGACGTCGCCGCAGGACAGACCGTGAGGCTGGCGGCAGAGGCGTCCTGGCTCGTCTGCGCCGATATCTGCATTCCGGGCGGCGCGAAACTATCGTTGAGCCTGCCGGTCGAGAGCCAGCCTGCCGCCGCGGACCCCGCCGCGGCGCCGCTGCTTGCCGCGGCCCGCAGCCGTTTGCCGCAACCGGCGCCGTTCGAAACCCGGTTCGAGGCGAGGGCGCGGGACTACCGCATCTCGGTCCCGGCAACCGCCCTCGCCGGGCTGAACAACCCGACCGGGGCATTCTTCCCGTTCGACGGGACGCTGATCGACGCCGCGGCCGAACCGGAGATCGCCATACGCGACGGCGGGCTCGAAATGACGCTCAGAAAGGCCGCCCAGCCGCCCGGCGCCCAGAGCGCCGCCGCGCCGGCCACCCTCGACGGCGTTCTCGCGCTGCGCGGCGAGGGCGGGGCCGAGCGCGCCTTTGAAATCAGCGCCAACCCGATCGCCGCAGCATTGCCGAAAGCCGACATCGTGTGGTGGCGCGCGCTGCTGCTGGCCTTTGCCGGAGGCATCGTGCTCAACGCGATGCCCTGCGTCTTTCCGATCCTTTCCTTGAAGCTGCTGAGCCTCGCCAGACAGGCTCATGGGCATCGGGCCGAGCAGGTCGCGCACGGTCTCGCCTACACGGCCGGGGTGCTGGCGAGCTTCGCCGCGCTCGGCGGCGGATTGCTGGCGCTCCGCGCCGGCGGCCAAGCGGTCGGCTGGGGCTTTCAATTGCAGTCGCCGATCTTTGTTGCAGCCCTGTGCTATCTGCTCTTGGCGATGGGGCTGAGCCTTTCGGGAGTGGCCGGGTTCGGCCTGGCGCTCGGCAATGCCGGCGGGCGGCTTGCTGCCGGGGCGGGAACGGCCGGCACGTTCTTCACCGGCGTCCTGGCGACGGTCGTCGCGACCCCCTGCACCGCCCCGTTCATGGGTGCCGCGCTCGGCTTCGCGCTGATCGCCCCGCCAGCGGTGGCGATCGGGGTGTTTCTCGCGCTCGGCCTCGGCCTCTGCCGCGCCCTATCTCGCCGCCTCGCTGGCGCCCGGCTGGCAGCGGGTGCTGCCCAGGCCGGGACCCTGGATGGAGTTCGTCAAACAGCTGCTCGCCTTCCCGCTTTACGGCACCGTCGCCTGGCTGCTGTGGGTGTTGATCCAGGAGGTCGGACCCGGCGACGCATTCGGTGCGCTGCTCGGGCTCGTCCTGGTCGGTTTCGCGGTCTGGATCTATGGCCGGACGCGGCTTTCCGCCCCGCTCGGCCGACGCCTCGGCACGGGGCTGGCTGCGGCCGGCGGAGCCGCCGCGCTGTTTCTGGCCGCCTCGCTGAATGTCGCCGGGCCGGGAGCCGCAACCGCGGCAGCTGGACCCCGCGACGGCTTGGCCTACGAGACGTTCACGACGCAAAGGCTCGCGGCGCTGGAGGCTGCGGGCAAGCCGGTCTTCGTCAACCTGACCGCCGCCTGGTGCGTCACCTGCCTGATCAACGAGCGGGTCGCGCTCGACAGCGAGCCGGTCCGCCGCGCCTTTGCCGAGCGCGGCATCGTCCCGCTCAAAGGCGACTGGACCAGCCAGAACCCGGAAATCACCCAATTCCTGCAGCAATTCGGCCGCAGCGGCGTCCCACTCTACCTTCTCTATAGGGGCCGGGGCGATCCGGTCGTGCTGCCGCAGATCCTGACCGCCTCGAACGTGCTCGAGGCGCTCGGCAAAAGTTGACGCAGTTCATCCGCGGGAGGGTCCCCCATGCGCACTCTGCTCAAATATTTCGACTCTGGCCGGGTTGGCGGCGCTCGGCGCCTCTACAATGGAGCGCGCCGTCGCAGTCGCGCCGGTCGCCGCGGCTAAAGTCGGCCAGCCGGCGCCGGCCTTTCATGCCGCCGACATCGCCGGCAAGACCGTCGGGCTCGCCGATTACGCCGGCAAGATGATCGTCCTCGAATGGACCAATGACGGCTGCCCGTTTGTCGGCAAGCATTACGACAGCGGCAACATGCAGGCCTTGCAGCAGCGCTACATGGCGGCAGGCGTGGTGTGGCTGACGATCGCCTCCTCCGCTCCCGGCGAGCAGGGCTATGTGACGCCGGCCGAGGCGAAGGCCGATCTCGCGCGGTGGCGGGCCGCACCGAGCGATTTCCTGCTCGACCCCGATGGCGTCCTCGGCCGCCTCTACGACGCCCGGGCGACGCCGCACATGGTCGTGATCGACCGGGCCGGCCATATCGCCTATATGGGCGCGATCGACGACAAGCCGTCGACCCGCCAGGCCGATGTCAAGACCGCCCACAACTACGTCGCCGCCGCGCTCGACGCGCTCGCCGCCGGCCAGCCGGTCGCGATCGCCTCGACCCGCGCCTATGGCTGCTCGATCAAGTACAAGGAGAGCTGAAGCTCAGCTCTGCATTGCCTGGGTGACGGCGCCGCCGACCGCCGTGCGGCCGCCGTCGATGACGTATTGCGCGCCGGTGATCGCGGAAGCGAGGTCGGAACAGAGGAACAACACCGTGCTGGCGATCTCCTCCGGGTTGACGTAGCGCCCCATCGGGATCGCCGATTGGTAGCGCCGGCTGACGCTGGCTGGATCCGACGGGTTGAGCTGCGCCTCGAGCGAATGGATCATCCGGGTGTCGACCGGGCCCGGGCAGACCGCGTTGACGCGGACGCCGTGGCGGGCGACCTCGCCGGCGGCGGTCTTGGTCAATCCGATCACCGCATGCTTCGAGGCGACATAGGCCGGCATGCCCGGGGTCGCGACCAGCCCCGCAACCGAGGCGGTGTTGACGATCGCCCCCCGCTTCTGCCGCAGCATGACCGGCAATACATGGCGCAATCCGAGAAAGACGCCCTTGACGTTGACCCCGATCACCGCATCGAACATGTCCTCGTCATATTCGGCGGTATGCGCCCATTTGCCTTCGATGCCGGCATTGTTGAAAAAGCAGTCGATCGCGCCGTAGGCGTCGAGCGCCGCCTTGACGTAATCCTGGACCTCGGCCGATTTGGTCACGTCAGCGGCGACGAACCGGGCATCGCCGCCCTGCTGCCGAACCACGCCGGCGGTCGCTTCACCGGCTTCCCTATCGCGGTCGACGAGGACGAGCTTGGCGCCGCCCCGGGCAAAGCCGAGCGCGGTCGCGCGGCCGATCCCGTTAGCCCCGCCGGTGATCAGCGCGACCTTGCCGGTAAAATCGAGATCCACGGCGTCCCCTCCCTTTCAACTCGCTCCATCCTTTCCGCCCCGAGGGCGGAAAGGATGGTTTCCGGCGACTTTATACCGTCAGTTGAGCCCGTAGAGCCCCATCGCCCCGCCGGCCATGACCTGGTGCTTGGTTTCCGCCGACAGCCCTTCCATGCGGTCCATGATCATCTTCGGCGCCCCCGGGAAGAACCCGTCGGGGTGGGGGTAGTCGGTCGCCCACAGGATCTTGTGCGGGCCGATATAGTCGGCGAGCGCCTTGATGCTGCCCTCGACCGGCTCGAAGGAGATCCAGCAATTGCGCTGGAAGAGCTCGCTCGGCCGCGTCGTCAGACCGGAATCGTTGAAGCCCTGGTCGTCGAAGTGGCGGTCCATCCGGTCGAGCCACGGCGCGATCCAGCCGCCGCCCAATTCGAGAAAGGCGATGCGGATCTTCGGGTGCCGCTCGCAGACCCCGCCCCAGATCACGCTCATGCAGGCGAGCATCATTTCCATTGTGTGCGAGATGATGTGGCGGGCGCCGCGGCCCTCGAAGCGGTCGACGCCGACCGTCGGCATGCCGCTCGACGCGCCCTCATGGAAGCCGATCGCGAAATCGAGATCCTCGGCCGCGGCCCAGAACGGCTCGTACCGCTCGTCATGGATCATCTTGTCGCTGTACGGGTTGGGCCGGATGAAGCCGCCGCGGAAGCCCAATTCCTTGCGGGCAAAGCGCATCTCGGCGATCGCCAGGTCGACCGACTGCAGCGGCAGCATCGCGATGCCGAACAGGCGGTCCGGATAGGGCTTGCAGTAATCGGCGAGCCAGCGGTTGTAGGCGCGGCAGGTCGCGGCGGCGAGCTCAGGGTCGTGGATCGCGCCCGAGAAGAGACCGAGGCTCGGATAGAGGAACGCGGCGTCGATGCCGTCGGCATCCATGTCGGGGATGCGCTTGTGCGGGTCGAACCCGCCGGGCTTGCCGTCCTTGTATTCCATCGTGTCGTCGACGATGCCCTGCCGCGCCCCGACCGCGCCGATCCGGCCGATGCCGCGCTGGCTGTCGCCGACCGCATGCTCCTCGATGACGAGCCGCTCCTTGCCGTTCTCGCCCTTGACGATCCGCGGCGCCCGGTCGCGGAATTTGGGGTCGATGTATTTGTCCCACAGGTCGAGCGGTTCGAGGATGTGGCCGTCGGCGTCGATGACGTTGTAAGCGCGACCCATAACCCAGCTCCTTTTCGGGTTGTTAGGCGAGACCCTGACCAAACGCTCGTTTGGTTACGGAAACGCTAGGCCCTGCGGCGCGGGGCTGTCAACCCCGACGGGCCCAGTATACGACAAAAAAGGACGAGCCTTCCCTGCAATCTTGAATTGAGCTGAGGGGAGTGATGATGCAATCTACAGCGAATCTGCAGCAAAACTCCTCTATGGGTTGTGGCGGCGCTCTCGATCGGCGGCACGGCAAATTTGACCGCGCGCTCGCGGCAGGGCGGCAGGATGCGTTCGAGGCAGAGCCGCAGCGCGGCGGGATCGCCCCGCATCGCGAGCTCGACGGCCTTGCGGGTCAGCCCCTCCGCCTCCCCTTCGAGCAACGCCATCGCCGCCAATGTCTTCTTGTTCCGAGAACCCGCCCGTCGCCCGCCCGGGTAACCCGACCGTCCCTTCTCGAACGGCCGCCCGCGCGGCTGGCGCGGCGGAATTGGCGCAAGATCATCACTCATCCGCATCTCCACGGGTTTGGGGTGGTCCTCAGAGGCCACCTTTGCCATGGAGTGTGCAGTACTAAATAGGCAATTTTATGATAGCGATTTCAGCAAACCGGATCGCCTCCGCACCGGCCGGTCCACAGGGCGGCGCGATTCCACGGTTTCGCGTTGCCATGTAAGACTTGGCCTATCCGCTGCCAAAAGCCTGAAAGATCTTATGTGTGATAATGTCTCTATCGGATAATATCCCATGATACGGTATGCGGACGCCAGGGGAAGGGGATGCCTATCGACTGGAAGGGTGTTTCCGAGAAGGTGGTAGTAGGTGTCATCAGTGCAGCCGTACTTGGCGCACTTGTACTGCTCTGGCATTGGGGTTCGAGTGGTGGGTTGATCCGGGCGATAGGGGGCGTGACACTCAAAGAAGTCGACGACCAGATTGCGAAACAACCCAGAACAGTTGGATCGCCAATCAGTGGAAAGATTGAGGTTGCCACCGATGGCAATAAAGCAAAAGGTGACAACGCCTCTTATAAACGAGAACAGGAATGCCCACAGAATACCGCTCTGATAAGGGGGGATGTTACTGTCCAAAAAACAACAATGTGTCGTATATAGTGGCTTCTTACCCTGACAAAAAATATTGGCATTGTGAATGTGCCGGCACAACTCCGCCTGAAGTTCAAATTGCCTATGCGATCTGTCTTACTAATTGAGAGACAGAGTTAATGGGGAATCACCTCATTCCGTCTGAATTTAGCCTGATTGTCCCGCGAGCTCGTCACCGCCGCCGGCGACCGCGCCCGCATCCGCTTTCTTGAATTCTTCGCGGCCATTCCGCAACCCGCACACGCGCCGCGCCTACGACCGCGCCGCGGAGGAATTTCTGGCCTGGTGCGCGAGCGCCGGCGTGCCGTCGATCGCCGCCGTGCAGCCGGTGCACGTCGCGACCTGGATCGAGGCCGCGACGCGCGAGCTCGCGGCGCCGACCGTCAAGCAGCGGCTCGCCGCGATCCGCCACCTGTTCGACTGGCTGGTCACCGGCCAGGTCGTGCCGGTCAACCCGGCCGCGTCGGTGCGCGGGCCCCGGCACGTCGTGACGTCCGGGCAAACGCCGGTGCTCGATCCGACCGAGGCGCGCGCGCTGCTCGACAGCATCGATGTGTCGACGCCGTCGGGTCTGCGCGACCGCGCGCTGATCGGGCTCATGGTCTATTCCTTCGCCCGGATCGGCGCGGCGCTCGGCATGACGGTCGAGGATGTCTACACGCAGAACCGCCGGCTATGGGTGCGGCTGCGCGAGAAAGGCGGCAAGCGGCACGCGATGCCGTGCCACCACAACCTCGAGGAATACCTCATCGCCTATCTCGACGGCGCCGGGCCTGCGCGACGATCCCAAGGGGCCGCTGTTCCGCACGATCGGCCGCGGCACCGGCAAGCTCACGCGCACGGTGCTGCCGCAGGCGAACGCCTATGCGATGATCCGCCGGCGCGCGGCGGCGGCCGGCATCGCAACCAAGCTCGGCAACCACAGTTTCCGGGCGACCGGGATCACCGCGTATCTCAAGAACGGCGGCACGCTCGAAAAGGCCGCGGCGATGGCGAACCACGCCTCGACGCGCACGACGCAGCTCTACGATCGCCGGCGCGACGAGGTCAGCCTCGATGAGGTCGAGCGGATCGTGATTTGACGCGATCGGTCGTGCGAGACCGATCGTGTTCTGTATCCCGGTTTGTGGGCGCTTGCGCTACGTGCTGAGTAGGGTCGTCCTTCTTCAACGGTCTTTCGTGACCTGAGCGACCGGTAGGGACCGACCTATTCGATCGGTCTTATCGAGCCGATCGCCACACTCTTTTTTCGCGGTGTGCAAGGTCTATATGGGGGACACGGTTATAACGATACGAGCACAGCCCGCGATGAACGACGATATGACTCCCAATCGGGAGCGAAGGTGATACCCCTTCAGCCACTCAAGGCAAAGAAGGCCTCGGAACGGAAGTGGGGCAAGGCCGTGATGGATCTCGGCTTCTGTATCATTCCATCGCTCCTTCTCCGTGCGCAAGCGCGCCTCGGGCTGACCCGACCCAGCTCGCGGTCCTCATGCACTTAGCCGATTACTGGTGGGAGCCGAGCGCAAGCCATACCCAAAGATGGAAACCCTCGGCAATCGGTTGAAGCTCGGCCCTCGCCAGGTGCGCCGTTACATTGCCGAACTCGAGGAAGCCGGCTTTGTAACCCGGATCGAGCGAAGCGCCCCCCACCGTGGCAAGATCAGCAATGAGTACGATCTATCCGGCTCGTCAGCAGGCTGAGGGCACTCGAGCCGGAATTTCGAGAGGTCGAGGAGAAGGTCAAAGCTCAGCGCAGCGCCGTTGCTCGTCCGGGCATGCGTTCTCGACGCGGAAATACCTGAGTTAGGCGTGCGCCGCGCCGGGGGATCTCCCCGAGCGCGGATGCCCTGTACGGTTATGAAACAGCCGGTGGCGATGATGGTCGGATCACCGGAGAGGTCTCCAGGGTAACGCACGTCGCCAGTGGGCCGCGGTGCCAGCCGCGGCCCACACCTACCAAATATATGGGTTCTCGAACTGAATTAGGGGCTGCTGCGCTGTTGATTTCGACGGCGGCCTCGAACGGGATACACCGGATTATCACGTAGAGAAACGGCCCGGGTCCGGATGGCACACCGAGGCAGGCAGGACCGTTTCATCCCACATAGGAGTTGACGATCGCAGCACCTGACCCAACGAGGAGAAACGGAATGGCCCGCCGCACACCGCCCCGCAAAGTCACCTATTTCGAGCGGATCCCTCCCCGCCTCGCCCGCAACACGATCATCGAGTTCGACATTCGAAGTCGGCCGCCGCTTCCGCTGCACGATGCGCGTCGATTGTGGCCGGCTCGATCCCGGCGCCGTGATCCGGCCGGAACCTGGCGAATGGCACCCGCGCATGCCCGAGCGCCTCGACCAAGAGGAGCTCGCCGACTGGCGCGCCGGCCGCAACGCAGTCTACCAGCTCGCCGCCCTGACAATCGGCGCGCGTCTCGCGGTCGCCGACGCCTAGACGGCTCGCCAATGCATGAACCGACCACGCAGGCGGTGGGGCCGGCAAGCGCCGTATTTCATCCGGAGGAGATCAAGGCGAATGCCGACCTCAGCGTTGGCAACAGCGTTTCGCTCAAAGCCACGGTTCGCACGACGCCAGCCGGGCTTGTGACTGCCGGGATTATGGTGTCCGCCATTGTCCTGGCGGTCGCGACCTTGGTGTGCGCATCGCGGCGACGCTAATAGCTCACGAAATGCTAGCCCGTGGCGCGAAGCGTCCGGCGCGGTCGGGCAATGCGTGCGGAAGCGGGTGGAGTTTTGCACCTATCTTTTGCACCAAATAAGCGCAACCGCTTCAAGGATCTGATTTTGGTGCGGAATTCTTGATTTCTGCACCATGGGAGCACGTGGCTCCCAGGCGAAGTAGCTTTCTCGGCGTAACGCCGATCCGGGGGCCCGTTCCCGGCTAAAGCCGCAGCCGCCTCAGCTTAGCTTTCGAGCCTCCAAAGCTCGCTGCTGGCCGACGCGATGCCATGCAGATGTTGATCACCTGGGGCATGCTGCTAAGCTCCTGGACGCTTCAAGAACAGGTAGCATTGCTCGGGCCGTTAGCGCGACGGGAGTGGAAAGTTAATACGGGGATGCGGACAAGAGTAGGCTGACAATTCAGCTAGGGAGGGCATCATGCCGCGCTTGATCGCTCGGGCCAGTTTTACGATTGCGCTTGCCGTCACGACCGCATCGGCCGCATCGGCAGATCCCGCCGAGAAGCTCGGCGCGGTTTCCTTCGCCAATTCGTGCAGCGAGGCGGTGCAGCCCTACCTGCAGCGAGCCGTCGCCTTGCTGCATTCGTTCTGGTGGAGCGAAGGCGACAAGGCGTTCCGCGACGTATTGCAGCGCGACCCGTCCTGCGCCATTGCCGGCTGGGGCATCGCGGCGCTCGCGATCGGCAATCCTTATGCAACCGGCGCCACCCCGGACGGCGCCAAGCGCGCCCAGGAGGCGATCGCGCAGGCCAGGGCGATCGGCGCCAAGAGCGAGCGCGAGCGCGGCTATATCGAGGCGATCGCGGTCTATTACGACAACTTCGCCGAGCGGCCGCACCCGGTGCGGATGCGCTCTCTGGCCGATGCGTTCGAGGCCTTGGCTAAGCAGTATCCCGACGACGAGACGCAGATCTTTTCGGCGATCTATCTCGTCTCGACGCAGCCGCCGGCCGACAAGACCTTCGAGCGGGCGATGCGCGGGGCGGCAATCCTCGAAGCGCAATTCCCAAAACACAAGGATCACCCGGGCGTCGCGCATTACCTGATTCATGCGTACGACTACCCATCCGTCGCCGACAAGGGGCTGGTAGCGGCGATGTGCTACGCCGATATCGCGCCCTCGGCGCCGCATGCGCTGCATATGCCGTCCCATATTTTCACCCGCGTCGGGCTGTGGCAGGAATCCGCCACCACCAATCGCCGGGCCGCCACCGCGGCAACCGGCGAGGCCGAGCGGTCGGACCGGCTGCATGCGCTCGACTACATGGTCTATGCCGATCTGCAACTGGCCCGCGACGGCGACGCCAGGGCCGGGATCGAGGAAGCGCGCCAGATATCGCCGGAAGGCGCCACCGTCCAGGCCAGCTTCTACTCGCGTTCCGCACTGCCGGCGCGCTACGCGATCGAGCGGGGCCAATGGGCCGAGGCGGCGCGTCTCGATGATCCGGATTCGAGCAAGTTCCCTTACGCAGACGCCATGCGCTATTTCGGGCGCGCGCTCGGCGCCGCCCGCAGCGGCAATCCCGAAGCGGCCGAAAAGGACGCGGTCCGGCTGCGCGAGATCGAAGACGGTCTGAAGGCGGCGAAGAACGCGTATTGGGCGACCGAGATCGAAGTGGAGCGCACCGCCGCCGAGGCCTGGATTGCCTTTGCCAAAGGGCAACGCGAGCAAGGCTTGTCGCTGATGCGCGCCGCCGCGGATCTGGAAGACAAGTCGGAAAAGGCAGCCGTCAGCCCCGGCCGGCTGATCCCGGCGCGCGAGCTGCTCGGCGACATGCTGCTGGAGAGCGGCAAGCCGGCCGAGGCGTTGGTCGAGTACGAGGCCTCGCAGATTCGCGATCCCAAGCGGTTCCGCGGCTTCTGGGGCGCCGGCCAGGCCGCGGCGCAGGCCGGCAACAAGGACAAGGCGCAGTACCACTTCACCCGGTTGATCGAGCTGGCCGGCTCCGCCGATCCGCGACCCGAACTGGCCAAGGCGCGAGAGTATCTTGCGATGAAGTAGCCGCTTAGAGGCAAGCAGTAGGTTCGCAAAGCGATTGCATCGGCGGCGCCTGTTCCCGCTCGAAGCGCGGCTAGAGATAGGCGCAGCCAATGAAGTGATTGTGCGGACAATAGAATCCCGCCGCCGGATTTCGGCCCAAGGACGGCTTTGTCGCCCCCCGAGGCGCACCCGGTGAGCACGGCAGCCAGAACCAGTGCCAATAAGCGCGGCCTCCGGTTCTTTCGGTTTGCCAGGCTGCATATCGGCATCGGCGGTCTATACCTTTGCCCCTTCGCGCGGTTGGTCTTGGCCCCGCCTCTCGCTTCTCGAAACATATCGCTTCCGATCGGCCTATTCCGGTACCGTGCCGCGGCATGCCCAGGCGACGGAAACCATCGAACGCGCGCCGTCGGGACGGTTGCCGAGATAGGCGCGGCGCAAGTGGTATTTCAAAGTTTCGCGGGCCGGTTCTGACAAGCCGACGACATACTGGCCATGCGGGCCCTCGCCGGTCGCGAATGGCGTCCAATAGTCCTCAAAAGACTGGAAGTCCATGCGGATCATCAGGCTCGTTTGCTCGATATTGGTCAGGCCCATGTTCCGCCATTCCGCCGCCAGCTCGTCGGGTCCGTTGAGGGGCCGGAAGTAGGGTCGATCTAGCGATGGATCGAGCACTCCGGCGATGTCCCAGAGCATTCGCGTGAACGGCTGGCCTCCGTAATTATCCCAGACCGCGGCTGTGACGGTGCCCCCCGGCCGGACAACGCGGCACATTTCCGAGACCGCCTTTGCGGGGTCGGGCAGAAAGTGCAGAACCAAAGAAGAATAAGCGCGGTCGAACGATGCGTTCGCGTAGGGCAAGGCCCGTGCATCGCCGAGCTCGATCGTGATCCGTGGGTCGATGTTGCGGGTGCGGGCTGCCTCCACAAAGGGTGCCGTGACGTCAATGCCGGTGACGTTGGCGACATTCGCAAATTCGGGGAACGCGAAGGTCAAGCTGCCGGTGCCGCACCCCACGTCCACCACCCGATCGCCGTCATCCACACCGCCGAACCTAATCAATAGCGGTGCCAGCCGGCGGCTCCAGCGGCCCATAAGCTGATCATAGGCATCCGCGTTCTGAAAACTGGAGGAGGTAGGGCCGGCATTGAACGGCTCAGCTGTCTGCGTCATCTCGTTTTGACCCCCGGAGGCTGAACACCGTCAGCACGTCGTCTCCGACCGTTTCTGCGGATACCCGCTCGAACCGGGGCGCCTCGGTGAGGGCGTCGAGGCCGAAGCCGGCAATCGCCGGAACCCCGTCGCCGCCGATCAGCATCGGAGCGTGAACCCAGGCGAGCCGATCGATCAGCCGTGCGCGCGCCAGCGCCGCGGCGAGGCGGCCTCCTCCCTCGACGAGAAGCCGGGTGATGCCGCGCTCGCCCAGCACAGCGAGCGCCGCGGCAAGGCTAATGACGCCGTCGGCGTCGGGATCGACGTCGAGCACCGAGACGCTGTAGTCGAGGAAAGCCTGCCTCCGAGCGGGGTCCGCCGAAGGAAGGGTCAATATCCAGGTCGGGACGTCTCTCGCCTCCCGGACGAGGCGTGCGGTCGGCGGGATGCGCAGATGCCGATCGATGACAATCCGCACGGGAGAACGATGGCTCAACCCGGGCAGGCGGCAGGTCAGCTGAGGGTCGTCGGCGATCACCGTCCCGGTGCCGACCATGATGGCGTCGTGGGCGGCGCGCAGCGCATGCGCGCGCTCGCGCGCGGGCGGCCCGGTGATCCACTGGCTTTCGCCGCTGCGCGTGGCGATGCGGCCGTCGAGCGAGGTCGCAAGCTTCAGGGTGACGAGTGGCCGGCCGAGCCGAAGACGGCAAAAGAAACCGGCGTTGATCTCGGCCGCCTCCTCCGCGCAGACCCCGGTTTCGACCTCGATGCCCGCGTCGCGCAGCCGCGCTATTCCTCGCCCGGCGACCCGGGGATCGGGATCCTCCAATGCGACGACGACCCGCCGCACCCCGGCGGCGATCAGCGCATCGACGCAGGGCGGGGTCTTGCCCCAATGGCAGCAAGGTTCGAGGCTGACATAGGCGGTCGCCCCGCGAGCGGCTTCACCGGCGCGCCGCAGCGCCTCGGTCTCGCCATGGGGCCGGCCGCCCGGCTGCGTCCACCCGCGCCCGACAACCCGCCCGTCACTGACGATGACACAGCCGACCGCCGGGTTCGGCCAGACCGCGCCGAGCCCGCGGCGCGCCAAGGCGAGCGCCGCCCGCATCGCATCGCGATCGACGCTTGCCGGCCGCGCATCAATTGCCATCCGCCGCGATCCGCCCGACGAAATCCCCGAAATCCTTGGCCTCGCGGAAATTGCGGTAGACCGATGCGAAGCGGATGTAAGCCACCTGATCGAGGCTCGACAGCGCCTCCATCACCAAGCCGCCGATCATGTCGCTCGGAATGTCGGTCTCGCCCGAGCTCTCCAATTGCCGCACCAGCGAGTTGATGATGCGCTCGACCCGTTCCGGCTCGACCGGGCGCTTGCGCAGCGCGATGTAGATCGAGCGCGCCAGCTTGTCCCGATCGAAGGGCTCGCGCTGGCCGTGTTTTTTGATGACCGTCAGTTCGCGCAGCTGCACGCGCTCGAACGTCGTGAAGCGAGCCGCGCAATTGGGGCAGAACCGTCGTCGCCGGATCGCGCCGCGGTCATCGGTCGGCCGGGAATCCTTGACCTGGGTGTCATCGGCTCCGCAAAACGGACAGCGCATGCCTCCCTCCCGTTCTCTTGCCCGAGTTATTTGCCCAGCGGATGCTGCGCTCCGAGCTCACCGTAGATCGGGAAGCGGGCGCACAGCTTTTGGACGTTTTCGTGCACCCTGGCTTCGGTCGCGCCGTTCTCGGCCGCGCCGCGCGCGAGCGCCCGCAAAACCTCGATGATATGTTTCCCGACCGTCCGGAATTCCTCCGTCCCGAAACCGCGCGTCGTGGCGGCTGGCGAGCCGAGGCGGATCCCCGAGGTCACGGTCGGCTTCTGCGGATCGAACGGGATCCCGTTCTTGTTGCAGGTGATCGCGGCCCGCCCGAGGCTCGCCTCGGCGTCACGGCCGGTGAGCCCCAACGGGCGCAAATCGACCAGCATCAGATGCGAGTCGGTCCCGCCCGAGACGATCTCGAGCCCGCCCTCGACGAGCGTCGCCGCCAGCACCTTCGCGTTCCCGACCACGGCCTCTGCGTACTTCCTGAACGCAGGCTGGAGCGCCTCGCGCAACGCGACCGCCTTGGCGGCGATCACATGCATCAGCGGGCCACCCTGCAGGGCCGGGAACACCGCCGAATTGAGGCGCCTGCCGATCTCCTCGTCATCGGCGAGGAGCATTCCGCCCCGCGGCCCGCGCAAGGTCTTGTGGGTGGTCGTCGTGACCACGTGCGCATGAGGCAGCGGGCTCGGGTAGACGCCGCCCGCCACCAGACCCGCAAAATGCGCCATGTCGACCATCAGGTAGGCGCCGACCTCGTCGGCAATTTCGCGAAACCGGGCGAAATCGATGATCCGCGAATAGGCGCTGCCGCCCGCTATGATCAGCTTGGGCCGGTGTTGCCTGGCCAACCCTTCGAGCTGGTCGAAATCGATCAGCCCGTCTTCGGGGCGGACACCGTAGGCGATCGCATTGAACCATTTGCCCGACAGGTTTGGCCGCGCCCCGTGGGTCAGATGCCCGCCGGCGGCAAGCGCCATTCCGAGTATCGTGTCGCCCGGCTCGAGCAGCGCGACGAAAACGGCCTGGTTCGCCTGGGCGCCGGAATGCGGTTGCACATTCGCGAAATTGCATCCGAACAGCCGCTTTGCCCGCTCGATCGCCAGCAACTCTGCGACATCGACAAATTCGCATCCGCCGTAATAGCGCCGGCCCGGATAGCCTTCGGCGTATTTGTTCGTCATGACCGAGCCCTGCGCTTCCAGCACTGCGCGCGAGACGATGTTCTCGCTCGCGATCAGCTCGATCTGGAATTTCTGACGGTTCTGCTCGCCGGCGACAGCTGCTGCGATTTCGGGATCGGCATCGATGAGCCGATCGGAGAAAAACCCGCCGGCGACGGAGCCGCGGGTAGAATTGTGGGCTAAAACCATCAACACCACTTGTCAAAAGACGGACGAGCCGAGCGCCGCAGCACCCTGCCGCGACGGCTCAGCTGGGACGCAACCGGCGCGCCGAGACCCGGATCACCAGATCCTTGTCATTGGATCTACCATATCTCGGTCATTAATGCCAGCTGGCTACCATAAATCGTGATCAACGCAGGAGGCGATCTCTGACCGCGGGCATTTATCGGCGGCGTAACCAGTTCGGTACGCCGCCTCTCCTTAAACGAGCGCAGATCGTCGAGAAAAGCCCAAGGCTGAACGAAAGGGGCAAGTCGTTTTCAAGACCGCGACAATGCTGATTACTGTGCCTTCTCAAAACTTTCGGTTGACACAAGATATACCTGCCTCGATTATGGCGGCTGGAATGAACTTTGGGGTTCTGGGGCGAAAGATGGCAGAAACGGCGACGCCGAAAATGGCGGAGGAGGAATTGCTGCGGATGACCGCGGATGTCGTTGCCGCTTATGTGAGCAACAATACGCTGCCGACAACGCAGCTGGCCGAAGTCATCAACGCCGTCTACAGCTCGCTTCGGTCGCTCGAGGGCCACTCGGCCGAACCGCAGCCAGAGCCGCTCAAGCCGGCGGTCCCGATCCGTAAATCCGTGACCCCCGACTACCTCGTCTGCCTCGAGGACGGGAAGAAGCTGAAGATGCTGAAGCGGCATCTCCGGTCCACCTACAACATGACCCCGGACGAATACCGGGCGAAATGGGGGTTGGCGCCGGATTACCCGATGGTTGCCCCAAACTATGCCGAGCAACGCTCCGAATTCGCCAAAAAGATCGGCCTCGGGCGTGGCGCGGGGCGCCAGTCGACGCGAGCAGCCGGCAAGAAATAGCTGATCGATAGCTGGGCTATACTGCGCGGCGCGCCTTGAGCGCGGCCGTCAGGGTGCCCTCGTCGAGGTAGTCGAGTTCACCGCCAATCGGCACGCCCTGAGCCAGCCTTGATATTCTAACGTCGCGCCCGGCGACCTTGTCGGCCAGATAATGCGCCGTGGTCTGCCCCTCTACCGTCGCATTCAGCGCCAGGATCATCTCCATTCCTGGTTTTATTCGCGCCAGCAGCCGCTCGATATTGAGGTCGTCGGGCCCGATCCCGTCGAGCGCCGACAAGGTTCCGCCCAGCACATGGTATCGGCCGCGAAAGGCCCCCGTCCGCTCGAGCGCCCACAGATCCGATACATCCTCGACAACGCAGATCGTCGCGGCATCCCTTTCCGGGTCCCGGCACATCGCGCAAGGCTCCAGCGTGTCGAGGTTGCCGCAGACCGAACAAGTCCGTATCGCTTCGGCCGCCTGCGCCAGCGCCGCCGCAAGCGGTTCGAGCAGGCTTTCCCGCCGCTTCATCAGGTGCAAGGCCGCGCGCCGCGCCGAGCGCGGGCCGAGCCCCGGCAATTTGGCGAGAAGCCGGATCAAGGTGTCGAGCTCGGACATGGGAGCGGCGCGCCGGGGCTGCTTGGGGCGGCACAGCGTCCGGCGATCAGAACGGCAGTTTCATGCCGCCCGGCAATTGCAGGCCGCCGGTCAGCTTTTGCATCTCTTGTTCAGCGTGCGCCGAGACTTTTGCGCGCGCGTCGTTGAACGCCGCGACGATCAGATCCTCGAGCACCTCGACTTCCTTCGGGTCGAGCAGAGCCGGGTCGATCTTGAGTTTCTTGAGGTCGCCCTTGCCGTTCAGGGTCAGCTGAACCATTCCCGCGCCGGCGGCGCCGGTCATCTCGACGGCCTCGAGCTGGGCCTGCATCTCGGCCATCTTCGCCTGCATCTCTTGTGCCTGCTTCATCAGCTGGCCGATGTTTTTCATGCTCCGTCCTCTCCTGTGCTCGCTTCGTCCTCCGGGTCGCCGGAAACAAGCTCGTCCGGCTCCGCCTCTCCAGCCGCGAACCGTTCCCGAACCGCCGCAATCGTCGCTCCCGGGAAGGTCTCGAGCACCGCCTGCACCAACGGGTGGCTCGCCACCTCGTTCCGCAGATCCCGGTCGCGGCGCTCTTCCTGCTCGCGCAGGCTCGGCTCCCCTTCCGCCTCGGAAACGGCGATCAGCCAACGGATCCCGGTCCACTCGCCGAGCAATTGGCCGAGCCGGTTCGCGAGGTCGCGCGGTGCGTCCGCAGCCGGGCGGAACTCGATCCGCCCCGGCTCGAAGTGAACCAGATGGAGGTGCGACCAGAGATGTGAGCGGAGCAGCGCCTCGCGCCGTTTGTCGAACAGCGCCAACACTTCGGCAAAGCTTTGCGGGACGGGATCGCGTTCCACAGAGCCGTCGGGCATGGGCGCGAGCCCGGGTTGCGGCTCGGCCGCGGTATTGGGCGCCAGCCGCAGCGCCGCCCCGCTCGCCGGCCGCGGCGCGGCGGCTTCCGGAACGGGGGCCGCAGCCGACACGACCGGCGCGACGGCGGCGCCGTTGCCGTGGCCCGACCGGGGCGCCGATGAAGGGGCGGCGGCCGTGCGGACGAGTTCGGCGGGCGCCGGCAGATCGGCGACATAGGCCAGCCGCACGAGCACCATTTCCGCGGCCTGGATCGCCGAGGGTGCGGTCTGCACCTCTTCCAGCCCTTTCAGCAGCATCTGCCAGGCCCGCGCCAACACCGGCATGGCGAGGCGCTGTGCCAGCGGCCGGGCGCGCTCGCGATCGCCTTCCGCGATCGGATCTCCCGTGCCGGCCTCGGGGGCGAGCTTCAGCCGGGTCAGGAAATGGCTGAGCTCGAGAAGATCCTGCAGGACGATCAGCGGATCGGCGCCGCCCTGATAAAGACGGTCCAGCTGCGCAAGAGCCGCCGGCGCATCGCCGCGCAGCACGCTCTCCAACAAGTCGAAGACCATGCCGCGATCGGCGACCCCCAGCATGTCGCGAACCGCGGCCTCCTCGACCCGGCCGGCGGACAGCGCAATTGCCTGGTCGAGCAGCGACAGCCCGTCGCGCACCGACCCGTCGGCGGCACGGGCGATCAGCGCCAGCGCCGCGGGCTCGGCCTCGACCGCTTCCGCCTCAGCGATCCGGCGATAGTGCCGGATCAGCATGTCGACCGGGACGCGCCGCAGCGCAAACCGCTGGCAGCGCGACAACACGGTGACCGGCACCTTGTGGATCTCGGTCGTCGCGAACACGAACTTCACATCGGGCGGCGGCTCTTCGAGCGTCTTCAACAGCGCGTTGAAGGCGTTCTTCGAGAGCATGTGGACTTCGTCGATGATGTAGACCTTGTACCGTCCCGAGACCGGCCGGTAGCGCACTCCCTCGGTCAAGTCGCGAATGTCGTCGACGCCGGTGCGCGAGGCGGCGTCCATCTCCATCACGTCGACATGGCGATCCTCGCCGATCGACCGGCAGTGCACGCATTCCCCGCAGGGTTCGCTGGTCGGCCCGCCCGAGCCGTCTCGCCCGATGCAGTTGAGCGCGCGGGCGAGAATGCGGGCTGTTGTCGTCTTGCCGACCCCGCGCACGCCGGTCAGGATGAAGGCGTGGGCGATCCGTCCCGCCGCGATCGCGTTCGACAGGGTGCGGACCATCGCCTCCTGCCCGATCAGCTCGGCGAAAGTCGATGGCCGGTATTTGCGCGCGAGAACGCGGTACGCGCTCGCCGAATTGCTCATCAGCGGAACCGTGTCGAGGTAGGGAGACCGGACGGGCGACCCAGGTCGGAGCTCGTTACGGCTGCTTCCTTCCGGACCTGACCGGGTTGGCGAGGGACCTGTCCGCCGCCGGCCTCCCCCCGCACTATATCAGCTGTCGCCGGCGCCGGGGCAAGCATCCCTTTTGGCGGCGTCGGCCCCTGACGGCCGCACGATTGTGGCATCGGCGCCGCCACGTTAAGATCGCTACGAGGTCCCGCCAACTGGATCGAGAAATGGCGATGCTCACCGCGGCAATCTGGCCGGCGCTCGACTACAGCCGGGTGCCCTATCGCCTATATCATGATGCCGATGTCTACGAGCGCGAGCAGCAGCGGATCTTTCGCGGGCCGGTGTGGAGCTTTCTCGGGCTCGGCTGCGAAATCCCCGAACCCGGGGACTTCCGGGCGAGCTATGTCGGCGACACGCCGGTCATCTTCAACCGCGACAAGGAGGGCGCGGTCAAGGCCTTCGTCAACCGCTGCGCCCATCGCGGCGCCCTGGTGCGGCGCGAGATCTCCGGCAATGCGGACCGCCATATTTGCATCTATCACCAATGGTGCTACGGGCTCGACGGCGGCCTGCAGGCAATCCCGTTCCGCCGCGGCATCCGGGGCAAAGGCGGGCTCGACGCCGGCTTCGACATGCGCGACCACGGGTTGCGCCCGGTGCGCGTCGCCAATGTCGGGGAAGCGCTGTTCGGCACATTGGCCGAGGATGCCGAGCCGATCGAGGATTATCTCGGTGCGCCGATCCTGGCTCAGCTGCGCCGCCTGTTCGACCGGCCGGTGCAGGTGCTCGGCTACAACCGACAGCGAATCCGAGGCAATTGGAAGCTCTATGCGGAGAATACCCGCGACAATTACCACGCCAGCCTATTGCACGAGTTCCTCGTCACCTTTGGGCTCGACAGGTCGACCCAGGTGGGCGGTGTCAAGATGGATCCCCGGCACCGGCACAGTATCACCTGGGCGGAGGGCGGCAGCGACACCGACGAGTTCGCCCGCCAGGCTTACGCCAGCGTCGGCGTGCGCAACGACTTCCTGTCGCTGAAGGAGCCGGCGCTCGTCGCCTTTCACCCCGAATACGCCGACAAATTGAACCTCGTGGTCACCTCGGTCTTCCCGTCGGCGGTGTTCGTGCAGATCAGCAACAGCCTGGCGGTGCGCCAGATCAGGCCGCGCGGGGTCGACGAGGTCGAAGTGTTTCAGACGATGCTCGGCTACGAGGACGACACACCCGAGATGCATCTGCATCGGCTACGCCAGGCCAACCTCGTCGGCCCGGCCGGCCTCGTGTCGATGGAGGACGGCGAGGCGATCGAGATCGCCCATCGTGCCTCAAAGCCCGATCCCGACCGCACCACGGTCATCGAGCTGGGGGGCGGCGGGGTCATCTCCGACCGCGACTATCGCGTCACCGACGTGCCGCTGCGCGGCTTCTGGTCGTATTATGCCGAGCTTTTGGGCATCGAGCCCGAGGGCGCCGTGCGATGAGGGTCGACCGCGCCGCCGCCTGCGATCTGCTCGCCGAGTACGGCGCGCTGATCGATCTGGCGCAGTTCGACGAATGGCTCGCTCTCTTCGCCGAGGAGTGCCGGTACCAGATCATGCCGCGCGAAAATTACGATCGCGGGCTGCCGGCGGCGCTGGTCTTCTGCGACAGCCGCGCCATGCTCGAAGACCGCATCCGGGCCCTGCTGGAGGCCAACAAATACAACATCCACACCGATCGCCATGTCATCGGCCTGCCGCGGCTCCTCGATGACGGGCTCCTTGTCGAGGCGCCGTTCGCCGTCTACCAGACCGACCAGGAGGGCGAGACGCGCCTCTTTGCGACCGGCCTCTACCGCGACCGGATCGAGATGGGCGGCCGTGGCCCGAGGATCCGCGACAAGCTGATCCTCCTCGACACCTTCGCCGTTCCGAGCCTCCTTTCCACGCCCTTGTGAGCAGCGGCGCCGCGTTTACGGGACTCCGGAGTGAAATCCAAGGAAATAACCGGGACGAGAAGCACGACGGCTGCGGAGAGGCTCGACTTATCCCGAAGCAACGCCGATGGTCAGGCCCTATTCGAGATGGCAAATCTGCGGCCGGAGAAGACAGGGCTGCCATTCGTCGTATTCATCTCGCAGAAAGCCGGTGCCAGGCACGATGTTCGCGTCAAAATCGCGCGGGCCGCGAAGGTCCGCCCCTCTGAAATGATTACCGTCGCCATTCGGCCGCGCGTCCGCGTCGTGCGAGGCAAATTGAGCGCTCGCGAGCTGGACCTGTTGACCCAATGGATCCGTCTCAACAGGGACGTGCTGGTGGACTATTGGAATGGTGTTGTCGAATACACCGAAGACGCTTTGAATGCACTAAAACCGATCGACGCTACAGGCGCTTAGCTCCCGACCCAAAAGGATTAAGGAACCGGGTCGACCCAGTCGGCACCCTCGGATGCCTTGTTCTGTTCTTTCTGTTCTGCCTGCCGCTGACGGGATCGTCGAGCCTCTGCCTTGCCGGAGCGGTCGCGATTGGCGGCAGCAACCCCGGTGCTCCCGGCCCAATAGTCGTTGCCGGCGTGCTGCGGCGGGTAGCTGGCATAGCGACCATAGAGCGGAAAATAGACCGGTACGGATCGGCTCCCGTAATACGGCGCCGCACAACTCGAGACGGCGAATGCCAGGCTGATTAGGATCAGGTAACCGTAAACAGCGCGCGCTCTATTGCTTATTGCAGAGGGTAGTTTCATACGGTTAATTCCTGCTTATTGCCGATTGATCGCCGCTACGATTGGGAACAAACCTGCGGTTTCATTCGTTCCGTTGAGAGGCAGCCGCGATAAGGAGGGCAGGATGAGGCCGGTCCGAGCCGGACCGCGTGCGATTGTGCTGGGCCTTCTGGCGGCCGGTGCATCGGGCGCGCTGCTGGCGGCGGGGTTTATCGCCTATTGCGCCTTCACCTTGCCGTTTGCCGGCGGGATCGCCTTCGAACCGCTACCCGGCGCGATGACGTTCATCACCGGACAGGGTCAGGTCATCACAGCCCGCGGCGTCTCCAAGGGAGAGCGGGTGAGGGTCGACCAGCTCCCGGGGGATCTGGTTCATGCCGTCATCGCAATCGAGGATCGCCGGTTCTACGCGCATAGAGGCATCGACCTGCGCGGCATTCTGCGAGCTGCCTGGCACGATCTGCGCCATGACGGCCCGCCGCAAGGCGGCAGCACGATCACCCAGCAATTGGCGCGGATCAGCTACTTGTCGCCCGAACGCACCCTCCGCCGGAAATTGCAGGAGATCATGATCGCGCTGTGGCTCGAAGCCCGGCTCGACAAGGACGAGATCCTCGCCCGGTACCTGAATACGGCCTATTTCGGCGCGGGGGCCTACGGCATCGACGCGGCCGCGCGGCGTTACTTCGGCAAAAGGGCCGGGTCGCTAGGCCTTGCCGAATCGGCAATGCTGGCGGGCTTGATCCGCGCCCCGTCGCAGCTGGCGCCGACCCGCAACCCCGAGGCTGCGGAGCAGCGCGCCCGCCGGGTGATCGAGGCCATGGCCGCGGCGGGCTACCTCGACGAGACGCGGGCGGCAGCTGCCGCGCGCGCCCATCCAGCACGGCTCGCGGCGCCGCCCGATACGCAGCCCGGGCACAACTATTTTGTCGACACCGCCGAGGGCGAGCTCAAGCGGGTCATCGGCTCGCCGCCGTTGGATCTTGCAATCGACACGACGCTCGATCCGCGGCTACAGGAAACGGCGGAGCGTACCATCGAGCGGTGGCTCGGGCGCGAGGGAGACCGGCGTCGCGCGAGCCAGGCGGCGCTCGTCGCGCTCGCTCCCGACGGCGCCGTTCTCGCCCTGGTCGGAGGACGGGACTATGCCCGGAGCCAATTCAACCGAGCCGTTCAGGCCCACCGGCAGCCCGGCTCATTCTTCAAGGTTTTTGTTTATCTCGCCGCGTTCAATGGCGGCTACACACCCGACAGCATCGTCGTCGACCGGCCGGTCACGATCGGCGACTGGGAGCCGAAAAATTTCGCGGGCGGCTATCAAGGGCCGGTGACTTTGCGGACTGCCTTCGCCCAATCGATCAACACGGTTTCGGTCCAGCTTGCCCAGGCGGTCGGCGTGGAGCGGGTGATCGACATCGCCAAGAGCCTCGGCATCAGGACCGAATTGCCGGCTGTGCCTAGCCTGGCGCTCGGCTCGGGTGAGGTGACATTGCTCGACGCGACCGCTGCGATCGACGCCATCGCGGTCAATGCCAAGTCGGTCGAACCTTATACGATCCGCCGGGTTCGCGCCGGGACCCAGGGGACGCTCTACACCCGTCCGGAAACGGTGATCGAGGCGCCCACCTGGAACCGGAACGCCGTGGTTCAGCTGATGGAGGCAGTCGTCAGCAACGGCACCGGGCGTGCGGCCCGGCTGGGCCGAAGGGCGGCCGGGAAGACCGGCACCACACAGGATTACCGCGATGCCTGGTTCATCGGCTTTACCACGGCGATCGTCGTCGGCGTGTGGGTCGGCAATGACGACAATCGCCCGATGGATGGCGTGACCGGCGGCGATCTGCCAGCCAAGATCTGGCACGACTATGTCGAGGAGGCTGAGCAGATCATGTCGACGCCGGTTGCGGCGGCTTCTTCCGCGGCGATGTCCGGATCGGGGCAGGAGCCGCTCGGTCTGCCGGCCACTCTGCGCGGACTGCCGGCCATCGCCGATACGGCCACTCTCTTGTTTCGCGGCGGCACCGCGCGTCTGGAAGGCGTCGAGGGCGAGAAGGGAGAATTCGTTCGCGAGCTCGAGCGCTATATCCGCGGACGCGAGGTCCGTTGCGAGCGCGCCGGGACAACGAGCGCCGGCTATCGCTGCAGAGTGGGCAATATCGATCTGGGAGAGGCGGTAGTCCTGAACGGCGCCGGCCGCGCCGCCTCCGACGCATCGGAACGGCTGCTCGGCGCAGAGGAGCAGGCTCAGCTCGCCGGCCGAGGCGTGTGGCGAGACTAATCGGCTCGCGCCGCCCGAAGCTTCGCTGCGGGACTACTCTGCGGCCAGGACCGCAGGCAACTCGGCGCGTTCCGAGCGGGGCATCGGCTGCGGCCACCAGCGGTCTTCCCACTCGCTGAAGAGGCCTTTGAGCTGCGGCAAGACTCGCTCAGCGAACAGCTTGGTGTTGTAGGCCGCCAACTCCTTCCCCATGCTGCCGAACTGCAGGAGCAGCATCAGGTGGCCGACATTGAGGTCGGTCGCCACCTCGGTCAATTGCTCGACGACCTCCTCGGGCGAGCCGATGATCACATAGCCGCGCTCGACGATGTCTTCCATCTGCGTCGTGGCCCGCGCCGCTTGACGGGCCTGCAGGCTCGCGGCGCGGCCGATCTGGCCGACCACGCCGGCGCGCTGCGTCGCCTCGGTGATGTAGCCGGGCGGCATCGCCCAGCGCGGGTCGACGCGCAGGCAGCGGCCGTAGAAGTACTCCGCCGGCTCGCGGTAGAGCCGCATTGCCTCCTCGCGGCTCTCGGCGACGCCGACGAATTGCAGAAAGCCCGCGCGATACGGGTTCCGGTCCTTGCCAAGCCGGGCCATCTCGTCCCAGAAGCCCTGCATCGTCGCGCGGCCGTCCTTGAACCCGAAATAGGAGAGATAGGCGTAGACGTAATCCATCCTGGCGCACCATTGCCAAGTCTCGACCGAGCCGCCGCCCGGGATCCAGATCGGCGGATGCGGCTTCTGCACCGGCCGCGGCCAGATGTTGACGTAGCGCTGCTGGTTGAACCGGCCGTTGAAGGCGAAAGTGTCCTGCTCGGTCCACGCCCGCATCACCAGATCGTGGGCCTCGTAATACCGCTCGCGCAGCATGCTCGGGTTCTGGCCATAGGCAAAACAGGTGTCCATCGGCGTCCCGACCGGAAAGCCGGCGATCAGCCTGCCGCCCGAGATGCAGTCGATCATCGCGAATTCTTCGGCGACCCGGGTCGGCGGGTTGTAAAGCGCGAGCGAGTTCCCCATCACGCAGAGTGCCGTATCGGTGGTGCGGCGGGCCAATGCCGAGGCGATCAGATTGGGCGACGGCATCAGCCCGTAGCCGTTCGAGTGATGCTCGTTGACGCACACCGCGTCGAACCCGCATTCGGCAGCGAATTCGAGCTCGTCGATAAAGTCGTTGTACATGTGGTGGGCGCGGCGCGGGTCGAACAGCGAGGAATGGATGTCGACCCAAACCGAGGGGTGATTCTCCCGGAAATCCTCCGGCAATTCGGTATAGGGCATCAGATGAAACCACATCAGCTTCATCGCCGATCTCCTGATCTTGCGCTCTCGCACGCAACGTGACGACGCGGCGCCGCCGCGTCAAGAATCAGCCGTTGAGCACATCCCTCAATACCACGGCTTGATTGTGCAATTCGTCGCGCGCCGCAAAGACGAGCGTCAGCGCCCCTTTCCTGGCAATCGCTCGCAACTCGTCCAGCAGCTCCGCTCGCAATGCCAGCTCCGCCCGGTATCTGCGGCAAAATTCCTCCCAACGCCGCGGATCGTGGCCAAACCACCGTCGCAGCTCGGTGCTCGGCGCCAGATCCTTCAGCCAAAGATCGATGCCTGCCTCGGTTTTGCGCAGGCCGCGCGGCCACAACCGGTCGACGAGCGCGCGAACCCCGTCATCTGGCGAAGGCGGCAGATAGGCCCGCTTGATCCGTATCTGCGGTGGGTCCGGCGCTGTTGTCCTCATCGCCGGTCAACCTCGCCGAGGCAATGCCAGCGGCCCCGCGTAAAGCAGCGCGAACAATACGAAAGCGCCGCTCCAGGCCCGACCGGCCAACTACAGAAGGGCGAGCAGGAGGACCGGCACCGTGAGCGGGGAATGGCAGCCACGCTAATCGATTCTCCAAGCATCGGGTCAGGCAGATCGACAGCAAATTGCGGGAGGTGCGTCAGCCTGATCTAGTGCTCAGAACCATTCAACTGATTCAGCTCGGCTCCCTCTTGCTTTCCCGGCGAAAGCCGGGACCCACGGCTGCCGTGGGCACCGGCTTTCGCCGGTGTAGCGGAAGTAGGGAAGTGCGATGGTCCATCAATGCCTGATGAATCTACGAATGACTCTGAGCACTAGCGAATGCCGGCGCCCGAGGTCAAAAAAGCTCAAATTGATCAGCAACAGCATCTATGATGATCGACGCATGGAGGGACATTTGGCTCGACCGGTGAGGCGGGGGTGACGGCACCTCGGTTCGCCCCGATATTCGACGCGGCGCGCACCCGGCTAGGTGCGGCGGCGCTCGAGGCGCGGCTGCCGCAGCCGCGCTCGGCCTCCGAACTCGTGGCGACGCCCGACGATCGATATCTGTCGCAGATGTCGCTGCGGATCTTTCGCGCCGGGCTCAAGCATAGCCTGGTCGACGCGAAATGGCCCGCCTTCGATGAGGTTTTCGACGGCTTCGAGCCTCGACGGGTGCGCGCCATGCCGGATGAGGCGCTGGAAGCGTTGCTCGGCGACAGCCGCCTGATCCGCCATTGGGGCAAGCTCAAATCGGTCCGCGACAACGCCGCCGCGATGATCGCGGTCGGCGAGGAGCATGGTGGTTTTGGCGCCTGGCTCGCCGACTGGCCCGGGAGCAGCATCGTCGAGCTGTGGGAAGCGCTCGCCAAGCGCTTCAGCCAGATGGGCGGCAATTCCGGTCCGACCTTTTTGCGCATGGTCGGGAAGGACACCTTCATCCTGAGGCCTTCGGTGGTTGCCGCATTGAAGCGCTGGGGCGCCGCCGAGGCGCCGCCCAAAAACCGCAAGGACCGCGCCGCCGTCCAATCCTGCTTCAACGCCTGGACGGAGGAGACCGGCCGGCCCCTCTGTCAACTGAGCATGATCCTTGCCGCCTCGGTCGAGGATTGAGTCAGACCTCCGCCGCAGCTGTAATGGTGAATACCTAATCCCAGCGACAGCCGAAGCCCTATTGGCTCAGATAGGCGAGGGCGTCGCGCATCGGCTGGCTCGACACGGTGAAGAAGCCGGCGAAAGGCGAATCCAGCTCCAGGATGACGAAAATCGCCGAGGTAATGGATAGGGCGCCGAGCAGGATGGTGGTGTAGGACAGGGCATTGCGCGGCGCATTCAGTCCAAAGCTGGCGAAGACGACCGCCAGCCAGAACACCAGCACGATATAGAACGGCGTGGAGATCGAGCTGCCGCTTTCCTCGATCAGCCGCCAGCGCGTCTGCATCAGGCGCTCGAACTGCGCGATGCATGTGGTCGCCAGCCGGCGGTGCATCGGGTCGTGCGGCTCCAGCTGACGGATATCGAGCTCGATCTGGGTCAGCATGTCGGTCATCGCCGAGCCTTCGAGGTGAGACACGGGGCTTGTCGGGACCTCGGTCGGATAATTCCCGGGAGGCTTGGGTTCTCGGGTCCAAGTCGTGGCGATCGCCGCTGCTGTGTAGTCGCGCAGCAGCTGACGGGTCGGCTGTGTCTCGACCCCCCATTCCCGCAACGACCGATCCAGCTGGATCAGCTGGACGGCCAAGCCCCGCAGCTCGTTGCCGACCTTGTCGAACGAGGACTTGACCGAGCTGGTGAGCAGCCCGAGCACCAGCGCCGCAAAGGTCATCAGCATTGCGACGACGAGCTGGACGAAGTCGACAACCTCCCGGCTTCTGTGGCGTTCCGACAGGAGCGGGCGAATGAACAAGCCAAGCGCGGTGCTTCCGAGAAGGATGCCCAGAACTAGCGCAGCATCCAATACCTGAGCCATCGGTCAGCAACAGGTTCTGATGGTTGAGGAGCCTGCCTGCGGAAACAGGTTGCCGATGAATGCGTATCGGCTCCTGTGGCGGGCTACTCCCAATAAGCCTGGACGATCGTGTTGTTGCCGTCGAGGATCAGATTGAGCCGGTTCGGATTGTGGGTGATCCCGCGGATGCCGCGCGACGGGATGATCCACCGCAACACCTTGGGAAGCTCTTCCTGCCGAACGATCCCTTGCTGCCCCGCCTGAGCCTGGCCGCGCTCGGCAAATTTTTTCCCGATGCAGTCCTTGCAGTCGTTGACGTTGATTTGAGCCTGGTTGTTGCCCGGGATCTGCTTGACCTCGATCGCATTCTCCGCGGCGCGCACGCGCACGCCCTTGAACGGATTGCCGGGGTCCAACGGAAAAATCGCGCCGATCGGAACAAAACCGTCGGCCTTTTGCGATTGCTGCGGCATCGTCGCAATGAATTGCAGATCGAGGATGTCGTCCAACGGCTTGCCGGCGAATGTCGGGACCAGCTGCGGGGCGCTCCAGCCCTGCGACGAGGCCAGCCCGGTAACCCGGACGATGTCAAGCTTCGGCTCGGCCGAGGTGCGCAGTACTTCGACGCTGGTGACGTAGAGGACCGGAAGCTCGGTCCCGGGCGTCGCCTCGGACGAGGGTGTCGCTTCGACTGTCTGACTCGCTCCGCCGGCCCGATACCCTTGCGCCTGTCCCCCGGGCCCTGATTGGGGCGGGCCGCCTTGCGCAAGGGCGAGGCCGACGAGACCGCCCTGCATTGCGACGGCGACCGCAATCGCGCCCAACCGGCGGAACTTGTTGTTCATCTTGTCCTCCGAATTGACAATGGTCACTCCCAACGGACGCTCACGCCGGCGTCTCCATGCGAGACGCTCGCATGCTATCGAGCCCGGCCCCGCTCGGACGGACGCGATCGAGCGCGTCGAGCACGAGATCCGTTCCCCGCATCTTGGTCAGCCGGCAATAAGTCGTCTCGGCGCTCGCGAAAGTCCCGTTTTCGGCCAGCTTGTTGACCGGCTCGCCGCCGCCGCAAACGCTGAAATAGCCGCACCGCTCACGGCACATCGCCACCCCCGCCTCGATGTCAGCGAGCATCCTGGCGAAGTTTGCCTGCCGCGGCATGTCGAGGAGGGAATTGCGGTTGATGTTGCCCAGCATGAAGTCCCCGTACTGCGCATTCTTGAGCCCGAGCAGCTCGGGTGAGAATGTCGCTATATTGCCGGCCCAATCCATGCTCGTGACGGCAAAGGGCTCGACCAGCTGGTTGCCGAACGGGACGTCCTCGGGCCTGATCACCTGCCTGAGGCTGTGCTCGATTTCGCGGATGAAGGTGATCTTTCCGGGAGAGGCCGCAGACAATCGCCAGAACTCGCTCAAAAAGCGGTAATAGGCTTCTTCGATGTCGCGGCTGGCAAACGATTCGGAGACGTGGTCCCCCTCGGATTCTTCGACATTGAAGCAAACCTGCTCGATCCCCTCCACGACATAAAAATCGAACATTTCTTGAACTCTTGCCATGCTGTCCGCCGACAGCACGGAAATCACGTGAAATGGGACGCCGTGCCGACGCAGCAGCCGGACCCCCGAGATCGTCTTGTCGAAAGTCCCCCGCCCCGAGCGGGTCAGCCGGTTGCGGTCGTGCAGATGCTTTGGGCCGTCGATGCTGACCCCGACATTGACATTCTCCTCGGCAAAGAATTCGCACCACGCTTCGTCGATCAAAGTCCCGTTGGTCTGAAACGAATGCAATATCGGCAGCCCCGCCGGCTTTAGCCGGTCGATGGTGCGGAACGCAGTGCGGTAGAAAGCGATCGGCAAGACCATCGGTTCGCCGGCATGCCATACGACCGACAGTGCGCCCTCGACCCAGCCCGACGCGAACACCTGCGAGAACAAGTTGGTCAGCGTCTCCGGAGCCACCACCGCCTTCGAATTACGGTCCGGCAAATAACAATATCTGCAATCGATATTGCAGAACGGCGTCGGCTGAATGACCAGCAGCTCTATTCTGGGCACGAGGCGGCTCGCCCTCGACCCACCTGCTACCAGTTATTCCACCAATTGCGCCAGTTGTTCCAATTGCGCCAATTGTTCCAGTTGGGCCAGCCCCAGGGACGATAATAGCCGAAATTGTTCCACCAGTTTCCCCAGGCGAGCTGGCGGTTGCCGTCCTGCGGCACTACAGCCCCGGTTTCGGATCCAGCAACCGCGGAGACCGCCTCGCGGATTGCCGCCAGCCGTTCCGCAACCCCTTGCTGATCCGCGGCTGAGGGTTGCGCGGGTGCCGGATGCTGACTGGCGGCGCCAGGCGCCGACGAGCCCAGCAGCAGCGACACGCCCACTGCTCCGGCCGGAAGAATTCTGGATAGGATCGTGACGTAATTCTGCCGGAGCGACATCAGAACTCCCCTCCCTGACAAAGCATCGGCCGAAGCAAAGCCCCTGCGCTTCTATAGCAAACGATCCGCTGCGTAGTCAAACTCGCGAATTCCTTCGCACCGGCTCGGCCCGGCCAAGGTTCACCAGTTGTGCCACCAATTGTGCCAGCCGCCATTGTGCCAGCCATTGCGCCAATTGCGCCAGCCGCCATTTCTCCATCCGCCGTTGTGCCAATTGCCCCAGGCGAGCTGCAGCTCGCCCTTGCGGGTCTCGGAAATGGTTCCTGCGACATCGGAAACCGCTTGGCGAATGGCGGTGAGGCGCTCGGAGACGCTGGAGGGGTCAGAGACGGCGGGCTGCGGAGGCTGACCGGCGGCGCCGGGAGCGGTCGAGCCGAGCAGCAGCATCAGGCCCGCTGCGCCGGGCAACAACTCGGAAAAAAGCTTTCGGTACCTCTGCCGCAGCGACATTCAGACCCCCTCGAATCAACCCATTGTCCGCCAAAGTTTCTGACGAAACCGTTACCGCGGTCAAATTCGGTCGGGGACACGTGCCCAAGGCGGAGCCAGATCCAGAATCCGCGCATAAACAGGACAGTCCTTCTCATGCGCTCCGGGCAGATAGCCGAGGCTCATCAAAAATTCGTTGACGATCTGACCGCCGGTAAAGCGAAAGGCTTTCCGAAACACTCGGACCCATTCCTCGGGCGGGCCCGGATGGTGCGCCTCCAGCCAGCCAAGGAACGAGCCGTGAGATTGCCTCAGCGCCTGAATGCGCCGGGCATTCTCGATGGTCGCCTCGATCTTGAGCCGGTTGCGGATGATGCCCGAATCGGCGAGCAGCCGTTCGATCTCGGCAGGGCCGAAGGCGGCGACCCGGTCGACTTCGAAGTCGGCGAAAGCGGCCCGAAACGCTGCGCGCTTTTTGAGGATCGTCAGCCAGGAAAGCCCCGCCTGATTGATTTCGAGGACGAGCCGCTCGAACAGCACGCTCTCCTCGCCGGCTGGAAAGCCATACTCGGTGTCGTGGTATAGGCCATGGACCGGGTGGCCGGGGGCGAGCCGGCAATAGGCCGCGCTCAACTCACGGCTCGCGAAAACTGATCAACGGCGAGATCGCCACGAAATGGATCACCAGCCAGATCACTGCCGAGACGGCTGTCGTCAATGCGATCTTCAACAACATCCGCGGCTTGCCCGGCGCGCCGGAGGCGTGGCCCGGATCGTCCGGGTCCGAGGGGGTCACCCAGAGCGGCAGCACGGCAAAGAGCGTCACCCACCAGACGAGCACATAGACGACGATCCCGGTGACCCAGCCCATTGCCGAAGTGCGTCCGGCTCATGCCTCTTCGAGTTCGATCAAAGTCCCGCAAAAATCCTTGGGATGGAGGAACAAGACCGGCTTGTCGTGGGCGCCGAGCCGCGGCTCGCCGTCGCCCAGCACTCTTGCGCCCTCGGCGCGCAAGCGGTCGCGGGCGGCGATGATGTCATCGACCTCGTAGCAGATATGGTGCATCCCCCCGGCCGGATTGCGCTCGAGAAAGCTCTTGATCGGAGACTGCGCGCCCAGCGGCTCGAGCAGCTCGATCTTGGTGTTCGGCAATTCGACAAAAACCACTGTCACGCCATGGGCCGGCAATGGATGCGGCTGCGAAACGCGGGCGCCGAGCACCTGTTGGTAGAGCGCCCTCGCGCCCGAGAGATCGGGCACGACAATCGCAATATGGTTGAGCCTTCCGATCATGCCCGCGACATCGCGCCATTAGTTAGCAGGATGCTGAAAAGCTCGCGTGTCATTCCGGGACGACCCGTCAGGGGCGGAGCCCGGAACCCATGAACACAGGCCAAGCCACTGATTTCTCTCGCCCGTGTTACTTGGGTTCCGGGCTCGCGGGCAATGCCCGCGCCCCGGAATGACGACGTTCATGCATCTTCAGCAGCCTGTTAGTTCAGATCCTGACCAGATGGATTTCGACCAGCGGGCGCTTGCCGAAGCGCTCGTTGATGATACGGCGCAACGTCCGGCGCGCCGAGTTGCGCACCGCTTCGTCGTCGCGGCGCAGCCCCGATGCCAGCTCCTCGAACGCTTGCTCGACGGCGCTGCGCATGACCGGAGCCGCTGCTTCCGCCTCCGCCGCTTCGACGACGCCGATCAGGCTGATGGTGGGGGGCGCTACGTACCTGCCCTGACGATCGAGCACCAGGGTGGCAACCGCCGTGCCGTTGAACGTGGCGCGGCGGCGGTCCTTGAGCGCCGCGCCGTCGAGCGGCAGCAGGCCCTTGCCGTCGCTCGCCAGTCGCCCGACCGGCACCTCGTCGACGACGCTTGCCCCGCTCGCCGCGAGCCGCACCATGTCGCCGTTCTGAATGACGAGCGGCTGCGGAACCTGGCACTCGCCAGCGAGATCGGCGTGAGCGATCAGATGACGCGCTTCGCCGTGAACGGGGACGGCAATCTGCGGGCGAACCATCTGGTACATGCGCACGAGCTCGTCGCGAGCGGGATGACCCGAGACGTGGACGAAATGGTCCTCCTCGGTGACGATCTCGATGCCGAGCCGGATCAGGGCGTTCTGCAATCGGTTGATCGCCTTCTCGTTGCCGGGGATGATGCGGGACGAAAAGATCGCGACATCGCCGGTCTCGAGCACGATGTTGGGGTGGTCTTCGCGCGCGATCCGGGCCAGGGCCGCGCGCGGCTCGCCCTGGCTTCCCGGTGCAGATCAGCACGATGCGGTCGCGCGGAATGTAGCCGGCCTCGTCCTCGGTCAGAAAACGCGGCAGATCGGCGAGATAGCCGTTCTCGCGCGCCGCCTTTTCGATCCGCCGCAGCGAGCGCCCGACCAGCGCCACCTCCCGCTCGTGCGCGGCGGCGGCCAGGGCCACCGTTTCGAGCCGCGCCACGTTCGAGGCAAAGCAGGCGACCGCAACGCGGGCGTCATAGCGGCCGATCAGATCGGTCAGCGATCGGCGCAGCTCCGCCTCGGACCCCGATGTCCCGGGGCGCAGCGCGTTTGTCGAGTCGCCGATCAGAGCGAGGACGCCCTCGTCGCCGAGCTTGCGCAGCCCTGCCTCGTCCGCGGTCGGACCGACCAGCGGGTCCGGATCGAACTTCCAGTCGCCGGTGTGCAACACCGTGCCGACCGGCGTCCGCACGGCGACAGCGTTCGGTTCGGGGATCGAATGGGTCAGAGTGATCAACTCAAGATCGAACGGGCCGATCGTGAAGCGGCCCGACAGCGGGACCACGTTGATCCTGACCTGGTTGGCCAGTCCGTTCTCGGCCAGCTTTGCGCGCAACAGCGAGGCGGTGAACGGGGTCGCCCAAACCGGGCAGCGCAGCTGGCTCCACAGATAGGGAATGGCCCCGATGTGATCCTCGTGCGCGTGCGTCGCCACAATCCCGAGCAGGCGGTCCCGGCGCTGGGCGATGAAGGCCGGATCCGGCATCACGACATCGAGGCCCGGCTGGGAATCGTCTCCGAACGTTACGCCGCAGTCGATGATCAGCCAGTCGCCGGCATAACCGTAGACGTTGAGGTTCATCCCGATTTCCCCGGCGCCGCCGAGCGGGACGAAATAGAGGGCGTTCGGGTCGCTGTAGTCCTGAGGGGTCTGCGATCGCACCGGTATGTGTTTCATTGCTTGCTGTTTCGGTGATAGATCAGGCGGAGCCCCCACAATGTCAGGTCGGGATCGACATGTTTGATGACGCCGGTCGCGCCGTCGAACAGGGGCGCCAAGCCGCCGGTGGATATAACATCCATCGGGGCGCCGAATTCCCGCGTGATCCGGTCGACGAGGCCTTCCACCAGCCCGACATAGCCCCAGAAGATGCCCGACTGCATGCACGCCACGGTGCTGGTGCCGATCACCCTCTCGGTCCTGGCGATCGGCACGCTCGGCAGCTTCGCCGCCGCCATCGCGAGGGCCTCCAGCGACAAATTGATCCCGGGCGCGATCACCCCGCCACAATAATTGCCGTCGAGGTCGACCACGTCGAAGGTGGTGGCGGTGCCGAAATCGACGACGATCGACGGTCCCTTGTAGCGGTCGTGAGCCGCCACGGTATTGACGAGACGGTCGGCGCCGACCTCCTCCGGCCGGTCGACGAGCGACCGCACGCCGATCGCCACGCCAGGCTGCGCCGACGATCAGCGGGTCTGTGCGGCAATACTCGCGGCAGAGCCGGCGCAAATTGAAGTTTGCTTCCGGCACGACGCTGGCGATGACCGCGCCGTCGATCTGCCGCCGCGACAGATTTTGCAATCCGAGCAGATGATCGAGCCATACGACATACTCGTCGGCGGTGCGGCGCGCGCTGGTGGCCGCACGCCACGCCCCGGCCAGGCGGTCGCCATCCCACACGGCGAAAACCGTGTTCGTGTTGTTGGCGTTGATCGCGAGCAGCACGCGGCCTCGTCAGCGGTTCGCAGGCATGACTTCGCCGGCCGAAATGCGGCGGCACTCTCCCGCACAGTCGAGCAGCAGCGCACCCTGCTCGTCGAGATCGAGAAACCGGCCAATTACGGTGTCGGTCTCCAGGCGGACGGTGATCGGTTCGCCGGGAGAGGATAGCGGCCGCTGCGCGCCAAGCCGCCCGCACCGGTGAAAACCCGTCCTCGCGCCAACGCTGCTCCCAGCGCCGGAAATGTTGCAGGAATATTTCCAGCATGACGGCCGGCGCGACCTCGCCCAAGCCCTCCTCCGCGACCGAGGTGGCCGGAAACTCGGTGTGTTGCGGCGCTGCTGCCAGGTTGACCCCGACACCGGCAACCAGAAAGCTCGGCCTGTCGAGCGCAGTCATTTCCGATTCGAGCAGGATGCCGGCGATCTTGCGACCGTTGAGCAGCACATCGTTCGGCCATTTATAGGACAGGCCACCGAGCCCCGGAAAAATCTCTCCGAGCGCGCCGCCGATCGCGACAGCCGAGACAAACCCGAGCTGCGCTGCCCGGTCGGCCGAGCAGTCGGGCCGCATCAGAAGAGACATATAGAGATTGCCGCGCGGCGATACCCAGGCCCGCCCGCGGCGCCCCCGGCCGGCGGTCTGCTCGAGCGCCCAGACCACGGTCCCGGCTGCCGTTCCTTCGCGGGCGAGGCGCTTGGCCTCGTCATTGGTGCTGCCGATCGAATCATAGCAGACGAGCCGGTAGCCCAGAGGAACCCGGGCTCCGAGCGGATCATCGGGCAAAGAGCGCCGAAGCCGCCGCTTCGGCGGCTCCCATCACCGGCCCGGGAAGCAGGAAGAAGAACAATGTGATTACCGCGGTGACGAACACCACGCCCTTGAGCTCGGCGCCGATCGAGCGGTCGAAATCGCCGACCGGCTCGTCGAAATACATGACTTTGACGATCCGCAAATAATAAAATGCCGATACGACGCTGGTCACGACGCCGATCACCGCGAGCCCGGTCAGCCTGGCGTCGATCGCCGCCAGGAAGACGTAGAGCTTGGCAAAAAAGCCCGCCGTCGGGGGGATCCCGCTCAAAGCAAACATGAAGATCCCCATCGCGAGGGCGAGGCCCGGCTGCGTGCGGGAGAGGCCTGCGAGGTCAGAGATCCCTTCGACCATCCGGCCGCTCCGGCGCATGCACAGGATGACCCCCCAGGTGCCGATCGTCATGAACAGATAAATCGCCATATAGACGAGAACGCCTCGGATCCCGTTTGCCGTACCGGTGGCGAGCCCGATCAGCGCATAACCGACATGGCCGATCGAGCTGTACGCCATCAGCCGTTTGATGTTTTCCTGGGCGATCGCCGCAACGGCGCCGAGCACCATCGAGGCGATCGACAAAAAGATGATGATCTGGCGCCACTCGTCCAGCAGCGCGCCGAACGGCTCGATCATGAAGCGCACAAAGAGAGCTAGCGCCGCTATCTTGGGCGCGACCGCAAAAAACGCGGTTACCGGGGTCGGGGCGCCTTCGTAGACATCGGGGGTCCACATATGGAACGGCACCGCCGAGACCTTGAAGGCGAGGCCCACAACGACAAAAACGAGCCCGATGACGACGCCTCTCG
This sequence comes from uncultured Alphaproteobacteria bacterium, assembly GCA_963836845.1. Lineage (GTDB taxonomy): Bacteria > Pseudomonadota > Alphaproteobacteria > ATCC43930 > CGMCC-115725 > AP-15. The sequence goes on along the minus strand of CAWILK010000010.1, from coordinate 32,891 downwards.
AGGCTGTGCCGCCGGCCATCAGGGCGGCGAGATCGGCAAAGCCGGTCGTGCCGGTGAACCCGTAGATCAGGGAGGCGCCGTAGAGCAGCATCCCCGAGGATAGCGCCCCGAGCACAAAGTATTTGAGGCCCGCCTCGCTCGACCTCACCGAGTTGCGGTTGAAGCTGGCGACGACGTAGAGCGCCAGGTTCTGCAGTTCGAGGCCGACATAGAGGGTGATCAAATCGTTGGCCGAGATCATCACCATCATCCCGGTCGTCGCCAGCAATACTAGAACCGGGAACTCGAAGCGGGCGATCCCCTGCTCCTCGTTGTACCGCATTGCGAGCAGCACGGTTATGGTCGAACCGATCAGGACCAAGCCCTTCATAAACTGGGCGAAGGCGTCGGCTGTGAACATCCCGTAGAACCCGACGCGCCGCTCGCCTCCGCCCAGCTCGGTGATCAGGAGAACAACCACCAGAACGGCGATCGCGAGCCAAGAAACAAGCCGCGTGGAGCTTTCGCCACGCATCGCTCCGAGGATCAGCAGCGCCATTGCGGCGGTCGCAAGTATCATCTCCGGGATCGCCGGCGCGAGAACGGGGAAACCGAGCTCGGGCATCGGGCTCTGCCTAGTAGAGGCTCGCGCGGCGCACGCCCGCAGCATCGGTGGCGGCGGTCACCTGCTTGACGAGATGATCGACGGAAACCTGGATCGGCCGCAGATAGGAGGCCGGATAGATCCCCATCCACAGCACGATCACGATCAACGGCACGAACATCAGCTTCTCGCGCAGGCTCAGATCGAGGATCCCCTGAAGATCGGCGCGCGTGAGGGTGCCGAAAATCACCCGCCGATAGAGGTAGAGCATATAGGCCGGGCCCAGGAACAAAGCGGTCGCTGCGAGGAAGCATTCGAGCGTATTGACCCTGAAGGTGCCGAGCAGGATCAGGAACTCGCCGACAAAACCGCTGGTCCCGGGCAGCCCGACCGCCGCCAAGGTGAACACCATGAACACAAAGGCATAGGCCGGCATCCGGTGGACGAGCCCGCCAAAGCGGGCGATTTCATGCGTATGCAGCCGGTCGTAAAGGACCCCCACACAGAGAAAGAGCGCCGCCGAGACGAGGCCGTGGCTCAGCATCTGGATGACCGCGCCCTGCACGGCCTCGCTGGTCACCGCAAACGTCCCCATCGTGACAAAGCCCATATGGGCGATCGAGGAATAGGCGATCAGCTTTTTCATGTCGATCTGGGCCAGCGCGACGAGCGAGGTGTAGATCACCGCGATCGCGCTGAGCGTGAAGATCAACGGCGTGAAATAGGCGGAGGCGAGCGGGAACATCGGCAACGAGAAGCGCACGAAGCCGTAGCCGCCGAGCTTCAAAAGGATGCCGGCGAGGATCACCGAGCCGGCGGTCGGGGCCTCGACATGCGCGTCGGGGAGCCAAGTGTGCACCGGCCACATCGGCACCTTGACGGCAAAGGAAGCAAAGAACGCGAGCCACAGCCATTTCTGCAGCCCGGCGGGGAATTCGTGGTTGAGGGCGACCACGATGTCGGTCGTGCCGGTCTCGAAATAGACCGCGAGCACGGCGAGCAGCATCAAGACCGAGCCGAGCAGCGTGTAGAGAAAGAATTTGAAGGCCGAGTAAATCCGGTTTGACCCGCCCCATACCCCGATGATCAGGAACATCGGGATCAATACGCCTTCGAAAAATACATAAAACAGCACAAAATCCAGCGCGCAGAAAATCCCGACCATCAATGTCTCGAGGACGAGGAAGGCCACCATGAATTCCTTGACGCGGAACTGGATGACCTCCCAGGCCGAGACGACGGAAAGAAACGTCAGAAGGGTCGAGAGCAGCACAAAGAACAGCGAGATGCCGTCGATCCCCAAATGGTAGGTGAACTGAAACCCGCCGAGGGTGACCCAGTTCGCCTGCTCGACAAATTGGAAATCCGCCGTGCTCGGGTCGAACTGCAGCCACAACAGCAGCGACAGCGCGAAATCGATCAGCGATGTCCACAAGGCGATGAACCGCGCATTGCGCGCGACCACCGCCTCTTCGCCCCGCGCCATCAGGATGAAGGCGGTGCCGACCAGCGGCACAAAAATAACCAGCGAAAGGAGCGGCCAGTGGCTCATCGTGCCCGTTTTTCGTCGCCCCCGCGCAAGCGGGGGTCCAGGGACCGCCTCGCCGGAGCTTGCCGGCTCTGGATTCCCGCTTTCGCGCAGGGCTGTCCGGGGAAAGTTGGCGCTACACTTTCGCCGCGAAATGGGCTCTCGAGGACCCGCTTTTCTCTCCTCTCCCCCCGCCGGCCGGGGGGAGAGGGCAGGGTGAGGGGGGCCGACGGACGGATTTGCGGCGCCGCCCACCTCACCTTCCCAGGCGCTGTCGCGCCTGGGCTAGCCCACGTCGCGTCCGGGCCCCTCCCTCTCCCCCCTGAAGGGCGGAGAGGGGCTTTTCCTCGAAACCCATCCCGCCGAATTCTGCGCTTTCGGTTGAGCTGGCGGCGATGCTGCAACCGAATTCGATTCCCCGGACAGCCCTGCGCTTTCGCGGGAATGACGGGTAGAAGCCCTAATATCATTCTGAGGCCGGCGCTTACCGCGGGAACAGGTACCAGGTGACGATCGCGACGAGCCCGATCATCATGGCAAAGGCATAGTGGTAGAGATAGCCGGTCTGCAATCGGCTGGCCTGGCGCGCCAGGTCGCGAGTTACCGCCGCGACCCCATCGGGCCCGAGCCCGTCGATCACCGCGCCGTCGCCGGATTTCCACAGGCCGTTGCCGAGCACGAACGCGGTGCGAACGAACACCCAATCATACAGCTCGTCGAAGTACCATTTGTTGAGTAGGAAGAGGTAGAGCGCGCGGAACTGCGCGGCGAGCCGGACCGGGAGCTTCGGATCGGCGATATAGAACAGGTAGGCAAGGGCGATGCCGATCAGGGCTACGGCCAGCGGCAGGTAGCGAACGAGCCCCGGGATCTCCTCGGCCGCGGCGAGCGAATCGTATTGCGGCAGCACCAGGATCGCGCCCTTCCAAAAGTCCGCGCGCTCGTCCCCGACAAAAAAATCGTATCCGAGATAGCCGAAGAACGCGGCGCCGATCGCAAGGACGATCAGCGGGACCAGCATCACCCAGGGGCTCTCATGCGCATGGTGCATCGCCTCCTCGCCGGCGCGCGGCTCGCCGTGAAAGGTCATGAACATCACGCGTGAGATGTAGAAGGCGGTCATGAATGCCCCGATCGTGCCGAGGACCCAGGCGTAACGGCCGACCGCCGTCCCCGAGGCCCAGGCTACGTCGAGGATCGTGTCCTTCGAATAATAGCCGGAAAAGAACGGGATCGCGCTCAGCGACAGCGCGCCGATCCACATCGTCACATAGGTGACCGGCACCTTGCGCCAGAGGCCGCCCATCCGGCGCATGTCCTGCTCGCCGCCCATCGCGTGGATCACCGCGCCGCAGCACAAGAACAGCAGCCCCTTGAAGAAGGCGTGGGTAAACAAGTGAAAGATCGCCGCGCCATAGGCCGAAACGCCCGCGGCCGCGAACATGTAGCCGAGCTGGCTGCAAGTCGAATAGGCGACGACCTTCTTGATGTCGGGCTGGACCATGCCGATGCTCGCGGCGAACATCGCGGTCGTCCCGCCGATAACGCCGACGACGGCCAGCGCCGTCGGCGCGTATTCGAAAATCGGCGACAGGCGGGCCACCATGAACACGCCGGCGGTGACCATTGTCGCCGCGTGGATCAAGGCCGAAACCGGGTGTCGGGCCCTCCATCGCGTCGGGCAGCCAGGTGTGGAGCGGGATCTGCGCCGACTTCCCCATCGCGCCGATGAACAGAAGGATGCAGGCGAGGGTCAGCGAATTGACCTGCCAGCCGAGAAACTCCATCGTCGTGCCGACCATTTTCGGCGCGGCGCCGAACACCGTCCCAAAGTCGAGCGAGCCGAAGATCACAAAGATCGTGAAGATACCCAGAGAAAATCCGAAATCGCCGACCCGGTTGACGAGAAACGCCTTGATCGCGGCGGCATTCGCCGATGGCCGGTCATACCAGAAGCCGACCAGGAGGTAGGACATCAGCCCGACGCCTTCCCAGCCGAAAAACAGCTGCACGAAGTTGTCCGACGTGACCAGCGCCAGCATAAAAAACGTAAACAGGCTCATATAGGCCATAAAGCGCGGGATCGACGGATCCTCGGCCATGTAGCCGATCGAATAGACGTGGACCATCGACGAGACGACGGTGACGACGACGATCATCACGCCGCTCAAGGTGTCGAGGCGGAGCGACCAGGCGACATCGACCCCGCCGGCGACGATCCAGGAGAAGAGCGGGATTACCCGGACTTCGTCGGCCGCGAGAATGTCGCGGAACAGCAGGATGCCGAGCACCGCCGACAGCAGGAGAGCGCCGCAGGTGACGAGCTGAGCGCCGCGGTCGCCGATCACCCGGCCGAAAAAGCCGGCGATGATCGCGGCCAGCAACGGCAGGAAAACGACGGCGACGGCCAATTGCTCAGCCTTTCATCATGTTGATGTCTTCAACCCGGATGGTGCCGCGGTTGCGGAAATAGACCACTAGGATGGCGAGGCCGATTGCCGCCTCGGCCGCCGCGACGGTCAGCACGAACATCGCAAAGGCCTGGCCGATGAGATTGTCGAGAAAGACCGAAAAGGCGACGAAATTGACGCTGACCGCGAGCAGCATCAGCTCGATCGACATCAGCATGATGATCACGTTCTTGCGGTTGAGAAAGATGCCGAAGACGCCGAGCGTGAACAGGATCGCCGCGACCACCAGGTAGTGCGGGAGACCAATCGCCATCAGCTGCCGCTGCCGACCGGGACCTTGACGATCTCGACCGATTGGCGGGTGCGGGCGAGCTGCGCCGAGATCGATTGCCGGCGCACATCGGCGCGGTGGCGCAATGTCAGCACGATCGCGCCCACCATCGCGACCAGCAAGATCAGCCCCGCCGCCTGGAACGCGAAGACGTAGCGCGTGTAGAGAATGTCGCCGAGCGCTCGGGTGTTGGTCAGGGCGATCCCGCCAGTGGCCGAGGCAACGCCCGCAGGCGGCGCGCCGGGGGCCACCGCCCAGCTGCCGACGACAAGGATCAGCTCGGCCAACAGGATGAACCCGATCAGCGCGCCGACCGGCAGATAGCTGACGAACCCGCTGCGCAATTGCAGGAAGTCGATGTTGAGCATCATCACGACAAAGAGAAACAGCACCGCGACTGCGCCGACATAGACGATGACCAGGATCATCGCCAGGAACTCCGCCCCGATCAGGATGAACAGCGCGGCGACATTGAAGAAGGCCACGATCAGGAAGAGCACGGAATGCACCGGGTTGCGGGCCGACACGACGAGCACCCCGGCGGCGACCGCGATCGCGGCGAAGATATAGAAGAGGACCGCCTGGACGATCATCGCGGCACCCTCACCCGCCTCGCTGCGCTCGGCACCCTCTCCCGCACCGCGGGAGAGGGTGACCAAGCCCCCACGGGTCCGCGCGGAGCGCGGCCCGAGGACAGGCTCCGGGCTTGGTGGGTGAGGGTTTCGCTCTCATGTCACCGATACGGTGCGTCGACTGTCAGGTTCTTGGCGATCTCGGCTTCCCAGCGATCGCCGTTGGCCAGCAGCTTTTCCTTGTCGTAGAGCAACTCCTCGTGGGTCTCGGTTGCGAATTCGAAGTTCGGCCCCTCGACAATCGCATCGACGGGGCATGCTTCCTGGCAATACCCGCAATAGATGCATTTGGTCATGTCGATGTCGTAACGGGTGGTACGCCGGCTGCCGTCCTCACGCGGCTCGGCTTCGATCGTGATCGCCAACGCGGGGCAGATTGCCTCGCACAGCTTGCAGGCAATGCAGCGCTCTTCGCCGTTCGGGTACCGCCGCAATGCGTGCTCCCCGCGGAAACGCGGGCTCAGCGGGCCCTTTTCGTAGGGATAGTTGACGGTCACCGGCCGCTTGAACATGTAGCGCAGGGTCAGCCCCAGCCCCGACAGCAACTCGGTCAGCAATAAGCTGCGGGTGCCGCGTTCGAGAAATCCCATCGATCAATCCTTCAGCGCGCCGGCAGCCATCCCGCCGCGGTCAACACGCCGGCGGTCAGCACCAGCCACAGCAGGGAAAAAGGCAAAAACACCTTCCAGCCGAGCCGCATCAGCTGGTCATAGCGGAATCTCGGGAAGGTGGTACGCACCCACAGAAAACAGAAGAGCACAAACGCGATCTTGAGCGCGAACCAGACCGGGCCTGGAACCCAGGTGAAGGGGGGGACCCCGAACGGCGCGAGCCAGCCCCCGAGAAAGAGGATGCTGGTCATCGCGCTCATCAGGATCATGTTGCCGTATTCGCCGAGATAGAACAGCGCAAACGCCATTGAGGAGTATTCGACAAAGTAGCCGGCGACGATCTCGGTCTCGCCCTCGGGCAAATCGAAGGGTGCGCGCCCGGTCTCTGCCAGAGCCGAAATGAAGAAGATCACGAACATCGGCAACAGCGGAACCGCGAACCAAATATGACTCTGGGCCTCGACAATTTCACTCAAGTTTTGCGACCCGGCGCACAAGATCACGGTCACCAGGACGAAGCCGATCGCGACTTCGTACGACACCATCTGCGCCGCCGAACGCAGCGCGCCGAGAAAGGCATAGCGGGAATTGGAAGCCCAACCGGCCAAAATGATCCCATAGACGCCGAGCGAGCTGATCGCAAAGAGGTAGAGGATGCCGACATTGATGTTGGCGATCACCACTCCGGCGTTGAACGGGATCACCGCCCAGGCGACGAGCGCCAAGGTGAACGTCACCAGCGGCGCGATGATGAACACCACCGGGTTGGCGCCGCTCGGGACGATCGTCTCCTTGACCAGCAGCTTGAGGCCGTCGGCAAAGGGCTGCAGCAGCCCGAACGGCCCGACCACATTCGGCCCTTTGCGGAGCTGTGAGGCCGCGAGCACCTTGCGTTCCGCATAGGTCAGCATCGCGATGCACAGCAGCAGCGGCACCACGACACAAATGACCTCGATGGCGGTGATCACCGTCGGCCACGCGTAGCCGGTCCAGAAGCTAGCCATGCGTGCCGGTCCGCCGGGGCGCTTCGTAACGCCGCGCCGCAAACAGCTCGCTGCACCGGGTCATGGTCTCGCTCGCCCGGCTGATCGGATCGGTCGCGTAGAAATCCTTGATCGGATGCTCGAAGCGGCCGGAGGCGACCGGCCCCGCCTCCCCGAATGTTCCCCAGCCCGCAGGGGTCACGAGATCCGTCTGTGCCAGTATCGGATGGGCTTCCCACATGCGGCGGCGGAGCTCGCGCAGCGAGTCGAACGGCAGCGGGCGATCGAGCTCGCCGGACAGAGCACGCAAGATCGTCCAGTCCTCTCGCGCCTCGCCGGGAGGGAAGACGGCGCGACGCGCAAGCTGGACGCGACCCTCTGTATTTACGTAAATCCCGTCCTTTTCGGTATAGGCAGCGGCCGGCAATACGACGTCGGCCCGGCGGGCGCCGCGGTCCCCGTGATGCCCCTGATAGACCACAAAAGCCCCGCCCAGATCGCTGGTGTCGATCTCGTCGGCCCCGAGAAGGTAGAGCACTTCGATATCGCCCGACCTGCAGCCGGCGAGAATTCCCTCGACATCGCGACCACCCGGCCCCGGCACAAAACCGAGATCGAGGCCGCCGACCCGCGCCGCGGCATAATGCAGCACGTTGAAGCCGTTCCAGTCCGCGCGGACGAGGCCGCACTCCTCGGCGATGCGCCGCGCCGCTCCCAGGACGCGCGCCCCGTCCGGACGCGCCAGCGCACCCTGTCCAACGACGATCATCGGGTTCGCCGCCTTGCGCAGCTTTTCGGCCCAGGGATGCTCGCCCGCTGCGAGCGCGTTGAGCAAGGCGGCGTCATTGCCGAGCGTCTCGACCGGAAAGGTCAGGCCGAGGGCCGGGCCGACTGCCGCCAGCTCGAAGCCTCCGCGCAGATAGCGCTTGCGCAGCCGGGCATTCACCAGCGGCGCTTCCCACCGCGGGTCTGCGCCGACCAGCAGACAGGCATCGGATTTTTCAATGCCCGCGATCGTTGTGTTGAACAGGTATCCGGCGCGGCATTGCGCATCGAGCTTGGCGCCGTCCTGGCGGCAATCGAGACTGGTCGCGCCGAGGCCGGCAAGCAGCTCCTTCAATGCAAACATCGCCTCGGCGTCGCATAGATCGCCGGCAATCGCGGCAATGCGCTCGCCGGGGGCAAGCTTCAGCCGCTCCACGATGAGCTCGAACGCCTCCCGCCAATCCGCCTCGCGCTTGCGCTCGCGGCCGATATAGGGGCGGTCGAGACGCCGCCGTACGAGCCCGTCGATCGCGTAGCGGGCCTTGTCGGAAATCCACTCCTCGTTGACCCCCTCGTGAATGCGGGGCAGCACGCGCAATACCTGCGGGCCGCGCGAATCGACCCTGATGTTGCTGCCGACCGCATCGGTGACGTCGACCGACTCGGTCTTGACCAGCTCCCAGGGGCGAGCGACAAAGGCATAGGGTTTCGAGGTCAGCGCCCCGACCGGGCACAAATCGATGATGTTGGCGGACAGCTCCGAGTCGAGCGCGCGCTCGATATAGGTGGTGATCTCCATGTCCTCGCCGCGACCGGTGGCGCCCAGCTCCTGAACCCCGGCAATTTCGGTCAGAAACCGGATGCAGCGCGTGCAGTGAATGCAGCGGTTCATGTGGGTCTCGACCAGTGGGCCGAAATCCTTGTCGCGGACGGCTCGCTTGTTCTCCTCGAACCGGCCGCGGTCGAAGCCGTAGGCCATCGCCTGGTCCTGCAGGTCGCACTCGCCGCCCTGGTCGCAGATCGGGCAGTCGAGCGGGTGGTTGATCAGCAGGAACTCCATCACCCCTTTTCGCGCTTTGACGGCCTTGGGGGATTGGGTCAGCACCACCATCCCGTCCGTCGCCGGCATCGCGCAGGAGGCGATCGGCTTCGGCGATTTCTCGACCTCGACCAGGCACATCCGGCAGTTGCCGGCAATCGCCAGGCGGTCGTGATAGCAGAAATGCGCGACCTCGATCCCGGCATGCTCGCAGGCCTGCAGGATCGTGGTCCCGGCCGGCACCTCGATTTCCTGGCCGTCGATCGTCAGCTTGGGCATCGGCTACGCCTGCAGAAAACAATCGCCTGGATCGGCGCGGTGCGTCCTTCGAGACAGCCGCTTCGCGGCTTCCTTGTATCTCTCGTTCGTCGCGGCGCCGGGATAGGATGGGTGCTGCGGTGGCGGATGGGAGCCCCTCGCTTCCTTGGGTCGATCAGCCCGTTCCTGAGCCCGGCGCCCCATCCGTTGGTTCCGTTAACCCGAACAGTCGCCGGGGCCGCAAGGCGAGCCCGCATGCGCAAGGACGGGACATGGAACACTTTGTAGGGATCGATGTCGCGAAGGATCGGCTGGATGTTCATCTGCGGCCGAGTGGCCAGACCTTCACCGTCGCGCGCGACGGTGAAGGTCTGGCGCAGCTCGTCGAACGGTTGCGGGCGCTCGCTCCGCGGCTGGTCGTCATGGAAGCCACCGGCGGCTACGAGACCATCGTCGCGAGCGCGGTCGCCGCCGCTCGCTTGCCGCTGGCGGTGGTCAATCCCCGCCAGATCCGCGATTTCGCGCGCGCCACCGGCAAACTGGCCAAGACCGACCGCATCGATGCCGCGGCCATCGCCCATTTTGCCCAGGCGATCGATCCCCCTACCCGGCCGATCGCCGACGCCGCGGCGCAGGCCCTCGGCGAGCTGGTCGCGCGGCGCCGCCAGGTCATCGAGATGATGGTGGCGGAGCGCAACCGCCGCCGCCGGGCAACCCAGCGCCGGGTTCTCACCGCCATCGACCGGCATGTCAAACTGCTGCAGGCCGAGCTCTCCGAACTCGAGCAGGACATCGACGGCGCGATCCGTCGCAGCCCGGCCTGGCAGGCCAATGCCGATCTCCTGGCCAGTGTCCCCGGCGTCGGCAAGGCGACGCTGCGCACCCTGATCGCCGAGCTGCCCGAACTCGGCCATCTCGACCGCCGCAAAATCGCCGCGCTGGTCGGCGTGGCACCGATCAATCGCGACAGCGGCACCTTGCGCGGGCGCCGCACCATCGCCGGCGGCCGCCCGGCCGTGCGCACCGCGCTCTACATGGCCGCCTTGGTCGCCAGCCGCGCCAATCCACTCATCGCCGCTTACTACGCCAAGCTGCGAGCCGCCGGCAAAACCGGCAAACAAGCTCTCACCGCCTGCATGCGAAAGCTCATCGTCATCCTCAATGCCATCCTCAGAGACCGCAAACCATGGCAGCCCGCTTGACATCACAGACAGTCGCTCAGGATGAGGTTTTTTCTCAATGCCATCAAGGAAGTGCCTCATCCTGAGGAGCCTCGCGAAGCGAGGCCTCGAAGGGACGCACAATCTTCGTGCAGCCTCCCGGCGGCAATTCATTCACAGACTCTCAGGATGAGGCGCTCTTCTCGATGCCATCAATAGCCTACCTCATGCTGAGGGTGCCGAAGGCGCGTCTCGAAGCAGGCACGGCAGTAATGCATCGCTCAATCTCCCTCGGCATCGCTCAGGCCGCCTGCCGATGTGCAGCCGCTGCTCGGTATTCGCTGATCCGTCTCTCCATTTCCGGGCGGAAATGCCGGATCAGCCCCTGGACCGGCCACATCGCGCCATCGGCCAAGGCGCAGATCGTGTGCCCCTCGATCTCGTAGGTCACATCAAGCAGCATGTCGATCTCGGCGACAGAGGCGTTGCCCTCGACCATGCGCTCCATCACTCGCCATACCCAGCCCGCGCCCTCGCGGCATGGGGTGCACTGGCCGCAGCTCTCGTGCTTGTAGAATTTCGACAGCCTGGCGATCGCCTTTACGATGTCGGTCGACTTGTCCATCACGATGACCGCCGCCGTCCCGAGCCCGCTCTTGACGGCAATCAGGCTGTCGAAATCCATCAGCACCGTCTCGCAAACCGATTTCGGGATCACCGGAACGGACGATCCGCCGGGGATGACGCCGAGAAGGTTGTCCCAGCCGCCGCGCACCCCGCCGCCATGTCGCTCGATCAGCTCGCGCAGCGGGATGCTCATCTCCTCCTCGACATTGCAGGGCGTGTTCACATGGCCGGAAAGGCAATAGATCTTGGTGCCTGAATTCCGCGGCCGGCCGATCCCGGCGAACCAGGCGGCGCCGCGCCGCAGGATCGTCGGCACGACGGCTATGGTCTCGACATTGTTGACGGTGGTCGGGCAGCCATAGAGCCCGACTTGCGCCGGGAAAGGCGGCTTCAGCCGCGGCTGGCCCTTGCGCCCCTCGAGGCTTTCGAGGAGGCCCGTCTCCTCGCCACAAATGTAGGCCCCCGCGCCACGATGCAAATAGAGGTCGAAATCCCAGCCCGACCCGGATGCGTCCTTGCCGATCAGACCGGCTTCGTAGGCTTCGTCGATCGCCGCCTGCAGACGCTTCGTTTCGTTGGCGAACTCCCCCCGAATGTAAATGTAGCAGGTGTGCACCCCCATCCCGACCGAGGCCAGCAGGCATCCTTCGATCAGCTTTTGCGGATCGTTGCGCAGTATGTCGCGGTCCTTGCAGGTGCCGGGCTCGCTCTCGTCGGCGTTGACGCACAGATAGGTCGGCCGGTCGCTTTCTTTGGGCATGAAGGACCATTTGAGGCCGGTCGGAAACCCGGCCCCGCCGCGGCCGCGCAGCCCCAATTCCTTGACCTGCTCGACGATCCAGTCGCGGCCCTTGTGGATCAGCTCCTGGGTGCCGTCCCAGTCACCGCGGCGCCGAGCGCCGTCGAGCCGCCAATCCTCGTGGCCGTAGAGATTGGTGAAGATGCGATCCTTGTCGGCGAGCATTCCGCTTCCCTTCAAAGTCGGCCCCGGAGACGGGAGCGCACATCCTCGAACATTTCCGTCACCCCCGCGACGGCGGAGGTCCAGGAGTTGCCGGTAAGGGCGTCACCGCCTCTGGATTCCCGCTTTCGCGGGAATGACGGGTAGAAGCGGTTGCCATCGCTTCGGTCAGTGTCGTGCGGCCGGTCACCGGCTCGGAGCCGTGCCGGCCGATAACCGAGCCCGGCGGAGGCGCCCTGCCGGCGCGTAGCGCATCGAGCAACGCCTCGGTCGCCGGCCCGTCCAGATCCTCGTAGAAATCGTCATTCACCTGCAGGATCGGGGCGTTGACGCAGGCGCCGAGGCATTCGACCTCGACCAGGGTGAAAAGCCCGTCCGGCGTGCTGCCGCCGATACCGATGCCGAGCTTGCGCTCGCAGGCGCCGACCACATCGTCGGAGCCGCGCAGCCAGCAGGGTGTCGTCGTGCAGGCCTGAAGCAGGTAGCGGCCGACTGGCCGCAGGTTGAACATCGTATAGAAGGTGGCGACCTCGTAGACGCGGATCGGCGCCATCTCGAGGATCTCGGCGACATGGTCCATCGCCGCCCGCGGCAGCCAGCCGTGCTGCTCCTGCGCGATCCACAACAGCGGCAATACCGCGCTCGCCTGGCGCCCTGCCGGGTATTTGGCGATATGCGCGTTTGCCCGCTCGAGATGTTCCGGCGTGAATTCAAAGCTCGCCGGCTGCTCGAACCGCGGCCCTTCGATCGGTGTGCTCATCGGTCGATCTCGCCGAACACGATGTCCATCGAGCCGATGATCGCAACGACGTCGGCCAGCATGTGGCCGCGGCACATAAAATCCGTGGCCTGCAGAAAGGCAAAGCCCGGGGCTCTGATCTTGCAGCGATAGGGCCGGTTGGTGCCGTCGGCGACGAGGTAGACGCCGAACTCGCCCTTGGGGGCCTCGACCGCGGTGTAGGTTTCGCCGGCCGGCACGTGATAGCCCTCGGTGTAGAGCTTGAAGTGATGGATCAGGGCTTCCATCGAGTGCTTCATCTCCGCCCGCGGCGGGGGCGCCACCTTGCGGTCGTTGACCTTGACCGGCCCGTCCGGCATCTGCGCCAGCGCCTGACGGATGATGCGCACCGACTGGCGCATCTCCTCGACCCGGACCAGGTACCGGTCGTAAGAATCGCCGTTGCGCCCGATCGGGAGGTCGAACTCCATCTTGTCGTAGGCGTCGTAAGGCTGCGCCCGGCGGAGATCCCAGGCGACACCCGAACCGCGCAGCATCGGCCCGGAAAAACCCCAATCGGCAGCCTGTTCCGCGGTCACCACACCAATATCGACGGTGCGCTCTTTGAAGATGCGATTTTCCGTCAGCAAGCGCTCGATATCGTCGATCGTCTGCGGGAAGGTCTCGCAGAACGCGAGAATGTCCTCGGCGAGGCCAGCAGGCATGTCGAGATGCACACCGCCGGGCCGGAAATAATTGGCATGCATGCGCGCGCCGGAAACCCGTTCATAGAACTCCATCAGCCGCTCGCGCTCTTCGAAGCCCCACAGGAACGGCGTGATCGCCCCGACATCGAGCCCAAAGGCGCAGACGCACAGCAGATGATTGAGGATGCGGGTTATCTCGGAGAACACGACACGGATATATTGCGCCCGCGGCGGCGGGGTGATCCCCATCAGCTTCTCGACGGCCAGCGCGAAGGCGTGCTCCTGGCACATCGGCGAGACGTAGTCGAGCCGGTCGAAATAGGGGATCGCCTGGAGATAGGTCTTGTACTCGATCAGCTTTTCGGTGCCGCGGTGCAACAGCCCGATATGCGGGTCGGCGCGCTCGATCACCTCGCCATCCATTTCCAGCACCAGGCGCATGACCCCATGCGCCGCCGGATGCTGCGGCCCGAAATTCATCATGTAGTTCTTGATATGCGGCGGGCCTTCGAGCTCTTCGGCTGCCGTCGGCCGCGGCTCGCTCATGGCGCGCCCCCCTCGGGGGCCTCGCCATCGACCGGCGTGGCCTTTTCGTCGCCCGGAAGGATCCTGTCCATTCCCTCCCACGGCGACAGGAAATCGAAGCTGCGGAACTCCTGCTGCAATCTCACAGGCTCGTAGACCACCGCCTTCTGGTCCTCGTCGTAGCGCAACTCGACGTAACCGGTGAGGGGAAAGTCCTTGCGCAGCGGGTGGCCTTCGAACCCGTAATCGGTCAGGATGCGGCGTAGATCGGGATTGTCGGCGAAGTAAATGCCGAACAGGTCCCAGGCCTCCCGCTCCCACCATCCGGCGCTGCTGAAGAGCCCGGCGGCCGAGGGCACCGGCTGCTCCTCGTCGGTTTCGATTTTGAGGCGAATCCGCTGGTTGAGGGACATGCTCAGAAGGTTGTAGACCACCTCAAAGCGCAGCGGCCGGTCCGGATAGTCCACGCCGCAGATATCGCACAGCACCGTGAAGGCACAATCCGGATCGTCGCGAAGGAACTTGAGGACCTCGGGCCAAACTCTCGCGCGCGACTTGGCAACACAGTTCGCCCCCGCGGATCTCAGCGGCTCCGACGGCATCGGGCAGCGCCGCCGAAACGCGCTCGGCCAAAGCCTTGAGTTTTTCGTCCATCCTGGCCCCTAACGGGCAAAGTTGCGCGTGCGCTTGATCTTTTTCTGCAGCAGCAGAACGCCGTAGAGCAGCGCTTCGGCGGTCGGCGGGCAGCCCGGCACGTACACATCGACCGGAACGATCCGGTCGCAGCCGCGGACGACCGAATAGGAATAATGGTAGTAGCCGCCGCCATTGGCGCAGGACCCCATCGAGATGACCCAGCGCGGCTCTGCCATCTGGTCGTACACCTTGCGCAGCGCCGGAGCCATCTTGTTGCACAACGTCCCGGCGACGATCATGACGTCGGATTGGCGGGGGCTTGCGCGGAAGACGACGCCAAAGCGGTCGAGGTCATACCGGCTCGCCCCGGTGTGCATCATCTCCACGGCGCAGCAGGCCAGCCCAAAGGTCATCGGCCAAAGAGACCCGGTCCGCGCCCAGTTGACGAGGTTGTCGAGGGTCGCGAGCACGTAGCCCTTGTCCTGCACTTCGTCGGCGGCGGCCCTGAGCAGCAAATTCTGCTCGGCTGCCTGAAGGGATTGGGCGCTGGGGGGCGTCGATCACTCCCATTCCAAAGCCCCTTTCTTCCATTCGTAGATGAACCCAACGGTCAACACCGCCAGGAAGACGACCATAGACCAGAAGCCGAACATACCGATATCGCCCAACGCGACCGCCCACGGAAACAGGAAGGCGACCTCCAGATCGAAGATGATGAACAGGATCGCGACGAGATAATACCGGACATCGAAGCGGATCCGAGCATCCTCGAACGGGTCAAACCCGCATTCGTAGGGTGAAAGCTTTTCCTTGTCGGGGTGCTGCCGGGCAATCAGCAGGGAAGCCGCCACCATCGCGGCCGAGATTCCGCCTGCAATAGCCAGAAACACGAGGATCGGGAAGTACTCGCGCAATATGGGTTCCATGGTGAGCTCTTGCTTGCAGCGGGCTGCTGCTCCGCACTCGGGCCGCGATCGACCCACCCGTCGCAGACCCGCCTGCAGCCCAACATATAATTCAGGTTGGTGGCTTGTGAAACCGCAGCACCCGCTGGTGCTGCGGCACGGCCACTAGATAACCCGCTTTCGATGGCGGGAGCGACGGGGCTCGAACCCGCGACCTCCGGCGTGACAGGCCGGCGCTCTAACCAACTGAGCTACGCCCCCGCAGCCTCGACCAAGGGCGGCACTCCTACCCTTGGTTCGGGGGGGTGTCAAGCCGGCGCCCGTCGGTCTTTGCCACGATCAACGCGAGCCTTCCCGACACGCGGCCCGAAATTCAACAGCTCGGGTCCGTGGTGGGCGATGAGGGACTCGAACCCCCGACCCCCTCGGTGTAAACGAGATGCTCTACCAGCTGAGCTAATCGCCCTCGGTTCGCACTCCGCGGTAATCCTGCGGCAAACCCGACCTGAGGTTATCCCGCCGGGGAGTCAATTCAACGAATCGCGCAGTCCCTTGCCCGGCTTGAATTTCGCCTGCTTGGAGGCGGCGATCTGAATCTTCTCGCCCGTGCGGGGATTGCGCCCCTCGGAGGCAGCCCGCGACGCAACCGAAAACGTGCCGAATCCGACGAGGCGAACCTCGTCGCCCCCTTTCAACGCCTCCGCAATTGCGTCGAATACCGCATCTACGGCCTTGCTCGCCTCCGACTTCCTGAGGTCAGTCTTGCTGCTGACGGTGTCGACGAGTTCGTTTCTGTTCACGATTACCCCCCTGGGCGATTGCACGGGACGAGCTTGCTGAGTTCGCGGGGGAGTTTAGAGCGCGCGTTTCATCCGGTCAACCGCGCCGCAGCGCCGGAATTTAGAGCGATTTTGAGGCATTACGGACCGCGCGGGGCAATCCCGTCGCAGTCCGCAGCCCCAGGGCCGAGCCCCCGCGGCGCTCAATGAGTGACCACCCCCGAACGCTCGTCGCCTTGCGGAGGGAGGATTGTTTCCGGCCCGCTGTCCTCCGGCCAGGCGAGCGGCGTCATCGGGCCCGCCAAGGCTTGGCCGAGCAGCTCGTCGACCGTCCTCACCGGGATGATCTTCAGGCCACGCTTCACATTGTCCGGTATCTCCGCGAGATCTTTTTCGTTCTCCTGCGGGATCAGCACGGTCTTCAGCCCGCCGCGGAGGGCGGCCAGGAGCTTCTCCTTGAGGCCGCCGATCGGCAGCACCCGTCCCCGCAAGGTGATCTCGCCGGTCATTGCGATGTCTCGCTTGACCGGGATCCCGCTCAGCACCGAAACGATCGAGGTGACCATCCCGACGCCGGCGGACGGGCCATCCTTGGGTGTCGCACCTTCCGGCACGTGGACGTGGATGTCCTTCTTCTCGAACACGCTCGGAGTGATGCCGAAGACATAGCTGCGAGACTTGACGAAGCTCTCGGCCGCCTGGACCGACTCTTTCATGACGTCCCCGAGCTTACCGGTCGCCGTGACCCGACCCTTGCCGGGAACGGTCACCGCCTCGATGGTCAGCAGCTCGCCGCCAACTTCCGTCCAGGCGAGCCCCGTGGTGACCCCGACCAAGTCCTCGCTTTCAGCCTCGCCAAACCGGAACTTTCGCACCCCGGCATATTTCTCGACGTTGCGGCGCGTGACATTCACGCGCTCGGCCTTGTTCATCAGGATGTCCTTGATCGCCTTGCGCGTCAGATTGGCGATCTCGCGCTCCAGATTGCGGACCCCGGCCTCGCGCGTGTAGTAGCGGATCAAGTCGCGAACCGCGTCGTCGCTGATGCTCCACTCGGCCTTGCGAACGCCGTGCGCCGACATCTGCTTCGGGATCAGGTGGCGCTTGGCGATTTCGACCTTCTCGTCCTCGGTATAGCCGGGGATCCGGATGATCTCCATCCGGTCGAGCAGCGGCTGCGGGATGCGCAGCGTGTTCGCGGTGGTGACGAACATCACATCGGACAGATCGTAATCGACTTCGAGGTAGTGGTCGTTGAAGGTCCCGTTCTGCTCCGGATCGAGCACCTCGAGGAGAGCCGAGGACGGATCGCCCCGCCAATCCGCGCCGAGCTTGTCGACCTCGTCGAGGAGGAAAAGCGGGTTCGACGATTTCGCCTTCTTCATGCCCTGGACGATCTTGCCCGGCATCGAGCCGATATAAGTCCGCCGGTGGCCGCGGATCTCGGCTTCGTCACGCACGCCGCCCAGCGACATCCGGACGAAATTCCGCCCGGTGGCTCGGGCGACCGACTTGCCGAGTGACGTCTTGCCCACTCCTGGGGCGCCCACCAGACACAGGATCGGCCCCTTCATCTTTTTGATGCGCTGCTGGACGGCAAGGTATTCGAGGATGCGCTCCTTGACCTTCTCGAGGCCGAAATGGTCGGCGTCCAGCACCTTTTCGGCGCCCCTGATGTCCCGCTTGATCTTGGTGCGGTTCTGCCACGGCACCGACAACAGCCAGTCCAAATAATTGCGCACCACCGTCGCCTCGGCCGACATCGGGCTCATGCTCTTCAGCTTCTTGAGCTCGGCGACTGCCTTGTCGCGCGCCTCTTTCGAAAATTTCGTCTTGTTGATCCGGTCCTCCAGCTCGGCCATCTCGTCGCGACCGTCCTCGCCTTCGCCGAGCTCCTTCTGGATCGCCTTGAGCTGCTCGTTCAGGTAGTACTCCCGCTGCGTCTTCTCCATCTGCCGCTTGACGCGATTGCGGATGCGCTTCTCGACCTGAAGGACCCCGATCTCGCCCTCCATGTAGCCGAACACCTTTTCCAGGCGCTCCGACACGGCGCCGGTTTCGAGGAGCTCCTGCTTCTCGGGAATTTTGAGGGTCAAATGGGCCGCGACGGTATCGGCGAGCTTGCTCGGCTCCTCGATCTGATTGATCGAGACGAGCACCTCGGGCGGGATTTTCTTGTTGAGCTTGATGTACTGCTCGAACTGGGAGACGACGGTGCGCGCCAGCGCCTCGGTCTCCTGCTGCTCGCCGGAATTCTCGCCGAGAGTGTCGGCATAGGCCTGGAAGAACGCCTCGTTCTCGGCGAAGCGCACGATGCGGGCGCGCTGCCCGCCCTCGACGAGCACTTTGACGGTGCCGTCCGGCAGCTTCAACAGCTGCAGCACCGTTCCCACGGTGCCCACCGTAAAGATATCCGCCGCCGCCGGATCGTCCTGGGCGGCATTCTTCTGCGTGACGAGGAGGATCTGCTTGTCGTCCTTCATCACGTCCTCGAGCGCCCGCACCGATTTCTCGCGGCCGACGAACAGCGGCACGATCATATGCGGAAACACGACGATGTCGCGTAGCGGGAGGACGGGATAGAGCGCAGCGCGCGCAGTTTCTAACATAAGCCCTCATCTGCAAAAGAACCGTCCCGGAAACCGGGAGGGCAATGACAGGGATACCGTTCTAAGGTTGGCCCCGTAGAGCCTGCCGTCAAGTCGGCGCGAGGCTTTGCCGGCCGGGCGTGGCGTCGCGGGCTCAGTCGCCCGTCCCCACATCGCCCCGGCGATCCGAGTAGATGTGAAGCGGCTTCGCCCGCCCTTCGACGACCTCGCGGTTGATCACGATCTCGCTGACGCCGACGAGGCTGGGCAATTCGAACATCGAGTCGAGAAGGATCGCTTCCATGATCGAGCGCAACCCGCGCGCTCCGGTCTTGCGCAGGATCGCCCTATGGGCGATGCCCTTCAACGCCTCGTCATTCAATTCGAGCCGGACATCCTCCATCTCGAACAAGCGCTGGTATTGCTTGACCAAGGCGTTCTTCGGCTTGGTAAGAATGTCGACCAAGACCGCCTCGTCGAGATCGTCGAGCGTGGCGACGACCGGCAGACGCCCGACGAACTCCGGGATCAGGCCGAATTTCAGCAAATCCTCGGGCTCGAGATCTTTGAGGATTTCCCCGGTCTTCCGCTCGTCGGGCCCGCGCACTTCGGCGCCGAAACCGATCGAGGTACCCTGGCGACGCTGCGCGATGATCTTCTCCAACCCGGCAAAGGCGCCGCCGCAGACGAACAGGATGTTGGTGGTGTCGACCTGCAGGAATTCCTGCTGCGGGTGCTTGCGCCCGCCTTGCGGCGGTACCGAGGCGATCGTGCCTTCCATGATCTTGAGCAGGGCCTGCTGGACGCCCTCCCCGGAAACATCGCGCGTGATCGACGGGTTGTCCGATTTTCGCGAGATCTTGTCGACCTCGTCGATATAGACGATCCCGCGCTGCGCGCGCTCGACATTGTAATCGGCGGCCTGCAGCAGCTTCAGGATGATATTCTCGACATCCTCGCCGACATAGCCCGCCTCGGTCAGGGTCGTGGCGTCCGCCATCGTGAACGGCACGTCGATGATGCGCGCCAAGGTCTGCGCCAGCAGCGTCTTGCCCGACCCCGTCGGGCCGACCAGCAGGATGTTGGATTTGGCGAGCTCGACATCGTTGTTCTTGCCGCCGTGCGCCAGGCGTTTGTAGTGGTTGTGCACCGCGACCGAGAGCACGCGTTTGGCATGATCCTGGCCGATCACATAATCGTCGAGCACCTTGCAGATGTCGCGCGGCCCGGGCACCCCGTCGCGCGACTTGACCAGGGTCGTCTTGTGCTCTTCGCGGATGATATCCATGCACAGCTCGACGCATTCATCGCAGATGAACACGGTCGGCCCGGCGATCAGCTTTCTGACCTCGTGCTGGCTCTTGCCGCAGAACGAGCAGTAGAGGGTGTTTTTTGAGTTGCCACCGCTGGATTTGGTCATCGCCACTCCGTCACCGGCTGGAGCAGTGCTCGGGGCCGTTTGACCGCGGCGGCTCCGCATCCGCGACCGGCTCGCGGCGGCGCCGCTCCGGCCCGGAGCCGGGTAGCTGCGGCCAGCCGTCCCTCCGGTGCCTCAAGTATATGTGCTCCCGGCGGATCAACAACCAGTTAATCATAGCCGATCCGTTTGTAACGCTGGTCGCGTCAAGCGGCCGCCCCCTCCCCTATTTGAACCCCCTTTGCGGCTCGTCCTGGCCGGGCCGGCTCTCGACTACCTCGTCCACGATGCCAAATTCTTTTGCCTCCATCGGCGATAGAAACTTGTCGCGCTCAACCGCCGAGGAGATGGTTTCGAGCGGCTGGCCGGTGTGCCTGACATAGATCTCGTTGAGCCGCGCCCGCAGCGCCAGGATTTCCCGCGCCTGAATTTCGATATCGGTCGCCTGGCCCTGCGCGCCCCCCGAGGGCTGGTGGATCATGATGCGCGAATTCGGCAGCGAGAACCGCTTGCCCTTCGCTCCGGCGCAAAGCAGCAACGATCCCATCGAGGCAGCTTGGCCAATGCAGACCGTAGACACCGGCGAGCGGATATACTGCATCGTGTCATAGATCGCGAGCCCGGAGGTCACGACGCCGCCCGGCGAGTTGATGTAAAAGGCAATGTCCTTTGTCGGGTTCTCAGATTCGAGAAACAGCAGCTGCGCGCAAATCAGGCTCGCGACGGCGTCGTGGACCGGACCCACCAGAAAGATGATTCGCTCCTTCAGCAGGCGCGAATAGATGTCGTAGGCGCGCTCGCCCCGGTTGGTCTGCTCGACCACCATCGGCACCAGGTTATTCATGTACTGCTCGAAATGATCGGCCATCCTCAGCCTCCTCCGCACACCGCGCCGGTGGCCGGCGCGTTCGACAGGATCAATCCGCCCGAGGTTCCGGCGCGTCGGGGTCCGGCGCGCTCAACAGCTCTTGCGGGGTAACCTTCCGCTCCTCGACCTTCGCCAGCTCGACAATGAAATCGACGACCTTGTCCTCGAAAATCGGCGCCCGCAAATTGGCCACAACTTCGGGGTTCTGGCGATAAAAATCCAGGACCTGGCGCTCGTAGCCGGGGTGTCGGCGGGCTTCCCGGACGACAGCCTGGTTAAGCTCGTCCTGGGTCACGTCTATGTTGTTGCCGCGCCCCACCTCTGCAAGGAGCAGCCCGAGCCGCACCCGGCGCTCGGCAATCCTGCGATAGTCGGCCTTCAGCGCCTCCTCGTTTTCGCCGTTCTCGGGTTGTGGCTGGTCACCGACCGTCGGATCCGCCGCAGCTCCCGCGGCGCTCGGCAGCGCCCCGCCGGCGGTCTCCTCGCCTGCCGGGGCTTGCGCCTGCGGCGCCTCGCTTCCCGCAGGGGCCTCATCGGAGCCGATGGCTTCCGGCCGGGCTGTTCTCTCCTGTTCATGCTCCGCCCGATGCTGCTTCCAGATATTGTCGAACTCCAGATCCACCATGCCGGGCGGGACCGGGAAATCACAAGCTTCGGCCAGCTTGTCGAGCAATGCGCGTTTGAGCCGGAGCCGTGAAGCCGCGTCGTAGTCGCGCTGCATCTGCTGCCGCACCTCCTGACGCAGCTCGGCGAGGCTTTCGAGCCCCACCGCCTTGCCCAATTCGTCGTCCAGGACGATCGGCAAGCGCCCGCGCACCTCCTTCACATCGACCTCGAACACCGCCTCCTTTGCAGCAAACTCCGGAACCGCATAGTCCTCGGGGAAGGTGACGCGGACCGTCCGGTGCTCGCCGGCGCTGGCGCCGATCAGCTGGTCCTCGAATCCGGGGATGAAATTGCCCGAGCCGAGGGCGATTTGGCGATCCTTGCCGCTGGCCCCTGGGATCTCCTGCTCGCCGACACGGCCCTCGACGTCGACGACGATGATGTCGCCGTTTTCCGCGGGGCGCTCGACGGCCTCCGATTTCCGCTGCTGCTCTGCGATTCGCTCGATCGCCCGATCGATATCGGCTTCCGGCACCTCGACAACGAGCCGCTCGATCTCGAGATCGGCAAAGCTCGGCTCGGAAATTTCGGGCAGGACCTCGAGCGACATCTTGTATTCGAGATCGGCGCCCTCGCTGAACGAGACGATGTCCACCTTTGGCGGCAAGGCCGGCCGCAAATTGGCGTCGCGGATGGCCTCGGCGGAACTTCCCTGGACAGTGCTCTCCAGCACTTCGCCGAGCACCGAGGGGCCGAAGCGCCGGCGCAGGATCTGCATCGGCACCCTGCCCGGGCGGAAGCCCGGCAGGGTGATGGACCGGCCGATCTCGCCCAGCCGGTTGGTGACCTTCTCCTCGAGCTCCCCGGCGGGCACGACGATGCGGAATTCGTGCTTGAGCCCGTCGGAACTGGTTTCAGTGATTTGCATCAAAAGGGGCCTGTGGTTCGGAACATCTCGTCACGCCTTGGTGCGGGCGGGGGGATTTGAACCCCCACGATTTACATCGCTGGAACCTAAATCCAGTGCGTCTGCCAATTCCGCCACGCCCGCCGCTGCAACCATCGAAGCGGCTGGTCCAACCCGTCCGCGAGCGGTTTCTAGCACAAAGCCCAGCCGCAACATAGACGGGCGGCCACATAGACGGGCGGCGTCAAGCCGGCAGGCGTGCCGGGGCTTCAGCCGGCTCGCGCCAGGTTGCGCAGAGCAGAAGAGGCGGCGACCCGCCCTTCGCTGCGATAGGCCTCGTGATTGGCCTCGATGTCGCCGAGCCGGTAAAGATAGTTGACCATTATCCCTACCGATTGCTGCAGCCCTTTGGGGGAAGCGTCGCCGAGCCAATTGAGACGCTCGACCCGGGCCCCGTTGCTGAGGTGAAAATGCGCCACCGGGTCGAGAGCGCGGCCGGAGGGGGCTCGTTCCCTCACCAGATAGCGGGCGCACAGCCGGAGCAGCGGCTCACGCAAGACGGCGCCGACCCGCGGGTCTTCGTGCCATCCCTCGCGGCCGAGCAGGGCCAGCAGATCGTTTGTCTCCTCCCCGAGACCCTCGATCGCCGACCGTTCGGCGGGCAGCAGCAGGTCGCCGGCCGCAGCGCGGCTCTGGCGCTCGAGCCAGGCGGTGAAGCCCGGGACCGGCGAGAGCGTCGCGAAGATCCTGAGCCGCGGCAATTCGGTTGCCAACGCGTCCGCCACCCGCTTGATCAAGAAGTCGCCGAAGCTGATCCCGGCGAGACCGCGCTGGCAGTTCGAAATCGAGTAGAAGATCGCGGCATCGGCGGCTTGCGGGTCGCCGATCGGCGCCGCCTCGTCGAGCAGGGCATGCACGTCGCCGGCCATCCCCGAGACGAGCGCGACCTCGACGAAGATCAACGGTTCGTCCGGCATGCGCGGATGAAAGAAGGCGAAGCACCGGCGGTCGGCGTCGAGGCGGTTCTTCAGATCGGTCCAGCCGCGGATCTCGTGCACCGCCTCGTACACCATCAGCTTTTCGAGGAGCGCTGCCGGGGACTCCCAGGTGATCCGCTTCAATTCGAGAAAGCCGATGTCGAACCAGTTGGCGAGCAGCCGTTTCAGATCGTCTTCCAGATCGCTCAGCAAGGGATCGTGCCGGCCCAGCTCGATCAGCTCGGCGCGCCGGTCGACGAGGAACTTGACCCCCTCGGGGAGGGCATTGAATTGGCGGAGCAAGGTGATGCGCGGCGCCTCCAAGGCCGTCCGCAGGGCCCGCTCCTCGGCCGTGCGCTGCGCCGGTTCCGAGGCCTCGATCAGCGCCTGGCAGCGCTGCCTGACCTCCTCATGGTCGACGCCGAACTCGCGGGCGAGAAGCTGAAGAAAGCGCTCGCGCCCGGCGCCGTCGAGGGACAGGTAAGTGCGGCCGAGATCGGCGGCGCGGGCCCGGGCCGTGACCCCTCCGGCGCGCCCGTCCAAGGACCTGAGCATCTGCTGATGAAGGCGGCTCGCATCCTCGCCGGGGAGGTCGGGTCGCGGCGTCCCGGTCAGCACCCCGCGCGCCGACTCGGCGATTTCGCGCCAGGCGCTGCGCAGATTGGTCAGGGTACGGTCGAACACGCCCTCGAAGAAGCCGGCTGGAGCGGGATCGGTCATCGCGGTTCTGGGGCAGTTGCTGGCGCCGAACGAGACGCGACCGAGAACGGAAGGTCAATCACAAAAACGCCGGGCCGGGGCGCCGGCGTCCGCCTCAAAACGCCTGATCCGCCAAACCGCCGAGGACCGACGGAATCGCATCGATGAGGTCCTCGGCGACGAGCCCCGGGCCCGATCGGGACCCGGCCGCGCCGTGCACCCAGGCCGCGGCGGCCCCGGCGGCGAACGGCTCCATTCCCTGCGCGAGCAGGCCGAGGACCATTCCGGCGAGGACATCGCCGCTGCCGGCCGTCGCCAGCTGCGGCGGCGCGTTGGCGTTGATCGCGACCCGGCCGTCCGGCGCGGCGATCACGGTATCGGCGCCCTTCAGCAGGATGACCGCGCCGCTCTGCCGGGCCGCCCGCCGCGCCCGCTCGGGCTTGCTGCCGGCAGCGTCGAACAACCGGGCGAACTCGCCGGCATGAGGCGTCATGACGCAAGGCGCGCGGATCGCCTCGAACAGTGTCTCCGGGTCTTCCGAAAAGGAGGTCAGCGCGTCGGCATCGAGCACCGCGCGCTTTCCCGCGCCGAGAATCGCCAGGGTCTTGTCGCGGGTTTCGGCGCCGATCCCTGCGCCGGGGCCGATCAGCGCCGCATTGCGCCTGGCATCCGAGAGAAGGGCGCGGAACTCGTCGAGATCGCCGGCCGGGTCGACGATCACGCCGGTCAACGCCGCGGCATAGATCGGAAAGGCGGCGCGGGGAGCGGCAACCGTGACCAGCCCCGCGCCGAGCCGGGCGGCGGCGCGCGCCGCCAGCCGCGCCGCGCCGGTCATCACGGCGCCGCCGGCCACTAGAGCGTGCCCGCGGGTATATTTGTGGCTTTCGAGCCCGGGCCTCGGATAGCTCCCGAGCCACCAGCCCGGATTATTGGCCGCGGTGTCCGGCCCGATCCGCTCCAGGACCGTATCCGGAATGCCGATCTGCTCGAGCACGGTTTCGCCGCAACGGCCGCGGCCCGGCAGCAGCAAGTGACCGGGCTTCATACGGAAGAAAGTGACCGTCACCGCCGCTTGCGGCGCGACCCCGAGGATCTCGCCGCTGGCCCCGTCGACCCCGCTCGGCACGTCGATCGCGACAACCGGCAGCCTCCCGCCCGCCGACTGCTTCGACGACCGCCCGGGCGACGCCGTCGACTGGGCGAGCCAAGCCTGCGCCGAAAATCCCGTCGACGACCAATGCGGCGCCGTCGAGCGCGGCGGGTGCGAGTGGCGCGACCGGCCCCTCCCACTGCCCCGCGGCCGTCGCAGCGTCACCGCGCAACGCTGCGACGGTGCCCAGCAGAGCCACTCTCACCGGCCAGCCGCGCCCGGCCAGGATGCGGGCTGCGACAAAGCCGTCGCCGCCGTTGTTCCCCGGACCGCACAGGACGATGACGGGACGCGGCGCCCAACGCCGCGAGACCGCGTCGGCAACGGCGCGGCCGGCATTCTCCATCAGCTCGATGCCGCGGATGCCGCCAGCGATCGCGAGCCGGTCCGCCTCGCCCATCTGCTGCGGCGTCAACAGCGCCCGCCGATGCCAGCCGTCGAAGGATGAGCCCATGGGAACGATGTGGGGAGCGCTCCATCAGGGCGGAAGCCCGAGCTTGACGGCCGGCCCCCGAATTGTTACCTCCAGCGCGGACGGCGGGTGTAGCTCAGCTGGTTAGAGCGCCAGATTGTGGATCTGGATGTCGCCGGTTCAAATCCGGTCACTCGCCCCAACTTTGTCAAGGTTACACGAAGAAGCGACCAACCCGAAATCGAGCCTTGCCTAGATTGGGTAGCGATCTGGGTAGCAGAGCCTCGGGGACGAGATCGTCGCCTAATCGCCTAATTTGCAGGTAACCCAGCGTCGCGTTTCGATGACCATCAGGGCGTGGCGTTGCCGGCCTCCCGCTGCCGGATGCATGGCCTTCGCATCGGCCCGGCCGCGTCGCACTCTTAATATGCTGTGCGAAGCGTCGATACGCCCTGGACATAAGCCTCCTGGATCACCGCGCTGAGCGCCTTCTCAGCCATGCGGCGCGGTTCCAGACAGGCCGGGAAATAACTGCTCTTGCGCAGCTTCGGGATGCGCAGTTCGACGGCCCCCGCGCGGGTCTCCCAGACCCGGTCGCGACAGCCGGTGCGATAATTGTTCGCTCCGGGCGGCGCCCCATGCGCGGCGCCGGTCAGGCTCTCGACTTCCAGGTCCATCAGTCGTTGCGCGGCAAAACCGACCATCTCGCGCAGCAAATCAGCATCCGAGCTCTTCTCCAGCAACGTGCGAAGGCTCATCATCTCGTCGGTCATCGTCGGGTCCTTGGTTCGGTTACGGTTCAGCGACCAAACCCTACCGAAGATCCGCGATGACCCCGCTGTGGATAAGTGGCACGCCGCCGCCAGACTCTGTGGCGGTCGCTGCGGCGGGCCACTTACCCACAGCTCCTACACCGCCCCAAGGGACGCGATCGTAGGTTTCTCAAGAAAAACCAGGTGCAGAGCGGGTTTCGAGGTCTGCCGCAGCGAACTTGCTCCCTGCCATTACCGCGCCAAAATTTTGCACTGAAAAGGGATTATAGCGTGGCTTGAGGCCCAGCCCCGGTCGGGATGTGGCGATCGATCCGGGTTTAAGGGAACCGCGCTCTGAAATCGTGAACCTGTTGTGCTTGCGCTGCGGCGGCCTCGGCCTGCTGCTGCGCGATCCTGGCCTCTTCGGCCTTGCGCTGGCGCTCTTCGCGCTCCCGCATCGCCTGCTCGTATTCGACACAGCCCGGAGCCCAGGGAATATGGTCGGGATCTTCCGGCGGCGGTTTGTTGCCCGCGATAGCTTCCTCGGCCCGCTGGCGTTGCAGCTCGTACCACCCCCAGCCGTTCATCGGCTGGATCAACAAATCCGTTAAGGCCCAGACCAGCGCATCCAGGCGGTCCGGCGAGTAGCCTGCCCGAGCCCGGTCAAAATCCGACGTGAAGGCGCACATCTGGTCCTCCAGCTTGGAGAAAGTGCCGATGTGGTGGACCCTGCCCTGCTCATAGAGCGCCGAGACCGGTTCGGCGCGCGCTGTTTTCCCGCGGCTGGCCCAAACGGTCGTGACCGGCACATTGCCGTCGACCATTCGGATCGTCGCCTCGACCATCGCGCCACCATTGTTGCGCTCCGCGACAATGCGGTCGGCATGGTGTGCCCGATATGCCGCGACGGCGATCCTCGCCCATTCGACTGGCTGATGCTTTCCCGAGGCGTCGGCAAGCACATAGCCGTGACCCTGGTGATCCTTTCCGACGACGATGATGCCGGTTTCATCGGCATCTTCACCCGAGGTCACCGCGGGATCGATCGCGACCACGATCCTCGCCAGGTGTGGAGCTGCCGCTACCCGCGCGGCATCGATCATCGCCTGGTTCCACAACGCGCCTGGTGTGTCCTCGAGCAGTTCGGCGTTGAGTTCTTGCCGACCCAGCCGCGTGCCTTCGTATTTGCGGATGATCTGGTCGAAGAACCCGGCTGCCAGATTTTCCCGATTTTCGTAAGTCGAGCCTCGAGTCACCACGACATCACGGCCTTCGCCGGCGAGCAACTCGCGGATCAGCTTGGTCGGCCGCGGCGTCGTTGCCACCAGACAGCGCGGGTGACGCCCCAGTCGCAACCCGAACTGCAGCATGTCCCAAGTCTCCGGCCGTGACCACGACCCCAATTCATCGCATACCGCGGCATCGTGCTGAGGCCCGCGCAGCCGTTCCGGCTCCTCGGCACTAAAGGTCGTGGCGATCGCGCCGTTAGGCCAACTCAGCCGTCGTTTCGAGGGCTCGTAGACCGGCCGGAACCAGGGCGGCGACACCGCCAAAATGCCGCTTTGTCCTTCGACCAAGACATCGCGCGCATCGGCGGCGGTGGCCGCGACCAGGGCGATCCTGCCGGCCTGGCCGGATGCCGCCTGCTGGCACACCCATTCCGCCAAGGTCCGGGTCTTGCCAAAACCCCGGCCCGCGAGCAACAACCAAACTTGCCAGTTTCCTGGGGGCGGCAGCTGGTTTGGTCGCGCGATCGCCGGCCAGGAAGCCTCCAGCGCATCGGCGAGCTGCGCGGCAAAGGAATCAGCCATTCTCGGCTCGCTCATCGCGACGATCGGTAAGCGCAGGCCGCGAAGCGCTCTCGGCATCGAGATCGCGCAGCGCCGCGATCACGGCTTCTCGCGCTTCCGGATAGGGCGCCACCGCACTGACGATCCGGGCGATCGCTCGCGTGTAATCGGGATTGACCAGAATGTTGTTCTGGATATTCAGCAGCGGACCGCGCTGCAGCTCGCCGGTTAGTCGCCCGCAATCCCGGAAATTCTCGTGCAGCCGCCCCGATAACAGCGCCAAGGAATTGCTGTCTCCCAGCTCGGCAGCCGCGGTAAAGCCTTTGTAGAGCCCACCGCGAACAATCCGGTAATGATCTACCAGCGCCAAAGACTTATCCGCGACGATCGCCTCGAGCTGATCTTTGGTGGCCCCGGCGCCCGCCACATAGGTGGCGCGGGCTTCGGCCGAAACGTGGTTCCTCCAGTGCCGGCGCAATGCGTGATAATCGATCGCAAATTTGCGAGCAGCTCCCTTGATCGAGGCACCCGCCGCCAGAAACCGCTCGATCCGCACACGTTCAGGATGATTACAGCCCTGGCATCGGCCTGTGGGCGCCCCCCTTCGTCCCGCCATTATTTTCCTCACGATTATACATCGAAATCAAATTCAACTAAACGGCGAATGAATCGCCCAAAAACAGTACATATATAGTGCAAAATTACGGCGCGGTAATGACACGGAGCAAGTTCGATGCAAGCAGGCTTCGAAACCCGCTCTACGCCGGGATTTTCTCGGGAAAACTACCCCAAAAACTCCAGATCGCAAACGCAACAGGGCCGGCGAATAGTTGCGCTCATACGGAGCTCAGAACAACCTTCAGCGGCATCTCATCTCGCGATCGACGCTGCGGGTCTTCCGGGCTGAGGCGGCCAATGAATGGCGGAATGCAGTCGCGGCGGCCTAATCGCGCGTCCTGCTTTGGGCTTCTTGGATCGCGGCAAGTTAATTTGACGATGCCCCGGCCGGATTGGCGCTCAACGCGCGGCCGCCATAGAATTTGCTGCGCTCGATCGCGGCAGGGCGGTGGACCATAACTTTGACCGAAATCACCGCGCGACCGTGAAAGGAATGAACCCGTCCGAGAAATCGCCGTCAGGAACCGATTTCGCATGCCAATGGAGCTGGTATCGGCCCGGAGCCAATGCAGTGGCCGAGGCGGCCAGAACATCGGGCTCGCTGTCCCGGGTTGGAACGAGTGGCTCGACAACCTTTCCGTTTTCGGTGATGTCCATCTGGGAGGCCCCATGATCGACCCAACCGTCGAAGCGAACGACATACTGCGCGTTGCGGCCGTCGACGATCGCCTCTGCTGCGGGAGAGGAATCGCGTACATTCAGCGGGCGGGCCTCGGCCAGCCCGCATGCCAGGAAGATTACGGTCAGCGCTCGGGTGCCAATCGAGAAGTGTGACATGATTGCCCTCCCGGCTTTTCGATCCCAATTTCGGCGAGGCTACTCGAAGGAGAGGGTTCTCTTCCAATGGCTTCTCAGGCTGATAACCGTCCAATCGCGCTTCCCATCCACCGTCTCACGCGCTGAACACGAATTTCCAGATTTGGCGACATTCACCCGCGCCACCTAAAGCCGAAACCAAGGAAAAGTAAGGTAAACGCATGCGATGATCGCAGACGAGGGCGCCAGCCAGGACCACCCCAACCAGACGCGCCGCGCCCAGCGATCGGGCCACAACGCGGCAATGAGGCGATTACGAGCGCGCCGATTGTGGTGCTGTCATTGTCGAAGGCGGCGAACTGCCCACCCGATCCCGGCTATCAGTGCCAAGACCCCAAACGCGGCGATCATGCTGCCATCGGTCAGCCAGAGCATCAGCAAGAACCCCACGGCAGCGGCAATCGCCATATATTTGTTCTCGATCGGCAACTGCGTCTCCTCAAGGCGGCCTAATCCCCGACGTCTACGATCAGTCGGTCTCCTCCCCTCACGCCCGAGCGCCTACTTCCCGGCGGCGACGGCGAGGATGGACCCCATGAATTGCGCCGGTGTCTGACCGGCGGCAGCGGCCTGGCTCCTGAGTTGGCGGTAGACCGTGGGCGGCACCGGTACATCGACAATGATCATCGATCCCGGCGGCAGGGTCGTTCGCGGCGATTTCTGCTGAAGCACCTGCACAAACCGATGCATCTGGCTCCAGCGCTGCGCACTGGTCAGCCCCGGCGCTTGGGCAACCAGCGGGCAATAGGCGGCAATCAGCCCGTTTGTCAGGTCTGCATTGGAGATGGCGGGCTCTTTCAGCTGCACCTGATTGATCAGCTCGCCGATCTCATTGGCGAGATCGGGGCCCGCGCCGCCAAGCAGCGAGTTTGGCTCGCGCCGGGTCGCTCGTAACCTCGGGCACCCCTTGACCAATGTTCCGGGCACTCAAGTCCTGTGGCGTGTGCGGACGTCGTCCACACCCCTAGGAAAAGCGCCGAGAGCGCGGCCGACGCGACGAGCAGGGTGCAACGTCCGAGCCGCGCTGTGCAAAGGAAGGTCTTCATTTATTTCCTCGTTTCCGGAACGGTTGGAAGGATCGGCCGTGGTCATAGGCGTCTCGATTCTCGGCCGGCTATGCCGATTTGACGAAATTTGCGGGCTGGTGAATTGCAGTCCGGCGACGCGTCCGAGGGTCCGGACGGGGCCTCGCTGCGATAAGGGCTCCTGGGGGGGGCGCCGCAAAATGCTACAAGCCTCTAAGAGGAGAGACAATCAACCAGGCCGCAACTCTGTTCGTCAGCACCTTTAGCACGCTGCTGGCGATCATCAACCCGCTCGAAATTTCTGCCGGTGTTTCTCCGGCTGCTGGAAGGCAAGGACGAGCGGGCGCATCGGCTGATTGCACGGCGGGCATGTACCTATGCCGCGTTGCTGATGTTCTTCTTCCTGATCTTTGGCACGCTGCTGCTGGAGATCTTCGAGGTGCCGCTTAGCATGGTGCGGATCGTCGGCGGCATCATTTTGATGCGGATCGGCTTCTCGCTATTTATGCCGTTTGCCGCCACCGCCTCCCCCATTGGCTGATTCTCCCGCCGGTGCGAGCGGAGATGTGGCAGCGGCGGCAAATTCCCCATAGATCGACACCCGCCTCGGTGCGAACTCCCCCCGCGGTTTCCTCCCTCGAGTATTTTCGGACGCCTGCCTCCGTGCATCCCCTCACGCCTGCGCCTGGCAGGCGTCCCAAAACCCTTAACGAAAGCCGCCATCCTGCATACGCGGGATCAAATCCCGACGAAGACGGTCTTGTGCTTCCCGCTCCGTAAATTTGCACATGGCGGCAAGAGAGAAGGGGGCCGCGCGGTTTATGACGACGACATGGCAAACGAGGCTCAGCAGCAGGCTCTCTGGCTGTTGAGTGGCGGTGTTTGACTCGCTCGATTGAAGCAGTAAAAGGGAAGACCCGGACTGTGCTCGACGCGATGTTGCCTCGCGCGGACCCTGGGTCAACACGCCTCCGATGTGATCCTAAAAATGGGCGTCAAAAGAGGGTGCGGAGACCACCGAGACCCGCAGAAACCCTGGCCTTTCCTCACAAAACGCTTGGTCTCAATCGCAACAGCCCCGGCCATTAGTTGCACTGGGGCGTTACTGCCGTGGGGTAATCGGCAGTGCGGGCCCGGTACCACAGTGCTAGTGTGCTTTCCTTCTGAAAGAGATCAGAAAACGCCAGGCGAGCTGGATCATGCCGCGGCGGACCCGCGCATTGCCTGCTCTGGCGAGCCCTTGTTCCCGCCGCTTCGTGCCGCTCTCGTCCGGCGAGCCGGTCAGGCCAGCGTAGCGCGCCACTGCTTTTCGGTCGCGCATTGGCCGCGAGAGCACCTCATGGACCAGCATGTCTGCTGTTTCAATGCCGACGCCGACGACCCGAGCCAGGTGCCGTACCATGGCGTGTGGCCCGGTCTCCGGCTCCTGCTCTAATCGTTTCTGGCGAGCCTCCTCGATTTCCCTGATCTGGTTGAGGACGAAGCCCAGCCGCGCCATATCGCGCTGCAACTCGGCCGAGACATTCGGCGGCAGCGGCACGCCCTCTGGGGTGTGTACTGTTGCAAGACGCTCCGGCGCCTTGCGCAGCGTTGGTTTGAAATTACGAATGCCCAGCCGAGCCAGGGTAGCCCTTCATTCGGTTGGCGATCCGCGTGCACTCCCTGACCAGGCACTCGCGCTCTCGATTAGGCCGCTTGGCGTCCTCTTCGACAATCGTCGGGATGCGCGCCATGGTGCAGTGGCCCCGTTCCCCACGCAGCCACCCCAAGAACCCCCGCTTCAGTAACTCGGTGTCGAGCCGGTCGGCCTTGGCTCGGCGATGTTCCCGCGATACCGCGACGCTCGAGGGATGGATCACATGCGCCTCCACCTCGCGCGCCCTCAAGCCAGCGCGCCAACCAGAAGCCGTCGCGACCGGCTTCGAAGGCCAGTGCAATCCGCGTGATCTTGCGGCCGGCCTTGACTGCCTCGTCACCCTAGCGATGCAGCACGCCAAGCAGCCTTTCTGCACTCGGCTCCAGCTTCTTGCGCGGGTGGCGCTCAATG